>NZ_CP090095.1:1378333-2689166 GCF_021391675.1 Neorhizobium galegae
CCATGACGATCGCGAACACGATCACCGAGACCGGCGTTTGCGGCAGGAGAAGGAAGGCCGTCACGGCGATCGATCGGGCGATATAGATGTAGGCGAGGAAATAGGGCTTCGAATACCGCTGGCCGATAAAGCCCGCGCCGAGCGAGCCGATGATGTTGAAGAAGCCGATCAGCGCCATGGCAATCACCGCATAGGCGGGCGCGATGCCGATATCCCCGAGATAGGCCGGAAAATGCGCGGTGATGAAGGCGACCTGGAAGCCGCAGACGAAAAACCCGGCGGTCAGGAGCAGGTAGCTCTGATGAGCGAAGGCTTCCTTCAGAGCCGCACCCACCGATTGCTGGAACTGGCTGTGCGACTGGCTTCCCGAGCTTGCATTGCCGCGCAACGGAAAGGCGAGCAGCGGCACGATCAGCATCAGCACCGACAGATAGACCAGACTGTCGGACCAGCCGAAATTGCTGATCAGCGCCTGGCTCAGCGGCGCAAACAGGAACATGCCGGCCGAGCCTGCGGCCGTGCCGATGCCGAACGCCATCGAACGCTGCTCCGGCGTCACGTTGCGGGCAAAGGCCGAAAGGATGACGCTGAAGGAGCCGGCGGCGATTGCCAGGCCGATCAGCACACCCCCGCCGATATGCAGCCAGACCGGCGCATTGGCATTGGCCATGACGATGAGGCCGGCGGCATAGAGCACGCCGGACATGGTGAGGACGCGGCCTGTGCCGTATTTGTCGGCAAGCGCCCCGAAGAAGGGCTGGCCGAGCCCCCAGGCAAGGTTCTGGATCGCCATCGCCAGCCCGAAGGTGGACCGGTCCCAGCCGGTGTCGGAGAGCATCGGAAGCTGGAAGAAGCCCATGGCCGAACGCGGGCCGAAGGTCAGCATGGCGATCAGGGCGCCGGCGACGATAATCAGCCAGGGCATGGAAGCCGGCTTCGGCCTCGAGGGGAGCACGGATGGCGACGCGGACATGGGCATGGGGATCTCCTCGAACACAAGGAGCAAAACATACCGCGCGCGCCGCCGTTCTTAAAACAACTTTTGCTCAATCAATCCATCACCGGGATTGATGCGGCCATGCAGTCGCGAAAGCCGTGCAGTTTGCGATGGGCAGGGCGTTGCAGGCGAGGGAGGAGGGCGCGACAGTCTTAACCCTCCCCCTTGTGGGGAGCGTGGCCGGCAGGCGGGAGGGGTTTTGAGGCGGAGCGAAGGCCCCTCCCCAACCCCGCCCCACAAGCGGGAGGGGCTCCACTCACCACCCCTTACGGCGTGCCCGGCGGATCGATCGCCGGCGGCGTTGCGCGCCCGAGTCGCGCCTCGCGCCAGATGGTGAAGATGCCGGCGCCGATGACGATTGCGACGCCGAAGATCATGTTGGCGGTCATCACCTCGCCGAATACGAAGACGCCGATCAGGCAGACCAGCACCGACTGGATATAGGACATCGGCTGCACGACCACCGCATCGAGCAGGTTGAAGGCGCGGATCAGAAGGTAATGCCCGCTTATGCCGGTGATGCAGAGCACCAGCATCCACAGCCAGTCGGTAGGCGTGACCTGCGTCCAGTAGAACGGGCCGACGACGGTGATCGTCACCGCGCCGACGACGCCGGTATAGAAAAAGGCCGTGTCGGAGGTGTCGGTGCGGCTGGCAAGCCGGGTCATGACCGAATACAGCCCGAACATCAGCGTCGCGACCATCGGGATGACGATCCGGGCGTCGAAGGTGGCGTTGAGCGGGTTGACGATCAGAAGGATGCCGACAAAGCCGACGCCGATCGCCGTCCACCGCCGCCAGCCGACCTTTTCGCCGAGGAACGGCACCGAAAGACAGGCGACCACCAGCGGCGTCGCCGCAAACATCGTATGGCTGGCCGCGAGCCCGACATGCGAGAAGGAAAAGATCGAGATGACGATCTGCACCGCCAGCAGCGCGCCGCGGGCGATCTGCAGCCAGGGCCGGTTGGCGTTCGCCGCAACCTTCACCCCGCCGGCCGAGCGGCTGGCCAGCGCAAACGCGAAGCCCGCGAACGCCCAGTAGCGGATCATGGTGATGAAGATCGGCGGATAGGCGCTGCCCAGATGTTTGGAAATCCCGTCCTGCATCGAAAAGATCGTCACCGCCGCAATGGCGCAGATGAGGCCGGTGGACCGAGGGGTCATGAAGGCAGTCTCTTTCGACAAACCGCCCGAAAACCCGGCCGGCGCATGAGGATCAGTCAGCGTATGGTGATGACCCCGTTGTGACCGTTCGGCAAGGGGCCGGACAACCTGCTTTTGCGAATACCTGCCATGCGTGAGGCGGGGGAGTGGGGGCTGGGGCAACAGTGAATCAGGCCTTGAACAGTTCGCCAGCCATATAATCGACGAAAGCCCGGACCTTGAGGGAGAGATATCGATTGGTCGGCCACAGAACACGGAATGCTCCGGTCTCGGCCATGTACTCTTCCAGCAGCGAAACGAGCTTTCCTTCGGCCAGTTCCGATGCCACGGCGAATGGAGGAAGGCAGGTAATGCCGAAAGATCGTTCCGCCAGGTAGATCAATGGCTCCAGCGTGCTTGCGACGGTGGTCACGGGAAGCTCGATCTTCACCTCGCGTCCGTCGCGAACCAGCGGCCAAGGCTCAAGGGTTCCGGAATTGGCGAACCGGTGGTGAAGGCACTGGTGCTGGAGCAGGTCTTCCGGAACCTTCGGCCAACCGTTCGCGGCGAGATACCCCGGTGCGGCGACGATCCTGTGCCGGAACGTGCCAAGCTTCCGGCTCATCAAACGCGTGTCTCTGACCTCGCCCGTTCTGATCACGGCATCAAAACCTTCCTCGATGACATCGACCAGCCGGTCGGTGAAATCGAGGTCGAGATTGATCTCCGGATACGCCTCCATGAAGGCCGAGATCGTCGGCATCAAAAGCATGCCTGCGAGCGGGAGGCTCACACGAAGCTGTCCGCGCGGGCTCGTCTGCGACCGCGACAACTGCGCCCGGGCGGACTCGAATTCGGATTGGATGCGCCGACAGGTATCGAGGAAGAAACTGCCTTCTTCCGTCAACGCCATGCTGCGGGTCGAGCGATGGAACAGCCGCACGCCCATCTCATCTTCGAGCCGTGAAATGGCCTTTCCCACGGCCGAACCCGACAATCCAAGACGGTGGGCTGCAGCGACGAAGCTTCCGCATTCCGCGACCTGGATGAAAACTCCGAGCGTTCCAAGCTTGTCCATGACGATCCAATTGCGGAATAAAATTCCGATGTGATGAGAATAAGGGCTCGTTTATCCGATATCCGTCGCCGGATATCCAGATGTCGCCGCGGCTGCCAGCCGCATTTTCAAACGGAGACACTCATGGAAACGAACTCTTCCGCTGCCTTTTCGCCGCTTCCCGTCCCGACCACGTTCATCGTCAACGTCATTCACGCCCACCCCGGCAAGCAGGAGGAGGCGTTCGCCATCATCCAGGATGTCGTCCACTACGTCGCCGAACGGAAAGAGGGGTTCCTCTGGAGCACCTTGGCAAAGAGCACGGACGGACAGACCGTCGTCAATATCGAAGCCATCCAAGCTGCCGGAAATGTCAACGAGTTCTTCTCCGACCCGGTATTCGCCGAAAAATTTCGAAAGCTGGACGACGTCTCGAAGAGCGAGTTCCACACCTATACAGTGGGTGATCTTGTGCTGCCCAAGCGCGTGGCGGCGCTCTGATCGGAAGGCGAGAGTCGCGTATGATCTGTACGCGGTGCGTGGAGCTCCTTCCCTCGTGGGGAGGGGCTCAAGGGTACGTTTCCGAAGGCAGTCTCTCGGGGATCGCCCAAATCCGGGGATCAGGCAGCATAGTGTGATGATTCCGTTGTAATCGTTCGGCAAGGGGCGGACGATCTGCTTTGCGAATAGCTGCATGCGTGAGGCGGGAGCGTGTGTCGTCGCGTCCGCTTAGCGGCAGAAGCGGACACGGCGACGCCGTCAACGACGATTTCCCGTGTTGTCGTAGTGTAGCGTGGCCGCCTCAACCTTGTCGCCGTTGGCCGCTGCCCATGAACATAGTGCTTCAAACGGCTCCCGCAGTGAATGGCCTAGTGGAGTAATTGCATATTCCACGCCAATCGGCTGCGTTGGAAGTACGGTTCTCGTCACAAGGCCGTTCCGTTCAAGCCTCTTCAAAGCGTCGGCCAGAGCCTTGTGAGTGATCCCATCGAGACGCCGCTTGAGTTCGTTGAAGCGCGAGGGTTTGGGACAGATCACTGTCAGTATCAGGATCGTCCATTTATCAGCAATCTTGTCGAGCACCGGACGAACCTGCGCCATGTCGCAAAGCGCGCGATGAGAGAGGGCTTCCAGGTCGGTATACTCGTCCATATCTAGTCTATTCCAGGTGCGTAATTGATATCAGATATCCAACGTATATCATCGCGAGACCATTCAGTGAAAGGATTTACGATGGCTCGAATGATTAACAAGGTGGCTTTAGTCGTCGGTGGCGCGAAGGGTATCGGCCTGGCTATTGCAGAACGACTTTCTGCCGAAGGCGCACATGTCTTCATCACCAGTCGTAGAGGTGAAGATGCTGAAATCGCGGCCAAAGGCATCGGCAATGGCGCGGTCGCTATTACCGCTGACGCGAGCTCTCCGGAAGACATGGTAATTGCTGTCGAAAAAGTGCGCAAAGCATACGGTCGTATCGACGCGCTTGTTTTGAATGCAGGTCTTTCCGAGCCTTCGCAGATCGCCGAGATCACGCCGGAGCACTTCGACCGCCACTTCGACGTCAACGTTCGAGGGATGGTGTTCGGCCTCCAGGCAGCTCTTCCCGCAATGACAGAAGGCGGCTCGGTCGTCCTCGTCGGGTCCATAGCCGGGAACGCCGGCTACTCGGATTACGGAACCTACTGCGCAACCAAAGCGGCCGTTCGATCCTACGCCAGAACCTGGACGGCAGAACTCGCACCCAAAGGTATTCGGGTCAATGTCGTTGCACCCGGCCCCACCGATACGGACATGATGGCAGCTGTCGCGGAAGACACTCGCGCGGCAATTGTTGCTCCGATTCCGATGGGTCGTATGGCACGGCCTTCAGAAGTGGCTGCGGCCGCCTTGTTCTTGTTGAGCGACGACGCGAGCTACATCGCCGGTGCCGAACTGTGCGTCGACGGCGGCTTGCGGCAGGTCTAAGGTTCCGTCGAAACGGTGTACCCGATCTGAGCAGGTCGGGTACAGCAAAACGCGCTTGATGACAGACCAACTTTAAATTGAAGCCGTTCAAGAGCGCCGAGTACGAGCATATTGGCGCCTGTATTTTCGACGAACCCGTCCATTATACACGGCGAAGAAATTCACCTGTCGTGAAGCTTCCGCTTAGGGCCGGAAGCGGAAGTAAGCGTCTTTCTCGGCTCAACCAACGTGGCATCTCAACCTCACCTCTCCACCAACAACCCCGAAACCAGCGTCAGAAACACCTCCACCGCCTTCTTCGAAACCGCGTCCGGGTCTTCCGCATTGGCAATCCAGAGTGCGGCGCTCAGCGTCGCGCCGTTGACGAGGCGGGCGGTGGCTTCGGCGTCGACGGGGCGGATGGTGCCCTGGTCGATGAGCTTCTGAAGGCTGGCGGTCGTCGTGCGAATGCAGGCGCTCTGGTTCGGCCATTGCGACGGGTCGCCAAGCACCGCCGGGCCGTCGAGCAGCATGATGCGCTGGATCTCCGGCTCCAGGGACATCTCGATAAAGGCGACGCATTCGTCGACGAAAGCCTGCCAAGGCGTCTCGGCTCTTGATGAGATGGTGGCGAGCCGGTCGGACATTTCCGCGTCCATCTGCATGATCACCGCCATCAGCAGGCCCTTCTTGTCGCCGAAATGGTGGTAGAGCGCCCCGCGCGTCAGTCCGGCGCCGGCGGTGAAATCGTCCATCGAGGCTTCCGCATAACCTTGGCGCGCAAACGCGTGCCTTGCGGCGGCGATCAGCTTGGCCTTCGTTTCGGCGATCATTTCCTTGCGCGGCTTGGGCGTGCTCCTGGGCGTCGTTTCAAGGGCCATCTTGGTGACGATCTTGTCTGCCATCTTCTCAGCCATGCGGACTCCGAATTATTCGCATACGCGCCGTATGTTAATTGACATACGAAAGGTATGCGACTATTTAGCTCACATACGCGGCGTATGTAAATCCTCATTCAAAATAACCCAAGGAGCAGGTTATGCCCAATCCCTATCGCGAAATATTCGCAAGGCCGGGTACGAAAGGTTTTTCCGCCGCCGCTTTCGTGGCGCGGCTGCCGCTGCCGATGACGACGATCGGCCTCGTCGCCATGCTTTCCCAGACGCATGGCGAATATTGGCTGGCCGGCGCGGTTTCGGCCACGTTCGCGCTTGCCAACGCATTCATCTCCCCGCAGGTATCGCGCTGGGTGGATTCAAAAGGCCAGTCGGCGGTGCTGATGCCGACGACGTTCGTCACCTTTTTCGCGCTGATCGGTCTTGCCACTGCTGCCTGGATGCGCTGGCCGATCTGGACGCTGTTCGCCTTCGCCCTCGTCGCCGGCCTTATGCCGAGCATGATGGCGCTGGTGCGCGCCCGCTGGTCGGAGATCTATCGCGACCGGCCGGAACTGCACACCGCCTTCGCCTTCGAATCGGTGATCGACGAGCTCGTTTATATCTGCGGCCCGGTCTTCGGCATCGGCCTCAGCGTCGGGCTCTTCCCGGAAGCCGGCGTGCTCGCCTCCGCCGCCTTCCTTGCCGTCGGCACGACGCTCTTCGTCGTCCAGAAGTCGACCGAACCTAAGGTCGATCCGCATCGCGTAAAGGGCGGCGGTTCGGTCATGCGGCTGCTGCCCATGTGGTTCCTGGTCGTGCTCTGCGCCGGCATGGGCATCATTTTCGGCACGGCGGAAGTCTCGGTCGTCGCCTTCTCGGAAGCGCTGGGCAACAAGGGGGCCGCCAGCTACATCCTGTCGGCCTATGCCGCCGGTTCCTTCGTGGTCGGCATCGTCTTCGGCGCCATCAAGTTCAAGTCGTCGCTGGCCCGCCGGCTGCTCTTCGCAAGCCTCGTCGCCGCCGTCACCACGCTGCCCATGCCCTTCGTCGGCAGCCTCTGGGGCCTGACGGCGGTGATCTTCCTCGCCGGCGCCGCGATCTCGCCGACCTTCATCAGCGCCATGACCCTGATCGAGCGCATCGTCCCGTCGTCGCAGGTCACGGAAGGCATCACCTATGCCATGACCGGCATGAGCATCGGCTTTGCCGCCGGCTCCTCGCTCGCCGGCTGGACGATCGACGCCTACGGCGCCTCCAACGGCTTCTGGGTCGCGGTGGCCGGCGGCGCGCTGGCGTTCACGACGATGCTGATCGGTTATGGCTTGCTGAACAGGCCGGAGCCGCAGGCGGTGCCGGATGGCGTGGCGCTCAATCCGGCCGAGTAATGGGAGGGGCCGCCCCGGCGGCCCTTCAACTTTCCGGCGACAGGCGCTCGAAATAATAGCGTTCCATCTTGGGCACGTAACGCACCACCTGAAAGCCCGTCTTTTCGAGCAGTCGCCGCGAGGCGGCATTCTCCGGCCGGGCAAAGGCCCCGACCTTCGGCAGTTTCAGGACCTCGTCGGCTTCATGCATCGCTGCCGCCGTCAGCTCGCGGCCAAATCCCTTGCCCCAGCTATCGGGGTGAAAGTAGTAGCCGAGCTCGACGCCCCAGCCGGGATCGAAAGGATCGTCGTAAAGCCCGCCCCAGCCGATGATCCGGCCGCTCTCCCTCAGCTCGACAGTCCAGGGCGCGTAGCCGTCCCGGCGGCGGCGCCATTCGTGCACCGCCACCCGCCGCCGGCATTCCCTCGGTGAGCCGTCCACATGGGTGAACCGCATCGCGTTCGGGTCGCCGAGGAAT
Source organism: Neorhizobium galegae (assembly GCF_021391675.1). NCBI lineage: Bacteria > Pseudomonadati > Pseudomonadota > Alphaproteobacteria > Hyphomicrobiales > Rhizobiaceae > Neorhizobium > Neorhizobium galegae. The sequence goes on from NZ_CP090095.1 coordinate 1,386,198, forward strand.
TCGAACAGGGCAGGGACGTCGGCAAGCTTTGGACGCCTGAGGATGAGCCGGTCGGTGACGATCATCGATGGGAACCGCTCAAGCCCGCCGCTTGATCGTCCAGGCCTCCGGCCGCTCGGCAACCACCGTCGCAATATCGCCGACCTTGATATGCCCGGTGCCGCGCGGCACGGCGTTCCAGCCGAACAGCGGGCCGGGCACGCGCCGATCGGCCGACATGCGGATGCGGCCCATGGCGGGGATCGGGTCCGGCACGTCGCGCGTGCCGGTCTGCTGGTCCTGGGTGGTCATGATGCAGCGGGCGCAGGGCTTGACGAAATCGAAGCGGATGCCGGCGATCTCGATGCCGGTCCAGCCGTCCTCGGCCCAGGCCTCGCTATGGTCGAGCACGATATTCGGCCGGAACCGCTCCATGCCGACCGCGCCTTCGCCCTTGGCTGCCATGTCCGCATTGAGCGCCGCAAGCGACCCCGTCGTGGTCACCAGGACCTGGTAACCGTCGGCAAAGGTCACCGGCGAATTGTCACCGGCCCATTCCGGGTTGGCAACGCGCCGGGCCTGCTCGTCGAAGAACACCAGCCGGATATCCCGGCCGAGCCATTCCGACAGCGTCGCATTGGCCGCATCGTCGGCAAGCGCCGCGTTGACGCTCGATTTCCACACGACCGTCTCCATGCGCCGGTCCGCCGGCGGCCGGGCGACGCGAATCTCGCCTTGCCCCTCCATCGCGAAGCGCACGGCATCCTTGTCCGGAGTGACCTCGAGCCTGGCGAGCGGCTGCAATTCCCGCTGGGTGATGAACATGCCGGTCGGATCGACGACCATCATCTCCCGGTCGCCGGGAATGCCTGATGCCGCGATCTCCGCTTGGGCGAGCGCGATGCCGCGGCCGCTCTTCAGGGGATAGAAGTTGAGTTCGGTGATCCGCATGGGAAGTCTCCTTCAAATCTCGTCGATGAAGAGGTCGAGGACCTGTTTCAGCCGCGCGTGCCGCTCGGTGGCAAAAGCCCGCCCCGCGGCGGTCTGGAAGCCGTCGGCAAGCTTGAACAGTTTCACCTCGAAATGGTCGATCGCAAAAGCCTTGTCGTCGAGCGGGCGATCTTTGGCGAGCGGATCCGCCGGGTCGTAGAGGCCGGACCCCATCCGCCCGGCGATGTAGAAACAGCGCGCCGCGCCCACCATGCCGATCGCATCCAGCCGGTCCGCATCCTGCAATATCTTCGCCTCCAGCGTCTCGGGCGTTATGTTCGCCGAAAAACTGTGCGCCGTCACCGCATGTGCGACGGCCCCGATATCCGCCTTGTCCCAGCCGAGATCGGCAAGGATCACCGACGCCTTCTCGGCCGCCAGCCGCGAGGCCTGCGCCCGCAGCGGCGAGTTCTTCTCCACCGACACGCAATCATGCAGCAGCACGGCGGCGGCCAGCACCCGCCCGTCGCCGCCTTCCTTGGCATGGATGCGCATCGCATTGCGGAAGACGCGCAGGATATGGGCGATGTCGTGCGACCCGTCGTCGCCCTCGGTCGCATGCGGGATCAGGGTTTCGGCAAGCGCCTCGAAAGGCGAAAAGGCGGCGGCCAGGGAAGCGACAAGGGAAACGGTCACGAAGCGGTTTCCTGGGAATTGGTGGCGGCGGGTTCACCGCTCTTGTTCACCAGAATGCGCTGGTAGAAAAGCCCGATCCCGATCAGCACCGCACCGAGCCCGATGAAGGACAGCGCCCGAAGAATCCCTTCGAGGTTCGACATGTCGACCAGGAACACTTTCACCACTGCGACCAGCACGAGAGCGGCGGAAGCGAGCCGCAGGCTCTTGGCATCGAGCTTCGAGCCGATCGCCAGCAGCAACACGCCGATCAGCAGCCAGACCACCGAATAAGTATAGGTCTCGGCGGCCATGAACCCCTTCCAGTCGGCAATGTTCTCCCCCTGCCAGAAACGGCGCACCGAAAGCGTCGCCCACAGGAAACCGAGCACCGCGCCGGCCAGCGCCAGCATGATCACGTAGGGCATGGGTCGCCTCCCGCGTGCGTAGTAGGCAACAAGCGCATAGGCGAGGCCGGGCAGGAGGTAGCCGAGCAGCAGCAGGTTGAGGAAAGGCCAGGCGCCGGTGTTTTCGCCGCTGAAATAGGGGTTGAGCGCAAACACGTGCAGCGACAGCGCATTGATCGTCGCGAGCACGCCTGCGATCATCGAACCCCAGCGGAAGACAGGGCTCGGCGACTTGAGGTCGAGCGTCATCAAAATCCCTGAGAACCCGACCGTCAGCAGCGTATAGATCGACTGTTCGCCAAGCGTCGGCACCCGGTCGTCGAGCACGCCGCCGTTCATCGCATGGCGCACCAGCACCGCCACCGTCATCAGGCCGGCCAGCGACGCGAGCGCCTGCATGAGGTTGCGGATGCGGAAATCCGAAGAGTCCTTCAGCAGATAGGCCGTCGCGATCGCCAGCAGCGTCGGAATGCCGTAGCCCGGCAGCAGCGCGTTGAAGAACGGCGTGGTGCCGAGACTGTTCTGGCCGATCAGCGTCGGTTCCCAGGCGATGCGGCCGAAGACGATCAGGATCGCCGCCGCCATCATCCACGGCAGCGCCGGCCATGGCCGCGCCCGCATGCCGAGCACATAGGCAAAGCCCAGCACGGATAGGAGAATGGTGGTGACGATGCCGTTGGTCAGCGCGTGCAGCGCAAACGTGAAGCCGGCAAACGAGCCGGCGATCAAGAAACAGGCCGCCCAGTCGATGCGGCCCTCCGCGGTTTTGTCGCGCTCACGAAACAGCCATTCGGCACCGGCCAGCAGCACGAGGCCGAGGCCGACCCCGTAGAGCCCATGCGTCCAGTCGCGTCCGAGATTGCCGAAATTGAGGAAGCTGATCGTCGCCAGCGCCACCGGCACGCCGGACATCAGCACGCTCCAGACCATCGAGAATTCCGGCTCTGCCTTGCGGAAGCGTTTCAGGAACGCAAAGCCGAGCAGCGTGAACACCGCCCCGAGCAGCAGGCTGACGGCGATTTCCGTCGTATAGGTGATGACCGGCAGCGGTTCGTTGCCGACCGGCTGCGGCACATAGGTGTCAAGCAGCGAAATCGCCACGATGGCGAGGCTCAGCACCGCCCCGCAGGCGGCGATCATCGCCGGCCAAACCGTATAGGCGCGGCTGGCGCCAAGCGCCGCGAGCGCCGCGATGACTGCCGCGGAGGGGAAGAAGGGATCGATGCCGGTCACCGGGTTGGTCGCCAGCATGGCGAGCGCCGGCAGAACCGACATGATCGCCACCGACAGCGTGATGGTCAGCGGCTGGCGCCCGAGCATTCCGCCCCAGCCGGTCTTGACCACCCGGTCCCTGCTATAGACTGCGCCCGGCCAGAAGAAACCGGTGCTGGCGATCATCACGATCAGCGTCAGTGTCGGCGGCATCGTATCGAAATCGTCGGCGCCGATGGCATAGGCGATCACCCAGAGCCCGATGCCGATATTGGCGAGCATCGGCACGATCGTCCATTGGCGGAAGCGCGAGGCGGCGTTGACCGCGACCCAGGTGAGGCCGAGGAAGAGGAACAGCGCATTGGCGTTCGGCTCGCCGCTGGCGACGAGGCCGGGCGTCAGCAGCGAGGCGAGCAGGCCGAGCCCGGCCAGCGCCTGCCCGTGCAGCAGCGAGAGCCCGATGGTGGCAAACGAGACGAGCGCCAAAAGGACGAAGGCCGGTGTCGCACCGATGAATTCATAGACGCCGTAGGCCGCATAGATCGCCCCAAGCAGCGTCACCGCACCCGCCGCCGTCAGCGCGCCGGGGATCATCGCATTGCTGAACCGGTCGGACACCTGCGGCATCGCCCGGCGTCGCACGATCTCGCCACCGGCCATCAGGAGGAGGCCGAACAGGCAGGCGAGCACGAGGCGCGCACCCGGTCCGAGCAGCCCGGCCTCGATCGACGCCCGCACCAGAAAGATGCCGCCGAAGGCAAGCGCCACGCCGCCGACCCAGACCGGCCAGCGGGCGCCAAGATAACTTTCGAGGTTTTCCTTGGTCTTCGGCTTGGCAGTCGGCCGTGCTGCCGCCATTGCGGGGGCAGGGGCTTCTTCGGCTGCTGCAATATCCTCGGCTGCCGTGCTCGCTGCGATCGTCTCTTCCGGAAAAGCTTCTGCCGAAACTGCTTCGGCCTCTGGCACCGGTTCCTCGATTACGGCTTCGGTGACGGCAGCGGCTGCCGCCACGGGAAGCGCCGCCGGCGCCGCAGCCAAGACCGGTTGCCGCGCCAAGAGATCGGCCTTGATCGCTTCCAGCTCCGTTTCGAGTGCAGTCACTCGCGTCGAGGTCTTGCGATTGAGACCCACCATCAGGATCACCAGCAGCAGAAGGAGGATTTCGATCATCGGCACGCTCGCGGGTGAGGAGTTCGGTCAAGCGGTTATACAATTGCCGGGCGAGGGAAGGGAAGAGCCGTGTTCCACAACCCATCCTCAATCGGAAGCCACGGAAACCATTGCCGTTTTTCAGAACTCCCCCAGGTCGGATCCAATGGCCTAGATTTCGGTTGCGTCCGCATTCCCGTGCCGGGCGAGGACGTAGGTCGCCACTTCGCTAACTCACTGAATGATATGGAACAGGAGTTTCAGTGTTCGCGCCTGACGTGCGGTTCTCAATCGGCTGCCAAAAACATCGGCAGAATTCCGCACACTAAAATGGCGTTTGCATATGTAATGAACAATTCTAAAGTATGATTGTTTTGTGTGCAATTTCGACTTGCGCGGCCCCGGAATAAACGCTTGGATGCATCCCATCCGAACAAAAAACTCCAGGGGGACGACCTTCATGATCTCGCGCAGACTGTTCTCAAAACTCCCAGCCGTCGCGGCCCTTGCGCTTGCCGCCGGCTTCTCGGTGCCTGCCGCTCCGGCGCTGGCGCAAACCGCGGTCAAGTTCACGCTCGACTGGAAATTCGAAGGCCCGGCCGCCGGCTTCCTGCTGGCGCAGGACAAGGGTTACTTCAAGGCCGAAGGCCTCGACGTCACCATCGACACCGGCAACGGCTCGGTCGAGGCGATCCCGCGTGTTGCGACCGGCGCCTACCAGATGGGTTTTGGCGACATCAACTCGCTTATCAAGTTCCTTGACGAGGATCCGAACCAGAAGATCAGGGCCGCGATGATGGTCTACGAGCGCCCGACCTTCGCGGTCGTCGGCCGCAAGTCGCTCGGCATCACCACCGATCCGAAGTCGCTGGAAGGCAAGAAGCTCGGCGCGCCTCCGCCGGATGGCGCCTTCGCCCAGTGGAAGGCCTTCAAGCAGGTCGCCAAGATCGACGATTCGAAGATCACGATCGAATCGATCGGCTTTCCGGTCCGCGAGCCGATGCTCGCCCAGGGCAAGGTCGACGCTGTTTTCGGTTTCGCCTTCTCGGTCATCCTCAACCTGAAAGCCCAGGGTATCAAGGATGAGGACATCGCCACCATCCTGATGGCTGAAAACGGCCTCAACCTCTATGGCAACGCGGTGCTGATCAACACCGATTTCGCGGCCAAGAACCCGGCTGCCGTCAAGGGTGTCCTGAAGGCGCTCGCCAAGGGTTTTGCCGATGCCGTCGCCAAGCCGGAAGAGGGCGTCGCCGCCGTCCTCAAGCGCAACGAGACGCTCAACAAGGATATCGAGCTGGAACGCCTGAAAATGGCGAACGCGATGAACATCAAGACCCCTTACGTCGTCGCCAACGGCTTCGGCGGCATCGACCCGGCGCGGCTCACCGCCTCCATCGACACGCTGAAAGTCTCCATGGGCCTCAAGGGCAACGTCAAGGCCGACCAGGTTTTTGACGCCAGCTTCCTGCCGGCCAAGGAACAGCGGATGCTGCCGTAAGAGCGCAAAGACCCCTCCCCAACCCCTCCCCACAAGGGGGAGGGGCTTAAACTGCCGAACCCTCCCGTCCAAATCGGGCGTCGGCGTTGCGGGAGATCTAACCCTCCCCCTTGTGGGGAAGGTGGCCGGCAGGCGGGAGGGGGTTTGCTACACGACTGTCCGAAAGGAAAATTTGATTGCCCCACCTCGTTTCCATCGACAATGTCGACATGCGCTATGGCGGCGCGGCGGGCACGCTTGCCGTCTCCGGCCTGACCATGAAGGTCGGCAAGGGCGAGTTCGCGGCGGTCGTCGGCCCGTCCGGCTGCGGCAAGTCGACCCTGATGAAACTCGTCACCGGCCTGCACATCCCCCAGAGCGGCGTCGTCATCGTTGCGGACAGACAGGTGACCAAGCCGGTGTCGATCGTCGGCATGGCCTTCCAGAACCCGACCATGCTGCCTTGGCGCACCACGCTCGACAACATCCTCCTGCCACTCGAAATTGTCGAAAGACACCGCCACCGCCTGCGCGCCAACAAGAAGGAATATGTCGAGCAGGCCGAACACCTGCTCGAAACCGTGGGCTTGAAGGGATTCGGCTCAAAATTCCCCTGGCAGCTTTCGGGCGGCATGCAGCAGCGCGCCAACCTCTGCCGCGCGCTGATCCACGAACCCGAACTCCTGATGCTCGACGAACCCTTCGGCGCCCTCGACGCGTTCACCCGCGAGGAGCTGTGGTGCGTCATCCGCGACCTGCATGCGGCGCAGGGCGTCACCATCATCCTCGTCACCCACGACCTGCGCGAGGCGACCTTCCTTGCCGACCGGATCTTCGTGATGAGCGCCCGTCCCGGCAAGGTGCTGAAGGAACATACCGTGCCCTTCGCCCGCCCCCGCGATCTGGAAGTCATGTACGAAAAGGCCTTCAACGACATGGTGCATGAACTGCACGGCGAAATCGCCAGCGCGAGGGTTGTCGCATGAGCGTGGTCACGGAAAACACCGCCACGCCGGCCAAGCCGCTTGCCCAGCGCATCAACTGGGTGAAGCTCGCCCCCTGGCTCTATACGATCGGACTTTTCCTCGCCTGGGAACTGCTGGTCATCGTGCTGCAGACCTCGCCGACCGTGCTGCCGGCGCCGTCGCGCGTCTTCCAGGCGATCGTGCAATACTGGTCGCCGATCTGGAAGAACTCGCTGCAGACGCTGTATACGACCACCGTCGGCTTCGCGATCGCCGTCGTCGCGGGCCTGGCGATCGGCCTCTTCATCGGCTGGTCGAAGGCGATCTATGCCGGGCTCTATCCGCTGATGATCGGCTTCAACGCCATCCCCAAGGTGGCGCTCGTGCCGATCCTGGTCATCTGGTTCGGCATCGGCGCGGTGCCCGCCATCCTCACCGCCTTTCTGATCTCCTTCTTCCCGATCGTCGTCAACGTCGCGACCGGCCTTGCCACCATCGAGCCGGAAACCGAGGACGTGCTGCGCGCGCTCGGCGCGAAGAAACTCGACATCATGCTGAAGGTCGGCATCCCGCGCTCGATGCCCTATTTCTTCGGCTCGCTGAAAGTGGCGATCACGCTCGCCTTCGTGGGCTCCGTCGTGTCGGAAACCGTCGCCTCGAACTACGGCCTCGGCAACATGATGAGCTCTGCCCAGAGCCAGTTCAACGTGCCGCTGGTTTTCGCCGGCCTCCTGATGCTCGCCGTCGAAGGCATCGCCATGTATGCGCTGATGGCCTGGATCGAGATGCGCATGACCGGCTGGGCGCACCGCTCCACCATGTCGCAGTGACGGGTTCTCGAGCCGTGGCCTTCGGCACCGGTTCTGCATCCGCAGTCCAGTTACCGCCGCGGTCCCGGCCGGAAAGCCTCCCGCAAGCGTTCGACGACCTCTGTAACGCTCGGCCCCTGGATCGGTGGTGGCGCCGATCCTTCGCAGAATTCCCGCCAGACGAAGAACGTCAGCTCCGCGCCATCGGTCGCAGTCTCGCCCGGGCCTTCGGCGAAAGTATTGAGCATCCTGTACCGCTCGTCCTGCCAGAAAAGCGCCTCCACCCAGCCATAGATCGGGATTACGTGGAAATGGATCGAATGGCCTGGCATATGGCCGTATCGCCCGATATAGACCCGCTCCGCCTTCAGCTCTTGGCCCAGCGCCCTCTGAGCCTTCGCCATCAGCGGCCCGAGCTCTAGGAGCGCTTCGTCCTCAAGCTCGCTGAGATCGCCCGCAAAGCGCTTGGAATCGATCATCAGATAGCCGGGAAGGGCGGAATTTGTCCGGTGATTGACGAGCCAGTGCGGCGTCTCGAAGACATGAAGTTCTGGAGGAATGGGCATTTCGATCGATCCCTGTGAGGGTTCCTTGCAAAAAGGGGTAGCAACAGCCACACGCCGCGGCAATGTTAATAAGGAAGGTCCATTTGACCTTTACATCGAGACCAAATGAACTACATTTGAGTTCGACGCAAAGGAGCCTCGGCATGGCGGTCACGGCAAGGAGAGAGCAGGCGGAGCAGATGGCGGCCGTTGCGCTGAAGGCCTTCGGCAATGTCGTCGCCGAATGGGGCGTGCCGGTGAACGAGGCGGCAGCACTTGCCGACATGTCGGAAAGTACCTGGAAACGCGCCCGAAAGCCCGGTTATTCCGGCGGGCTGACCAAGGACCAGATGCTGCGCCTCAGCGCCGTGATCGGCATCTACAAGGCGCTAAAGCTCTATTTCAGCGATCCGATCGCCACCAGGTGGATGACGCTTCCGAACGAGGGGCCGCTGTTTCGCGGCACCCGCCCGATCGATACGCTGATCGATGAGGGACTGCCGCAATTCCTGCAGGTGCGCAATTACCTCGATGCCCTGCGGGGCGGCGCGTGATCGTCACGCCGGTCAGCGACCGGGGCCTGGTGCGGTTGATCCCGGCGACCTATCACAAGCCGCCGAGCCTGCGCGGCCTGGTGGATAGCGACGAGGAGCTGGCGATCCTCGCCGAGATCGAGGGCATGACCAGCGCTCGCCTCGCTGCCGAGCGCGGGCTGAACCTGCATCTCGACCGCCGCGAACTCGCCTGGAAACGCCGCAAGCACGACCTGCAGGTCTATGGCAACACGCATATCAACGCCGCCTTCACCTACACGCGAAAAGGCGGCAACCGCTTCAACGACGAGACCCGCGGCGCCTGGTACTGCAGCTGGGACACGATGACCTCGCTCGCCGAGGTCGCCTTCCACAAGACCCGCGAACTGAAGTTCATCGGCGTGTTCGAGGAGAGGGCGCGTTACGTCGAACTGCTGGCGGATTTCATCGGCGAATATCCGGACATCACCGACGAGCGAGACCACCCGGCGCTCGACCCCGATCCGGCGATCGGTTATCGCCAGGGCCAGGCGCTGGCCGAAAAACTGAGGCGCGACGGTCATGACGGACTGATCTACCCGTCGGTGCGCCACAGCCAGGGCCGGTGCCTCGTCGCGTTTGAGCCGACGGCCATCCGCAACGTCCGCCCCGGGGCCTCCTGGGACATCGTCTGGTCGGGCAGCGAGGAATACGGCCTCAAGGCCGTGTGACGGCAATCGCCGATCTGTTCTCGTGAAATTTGGGCATCGGGGCCGGCTTCCTCGTGAAAAGCCGGCCCCGATGCATCCTTTCCTTCAGGTCCGCTCTGCGACCGGTTCGTCCGCACCGTGAGGAGCCGGAGGTCCGCTCTCACCGGTAACGTCGCGGGTTTCTACCTGAGGGTCTGGAATCTTTTCTGGATGTTTGTCGAAGGCGAGCTTCACGTCTCTGGTCAGGTCGCGGCTGGCATTCCACCAGTCGCCGCTTTTAGTCCAGTAGCGCAGCGTCAGCTTGGCGCTGCCGGCATCGAATTCCGCCAAGTAAACGGTAGGCGCCGGGTCCTTCAGCACCCGCTTGTCGGTGCCGGCGATGGCCATCAGTTTCGCCTGCGCCCGGCCGATGTCGCCATCGGTGCCGATGCTGACCGAGATTTCGTTGCGGCGCGTCTTCAACCGGCTGTAATTGGTGATCGGCACGTTCCACAGCGTCGAGTTCGGCGCCAGCCGGTAGACGCCGTCGGCGGTTCGAAGCTCGGTCGCAAACAGCCCGACATCGACGATCGTGCCGGTGACGCTGCCGGTCTCGATGCTCTCACCGACCCGGAACGGCCGCAGCACCAAAAGCATGATGCCCGCCGCGATGTTCTGCAGCGTGCCCTGCAGCGCGAGGCCGACCGCAAGGCCGATCGCGCCCAGCGCCGCGAGTACCGACGCCGTCTGCACCCCGAACTGGCCGAGCACCATGACGATGACGAGGACGAGAATGGCGTAACGGATGATGTTGGAGAAAAATTGCGACAGCGTCGCATCGATTCCGTGGATGCGCGACAAGCCGCGATGCGCCCAGCGGCTGATCAGGCCGGCGGCCATCCAGCCGAGGATGAGCAGAACGATCGCGCCGACGGCGGAGAAGGAATATTGCACCGCCAGCGCGCTCAGCTGAGCGAGCGCTGCTCTGGTGGCCACAACGAATTCCGATGCCTGGTCCATCCGGCAATCTGCTCCCTCTTTCGGTTTCGCCGTTAATTGGCGCAGCAGACCGCGAGGTCAAGGAAAAAATGGAGGTTTCCCGCCTCCAGCTAAACAATTAGGAAAATTCAACTTTCAGGTTCAAGGTGAGATTTTGAGCGGCAGGATGAAGGACGCCCGCCCATCCGTCTCGGCGCCGCGGCCGATCCCCTTGATGGCGGCGACCAGCCGGCCGTTGCGGCCGAGCAGCCGGTCTCCGATCTCGATCAGCCGTGTATTCGGCGTCGCATGCGGCGCCACGCTGCGAAGCCTTGCGGCCAGCGCGAAATCGTCCTCCTCGGGATGCAGCGAGAGCGCGGCGATCACCGCGGCGGCCGGAGAACGGGAGACGCCCATCCAGCAATGGATGATGATCGGCGCCGACTGGTCCCAGTCGCGCACGAAGGCGATCAGGCTTTCCACATGCGCTTCGCTGGGCGCGATCAGGTCGCCCGTGCCGGCAAAGCCGATATCGTTCATCGCAAGCTTCAGGTGGCGGTCGGCGGAAATCACGCCCGGCCGGTGAAAGTCCTGTCTCTCGGCGATCAGGCTCACCATTTCGCGCGCCTTGTGCCGGACGGCGGTCTCGGCGATGGCGCCGAGCGGGCAGACGATGATCGCGGTCATGGCACCTTGCCCGAAGCGGTGCGTGCGGCCTCGATCTCATGGAACCGGTCGAGGAAAAGCTGTTGCGCCGTCAGCGCCGGCATCGGCTGGATCGGCAGCATGTCGCGGGTGATGCCGCGCGGCTGGCCGAAGAATTTCCGGGCTTCAGCGACCGAGAAGCCGGCAAGCTCGGTGGCCTCGAAAAAGGCGGCGATCGTATCGGCCTTCTTGATCAGCGCCTTGAGTTCGCGGGTCGGATGCGGCGGCAGGCCGAAGCGCAGGTGGATCGCCGCCTCCAGCCGCTGCTCGACCGCCTTGTAGCCGCCGCCGACCACGGATTTGAACGGCGAGATCATGTCGCCGATCACATATTCCGGCGCATCGTGCAGCATGGTCATCTGCAGCGCATCGGCCGTGCAGTCCTCGTTGCAGCGTCGGAAGATTTCTTCGACGACGAGGCAATGCTGGGCGACCGAAAACGCGTGATCGCCGCGCGTCTGGCCGTTCCAGCGGGCGACGCGGGCAAGCCCGTGGGCGATATCGGAAATTTCGACGTCGAGCGGCGAGGGGTCGAGCAGGTCGAGCCGTCGTCCCGACAGCATCCGTTGCCACGCCCGTGCCGTTACCGCTGGGCTCACGTCTCGGCCTCTTGCGCCTCGACCGGGAAGGAGAGCCCGCTCCAGGTGGGAAGCGCCAGGCTGACCGCGACGTCGCCGGCCGAAAGCTGCACTCCACGCGCCAAAGCGTCGCCGACGCGGTCGATGCGCACGATCGCCAGGCCCTTGTTGCCGGAAACCGATCCGAGCGTCCCGACCGGCTTGCCGCCGGCTGTGATCTCGGTGCCGGGCGCGGGCAGGGCGGCTTCGCCCGAAACGATCGCCACCCGCCGCCGCGCTGTGCCGCGATGCTGCATGCGGGAGACGACTTCCTGGCCGACATAGCAGCCCTTGCGGAAGGAAAGACCGTCCGTCTGGTCGAGCAGCACGTCGTGCGGAAAGGCGTCCTGCAGCGCATAGTCGTGGCCGGACATCGAGATGCCGGCGTCGATGCGGAGAGCGTGATAGGCCGCTTCCGGCTGGTCACTCAGCTTGCCGGGCGCGCGGGTGAGCGTGATGCCGGACTTGGCAAAGGCCGCATCCTTCACCGCGCTCTTGTCCGAATCGTCACCCCAGAAAACGGTAACACCGTCTTCCGGACCGGCAGCGATATCCACGGCTGCGCGCAGCTTGTACATGGTCAGCCGCCGCATCAGCGCCTCGCGCTGGGCCGTCTCGGTCTCGATGAGAAAACCTTCGCCCTCGCGCCAGACCAGGAAATCGAACAGGATCTTGCCCTGCGGCGTCAAGAGCGCACCCGGCCGGGCTTCATTTTCCGGCAGCGAATCGATGTCGGTGGTGACGAGGCCCTGCAGGAAATCCTGCGCGTCCTTGCCGGTGAGGCGAATCAGGCTTCGCGAGGGAAGAATGGCGGCGGGCATGGTGCGGGAATCCGGTTGTTCTGAGACTGAGAGTTAAGTCTTCGCGACGGCGGCGGCAAGACATGCCGTCCGGTTGGATGATAAAGTTCATAGGCAGTGAGGGAGCGGTAAGCCCCAACCGATCTTGCGCTCAACAATACGTGGATCGCGTATGGGATGTGAAGCGGGTGCGGCACCCCTAACCCTCCCCCTTGTGGGGAGGGTGGCCGGCAGGCGGGAGGGGTTTTGAGGCGGAGCGAAGACCCCTCCCCAACCCCTCCCCACAAGGGGGAGGGGCTCCACGCACTGCCTCACGTCCTCATATGCGAGATGTCACCGAAGGCGACTGAGGGGGTTGCAACGGGATCAGCGGAAAACGCCCGGCCGGTTGGTTCGCTCGACCGGGCGGAAGTATGGAAGTCAGCTATTTGTGGCGTGGATGATGATCTTTCCCAGAGATACCTTTGGCGCATCGACGCCAATGTGTGCTGCGTTTTTCGCAATCCAATCCTTGGCCATGTTTACACTCTCATCGATGCCTGCCTTGTCCTGGCATACGGTCATCGATAGCCCCCCGTCACTTTCACTGCTCCGAGCCAGAGTGTAGCTCACAAATCCCTTTGTTGAGCGCAAGAGCTTCTCAATCTCTGCCTTGCGCTCCTCCAGGAGTGAAAATAGCTCTTTCGAGCCCTTGCCTGTGTAAGTTCTTACGACGACGTCCATAATGGATCCCTCATCTGAGCGAAGGCGTTCACTATGCGAACGCGCGTTGTGGCGAGCATCGATCCAAGCCAACGGCTCCGGTCCTGCCGACCAGCGTGCTAGTATCCCTTTTATACTTCATTCGCAGATCGACCACGAGCTAAAGTTAGCGCGGTCATCGTGACGCCGTGCGTTGTCTGCGATGGGTTACGAGTTGCCGCTGGTGCATTTGCGACAGAATACCGGAGATGTCACCGAAGGTGACGGAGGCGGCAGCAACGGTGCGGCAATAGAGGTTACGATCCCGCTTTAATCGCCGCCGGAGAAGAACTTCCATTTGCCGTCCGGGCTGATGCCGGCGCGGAAGAAGTTGTAGTTGCCGTTCTCTTCCATGCCGGCAAGGTCGCCGGCCGTTACGATGCGCAAAAGGTCGACCCGTTCGGGCGGCGTCAGCGTCGAAAGCTGCTTGCCGGCGAAATAGGGCCAGACATAGGCTTCATCAGGCGTGCCGACGTCGAAATGCGCGGCACCGGTGGAGAGGATGTCGAGCAGGATGGCGAGGATCTCCTGGCCGTCCGCATCGCCGGAGAAGCTCTTCAGCGTTTCGATCGGGTCCTCGAATTCGCCGTTCATCACCTGTGTCTGGGTCGCTCCGGTTCCCATCAGGGCGCGCAGGCGGGTGACATCGCCGGACGCCGCGGCCTCGACGAGCTGTTCGCGCATGTGCTTGACCGGCGCCGGCAGCTTGGTCATGTCGCGGATGATCTCCGCTGGCTTGTCGTCGCTCGGCGCGGGCTTGGCGGCATTCGGGTCTGCCGGGGCGGCGGGCGCCTTGCCGTCGCCGGCCTGGGCCGACCGGTTGATCGCAGGACCCGGCTGCGGCAGGGTCGTGCCTTCGAAAGCCTGAAGAATAGCGCGGCTCTGGCCACGCTCCGGTTCGCGTGGCTCGACGCTCGGGCGCAGCTCGGACAGCGCAAAAGCCTGGCCGCCAACCACCATCGCGGCAGCAACCACGGTTGCCGCCGAAAGGCGGATGATCAGTTGGGACATCGTCGTTTCCGCCGCGTTCCGCATGGGAAACCTCTATCGTTTATTGAACAGTGCGCTCGGGGGAGAATTCGCCTGCGAGCATGCGGCTCTTGAGCGAATCAAGCATGGCTTCGGCACCCATTTCTCCGTGTATGCGAATGGTTTCCCGCATGGCAAGGACCAGGGCTGCGTCGGCGATGATTTCCGGCTCGATACCGTCGGCACGGCCGTCGGCCCATGCCTCGCTCTGATATTCCAAGGCAGCCTGCATCTTCTCATGCACAATCATGTCGTCGATGTCGTTGCGGCCTGTCTGCATTCTGTCGTCCTCGGTGCCCGTTTAATTACTAGCCCGTTAAAAACTTTATCAGCCTTTTATCAAAACGACACGGCCTCCTGCCAAAAGAGGTAAATAATCCTCTAATTTCCGAAGCGCGCGGCGATTTCTGTCGCAAGTGTTGCGCCTTCGATACGATAACGCTCTTCGGCGGTCCTTGCCGCATCCGTGCAGGACGTATGCACGGCGGCAAACGAGCGATACCCCCGGTTGAAGGCCGCCGTCAACCGTTCGCGTCGCTTCGGCTCGGTGCCGGTATCGGCATCCAGCAACTGCTGCATCGAGGCCCGCCATTCGGATGTCGGGACGCCGCACAGCGTGCGAAGATACTGGATCGAGCCGAGCACTTCCGCAAGCCGCGTCAGTTGCACGTCATAGGGCGCCGGCTTTTCCTCGGCCGGTGGAGGCGGGGGCGGCGACGCCGGCTGCTGTTTCGCCGGCTGGGCGGCAAGCGGCGTCGCCGTCAGGATTGCCAGCAGCGTCAGGCAGCCAAGTCGCGGAATGAGCTTCATGAACGGGTCCCGATACGGCGCGATTGCGCCGGTTTTGCGAGCATTCTTAGCGGGCATTGATCTCCGCCGCCAGCCTCTCGGCGCATTCGAGCACGCTCGCCGGCACAGCCAGGCCGCGGATCTCCTCGACCGTATACCAGCCGGCATCGGCCGCATCGTCGGCGGCGATCGCCTCGGCGTCGGGATCGGCCTCCACACGGAAGACCGATAGAAAGAAATGCCGCCTGTCCTCTTTTTCGCTCTTCAGGTCGTAGGTCGCGAAGAGGACGGGATTGCGCGCCGGAATGCCGGTCTCCTCGAGAAATTCCCGCACCGCCGTCTGGTCCGGCGTCTCGCCGGGCTCGGCCCGCCCGCCCGGAAAGGCAAACAGATCCATCGACGGCGGGTTCACCCGGCGAATCAGCAGGAACCGGCCATCCCGTTCGAGAATGGCGGAGGACGCGGCCTGGGGGAAAGGGGGCATGTTACGGTCTTTTCGATTCAGCGAGCTGCGGAGCCATGCGGTACAATGGTGAGATCGTAGCCGATGGCTCGGATGACCTTCAGGATGGTCGCGAACTCGGGATTGCCGCCCTCACTCAATGCTCGATAGAGATTTTCACGTGAGAGGCCGGCATCCTTGGCGATCTGGCTCATGCCTCGGGCTCGGGCGACATCGCCGATCGCCGCGGCGATCACGGCCGGATCGCCATCTTCAAACACCGCTTCCAGAAAGAGCGCGATACGCTCATCGGTGTCCAGATGCTCGGTGATATCCCATTTCTTTGTCTCAACCGTCATTTCCGGCCCTCCAGACCAGCCGCCAGCTTTTTGGCCGATACGATATCTTCCGTCTGGCTAGATTTGTCTCCGCCGCAGAGCAGGACGACGAATGCCTGGCCACGGCGGATGAAATAGATCCGAAAACCCGGTCCGTAATCGACCCGCATTTCGCTGACACCGGAACCGACAGGCTTTACATCGCCGGGATTGCCGAGCGACAAACGATAGATGCGGGCATTGATCCGGGCTTTGGCCCGCTCGTCCCGCAACCTGGCAAACCAAGTCGAATAGATTTCGGTTTCCTGGATTTCGATCATATAAATATGTAGCGTGTAAGCTACAGTTCTTCAAGCCGACGAGTTTCATGAAAACCTACACCCTCTACGCCATCGCCGCGCTTGCCGAGATTGCCGGCTGTTTTGCCTTCTGGGCGTGGTTGCGGCTGGAAAAGCCGGTCTGGTGGCTGGCGCCGGGCATAACATCGCTGGTCGTCTTCGCCTGGCTGCTGGCGATGGTGCCGAGCGAGGCGGCGGGGCGTACCTATGCGGCCTATGGGGCGATCTATATCCTCGCCTCGATCCTCTGGCTCTGGGCCGTCGAAGCCAGGGTGCCGGACCGCTGGGATATTCTCGGCGTTGCCGTCTGCCTCGTCGGCGGGGCCATCATCCTCTTCGGTCCGCGAAGCGCCTGATCAGCGCTTGACCCTTCGAAAGCCCGATGCCACATAGTTCGCATGTGCGGACGCTACGCCCTGACGGCGACCCCCAAGGATATTTCGGAGTTCTTCAGTCTGGCGGATCTCGACGATTTCCCGGCCCGCTACAATATCGCCCCGACCCAGCCGATCCTCGTCGTCATGTCGTCCGAAAAGCGTGAGCCGGGCAGCAACCTGCCGGAGCGCCGCGCCTTCCTCGCCCGTTGGGGCCTGATCCCCGGCTGGGTGAAGGACATGAAGGAGTTTCCGCTGCTGATCAACGCGCGCTCCGAGACGGCGATCGGCAAGGCCTCCTTCCGCGCCGCCATGCGCCATCGCCGCATCCTGATCCCCGCCACCGGCTTCTACGAATGGCGCCGACCGCCGAAGGAAAGCGGCGTCAAGCCGCAGGCCTACTGGATCCGCCCGAAGCGCGGCGGGGTCATCGCCTTTGCCGGGCTGATGGAGACCTGGTCCTCGGCCGATGGTTCCGAAGTGGATACCGCGGCGATCATGACGACGGCGGCGAACGGCGGCATCCGGCACATCCACGACCGCATGCCGGTGGTCATCGAGCCGGAGGACTTTGCCCGCTGGCTCGATTGCAGGACGCAGGAACCGCGCGAAGTGGCCGACCTGATGCGGCCGGTGCAGGAGGATTTCTTCGAGGCGCTGCCGGTGTCCGACCTCGTCAACAAAGTCGCCAACATGGGGCCGGACCTGCAGAAACCGGTCGCGGTCGCCCAGCCGGAAGAGGAGCCGCCGAAAAAGCCGAAACCCGACTCCACCCAGATGTCGCTTTTCTGATCCCTCGGCTTTCTTCCTCTAGACGGACAATCCCATGAACCTGCTTTCCGCCGGCCTTTCCGGCCTCGCACTCGGTGCCTCGCTGATCATGGCGATCGGCGCCCAGAATGCCTTCATCCTGCGCCAGGGGCTGATCCGCTCGCATGTCTTCATCCTCTGCCTGATCTGCGCTTTGTCGGATGCGACGCTGATCGCCGCCGGCGTTGGCGGGCTTGGCACGATCGTCGCGCAATCTCCCGTGCTGATCTCGGTGGTGACGCTGGGCGGCGCGGTGTTTCTCGGGCTTTATGCCTTCATGGCCTTCCGCCGGGCGGTAAAACCGGCCGCGATGGTCGCCGGCGCGCCGGAACCTATGGGGCTGAAGGCGGCGGTTCTGACCTGCCTGGCCTTCACCTTCCTCAACCCGCATGTCTATCTGGATACGGTCGTGCTGCTCGGCAGCCTGTCTGCGGCCTTCGAAGGAGCGGAACGTATGGCTTACGGTGCCGGTGCGGCGATTGCCTCGTTCGTCTGGTTCTTCGGGCTTGGTTACGGCGCGCGGTTTCTGGCGCCGCTTTTTGCCAGACCCGCCGCCTGGCGGGTGCTGGATGTCATTATCGGGGTGGTCATGAGCCTGCTCGCGCTCGGGCTCCTGTGGAGTTTTCTCGGCGGCGAGTGACCGGTCACCGGCGGGATCAGGCGGCCCTGATTAGCCGGCGGGGGTAAGCTTCGGCTTGCGCTGCACCATAAGGGCGGCGGCAACCACGGCCTTCAGGCCGAGCGGACGGTAGGGCGTGGTGATTTCCGGTTTGGATTCAATCTTCTTAGGGCTCTTCTCGTTGCTCATGGCTGTCTCCTCGTCACGCGATTCTGTTGTTTGCATTCTGCGATCGCGGCTCTTCCCATAAAAGCGGGCGGAATCGTGGCCGGCAAGCCGGCACTGCCGCCCGCCATTCATAGAACTGTCATCTTGCGGGAAACTGTTGCGCGGAAGTTGCAACTTACCGAGTGCGCCTGCCCTTCAGACGTTCGCACTCTCATCCTCGATCGTAATCGTGCCGTAGCGGCGGTGCCAGGCGCGCGCGCTGAGCGGCAGGACGAGGAGATAGGCGACGACGGTAATCGACAGCACCTGCCAGGTATAGCTCATCAACAGCGCCACATAGAGCACGACGGCGAGCATGATCGGCAGCATCAGATCGCGGCGGATGCGGCTCGACTTGCCGGACCAGACCGGCAGGCGGGACACAAGCAGATAGCCGATCAGCAACGTATAGGCGACGCTCGCATAAACGAAGATCGGCGTGGCCTCGAGCCCGAGGAAGCCGAGATAGACCGGCAGCAGCACCAGCATGGCGCCCATCGGCGCCGGCACGCCGACGAAGAATTCCGATTGCCAGTCCGCCTTGATGTTGCGGTCTTCCATGACGTTGAACCGGGCCAGCCGAAGGCCGGCGGCGATCGCATAGAGCAGGGCGGCGATCCAGCCCATCGAATGTGCCTGGTCAAGCAGGAAGGCGTAGGAGACCAATGCCGGCGCCACGCCGAAATTGATGATGTCGGCAAGCGGATCCATCTGCACGCCGAATTTCGACGTGGCTTTCAGGAGCCGTGCGACGCGCCCGTCGATGCCGTCGAGGAAGGCGGCCAGCAGCACCATGGCGACCGCTAGCTCGTAACGCCCCTCGAAGGCGAGCCTTATCCCGGTCAGGCCGGCGCAGATGGCAAGCACGGTGATCAGGTTCGGCACCAGCAGCCGGAGCGGAATTTCGCGCAGGCGAGGCCCGCGGGCCTCTTCGTTCTGATGGCTTGATTCCCTGTTGGGATCGGTATGCGACGAGGGCGGCGAGGCGGGCGTCTCCATGATGCTCTGTCTTCCCTTTACGTGCGGCGGCTGATGATCGGGCCCTTCGTCGAGCCGAATTCCGCAAGCACGGTTTCCCCGCCGATGGCGAGCTGGCCGACGGACACCCGCGCCTGGCCGCCGGCCGGCACGAAGACGTCGAGCCGCGAGCCGAAGCGGATAAGGCCGAATCGCTCGCCGGCATTGACCGGTTCGCTCGGCTTCACCCAGCAGACGATGCGCCGCGCCACCAGGCCGGCGATCTGCACCACGCCGACCTTGCCGTGGCGGGTTTCGATGACGAGGCCGTTGCGCTCGTTGTCATCGCTGGCCTTGTCCAGTTCGGCATTGACGAACTGGCCGGGGCGATACTCGATGCGCGACACCTGGCCGCGTACCGGCGAACGGTTGATGTGGCAGTCGAACACGTTCATGAACACCGAGATGCGCAGCATGGGTTCCGAACCCAGCTGCAGTTCGACCGGCGGCACGACCATGGCGACATGGCTGATGCGGCCGTCGGCAGGGCTGAGGATGAGGTCGTCGTCCTGCGGCACCGCCCGTTCCGGATCGCGGAAGAAGTAGGCGCACCACAAAGTCAGCACCAGGCCGATCCAGAACAGCGGCTCGGCGATATAACCGAGGATCAGCGAGGCGATGAAGAAGGCAGCGACGAAGATGTAACCTTCCTTATGGATCGGCACGAGCGTGTTGCGGATGGTGTCGAAGAGGTTGATCAACGTTTTCTCCCGTATGTCAGTGCCATCTGACTACAGCGAAACCGTTTTTGCGGCAATGCGGTTCCGTATCGCCGCAACCGCAGCGCGGATATGCCGGAAAAAAATGCCGATCCTCATTTCCGCCCAGCCTGCAGATGCAATGCGTATTCGCTCGGCGGACAGCCGACCCGGTGGCTGAAGGCCGTGCTGAAGGCGCTGGCCGACTTGTAGCCGACCGTCTCGGCGATCTCCTCCAGCGAGCCGCGGCCGCGCAGCAGCACGTCTTTCGCCAACGCCATCCGCCAGCCGAGCAGATATTCGACCGGCGCGACGCCGACGGTCTCGGAAAAACGGCGGGCGAAGACCGAGCGCGACATGCCGACCCGCCTTGCCAGCTCGCCGACCGTCCAGCCGCGGGCGACATCGGCATGGATATGGCCGAGCGCCTGGGCGAGCTGCGGATCGGCAAGTCCTCCCAGCAGGCCCGCATGCGGCGCCCAGGCCGCCTCGCGGCGCAGGGTCTCGATGAGCATGATCTCGATCAGGCGGCAGAGGACGGCGTCGCGCCCGGGCCGTGTGTCGCCGGCTTCCTCCAGGATCATCGAGACCAACGCCCGCAATCGCGCGCCAGTCTGATCCGTGGCCCGCACATGCACGAGACGGGGCAACAGCCCGATCAGCAGATCGGCATTGGCGGGATCACATTGGATGAGGCCGCCGAGGACGCGCGTGGCTGGTCCCGATCCGTCGTCGCCCACACGAATCTCACCATCTACGGTATGGCGGGCCTTGAAGGCATCGTCCGACAGCTCGGTTTGCGCGTTGATCTCGCTCAGGAACGAATCCGAAAGCGGTCTGGCCGAGAGAATATAATCTCCCTCCTGCAGCTCGACGGGGCCGCCGTCATGGGACCTGAACCAGCACCGGCCTTCCGTGACGAAGTAGAAGGTTGGCCCGGGCTGTTCCGGCACGCGAACGCCCCACCGTCCCCTGGCCGACATGCTGCCGAGCAGAACGGTGGACGGGCGAAGCAGCTTTATGACGTCGGCAAGAGCATCCATCGGGACGATCCGTAATGAATGAGGGAGTTTCCATTATAGAGTGTTCCGATTGGCTGGTCTAGGACGGCGCATCAACATATTGGAGACAGACACATGACCAAGACCGTTCTCATCACCGGCTGTTCTTCGGGCCTCGGAAAGATGACCGCCCGCCATTTCGCGGAAAAGGGCTGGAACGTCGTCGCGACGATGCGCAGGGCCGACCCGGAACTTGCCAATCGGTATCCCGACCGCATTCTGGTCGCGGCCCTCGACGTTGCCGAGCCGGTGAGCATAGAGGCCGCCATACAGGCCGGCGTCGAGCGCTTCGGTGGTCTCGACGCGGTCGTCAACAATGCGGGTGTCACGATGGTCTCGATCTTTGAGGCGACGCCGGCGGAGGCAATCCGCCACATCTTCGAGACAAATGTCTTCGGTATGATGAACGTCATCCGGGCGGCCCTGCCGCATCTTCACCGGCGAAGCGGGGGCACGATCGTCAACGTCGGTTCGGGTGTCGGGATCGCAGCCATGCCACTGCTGTCGCTCTACAGTGCCTCCAAGCAGGCCGTCGAAGGCCTTTCCGAGTCGCTCTCTTACGAGCTGGCGTCGCAGAACATCAAGGTCCGGCTGATCCAGCCCGGCGCGATGCGCAGCACCAATTTCACCGCCACGGGCATGGCGGCCTCGCAGGCGGCTCCGGTGCCGGAAAGCTACAAACCCTATTTCGACCACATGCTGCAGTCGATGATCAACTACCCGTTCGCTTCGACAGAAGAGCAGTCGGTGGTCGAGGCGATCTACGCGGCGACCGTCGACGCAACGGACCGCCTTCGCTATCAGGTCGGCCCGGATGTGGAAGAATATGCCCGCCTGCGCTGGTCGACCTCGGAAGATGAATATCGCGCCGGCATGCACCGGCTGACAGGACACACTGCCTGGCGCGACATGGCAAAGTGATGGCTGAGACAACCAGGCTCATCCGAGCCTGGTCCCACAACTACCCGTCTGCGGTTTCAGTGGCATCCCGCAAGGCGCAATCGCTGGAGCTTTCTGCACCTGAATTGTCCGGATGCGGGTTGCCCTACCGCCACCCCAGCCCCGGCGCCACATGCTTCAGAATGCTCTCCAGCACATGCGCGTTGTAGTCGACGCCGAGCTGGTTCGGTACGGTGAGCAGCAGCGTATCGGCCTCGGCAATCGCCTCGTCGGCCTTCAACTGGTCGATCAGCCTGTCCGGCTCTGCGGCATAGGAGCGACCGAAGATTGCCTGGGTCTGCGGGTCGATATTGCCGATCTGGTCCTGGCTTTCGCCGCTGCCGCCGAAATAGGCGCGGTCCGTGTCGTTCATCAGCGCGAAAATGCTGCGGCTGACGGAGACGCGCGGTTCATGGGCATGGCCGGCTTCCTTCCAGGCTTCGCGATAGATGCGGATCTGCTCGGCCTGCTGGATGTGGAACGGCTTGCCGCTCTCGTCGGTCTTGAGCGTCGAGCTCTGCAGGTTCATGCCGAGCTTGGCGGCCCAGACGGCGGTTGCGTTGGAGCTGGAACCCCACCAGATGCGGTCGCGCAGGCCCGCGGAATGCGGCTCCAGGCGCAGCATGCCCGGCGGGTTCGGGAACATCGGCCGCGGATTGGGCTTGGCGAAACCTTCGCCGCGCAAAACGTCGAAGAACACTTCCGCATGGCGCCGGCCGAGATCCGCATCGGTCTCGCCTTCCGCCGGCTGGTAGCCGAAATGGCGAAAACCGTCGATCACCTGTTCCGGCGAGCCGCGGCTGATGCCGAGCTGCAGGCGTCCGCCGGAAATCAGGTCGGCAGCGCCTGCGTCTTCCGCCATGTAGAGCGGGTTTTCATACCGCATGTCGATGACGGCGGTACCGATCTCGATTCGCTTGGTGCGGGCGCCGACGGCGGCAAGCAGCGGGAAGGGCGAGGCAAGCTGCCGGGCGAAATGGTGGACGCGGAAATAGGCGCCGTCGGCGCCGAGCTCTTCGGCCGCGACCGCGAGGTCTATGGATTGCAGGAGGACGTCGGATGCCGACCGGGCCTGCGACTGCGGCGAGGGCGTCCAGTGCCCGAAGGAGAGAAAGCCGATCTTTTTCATTGCGTTACCACCGTGAATTTATTGTGTCTGAAGTTACACGTTAGATGGCATCTCAACCGCGATATGAACAGTCGCCGCCCTGTGAACAGTGCGTCCGCTTACCGCGCGGCCTGCGGATCGACCCAGCCCATCCAGGTGGTGAAGGCGAGCAGCGGCGAGCCGAAGAAGACCAGCACCAGCATGTAGGCGATGGCAATGCTGCCGAGGAGGAGCATGCGGGGAGTGAGGTAGCGTTTCATCGTTTCCGGTCCGTGGTGAGTCAGTGATTGGTGATTAGTCGGTAGTCGTTAGTACTGGCGTTTCGCTTTCACATCGGCTTCCTTTCACTACCCACTACCCACTACCCACTACCCACTACCCACTACCCACTATTCCGCCGCCGGAACGCCGCGCAGCACGACGCCGAGGTCGTCGCTCTCGCGCACCTTGCGCAGCTGCTCCTCGGCCTGTACCGCCTCGCGCTGGCGGTTCCACATCGAGGCATAGAGCCCGTTCTGTTCGAGCAGCGAACTGTGCGTGCCGCGTTCGGCGATCAGCCCGTCGCGCAGGACGATGATCTCGTCGGCGCCGATGACGGTCGAAAGCCGGTGGGCGATCACCAGCGTCGTGCGGTTCTTCGAGACCACGTCGAGTGCCGACTGGATCTCGTGTTCGGTCGTGGTGTCGAGCGCCGAAGTCGCCTCGTCGAGGATCAGGATCGGCGGGGCCTTGAGGACGGTGCGGGCGATCGCCACGCGCTGCTTCTCGCCGCCCGAAAGCTTCAAGCCCCGTTCGCCGACCTTGGTCTCGAAACCATCCGGCAGGGCGCTGATGAAATGGCCGATCTGTGCCACTTCGGCGGCGGCCAGCACCTCTTCCTCGCTGGCCGTTGGCCGGCCGTAGCGGATATTGTAGGCGATCGTATCGTTGAACAGGACGGTATCCTGCGGCACCATGCCGATCGCCGCGCGCAGCGACTGCTGCGTGATGTTGCGCACGTCCTGGCCGTCGACGGTGATCGAGCCGCCCTGGATGTCGTAGAACCGGTAGAGCAGCCGGGAAATCGTCGATTTGCCGGCGCCCGAAGGGCCGACGATCGCCACCGTCTTGCCGGCCGGCACGTCGAAGGAGACGCCCCTCAGGATCGGCCGGGCCGCATCATAGGAAAAATGCACGTCCTTGAAGAAGATCGTGCCTTGGGCGATGTCGAGGGGCTTGGCACCCGGCCGGTCGACGACCTCGGGCTGCACTTCCAGAAGCTCGAACATCTGCTCGATATCGGTCAGCCCCTGGCGGATTTCGCGGTAGACGAAACCGATGAAGTTGAGCGGCACTGAGAGCTGCAGCAGCAGCGCGTTGACGAACACGAAATCGCCGATCGTCTGCTCGCCGCGCTGCACGGCCAGCGCCGACATCACCATCATCACGGTCGTGCCGAGGCCGAAGATGACGCCCTGGCCGAAGTTCAGCCAGCCGAGCGAGGTCCACACGTCGGTCGCAGCCTTCTCGTAGTGCGCCATCGAACTGTCGAAGCGCTTGGCTTCCATCTCCTCGTTGCCGAAATATTTGACCGTCTCGAAATTGAGGAGCGAATCGATCGCCTTGGTATTGGCGTCCGTGTCGCTGTCGTTCATCGAGCGGCGGATGGCGATGCGCCAGTCGCTGGCCTTCACCGTGAACCAGATATAGAGCGCCACCGTGACCGCCGTCACCGCGACATACCAGAAGCCGTAGCTGACCCAGAAGATCACAGCCGTCAGCAGGAATTCGAGCAGCGTCGGCACGGTGTTGAGAATGGTGAAACGGACGATCGTCTCGATGCCCTTGGTGCCGCGCTCGATGATCCGCGACAGGCCGCCGGTCTTGCGTTCCAGATGAAAACGCAACGACAGCTGGTGCATGTGCACGAAAGTGCGGTAGGCGAGCTGGCGCACGGCATATTGCCCGACCGAGGCAAACAGCGCGTCGCGCAGCTGGTTCAGCCCCACCTGCAGGATGCGGGTGAAATTGAGCGCGATGACCAGCACCACGGCGCCGAGCAGGAAGGCGGGCAGGATTCCCGCCATGTCCAATCTGCCATTCAGCGCATCCGTCGCCCATTTGAAGAAATAGGGCACCGTCAAGAGTACGAACTTGGCGAGGAACAAATAGAAGGTCGCCCAGAGGACGCGGGCCTTCAGGTCGGCACGCCCCTCCGGCCACATATAGGGCCACAGGTTCACGAGCGTACCCAGCGGATTGCTGGCATCCGCCGAAATGGTCTTCTTGTTATTCGCCATCAATGTCTCCGGAGCGGGCGCGTCGAAACGCCTCCCGCACATAAGGTCCGGGGAAGAATGTTGCAATGACGGTTTCGTGAAACTTCAGGGCACGGGACAGAGCGGCCGGGCGATACGAGGCGAAGGCGGGATGTCTCCGGCCTTCGCCTGTCGCGATCATTTGGTATCGGTGGATGAGGCAGGGGCGGTTCCGGCTGCCGGCTTGGTGGTCGCTGCCGGCGTGGTCCAGGAGATGTAATAATAGGCCTCCCCGACCATGCCGAAATAGGAGCTGGCCCCGGTTGCCTTCTCGATATAACTGCCGTCGGCATTGCGCACGAACTTGCCGTTTTCGTCCCGCGTCAGGCGGTCCTTGAGGAACTGGGTCCAGTCGGATTTGTCGACGGAGGTAACGCCGGCCGAGGTCTGCTTGCCGTCGGTAATGTCCCAGGCGGTGATCTGGTCGCCGGCGACCGCGTCGGTCATCTTCAGCGTGCCGGCGTCGAGCGCCTTCTGCATCGCCTCGGCCATCGCCTTGCTGTCGGGGCTCGCCTTCAGCGCGTCCAGCTTCTCCTGCAGCGCCTTCATGAACGCCTTGCTGGACATGTCGCCGACCGATCCGTCGCCTGCGGTGTCCGGGGCGTTGCCGTTCATGGTCTGCTGCAGTGAGGCGATCAGCGCCGCGATCTTGTCGTCCTCGTAGTCGTCGTCACCGCCGCCGCCACTGGAAAACAAGATGTCGGCGAGCGACGAGGAGGACGAGCCCGACGCCGAGCTGCCGGGCGCCCTGTTGTTGGAGACATCATTGAATGCATTGAGGGCCGCCTGAGAGGACCAAGTCCGAATGGAATTAATGCTGGAAACCATTTTCTTCTCCTGTCCGCGCGGCATGGATCAGAGCCGGAGATAATATGGGAGCACGCCGCCTGATCACCGCGGTATTCCTCCTAACCTGCGCGAAGCTGGCCGAACCGGAGCCGGCGCGGTCATTGGCCGGCCAGTGGCCTTTTGGGACAGTGGAATTGAGATGGCGGCGGTTTCGGATAGGCGGGATGGACGGGGAAATGAATGTGGCTAAGGGGTTGAGGGGCTGGATGCGTTTTTTCTAACCAGATGAAAATTATCCCCGGGCAAAACCCCTCCCGGCCTGCCGGCCACCCTCCCCACAAGGGGGAGGGAAACCCAGCCGCGATGTCGCGCAATCCACGCGTCAATGTCCGCCTATTCGCCGGTCTGTTGAGAGATGAGTGCTTCAATGTACAACGAGCGCTTCGTCGGAGAACGATGAGCGTGCGACATATCTCCCTCCCCCTTGTGGGGAGGGGTGGCCGGCAGGCCGGGAGGGGATCTTTACCCACCCCCGTAAGCCAAGAAAGCGCCTCGCAGCCTCTTACGACCGGCGCTGTATCATCCGCTGGCGATGGAGTTCTTCAGCGTCCGGCAGAGCCGCGTCCGGCACGCCAAAGATCTGGCCGGGCTGGATGACGTCGGGGTTGCGGATCTGGTCTTCGTTGGCGAGGTAGATCGTCGTGTAGCGCACACCCTGGCCGTAGACGCGGCGGGAGATCTGCCAGAGCGTGTCGCCGCGGCGGATGATCACCGAGCTGCGTTCGCTCTGGGTCAGCGGCTCCTGCTGGATGGTACGGGTGCCGCTGGCATCGGTGACCGTCATCGGGGCGGCTGCGGTGACCTGGACGCCGTGCAGTTCGCGGGCGATGGTCGGGCCGACGGCGCGGGCGATCATTTCGCCGATCCGCTTCAGGCCGGCGCCGACGCTTGCGACATCCTTGGGAAGTGCGTCGAGCGCGGCAAATGCCGCCGCGGCGTTCTGGACGGTGGTTTCGGCAAGCACCCGGGCGGATGCGGCCGCATCGGCCGGCAGCCGGTATTCGGAGAGCGATTTCAGGGCGATCGAGGTGGCGGAGCGGGCGGCTGCCATCTGTTCCGCCGAGGGTACACGGCCGTCGGTGTAAAGCCCGCGCAGCAGGTTGAAGGCGCGTACCGTTTCGTTGCGCAGCTTGTCGAAGGCGCCGCTGTCGGCCGCCGACATGCCGTTATTGGCGGCCTGCGGCACCGCGACGGCAGCGACCTGATCGCCGGCCGGTCGGTTGAAGGGCACTTCGACCCGGACCAGAGCCTGTCCGCCGGCCCCGACAACCTCGACGCCGATCCGGTGGTCGCCGACGGCAAGGTCGATCGCCCCTTCGATCACGAAACTGCCGTCCTGGCCCGCCTGGGCGGTACCGATCGGCCGGCCGTCGGCCTGGCCGCGCAGCAAGGTGCCGGCCTTGGTGTTGCCGGCGACGAAGATCTTGTTGCCCTCGATCTCGACAGCGGTGATGCGCAGTTCAGGCGCAGCGGAGGTCGCCGCCGGGGAGGCGGGCGCCGAGACCGGTATGCTCGGCGCGGAAGATGCGAGATTGGACGAGCCGGACGGCGGAGCCGGCAGGGCGGCAACGGAGGTATTGGCCGACGGCGTGGCCGAGGGAGCGGCAAGCGCGGGGCTGGCCGGAGCCGCATTGGTAGCGGGCGAAGCTGCTGCGGCCTGGGCTGCGGGCTGCGCGGCACTCGCGCCAGGCGGAGTTGCGGCGTCCGGGGTCGGCGTGGCGATCACGCGGCTTGCCTTGCCGGGCTTGGTGACCATGGCAAGCAGCTTGCCGTTCTTGTCGGCGGGCACCGAGACGGTCGCCGTTTCTTCCGACAGGGTGGTCTTGCCATCCTTGCCGATCGCCTTGAGCACGAGCTGGTGGTCGCCGGGCGGCAGCGGCTTGTCGAGGATGGCGGCGAAATCTCCGCTCGGGCCGACGTCGACCTTGGCGACGATTGCGGCGCCATCGCTGACTTCGAGCTTGGAATGGGGGGCGGCGCGGCCGGCGATCACGGTCGATCCGTCCGGCTCGACGCGCAGCACATCGAAGGAGGGCGGCGTCATTGCCGCGGCCTGAGGCGTGGTCTGGCCAGCTGCGGAAGGAGTCGTCTGCGGCGCCGTGGCAGCGGCCTGGTCGGCCGGCTTTGCGGCATCGGGCGCTCTGGCCGTCGGCTGCGGTTCCGTCACCGCGTCCTTGACGGCATTGCCTGCGGCATTGATCGCGTCGCCGATCGGCTTGGAATCCTTGTTTATCGCAGGCATCACCAAGAACACCATCAGCAGCGATGCGATAGCCAATACGATCAGAGCCAGCCAGCCGGCGCGGTTTTTCATCATCAATGCCTCTCCCGACAGCTATTGCCATCGCATATCCGGATTAACCTTTTCCTCCCGCATTCACAAGCTTTTCACACGATAAACCCTTGCTCTTCCGGGCATTTCCCGTCAATTTTGACGACCGGGGCTCGGTTTGGCCCTCCACTTGAAATGCGTTGCGGAGAAAACTGTGCCGATTCGATCCATCTGCGTTTACTGCGGCTCGCAGCCGGGACGCGATCCCGCCTATATCGAGGCCGGCCGTGCGCTCGGAAAATCCATCGCCGCCCATGGGCTTCGGCTTGTCTATGGCGGAGGCACCAAGGGCATCATGGGTGCGGTCGCGGCCGGCGTTCTGTCGAACGGCGGTCAGGTCACCGGCATCATTCCCGAATTCCTGGTCGACATGGAGGCCACGCGCCATTCGCTCGGCCAGCTCGACGAGCTGATTGTGACCGAGGACATGCATGCGCGCAAGCACAAGATGTTCGAGCGCGCTGACGCTTTCGTGACCCTGCCGGGTGGTATCGGCACGCTGGAGGAGATCGTCGAGATCATGACCTGGGCGCAGCTCGGACGGCATGAGAAGCCGATGGTCTTTGCCAATATCGGCGGTTTCTGGGATCCGATGCTCGACCTCATCACCCACATGCGCGAACAGGGTTTTATCCACCGTGCTCATCTGGTCCAGCCGCTGGTCATCGCCGATGTCGAGGACATCGTTCCGGCGATCCTGGAACAGGGCGAGGAACGCCCGCCGTCGAGCGGCGAGGGCGCGGTGATCTCGAGGCTGTGAGCGCCGGCGCTTGAGCCCTAGTCGACGATGAAGAGTTTTGCGCCGACGGATGTCGAGGAGCGATGGGGCTCGGCATCGTCGGCCACCTGATAACTCATGCCGGGCGTAAGTACGAAGACCCGGCTGTCGGCGAGTTCGGTCCTCAGTTCGCCTTCAAGGCAGAGCAGGATATGGCCTTTGACGCACCAGTGGTCGGCGAGATAGCCCGGGGTATATTCGACCATCCGCACCCTGATCCCGCCGAAATGGCAGGTCTGCCAGGTCGCCAGCCCCGTGTCGCCCTTGTGCTCCGTCTTGGGAATGGCGCTCCAGTCGGTGGTGCCGAACGGTATATCGCTGATTTTCATGGGAATGCTCCGGGAAAGGCCTATCGGCCGCGCGCTTGCTTGAGAAGCGACCAGGTATAGATTGCCAGCGCCGTCCAGATCAGAACAAAGGCTCCGAGCTTCACGGGGCTGAGCGGCTCGTGGAAGGCGAAGACCGCGATCAGGAAGATCATCGTCGGCGCGATATATTGCATGATGCCGATGGTCGAGAGCTTCAGGAGTTTTGCGCCGTTGGCATAGATCATTAGCGGTGCGGCGGTGACGATGCCGGCTACCATCAGGATGAACGTGTCCCAGCCTGTCGAATTGAGGAGATGGCCCTGACCGGTCGATTCCAGCCAGATCACATAGGGCAGGCAGGGAATGCTGATCAGAAGCACTTCCAGGAAGAAGCCCTGGTTCGGGCCGATCGGCAGGGTTTTCCGGAACAGCGCATAGAACCCCCAGGTGACGGTGAGCGCCAGCGAAACCCAGGGCAATCCGCCCGCATCATAGGTGAGGATCGCCACCGCCACCACCACAAGGCCGATCGCGGCGAGCTGAACAGGCGCCAGCCTTTCTTTGAGCAGGACCGCCGCCAGGAAAATGCTGAACAGTGGATTGATGAAATACCCGAGCGCCGCATCGAGCGCCCGCCCGGCGGCGACCGCCCACACATAGATGCCCCAGTTCGCCATGATGATCAGGGCGGTCAGGCACGCCATCGCCAGCATGCGCGGGTTCTGCATCGCCACCTTGAGATCGCTTGTGCGACGCAGGATCAGAAGAACGATCCCGGCGACCGGCACCGACCAGATCGCCCGGTGTGCCAGCACTTCCAGCGAAGGAATATGGGCAACCGCCTTGAGATAGAACGGCAGGAACCCCCAGAGGAAATAGGCAGTCAGCCCAAAGGCGAAACCGCGCGGGGTATCCTCGTTCTTCATTGGCGCCGGGGCGGTGTCGGTGGTCATGCGGGGTGTTTCCGGTATGTTGTTCTGGTTATCCCCCGTTTAAACGAATAGGTTGAGCCGGACCAATTCATTTCATTGAAGAACCTATCGTTTGTCGCGATTCTGTCGGCTTGGCTTGCGATAGTGAGCCCTTGTCAGAACGGAGGAATTGGATGGATTTCGAAAACCAGCCGTTGCACCGGCAGATCTACGCCCGCCAGATCCTGGCCAAGGCCGGCGTGAGTGCGGACGCGCGCCTTTTCGCTGCGTTCGCCAAGGTGCCGCGCGAACAATTCGTCGGCCCGCCGCCCTGGGTCTATAACGACTTTCGCAACTACCGCGAGCTCGCTTCCACCGATCCGCTGGTGCTTTACCAGGATCTGCTGGTCGGGCTGGATACGGGCCGGGGCGTCAACAACGGCATGCCGTCGCTGCATGCCGGGGCCCTTCACGCGCTCGGCATCCGCGACGGCGAGACGGTTGCGCATCTCGGTGCCGGGACCGGATATTACACGGCGATCATCGCCGAGCTGGTGGGGCCGTCCGGCCGGGTGATCGCCGTCGAATACGACGAGGCTCTCGCGGACAAGGCGCGGCAGAACCTGGCGGGCTACACGAATGTCGAACTCGTCCGTGGCGATGCGACAGAATGGCCGAAGGAGGACGCGGACGTGATCTACGCCAATTTCGCGCTGGACCACCCGCCGGCCGCCTGGATCGACAATCTGGCGGTCTCGGGGCGCACGCTCTTCCCGCTCGGCTTCCCGGCGACCGACCACGGCCGGTCGAGCGGTTTTACCCGTTCTGCGGGCTTCCTGATGATCGACCGGCGAGCGTCGGGTTTTGGCGCCAGGTTCCTGCAGCCGGTCTCCTTCGTCTGGGCGGAAGGCCAGCAGCCACCTCCGGCAGGTCGTCACGAGGGGCTGGCGGAAGCCTTCCGCTCCCGCCGCGGCTATCAGGTCCGCAGCCTGCGCTGGCATCGGCCGCCGCAGGGCGACGAATGGTACGGCGAGGAGTCCTGGGGGCTTTCGTTCGAGGAGGTGTGAGGGGGCGCCCACTTTTCCAATAAGGTGGTCAATCGTGGGGAGAGACAGCGCCTCTGGCCGATCTCCCCCCTTGAGGGGGAGATGCCCGGCAGGGCAGAGGGGGTGCTGCAGCATACTCTTGTGCCATTGAGTTTGTGGCGCCACCCCCCTCTGTCACCTCCGGTGACATCTCCCCCGCAAGGGGGGAGATCAGAGGGAGCACGCCGCGCCGTTTCCGTCCCGCCGATTGTTTCGAATCCAAATCTCTGATCAATCACGCGAACGAATGTCGGCGGAGGCGAAGGTCATGGCGGAGCAGCATCCCATCGAGGTTTCCGAACAACAGATCGGACGCGCGGAGGTGCTTGGCTTTACGGCCGCCGGAAACACGGTTGTCCTGAACGGCTGCACGCTGGAGGAAGTGGACCTGTCGGGGCTCGATCTGCAGCGCTGGGAATTCAGAAACTGCAGGATGACGACCGTCAATCTGCGGGCCGCCGACCTGGAAGGGGCGAAGTTCGAGGGGTGCCGCGGCCCGTTCGCCAATTTTACGGGGGCCAATCTCGCGGAGGTGGAGTTCCGGAATTGCGACTTCAACAACGCCGCTTTTTTGGAAGCCAAAATGAACGACACCCGGTTCGTCGGCTGCAAGCTGACCGGTGCCAACCTGACGCGGATCGCCTCGCTCGGCCTGTCGTTCAAGGAGACCATCCTGGCGCAGGCAAGACTTCCCGCACTGTCGTTCCGGAAATCCCGGATCGAGCGGGTCGATTTCGGCATGGCCGATCTGTCGAAATGCGATTTTCGCGACGTCGTGTTCGACGGCTGCAGCCTGCGTGATACAGGACTCGTCGATGCCAGGTTCGAAGGGGCCGATCTGCGCGGCGCGGACCTCGGCGGACTGAAGCTGATCGACGCCAGGAAGTTCAAGGGAGCGACGATCTCGCGGCAGCAGGCCGGAGATATCCTGGCGGAACTGGGACTGAAGGTTCAATAGCCGGCTGCGGCATCCTCAG
The DNA here is from genome assembly GCF_021391675.1 of Neorhizobium galegae. NCBI lineage: Bacteria > Pseudomonadati > Pseudomonadota > Alphaproteobacteria > Hyphomicrobiales > Rhizobiaceae > Neorhizobium > Neorhizobium galegae. The sequence continues at coordinate 1,418,697 of NZ_CP090095.1, forward strand.
TCTCCGGTTCTTCCAGTCGTCTTACAGGCGAACAGGATTAGACGGCCACGCGCCGTGCTTCCTTGTCGGCCGACTTCCGGTCTGCGCCGTGCTTTTCGATGATAGCCTTCGCATCCTCAACCGAAATGCGATGCTTCTTGGCGAAGGGGATAGGCTGGTAGGGCTGGTCCGGGGTGTTTGCTTTTTTATCAGACATGAACGTCTCCGATCTCGATGCTCCGGCAGAATGCCGAAGCCTCTTTGGATTAATGAAATAGTGAGGGGGTTGGTTGCCAGGCGCTGCTGCGTCATTACCGCGAGCGGCTGCCTCAATGTGCCGTCTATATGGTACAAAAACCCCTGAAATACAATGGCCCGGATCGGGCCACAGGATTCGGGGCCACCTGCAGACTCCTGCAGGGACGGTATTCGCGCGCGAAACCTTCAGTATTTCTTCTTGCGGACGATCTTGTTGCCCCGTGGACCGCTTAGCACCGGTGTCCTGTCGCGGTTTTCCGCAAGCAGGCTGCGCCAGCGTTCCAGGCGATCGGCGGAAAGTTCGCCTTTGGCAACGGCCGCCTGCACGGCGCAGCCCGGTTCGTGCGCGTGGGTGCAATCGCGAAACCGGCAATTCGGCGCCAGATCGGTGATTTCGGCAAATAGCGTATCGATGCCGTCGGTGACATCGCTGACATAGAGCGTCCGAATACCCGGCGTATCGATCACCCAGCCGCCGCCGGCAATCGCATGCAGCGACCGTGCCGTGGTGGTGTGACGGCCCTTTGCATCATGTTCGCGGATGGTTCCGGTCTTCTGCATCGTGTCGGATTGAGGTCCGGCCAGGGTATTCACCAGCGTCGATTTCCCGACGCCGGAGGAACCGACAAGGGCTACGGTCTGCCCGACGCCGCACCATGGCTCCAGGAGAGAAACCGCGTCTTCTGACCGCGCGTTCAGGACAACCACCGGCAGGTCGCGCTGCAGCGCCCTGGCCTGCTCTTCGAACGGGCCGGCGTCCTCGACGGTGTCGGCCTTGGTCAGCACGATCACCGGATTGGTGCCGGCCTGGTTCGCCATGATCAGGTAGCGCTCCAGCCGTCCGGGGTTGAAATCGGCATTGCAGGAGGTGACGATGAACAGGGTATCGACATTGGCCGCGGCAAGCTGCTGGCCGTGCCCGCCTTCCGCGCGCCGTTGAAACACGGTTTTCCGGTCGAGACGGCGCACGAGCATACCCGTCAGCGGGTCGGCAAGAACCCAGTCGCCGACCGCAAAATCCGCGGTATTGCTATTGGGCGGAAGTTCGATCCCAACCGGTCCGCTGATGTCGATCGCATCGATGCGCGCCCGATGAACCGAGGCAATACGCCGGACCAGGAGTTCCGTTTCGTTCGGCTCGACCTGAGCCGCAAAGAAATCGGACCAGCCAAGCAGTTCAAGCGATGAGGGCAGGGCGGGGCCGGTCAAGGTTCGGTACGAAAATTCGGGGACGCCGTCATGGGCAGGCTTTCCGCAGGTTGCGATCACGCTCTTCCAAGGAGGAGCCGCAGATCGGGGTGCAAAGGTGTCGGTTCTTGGCTCGACCAAAACCTCTGTCTATTCGTGCTATACCGGAGCATTAGACCAGCATGCCGCCGAAGTCGAGGAAACGATCGACCCGCGTCCATATATGATGGTCGAGCCGGGCCGATCGAGCTGCAGCGTTTTACAAGCCTCACTCGGCCGCGATCTTGCCCGCCAGCTCCCGGTTCTTCATCAGCTTGTAGATGACCGAATCCATCAGTGCCTGGAACGAGGCGTCGATGATGTTTTCGGAGACGCCGACCGTCCACCAGCGCACGCCGGTGCCGTCGATCGATTCGATCAGCACGCGGGTGATCGCCTCGGTGCCGCCGTTGAGGATACGCACCTTGAAGTCGGCAAGCACCAGGTCGTCGATCTCGTGCTGGTATTTGCCGAAATCCTTGCGCAGCGCCCGGTCGAGCGCGTTGACCGGGCCGTCGCCCTCGGCGACCGACATCAGCGTCTGGCCGTCGACGACGAGTTTGACCACCGCTTCCGAGACGATCTTGATACGGCCGTGGCTGTCGAACCGGCGCTCGACCATCACCCGAAAACCTTCGACCGCGAAGAACTCCGGAATGGTGCCGAGCGTGCGGCGGGCGAGCAGTTCGAAGCTCGCGTCGGCGCCTTCATAGGCATAACCGGTCGCCTCGCGTTCCTTGACGATCGAGATCAGCTGGTCGAGCTTCGGATCGTCCTTGCCGACCTCGATGCCGCGGCGCTTCAGCGCGTTGATGAAGTTCGACTTGCCGCCCTGGTCGGACACCATGACCTTGCGGAGGTTTCCGACACTTTCCGGCGTCACGTGTTCGTAGGTGCGTGGGTCCTTCAGCAGCGCCGAGGCATGGATGCCGGCCTTGGTGGCGAAGGCGGATGCGCCGACATAGGGCGCCTGGTGGTTCGGCGAGCGGTTGAGCAGCTCGTCGAAGGCGTGGCTGAGGCGGGTGAGGCCGGTCAGCCGTTCCGCATCGATCGCCGTCTCGAACCGGCTGATGTAAGCGTCCTTCAGGGCAAGCGTCGCGATGATCGTCACGAGATTGGCATTGCCGCAGCGTTCGCCGATGCCGTTGAGCGTGCCCTGGATCTGCCGACAGCCCGCCTCGATCGCGGCCAGCGAATTGGCGACCGCCTGGCCGGTGTCGTCATGGGCATGGATGCCGAGCGAGGTGCCCGGAATGCCGGACGCAATGACCGCCTCGACGATGGCGCGGATCTCGCCTGGCTGGGTGCCGCCATTGGTGTCGCACAGCACCACCCAGCGCGCCCCCGCTTCATATGCGGTCTTCGCGCAGGCAAGCGCATATTCGGGGTTGGCCTTGTAGCCGTCGAAGAAATGCTCGCAGTCGACCAGCGCCTCCTTGGCAGCGCTGCGGGCTGCCTCGACGCTGTCGCGGATCGATTCGAGGTTCTCCTCGTTCGAACAGCCGAGCGCGACGCGGACGTGATAATCCCAGCTCTTGGCGACGAAACAGGTGGCATCGCTTTTCGCCTGCAGCAGCACGGCCAGGCCCGGATCGTTGGAGGCGGAAATGCCGGCCCGCTTGGTCATGCCGAAGGCGACGAATTTCGACTTCGCGGTGCGCTTCTGCGAGAAAAAAGCGGTGTCGGTCGGGTTGGCGCCGGGATAACCGCCCTCGACGTAATCGAGGCCGAACTCGTCCAGCAGGTTGGAAATGGCGATCTTGTCCTCGACGGAAAAATCGACGCCGGGGGTTTGTTGCCCGTCGCGCAGCGTGGTGTCGAAGAGATAGATGCGTTCGCGTGTCATGGGTGCTCCTCCTGGAGCAAGATTATGCTGTGGGCGGAAGCACCCCCCTCTGCCCTGCCGGGCATCTCCCCCACAAGGGGGAGATCGGCCAGGAGCGATGCCTCGCTCCCAAGATAGGCTTCGGGATACCGTATCCGCCTCGAATGCGGGCGCTTGCAGTCATTGTTTGGGGAAGGTCGTGCCCCATCCGATCTCCCCCCTTGTGGGGGAGATGCCCGGCAGGGCAGAGGGGGGTGGCCACGAACGCCATGATCAAACCTTCCCCGCAAACCGGTCCGTCGCGCGGATCAATTGGTCGGTAATCCCCGGTTCCGAGACCGCATGCCCCGCACCCTCGATGATGTGGAAATCCGCGTCCTTCCAGACTTTCGAGAGCTGCCAGGCATATTTCAGCGGGCAGGGCATGTCGTAGCGGCCGTGCACGATGACACCCGGAATGCCCTTGAGCTTCACCGCGTCGCGCAGGAGCTGCCCGTCTTCCAGCCAGCCGGCATTCATGAAGAAGTGGTTTTCGATACGCGAGAAGGCGAGCGCGAAATGGTCGTCGTCGTGGTCCGACGCCAGTTCGGGGTTCGGCAGAAGCGTGATGGTCGAGCCTTCCCAGACGCTCCAGGCCTTGGCGCAGCGGATCTGCTCGGCCCTGTCGGTGCCGGTGAGGCGGCGGTGATAGGCGGCCATCATCTCGTGGCGCTCGGCTTCCGGAATGGGAGCAACGAAGGCCTCCCACTTGTCCGGGAACATTTCCGAGACGCCGAACTGGTAGTACCAGTCGAGCTCTGGCCTGGTCAGCGTATAGATGCCGCGCACCAGAAGTTCGGTTACCCGCTCCGGATGGGTTTCCGCATAGGCGAGCGCCAGCGTCGAACCCCAGGAACCGCCGAACACCTGCCATTTTTCGACGCCGACCATCTGCCTGAGCCGCTCGATATCGGCGACCAGATGCCATGTCGTGTTGGCGTCCAGGCTCGCATGCGGCGTAGACTTGCCGCAGCCGCGCTGGTCGAACAGCAGCACGTCGTAGAGATCGGGATCGAACAGCCGCCGCTGGTTCGGATTGATGCCGCCGCCGGGGCCGCCATGCAGGAAGACGGCAGGCTTGGCGCCCGGCGTGCCGACCCGTTCCCAGGAAAGAACGTGGCCATCGCCGACATCCAGCGTTCCGGTCTGGTAGGGCTCGATCTCGGGATAGAGGGTACGAAAGACTTCGGTCACAGGTGCAGCCCTTTCGCCGGCCAGTTTTCGGTATCGTGATCGGGATGCTGGAAGGAGATGATCTGCTCCTGCTTGACGGCGTCCTCGCCGCTGTCGCGCACCGGCTGGTCGAAGATCGTCGTCACCCACGGGATATGCGAGGCATAGTTCACCTGGATTTTCGGGGCGAGGTCGCCGCGGTCGTCGAAGGCGCCGATCGCCAGTTCCAGCCCGCCGGGATAGCGGTAGGTGAGGGGCGTGCCGCAATCCTCGCAGAAGCCGCGGTCGATATTCACCGAGGACTGGAAATATTTCGGCTCGCCGCGGGTCCATTCGACGCCGTCCTTCGGCGCGGTCACCAACGGCCCGAAAAACCCGCCGAAGGCTTTCTGGCACATGCGGCAATGGCAGATCGAGGCGCGGCCGAGTTCACCATGGATCCGGAAGCGCACGGCGCCGCACTGGCAGCCGCCTGTTCTAAGGGTTTCGCTCATCGCTTGTTCTCCGGTGGCTGGTTTTCTGGCGGACCGTTCTCTGGCGGCCAGGTTTCGGTGTCGTGGTCGGGATGCTGGTAGGAGACGATATCGGCCAGGAAGGGAGCGGTGTCGATATCGTCCATCGTGTGGCGCGCCGGCAATTCGGACAGCCGGTCGACGAAGGGAAGTTTGCCCTCGACGCCGAACTGCACGACCGGCGGCAGCAGGGTCGGGTCGTCGAAGCTGCCGGCGGAGATCGCGATCCCGTCCGCCGCCTCGTAGGTCATCGGCGTGCCGCAGTTCCCGCAGAAGCCGCGCCGGACGTGGTTCGACGACTGGAAATATTTCAGTTCGCCGCGGGTCCAGGCGAGCTTCGCCTCGCCGGTCGCCACCAGCGGCGCGTAATAGGCGCCGAAGGCCTTCTGGCACATTCGGCAATGGCAGACCGAGGAATCGAACGGCTCGCCTTCAAGCCGGAAGCGGATCGCGCCGCACTGGCAGCCGCCGGTTCGGATGGTATCGCTCATGATTGACCCTCCGCATGTCGATTGCCTCGCGGCCAGACCTCGGTGTCGTGGTCGGGGTGCTGGTTACTGCTGGCCGAGACAGTCTTTTCCTGTTCCTCGGTCATGTCCATGGCGACATCGTGCTGCAGCTGGTCGAGTTCGCCGAACCAGGACACCTTATGGGCAAGATTGGTCTGCAGCTCCGGCTTCACCGATTGCGGATCGTCGAGCGAACCGAGCGTGATGCTGATATGATCGCTCGACCCGTCATAAAAGAGCGGCGTGCCGCATTTCTCGCAGAACCCGCGCCGCACCGTTTCCGACGACCGGAACCAGGCCGGCTCGCCGCGCGTCAGCTTGAAGTTTTCATACATCACCCCGCCGAGCGGCATGAAATAATTGCCCGCCGCCTTCTGGCACATGCGGCAATGGCACAGATGCGGAAATCCGAGCTCCCCTTCCGCCCGGTATCTCACAGCGCCGCACTGACACCCGCCGGTGTGGATCTGGGTCATCTTCAGGCCTCCCCAACGATTTTCAGGATATGGAGACAGACATTGTCGATATCTTTCAGGACGTCGTCATTCCAGAAGCGCAGGACGGTCCAGCCATCCCGCTCGAGACGTTCTGTCCTGGCGGTATCATAGCGTAGATCATGGTCGTTGCCGTGCTGGGACCCATCGACCTCGACAATGAGATGATGCATCGGGCAGGCGAAATCCACGATGTAACCCGCGATCGGCAGTTGGCGGCGAAAGCTCAGACCCATCAGGCGGTGGGCGCGCAATTCGTTCCAGAGTTTCAGCTCCGCATCGGTGAGTGCTTTGCGCATGCGTCGGGCATTGGCGCGACGCTGCGGCGGGATTGGGGCATGTGGCATATCATGCTCCTTATCGGCGCGGAGCGCGCGGCTACCCCCCTCTGTCCTGCCGGACATCTCCCCCACAAGGGGGAGATCGGAGTGTGGCGAACACACCCGTCTACATTGGATGTCGCAATCTGGGATAGGTGCTCTCGCAAGGCAAGCCGAGTTTCCAAATTCGGAAAACTTAAACGCTGCTGCGAATTGGATTGCCGGCGTTTTGGAGCGTGGGGGCGGCAATGGCGGCGGGCGATGGCCGGGGAGGTGGGCGCGTCTAGCCGATCTCCCCGCTTGTGGGGGAGATGCCCGGCAGGGCAGAGGGGGGTATGCCGCGCCCGCATCGCCATCCTATTGCCTGAGCTCCAGCACCATCACCATCACCATCACACACCCTCCGGCGCGTGACACACCGCCTCGATATTGTTGCCGTCGGGGTCGAAGACGAAGGCGCCGTAATAGTTCGGGTGGTAATGCGCGCGCAGGCCGGGCGGGCCGTTGTCGGTTCCACCAGCGGCCATCGCCGCCGCATAGAAGGCGTCCACCTCGGCGCGGTTGTTGGCGGTAAACGCGACGTGCTGCGAATGGCCGCCTGCCGGCTTGTCCTCATGCAGCCAGTAGACCGGCCGCTCGCGTCCATAGCCACCGACCTTGACGCCACCCGTATGTTCGGCCGGCACCATGTAGAGCAGCGAGGCGCCGAGCGGCGCGAAGGCTGCGTCGTAGAATGCCTTGGCCCGGTCGAAATCCGCGACCTTGATGCCCATGTGATCGATCATCGCCTTGCTCCTCGCCTTTGTCGGAGAGGTGAAGCTTACCGCTTCACCTCCCAGGTCGTCACCCTCTCGCCTGTCGCCGGGTCCTTGCCGTCCTTGAGCTGGATGCCCTTGTCCGACAGTTCGTTGCGGATCTTGTCGGCCTCGGCGAAATTTTTCGCCTTGAGCATTTCGAGCCGCAGGGCGACCAGCGCATCGACGGCGGACGCCAGCGCCTCGTCGACCTCGGTTTTCTCAGGCAGCACGCCGAGAAACGCCGCACTGGCCGCAAACACCGCAAGTGCGTCCGGGTCGCCGTGGGCCTCCTGCGCCAGCGCGTGCAGCGCCTGCACGGCGGCGACCGTGTTGAGGTCGTCGGCAAGCGCGTTGATCACCGTATCGCAAGGCGCGGCACCGGAAGCCTCCGTCGCCGGCCACTTGGCGAGAAGGCGCTCGGCCTCTTCCAGCCGCTTCACCGAAAAGTCGATCGGCTCGCGGTAGTGCGTCATCAGCATGGCAAGCCGCAGCACCTCGCCCGGCCATTGGCGTCCGCCGAATTTTTCGGTGTGCAGCAGGTCGTAGATGGTGATGAAATTGCCCTCGGACTTCGACATCTTGCGGCCTTCGACCTGCACGAAGCCGTTATGCATCCAGACATTCGCCATCACCTCCGTGCCATGGGCGCAGCGCGACTGGGCGATCTCGTTCTCATGGTGCGGGAAGATCAGGTCGAGTCCGCCGCCATGGATGTCGAACACCTCGCCGAGATAACGCCGGCTCATCGCCGAGCACTCGATATGCCAGCCCGGACGGCCGCGGCCCCAGGGGCTTTCCCAGCCGGGTTCGTTGTGGGAGGAGAGCTTCCACAGCACGAAATCGCTCGGATTTTTCTTGTGCGCATCGACGGCGACGCGGGCGCCGGCCTGCTGTTCGTCGAGCGGACGCTTGGAAAGCTGGCCGTAGTCGGCCATCGACTTGGTATCGAAAAGCACTTCGCCTTTTGCCACATAGGCATGACCGTTGCCGATCAGCTTCTCGATGATCTCGATCATCTCGGCAATGGTGTCGGTGGCACGCGGCTCGACGGTCGGCTCCAGATTGCCGAGCAGGGCAACGTCCTCGTGGTACTGCGTCTCGGTCTTTTCCGTGACGAGGCGGATCGCCTCGTTGAGCGGCAGGCCGGGATGGTCGCGCAGCGCCCGCGCGTTGATCTTGTCGTCGACGTCGGTGATGTTGCGGGCATAGGTGACGTGGGCCTCGCCATAGACATGGCGGAGCAGCCGGAAGAGCACGTCGAAGACGATGGCCGGTCGGGCATTGCCGATATGGGCATAATCATAGACCGTCGGGCCGCAGACATACATGCGCACGTTCTGGGGGTCGATCGGCGAGAACGCCGTCTTTTCACGGGTCAGGGTGTTGTAGAACTTGAGCGAGGCGCTCATCGAAACTCTCCCAAAAGCAGGCGGCAAAAAGGACCAGTCACCGGACCGGGTCGTTTGTCTTCAAGGCTTTTCGAGAGACGAAAACGGCCGGGCCAGCGCGAACGCTAGCGGATAATGATCCCACAAATGGAAATCGCCGTTTTCATGGAGGTGGTTATGGCGCGGGCAAGCCGTTTGGTCAAGTGGGCTTTACCCGCGCGGGATGTCCGAAACCGGCCTTACGCCGTCTTCCGGCCGATGCCGTTCCGGGCGACGGTGAACAGAAAGATCAGCATTGACACGACGGTGAGGATCGAGCCGATCGCGGCAAGCGCCTCGCCGCCCGAGGACACCGCCATCGCGATGCCCGGCACGATACAGAGCACGCCGAGAACCGCAAAGCCGAGATGGACCTTGGACAGCACGGAATCGGCCGCCGCCGGGGTCACCGTGTAGTAGAGACCGAAAAGCCCCATCGTCGTCCAGCCGACCAGGTTCAGATGCGCATGCGCCGGCGCCATCAGATGATCGCCGGAGATAGCCATCTGAATACCCCAGAACATGCCGACGGTGACACAGAGCACAGCTACGCCGAAGAAATAGAAGGCGATGTTTCTCATCAGATCTTCCCCCGAAATACGAAGTTCCTGCGCCCTATCGCAGGACCTGCAGCATAGCGGGAAATCGGATTTTCATACATGGGGTATCGGTCATAGCAATTCGGAGGAGGGCAGGGTTGCAAGCGCGCGCCGGCGTCCAGGGTTCTGCCGTGTCAGCGGCCTTTCTCGGTCGGCGGATTGCTGTTGTCGAGCAGGGCCTGGGCGATGGACTTGCGCCGCGCGTCGTCGGTCATGGCGGAACTGATCAGCCGCATCGCTTCCATGACGGCCGCTTCGCCATGCTCGCGGTGAAGGCGGGCCATCGCTGCGGCGACCAGATTGGCGGTTGCCGTCGCCTGTTCTCTTTGCTCTTCGGTAAGGTGCGGTTGCATGGACGTCCTTGCATTGCGGTGGCCGTTCTGGGGCGTTTTCCTATCGACCTCCAGAATTGACCAATGTCAAATACAAGCGCGCCCATGCGGCAAGGGGTCGCTTCTATTCCGGTGCGCGGAAATCCACGAACTTGTTGTCGCGCACGACGAACAGGCGACCGGTATCCTGAAGGTCGGGGGAGGCGAGGAAGAGGATCTTTTCGGCCACTTCCGACGGATGCGGCAGGGTTTCCGGGTCTTCGCCGGGCATGGCCTGGGCGCGCATGGCGGTGCGGGTGGCGCCGGGATTGACGATGTTGACCTTGAGCGGCGTGTGGGCGGTCTCGGCAGCCCAGATGCGGGCCATGTTCTCGACGGCCGCCTTGGAGATCGAATAGGCGCCCCAGAAAGCCGGCGCCTTGGATGCGACGCCCGACGACAGGATCAGCGCGCGGCCGGCATCGGATTTGGTCAGCAGCGGCTCGACCGAGCGGATCAGCCGCCAGGTGGCCGTGACATTGGTCAGCATCACCTTTTCGAACACTTTTGCCTCGATATGGCCGAGCGGCGAGATGACGCCGAGGATGCTGGCATTCGCCACGAGAATGTCGAGCTTGCCCCAGCGCTCGAAGATCGAGGCGCCGAGCTTGTCGATCGCCGCCATGTCGGTGATGTCGAAGGGAACCAGCGTGGCGGTGCCGCCGGCCGCCTTGATCGCGTCGTCGAGATCCTCGAGACCGCCGACGGTGCGGGCCGTGGCAATCACATGCGCGCCGGCTTTTGCCAGAGCGAGCGCCGTGAAATAGCCGATGCCCCGCGACGCTCCGGTCACCAGCGCGATCCTGCCCTTCAGATCGATAGTCATGATTTTCAGTCCCTAATGCATGACGCAGCACGAAGGCTGCCATCCGTCGTCGAATCCTTGATGGAGAAGGGCTGCGCTTGTTCGAACAGGCGCGCCAACCTCCATCGTCCTCATCCCTGTGCTTGTCACAGGGATCCAGTGCGCGCAAGTCCTTGCGCGCCGGAGAGATCTTTCGCGGGTGTGGGCGGAGCGCCGCCTTGGACGAGCGTGGACAGGGCACCCCCCCTCTGCCCTGCCGGGCATCTCCCCCACAAGGGGGGAGATCGACTCGTGGCGACGTTTCGCCCTTCGCGCACGTTGAGGAGGAGGGAAGTCGGCGCGCCCAGCCGATCTCCCCACCTGTGGGGGAGATGCCCGGCAGGGCAGAGGGGGGCGATCTGGCTCGACGCCTGATTTCAGCTTCGGGAGAAGCTCGTCTCAGAGTCCGTCCGAGAATTCACGAGCGGCGTGCGATCCGTCTGACGAGGGTCATGATGGATGCGGCATAAAGGAAGGCCTTGGCGGACTTGATGGTTGCTTCCGGGTCTTTCCATAGCCGCCGGTTTCGGCTGATCCAAGCGAAGAAGCGCTCGACAACCCAACGCTTTGGATGAACGGCAAAGCCGACCTGATCCTTCGGCTTGCGGACGATCTCGACGTCGACCAGTGTCGCATTTTGCGGCCTGTCGCCAGAGTATCCCATGTCGGCAAATGCCTTGGCAACGAACGGGAAGGACTTCCGAGACAGTCGCAGAACCGGGATGGCACCATCGCGATCCTGAACGTCGGCCGGTTGAGGATCAAGCACGAGAGCACGTCCATCCATATCGACCATTGCTTGTCGCTTGCGGCCTTTGATCTTTTTACCCGCATCATATCCACGCGGACCGCCGCTCTCGGTGGTTTTGACACTCTGGCTATCCAACACAGCAGCACTTGGAGAGGCCTGGCGGCCGGTCCGCTCGCGATCCGCCATGACGAGGCAGTGATTGATCCGCGTGAAGACACCAGTGTCACGCCAGCGGCAGAAATACCCGAAAACCGTGCTCTTGGGCGGCAGGTCTTTCGGGATGAGACGCCAGGGAATGCCGCCCCGCAGAACGTAAAAAATGGCGTTGATGATCTCCCGCAGCGGCCAAGCTGGCTTACGCCCCCTTGGCGCAGGCTGCGGAAGAAGGGGCGCTATCACCGCCCATTCCGCGTCCGTCAGGTCGGTTTCGTATCGTGGCTGTTTGCGACTATACTGCCGCCGGGTGGTCGGGTTCCACATGGCGCTTCCATTCAGGCTTCAGACACCTTCTTGGAATCATCATCGGCCCGATCACTCAACCCAATTCTCGGACGGGCTCTCAGCCGTTGCTGGCCAGAACCGAAACCTTGCGCCCCATCGTCTCGCCGTCCTTGTCGAGCAGGCGGGTGGGGTAGTCGCCGGTAAAGTAGTGGTCGGTGAATTGCGGGCGGGCGTTGTTGCGGTCTTCCCCGCCGACGGCGCGATAGAGGCCGTTGATCGACAGGAATTCGAGGCTGTCCGCGCCGATATACCGGCACATGGCTTCCAGGCTGTCGTACTGGTTGGCGAGCAGCTTGTCGCGGTCCGGCGTGTCGATGCCGTAGAAGTCCGGATAATAGATCATCGGGCTGGCGACGCGCAGATGCACTTCCTTGGCGCCGGCATCGCGGATCATCCGCACGATCTTCAGAGACGTCGTGCCGCGCACCACCGAATCGTCGACTAGCACGACGCGCTTGCCCTCGATCATCGCCCGGTTGGCGGAATGCTTGAGCTTGACGCCGAAGGCGCGGATCTGCTGGGTCGGCTCGATGAAAGTGCGGCCGACATAGTGGTTGCGGATGATGCCGTATTCGAACGGGATGCCGCTTTCCTGGGCGTAACCGAGAGCAGCTGGCGTGCCGCCATCCGGCACCGGCACGACGACGTCGGCTTCAACCGGCGCTTCCTTGGCGAGGTTGATGCCCATGTTCTTGCGCGCCACATAGACGCTGCGGCCGCCGACGACGGAATCGGGACGGGCGAAATAGACGTATTCGAACAGGCAGAGCCGTTCCGGCTGGCCGTTGCCGGCCTTGCGGGCGTCGATCGAGATCGAACCGTCCGCCTGGATTTCGCAGATGATGACTTCGCCGTTCTCCACGTCGCGGACGAACTTGGCCCCGATGATGTCGAGCGCGCAGGTCTCGGACGCGAAGATCGGCTTGCCGTCGAGTTCGCCCATGACCAGCGGGCGGATGCCGGTGGGGTCGCGCGCGGCGATCAGCTTGGTGCGGGTGACGGCGAGCATCGAATAGCCGCCTTCCATCTGTCGGATCGCGTCGATGAACCGGTCGGCGGTCGACGAATAACGGGAGCGGGCGATGAGATGCAGGACGACTTCGGTATCGGAGGTCGACTGACAGATGGCGCCGCCGGCGATCAGCTGCCGGCGCAGGGTCAGGCCATTGGTGAAATTGCCGTTATGGGCAACCGCGATGCCGCCGACCTCAAGTTCGGCAAACAGCGGTTGGACGTTGCGCAGCGCCACCTCGCCGGTGGTCGAATAGCGGTTGTGGCCAATCGCGATATTGCCGGGCAGGCGGGCAAGGGTGACGGGATCGGTATAATGATCGCCGACGAGGCCCATGCGGCGTTCCGAATGGAAGCGCAAGCCGTCGAAAGAGACGATACCGGCCGCCTCCTGACCGCGATGCTGCAAGGCATGCAGCCCGAGCGCCGTCAGCGTCGCAGCCTCGGGATGGCCGAGAATGCCGAACACGCCGCATTCTTCATGCAGCGTATCGCCATCCCACTCATTGACGCTGTCTTCGGCGAACGTCTCGGAAACCGCCTGATTCATCTTGGCCCCTTATCCCTGTGGACAACCTGTCCCTGTCGGAAAAATGGAAAGGCCGGCCGGGGAGAACCTCCCCGGAAACCAGCCTGTTTTTCACTTGAATGCGAATGATACCACAAATGGTGACGTTTTGCGCTGCATCAAGCGCAAGATCGCGTCAATTATTTGTCGCAGGCGCGTCGTCTGCCGCCGGCTGATCCTGAGCCGGAGCGCCATCGGTTGGCGCTGCTCCGCGGCCGAGGATGCGGGCGCGGATTTGCGGCTCGATATCGGCGGGCAGCACGGCTTCGAGGCGGGCGACGAGCGTGTCGAGGAACGGCTTCGATTTCGCCTGCGTCACCCAGGTCGGCTGGGCGCTGGGCATCACCAGCCAGTTCCAGAACGCGACGGCCACGACGAGCAGCAGGATGCCGCGGGCGGCGCCGAACAGGAAACCCAGCGTCCGGTCGAGCGCGCCGATGCGGCTGTCGATGATGAAATCAGCGATCCTGGTGGTGATGAACGAGATGATGATCAACGCGATCAGGAAGATGGCGCCGGCCGACGCGGCGATTGCGATGCGCTCGTCACTCAGGTGCGGCTTCACATAGGGCAGAACCAGGGGGTAGAGGTAATAGGCAGCGGCGACCGAGCCAGCCCAGCTTGCGATCGACAGCACCTCTCGCGAAAAACCGCGAACCATGGCGAGAACAGCGGAAAACAGCGTCACAGCGATGACGATACCATCGAAAATCGTGATGGGCATATATGATCTACTCCAGACTTGCCGACTTCAAGACTTGCCGGCTTCAAGCCCGGCGCCCCGCCTTACCGCAGCCGTCATACATCAGCGGGCTTGTTAACGGAAGATCAATCATCTTCCGGCGTTTGTCTCAGCTTGGCGGCGGAACCCGCAATGCGGGACACCAGATCCGGCAGGTCCTCGATCGTCACCCAGCGTCCGTTCGCGCCCTTCGGCACCTCCGCGGACGTGGCCGGCAGCATCGCTCCTGCAAAACCAAGTTTCTCAGCTTCCTTAAGGCGTTGCGCAGTCTGCGAAACCGGCCGCACCGCGCCCGAGAGGCTGATTTCGCCGAAATAGACGCAATCGGCCGGCAGGGCAAGACCGGCAAGCGAGGATACCAGTGCGGACGCGACCGCAAGGTCGGCCGCAGGCTCGGTGATGCGATAACCGCCCGCGACGTTGAGATACACGTCGTGCTGTCCGAGCTTGACGCCGCAATGGGCCTCCAGGACCGCGAGAATCATCGACAGGCGCGACGAATCCCAGCCAACCACGGCACGCCGCGGCGTGCCGAGCGAGGTCGGCGCCACCAGCGCCTGCACCTCGACCAGAACCGGCCGCGTGCCCTCCATGCCGGCAAAGACCGCGGCACCTGGCGATTTCGAATTGCGCTCGCCGAGGAAGAGCTCGGACGGATTGGTGACTTCGCGAAGCCCCTTGTCGGACATTTCGAAGACGCCGATCTCGTCGGTCGGCCCAAATCGGTTCTTGACGGTGCGCAGGATGCGGTAGTGGTGGCCACGATCGCCCTCGAAATAGAGGACCGCATCGACCATGTGCTCGACGACGCGCGGGCCGGCGATCTGGCCTTCCTTGGTGACGTGACCGACGAGGACCATGGCGGCCCCGGTCTGCTTGGCGAACCGGATCATCGCCTGCACGCCGGTGCGCACCTGGGTAACGGTGCCCGGCGCCGAATCGGCCGTGTCGCTCCATAGCGTCTGGATCGAATCGATGATGACGAGGTCGGGGCGCTTGCCTTCGCCGATCGTGGCGAGGATGTCCTCGACATTGGTTTCGGCCGCGAGCAGCACCTCGGTATCGGCGGCATCCAGCCGCTGGGCGCGCAGCCGGACCTGCGCCACCGCCTCTTCGCCCGAGACGTAGATGATCCGGTGGCCGCGACGGGAAAGGGCTGCCGCCGCCTGCATCAGCAGCGTCGACTTACCGATGCCCGGATCGCCGCCGACCAGCACCGCCGAGCCGCGCACGAAACCTCCGCCGGTTGCCCGGTCGAGCTCGGAGATACCGGTGAAGATGCGCGGCGCTTCCTCGGTCTCGCCCGACAGCGTCGTGAGTGCCACCGCGCGGCCCTTCTTCGGCACCTTGCCGGGACCTCCGCCGATGCCGCCCATCATGTCGTCTTCGATAATGGTGTTCCACTCGCCGCAGCCGTCACACTTGCCGGCCCAGCGGTTATGCACCGTGCCGCAGTTCTGGCACACGAATTGGGTTTTGGATTTTGCCATGGGGAATTCAGGTTTCGCTTGTCGTGAAGTCGTCGGGGGAGACGTTCTGATGGCTGTGCAGGACGCGGAGAACGGTCAACTCGGTCTCGCTGATCCGAAAGAAGATGATCCGTTCCCGATAGGCAAAACTCCGGATGCCAGTGCCGAATTCTCGCTCGACACCGGTCAGACAGAGCTCGGCGAAGGAGTGAACCTTTGCAAAGATGTCGAGAACAAACCGGTCAGCTGCTGGAGGATTTTCGAGGGAGATATAGGCGTGATCTTCGATCAAGTCGGCACGCGCTGTGGTGGTCCAGACGGCGTCTCGGGTTTTAATGGCCGGTCCCCGTCTTCTGCTTGCGTTCGGCCGACATGCGCTTGATGTCGTTCAGCAAATCTTCCCCGGAAGCATAATGATGGACACGGCCGGCTTCGACGTCATCGATCCCCTCCTGGATAAGGCGCTGCAGTTCGACGAGCTTGCCTTCCTTGCTCCCAAGCAGTCGCAGTCCCGCTGCCACGACTTCGTCGGCATCCTTGTAAATCCCGGCCTTCACCTGTTCCTCGATGAAGTCGCGGTCCTCGTCGCTGAGATGGATCTCGGCCATTTCGATCTCCTTTTGTTCTCATATAGCACGAGGAATTTCCGCTTCCAAGAGGCAAGCGAATGCTGGCTCAATCCTCGGGATAGATATATCTGCGCTCATAACGCAGGCCGAGGCTGGTCAGCAGTTCGTAGCCGATCGTGCCGGCGGCACGGGCGACGTCGTCGACGTCTATGTTCGGGCCGAACAGTTCGACATAGTCGCCGGCCTGGATCTCCGATGCCGGGATGTCGGTGACGTCGAAGATCGTCAGGTCCATGGTGATGCGGCCGATGACCGGGACCTTGCGGCCCGCGACGAAACCGAAACCGCCTTGCGCGACCGTCTGGCGCAACGGCACGCCGGAGCCGGAGAGTGCGCGCTTGTAGCCATCCGCATAACCCGCAGACACGACCGCCAGTCGGCTGTCGCGGGAGAGCTGATAGGTGCCGCCGTAACTTACCGTCTCGCCCTTTTTCCCGTCGCGGATCTGGATGATGCGGGCTTCCGCCTTGACGACCGGCTTCATCGGGTTAGGCACCCCGACGACCGCCTCGCCGCCATAAAGCGCAATGCCGGGGCGGGTGAGATCGAATTGATAGTCCGGCCCCAGAAAGATCCCGGCGGAAGCCGAAAGGCTGGTCTCGATGCCTTCGAAAGCCTCCGCAACCCTCTGGAAAGCCGAAAGCTGTTTCTGGTTGAGGGGCGAGGAGGGCGTGTCGCCGCTGTGGAGATGCGACAGCACTAGGACGGGCGAGAAGCTCGCCGGACGCGACACGTCGTCGGCAAAGGCGATGGCGTCCTCAAGCGGCAGGCCGAGCCGGTTGAAGCCGGTATCGACCTGCAGCGCGCAGGGGTGGTCGCCATATTCCGATGTCACCGACATCCAGAAGGCGAGCTGTTCTTCCGAGGCGAGAACCGGCACCAGATCGTGTTCGAAGAACATCGCCTCCTGGCCGGGCCAGATCCCGGAGAGAACATAGATGCGGGCGTCGGGGGCATAGGCGCGCAGCGTCACGCCTTCCCGCGCCACGGCGACGAAGAAATCCCGGGCGCCGGCCTCGTAAAGCGTGATGCCGCAATCCTCGAGCCCGAGTCCATAGGCATCCGCCTTGACGACGGCCGCCGCCCGCGCCGTTCCCGAACGCCGCGCCATCTCCCGCCAATTGTCGGCAAGCGCACCCAGATCGACCGTCAGCCGGACGGGCGCGATATCGAAATCGTCGGGATAGGAAAGCTCGCTGTCGAAATCGGTCATGTCGGCTCGTAGGGCATGAGGATGGTTGCAGCAATCCTACCGGTTTCGAAGGCAGGAAAAAGACCACGCCCGCAAAATCTTTCGCGCTGCACAATCTTTTGGGGGGCTACACGTCAGGCGACGCTACGCAGATCGAAATCCGCATGAATGACGTCGTAGGGCACGTAGATCCGACCGTCTTCGTTTACCTCGACAAGGCCCCATTCGATCAGGACTGCCGTATCCTCATGCACGCGCTTCACATCGCGGGAAAGGGCTGTGGCCAAAGCGCGGTAGGTCGAGGGGCCAAGGCTCTGCAGCGCCTCGATCAATGTCCAGCGCTTCGGCGTCAGGACCGTAAAAAGCTGTTCGGGGGAGGAGAAGCTGAAGACGTGCTCCTGAGCTTTGCCGGTTTTCCAGGCAGCGAGAAACCCTTCGGCGGCATTCTGAAGCACGGTCGCATCGTCTCGTTGAATTCGGATCGTCGCTGTCGTCATCGGCCGCGTTGCCTCCTTATGTGCACATCCCCGAGGAAATCGGCGATAAGCTTGTCAACTGTTGAGAATTCGTATGCTTCCTCGTGGCCCTTGATGTGTTTGTGATCGCCTTTGCCTCGTTCGTTATCGTAAGCGACAACCCTTCGTCCCTCATAACCGTAGAACAGGCTATACTTATAGTCATGCTGGCTGCCCTCCACGCGACGTGGAACCTTCCAGATCACCATCTCGACGATAGCCCCATCCGACAACACGCTTTTCGAACGGTAAAGCTGTTCCGCCTTCATGTTGGCGATAATGCCAACATGAAGGCGGTCTGTCAAATCTCAGTCGATCAATGCTCTTCGTACTGCGTAAAGCTCGGGTCGGCCAAATCGGCGAAGCGGGTGTATTCCGACTGGAAGGCGAGCTTGACGGTGCCGGTCGGTCCGTGGCGCTGCTTGGCGATGATCACGTCCGCCGTGCCCTTGACCTTGTCCATCAGCACTTCCCATTCGGGATATTTCGGGTCGGCGATGTCGCGCGGCTCCATGTTCTTGACGTAATATTCCTCGCGGAACACGAACAGCACTACGTCGGCGTCCTGTTCGATCGAGCCCGATTCGCGAAGGTCGGAGAGCTGCGGGCGTTTGTCGTCGCGGCTTTCCACCTGGCGGGAGAGCTGCGACAGCGCGATGATCGGCACGTTCAGTTCCTTGCCGAGCGCCTTCAGGCCCGTGGTGATCTGGGTGATTTCCTGCACGCGGTTCTCGCCGGATTTGCCCGAGCCGGTCATCAGCTGGATATAGTCGACCACCAGGCAGTCGAGGCCGCGCTGCCGCTTCAGGCGGCGGGCGCGGGCGGAAAGCTGGGCGATCGAGATACCGCCGGTCTGGTCGATGAAAAGAGGCACCTTCTGCATCATCTGGCTGCAGGCGACGAGCTTTTCGAAATCCGCCTCGGTGATGTCGCCGCGGCGGATCTTTGACGAGGAGACTTCCGTCTGTTCGGAGATGATACGGGTGGCGAGCTGTTCGGCCGACATTTCGAGCGAATAGAAGCCGACCACGCCGCCGTTCTTGGCCTTGAACGAACCATCCGGCTGGACTTCCGGCTCGTAGGAGGCGGCGATGTTATAGGCGATGTTGGTGGCGAGCGAGGTCTTGCCCATGCCGGGGCGTCCCGCAAGCACGATCAAGTCGGAGCGCTGAAGCCCGCCCATCTTGCTGTCGAGAGACATGATGCCGGTCGAGACACCGGAAAGATGGCCGTCGCGCTCGAAGGCCTGGCCGGCCATGTCGATGGCAAGTGCCACCGCATCGTTGAACGACTGGAAGCCGCCATCGTAACGGCCGTTTTCGGCGAGTTCGAACAGCCGGCGTTCGGTATCCTCGATCTGCGTCTGCGGCGGCATGTCGAGCGGCGCGTCGAAGGCGATGTTGACCATGTCTTCGCCGATGGTGATCAGCGCGCGGCGCAGCGCCAGGTCGTAGATCGCCCGGCCGTAGTCCTCCGCATTGATGATCGACACGGCTTCGGAGGCGAGGCGCGCGAGATATTGCGCCACCGTCAGATCGCCGACCTTGTCGTCGGCGGGCAGGAAGGTCTTGATCGTCACCGGGTTGGCGGTCTTGCCCATGCGAATGATGTCGCCGGCGACCTCGAAGATCTTGCGGTGCAGGGGCTCGTAGAGATGGACGGGCTTCAGAAAGTCGGAGACGCGGTAATAGGCGTCGTTATTGACCAGGATCGCGCCGAGAAGCGCCTGTTCGGCCTCGATATTGTTCGGGGCTTCGCGGTAATGCGGCTCTGCCGGCTGGATATTGGCAAGCTTGCGTACTGCGTCGTTCATGGTCTTCTGTCCGTCCTGTCCTGCTGCCAAGCCCTCGGTTCTAACGGGTTGCGAGGCGTCCTGAAATGATTCAGTTCGCTACACACAGTGATTCACAGGCTGCTTACAAAATTACGGAAAACGGCACGAATCCGTTTGACTGTGGCATTCGGCGAATCGTTGGCGCGAGGCTTCATCCTACACGCTGAAAATAGACAAAAAAACGCCCGGACCTTGTCGGCCCGGGCGCTCTTTGAACAGTCTTTGGAACGACGCTTATTCGTCGTCGCCGGCGCCGTCGGCTTCCGGATCGAAGAAGTCTTCCGGACGCAGCGCATCTTCGTCGACGCCGTAGATGGCGTCGGCGGAGGTGAGGCTTTCGCCCTGGGACTGGCGGCTGGCTTCTTCAGCCGAGCGGGCAACGTTCAGTTCGATCGACACTTCGACTTCCGCATGCAGGTGCAGCGAGACCTTGTGCAGGCCGATTTCCTTGATCGGCGTGTTGAGGTCGACCTGGTTGCGGCCGATGGTGAAGCCTTCGGCAGCGAGCGCCTCGACGATGTCGCGGGCAGCGACGGAGCCGTAGAGTTGGCCGGTTTCGCCGGCGGCGCGCACGACGATGAAGGACTTGCCGTCGAGAACTTCGGCGACCTTGGCGGCTTCGCCCTTGCGCTCGAGGTTGCGTGCTTCGAGCGTGGCGCGCTCGGATTCGAAGCGCTTCTTGTTGGCTTCGTTGGAGCGGAGAGCCTTGCCGAGCGGCAGGAGGTAGTTACGGGCAAAGCCGTCGCGGACCTTGACGGTTTCGCCCATCTGGCCAAGCTTCGGTACGCGTTCAAGCAGAATGACTTGCATGGTTAGATTTCCTTTCGATCAGTCAGTTCTTGTTTTTCAGTTCTTGTTTTCGGTGGTCTTGTTGTCGGGGCTCGCGCCGGTCTTGAGCGGAGTGAGCGCGATCGTCCGCCTCGTATCGGAAAGCCCCAGGATGAGGATCGCGATCGCCGGCAGGACGAGCATTGAAGAGAGGTAGCAGAGGACGAGGACCGGGATGCGCCAGTCCTTGCCGAGGCTGCGGAAATGCAAGGAGGCGAAACCGGCCATCAGGAAGCCGGCGCCGAACGTGCCGCAGATCGTCGCGCCGATCATCGCCGGAACGCCACCCAGGAATGCGAGCACGATGCCGCCGAGGAAGATGAAGATCGCGTGGCGGTTCATGCGCAGTGCCGACGGCATGTCCTCGCGCGGACGCAGGGCCCGGCCGGAACGCGATACGATGCGCACGGCGATGTAGAAGGCGGCAAACAGCAGTGTCACCCAGACGCCGCCCTGGACGAGCGGCAGCATCAGCACCAGCAGCGACTTGGTCTGCGCCATGCCCGCCGGTTCCGGCGTGAAGGCCGGCTCCTGGGCCTGCAGGGCCGCGGTCATCGCGTCAACCATCCGGTCCGTGAGTTCCGGGCCGTAGCCGATCGCAACGCCCAGCGCGATGACGGCGATCGTCACCAGGCCGCACAGATGCAGGAGGATATCCGAGATCGGGTACCAGGCCATCAGGTTGTCCGGGCCGCCGAGTTCGGAGGCGGGACGCGCGAGGTTGGCGAGATGCGAAAGCCAGCCGGCCGGGATCAGCGTGAACACCGCCATCGCGACAGCAAACATCGGCGAGACGAGGATGGCGCCGAGGATTCCGGCGGTGACGATCCCGATGACGGCGGCGCGATTGCCCCAGCCGAGGCCGGCGATGAAGATCGGAAGCGAAGAGGCAGCGTAAAGCACGGACGCAAAGGACAGCTGCGCATTCGCACCCAGCACGAGCAGGGTGGCGGCAATGCCGGCAAGGATGCCGGTGGGCAGCACTGTCTGTATCTTGTTCGTCACGGTCTCGCTGTCCTGCTTTTTGAAGCAGTTAGGGGACAAGTCCTGAACGATCTCTCAGGCACTTCATCCCCAACATGGGGTTTTGGAGGTTCCGATCCGCGCCCATCGCGAAAGGGATAGACCCGCTGACTTTTGATCAGCGGGTCCGGTATTCGTAATTACGCTACGACGTAGGGCAGCAGGCCGAGGAAGCGGGCGCGCTTGATCGCCTGGGCGAGTTCGCGCTGCTTCTTCTGGGAAACGGCCGTGATGCGCGACGGAACGATCTTGCCGCGCTCGGAAATGTAGCGCTGCAGGAGGCGTACGTCCTTGTAGTCGATCTTCGGCGCATTGGCACCCGAGAACGGGCAGGTCTTGCGGCGGCGATGGAACGGACGGCGTGCCTGGGAGGAGGATGATGATACGTCAGCCATAGTCTTTTCTCCTTAGCCTCTATTACGCACGGTCTTCGCGCGGACGGCGCTCGAAGCCGCCTTCACGCGGACCACGGTCCGGACGGTCGCCGAAGCCGCCTTCGCGGCGCGGCGGACGGTCGCCGAATTCGCGGCGCGGGCCACGGTCGTCGCCATCGCGGCGCGGACGGTCGTCACGGTCGCGCTTCTGCATCATCGCCGACGGACCTTCTTCATGCTTCTCGACGGCAATCGTCATGTAGCGAAGAATGTCTTCGTTGATGCGCATCTGGCGTTCCATCTCGTGCACGGCCGGAGCCGGTGCGTCGATGTCCATCAGGGCGTAGTGAGCCTTGCGGTTCTTGCTGATGCGGTAGGTGAGGGACTTGAGGCCCCAGTTTTCAATGCGCCCGACTTTGCCGCCGTTAGCTTCGATGACGCCCTTGTACTGTTCGACGAGGGCATCAACCTGCTGAGCGGACATATCCTGCCGGGCAAGGAATACGTGTTCATAAAGAGCCATGTAAGCTTTGCCTTTTCTTGCGGTTGTCTACCCGGACCTCGGCGGCTAAGCCTCAACGACTGCTCCTGAACGGGAGAACCCGTGCCCAAGAAAAGTGTTGTATCGAGACGGTCGAGAGCGGAGACACGGGAGGCTTGGACCCTATGGTCCCTGCGGCTTCCTTTTCGAGGAAGCCTGCCCTCCGTTCAGCCACCAGCCAGAAGACCGGGTGTTGCGAACAGCGCGCTTATACGGATTTTTGGAGAGAAGGCAAGGGTGGTTCATCGAATGTAATCAATTAGAGATATCTAAATTATACTTAAGGTAGAGTTAACAAACCTGTAGGTTGAAAATGCGAGTAATTGGAGTATAGTCTGCCGCGGGAAAAGTGCTGGAGGGTATTCAACCAAAGTGGAGGGGAATTTGTCATGCATCATGGAGAGAAGAACTTTGAAGTAACCGCGCCACGTTCTCGATTTTACCAGGGAGGTTTCGGGCGGTTGTTTCCCGAACTTCCGGGCTGGGAGCCGGATACAACCGGTTTTACAGGTGCAGGGATAGGTAGTGCTGCGGCATTGGAAGCCTATTTCATGGATTTTGTAGCGACCAAGATGGTCGATACGACGGCGCCGCCCGCGGGCGACTCCAAACTTCCGTCCGGTTACGTCTATTTCGGTCAGTTCATCGACCATGACCTGACGCTGGACACGACGCCGCTCAGCGAGGCGGAGCTCGATCCGAACCGGCTTCATAATTTCCGCACGCCGCGGCTCGATCTCGATTGCATCTACGGGCAGGGGCCGGATGCCCAGCCCTATCTCTACGACAAGACGGCGCCGGGCTGTTTTCGGATCGGCGAGATCGCCGGCGCGCCGTTCAAGGATCTGCCGCGCGCCGCAGGCCAGGATACCGCTCTGATCGGCGACCCGCGCAATGACGAGAACGCCATTGTCGCCCAGCTGCACCTGGCCTTCCTTTTGGCCCATAACACGCTCGTCAAGGCGGCGACCAAGAAGGGCCTGTCGTCCAGGAAGGCCTTCGAGGCTGCACGTAAGACGCTGCGGCGGCTTTACCAGTGGATTATCTGGCATGACTACATGGCCCGCATCTGCGATCCCTCCGTCCACAAGCGGGCGCTTCGCAGGGACCGCGATGCCGGCAACGGGCGAACCTCCTGGGAGCTCGGCTACGAAGATGTCTATGACTGGAAGAACAATCCGTTCATGCCGCTGGAATTTTCGGTCGCCGCCTATCGGTTCGGGCATTCGCTGGTCCGCAACGGCTACCAGACGAATTTCGCCAAGGGCGTCGGCGTCTTCACGCCGACCTTCAAGTTCAATGCCGAGGACCTGCGAGGGTTTCGCGCGCTGCACCCGGACCGGGTCGTGCAGTGGGACTGGTTCCTCAGGATGTCGTCCTCGGTCCGGCCGACATTCCCGCAGGTGGCCCGAAAATTCGACGGCGTGCTGGCGAATGCGCTGCGCGAACTGCCGGAGGATCCCGACAAGCCAGGGGACAACACCAAGATCCTCAACGTGCTTGCCGCCCGCAATCTGGTACGCGGCGTCAGGATGCAGCTGCCTTCAGCGATCGAGGTCGCCAAGCTCCTGGATATCCCGATCATCAATATCGCCGAAACCGAGCGGGAGGCCCTCTGGTATTATATCCTGAGAGAGGCCGAGTTCGACCCCCAGGTCGAGGGCTCGACGCTGACCGTCGGCGGCGCCGGCGATCGGCTGGGGACGCTCGGCTCGATCATCGTGGCGGCGACGTTCGCAGGCCTGCTGAAGGGCGATCCGCTGTCGTTTTTCAATCTGGAACCCGGATGGACGCCCGACAAGGATGAGCTGCTCGACAGCGTCGAGGCGGATCTGATCGCTGCCGGCAAGCCCGGCCTCAACGCCGATGAACAGGTCAACGGCCGCAAATGGGGACTGCCGACCATCATCCGCCTGTCGGGCCTGCCCGTCGATGCCGCACCGTTCCGGCCGGCACCCCCGTCCCCTGCGCCGGTACCGACGCCGGTCGTCGAGCCCGCAGCACCGCCGACGGAGTGAAGCCGGCCGTCATTACCATCGGATATCGCCGGGAGGCCCGGCGGTATCCCCGATCAGTAACCGAAGAGCGGATCAGCCGATCTTGAGGACCGATTGTCCCTTATCGAAGGAGAAGCCATAAGTGAGGGCGCTGCCCTTCAGTGCCTTCTCGTCGAGCGTCACCGTGATCTTGTCGTCCGAGCCTTTGAACGAGGCGGTCAGCACATTGTCCTTGACGGAAATGCTGACATCCTTCTCGAAATAGCCGTCGAACCGCAGCGAGATCGGCCCATCGGTGGCGATCGTGTCCTGGCCGCCATTCTTGCCGAACGTGTATTCGACGACGCCCTGGCCGGACGGTTTGCCGGTCTGGTGGATGGTAACGGTGTCATTGCCTGCACCGCCCGAGGCAAAGATGCGGCGTCCTTCGAGATAGAGCGTATCGTCGCCGTCGCCGCCATCGATGCCGGTCATCGTCTCGGCCGAGATCCGGATGCTGTCGGCACCGTCGCCGCCCGAAATCTCCATCGCCAGCTTTCCTGCAAGCTGGATGTCGTCCTCGCCGGCGCCGCCGTTTATGGCGCGCAAGAGGGTGGCCTTTGCCTCGATCCTGTCGGCGCCGTCGCCGGCCTCGACGCCGGAGACGGAAGCTGTCTTGATCTTCAACGTATCGTCACCGGCGCCGCTATCGACATTGTAGACGGCGCGGCCGGTCATCGTCAGGCTATCGTCGCCTTCGCTGCCGGAGGCATGGGTGATATAGCCGAGGCTTTCGCTGACGTTTACCTCGGACGTGTCGTCGGCCCTGCCGAGCGCGAGGATCTCGACGATCCGCGCCAACGCCCGCTGCGCCGGCCCCTGCGTGTCGGGCTCGATGCCGCCTGCGCTGCCCGAGGTGAAACCGTTGGCGCTGCCGGAAGAGGAGCTCGCCGAAATGGACGAACCGGAAAACAGCAACGAGGCATAGGCGCCCGCATTGGAGTTCCGATAGAACGAGTTGGTGATGCTGGTGATGGCTCTGTCCTCCGGCAAGCGGCCCATCAGAGGCCGCAGGTCCCGTCTTTCACATGCCGCCATCATACCGGACATTGATTGAGAACAGATTATAGAAGAGCAGGGTCGCGAGACAGCGGCATCGCTTTGCGCGGTAAGCGCTTGGTAAAGAAAAATGAGAGGTTTCGCGGCTGGGTCATGCCGCGGAGCGGCATCGCCATCGGACGTAACCTTACCGGTGGAAGGAGCCCGCGTGATTGTCTTCACTCCGGTCGAAGACCGGCGGGGCCGGCGTGTTCTCCGCAATATACCGGTCGTCGGCAATCAGCAGCGACTGTGTTTCCGGCCTGTAGACCAGATGGATGCCGGCATCGGCCATCCGCCCGCCGAGCTTCACGGTGATGCTGTCCGCAGTGCCGGCAAAGCCGATCGTCACGGTGTCGCCGTCCACGGTGACGCTGGCCTTGCTCATGTCGAGCCGCCGGGTGCCGTCCTCGCTGAAGCCGTTGATTTCGAGTGGGCCATTGGTGACGATCACATCGCGGCCGTCGCCCTCGCTAAAACGATAGCCGGCCTCGGCCCGGCCCTTGTTGTCGAGCACGACATAGTCGTCGCCCTTGCCGCCCGAAACCTGGGCGAGGAAGCCGTCCGTCGTGGCAATGATCACGTCGCCGCCGTCGCCGCCGTCGATGTCGTAAGCGTAGGAGGCGTTGACGACGATCGTGTCGTTGCCGTTTCCGCCGTCGAGGCTGGAGACGCTACGCCCTTCGGCGCTCATCGTGTCATTGCCGTCGCCGCCGCGGATACTGGAAACCATGCCGCCGGCCTTGATGTCGATGACGTCGTCGCCCGTGTCGCCGTAGATCCGGCCGACTTGCGAGTCGCTTGCAAGCTTGATCGTATCGTTGCCTGCCCCGCCTTTGACGATGTCGATGCCATAGTCGAGCATGCCCGACGATGCGTCGCCGCCAGTGCTGCCGATCTCGATGAGATCGTTGCCCGCGTCGCCGTAGATCCGCATCACGACCCCATGGCCGTCGATATGGATGCTGTCGTCGCCCTCGCCGCCCTTAACATTGTCTGCGGCGACGTTGAGGGAGTCGAGGATCGATTTCATGCCGGTTGTTGCGATGTCGATCGTGTCGTTGCCGGAGCCGCCATACACGCCGATCGCGGCTCCGGCGCTGATTTTGATCGTGTCGTCGCCGCTGCCGGCCTTGGCCGTCACCGCTCCATCCTTCGCTTCGACCGAGATGTCGCTATTGCCCTTAGCGTCCAGCGCGATCAGGATCAGGATGTCGATCGCCGCATTGGCGGTCCCGTTCATCAGCGGAGAAAGCCCGGCGGATATCCTCTCGATGCTGCCGTCGGTGCCGGTACGGTCAACCGATACCTGCAGAAGTTGCAACGCGGAGCGGCCGTGATAGGCGGCGCTCAAAGACGATACGGCGCTGAGCATGCTCGTTCTTCCAAATCGAGAATGGCAGGAGGCGACCGAAATCCTCGAATGTGATCGCCTAAGATTGCAATCGAAAGTGTGGGAGGAGCGTTAACAAAGTCTTAGTATGGGTTGCAAAATATGCTATTCCGCCGCCCCTGGATTGCAATTCCGCGGGGCTTTAGGTCCGTTCAGCCGGGCATGGTTGCAAGCGTCAGCACGACGCTCGATAGCGAATTCTCGTATTCGGCCCGCGACGAGCGGAAAAATGCAGGTCGAACCAGGGAACGTCGCTTGCTGGTGACAGGGCGCCGCTCCCAGGGTCGGTGTCTCAGGTGTTACAGCGGCATCGGCCACTGCCTATGAACCTCGGCGATGTCCGCAAACACCTCGTCCGACAGTGTCACGTCTGCTGCCGCCATGTCGTGCTTCAGCTGGGCCATGGACGTCGCGCCGATGATGGCTGCGGCCATGAAAGGGCGTGACAGGCAGAAGGCGAGGGCCATCTGCGCCGGGTCGAGGCCGTGCTTTTCGGCGACCTCGATATAGGCCTTTACCGCCGGCTCCTGATACGGGGTCAGGCGGCCGCCGAGATCCTTGTTGATCGTCGCGCGGGACCCTTCCGGCCTTGCGCCGTTCTGGTACTTGCCGGTGAGGAGGCCGGCGGCGAGCGGCGAATAGGCCATCAGCCCGACATCCTCGTGATGGGCGACCTCGGCGAGGTCGAGATCGAAATGCCGGTAGAGGAGATTGTATTCGTTTTGCAGCGAGGCGATGCGCGGCAGGCCTTTTTTCTCCGACAGGCGGAGATATTTCATCGCGCCCCAGGCGCTTTCATTCGAAAGGCCGACAGCGCGCAGCTTGCCTTCCTTCACCAGCTCGCCAAGCGTTTCGAGGATTTCGGCGATTTCGGCCGCGGCCTTGTCGCGATCCTGCTTCGAAACGTCGAAGGTCCAGGAATTGCGGAAATGGAAGGTGCCGCGGTTCGGCCAGTGGATCTGGTAGAGATCGAGATAATCGGTCTGCAGGCGCTTGAGGCTGGCGTCGACCGCCTGGCGGATGGTGGCGGACTCGATGTCGCGGCCCTCGCGGATATGTGGACGGCCGCTGCCGGCGATCTTCGTGGCGAGGATGAGGTCCTTGCGCTTGGCCGCATTCTTCTTCAGCCAGGTGCCGATATATTCCTCGGTGCGGCCATAGGTGGCGGGACTGACCGGCGTGGTCGGATAGAGTTCGGCGGTGTCGAAGAAGTTGACGCCGTTCTCGAACGCGTAGTCCATCTGCTCATGGGCTTCGGTTTCCGAATTCTGGGTGCCCCAGGTCATTGTGCCGAGGCAGATTTCCGACACGGAGAGGTCCGTGCGCCCAAGTTTCTTGTATTTCATGCCAACAGATCCCGTCCTTAAAAAGTCGGCGGCACTCTAAGCGCGATTTGACGAAGCGCAAGGGGACAACAGGCCGGAAAAGGCCTCGAAAACCGCGCTGCCCTTGACTCTCCGGGCCGGAATGTGAATGGAGAGGGCAAAACATAAGGGAAGGAAATCATCCCCATGAGCACGATCGCATTCACGTTCCCCGGCCAGGGCAGCCAGGCTGTCGGCATGGGCAAGGACCTGGCAGAGGCTTTTCCCGAAGCCCGTGCCGTCTTCGATGAAGTCGACGAGGCGCTCGGCCAGAAACTCTCCGACGTTATGTGGAACGGCCCGGAAGAAACGCTGACGCTGACCGCCAATGCGCAGCCGGCGCTGATGGCCGTCTCGGTCGCAGCGATCCGGGTGATGGAAGCGCGCGGCCTGAAGCTCGCCGACAAGGTGGCCTTCGTCGCCGGCCATTCGCTCGGAGAATATTCTGCTCTTTGCGCCGCCAGCACCTTCTCGCTGGCCGATACGGCACGCCTGCTGCGCATCCGCGGCGATGCGATGCAGTCCGCGGTTCCGGTCGGGCAGGGCGCCATGGCGGCGATCATCGGCCTCGAACATGGGGACGTCGACGCCATCTGCGCCGCAGCGCGCGATGCCGGCGTCTGCCAGATCGCCAACGACAATGGCGGCGGTCAGCTGGTCATCTCTGGTTCCAAGGCGGCTGTCGAAAAGGCAGCGGCGCTCGCGACCGAAAAGGGCGCCAAGCGCGCCATCATGCTACCGGTCTCTGCACCCTTCCACAGCGACCTGATGGCGCCGGCGGCCGACGCCATGCGCCACGCGCTCGACAAGGTGGCAAAGAACAACCCGGTTGTGCCGGTGATCGCCAATGTGCGCGCCGTGCCGGTCTATGATGCCGACGAGATCGCCAGGCTGCTGGTCACCCAGGTCACCGGCCAGGTCCGTTGGCGCGAGACGGTGGAATGGTTCGGCGCCAACGGCGTGACGACCCTTTACGAGATCGGCTCGGGAAAAGTGCTGACCGGCCTTGCCCGCCGCATCGACAAGAATATCTCCGGCATTGCCGTCAACACGCCGGCCGATATCGTAGCCGCGCTCACAGCCATTCTCGGGTGAAACCCCCTGCTGAGACCCAAAGACACGCGAAGGAACACGATCATGTTTGATTTGACCGGCCGCAAGGCATTGGTGACGGGCGCAACCGGCGGGCTCGGCGAAGAGATCGCCCGGATGCTGCACAGCCGGGGTGCCACCGTCGGCCTGCACGGCACGCGCGTCGAGAAGCTCGAGGCGCTCGCCTCCGAACTCGGCGAGCGGGTCAAGATCTTCCCGGCCAACCTCTCCGACCGCGCCGAAGTGAAGGCGCTCGGCGAAAAGGCCGAGGCCGAGCTCGAAGGGGTCGACATCCTCGTCAACAATGCCGGCATCACCAAGGACGGCCTGTTCGTGCGCATGAGCGACGACGACTGGGACAAGGTCCTGGAAGTCAACCTTACGGCGGTCTTCCGCCTGACCCGCGAACTCACCCATCCGATGATGCGCCGCCGTTACGGCCGGATCATCAACATTACTTCCGTGGTCGGCGTCACCGGTAATCCGGGCCAGACCAATTACTGCGCCTCCAAGGCCGGCATGATCGGTTTTTCGAAGTCGCTCGCCCAGGAGATTGCCACCCGCAACGTGACGGTCAACTGCGTCGCGCCGGGCTTCATCGACAGCGCAATGACCGGCAAGCTCAACGACAAGCAGAAAGAGGCGATCCTCGGCGCCATTCCGATGAAGCGCATGGGCGCCGGATCGGACATCGCGTCCGCGGTCCTTTATCTCGCCTCCAGCGAGGCTGGCTACGTCACCGGCCAGACCCTGCATGTCAACGGCGGCATGGCGATGATCTGATTGAGTGCCGCCTTCGAGAAAACACGTTACAATCGGTTGTTGGCGGCTGTGCAATGGAACAAATTCTGGCTTTGCTGAACACGGAAACCATGTTAAGCGGGCCATGACTGTGAATGGTCACCCTGAAATGCAGGCCGTCATATTGCGTGAGTGCAATAGGATCGGAACCTGAAAAGGGGAGAACGGGTTTGCCCGCATCGGCGCTGAACAAGCGGCGGTCGCAGGTTTTTAACAGGGTGCGGATGCCGATCGGGCATTCGATAAAGACAAAGGTCGAGGAAACCGACATGAGCGATATCGCAGAACGCGTTAAGAAAATTGTTATTGACCACCTCGGCGTCGACGCCGACAAAGTCGTCGAAGGCGCAAGCTTCATCGACGATCTCGGTGCGGACTCGCTCGACACCGTCGAACTGGTCATGGCTTTCGAGGAAGAATTCGGCGTTGAAATCCCTGACGACGCTGCCGATTCCATCCTGACCGTCGGCGACGCTGTGAAGTTCATCGAGAAGGCTCAGGCCTGATCAACCCGACATAGTGGGGATGACGCCGCAAGGCAGGTCCCGAAAACGGCCCGCTTGTTCGGGCCGTTTCAGCAATTGGGGCTTGGGCCCTGAAAATCGAGAAAAAATTATAGGGTAGGGCACTGGCGATGAGACGGGTCGTTATCACCGGTACCGGCATGGTATCTCCTCTCGGATGCGGAACGGAAGTCAGCTGGTCGCGCTTGCTGGCCGGCGAGAACTCTGCCCGCGTTGTCACTGAATTCGAGGTCGAAGACCTTCCCGCAAAGATCGCCTGCCGCATTCCTGTCGGCGACGGTTCCGATGGCACGTTCAACGTGGACCAGTGGATGGAGCCGAAGGAACAGCGCAAGGTCGATCCCTTCATCATCTACGGTGTGGCCGCCGCCGACATGGCGCTCGAAGATGCCGGCTGGCATCCGAAGACCGACGAGGACCAGATCGCCACCGGCGTGCTGATCGGCTCGGGCATCGGCGGCCTCGAAGGCATTGTCGAGGCAGGCTATACGCTGCGCGACAAGGGTCCGCGCCGTATCTCGCCCTTCTTCATTCCCGGCCGACTGATCAATCTCGTCTCCGGCCAGGTATCGATCCGCCACAAGCTGCGCGGTCCGAACCATGCGGTCGTCACTGCCTGTTCCACCGGGGCGCACGCGATCGGCGACGCGGCCCGGATGATCGCCTTCGGCGATGCCGAGGTGATGGTCGCCGGTGGCGCGGAATCGCCGATCTGCCGCATTTCGCTGGCCGGTTTCGCCGCCTGCAAGGCGCTCTCCACCAAGCACAACGACGATCCGCAGAAGGCTTCGCGCCCCTATGACCGCGACCGCGACGGTTTCGTCATGGGCGAGGGCGCCGGCATCGTGGTTCTGGAAGAGCTGGAACATGCCAAGGCCCGCGGCGCCAAGATCTATGCGGAAGTGGTCGGCTACGGCATGTCCGGCGACGCCTTCCACATCACCGCGCCTTCGGAAGACGGCGACGGCGCGTTCCGCTGCATGACCGCGGCGCTGAAGCGCGCCGGTCTCTCGGCGTCGGACGTCGACTACATCAACGCCCACGGCACCTCGACCATGGCCGACACGATCGAACTCGGCGCGGTCGAGCGTCTGGTCGG
The DNA here is from genome assembly GCF_021391675.1 of Neorhizobium galegae. Lineage (NCBI taxonomy): Bacteria > Pseudomonadati > Pseudomonadota > Alphaproteobacteria > Hyphomicrobiales > Rhizobiaceae > Neorhizobium > Neorhizobium galegae. Next base: position 1,450,396 of record NZ_CP090095.1, read on the forward strand.
CAACGCCGCTTCGAAGATCTCCATGTCGTCGACCAAGTCGGCGATCGGCCATCTTCTCGGCGCTGCCGGTGCGGTCGAGGCGATCTTCTCGGCGCTTGCCATTCGCGACAACATCGCGCCGCCGACGCTCAACCTCGACAATCCCGATGTCGAGACGGCGATCGACCTGGTGCCGTACAAGGCGCGCAAGCGCGAGATCAACGTCGCGCTGTCGAACTCCTTCGGTTTCGGCGGCACCAACGCATCTCTCGTGCTGCGCCGCTACGAAGCCTGATCCTTGGGGCCTGATCCTTGGGACCTGATCTTTCGGGGCCGGATTTTCATGGCGTCGATTGTTTCGGGCACTGAAACATATGCCGGCTGGACTCGCGAGCCGGCTCGTATCATCTTCTGGACCTGTTTTTCGCCGCATTGGTTGGCCAAACAGCGGGTTGCAAGTCTTTGAGTCTGTAGGGGGCGTTAACCCCGGGGGGCGCGGTTGAACGATACGAATCATGTCAGTGAATTGCCGCCCGGCAATGGCAGGGGACCGATTATTCCGAAATCGCCGAACGAGGCCCTGAAGCCCGAACGCGTGCCGGAACCGCCCCGCCGTTCCAAGAAGGCGCGCAGCCAGGTCGTCATCTTCCTGAATTTCGTGATGACCATGGTCGTGGTTCTCTGCGTGATCGGGGTAGCTGGCTTCTACTACATGATCTCGGCCTTCCAGCAGCCAGGCCCGCTCGAAGCCAACACCCATTTCATGGTTCGCCCTGGCAACGGGCTTGCGGAAATCGCCACAAATCTCGAACGCAACGGTATCATCTCCGATGCACGCGTGTTCCGCTACGTGACGGCGACCTACCTGCGCAAGGGCGAGACGCTGAAGGCCGGCGAATACGAGATCAAGGCGCGCGCCTCCATGAAGGACATCATGGCCATCCTGGAATCGGGCAAGTCGATCCTCTATTCGGTCGTCATGCCGGAGGGCCTGACGGTGCGGCAGATGATGCTGCGTCTCGCCGAGGATGCGGTGCTCGAAGGCGACCTGCCGTCAGAACTGCCGGCCGAGGGAAGCTTGAGGCCGGATACCTACAAGTTCTCGCGCGGCAGCAAGCGCGCCGACATCATCCAGCAGATGCGGGTTGCGCAGCAGAAGATGGTCGACCAGATCTGGGAGCGTCGCGACCCGGACCTGCCGATCAAGACCAGGGAAGAATTCGTCGTACTCGCCTCGATCGTCGAGAAGGAGACCGGCAAGGAAGACGAGCGCGCCCATGTGGCCTCCGTCTTCATCAACCGGCTGCAGCGCGGCATGCGCCTGCAATCGGATCCGACGATCGTCTATGGCATCTTCGGCGGCGAGGGAAAACCCTCCGACCGGCCGATCTTCAAGTCCGACCTCGTCAAGCCGACGCCGTACAACACCTATCAGATCAAGGGCCTGCCACCGACGCCGATCTCCAATCCCGGCCGTGCCGCCCTCGAAGCCGTTGCCAATCCCTGGCGAACCAAGGACCTCTATTTCGTGGCCGACGGCACCGGCGGGCATGTGTTCGCAGCGACGCTCGAGGAACACAATGCCAACGTCCGTCGTTGGCGCAGAATGGAATCCGAGCGCGCCGCCAACCCGGAAGTGGTAGACGGCCAGCCGGACGGCGACGAAGCGGAAAAGCCGCCGAAGAGCAACTGACCGCTTCCCGAAAGCGTGATCTGGAGACACCGATGACATTGCAGTCCATGACCGGTTTTGCCCGCAGCGAAGGCACGAGTGGGCGCAACCGTTATGCATGGGAACTGCGCTCGGTGAACGGCAAGGGCCTCGATATAAGGCTGCGCCTGCCGCCCGGTCTCGAACGGCTGGAGCCGGACGTCCGCCGGCTGATCACGGAGAAATTTTCGCGCGGCAATCTGCAGGCGACCCTCACCCTCACCGTTGCCGAGACCAAGGTGGAGGCGGTGCTGAACCGCGATGCGCTGGCAGCGGTGCTGGCGCTGCGCGCCGAACTCGGCGATCTCGTCGATCCTTCGCCGCTGAGGCTCGATACGCTGATGGGCATTCGCGGCCTAGTCGATATCCGCGAGGCGGAAGAGGACGAGGAGACGGTCGCAGCCCGCGATATCGCGATCCTCGGCAGCCTCGACGAGGCGATCGGTCATCTGCAGCGGATGCGCGAGGGCGAGGGCATGGCGCTGGCAGCCGTTCTCAAAGGCCAGGTCGCCCGTATCGCGGAGCTTGCCCAGGTCGTCGAGACCGATCCTTCCCGCACGCCGGAGGAGATCGCCCGCAAGCTGTCCTTCCAGCTCGCAGCGCTTCTCCAGGAGGCGCCGACGCTCGACCGCGACCGGCTGCATGCGGAAGCGGCCCTGCTTGCCACCAAGGCCGATCTGCGCGAAGAGATCGACCGGCTGAAGGCGCATGTGGCGGCCGCCGGCGAACTTATAGACAAGGGCGGCCCGGTGGGCCGCCGGCTCGATTTCCTTGCACAGGAATTTAACCGGGAATCGAATACTATCTGTTCGAAATCCAATTCGGCGGCGGTCACGTCCGCCGGCATCGAGTTGAAAGTCGTCATCGACCAGTTCCGCGAACAGGTCCAGAATCTGGAGTAAGACATGAGCCCGGCCCCATCGTCTCAGGGCAAAGCGTCCCCGGCCGTGAAGATCGCCCGGCGCGGACTGATGCTGGTTCTTTCCTCGCCGTCGGGCGCCGGCAAGTCGACGATCGCCCGCAATCTTCTGGATGCGGATCGCAGCCTCGAAATCTCGATCAGCGTCACGACCCGGGCCAAGCGGCCGAGCGAGATCGCCGACAAGCACTATCATTTCATCACCGTGCCGCAGTTCGAGAAGATGCGCGACGCCGGCGACCTGCTCGAATGGGCAGAGGTGCACGGCAATTTCTACGGCACCCCGCGCGAGCCCGTGGAGCTGGCGATGAGCGAGGGCCGCGACATGCTGTTCGACATCGACTGGCAGGGCGCCCGCCAGCTGCAGGAAAAGATGGCCGCCGACGTCGTCTCGATCTTCGTGCTGCCGCCGACCATGACCGAGTTGCAGTCTCGCCTGCACCGCCGCGCCGAGGACTCCGAAGAGGTGATCCGCACTAGGCTCCTGAACTCGCGTGCCGAGATCGAGCACTGGCGGGAATACGACTACGTCATCGTCAACGACGATCTCGACGAGGCTTTCGGCCATGTGAGCTGCATCGTCAACGCCGAACGCATCCGCCGCGACCGCCGGCATGGGCTGTTCGATTTTGTGAGCGAGTTGCTGACGGAAGAGCCGGAGCTGTAGGAGAGGGCTGGTGGCGCGCGGATAGCATGCTGCCCCGTTCATCTTCGGCACTTGCGGTTTGCGGCCCTTCAGGGATCGATTTCTTCACTGACCCTGTTCCGTTTCCAACCCATGGTCTTTTCCGACAAAGCCGTAGAAATACGCTTTCGAGGCGGGCTACATCTATGGGTAGAAATTAAGAAAAAATTGGGGATTTTTGCCGCACGGTGCGGTCAAGCATGACGCTTCCAATCGAGGGTAGCCCGAATGAAACGGGCGATCAGAAAACGATGAGGAAGCTCTATGCTACTCCCCATAAATGCGATGTCTGCCGGTTCCGTTTCCCTGCTTTTTAGTGCGTCGAGCGCGCCGCAGCCGGCTGCGCCTCCCTCACCGGTAGGCGCCCTGCTTGGCGAGGTTGGTGGCAGTTTCGACAGCGCGCTGCGGACCGGCAATGCGATCGGGACGATCATTGAAATCGCAGCAAGGATGAGCAACGACGATACGTCCTCCAAGGTCGCCGACGCACTTCAGATCTTTGGCGCGAAAGGGACGTACACGAAGGAGAAATTCGAGGACCGTAGCGTCATCGAAACCTTCACAGGGTGGGCATCGCAAATCGCGAGCATGCGGCTCTACGACGCCGAAGGAACCTATACAAAGCACAAGGACGCCGAGGGCAATATTGTAGAAACGTTTAACGGCACCGCCAGCGGCTACAATGATGAGGATTGGCAGCAGTTCTGGTTGGAGCAGATGGAAGCGAATCTGGAACGGGGTGTCGACCCCGCCTTCGTTGACAACGCTCGTTCCTTCACCGCAGCGCTACGAAATGGGACCGTTGAAAAATACGACATGTCTGAAATGGGCGTAACGACTTCGATAAGCACCTATCGCAATACTTATGCAAGCGGCAGCACCGGCGGCGGGATTAGCTACAAGGTCGACGGCATGGCGGCCTTCCTGGAGAAATACACCGAGACCAGGGACGGCGTCATGTACGATAAGGCAACCGGCAAGCTTTCAAGCTGGGGCGCCAGCGGCTCAAAGTACACATATTTCGTCTTCTAATTTCCCTTCTCGATGTTCGTCGTGACTGCACGCACGTCCACAGCCCGCTCCGGGCGATCAGAAAACGATGAGGAAGCCCTATGCTACTCCCCATAAATGCGATGTCCGCCGGTTCCGTTTCCCTGCTTTTTAGCGCCTCGAGCGCGCCGCAATCGGCTGCGCCCCTCTCACCAGCAGGCGCTCTGCTTGGTGAAGTTGGCGGCGGTTTCGACAGCGCCCTTCGGACCGGCAACGCGATCGGGACGATCATTGAAATCGCGGCAAGGATGAGCAGCGACGATACGGCTGCTAAGGCCGCCGATGCGCTACAGATCTTTGGTGCGAAAGGGATGTACACGAGGAAGGATGCTGATGACGGCAGCGTGACCGAAACCTTCACGGGGTCAGCGTCGCAAATCGCCACCATGAATTTCTACGACGCCGAAGGAACCTACACAAAGCACAAGGACGCCGAGGGGAACGTCCGCGAAACGTTTACTGGTATAGCGGCCGGTTATAACGACGCGGATTGGCAGCAGTTTTGGCTGGAGACGATGGAATCGGCTTTGGAGCGGGGGGTGGACCCTGCCTCCCTTGATGACACCCTTTCCTTCGCCACCGCTCTGAAAAATGGGGCCGTTGAAAAATACGACATGGCCACGATGGGCGTGACATCTTCGATGGAGGCCTACTCTGATCGGTTTGGCACCGGCGCAATCTTCAAGGTCGAAGGGATGGACGCATTTCTGGAGAAATACACAGAGACCAGGGACGGCGTCATGTACGACAAGGCATCCGGCAAGCAAGCCACCTGGGGCGTCAGCGGCTCAAAGTACTCATATTTCGTCTGGTAGCTTCTGTACGACGGCGATTACTTCTGAGAGCGCCGGGATCGGCCGCATCGGGCGTCTCTTATAGTGAGTTATGGCGCTACCTCTCAGAGGCAGTTCGCCAGCCTCACGAACTCTTCCACCGACAGCGTTTCCGCCCGCCGTGCCGGGTCGATGCCGGCCTTCACCAGCAGCGCCTCGCCGCCGAGCGATTTGACGCTCTGGCGCAGCATTTTTCGCCGCTGGCCGAAGGCGGCGTGGGTGACGCGCTCCAGCCTGGTGACGTCACAGGGCAGGGGATTTTGGCGCGGCGTCAGGTGGACGACAGTCGAGGTCACCTTGGGCTGCGGCGTGAAGGCCTGCGGCGGCACGTCGAAGACCATGTGGGCATCGGTGCGCCAGCCGGCGAGAACGCCGAGCCGGCCGTAATGGTCGTCATCCTCATCGGCGACGATCCGCTGGCCGACTTCCTTCTGGAACATCAATGTCAGGCTTTCCCAGAAGGGTGGCCATTGATCCGGCGTGGGCAGCAGCCAGTTGATCAGCAGCTGGGTGCCGACGTTGTAAGGCAGGTTGGCGATGATTTTAACGGGACCTTCCGGCGCCAGCGCGGCAAAGTCGGTCTTCAGCGCGTCGCCTTCGATCACTTCCAGCCGGCCGGGATAATGCTCGCCGATTTCCGAAAGAGCCGGAAGGCAGCGGCTGTCCCGTTCGACCGCGATCACCTTTTTCGCGCCGAGCGACAGGATGGCGCGGGTGAGGCCGCCGGGGCCGGGGCCGACCTCGAAAACCGTCGCATCGCCAAGCGGCCCGGCGCTGCGGGCGATCTTCTGGGTGAGGTTGAGGTCGAGAAGGAAATTCTGGCCGAGCGCCTTCCTGGCGTCGAGCCCGTGACGCTGGATCACGTCCCGCAGCGGCGGCAAGCCGTCCAGAGTTGCCATCAGGCTGCTTTCGATTTCAACGCGAGATTGCCGGCAAGCCTGATCGCCTCGACGAGGCTGGTCTCGCGGGCCACGCCCTGGCCGGCAATGCCGAACGCCGTGCCATGGTCCGGCGAAGTGCGGATGAAGGGCAGGCCGAGCGTGACGTTGACGGACGTGTCGAACCCGAGCGCCTTGGCCGGGATCAGGGCCTGGTCGTGATACATGCAGATCGCCACGTCGTAACGCGCGCGCGCCTCGTCGTGGAACATCGTGTCGGCCGGCAGCGGCCCGAAGACGTGCAGGCCCTCGGCCCGCAGCTTGAAGATCGCCGGATGGATGATATCCTGGTCCTCGCGGCCGATCGCCCCGTCCTCGCCCGCATGCGGGTTGAGGCCGGCGACGGCGAGCCGGGGCTTTTCGATGCCGAAGCGGGTCTTCAGATCGTGATGGGCGATGCGGCAGGTCTCGGCGATCAGGTCCGCATTGAGGGCCGCCGGGACTTGGGCGATCGGGATATGGATGGTGACCGGGATGGCCCGGAGTTTTGGCCCGGCCAGCATCATCACCGGCAGGATCTTCTTGCCCGTGGCGCGTTCGGCAAGGTCGGCCAGGAATTCCGTGTGGCCGGGGAAACCGAAGCCGGCCTGGTAGAGAATGGATTTGGCGATCGGATTGGTGACCGTGCCGGCGGCCTTGCCCTCGAGCGAGAGCGACACGGCGGTCTCGATCGCCTGGATCGTCCCCCTGGCGGTCGCCACATGCGGCTGGCCGGCGGCGATTTCCGCGCCCGCGGGAATGGGAAGCACGGGCAGGGCGTCGTCGAAGATCGACATCGCGCTGTCGCTATCCGCTTCCCGGATCGGCACGTCGAGGCCGAGCATCACGGCGCGGGCCTTGAGCACGGCCGGATCGCCGAGGAAGAGGAAAGGCGGCAGGTCGTATGCCCGGCGCGCGGCCCAGGCGACCAGTGTGATATCGGGGCCGATGCCGGCAGGATCGCCCTGGGTCAACGCAAGCGGACGGTCGAGAGGCATTACGGCTCCGAAAATGACTTAAGTGTCGAGGTCAGCGATATCTCAGCGATACTCGATCTGGGCCTTGCTGCGCAGGTCATCGAGATATTTCTTGTCGTTCGGATCGGGAGCGCCCTTCTTCTCCTTGCCGAGATCCTCGGCGCGGAACACGACTTCCGCCGCGAGATCATCCGACACCTGGCGCTGTTTGCAGATGGCCAGGAATTCGACGCCGCGTTCGGTGACGCGGGTGCCCGTCGTGCCGCCATCGGCCGTCTTCTCGATCAGCGGCTTCCAGTCGGCCGGGAGCTCGGGGGCGAGGACGCGGCCGAGGTCGCGGATCGACACGTCCAGCATGGTCGCGGCGAAATCCTTGGATTGCTCGCAGCCCGGGAATTTGGAACGCGCGGCGTTGGCTTCCTTCTGGCGCTTGGCGAGAATGGCGTTGCGCTTGGCCGGCGGCACGACAAAAATCACCTGCTGCAGGAAATATTCGGTCGTGACCGGCTTTTCCTTGTTCTCCATCATGCGCGTGACGAGTTCCTGGCTCGACATGCGGCCGCGCGAACCGCCGTAGCGGGCGTTGACCAGTCGTGGCCAGCTCATCTGCACGGCGATGTAATTCTTGAAATGCTCGACGCCGACGCCGGCTTTGTCGAGGATCTGGCTCATCTGCGCCACGCTCAGCTTGTTGCCGGCGGCAAACCGCTCGAAGGCCTTGTCGACATCCTCGGTGCTGACCGACATCTTCACGCGGGAAATTTCCTGGCGCTTCAGCGCTTCATCCACCAGCACCTCACGCGCCGTCTTGGCATCTGCCTTCTGGCGCTGAAGGCGCAGGAAGGCGACGCGCCGGCCGACGTCGGTACTGGTGATCGCCGTCCTGTTGACGACGGCCGAAACTTCGCTGGCGGCCTGCGCCTGCTGGGCAGCGGGCTGAATGACGACCGAGGCGGCCAAGGCGGCCGCGGCCAGCACCAGCTTGCGCGTTGCGGTCATTGCGAACATGATACCAATCCCTTTTCCCGCCCCGGTGGGCACTTGAGCCCGACCGGCCTCGCATTTCATACTCTATTTGCGACCGCTTGCACAATTCTTGCGGCGAAACGATGACGTTCAGCCGATCGGACGAGCCGCCACGTCAGTAGCGGTAGTCCTGATCGAAACCTTCGGTCGAGCCGACGCTGATATCGCCGAGCGTGCGGAAGCTCAGGCGGGCGCTGACGGTCCAGTCGTTGGCGGCCGTGTCCGACTGCTTGTCTGTATAGGCGACCGTAAAGATCGTGCACTCGTCCGCATAGCTGATGCCGATGCCGCGCCGGATCAGTTCCTTGTCCGTGAGGTCCCAGGTAGCCGTGCCGGCAAGCGCCCAGTTTTCGTTGATCCGGAAGCTCATCGAGTGCTTCAGCACGTCCCTCGCGTCGTCCGCACCGTATTCCGGCTGAGCATCGACCTGCGTGTAGACCAGCGAGCCGCTCACCCGCGGCGTCGTGTAGGAAAGCGAGGCATCGGTGCGCTTGATCGCGAATGTCTTTTCATCGAAGCGGGCGTTTGCCCCGATCGTGAAGCCCCGCGGCAGATCGATTGCCGCCATCGCGACATAATCGGACCGGCTCGTTTCGAGCCCGGAATTGGCGCCCGCCTGAACCAGGTCCTCGGTCGCGAACGAGTTCTGGCCGGCAATCTGGTAGGACTGGCCGACAATGCTGCGCACGCCGATGCCGTTGGCGAACGTGCCGGTATAACGCAGGCCGACATTGGCGCGCGTGCCGCCTTCGACACGATCGAAGCCCGAAAACTTGTCGCGCTCGAAAAGGCTGGTGGCGTCGAAGACGAAGCTCTGCGCATCCTCGTTCGGCAATCCGCCGGCCATCTGCTCATCGGGACGCGCGAAGATCTGCGCAATCGGCTCGATGATATGGCTGCTGTTTTCGGTGGTCAGCAGGATCGGATAACGCGCCTCGAGACCGGCCGTGAGCATGTAACGGCCGTTGGCACCTTCAGACTCCATATCGCCGAAATAGGCACCCGGCGTGCCGGAACCGGTATGGCGGATGCCGTCGCCGCGGGCGGCGAGGATCGGCGTCAGCAGCAGGCCGTCGAGCGTGTTGAAGGTGCGCTTCCATTCGGCTTCCACGGTCAAACGGCTGTAGCTGCCTTCAAGGCCCGGGAAACGATTGGTGGTGCCTTCCCTGTACCAGTCGTCTTCGCGACGGGACAGGTTGGTAATGTTGGACGTGACCGAAAGCTCACCGCCCAGGATCGGTTCCGGCGCGTAATAGGTGTAGTCGAGCGAGGGATAGACGATCGCCTGCTTCTGTTCGGCCGTGTTGCTATAGGTGTCATCCTGGATGTTGAAATAATAGCTGTGCAGGTCGAAATAGTTCCGCGTCCCTTGCCCGGTGAGATAGACGTCGTTGGTGAACGTGCCGCTGCTGACGCCCGTCAACTTGTAGGTGCGCGAGAAGTTGTTGTCGCTCTGGGTCATGACGTTCCAGCCGAATGTCCAGCGCGGATTGATCCTGAAGGCGCCCCTGGAGGCGACCATGAAGCGGTTGTCCGCAGCCCGGTCGCTGGTATTCGGATCGAAGGTTTCCGGATCGTTCTGATGGATTCCGGCGAAGCGGAACGTATGTTCGCCTGTTTCGAACTTGTTGCGGATCTCGCCCTGAAGCAGCAGCCCCTGATTGGAATAGTAGGTGGGGCTGAGCGTCGCATCCATGCTCGGCGAGAACACGTGATAATAGGGCACCGTGATGCCGAAGCCGAGATTGTCGCTCGCGCTGTACTGGGGGAACAGAAGGCCCGACTTCCGCTCGACCGTTTCGTCCGGCACCTCGATCGCAAAAGGCAAGCGACCGATCGGCAGGCCGAACAGTTCGAACTGGGCGCTTTCAAGCCGAATCGTATGGGCTTGGCCATTGCGGACTACCCGTTGCGCCTTGACCTGCCAAAGCGGAGCCTTGCCCGGCGTCTTGGTGCAGGGAAGGCAGGCGGTGTAGACGGTATTGTTGAGCACCATCAGGTCGCCGGGCTGGCGCTCGGCGCTCTCGGCGGCAAGGCGGGTATTGTCGGTGGTCTCGACGCGGAGCGCGTTGATGAAACCTTCGCCGAAGCTGTCGGTGACGTCCATCTGCTCGGCATAGACACGGCTGCCGCCCGGCTCGATCAGCTCGATATTGCCGGTCGCCATGACGCGGCCGCTCTTCTGATCGTACTGAACGCGTTGCGCCACCATCTTGTAGCGGTTGTAGTAGATCTGCACGCCACCGGTCGCGGTGACCACCTCGGCGTCCTGATTGTAGACGAGCTCATTGGCGCGCAACAGCATCTTGGCGCCGTCCGCTGCCTGAGGCACCAGACCCTGAGCCTGCACAACCGTTGCGGAGACGCCGAATACGCATACAGACACACCTGTCAGCAGGGCGGCGGCGAGCCGTCTTATATGTTTGCGGTCACTTACCGCCACTAGCCATCCTCCTGATGAAGCAGAATCGTCGTCCCCAGTGCCGTCGCGACGATCACTGGAATCCAGACCGCCACGAAAGGAGGAATTGCCCCGCTGCTTCCGAATGCCTTCACGAGCACCGTGACGACATAAAGCACGAAGCCAGAAACTATTCCACCCAGAATCACGGAGCGGGACTGGGCGAACCGACTGAATTTTAATGAGACTGTTGCAGCAATGAGAGTCATTGCCACGAGCAGGATCGGCAGGGAGAGCAGCGAGTGGTACTGCGTCTCCAGCGCCTTTGTGGGAATGCCGAAAGATTTGCTGACCTCGATTTTTCTGGAAAGATCAAAAAACGCAACAGTATCAGGCTGCGCCAGGCTCTCTTGGATATACTCCTGCTTCAACTTGGTGCGAACCTGTGCTGTCTCGCGACGCACTGGAATTTCGCCCGGCCGGTTTTCCAAAACCTCGTTAAGCAGCCAGTAACCATCTTCCAATTTTGCGGTCTTGGCGTCCTGCCGCATGATCACGCGGCCGTCCTTGTCGAACTGGAAAGCCACCACGTCGACAAGCCGCGTTCCCTTCTCCTGATAGCTCTTGGCGCCTATGACCGTATCGTCGTCGCCGCTGATCTGGCGGATCCAGGGAATGAAGGTGGATGCCCGCGAGCGGTTGCTCGCTTCGCGCCAGCTTGCCTCCATGGAAGCGGATTCGCGCTGGCCCCAGGCGGCGAGCGGATTGATCACAAGCAAGGTTGCGAGCCCGATCAGAAACGCTCCGATGACGAAGGGCGAGATGAACTGCCAGACCGAAATGCCGGCGGCGCGCGTCACCACCAGTTCGTAGCGGCGGTTGAGTGCGATCAGCACCGTCATGCCGATAAACAGGCTGAGCGTCGGGATGGTCTGCTGCAGGATGAGCGGCACGCGCATGGCGGTCATCGCCAGCCCGGCTGAGACCGTGTAGCCGCTGAAGCCCGACATGCGGCGGCTGGTCTCGCTGAAGTCGGCGAGGAAGATGATGGCGCCGACGCCGAGCAGGAACCAGAGCGCTGTGATGATATAACGACGGAAGAAATACCGGCCGAGCGTCGTGAAGATCATGCCGTACCTCCGCCCGAAGTCCGCGAGGCGGGTATGCGCCGCTGCAGGCTGTTGGCCAGGCGCGACATGCCGCGTGCGATGAAGCGCGGCGCCGAGAACTGCCGGTTGGTGGCAAGCATGAAGATCGCGATCAGCGAGAAGGCGATCGGCACCGCGTAGGGGAGCGGGGTGTAGAGTGCATGGCGTTCGACCATGTTGGTGGCCGAGAACCCGAGCCAGCGCACGCCGAAAGCGAGGAAAAGCGCAAACACCATCGGATGGACCCGGGCCTGCCGGTGCGAGCGGGTGCTACCGGCAATGACCAGCGAGATCAGCGCGAAGGTGATCGGGAAAAGCCAGTCGGAGAGGCGTCTGTGCAGCTCCGACCGATAGGCGTCCGGCGACTTCTGGTAGACGGGATCGTTCGGATCCGGGTTCAGAAGGAAGGTGAGGCTGCGGTCGGACGAATATTGCGGCAGGCCGCCTTCCGCCTTCGCCATTGCAGACAGATCGAAGGCGTAGGAGACGAACTTGATGATCGAAATGCGTCCGTCGGCGGATTTGCGGTGGACCTCGCCGTCACGCATGGTGAGCGAGGTACCGCTTTCGTCGATCGATCCCTCGCGGGCGTAATAGATGAGGTCGAAATTCCGGTCGCGATAATCGACGACGAACAGGCCCTTGAGCACCCGGCCGGAATGGCGCTCCGAGATCTGCACGTAGAGCCCCGGCTCGATGCTGCGGAAGGTTTTTTCCTCGATGACCGAGGAGAGCAGGTCGGCGTAAGCCGCGGCGACCATCTGGCGGGCCGCGACGCGAGACGGCGGCTCGACGAAATTCGTCACCAGGAACGAAAAGAGACTAAGCGCGAGCCCGAGCATCAGCACCGGCCGGTAAATGATGCTGCGCGACGCGCCAGCAGCGTCGATGACGGGCAGTTCCGAATCGTTGTTCATCGCCGTCAGCGTCTGGGTGATGCCGATGACGAGAGCGAAGGGCAGCACGACGGGGATGATGGTGGGGAGGATGAAGGTGGCAAGAGTCGCGAACGAGCCCATCGACTGGCCGGTATCGGTGACCAGGTTGATGCGTCCCAGCACCTGGATGGTCCAGATGATGGTGAGCACCGGCAGGAGCGTCACCAGGAACATCTGAAAAATCCGGCGCAATATGTAGACTTCGAGAAGCTTCATTCCGGCCTAGATACCTTGCACAACGTCACCCGGGGAATGGTGACAGCTAGTTACCCCGAGATGACGGTCGCGCCTATCTAAGCGATTGAGATCAGCTTTGCGACAGGGGCTGCGTCACAAATTTGTTTGCGAATTCCGTTTTCTTCTTCGCTGTGACATTTCGAAACACGCAGCCACCGCTGCATAGACCACCAGCGACGACAACCAGCCGAGCGTCACGTCCGAAAAATAATGGCCGCCGAAGGAGGTCCTGAGCGCCGGCGAGATCAGCGAGATGGCGATCAGCGGGGGCCCGAGCACCGGACGCAGCGGTTTGGGCAGCAAAATGGTGAGGCAGGCCAGCCACCCGGCGCCCGCCGCCTCTCCGGAAATGAAGGAACAGTTGCCGGCGCAGGCGCCGCCGAAATCGCCCGCCGACGTGAACACGTCCTTGCCGCCGAAAAAGTCGGTCTCGTAGGGGCGGGGCCGGTTGGAGACCTGCTTCAGGATCAGGTTGACCAGCACATACGGGCCGATCAGGAAGGAAATCAGGGCGATGGAATAATCCCGTGTCTTGCGCGGGCTGTAGGTCTTGCCGTGGTGCTGCAGGTTGGCGATCAGCCGATAGAGGAGATAGATCGCGACCAGCGCCGGCAGGTAGAAGAGAACGCGCCGGATCAGGACGAAGACGGTTTCGCCACCATAGGGAAAACTGCCGCAGACCTGGCCCTGTTCGATCGCCTCGCCACAGGCGGCCTGCGCGAAAAAGGCGCGCGCCACGGCAAGGTCGATCTGGGGTACCAGGTAGAAGACCGCCAGCAGCACCCACCAGAGCGCCATCAGCACGATGAACCATCCCTTCGGTCTGGCGAAGAATCGTCGAACGGCGGCAAGCCGGTCGGAGACGGTGGGGGAGGGCGAGGTCATGCGAATTGATCCGGTGGTCATCAGGCGGCGCGACCCTAGAGCAAGACGCGCGGAATTTGAACAGGGCCGTCTGCCGATAGCCGGGAATGTCCGCGCCCGAAATCGGGCTTTTTGACGCGTCAGGACAGGGGACCCGACTCCGGGTTGACGCGGTTGTGACTTCTCGCCCTTGCGCTTCAAGCCGAAACGGCGATGATCGCCGCGTTCCATTCGAAAGCCTCCTGGAGTCGCAATGTCCGTGAAATTCGATATCTCCTTCGCCAAGTCCGCCAAGATCGATGGTGGCCTTGCCATCCAGCTCAAGCTTGCCGGCGACGGGCCCGCGGCGGGTGCCGCCGAGGCCGACCCCGCCGGCATCGTGACCCGGGCGGCTGAGATCGCGAAGTTTTCCGGCAAGCCGATGTCGACGCTGGACCTCATTGCGCCGCAGGGATCGCCGGCAGACCGGCTGGTCGTGTTGGGCCTCGGCAAGGCCGAGACGCTGACCGCCTATGACTGGCTGAAGGCGGGCGGCATCGCCGCATCCTCGGTCAAGTCGATGACCAAGGTGGTGATCTTCGCCGACTTGCCCGGCCTTGCGGTCGGCGGCGCACAGCTCGGCGGCTTTGCGCTCGGCATGCTGCTGCGCGCCTACAGTTTCGACACCTACAAGACGAAGAAGGGCGATGACGAGGAAAAGGCGCCGAAGACGGTGAAGGTGACGATCGTCACAGCCGAGCATACGGCCGCCAAGAAGGCATTTGCCGAATCCGAGGCGATTGCCGGCGGGGTCCTTCTCGCCCGCGAACTCGTCAACCTGCCGCCGAACGTGCTCGGCCCGGTCGAATTCGCCGACCGGGCGAAGGAACTCGAAAAGCTCGGCGTCGAGGTGGAAATCCTCACCGAAAAAGAGATGAAGAAGCTCGGCATGGGCGCGCTGCTCGGCGTGGCGCAGGGGTCGGTGCGGCCGCCGCGGCTCGCCATCATGCAGTGGAAGGGCGGCAAGCCGAAGGAGGCGCCGGTCGCCTTCATCGGCAAGGGCGTCGTTTTTGATACCGGCGGCATTTCCATCAAGCCGGGCGCCGGCATGGAGGACATGAAGGGCGACATGGGCGGCGCGGCTGCCGTCATCGGCCTCATGCATACGCTCGCCGCCCGCAAGGCGAAGGTCAACGCGATCGGCATTCTCGGCCTGGTCGAGAACATGCCTGACGGCAATGCACAGCGGCCGGGCGACATCGTCACCACCATGTCCGGCCAGACGATCGAGATCATCAACACCGATGCGGAAGGCCGGCTGGTGCTTGCCGATGCGCTTCACTATTGCAACGATCGCTTCAAGCCGCGTTTCATGATCAATCTCGCCACCCTGACCGGCGCCATCCTGGTGGCGCTCGGCAATCTGCAGGCAGGCCTGTTCTCCAACGACGACACGCTGGCCGGCCAGTTGAGCGGTGCCGGAGACGTCACCGGCGAGCGCCTGTGGCGCATGCCGCTCGGCAAGGATTACGACAAGCTGATCGACTCGAAATTCGCCGACATGAAGAATACCGGCGGGCGCCATGCCGGGTCGATCACCGCGGCGCAGCTGCTGAAGCGCTTCGTCGGCGAAACGCCCTGGGCCCATCTCGACATCGCCGGTACCGCGATGAACTCGCCGTCGAGCGAGATCAACCAGTCCTGGGGATCGGGCTACGGCGTGCGGCTGCTGGACGAACTCGTCCGGGCGCACTACGAGGTGGGTTGAGAACCCATATTTGTCGGTTCAACGAAAATATGGGTTCTCAACTGTGATGACCGAAGTCCTGTTCTATCACCTGACCGAATCAAAGCTCGAGGATGCGTTGCCGGCGCTCCTCGAAAAGAGCGTCGAGCGCGGCTGGAAGGTGGCGGTGCAGACGAGCGGCGATGTGCGGCGGGACTTTCTCGACGCGCATCTGTGGACGTTTCGCGAGGACAGTTTTCTGCCGCATGGCACGGATGTCTCGCCGATGGCCGAGGCGCAGCCGGTGCTGCTGACCTCCGCCGCCGAAAATGGCAACGGTGCGACTGTCCGTTTTCTGGTGGATGGTGCCGAGCCGCCCCCGATCGTCGACTATGACCGGATCGTTTTCATGTTCGATGGCTACGACACCGTCCAACTCGACAATGCCCGCGCCCAGTGGAAGAAGCTGAAGGGCGAGGGGCATGCGCTGACCTACTGGCAGCAATCGGAAGAGGGGCGCTGGGTCAAGAAGGCCTGACCCCGCGCATTCTTTCCCTCAGTTCAGCCAGGCCATCATCATCGACGAATTGCTGTGGCGCAGGCGAACGACCTTGTAGCCCTCTGCGCTCAGCTGGGTGAGCAGCGCCGGCAGCATGGCGGCCGTGCGGGCATGGATGTCGTGCAGCAGGATGATGCCCTTGCCGTGGGCGCGCAACGAATTCATCGTGCGGGTTGCGACGGCGGCCGGCGAGACGCCGAAATAATCCTTGGAATCCACCTGCACGTCCAGCACCACCATGCTGTTTGAGGCGACCCACTGGCGCAAGCGCCTGGTGTCGGCGAGATAGGGGAAGCGGAAGAAACCGGCATCCTCATGGGTGACGCTGGTCACCGCATCGCGCCCCTTTTCGATTTCGGCCACGGCCGCATCGAAGGAAAGGTGCTGCAGGTCGGCATGACGATAGGTATGGCTGCCGATCGTGTGGCCGGCATTGACCACCTTGCGGGCGATCTCCGGATGGGCCTTCGCCATCTGCCCGACCATCAGGAAGGTCGCCTTGACGTCGTATTCGTCGAGGATGGAGAGGATCTTCTCCGTCTTCTTCGGCATCGGGCCGTCGTCGAAGGTCAGCACGACCTCCTTGTCGGCGAGCTTCAGGTCGGAAAGCGACGAGGCGGTGAGGGTGCGGCCGGAAAGGCTGCCGGGATTGTTGAAACGCCCCCAAGCGACCGGCGTCAGCGCTACCGGCGAATCCGCTTCGACCTTTCTGGGCGATTTGGACGAGGAGAGTGCCTTGGCGGGCGCAAATGAGGTGGCAAGCGAGCCGCTCTCGGTCTGGCTGCGACCGGCGCAGGAGGAAAGAAGGCACGCGACGGCGGCGGCGACACAAAGGACGCGGACAAACATGGGAGCGACTCGGCTAAAAAGTGACTGAGGAGTTGAAGCGACGTCACATTCGCCGATTATGGTTAATGGCTGGTTATTATGGGTTGTCCACCGCATGCAACCTGCGAAACGGACCGCAAGGACGGCTTCTGCCGGATTGCAGGTCCTAGCCTACTTCTTGGTGATTTTGTCGCCGACCCGCGGACGGGAGATCGCCTTGCCGACAAAGCTGTACTCGCCTGAGCCGGTAACGGTGGAAAACAGCGACGTGAAAGGCGTCGTCATCGCGTAATTCACCTGCACGACGACGAGCTGCACGTTGCTTTCGATCAGGTCGGCGGGGATTTCGAAGGCGGGCGGGTCCCCTGATGCCTGCGCGTTCGCTTGAAAGGCCGACGACCAGTTGACCTTCGCGTTGCCGGCGGCGTCGAAGTCTATGAGGGCCACCTGGATTGCAAGTGCGCTGCTGTTGAAGGGAATGAGAATGGAGGCGGTCCCTTGGAGAAGGGTATTGAGCTCGCTGTTGCTCCAGCTCGTCTCCTGGGAGACGATGTCGCTTGCCACTTCCGCGATCTGGTTGATCTTCCGCTTCACCATCAGGCCTTCTCCGAGGTCGACGGTGCCGGCGAACAGCAGGGCCATGATCGGCAGAAGCAGGGTGAACTCGATGCCGGACTGGCCTTTGCGGTCGGCGAGCAGGGCCCGCACGCTTCTTTCGCGCCGGTTCCCTTGCCTGTGGTCGGGATCATGCCTTGGTGCCATCGCGCGATTTCTCAAAAGGGTTCATTTCTGAAAATCACGGAAGCGGAGAGCACATAGGTGCCATCGGCGAGCGTGTTGACGTCTGCGCCGATAGCGGCCAGCAGGCTGTCCCAGGGAAGGAAAGCCTGGATCATCACGTATTCCCCCGACCCGGCCGGAGAAAAGCTCTCGGTTACGGACAGAACACCGCCGCTGACCGGCGACGTGAAGCTCATCGACGAGAAATCGGACATCGTGGTGGTGGTGACCAGCAGTTCGTCCTCGCAACTGAAGGCGAGCGCCATACCGTCGCAGACATTGCTCTTGAAAGCGGCGAGATCCCAGCCGTTCGAATAGGCGGTGCCGACCCGGACGGAACGGGCGGCCATATGCAGGGCCGAATCGAGCGCGCTGTCGACGAAGAACATCAGCGCCATATCGAGAATGCAAAAGAGGAAGACGAAGAATGGCAAGACAAGCAGTGCAAACTCGACCGCGGCCGTTCCCTGCTCGTTCCGCAAGAGGGCTTTGAAACGGTGCATCGGCGTCATCTAGTTTGTCAGCCTTACCTTGGAGAGATATTGCTTGAAGAGCGAGGACAGGCCTTCCTCGATTTCCTCGGCCGAATTCGCCTGCAGGAAAAGGTCGCCGCTCGTCGCGCATTCTTCGAGCGCTTTAGGGATATAGGCTGTCCGCGTGCTGCTGCTCTTGCCGGAAGCGACCGTGCCTCCCCAGATCGAGCTGAAGCCGCTGCTGCTCATCGTCTTGCCGAGCGTCGCATTGTAACCCCAGTCCCAGGTCATCGGCAGGTATTCGGTGTAGAGAACCCCGATTGTGGCATCGAGGTCCTTCACCTGCTTGCACCACTTGGAATTGATCGGGGTGACGACGGTCTGGAGCGAGTTTTTTGCTGTCGGGAAGCGGATACCGGAGTTGCTTTGCAGCACCCAGTTGCGCTCGGATTGGACCCCGTCCGTCAGAATCAACACGAGTTTCAGCGGCGCATCCTTGGTGGTTCCGTCTCCGGCCGTTCCGATCATGGGCTTGAGGGCCGTCAGCGAAGTGTCGAAATATGTCCCGTCTTCGGAGGTCGCGCTCGTCATGCCGCTGGTTTTACTGTTCAGTTTTGTGCGGGCCGCCGAGGTCGAGAAGGTCGGAGACAACACCTGGGTCGCGGTTTCGCCAAGGGTATAGAGGCCGACCCGGATGCGCTCATGTGCGGCGTCTGCCGTGTCGATGAGGTCTAGAACTTCTCGCGCGGCGTCCACCGAGACATCGGCCCGCAGCTTGATGTTCATCGCGACCGACAGGTCGTAGACATTGCTGTAGGTCTTGCTCTTGTAGGTGAAGGTCGTCCCTTCCGGCGTATGGCACGCAAAGGCGCAGTTGGCCGGTGACGCCATCAGGCTGGACTGACCGGCGCTCGTCGCCGCGAGCAGCATCGAAGCGGATTTGTCGAGTACGATATGGACGTCGAGATAGGCGCGGCCTGGACCTTCGACCGACGAGGAGGTGGCCACGCCGACGCCGTCGATGCCTGCAATCTTGAGCAGCGTCGTGGACACCGTCGCGCGGGCCGTCGCGGTGATCTTACGGTTCGATGTGTCGATGTCGATTTCTTCGAGCGTGTAACCGCCGCTCCCGAGATCGGTCTGGGCAGCGAACCACTCCTGGATGCGCTTCTTGAGCGCGGCATTGTCCAGTGTTCCCACGCTTTTCACTGCGCCGAGCAAGGCGGAATCGAGATCGGCCTGCATTTTCGAACGGGCGTTATAGGCCCGCACGTAGTCGAGGCTGGCGCCGACGGCGGTGATCAGCGGCACGAGCAGCAGAGAGAACATGATGGCAATATTGCCGCGGCGATCCGCGAGCAGGCCAGAAAGAGCGTGAAGCCGCCGCGGATTGGACATAGGGCCGGAAAATCATCCCTGTGAATAATCGGCCGATACTATAATGGATTCCTAATTTAATGATTAATCGCATTGCGGGTGGCGGGTTCCCGGCCACGCCGCCGAGGATATCGCGGGTCAGGTCGGCAAGAGGGCAATACTCACCACCGGAGCAAGGTCAGCTCGCCATAGCCTCTTCGTACTCCGACGACAGCATCAGCCATTCGTCTTCGGCCGACGAGAGCTTTGCGGCGGCTTCTCCGCGTTCCTTGGCCTTCTGGGCCGCCTTGGCGGGGGCTTTTTCGTAGAGAACCGGGTCTGCAAGTTCCTTATCAAGGGCCTTGATCAGTTTCTCGAGCTTGGCGGTTACGGCCTCGATTTCGTTGATCTTTTTCTTGAGCGGTGCCAGCGAGGCGCGCTTTTCGGCATTCGCCTTGCGCTGGTCCGCCTTCGAGGAAAGATCTTCCGTCAGTTCAACTTTTTCTTCTTTTTTTTTACCGGAGCTGACGATCAGGTTGCGGTATTCCTCCAGGTCGCCTTCGAAGTTCGACACGGTGCCGTTGTTCACAAGCCACAGCCGGTCGACGGTGGCTTCGATCAGGTGGCGGTCGTGGCTGATCAGGATGACGGCGCCTTCGTAGTCGTTGAGCGCTTCGATCAACGCGCGGCGGCTATCGATGTCGAGATGGTTGGTCGGTTCGTCGAGGATCAGCAGATTCGGCGCATGGAAGGCGGCAAGGCCCATCAGCAGGCGTGCCTTTTCGCCGCCGGACAGGTCCTTTGCGGCCGTCGCCATTTTTTCCGTCGCAAGCCCCATCTGCGCCACGCGGGCGCGGACTTTGGCTTCGGGCGCATCCGGCATCAGCCGGCGCACATGGGCGACGGGCGAATCCGCCGGCACGAGGTCGTCGAGTTGGTGCTGGGCGAAGAAGCCGATCTTCAGGCTCGGCGCCAAGCGGATATCGCCGCTTTCCGCCTTGAGCCGGCTGGCGATGAACTTGGCGAAGGTCGACTTGCCGTTGCCGTTCGAGCCGAGCAGCGCGATGCGGTCGTCATTGTCGATGCGCAGCGTGATGTTCTTGAGGATCGGCTTGCCCGGTTCGTAACCGACGGCGGCGTTCTGGATCGCAACGATCGGCGAGGCGGGCTGTTTTTCCGGCTCGGGAAAGGTGATCGGCTGGACATGATCCTCGATCACTGCGGCGACGGTGCCCATGCGCTCCAATGCCTTGACGCGGCTCTGCGCCTGTCGGGCCTTGGTGGCCTTGGCCTTGAAGCGGTCGATGAAGCTCTGCAGGTGCTTGCGGGCCGCCTCGTTCTTGGCCTTGGCCTTGGTCTGCAATTCGTCGGCCTCGGCCTTCTGGCGCTCGAACTGGTCGTAGCCGCCGCGGTAGAAGGTCAGCTTCTTCTGGTCGAGATGCACGATGGCGTTGACCGCGTTGTTCAACAGGTCGCGATCATGACTGATGATGATGACGGTGTGCGGATAACGCCGGATATAGTCCTCCAGCCACAACGTGCCTTCGAGATCGAGATAGTTGGTCGGCTCGTCGAGCAGCAGCAGGTCTGGCTCTGCAAACAGGACGGAGGCGAGCGCCACGCGCATCCGCCAGCCGCCCGAAAACGACGAGGCAGGCCGGGACTGCGCTTCCTGTGAGAAGCCGAGACCGGCGAGAATGCTGGCCGCGCGCGCCTCTGCCGAATGGGCGTCGATGTCGACGAGTCGCATCTGGATGTCTGCGATGCGATGCGGATCGGTGGCGGTCTCCGCCTCCGCCAGCAGTGCGGCGCGCTCCTTGTCGGCGGAAAGCACGATTTCGATCAGCGAATCCTCGGTGCCCGGCGCCTCCTGCGCCACCTGGCCGAGACGTGCGCTTTTCGGATAGGAGACCGAACCGGTTTCCGAGCCCAGCTCACCGGTTATGACCTTGAACAGCGTGGATTTGCCGGCGCCGTTGCGGCCGACGAGCCCCGCCTTCGTGCCCGCCGGAAGCGTCACGCTGGCATTGTCGAGGAGGAGACGCCCGGCGATGCGGGCGGAAAGTTCGGTAATCGTGATCATGGCGGCGGTTTTGGCCGAAACCCCGTTTGTTGGCAAGGGCGGCCGGCGGGTTGATATCCGCTGTCCCGAGGGAAACAGAAGGAAATTACACGCTCTGGTAGATGATCGAGGCGGTGCTGCCGCCGGACGCGATGGCGCGACCGAACTTCAATCGGGAGAGCAAATGTCATGAGAGTGAGAAGATTGACGTGGTCGACGCTGCTGTCGGCATCCGCGCTGATGATGCCGCTCAGCGCGGGGGCGGTGGAGTTTACCTGCTGGGACCCCGGCGGCGTGGGGTCTGCCAATGCGGCCGCGGAATACTGGACGCCGGAAAGAATTGCCGCGGCGATCCCTGAGCGCGAAATGATCGGAACGCTGCCCACGGACGGGTATCCAAGTGAAAGCGAAGGCAGCCTTGTGGGCGATGCTGAACGGGCGCCGATCGGCGAAGCGCCTTACAAGTTCGGTGGCCAGCTTCTCTACACGCGGGGCGGGGACGATTATACCGCCAGCGCCCAATTCGTCGCGGATGCGAATATCGTCATCGGCGCCGCCCACAGCCTCTGGAAAGGCGGCATGGCGGCAAGCAACATCCGCTTCTATCAGGGGTATTCCAACGGTGGCGGGACGCTCTACCACGTGGACAGGGCGGCCGTGCTGTTGCGCTGGACCGAGGTCGCGGACAACGATCCGAGCCTCGCGCGGTCGCAGTTCGACTATTCGGTGATGCGCACCACCGTCGCATCCGCCGTTGGCAAATACGAGCTCGGCATCGACGGCGCCCATGTCGATGAAAACGTGACGGTGACCGGTTACCCGGCAAGGTTGGACGACGGCGAGTATATGTATCGGGAAACGGCCCGCATCGTGGTGCAGGCCGGCACCTCCTATGACGCCCGCCCGCATCCCATGTATGGCGGCGGCGCAAGCGGCGGGGCGTGGTTCGTGACAGCGAACAACGTCCACAAGGCGGTCAGCGTTGTCTCCAGCGGCGCGCCGGACGGCGTGTTCGGTCCGAGCTTCACCGCAGATACGGCCGATCTGATCCCCATCGTCAAGAACGGTTGCCCGTAAGCCACCCAATCCGGGCAGGCGGCGACGGGCGGCCCGGCCCGGGGGGAGGCGCCCGCGTCATTCAGGCCGCAGGGTCTGAATGACGCGAGATGATCTGCAGCGATCTTTTGTTGAAGATGATGATGCGGTGCTGCCGCACGCCGATCAGCCGTTCGCTTTTCCAGGCCTGGAGCTGCGCATTGATGCGCGGCCGGCTGGCATTGATGAGCTGGCCCATGCGGCTCTGGGATATCGGTTTTTCGATGAGGATGCCGTCGCTGGTCGACCGCCCGTGGGAGGCGCCGAGATTGAGCAGCAGGCGAGCAAGGCGAATCTCCAGCGGGTAAAGCGCCATTCCCTCCGCGAACATGATGGTGCGGTGGAGCTTTCGGGCGATCGTCCGCATCAGGTATGAAGACACCTGCGGGATTGCCGAGAGCGCGTTGAATGTTTTCCGATCGATTTCGAGCAGCCGCGTCGCCCCGCATATCACCGCGTTCGAGGAGTGCCGGTAGTTGAGGGCGAACTCGATCTCGCCGACTGCGTCCCCCGCCTGAAGCTCCGAAAAAATCACTTCGTTGCCTTCTTCGGATATAAAATAAAGATAGATGCCGCCCGAAAGTATAATATAAAGTGTATCGCAAGGATCTCCGCTCAGAAACAGCGTTTGCCGATCTCTGTATGTGTTTATATTTACCTTTTTTGCAAGCATGGAAATAACGGCGTCATCTGCGGCGCCGAACAATTCCATTTTCCTTATCTCGTCCGAAATTGTCGGATTCTTCATCGTTTTCATCTGCTCGTGACCACCCTGAAATCGGAAACATGGCTGCCGTCTGTAGGGTTGATATTTAGCGAAAATGCAAATCAGGGTTGTTACGTGTGTGACATATTTTCAGATTTAAATATCCTAGGTTGTGCTTGTGCAAATGATGCTCCGCGGAAGCCGGTGCCGTAAGCACAGATGCCGTCACCGCATGGTGTCGTGGCGGCAACCCAATTGAGGAGATGTATTATGACCATTTACATGGGGCAGAACGCGATCAAAGCCTTCAGCGCGCAGGCAGCGGGCCAGCCCTACAGCCTCACGGTTCTCAATGAAAACGCGAAATGGCAGCAGTTTGCCCTATTCCAGACGATCCCGAAGATTATCGGGCCGTCGGTCGACCCCCTGTCGCTGGCCTGGATGGTTGGCGGCGCCGCTGCGGGTACCCCCGACCAGCCGAGCACGTCTTCCTTCAACTGGACGATCGACTATTCCGTGACGGTTGGCTACGTTCAGCAGCAGGGCACGCCCGGCTCGCCGCGTTCCTTCCAGACGGCGAGTTCGGTCGCCGTCATGATCAACAATCAGAACCAGGTGCCGGTGACCTATCAGGGACCGTTCCCCTATGGCGCTCCCGGTTTTCCGGCGGGGCCATCCGACGCGACGAAAGGCCTTATCCTCGCCCAGGCCGACGACACCATTCCGACCGTGCCCGTGCAGGCCAGCAAGAGCGTCTACCTGAATGTCGGCATCGCCATGGCCGGCAAGCCGACGATCGCGGTCCAGCTCGAGCCCGGCCTCTTGTACCAGTTCACGCCGAAGCCGAAATATTACATTCTCGCCGGCTCTTTCGTTCAGGGACAGGTGATCGACACCGCGACGTCTTCGGCGGCCTACGAGGTGAGCTTTGGCGGTGTCACGGATGTCTCCGTTCGGTTCACGCAGAAGAACCAGTTCGTGCCGGCATAATCCCGCCGACCTCCTGGTAGGACAAGAGGGCGGCCGCGGACGTATCGCTGTCGGCCGCCTATCTTCGTTCGCAAACAGAGGCCGTGGGAAACCGCGGCCTCTTCTGTTTTGGAGATCCTATCCGATTCAGGATGACCGTTTCGGCGCCTCGCCGTGAAGCGCGACGATCATTCGCGGATTGGCCTTGGCGGTTTCAAGCGCCGTGCCGGCTTGCAGCCGCAGTTCCTGCGGTGAAAAGGCGTCTGCGGTCAGCGCCGCACCGACCGAAAGACCAATCCCGCTCGTGCCGTCGGAGGCCGCGAAGACGAGATTGTCGGTGATCGAAGCGATCAGCCGTTCGGCGATCGGCTGCACGCTGTCGCGGCCGACATCGCGGAAGACGAAGGCGAAATCACCCTTGCCGATGCGCGCCAGGAAATCGTTTTTCTTGATCGCCTTGCGGAAGATCGAGGCGGCCTTCTTGACGATCCGGTTGACGGCGGGATCGCCGTAGGTGCGGGCGAAATGCGGCAAATCGGTAACCGTCACCAGGAACAGCGCGGTATCGCGGCTGTCGGCATCGACGCCGTAGAGCGCCTCCAGCCGTTCGGCAA
The DNA here is from genome assembly GCF_021391675.1 of Neorhizobium galegae. Taxonomy (NCBI): domain Bacteria; kingdom Pseudomonadati; phylum Pseudomonadota; class Alphaproteobacteria; order Hyphomicrobiales; family Rhizobiaceae; genus Neorhizobium; species Neorhizobium galegae. The sequence continues at coordinate 1,475,228 of NZ_CP090095.1, forward strand.
GTGCCGCATGGTTCGGCAGCGAGGTCAGTCGGTCGCGCAGCGTCACCGAACGGGCGACGGATGCCTCGCGCTCGGCCTTGACGAGACGATCGGCGCCCGATCTCAGGATGGCTTCCAGTTCGGTTTCGGCGACCACGGCATCGGAGAGCGAGACGCTCAAATATTCGATCTCGGCCAGAATATCCTCAGGTCCCGCACTGCTGTCCTGGCGCAGGCTGCGGGCGACGGTTTCCAGCACGCGGCTGAAGCCCTTCTTCTGGGTGACGCCGCTTGCCATCTTGTCCCGAAGTTCCAGCAGCAGCTTTATTTCCTGATCGCGACCCCTGACAGGCATGAGCGCGACGAAAGCCGAGAGCTGATGGCGCAGCCCCATCTCGTCGAGCACAGTCTGGGAAGGACCGGCGGGAAGCGCCAGAACTTCGCGCGAAAGGGCGGCGTCGCCGCCGAGGAGCGCCTCGTGGAAGAGCTCGTAATTGCGCGGCAGGCCGCTCACATCCAACTTCGCCATGAGCTGGACGACAGCCTGCAGGCCGCGATCCTGTCCCGTTCTGCTCGCTTCGCCCGCCATCTCTCGTCCTCACAATTGTTCGATCGTGCGACAAGCCATGCGGGACCGGTTTTAACATTTGCTAAAACGGGCCGGATTGCCGGTAGTTACGGTTAAGGGATCGTCGAAATGGTCGATCGACTGCGACCCATGAAATTTCCTGATTGGATTCAAACGAGAATTTGCTCTCAATATTGCCGGCCGAACGTTCAGATCAGGAGCCTGCCGTGACCCGTATTCTCTATTCGCTCTGCGGCGCCGACGAGAGCCGCCCGTTTTCGCCGCATTGCTGGAAAGTCGTGCAGGCGCTCGCCCACAAGGGCCTCGATTTCATCGAGAAGCCGACGCCGTTTACCGAGATCCCCAGCCTCGAAGGCGGGTTCTCGAAGACCGTGCCGATCCTGCGGGACGGCAACGAGCTGATCCGCGACAGCTTCGAGATCGCGCTTTATCTGGAGGAGGCCTATCCGGACCGGCCGACGCTGTTCGGCGGGCCGGCCGGCAAGGCGCTCGCCCGTTTCGTCGAGGGTTTTTCGCAGATGGTGGTGCACACGGCGATCACCAAGATCGCGGTGAAGAACATTCATGACATGCTCGGCGAGACGGATCAGGTGTATTTCCGATCGAGCCGCGAGGCCCGGCTCGGCCGGACGCTGGAAGAGATGGAGGCGAGCCGCCAGATGGAGATCGACGGTTTCGCGCCAAAACTGGAGCCGATCCGCCACGCCCTGAAATATCATGACTTCATCGGCGGCGACGGACCGCTTTTCGTCGACTACATCCTGTTCGGCGCGCTGCAATGGATGCGTGTCACCGCCGGCGCCAAGGTGTTTTCCGATGGCGACCCGGTCGGGTTGTGGTTCGAACGCTGCCTCGACCTCCACAATGGCGTCGGGCGCAGTGTGACAGCGGCGTGAAATTGCCCGAACCCCCTTGTTTCCAGTGAAAGGGGCGGGTAAAGACCCCGCACTTTCCCCCTTAATCACGGGGCCACAGGAAACGAAGGATAGAACAATGGCGATTGAACGCACGTTTTCGATGATCAAGCCGGATGCCACCAAGCGCAACCTCACGGGCGCCATCACCAAGGTGTTTGAAGACAATGGCCTGCGCGTCATCGCTTCCAAGCGCGTCTGGATGAGCAAGCGCGAAGCCGAAGGCTTCTACGCCGTTCACAAGGAACGCCCGTTCTTCGGCGAACTGGTCGAAGGCATGACCTCCGGCCCGACCATCGTCCAGGTTCTGGAAGGCGAAAACGCCATCCTGAAGAACCGCGAGATCATGGGCGCCACCAACCCGGCCAACGCCGACGAAGGCACCATCCGCAAGACCTTCGCTCTCTCGATCGGCGAAAACTCGGTTCACGGTTCGGACGCTCCGGAAACCGCCGCCCAGGAAATCGCCTACTGGTTCTCCGAAACCGAGATCGTCGGCTGATTTGAAATCTGAGGTCAGGAGCCTCAAGCTTCTGATCGGAATCATCAAAACCGGGGCCCTGGCTCCGGTTTTTTTATGGGCCGGCCTCTTGCAGCGGGCGTGAACTGCCGTTCATGCCGGGCAGTCAGTATCCTGCCCATAATCCACCGTGCCGTCCGGCTTGAAGACCTCCGGGTTCCGCTCATAGCCGGCGCCGAGCACCAGCGGCTTGCTGGGAAGCACCGACTGGTCGACATCCGAAACGAGCTGGGTCTTCAATTCCTGCAATGTGCCGCCGCTCGCGTCCACCAGCCTGATGTCGACGAAATAGGGCCTGTCCTTGCGCACGCACCGGACATTGGGGCTCTGCAGGGTGATCTTGTCCCATGCGGGGAAGACTTTTTCGTTGATGACGATCGGATCGCCGCCGGCGGGGTCGTCGAATTTCGCGACCACCACGGTTCCCTCCGGTATCGGCCCGGTCTTCTTGAGCGTCACGAGATAGGTGGCGCTGGCGACCCGGTAGTTGAACACGAAGATATGCCCGCTCACCTCCACCAGCTTTTCCGTTTCCCGCTGGCAGGCGGAAAGAGCGAGGGCTGCAAGGCTGAAAATCATAAGCCGGCGCATCATGACACGGCCTCCTTCTTCCTGCGATGATAATGGCGGTTGGCTTTGACCCGGTTGCCGCACACCGCCATGTCGCACCAGGTGCGGCTGCGGTTTTTGCTGCGGTCGATGAACAGCCAGCCGCAACTGCCGCAGATCTTCATCCGCGCGATTTCCGTCTCGGCAAGCAGCCTGAGCGCCGAATGGGCGGTCGCCGCCTCCAGCGAGTGTTTCTCGGCGCGGCGCAGGATGGCGGCGGTCGCCTCAAGGAAATCGGCGAGCAGCGTCTGTGCGTCGTCGCCCAGCACCCGGCAGCGAAAATAGCGGTCGATCGCTTCACGCAGCGCGATGAACCGCGTGTGGTTCTCGGGCTCTACCGGCGCGAGATCGCCGAACAGTGCCCGTTCGGCGGAGAATTTTTCGGCCGCTTTCGGAAAGGCGTCCATCTGCTGCGGCTCGGCGAGCCGGTCGATGCTGCGCTCGGGGTCGAAGCGCAGGATGACGCTGTTGGCGACATCAAGCGCCAGCGCGCCACCGGCAAAACGATGCGGGGTCCAGGAAAAGCTCATGCGATATTATAACTGGTAAAATGCGAATGACCAGTTATATTCATTGCCGCTATCGGAGTGCCCATGGCCTATCTGCTGCAGCAACTGGCGAACGCGGTTCCGCTGGCGGCGCTCTATGCGACGCTCGCCTTCGGATATTCGATCGCCTTTGCCGTGACGAAGCGAGCCGACATCACCTATGGGGCGATCTTTGCCTTTTCCGGCCATCTCTACCTGCTCTTCGCCCATTTCGGCTGGGACCGGCTGTGGCTGATCCTGCCGGCCGCATTGGGGCTCGGTGCTGCGGCCGGGATCGCCGGCGGCATCGGGGCAGGGGTGACGATCGGGCAGCTGGTGATGCGGCCGCTGGCAAAGATCTCGCCGAATGCGGTGATCGTCGCCTCGCTCGGCGCGCTGATGGTGCTGATGGAAGGCGCCCGGATCGCCGCCGACACGCGCGAACTCTGGCTGCCGCCATTCCTCAACGACGCGGTCGTCTTCTGGCACGCAGACGGCTTTCCGGTGACACTGACCCTGATCCAGCTCATCAACATCGCCGTCATGCTGATGGTCATCGGCGCGGGCTATCTGGTGCTGGCGCGCACCCATTGGGGCCGCATGTGGCGGGCGGTCTCGGACGATCCGCTGGCGGCTGAACTCTCCGGCACCAATTCCGCGCGGGTCTTCGTCGTGGCTTATGCGGCAGCCGCGCTCTACGCCTCGATCTGCGGCGTGCTCGCCACCTCCCATTACGGCACGATGGATTTTGGCGCGGGCCTGCTGTTCGGGCTGAAGGTCGTGCTGATCGCCGCCGCCGGCGGCCATTCCAACCCGCTGCGCTCGGCCGCCGGCGCCGCCATCATCGGGCTCGCCGAGACGCTCTGGAGCGGCTACGGCCCGATCGTCTGGCGCGACCTCGTGATCGTCGCCTTGCTGGTGATGGTTTTGGTGATGAGCCGGCGGGAGCGGGTGGTACCGTAGTCACCGCCACTTGTCGCGCGCAGTGTCGTCCGCGTCCTTGGCGGCGATCCAGTCGCCTTGGGCGCCGTCGGCGGTGTGTTCCTTCTTCCAGAAGGGGGCTGAGGTCTTCAAAAAGTCCATGACGAAATTGGCGCCGTCGAAGGCGGCCTGCCGGTGCGGGGCGGCGGCGATAACCAGCACGATGTTTTCGCCAGGCAGGATTTTGCCAAAGCGGTGGATGGCGGTGAGGCCGAGGAGCGAGAAACGCTCGATCGCCAGTTCGCTGATGCGGAGCATCTCCGCTTCCGCCATGCCGGGATAATGTTCGAGCTCCAGGGCCGACAGCGCACCCTGCTCATCGCGGCAGAGGCCGGTGAAGGTGACGACGGCGCCGATGTTCTTGCGGTCTGCGGTCAGCGCTGTGACTTCTGCCTGCAGGTCGAAGTCGGTGGGTTGGACGCGGATGGTGGGAGCGGTCATGGGCAGCCTCTTCCTCTCCCCGCTGGGGAGGAGTGGGGTGTTCCGCAACTGGCGCCGGCCCCAGTCATCATCACCCGCCCGTCATCGGCGGGAAGATGCCGATCTCGCGCGCGCCGGCGATCGGCTCGTCGTGTTCGGCATGTTCCTGGTTGATGGCGACGCGGATCACGTCGGGGAACTGCAGCGCGTTCTCGTATTCCTCGCCGAGCGTCGTCAGATGCGCGAGCAGGTCATTGACCGTGACGACGCCTGCCGGCAGGTCGAGATCCTCCTCGGATTTGCCGATCCGTTCGCGCACCCAGGCGAAATAGACGAGTTTGACGGTCATTCTTCGTCCACCAGATGTTTGACGCCGGCCTTGAAGTAATCATAGCCCGAGTAGAAGGTCAGGATCGCGGCGAGCCAGAGAAGCACGATGCCCATCTGGGTCGTGTAGGGCAGGATCTTGTCGCCGGCAGGCCCGGCAAGCAGGAAGGCGATCGACACCATCTGGATCGTCGTCTTCCATTTGGCTATGCGCGTCACCGGCACGGAGACCTTCAGCGCAGCCAGGTATTCGCGCAGGCCCGAGACCAGGATTTCGCGGCAGAGGATGGTGATTGCCGCCCAGAGCGACCAGCCGGCGATCGTCTGGTCGGCGGCCAGCAACAGCAGCACGGCGGCGACCAGCAGCTTGTCGGCGATCGGATCGAGCATCCGGCCGATATTCGACGTCTGGTTCCAGATGCGGGCGAGATAACCGTCGAGATAGTCTGTGATCGACGCGACAGCGAAAAGCACCAGCGCTGTCCAGCGCGCCACATCGGAGCTTTCAAGCTGCCCCTCGATGAAAAAGCAGCCGACGATGATCGGCACCGCCACGATGCGCGCATAGGTCAGAAGATTGGGAATATTGTATGCGCGCGACGCCATGGAGAGCCTTCCGGATGTTTGCTCCTAGTTGATGCCTCAGGAGGAAGGCGTCAACATGTTCCCGCGGCTTTTTTACAGCCGATTGCGTCGGACCGATTTAACCCGCCCGGTTCTCGTGAAAGTGATTATAAATCTGCTTGGCGACGGCCTCCGAAATTCCCTCGACCGCCATGAGGTCGGTCAGGCCCGCGCGCGACACCGCCTTCGCCGTGCCGAAATGCTGCAGCAGCTTGCGCTTGCGGCCAGGCCCGATCCCTGAAATCTCGTCAAGCGGGTTCTTGACCATCTCCTTCTTGCGCCGCGCCCGGTGCGAGCCGATCGCGAAACGATGCGCCTCGTCGCGCATGCGCTGGATGAAATAGAGGACCGGATCGCGCGGCGGCAGCGAGAAGTCGGACCGTCCGTCGGCGAAGAACCGCTCGCGGCCGGCATCTCGGTCGACGCCCTTGGCGACGCCGATCGCGGTCACCACGTCGCGGATGCCGAGCTCGTCGAGAATGGCGCGCACCGCGCTCATCTGGCCCTGGCCGCCGTCGATCAGGATCACGTCCGGCCAGGCGGGGAAAGCGGCATCGGCCACATCCTCGGCGCTGGCGCCGGCAGCAGCGGTGCGGTCCGGAATGCCCTCTTCCTTGAGGAGGCGGCTGAAACGGCGGGTCATCACCTCGCGCATCATGCCAAAGTCGTCGCCGGGGGTGATGTCGGTCGATTTGATGTTGAACTTGCGGTACTGGCTCTTCACGAAACCTTCCGGCCCCGCCACCACCATGCCGCCAACGGCATTGGTGCCCATGATATGGGAGTTGTCGTAGATCTCGATCCGGCGCGGCACGAAGGACAGGCCGAAGGTCTCGGCCAGGCCCTGCAGCAGGCGCGCCTGCGACGAGGTCTCGGCAAGCCTACGGCCATGCGCCTCGCGGGCGTTCGCCAGCACGTGGTCGGTCAGGTCCTTCTTCTCGCCCCGCTGCGGCACGGAAATCGTCACCTTGTGGCCGGCCTTTTCGCAAAAGGCGAGCGCCAGCAGGTCCTGTTCCTCGACGGTTTCCGACAGCAGGATCTGTTTCGGCACCGGCTTGTCGTCATAGAACTGCGCGAGGAAGGCGTTGAGCACTTCCGCGCCGGAGAGCTGCGGATCGGCCTTCGGGAAATAGGCGCGGTTGCCCCAGTTCTGGCCGGTTCTGAAAAAGAACACCTGGATGCAGAAGAGGCCGCCCTCGCTGTAGATGGCGAAGACATCCGCCTCTTCGACGCCGGCCGGGTTGATACCCTGGTGGCTCTGGACGTGGGAGAGCGCCGCCAGCCGGTCGCGATAGATCGCGGCACGTTCGAAATCCAGGTCCTCGGAGGCTTCCGCCATCTGGTGGGCGATCGCCGACTTGACGTTCTGGCTCTTGCCGGAGAGGAAGTCCTTGGCTTCGCCGACCAGCGCCGCATAGCCCTCGTTGCTGATCTCATGGGTGCATGGCCCCGAACAGCGCTTGATCTGGAAGAGCAGGCAGGGCCTGGTGCGGGTCTCGAAGACGCTATCGGTGCAGGTGCGCAACAGGAAGGCGCGCTGCAGCGAATTGATGGTGCGGCCGACGGCAGCGGCCGACGCGAAGGGGCCGAAATAGTCGCCTTTGCGCGCCCGCGCGCCGCGATGCTTGAAGATCGCCGGTGCCCGGTGGTCGCCGGTGATCATGATATAGGGGAAGGACTTGTCGTCGCGCAGAAGAACGTTGAAGCGCGGCCGCAAGCGCTTGATGAGATTGGCTTCGAGCAGCAGCGCCTCGGTCTCCGTCCGCGTCGTGACGAATTCCATATGGGTGGTTTCGCGCACCATCTTGGCGATGCGGTTGGAATGGACACGGCCCTGCGCATAATTGCCGACGCGCTTCTTGAGGCTGCGCGCCTTGCCGACGTAAAGCACGTCCTGTGCATCGTTGAACATGCGGTAGACGCCCGGCGCATTCGGCAGGTGCTTGACGAATTCGGCGATCAGGTCGGCGCCTTTCAGGCCGCTGTCGTTCTTCCAGCCTTCGTTCCAGTCGATCGACGCGGCAGGGCCTTGGGCCGGCTCGGTGACCAGCACATCGTCGTCGTCTTCTTCCGTCTCGTCATAGAGAACGCCGCCGTCGGGCAGCTTCGTTCCGTTCATTCCATAGTCTCCGCCGGATGTCGGCATCCGGCCATTACCGATCTCGAACCCTGAACCATGACATGTGCGCGCGATCGGCGGCTTGTCAAAATATTGCGGTGAAGCGCCCCGATTCCCTGCATGGAAGGCCGCTGCCGGAGAAATAGTGCGTCGAGGCAGATTTTGAAAGCGCTGGGGAGAATTCCGCCCCGTGCTCTTGACGAAGGCCGAAATGGCCGTTCCCGGGGTGGAATATTTAAGGCAGAAATCCGGCGGCAGGCACCGCCAGCTCCAGGCGTCCGCCTGCGGAGAGGGGAAATACGTCCGTGTTTCTGCTCAGATTTCGTTTTCTACAAGCACCCGATCCGGTTTTGCTGCGAATACAAGTCGAACTTGGCGAGTGGCGCCCGCGCCGGTTCCCGCCGGCAGGTGTATTGACTAAGTTGTGCTTTAGGTTTAAGAAGTAATTTATAAATGTAAAAATATTTATATTCAAAGTAAGCATTGCTTAAGGTTAATCAAATGTGTGTTGCGATACAGCAACATCAAATTTTGGCCTTCTGTGCGCCACAATCAATTCACATTTCGGCTCTTTCTATTCCTCAATTGACCTCCACATTCCGTTTCAGCGAGCAGGGAACAAATGTGTCGCCAACCATGTTGTCGCGGCGAATTCCCGGCGCAGCAGTAAAAGGAGAAAATGTATGCGTACTCTCATCGCAACTCTGATGGCCTCGGCAGCCAGCTTCATCGCCATCTCTGCGGCCAATGCCGCTGATGCCGTCGAACAAATTCCGCAGGCCCCGGTTGCAGTCGAAGAGCCGGCCCCGGCCGCCAGCTGGCAGGGTTTCTATCTCGGTGGTTATGGTCAGTATGACTGGGGTCGCTTCGGTAGCGGCGACCGTGACGGCCAGTTCGGCGGCGGTGCTTATACGGGCTACAACTTCCAGAGCGGTTCGATCGTCTACGGTGTCGAAGCAGACGTCGGCTACAACGGCACGAAGAGCACCACGGATGACGGCTTTGAAGGCAAGGCCGGCTGGAACGGCTCTGTTCGCGGCCGCGTCGGCTACGACCTCAACCCCTTCCTGATCTACGGTACGGCCGGTGTCGCCCTGCAGGACAACGAACTGAGCGACGCGACTTCGTCCGACAACAAGACCGCCGTCGGTTATACGGTCGGTGCCGGTGCCGAAGCCTTCGTCACCAACAACATCACCGCTCGTGTCGAATACCGTTACACGGATTTCGGTTCGGACAGCTACTCGCTCGATTCCGGTTCGGTTTCGAAGGGCTTCGACGATCACAGCGTCAAGGTCGGTATCGGCGTGAAGTTCTAATTTCGATAGCCTTAACAGGCTGGGGAAAGCCCGGGCTTCGGCCCGGGCTTTTTTTTGTTTCAGGCCGCCGATTTCATGGCGGTATAGGAGGCGAAGCGCTTGGTGAAGACGTCCGGCCAGGAGGCGAGCTCCGGTCGGCCTTCGGCCCATTGCCCGTTGAAGCGCAGATCGAGGTAACCGATCAACGCAGCCAGCGCAAAATGGCCGCCATGCAATTTCTTGCCCGTCTTCGGCAAATTGTTCTCCAGGTGATCGAGGCCGCGCACCACCTTGCCCCATTGTTTGTCGATCCACGGCTGATGGACCTTGTCCTCGTCGCGCGAGCGACGCTCGTAGACGATCGCCAGCAGGCAATCCATCATGCCGTCGCAAAGCGCTTCCAGCACCTCCGCCTCGGTGCGCTTCGCATCCTTCTTCGGATAGAGCTTGCCGCCCGACTGGCGATCGAGCCAATGCATGATCGCGATGCTGTCGTAGATCGGCGGCTCGCCATCACGGATCAGCACCGGGATCTTGCCGAGCGGGTTGTTGCTCACGAGTTCCGGCGGGGCGGCGTTGGTGTCGGTCTTCACCTCGGCGATCTCGATGCCGAGATGGCGCGCCGCCATGCGCACCTTGGCGGAATAGGGCGAGGCCGGGGAATACAGCAGCTTCATGGTCTTGTCCTTCTCGATAAATGTCATCGTGCCGGCGGCAGGGTGATCTGGCTGATCCGGCAGCCGTCACGATCGACCTCGGCGCAATCTCGGAACTGTAGGTCCTTGGTGAGGCAGATGCGCACCTCCTCCAGCTGCCGGCCTTCGCAACTCGTCGAAATGCCGCGCCGGCTCATGCCCGGATTGGCGGCGAGGAACTTCTCCTCGATCTGGTCGGCCGACAGCGTCAGGGCCGCGTCGCCGCGGGACAGGTCGGCTGGCAGTTTGACCCGCGAAAAGGCGTCACGCAGTTTGCCGAAATAATCACGCTGGCTGAGGCCGGTGCAGCTTCCGTGCTTGCGCCACTGATGGCCGATCAGCCCCATCGACGGCATGATGTCGAAGAGTGGTTGGCCGAGCGATTGCGGCACGCGGCCCGGTTCCTTCGTTTCGCAGAAATCCGGATAGCCTTTTTCGTATTGGGGCCAAAGCCCGTGGACGATGAAGCGGAAGTCCTTGTCCGTGCTGCATTGCTGGTCGTTCTTGCCGCCGCTCTGCGAAGCGCAGAAGGTCGGCGACCAGGAAAGCGACAGGACGTAGAAATCGAACTGTCCTGTGTGATCCTGCCGATTGTCCGATCGGCGCTCCTGGGCGGAGGCGGTGGATGCGAAAAGCGCGAGAAAAAGGAAAGCGATAAATCGGTTGGTCATCGGCCAGCCCCCTGCAATGCGCGGCACCATGGGCGGGAAGCCCCGCCCGGTCAAGACTCCGAATCGAGGTCGTTGTCGACAGTCTCGCCGGTCAGCCAGAAGGCTCGTTGCGAGGCGAACCGATCCTGCGCCAGGATGGTTTTCAAGGTCGGCAGGAACGTGTGCAACTCGTCCTTCAGCGTGAAGGGCGGGTTGACGATGATGAGGCCGGAGCCGGACAAACCGGTCGTCTCGCGGTCGCTTTGAACGGTCAATTCGGCACACAGCATTTTCGGGATGTCCAGCGCCTTCAAATCGTCGTGGAAGGCCTTGAGCGGCGCGCCCTTCTTGATCGGATACCAGAGGCAGTAGGTGCCGCTCTGGAACCGGCGCCAGGCGGTGAACAGGCCTTTCACCAGCCGCTGGTATTCGCCTTCTTCCTCGAAAGGCGGATCGACGAGCACGATTCCGCGCTTTTCCTTCGGCGGCAGATGGGCGCCGAGCGCCAGCCAGCCGTCGAGTTCGGTGGCACGCACCTGGAAATCGCCTTCGAACAGATTGTGCAGGCGGTTGAAATCCTCCGGATGCAGTTCCATCGCCGACAACCGGTCCTGTGGGCGGAACAGCATGCGGGCAAGTTTCGGCGAACCGGGATAGAGTTTCAGTGCGCCGGTGGGGTTCAATTCCCTGACCGCGGTCAAATAAGGCTCCAGCAGGTCTGCGACCTTTGCCGGCAGTTCCGCTTCCATCAGCCGGCCGATGCCGTCGCGCCATTCGCCGGTCTTCTGCGCCTCGTCCGAGGAAAGGTCGTAAAGGCCGATGCCGGCATGGGTATCCAGCAGGCGAAAAGCCTTGTCCTTGTTCTGGGCATAGCGGATCAGCCGCGCCAGGACCGCGTGTTTCAGGACATCGGCGAAATTGCCCGCGTGATAGATGTGCCGGTAGTTCATCGTTGCTGGTGTCTCGCTTGAATTAAATTGATGCGCTGCAAATCACGCTTTTTGCGGACGTCAGCTTGCAATATAGAAAAGCCATGAACGTTGCGACCCCGATTACCGCGAAAACCCCGATCGCCCCAGAAAAGTCCGGCCACAATTCCGTCGGACACACCGTCTGTCCGCACGACTGTCCGTCGGCCTGCGCACTCGACATTGATCTCACCGCCGACGGCCGCATCGGCCGGGTGCGGGGTGCCGCCGACAACACCTATACGGCCGGCGTCATCTGCGCCAAGGTCGCACGATACTCCGAGCGGCTCTACCATCCCGGCCGGCTGATGCATCCCAAGCGCCGCGTGGGCGCCAAGGGCGAGGGGAACTGGCAGGAGGTCTCCTGGGAGGCCGCACTCGACGAGATCGCCGACGCTTTCGTCAAGGCGGAGGCGAAACACGGGTCGGAGGCGATCTGGCCCTATTTCTATGCCGGCACGATGGGCCAGGTGCAGCGCGATTCGATCGAGCGGCTGCGTCATGCCAAAAAATACTCCGGCTTCTTCGGGACGATCTGCACCAACATGGCCTGGACCGGTTATGTGATGGGCACCGGCGCGCTTCGCGGTCCCGATCCGCGCGAGATGGCGAAGTCCGATTGCGTGGTGATCTGGGGCACCAATGCCGTCTCCACCCAGGTCAACGTCATGGCCCACGCGGTGAAGGCCCGCAAGGAACGCGGCGCCAAGATCGTCGTCATCGATATCTACGACAACCCGACGATGAAACAGGCGGACATGGCGCTGACCGTGCGCCCCGGCACCGATGCCGCTCTCGCCTGCGCTGTCATGCATATCGCCTTCCGCGACGGATACGCCGATCGAGCCTACATGGCGCAATATGCCGACGATCCGGCTGGCCTCGAAGCGCATCTCAAGGCGAAGACGCCGGAATGGGCCTCCGCCATCACCGGCCTGTCGGTCGAAGAGATCGAAACCTTCGCCCGCCTCGTCGGCACGACCAAAAAAACCTTCTTCCGCCTCGGCTACGGTTTCGCCCGCCAGCGCAACGGCACCGTCGCCATGCATGCGGCGCTGTCGATTTCGACCGTGCTCGGCTGCTGGCAATACGAGGGCGGCGGCGCCTTCCACAACAACGGCGAAATTTTCCGGCTCAACAAGTCGGAGCTGATGGGCACGGCCTATGCCGATCCCGATATCCGTCAGCTCGACCAGTCGCAGATCGGCCGGGTGCTGACCGGCGATGCGGAGGCATTGCGGCGCGGCGGGCCGGTGACGGCGCTTTTGATCCAGAACACCAATCCGATGAACGTTGCGCCGGAACAGCGCCTCGTCCGCGAAGGGTTCATGCGCGACGACCTGTTCGTGGCGGTGCACGAGCAGTTCATGACCGATACGGCCGAAGTTGCCGATATCGTGCTGCCGGCGACGATGTTCGTCGAGCATGACGATCTTTACCGCGCCGGCGGTCAGCAGCATATCCTGCTCGGGCCGAAGCTGGTCGAGCCGCCGTCGACGGTGCGAACCAACCTCTTCGTCATCGAGGAACTGGCCAAGCGCCTCGGCGTCGATCATTTCCCCGGTTTCGGCCTCGACGAACGCCAGCATATCGACCGCATCCTGAAGGCCAGCCACTGGGGCGCCTACGACGACCTGGCGCGCGACAAATGGATCGATGCGCAGCCGGATTTCGAGACCGCCCATTACATCAAGGGATTTGGTTATCCGGACGGAAAATTCCGCTTCCGGCCGGACTGGGCGAACGGTCCGTCGCCGGACAAGCCGCCGAAAAATGTCGGGCCGCTGGGACCGATCGCCGAACTGCCGGTGTTCCCCGACCAGGTTGACGTCATCGAGGTGGCGGACGAAGCGCATCCCTTTCGGCTGGCGACATCGCCGGCCCGCAGCTTCCTCAATTCCTCCTTCACCGAGACGAAAAGCTCCTATGAGCGAGAAGGGCGCCCGGAAGTGATGATCGAGCCGACCGATGCGGAACGCCTCGGCATCGTCGACGGCGATATCGTGCGGCTCGGCAACATGCGCGGCGAAATCCGCCTGCATGCGAGGCTGGTTGCCGGCGCGAGGCCGGGCGTACTGATCGCCGAGGGGCTGTGGCCGAACCGCAAACACCTCGACGGCGAGGGCATCAACGTGCTGACCGGGGCCGACGCCGTGGCGCCCTATGGCGGTGCGGCCTTCCACGACAACAAGGTATGGCTTCGCAAGGACTTCGCATGACCGAGCAGAACGACCGGGTAAAGCTCGTCAGCGAGAAGATATTGTCGGACGGCTGGACGCGGCTTTCGAGCTACGAACTCGACTACGCCGATCGCCGTGGCGAGACGCACCGCCTGCATCGCGAAATCTATCATAAGTCCGAGGCCGCCTGCATCCTTCTCTACGATGCTGAGCGTGACATGGTCGTGCTGGTGAAGCAGTTTCGGTTGCCCGCTTACCTCACCGGCAAGCCGGGGTGGATGGTCGAGGTGCCGGCCGGGTTGCTCGACGAGGACCACCCGGAGGATGCGATCCGGCGCGAGGCGATGGAGGAAACCGGCTACCGCCTGCGGGATGTTCGATTTGTCTTCAAGGCATTCATGTCGCCCGGCGCGATCACCGAACTCGTGCATTTCTTCCACGCGCCGGTCGACCTCTCCGACCGGGTGAACGGTGGCGGGGGGCTCGCCGAAGAGCACGAGGATATCGAGGTTCTCGAACTGCCGCTCGACGAGGCGGTCGCGATGATCGGCAATGGCGAAATCATCGATGCGAAGACGATCATGATGCTGCAATGGGCAGTAATAAACCGGGCGTCATTCACCGTCTGATGTCGGGGCGGTGCCGCCGCGCAGGCTTGAAACGCCGATCAGCGCGTTCGCCTGTTGTTTCAGACGCCGTGTGATTGTGACTTGACCTTGTGCCGTGCCGATTTCACATGAATGTCACGAATGGCGGCTAAGCGCTGCCTCTTGATAATCATCCTTATATGGTCAGGAGAAAGCCATGTGGCTCGGCAATTTCACCCTCGTTCTGCCGAACGAGGTGGTGGACGCAGGTTCCGTGCGGATTGAAGATGGCGTGATCGCCGAGATCCGCGCCGAACCGGTCGCGGGCGCCGTGATCGACGGCGGCGGGCGGCTGCTGATGCCGGGCTTCGTCGATCTGCATGGCGACATGATCGAGCGCGAGATCGCGCCGCGGCCGAACGCCCAGATGCCGATCGACTTCGGCATCCACGAACTCGACAAGAAGCTCGCCGCCGCCGGTGTCACCACGGCCTACGCGGCCGTCTCCTTCGCCACCGAAAGCGTCTACGGCCATGTCCGCTCGCTGGAGACCACGTCGGCCGTCATCGAGGGCATCAACCGCCTGCGCGACAACCTGCTGATCGACCACCGCGTCCACGCGCGGTACGAAATCACCAATGTCGGCGCCGCCCCGACGCTCGAACGGCTGCTGAAGGCCGACGAAATCGACATGGTGTCGCTCACCGACCACACGCCGGGCCAGGGCCAGTACAACAACATCGCAGCCTATGTCGCCAGTATCTCCGAACGCCGGGCGATTTCCGAGGAGATGGCTGCCGAGATCGTGCAAAAGCGCATCGCCATGCGCAACAATCCGCAGATCGAAGTGAAGCTGAAGGAAATCGTTTCGCTCTCCTTGCAACACGGCCTGTCGCTTGCCTCCCATGACGACGACAGCGTCGAGAAGGTGGCCGAGATGTTCGATCTCGGCGTCACGATCAGCGAATTCCCGGTAACCTTGCCGGCCGCCGAAGAGGCGCGCCGACGCGGGCTCTGGACGCTGATGGGCGCGCCGAACGCGCTGCGTGGCAAGTCGATGTCCGGCAATCTGAGCGCGCTCGACGCCGCCAAGGCCGGTCTGCTGACGGTGATTGCCGCCGATTACCATCCGGCGGCCTTCGTGCCGGGGATATTCAAGCTGGCGGAGGCATCGGCAGGCGGCCTACCGGCGGCCGTCGCGATGGCGACCGGCAATGCTGCCCGTTCCGCCGGCCTGACCGATCGCGGCGAGATCGCCATCGGCCAGCGCGCTGATCTGGTGGTGGTGGAAAAGGGCGACGTGCACCGCATCCGCGCCACTTTCCGCGCCGGCCGCTTCGTCTACAGCGACGGCACGCTGCACCCGCTCCGGGCACTGGCGGCCTGAAGTTCAGATACCCGCCGAAAAAATCCGCTGATCCGCGATATCGGCCGTTGCGCCGGGTGAGGTGATCGTCCGGCCGCCCTCCATCCGCACCTTACCTTCCGCCAGCAGCTTCAGCGCCAGCGGGTAGAGCTTGTGCTCGACCGTCAGCACGCGGCCGGCCAGGGTCTCGGGGGTGTCGTCGGCAAGCACCGGGACGGCGCCTTGGGCGACGATCGGGCCTTCGTCCATTCCTTCGGTGACGAAATGCACGGTGCAGCCGGCGATCTTTACGCCGGCGTCGATGGCGCGTTCATGGGTGTGAAGGCCTGGGAAGAGCGGCAGAAGGGCAGGGTGGATGTTGAGGATGCTGCCTTCGTACCGGCTGATGAATTCCGCGGAGAAAAGCCGCATGTAGCCGGCGAGGCAGAGGATGTCCGGCTGGACCTCGTCGAGGGCCGCGAGGATCGCCGCCTCGTGTTCGGCCTTGCCGGCGAAACCCTTGCGTTCGAAGACGAAGGTTTTGATGCCGCGCGCCTGCGCCTTCTCGATGCCGCCCGCCGAGGGCTTGTCGGAGAAGACTGCGACGATTTCCGCCGGGAAACCCGGCGCGGCGCAGGCATCTGCGAGCGCCAGCATGTTGGAGCCGCCGCCGGAGATGAATACGGCGACGCGCTTCCTGCGCGCCGTTTCAGCCGCGGGTGCGCTCATAGGCCGAGCGTGCCCTGATAGATCACGCCGGGGCCGGCTTCGGCGCGTTCGACCATGCGGCCGAGCGGCACGACGATCTCGCCTTCACCGGTCAGGATATCGGCGACCGCCTGGGCGTTCTCGGGCGCGACCACGACGATCATGCCGATACCGCAGTTGAAGGTGCGCAGCATTTCCTTCGGTTCGACGCCGCCGGTTTTTGCGAGCCACGAGAAGACGGGCGGCACGGGAATGGAGTCAAGATCGACTTCGGCGGCCAGGTGCTTCGGCAGCACGCGCGGAATGTTTTCCGGGAATCCGCCGCCGGTAATGTGGGCGAGCGCCTTGAGCGCGCCGGTCTCGCGGATCGCCTTCAGGAGCGGCTTCACGTAGATGCGGGTGGGCGTCAGAAGAGCCTCACCCAGAGTCATGCCCTCACGGAAGGGGGCCGGTGCATCCCAGCCGAGGCCGGAAAGTGTCACGATCTTGCGGACAAGAGAGAAGCCGTTCGAATGAACGCCCGACGACGTGAGGCCGAGGATGACATCGCCCAAAGCGATATCGCCGACCGGCAGCAACTGGCCACGCTCGGCGGCACCGACTGCAAAACCCGCCAGATCGTAATCGCCGTCGGAATACATGCCGGGCATTTCGGCGGTCTCGCCGCCGATCAGCGCGCAGCCTGCTTCGCGGCAGCCGGCGGCAATGCCGGAAACGATTGCCGCACCCTGGTCGGGATCGAGCTTGCCGGTGGCGAAATAGTCGAGGAAGAGCAGCGGCTCGGCGCCCTGGACCACCAGATCGTTGACGCACATGGCGACGAGATCGATGCCGACCGTGTCGTGGAAATCTGCGTCGATGGCGATCTTCAGCTTGGTGCCGACGCCGTCATTGGCGGCAACGAGGATCGGATCGGTGAAGCCGGCGGCCTTGAGGTCGAAGAGGCCGCCGAAGCCGCCGATCTCGCCGTCTGCGCCGGGCCGGCGGGTCGAGCGCACGGCCGGCTTGATCTTCTCGACCATCAGATTGCCTGCGTCGATATCGACGCCGGCATCGCTATAGGTGAGACCGTTCTTGCCCGCCTCGCTCATCGTTCATCTCCAATGATCGTTATCGCGGCCCGCAATTGCACGACATGACGCCGGATGCAAGCGTTGGACGCGGTTTTGAAGGCTTTTCACAGGTCTTGCTGCACCGCTTCCAAACCCTTGACCTGCGGTACCGGCTTCCCTATCCCTTTTTCGCCCGGGCAATTCAGAGGAAGCGGCGATGGCATATCATATCAGCGGCGCGAGCCTGAAGCGCTACATCTTCTTCTGGGTCGGCGTTCTCATCGTCTTCGTGGTATTTCTCTGGTTCTTCCGTTCGATCCTGCTTCCCTTCGTGGCCGGGATGGCGCTCGCCTACTTCCTCGATCCGGTGGCCGACTGGCTGGAAAGGCGTGGCTTGAGCCGGCTGATGGCGACGGTGGTGATCCTCGTCTGTTTCGTGCTGGTCTTCGCGCTGTCGCTGATGCTGGTGATCCCGATCATCATCAACCAGTTTACCGAGTTTGCCGCCGCGCTGCCGGGCTATATTTCTCAGCTGCAGCAGATCATATCGAGCCCGGAAAGCTCGTTCCTGCCGCATTGGATCAGCGCCCAGATCGAGACGGTCAAGCAGAATTTCTCCGAGGTGCTGAGCCAGGGCGCCGGTTTCGTCGGCTCGCTGCTCGCCCAGATTTGGAATTCCGGCAAGGCGATCATCGACGTCGTGTCGCTTTTGATCGTCACCCCCGTCGTCGCCTTCTATATCCTGCTCGACTGGGACCGCATGGTGGCCAAGGTGGATAGCTGGGTTCCGCGCGACCAGGTGGCGACGGTCCGCGAGATCGCCCGGGAAATGGACGAGTCGGTCGCCGGTTTCATTCGTGGCCAGGGCTCGCTCTGCCTCATCCTCGGCATCTTCTATGCGGTCGGCCTTTCGGTCGTCGGCCTGAATTTCGGGCTTCTGATCGGCTTCATCGCCGGCATGATCAGCTTCATCCCCTATATCGGCTCGCTGATTGGCCTGGTGCTTTCGGTCGGCGTGGCGCTGGTGCAGTTCTGGCCGGATTATCCTTGGATATTGGCCGTTGCCGGCGTCTTCTTCGTCGGCCAGTTCATCGAGGGCAACATCCTTCAGCCGAAGCTTGTGGGCGAAAGCGTCGGCCTGCATCCGGTCTGGCTGATGTTCGCGCTGTTTGCCTTCGGCGCCATATTCGGCTTCGTAGGCCTGCTGATCGCCGTGCCGGCCGCCGCCGTGGTCGGCGTGCTTGTCCGTTTCGTGCTGTCGCGGTATCTTGACAGCGACATCTATTACGGCCGGGCGGCCGTTCTTCCCTGGGAAGAGGCCGAAGGGCCGCATGTGCTGGAACATGCCGAAGCCGGCGCAGAGATAACCGCCCCGAATGATCCTCACGCGAATGACTCTCAGAAGAGCATTTGAAAGACCAATGACCGAGACGAGCGAGCGCGAGCGGCGCAGGCAAGAGCAGTTGCCGCTGCAATTCACCCATGATGCGGCGAGAACCCGGGACGACCTCCTGGTGTCCGAACGCCTGGCCGCGGCCGTCGCGATCGTCGACGAATGGCCGGCCTGGCCGTCACCGGTCGTGGTGCTGGCAGGCCCGGTGGGATCGGGAAAGTCACATTTGGCGCATATCTGGCGGGAAAAGGCGGGCGCGGCCGACATCCATCCCGTCGCCGGCTCGGATGCCGCGGCGGTTGCCGCAGCGGGTCCGGTCCTGTTCGAGGATGCCGAACGCCGCGGTTTCGACGAGACCGAACTCTTCCACGTCATCAACAGCGTGCGCGAGAACGGCCATAGCCTGCTGATGACCTCGCGCCTGTGGCCGGTCTCCTGGGGCGTCACCCTGCCGGACCTCCAATCCCGGCTGAAGGCGGCGACGGTCGTGGAGATCGGCGAGCCGGATGAGGACCTGCTGGCCCAGGTGATCGTAAAACTGTTCGCCGACCGCCAGCTTTATATCGACGACAAACTGGTGGGCTACATCGTCAACCGGATGGAACGGTCGCTCGGTGCGGCGCAGACGATCGTCGAGCGGCTGGACCGCCTGGCGCTGGCGCGCGGCACGCGGATAACCCGCCCGCTCGCGGCGGAAGTGCTGAACGATTTTGGGAATTCCGGAACCGGGGGCGGCGCCGACGATTGACTGTGACAATTCCCTCGTCAAACTGTAGTCGGCCCTGATGGTTGGCATGACCGAGGGTTAGCATTGGGATGGATGAGATGGATTCGATCACGACTGAAGCGCGCGAGCCCGGCCTGGAGGCGGCCAATACCGACTTCGACCTGATGACCAGTCCGGACCGGTTCATCAATCGTGAATTCTCCTGGCTGCAGTTCAACCGCCGCGTCCTCGAGGAAACGCTGAATACCGCCCATCCGCTTCTGGAGCGGGTCCGCTTCCTGTCGATCTCGGCGGCCAATCTCGACGAATTCTTCATGGTGCGCGTCGCCGGCCTCGAAGGCCAGGTGCGCCAGGGCATCGTCATCCGCAGCCCGGACGGCAAGACGCCGGCCGAACAGCTCGACAACATCCTGCAGGAGATCGACAACCTGCAGATGGAGCAGCAGGCCTCGCTCGCCGTGCTGCAGCAGTATCTCGCCAAGGAAGACATCCTGATCGTCAGGCCGGCGGCGCTGTCCGCCGAGGACCGCAACTGGCTGGCGAACTCCTTCGACGACGAACTTTTCCCGGTCCTGACGCCGCTGTCGATCGACCCGGCCCATCCGTTCCCGTTCATCCCCAACCTCGGCTTCTCGATGGGCTTGCAGCTGCACAGCAAGCACGGCAAGGAGCCGATGACCGGGCTCTTACGCCTGCCGACCACGCTCGACCGCTTCATCCGGTTGCCGGACCTCAACACAGCGATCCGCTATATCACGCTGGAGGATGTGGTCGGCATGTTCACCGACCGGCTCTTCCCCGGTTACGAGGTGAAGGGCGCGGGCACGTTCCGCATCATCCGCGACAGCGATATCGAAGTCGAGGAAGAGGCAGAAGATCTGGTGCGCTTCTTCGAAACGGCGCTGAAACGCCGCCGCCGCGGCAAGGTCATCCGCATCGAGACCGATTCGGAAATGCCGGCGTCGCTCCGCCAGTTCGTGGTGCAGGAACTCGGGGTGCCGGAAAACCGCGTCGCGGTTCTGCCGGGCCTTCTGGCGCTCAACACCCTGTCGGAGATCACCAAGGCGCCACGCGACGACCTGCGCTTCGAGACCCACAATGCCCGATTTCCCGAGCGGGTTCGCGAACACGCCGGCGACTGCCTTGCAGCTATCCGCGAAAAGGACATGGTGGTCCATCACCCTTATGAGTCCTTTGACGTGGTTGTGCAGTTCCTTCTGCAGGCGGCGCGCGACCCGGACGTGCTCGCCATCAAGCAGACGCTCTACCGCACCTCGAACGACAGCCCGATCGTCCGAGCGCTGATCGACGCGGCCGAGGCCGGCAAGTCGGTGACGGCGCTGGTCGAGCTCAAGGCCCGATTCGACGAAGAGGCCAACATCCGCTGGGCGCGAGACCTGGAGCGCGCCGGCGTGCAGGTCGTCTTCGGTTTCATCGAACTGAAGACCCATGCCAAGATGTCGATGGTGGTGCGCCGCGAGGACGGCAAGCTCAGGACCTATTGCCATCTCGGCACCGGCAACTACCACCCGATCACCGCCAAGATCTATACGGACCTGTCCTTCTTCACCTGCAACCCGAAGATCGCCCACGACATGGCGAACATCTTCAACTTCATCACCGGTTACGGCGAGCCGGCCGAAAGCATGAAGCTGGCGGTCTCGCCCTATACGCTCCGGCCGCGCATCCTGCGCCATATCGAGGAGGAGATCTGCCACGCCCAGGAAGGCAAGCCGGCGGCAATCTGGATGAAGATGAATTCGCTGGTCGATCCGGAGATCATCGACGCGCTCTATCGCGCCAGCCGCGCCGGCGTCGACATCGATCTCGTCGTGCGCGGCATCTGCTGCCTGCGCCCGCGGGTGGCCGGCCTCTCCGACAATATCCGCGTCAAGTCGATCGTCGGCCGCTTCCTGGAACACAGCCGCATCTTCTGCTTCGGCAACGGTTTCGGCCTGCCGTCCGACAAGGCGCTCGTCTATATCGGCTCCGCCGACATGATGCCGCGCAATCTCGACCGTCGGGTCGAGACGCTGGTGCCGCTCCTCAATCCGACCGTGCACGAGCAGGTTTTATCCCAGATCATGCTGGGCAACCTGATTGACAACCAGCAGAGCTACGAGATATTGGCCGACGGCACGTCGCGGCGTATGGAAGTGCGCAAGGGCGAGGAACCTTTTAACGCGCAGCACTATTTCATGACCAATCCGAGCCTCTCGGGGCGCGGTGAAGCCCTGAAGTCGAGTGCCCCGAAACTTATCGCCGGCCTTGTGTCGGGACGCAAGAAATAGGCAATATGGTACGATCAGAAGCCCAGGGGCGCCTTCCGGGGATCGCTCCTGTCTCCGTCATCGACATCGGCTCGAACTCCGTCCGCGTCGTTATCTACGAAGGCCTGTCCCGCGCGCCGACCGTCCTCTTCAACGAGAAGGTCCTGTGCGGCCTCGGCAAGGGATTGGGTTCGAACGGCCGCATGGACGACGAGGGCGTCGAACGCGCCCTGTTGTCGCTGAAGCGCTTCCGGGCGCTGTCCACCCAGGCACAGGCAACCGAAGTCTACGTGCTGGCGACCGCGGCCGCCCGCGAAGCGTCGAACGGCCCGGATTTCATCCGCCAGGCGGAAGAGATCCTCGGCCAGCAGGTCCAGCTTCTGTCCGGCGAGGAGGAGGCCCGGTATTCGGCGCTCGGCGTCATCAGCGGCTTCCATGACCCGGACGGCATTGCCGGCGACCTCGGCGGCGGCTCGCTGGAACTGATCGATATCAATGGCAAGGAGTCCGGCAAGGGCATCACCCTGCCGCTCGGGGGGCTGCGGCTGTCGGAATCCTCCGGCAATTCGCTTTCCAAGGCGCGCACCTTCGCCCGCAAGCAGGTGAACACGGCGCGGTTCCTGGAAAACGGCGCGGGCCGCACCTTCTATGCCGTCGGCGGCACCTGGCGTAACATCGCCAAGCTGCACATGGAGATGAGCAAGTATCCGCTGCACATGATGCAGGGCTACGAGCTGTCTCTAGAGGATATGCAGAAATTCCTCGACGAGGTGATTGCCGCCAAGGACAGCAAGGACCCCGCCTGGCAGGCCGTCTCGAAGAGCCGCCGTTCGCTGCTGCCCTTCGGTGCGATCGCCATGCAGGAAGTCCTGGCGGTGATGAAGCCCGCCAGGGTGAGCTTTTCGGCGCAGGGCGTTCGCGAAGGCTATCTCTATTCGCTGCTTTCCGAAGAAGAGAAGGCAGGCGATCCGCTGCTGGTCGCCGCCGACCAGCTCGCAATCCTGCGCGCCCGATCGCCCGAACACGCCCGCGAGCTTGCCGACTGGACCGGCCGCATGGTGCCGGCCTTCGGGATTGTCGAGACGGAAGAGGAAAGCCGCTATCGCCAGGCTGCCTGCCTGCTCGCCGATATCAGCTGGCGCGCCCATCCGGATTATCGCGGCCTGCAGGCGCTGAACCTGATCGCCCATTCCTCCTTCGTCGGCATCACCCATGCCGGCCGTGCCTATCTGGCGCTCGCCAACTACTACCGTTTCGAGGGCCTGCACGACGACGGTGCGACCGGCCCGCTGGCGACGATCGCCACGCCCCGCCTGCTCGATCTCGCAAAGTTGCTCGGCGGTCTGCTCCGGGTCGTCTATCTCTTCTCCGCCTCGATGCCGGGCCTCGTCGATCACCTGACCTTCCGCCCGTCCTCCGAGCCGGATCTCGACCTCGAATTCGTGGTGCCTTCCGCCTACCGCAATTTTGCCGGCGAGCGGCTGGACGGCCGTCTGCAGCAGCTGGCGAGGCTGACGGGCAAGCGGCTGGCGTTCCGGTTCGAGTAGGGCGGACGGCGGGTAGGGCAGGAGAGCGGCTGCTTTGCGGCAGGGCAGTGGAAATTGTCAGGTTGCGTCCAACAGTATTTTCTCGTGTATGCTCGCGAACCAACATCACCCCGTTTAATCGGCTGAGCAAGATTCGATGTCTCTGAACGCGCGCCCTCGTGAGATCGGCTTTGTCCTGTTTGACGGGCTGACCCAGCTTGATTTGACCGGCCCCTGGGAAGTTCTGACGCGGCTGCCCAATACCCGTTGCCATTTGCTGGCTGACGGACACGCTCCCGTTCGAAGTGCGAGCGGACTGAGTATTGTCCCAAGCATGCTGCTTGAAGCATGCGGTCAGCTCGACATCGTGGTTGTTCCGGGCGGGCCCGGCCATCTGGATGCGATGCAGGACGAACGCCTTCTCTCGTTTCTACGTCGCCAGGAACCCGGCTGCCAGTTCCTGATGGCTGCCTGCACAGGCACGCTGGTGCTTGCTGCCGCTGGTCTGCTTCAGGGCTACGAGTGCACCACTCACTGGACGGCGCTGCATCGGCTCTCAACTTTCGGAGCAATTCCCGTAAACCGGCGGGTCGTACTTGACCGGACGCGGGCCACCGGTGGCGGCGTGACGGCAGGTATCGACCTTGGCTTGGTCATGGCCGCCAAGCTGGCAGGTGAAGAGGTTGCGCGGAAAATCCAGTTGATGATGGAATATGCGCCTGAACCTCCATTCGCCGGATCGCCCATGACCGCCGACCCTGAAACGGTTAGGGCGCTGGAACCACCAGCCGATGTCGCGGAGCAGATAAGAGCCATTGATGCCGGCGCGATATCCAGACTTCGGCGAGAATCTCGGCTCGCATAGCGATGAGTGGAAGAGCTGTGAACGGACTGTGTTCGAAAAGGCCGAGTTATGCGCTTCGAACTAGGCACAGGCAAGATTATTCCCTATTGGGGCAGAATGAGGATTGTTGTGCTGAAAAATGGATAACGCGGGATTGTCTCTTGACCGAATGCGCACCTTTGTTCGCGTCGCCGAACGCGGCAACCTGTCGCTAGTCGCAAGAGAACTCGGTGTCGGTCAATCGACCGTGACACGGCACCTTAATGAACTTGAAGACGCAGTCGGCGTATCTCTGCTCAGCCGAACCACACGTCGCGTGACCCTTACGGACGAAGGCAGCCGTTATTATACGAATTGCCGTCAGATATTGCGTCTGGTCGAGCAGGCTGCCGAAGAAGTGAGAAATGCCCGTCAGGCCCCGGCGGGTACAGTTAGGCTTTCCTGTACTGCAGCGCTCGGCGTGATGCACATTACCCGCCTTATCTTTGAATTCCAGGACAAGCATCCGGACATCAAGGTCGATCTCAACCTGACCGACGAGCGCATCGACCTAGTTCGCGAAGGCGTTGACATTGCGCTCCGTCTTGGGCCTCTCACTGACAGCTCGATGAAGCTTCATGCGCTGGGAGAAAGCCATCGGCTGCTGGTGGGTGCTCCGAATTATTTGTCCGTTCACGGACGGCCTGAGCATCCAGCCGATCTGTCGCGGTTCGAAACGGTCGTGATGTCGAATGTTGCTGGGAGCGATCAGATCATTCTTTTCTCTCACGATGGCACAAGCCTAATGATACCAGTCGGTGGGAAGTTGCGCGTCGATCACGGGCTTGCCGCACGCCAGGCCTTTGCCGCCGGACGCGGCATTGGTCCTGCGCATATCTGGCTGGTCGACGACCTTCTGGACGACGGTCAGCTCGAGATCGTGCTTGGGGACTATCGTCCTCCACCGGTCCCGGTGAGCTTGCTTATCGTTCCAGATCGTGCAGCCATTGCACGCGTCCGGCTTCTCGCCGACTTTCTTGTCGCTAAGGTTTCTGAGTTACCAGGAATCCGGTCATCGTGAATCAGAGGCCGAAAGATCGCCTATGGCCACGCCACCCCGTCGTCCGCAGATACTGTTCCCAGTTGAGCATATCGGGGTTCAGACGACGACTCCATTCGAGATCATGCTCTTTGCCGAAATAACCATATTCGACAGCATACTCGACCATCCCTAGAAGTTCTCGCACGAGAAGTTCGTTAGCGGCAAACTCCGGAAAATATTGCAGAAGCCCATCCCTGGTGAACGCGTTTCGATACTCAGCTTTAAGGCCGGTCACGCGCTGAAAAGTTTCGATCATCTCGCGCGGAGAAATAATATCGCCGACGATCGGCAGAGTTTTCCCATTGTAAGGCCCGGGATTTGAAAAAATCTCGAGGACAACCGGCCCTGTCGCAGTGAGCGGATCGACAAAAGGAGCTCGGAAATCCTCAGGAAGATAAACCGGCAAGAGGAGAGTATCCCCCTCCATGCGCGGCACATAATACTCGAGAAGGTTCGTGTAAAAGAATGCCAGCATTATGAAGGAATGAGAGATCGGCAGGCCGCGAATGTAGTCTGCAACGCACGCTTTGTCGGTAAAGTGCGGGGCGTACTTCGTCCCGCCGGAGATCTTGTCGACATTCTCGAGGGTGCTGAAAACAATATGCCCGACACCTGCCTCAGCTGCGGCATCGGCCAGTTCTCGGCCGAGAGGAGCCTCGGTTGTCTGCGGCGGGGCGATGGGTGGCGTCATC
This sequence comes from Neorhizobium galegae, assembly GCF_021391675.1. Classification (NCBI taxonomy): domain Bacteria; kingdom Pseudomonadati; phylum Pseudomonadota; class Alphaproteobacteria; order Hyphomicrobiales; family Rhizobiaceae; genus Neorhizobium; species Neorhizobium galegae. Next base: position 1,500,853 of record NZ_CP090095.1, read on the forward strand.
AGAAATGCGCCATCCGCGCCTTTGAATGCAGCAATGAGATCCATCTTAAAGCCAGGTTCGAGAGGGGCAGTGACGATTTCGGCACCGAGTTTCTCCAGGCTTAAAGCCGCAGCTGAATCCTTTTTCCGGGTTAAAGCACGTACACGGAAACGCTCGCTACGAAGAAGTGCCGCGGCTACGCTTCGCCCCTGTTTGCTCGTTGCCCCGACAATCGCGATAAGTGGCTTTTCTTTTTTGGACATCTTTGAGTTTAGACCTTTCCAGTCATCGGCTGCCAACCACGCAGGCAAGCTCACGCTGCGGCAAGAGCTGTCGGCCCATGCCGCCGCCTCAATGATGGACACCCTATCTCAATACGGATTATTGCTGTAGATGTGCGAAATACATAACATTGTGCCATTTTATGGATGAATGGTCCTCGTGAATCGCCGGGCTGCTCTATCTCCGTGCCCCAAGCAAAAAGAGCGCCCGGCTTTCACCGGACGCTCTTCGCTTTTTGGACGTCTGCTGCCTACTTCGCAGCCAAAAACTCACCGACTTCGAGTACGCTGAACTCGTTGTTGTCGGCCTTGTCGACGGCGCGGCCGGCGGAGAAGGGGAGGTTGTTGTCGTTGCCGATGATGATGTGGGTGGCGTCGATGACGTCGACGTTCTCGATCGTCACGAACGGCATATCATAGACGCCGGCGACGCTGCCGGCCTTCTTCTTGTTGTCCGGGTCCTGGATGTTCATCAGGTCGATATAGCCGATCTTGCGGACGGCCTTGCCGACATTGGCGTCGGTCATTTCGATCTTGTAGACGCGCTTGTGCTTGGCAGGTGCGTTGAAGCAGGTCGGCTCCGGCTTTGCCGGGTCGGCGCAGGGCTTGTCGGCGGTGCCGGCGCCGTTGTCGCGCTCGATGACCAGAGCGGTGGTCGCATCGATCATGTTGAAATCGCCGATCGCCTCGCCGCCCTTGGAGAGCGGGTAAAGCCAGGAGCGGCCGGTCCACTTCTTGGAGGCAACGTCGAACTCGATGACCCGCAGCGCGGTCAGCCCGTCTGCGTCTTCGACCTTGCCGTCTTCCTTGTAGAGCGGGCCTTCGAGCAGGCCGTAGAGCTTGCCGCCGTCCTTGGACATGGCGAGGCCTTCGTAGCCGCCGGAGCGCTTCACGTTGAAGACCGGTGCCTTGGCGACCGGGTTGGCCTGCAGCTGGACGAGCGGGCTATCGGGAGACGTCACCGGCTTGCCATCGACGAGCGTCGATACGACGTCGGTCAGGCGGCCCTGCATGTCGACCTTGATGAGGTAGGGGCCGAACTCGTCGCCGAGCCAGAAGCCGTCGGCGACCGGCTGGATCGATTCGATGTCGAAATCGGCGCCGGTGAGGTAACGGGTCTCCGAGGCTTCCGTAACGATCGGGAACGGCGCGATCTTGTTCGGGTCGGAGAGGAAGACGTTCTTGACGACTTCGGCCTTGTTGGCGGCCCAGTCGAATTTCATCTGGTGCAGGAACAGCATGGCGTCGGAGGAATTGCTCTTGCCGCCGAAACCGTTGTCCGACAGCGTCCAGAACGTGCCGTCGGCCATGGTCTTGATGCCGGAGAAACCCTGGACAGGCTGGCCGTCGAGCGGCAGCTTGACGTCGGTGACGCGGGCGCCGTCCTTGCCCGGCAGGGTGCCGAGGGCTTCCGTGCGCTTGCGGTCGGCGGTGGTGAACTTGCCGGAAGTCTTGAGGAACGCCGGCGCATCAGCCGGAGCCGGAACGACCGTGTTGGCCGGCAGGATCGCCTGGCCGGTGAGCTTGGCCGGGAATACCTTGTCGTCGGCGGAAGCGGAGCCGCCGATCAGCGCGGCAAGCGCCACGGTAGCGAACAGAATTTTGGTCATGGGATCACCTGTTGGTTGGCGTGTCGAAGACGCCAACCGGTTAAGGCGAGTGCATGACGGTGAGGTGATGGAAGATTGACGCTTCGGTGAAGCTTTGATGACGGTAATTTCACAAATGCCACGGGAACTTAGGCGCTACGCTTGAGCGCCATCCAGCGGCCAGGCGTCATGCCGAATGTCTTCTTGAAATGACGGGTGAAATGCGCCTGATCGGCAAAGCCCGTATCGACCGCGACATCCGCCAGGCTGCAGCCTTCCGACAGCATGATCTTTGCCCGATCGAGCCGGCGCATGACGAGGTAGCGGTGCGGGCTCGTTCCCAGAAGTTTCCGGAACTGTCTTGCTGTCGTGTAGCGGTCGAAGCCGCTCACCTCCTCAAGTTCCTCGGAGGAAACCGTGCGGTCCGAATTCGCCCGCAGGTAATCGCGGCAGCGCAGAACCGCCTGCTGCGCGCGCGGCGTGCCCGGCGCACCACCCTTGCCGTCCGCATGGCGCCAGAGGCTTGTTGCCATGCGGCCGATCAGGTCGTCGAGCAGCAGCTCCTGCGGCTCGGCCGCGAGATCGTCCAGGGCTTCGACAAGACACTGCCGGAATTCCGCATCCGCTATGATGGGATCCGGCACGAAGGGCAGGCCGCGCGAACCGCCGGCCGCCTCGATCAGCCGCTCCGGCGGCAGGTAGAGCATGCGGTAGCGCAGCCCGGCGTCGGTGCCGGCCGCACCGTCATGCACCTCGTCCGGATGCAGCACGATGACATTGCCGGGCAGGCTGGCGCGGGCGGCACCGCGATACTGGAAGGTCTGCACGCCGGAAAGCGTCAGCCCGATCGCATAGGTGTCGTGGCGATGCGGCGCGAAACCGAGCCCGTGGAACCGTGCCTCGATCCGCTCGATGCCGCGTGAGGAGGGCGCCTGGACGATGCCATCAGGCGCGCCCCTTGCGCTGCCGTCAGGCATAGCATCGGAGCTGCCGCCAGACGTGCTTGCGGCGCTGCACGAACGTTCAAGACCCGCGGCATCGGCTGCCGCTATCTCGTCAGTTCTCGCATAACCTTCGACGGAGTTGTTCTTCATGTTCGATACCAAGATCGCGATCGTGCTTCGCGATGACCTCGCCCCCTGGCAGGAGCTCAATGTGACCGCGTTTCTGACGAGCGGCATCATCGCGCAAAATCCCGCGATCATCGGCCAAGCATATCGGGATGCGGCGGGTCATGTCTACAATCCGATGAGCATCCAGCCGATCGTGGTGCTGACCGCCGACCAGGAGACGCTGCGCACCATCCACCGGCGCTCGCTGGAACGGGAGGTGACGACGTCGGCCTATATCGAGGAAATGTTCTCGACCGGCCATGATGCGGCCAACCGCGAGGTCTTTGCGCAGTTCTCGCCGGAGGATGCGAAGCTGGTGGGCATCGCGATCAGGACTGACAAGAAGATCGTCGACAAGATCACCAAAGGCTCGAAAATGCATGCCTGACGGCGAGGAACGCAGTCCTCGGAATGATCCAGAGCGCCGCGATCGGCGTGGTCGAGGCCACGACATAAGTGGTGACGCCGAGGAGCAGGTAGTTGATCCAGGCGACGTGCTTCGCCGTCATCAGGCCCGCCAGGCCGACGAGCAGGTTGGCGGCGCAGATCACCCGGACGATCGGGCGGTTCCAGAGCGGCGAAAAGGCCCCGAACCCTGACGCTTCCATCAGGGCGATGAGAAGCAGCGACAGGAAGACGGCAATCGCCACCAGCAGGCGAGAGGATGGGAGAAGCCTCATCCTGCCGTTCATGCTTCGAGCGCTAGGGTGGCGAAGCTCGCCAGCCAGTGTTTGCCCACATAGTCGCCGGGGATATGGGGCAGGGCGCTTGTCAAGAAATGCCGGGCGGTCTTAGGGGCAAGCGATTGGGGCATAACCCTTAAAGCTCCACCGCCTCGACCTTCTTGTTGACGAAGCGCAGTGCCACGCCGCCGCTGATCAATTTGAGCGCGGTGTCGCCGAAAAGGTCGCGGCGCCAGCCATGCAAGGCTCCGACATCGGCTGCCTCGCCCTCGGCGGCGATCCTTTCGAGATCGTCCGTATTGGCGATGATCTTGGCGGCGACGCCCTGCTTGTCGGAGATCAGCTTCAGGAGAACCTTGAGCAGCTCGACGGCGGCCGCGGTCCCTTCCGGGACATGCACATGTTTCGGCGCATGCGGCATCTCGGTCTTCGGCAGGGCGAGCGCGGCATTGACCGCTTCGATGATGGCGGTGCCGGAGGCGGAGCGCTCCCAGCCTTTCGGAATGGTGCGGAGCCGCGACATGGCTTCCACGTCCTTCGGCTGCTGCTGGGCGATCTCGTAGATCGCGTCGTCCTTCAGCACGCGGGAGCGCGGCACATTGCGGTTGCGCGCTTCGCGCTCGCGCCAGGCGGCGACGTATTTCAGGACGGCGAGTTCGGCCGGCTTGCGCAGCCGCGACTTGAGGCGCACCCAGGCGTCGTCCGGATGCAGGTCATAGGTGCCGGGGGATTCCAGCACGGCCATTTCCTCGGTCAGCCACAGCGCGCGGCCTTCCCGTTCGAGCTGGGCCTTGAGGAAGAGATAGACGTCGCGCAGATGGGTGACGTCGGCCAGCGCATATTCGAGCTGCTTGTCGGAAAGCGGCCGGCGGCTCCAGTCGGTGAAGCGCGAGGACTTGTCGAGATTCTCGCCCTTGATGCGGTTGACGAGCTGGTCGTAGGAGACAGAGTCGCCGAAGCCGCAGACCATGGCGGCGACCTGCGTGTCGAAGATCGGATGCGGCACCAGATTGCCGAGATGGTGGATGATTTCGATATCCTGGCGGGCGGCGTGAAACACCTTGGTGACGGCGGGATTGGCCATCAGCTCGAAGAAGGGTTTCAGGCTCAGCCCCTTGGCGAGCGGATCGACGAGGACTTCCACCGTCGGGCTCGCCATCTGGATGAGGCACAGCTCGGGCCAGAAGGTCGTTTCCCTGAGGAACTCGGTGTCGATAGTGATGAAGTCCGATTGGGCCAGCTGGATGCAGGCTTCTTCGAGTGCAGCGGTCGTTTGGATCATCGTTTCATTCACATGAGGGTGATCAACCTTCCTTCTCCTTCCGGCCGCATATGTCAATACGCAACGGTGTTTAACCCTTATTCGCGCTCGTCTTTATCGGGCGGGCTGGCGAGCCTGTTGAAATAAGCCGAGGTCCGAAGCAATGCACGAAAGCGCCAGGATCGCTCCGACGGAGGCACGGAGGCACGCGCCCGCATGCGCCTCAGCGTGAAGATCATGAAGCCCAGGAAGATGAACGAGGTATAGGCGAAAAAGGCACGCGGCCCGAGATATTGCAGCAGGATCGAGGCGAGCAGCGGCCCGATCGTCGCGCCGACAGACCAGTAGAACAAGAGGCCCGCCGAGACCAGCGCGTGCTCGCCGGGCTTGGCATAGTCGTTGCCATGCGCCGAGCACAGCGAATAGAGCGGCATCGAAAAGGCGCCGAACAGGAAGACGCTGACGATATTGGCGGTCTCGCTGGTGCCGGCCCCGAAGGAGAGATAGGCGCCGGTGATGATCGAGCCGATCGTCGTCCACAGGATGACGCGGCGCCGGTCGAGCCGGTCGGAATAGATGCCGAGCGGATATTGCAGCACCACGCCGCCGATGATGCCGGCGCTCATGAAGGTGGCGATCGAGGTGATGCTCATGCCGATCTCTGCCGCATAGATCGGCCCGATATTGCGGAAGGCCGCCATCGACAGGCCGACCGAAATGACGCCCACGACCGCAAGCGGCGAAATCCGCCAGACGGCCTTGAGGTTGAAGGCGATCGTTTCCGGCGGCGCCGGGCTCGACTTGTCGGCAATCGAGATCGGCACCAGCGACAGGATCAGTGCAATCGCGATGATGTTGAAGATGATCGGCCCTTCGATGCCGACCGTCGGGATGATGTATTGCGCCACCGTCACCGAGCCGAGGTCGACGAAACGGTAGACGGATAGCGTGCGCGCCCGGTTGGCATTGGTGACCTTGGCGTTGATCCAGCTCTCGACCGTCGCAAACAGGCTGGCGACCGCAATGCCGATCACGAAGCGCATCGCGAACCAGAAGGTCGGGTCGATGATCATCGACATGCCGATTGAAGCCGATGCTGTGACCGCCGCCATCGCCGAGAAGGTGCGGATATGGCCGATCTGCCGGAGCAGCCGCGTCACGTACATGCAGCCGAAGGCGAAACCGATGCTGTAGCCGGCGCCGATCATGCCGATGGTCGAGGGTGAAAACCCTTCGGCCGAGCCGCGCAGCGCGATATATGTTCCTTGAAGTCCGTTGCCGCCGATGAGGATGCCTGCGGTGACGAGGAGGGGGATCAGCGGACGGATATGGCTCATCGGGAGGGCTTTGCACGGGAATCGGGAGAGGTTTTGGATGGCTCTACCCGTTCTATATCCCGAACCATCGGCAGGGCCAGCGATAAGCGACACGCTTGGTCTTTCTAATGTGAGCGCCTCATGGAGAGGGCGATGCGCGGCCTGTTCGGGACTGCCGCGGCACGCTGACCGCGGCTGGATGTCCCGTCATTTCGCATCGGCGTTTTGGGCGGCAGATCGGTTCTGCCTTGACAAAGCATGTCCATCATGCGCTTTTCCCGCCGATTTTCCATAAAGCCGGCAGGCCGTGCTACGCACGCCAAAAGACCGCAAAACTTAACCGTCCAGGATACTGAAATGCACCGTTACCGCAGCCATACCTGTGCCGCCCTCAAGAAGTCCGACGTCGGATCGACCGTCCGCCTGTCCGGCTGGGTGCATCGCGTGCGAGATCACGGCGGCGTGCTGTTCATCGACCTTCGCGACCATTACGGCATGACCCAGGTCGTCGCCGATCCGGATAGCCCCGCCTTCAAGACCGCCGAGATCGTTCGCGGCGAATGGGTGATCCGCATCGACGGCCTCGTCAAGGCGCGCTCGGAAGACACCGTCAACAAGGGCATGGCGACCGGCGAGATCGAACTCTACGCCCAGGAGATCGAAGTGCTTTCCGCCGCCAAGGAACTGCCGCTGCCGGTGTTCGGCGAACCTGACTATCCGGAAGACGTGCGCCTCAAGTACCGCTTCCTCGACCTGCGCCGCGAGACCCTGCACAGGAACATCGTCAAGCGCACCCAGATCATCTCCGACATGCGCCGCCGCATGGGTGAGATCGGTTTCGCCGAATATTCGACGCCGATCCTGACCGCGTCGTCGCCGGAAGGTGCTCGCGACTTCCTGGTGCCGAGCCGCATCCATGAGGGCAAGTTCTTCGCGCTGCCGCAGGCGCCCCAGCAGTACAAGCAGCTGCTGATGGTTGCCGGTTTCGACCGTTATTTTCAGATCGCTCCCTGCTTCCGCGACGAAGACCCTCGCGCCGACCGCCTGCCGGGCGAGTTCTACCAGCTCGACCTGGAAATGAGCTTCGTCACCCAGGAAGACGTCTGGAACACGATGGGTCCGGTCATGACCGGCGTGTTCGAACAGTTCGCCGAAGGCAAGCCGGTCACCAAGGACTGGCCGCGCATTCCCTATGACGTGGCGATCCGCAAATACGGTTCCGACAAGCCGGACCTGCGCAACCCGATCGAGATGCAGGCCGTCACCGACCATTTCGCCGGCTCCGGCTTCAAGGTGTTCGCGAGCATGATCGCCTCGAACCCGAAGGTCGAAGTCTGGGCGATCCCGGCCAAGACCGGCGGTAGCCGCGCATTCTGCGACCGCATGAACGCCTGGGCGCAGTCGACCGGCCAGCCGGGCCTCGGCTACATCTTCTGGCGCAAGGAAGGCGACAAGCTCGAAGGCGCCGGCCCGCTCGCCAAGAACATCGGCGAGGAACGCACTGAGGCGATCCGCACCCAGCTCGGCCTTGATGACGGCGACGCCTGCTTCTTCGTCGCCGGCGATCCGGCCAAGTTCTACAAGTTTGCAGGCGAAGCCCGCACCCGCGCCGGCGAGGAACTGAACCTCGTCGACCGCGACCGTTTCGACATGTGCTGGATCGTCGACTTCCCGTTCTACGAATGGAGCGAGGAAGACAAGAAGCTCGATTTCGCCCACAACCCGTTCTCCATGCCGCAGGGCGGCATCGAGGCGCTGGAAAACCAGGATCCGCTGACGATCAAGGCCTTCCAGTATGACGCGGTGTGCAACGGCTTCGAAATCGCCTCCGGTTCGATCCGTAACCAGTCGCCGGAACTGATGGTCAAGGCCTTCGAAAAGGTCGGCCTCAGCCAGACCGATGTCGAGGACCGGTTCGGCGGCATGTACCGCGCCTTCCAGTACGGCGCGCCTCCGCATGGCGGCGCTGCCTTCGGCATCGACCGTATCGTCATGCTGCTAGTCGGCGCCAAGAACCTGCGCGAAGTGACGCTGTTCCCGATGAACCAGCAGGCACAGGATCTCTTGATGGGTGCTCCGTCGCCGGCCACGCCGCAGCAGCTGCGCGAACTCGCCATCCGCGTCATGCCGACGCCGAAGAAGGACTGAGTTCTCCAAAGAACGAAAAGCCCGGCCAAGTGCCGGGCTTTTTGATTCAATCTCTGAGGATGGCCGGCCTAAAGGTCGGAGGCGACGGCCTTTTTCAGGTCCAGCGTGAACTGGCCCGACATGCCTTCGAGCGTCGTATTGGTCAGTCCCACCAGCGTGATTTTCCGCGTCAGGTCCATGAACCAGTGGTGGCCGTAGACGCCGCCCCATTGCAGCGAGCCGGGGGAGACCGGCAGGCCGGCCTTTGCAGGATCGCGCACGATCGCCCAGCCGAAACCGAATCCGAAACCCGGCCGGGCAGGCTCCAGCAGGTCGCCGATCTGGTTGGTCATCATCGCGCTCACCGTCTTTTCGGACAGCAGCGGCGCGCCGCCCTTGCGGATGGTTTCGAGCACGGTCAACACGTCGGAGGCGATCCCGGCCATGCCGCCGCCGCCGGAATGGAACGAGGCGAGGTCGAAGATGCGGTCGGGGGCGAAGGTCACGGTGCCAGTGAGGGCGCGAACCTTCTCGGTCTCGCCCATCCGCTTCGGTTCGGGCGAACCGTCGACGTAAGGGGCCGCGAGCCGGCTGCGGTCGGTGACGGTGAAGCCGGTATCGAAGAGGCCGAGCGGCCGCATTACCAGTTCGGCAACGGCCTCGCCGAGGCGCTTGCCGGTCTCTTTTTCGATGACGCCGCCGAGAACGTCCATCGAGACCGAATATTGCCAGCCGGTGCCGGGGGCGAAGAGCAGCGGCACCGAGGCGATGCGGCGCAGGTTCTCGTCGAGCGAAAGGCCCGGCTGATCGACGCCGTCGGAGACGCCGGCGCGGACATAAGGTCCATCATCCCGCTCGAAACAATAGCTGAGGCCGGACGTGTGGGTGAGAAGATGCCGGATGAGGATCACGGGTTCTGAGCCGTCCTCGAGGCGGGGCCGGAAGTCCGGCAGCCATTTCGTCACCGGATCATCGAGGCCGATGCGGTCCTGTTCGATCAGCCGCATGGCGGCGATGGTGACGATCGGCTTGGTGATCGAGGCCAGCCGGAAGATCGTGTCCTCGCTGGCTGGCAACCCTGCCTCACGGTCCGCAAAACCGGCGGCGCGGCGGTAGATGACCTCGCCGTCCTTGGCGACCATCACGACGGTACCGACCAGGCGCCTGGAGGCGAGTGCGTTATCGATCGCCGCGTCGATGCTGGGGCAGAATATCCGGGTCGATGGCTGGATTGGCAAATTCATGGGGCAAAACCTCCGCTAAAGACACCGTTATTTAGGGGGCCTCGGAGAGGGACGATCCTGTGAGTGACAAAAAACATCTGCCCATGCCCGGTTGCCGGTCCCCGCCTCGTCACCCAATGGTGCCGCTCGCCCGCCTGGGGCGTCAGGATGCCGTCCAGGCGTCCCGTGCGTCAAGCGAATAGGGGAACCATATCCGCGCGCTTGTGTTGTTAGAACAGCAGAAGCACAGGGAGAAAAAGACATGCGCAAGACCCTACTGGCCGCATCGGCGGTCCTGATCGCACTCTCGGGCGCGGCTTACGCCCAGACGACGATCATCACCCAGGATCCGGTCACGACCAATTCGACGGTCATCCTGCCCGGCCAGGTCCGAACCTACGTCATGGAGCAGAGCGTTCCATCAATCTCCTACGAGGGAGAGATCGCTGTCGGCGCCGCCCTGCCGGAGACGGTAGAAGTGCGCAGGGTCGATGGTTACGACGATTACGCCTACACGGTCGTCAACGATCGACGCGTTATCGTCAATCCGCAGACCCGAACCGTCATCCAGGTTCTGGAATAATTTCATCCGCCTCTTTTCGAGCAACAAGAACCCGGCGAGCGATCGCCGGGTTTTCTGTTCGTGACATTGCGCCGCAGCATCCGACCCTCTATGGTTTGCCATCACAAGGACTCGGGTGTGACTCCCGGGTGGCTCTTCCGGCCGCCGATCCGCCGGACAACGCAAAGCATCAGCCTCAACAGACGTTTGGCCACACCTGGATAACCCTCCCGGCGGATGCGATTTTTTGCGAAACGACTCCTCATGAACAGAATTTCCGCCTACCGCCGCGAATGGTTTTCCAATATTCGCGGCGACGTTCTCTCCGGCGTCGTCGTGGCGCTGGCGCTCATTCCGGAAGCCGTCGGTTTTTCGGTCATCGCCGGCGTCGATCCCAAGGTCGGCCTGTTCGCCTCGGTGGCAATCGCCTGCGTCACCGCGCTGACCGGCGGACGTCCGGCGATGATCTCGGCTGCGACCGCAGCGACTGCCGTGCTGATGGGGCCGCTGGTTCGCGACTACGGCATCCAATATCTGTTTGCAGCGACGATCCTGATGGGGCTGCTTCAGATCCTCGCCGGCTTCCTGAAGATCGGGCGGCTGATGCGTTTCGTGTCGCGCTCGGTGATGACCGGTTTCGTCAATTCGCTGGCGATCCTGATCTTCGTCGCCCAGATCCCGCAGCTCATCAACGTTCCGAACGTGACTTATGTGCTGATCGCTGTGGCGCTTGCGGTCATTTATCTGTTCCCCTACGTGACGAAGGTGGTCCCGTCGCCGCTGGTCGCAATCATCGTGGTCACGGTCGTGGCACTCGTCTTCGGCATTAACGTCCATACCGTCGCCGATCTCGGGGAAATGCCGACGTCACTGCCGGCCTTCGGCTGGCCGCAGGTGCCGCTGACCTTCGAAACGCTGCGGATCATCTTTCCTTACTCCGTCGCGCTTGCCGCCGTCGGCCTCCTGGAATCCCTGCTGACTGCGCAGATCGTCGACGACATGACGGATACGACGAGCAGCAAGAGCCAGGAGTGTTTCGGCCAGGGCTCCGGCAATATCGTCGCGGCGCTGTTCGGCGGCATGGGCGGCTGTGCGATGATCGGCCAGTCTGTGATCAACGTTACGTCGGGTGGGCGAGGGCGGCTGTCGACCTTCGTCGCCGGCGCTTTCCTGCTGGTGCTGTTGCTCGTGCTCGACGATGTGTTGAGGGTGGTGCCGGTGGCGGCACTCGTGGCGGTAATGATCATGGTCTCGATCGGCACGTTCTCGTGGAAGTCCGTGGTCGATCTCAAGCGCCATCCGGGAACCTCGTCGATCGTCATGCTGGCGACCGTCGCGACCGTTCTCGCCACGCAGGACCTGTCGAAAGGCGTTCTGGTCGGTGTCCTGCTCTCCGGCATCTTCTTCGCCGGCAAGGTGGCGCGACTCTTCCGTGTCCGCTCGGAGCTCTCCTCGGACGGTCGTGTCCGAACCTATCATGTGGAGGGGCAGATCTTCTTTGCCTCCGCAGAAAGCCTGCTCAAGTCCTTCGACTTCGAGGAGCCGTTGGCAAACGTGCTGATCGACGTAAGCGGCGCGCATCTGTGGGACATTTCCGCGGTGGGAGCGCTGGACGACGTCGTCCTCAAATGCCGCCGTCGAGGTGTGGACGTGACCGTGCGGGGCGCCAACGAGGCGAGCGCCGGAATGATCGACCGCTTCGCACTCCATGACAAGGACCATGCCTCGATGACGGGTTCCTCGGCCCACTAAAAGAAAAGCCCCGGCGATCTCTCGCCGGGGCTCGTTGAACCAGGCTTGGCGGCCTCAGTCGTTGGCGGTGACCTTGACGCCGAGAACGTTTGGCAGCGTGTTTGGGGCGCCCATGGCGGCACCCATGATCATCGGGAAGGGCACGGCATTGGCCGGTTCCGCGCTGATCGTCAAGCTGCCCGGCTTGTCGAGATAGGTGTTGACGGCAGCGCTCACCATGTTCTGCAGTTCCGGCACGTTGTACTGCGCCAGCATCAGCGGCGTCATGCCCTTCAGCATCTGCGCCATGGCTTCGCCCGTGGTGCCCTGGCTCTTGCCGGCATAGTCGAGCGCCTTCTTGGTGATGCCGGCATCCTCGAAGCGGATCTCGGCGCTGTTGAAGGTGAGGCGCTGCATCAGGCCGAGCATGGCAAGGCCTGCGGCCTGCTGGGCTTCTTCCTTGTTCGGATTGGCTTCCATCGCCTTGGCGGTCTCGTTCGCCGACTTGATGAAGTCGAGCGTGTAGCCGGACATGCTGAAGGCGAGGTTGAGGCGGCCGACCTTGGCGAAATCGAGAGCGTATTCGTCGATATCCAGCGTGCCGTCCTTGAGGGTCCAGGCGCCGGACATGGCGATCTTGCCGTCAAGCGAGGTGATGCCGAGCTGCTGCAGCGTGTCCTTGGCCTGCGCGTCGTCGACGAGGCTGAGGTCGCTCTTGATGCCGTTGGCCTGGAGGTCGAAGCCGATGGAGGAATTGTCGTCGGCGACCTCCGTCGTGACGTTCACCTCGTCGACCGAGAAGGCCGGCTTGCTGTCGACGGTGGCCGCTATCTTGCCGACATGGGCTTCATCATAGAGCAGGACCGCATCAAGGCTGTCGCCGGTCGCATTGGCCGGCACGGTAAGGCCGCTGATCGAGATGTCCGAGGCGGTGAATACGGTCTTGTCCTGGGTGGCGTTGACGTTGTCGAAGGTGACCGTCTCGACCGTATAGCCGCCATTATCCTCTTCGACGCCCTCGAACTTGACGGTGCCGAGCGGCAGGCTCTGCTTGCCGGCCTGGACCAGGAACTTGGCATTGGTGAGCGTGACGTCCGACCCGCTGACGGTGGCCTTCTCGGCCGAGAAACCGGCGCCGCCCTGGATCGAGAGCGCGCTGTTGATCTTGGCGACGAGATCGTTGCCGTCGAGCGCGAATGCCGGGCCGGCGAAAGTCGAAAGCGCTACGCCGGCGAGCAGCAGTCGGGCCTTGGTGGAGTATTGCATCGAAGTTCCTCCTGGCGGGCAATGATCCGGCCCGCGATCGTTAGGGTTTGGCGATAGTTCGGTCTGCTTGTTCGCGGCACCTTATAGGCAAGCCGGGTAAAAGGTTTATGGCTGTGTTCCACATTCCTTTCGTCAAAATTGCGGCTGACGATTCAGGGTAAACCAAACGCTGATTTCCGCTTGGGAAAAGCCTTCATCCACAGGCTGTCGCCCGGACTTTCTTGCCGAGAATCGGGCTTTCCGCTAGTCAAGGCCCATGGGAAAAAATCTGACACCACCCGGCGGCGACGGCGGCGACAACATCCTGCCGGTCGATCTGAAAGCAGCGCTCGAAGAGCGCTACCTCGCCTATGCGCTTTCCACCATCATGCACCGGGCGCTGCCGGACGTGCGCGACGGCCTGAAACCCGTCCACCGCCGCATTGTCTACGCGATGAGCGAGATGGGTCTGCGCCCCAACGCCGCCTTCCGCAAATGCGCCAAGATCGTCGGCGAAGTGATGGGTAACTTCCATCCGCACGGCGACCAGTCGATCTACGATGCGCTGGCGCGCCTTGCACAGGATTTCTCCCAGCGTTATCCGCTCGTCAACGGCCAGGGCAATTTCGGCAATATCGACGGCGATAGCCCTGCCGCGATGCGTTACACCGAATCGAAGATGACGGCGGTTTCCGAACTGCTGCTCGAAGGCATCGACCAGGACGCGGTGGATTTCCGCGATACCTACGACGAATCGAATTCGGAACCGGTCGTCTTGCCCGGCGCCTTCCCGAACCTGCTGGCCAACGGCACGTCGGGCATTGCGGTCGGCATGGCGACGTCGATCCCGCCGCACAATGTCCACGAACTCTGCGACGCGGCGCTGCACCTGATTAAGAACCCGGCCGCGACCATCGAAGACCTGATGGCGGATCCGGCCGAGCCGGCCAAGGGCGGCATCGAAGGCCCCGATCTGCCGACCGGCGGCATCATCATCGACAGCCGAGAGTCGATCGTCGAGGCCTACAAGACCGGCCGCGGCGGTTTTCGCGTGCGTGCCCGCTGGATCATCGAGGATCTCGGCCGCGGCGGCTACCAGATAGTCGTCACCGAAATTCCGTTCCAGGTGCAGAAATCGCGCCTGATCGAAAAGATCGCCGAACTGCTGCTCGCCCGCAAACTGCCGCTTCTCGAAGACGTGCGCGACGAATCGGCCGAAGACGTGCGCGTCGTGCTGGTGCCGAAGAGCCGCACGGTCGATGCGACCCTGCTGATGGAATCGCTGTTCAAGCTGTCCGAGCTGGAAACCCGTCTGCCGCTCAACATGAACGTGCTCTCCATGGGCCGGGTGCCCAAGGTGATGGCGCTCAACGAAGTGCTGCTGGAATGGCTGGCGCATCGCCGCGACGTGCTGGTCCGCCGCTCGCGTTTCCGCCTGGCGGCGATCGACCGGCGCCTGGAAATCCTCGGCGGCCTGCTGATCGCCTACCTCAATATCGACGAGGTGATCCGCATCATCCGCGAGGAGGACGAACCGAAGTCTGTGATGATGGAGCGCTGGTCGCTCTCCGACATCCAGGTCGAGGCGATCCTCAACATGCGGCTTCGCGCCTTGCGCAAGCTCGAAGAATTCGAAATCCGCACCGAACATGAGAACCTCACCAAGGAAAAGGCGGATATCGAAACGCTGCTCGCTTCCGAGGACAAGCAGTGGCGGGTGATCGAGCACGAGATCCAGGACGTCCGCAAGAACTTCGCCAAGGGCCGTGGAAAGCCCTATGCGCGCCTGACGACCTTCGCCGACGCGCCGGATGCCGATATCGAGGCGATCAACCAGTCGATGATCGAGAAGGAACCGATCACCGTCGTCGTCTCGCAGAAGGGCTGGATTCGTGCGCTGAAGGGCCACATTTCGGACACCTCGACGCTCACCTTCAAGGAGGGCGACGGGCCGAAGATCGCCTTCACCGCCCAGACGACCGACAAGCTGCTGCTCGTCACGACGGGCGGCAAGGTCTATACGCTCGGCGCCGACAAGCTGCCGGGCGGCCGCGGCCATGGCGAGCCGATCCGCATCATCGTCGATATGGAGAACGACCAGGACATCCTGACCGCCTTCGTCCACGATCCGCAGCGCAAGCTGATCGTCGCCTCCACCGCCGGCAACGGCTTTATCGTCGCCGAGAGCGAGATGATCGCCAATACCCGCAAGGGCAAGCAGATCATGAATGTCGCGATGCCCGACGAGACCAAGCTGGTCGTGCCGGTCTCGGGCGATCACGTTGCGGTCGTCGGCGAGAACCGCAAGCTGCTGGTCTTCCCGCTCACCCAGCTGCCGGAAATGACCCGCGGCAAGGGCGTGCGCCTGCAGCGCTACAAGGATGGCGGCATTTCCGACATCCGCTGCTTCACCATGGCCGACGGCCTTTCCTGGGAAGACAGCGCCGGCCGCTCGTTCACCCGCAACAAGGACGAACTGCTTGAATGGATCACCGACCGCGCCACCGCCGGCCGCGCCGTTCCGAAGGGCTTTCCGCGGAGCGGGAAGTTCGCGGGGTGATCAGGTGAGGGGAATGGTGTGATCGCGCAGGAAGCGCGTCGCACCTTCCTCGTCGATCTCGCCGGCAGCGACCGCGAGGACGAACTCGATGATTTCGGCCTGTTCGGCTTCGATCATATGTCCGTTGATAAGCAAGAACGTGAAGGCGGATAGATAGGCCGTGCGCTTATTGCCATCCGAGAAAGGATGGTTGCGTGCAAAGCCGTAAAGATATGCGGCGGCGAGCCGGAGGGCGTCCTCCTCTCCATAAGCATGCTTGTGAAGTGGGCGCGCAAGTGCCGCCTCAAGGGCGTTTTCGTCCTTAAGGCCGGGCAGGCCGCCGTGTTCAGCCAGTTGCTCTTGATGGATGATCTCAATAGCTTGCCGTGAGAGCCATTTTATGGCTTTCACTTCGCAAGCTCTCTGAGGGCAACCCGGTATTTTTGCATGCCCAAACGAGCGGCTTTCAGCTGTTCTGCCAGATCGGCCTGCTCGGGTACGAGCGCGATATTTCCGTTATCCTCACGCAATTCGAGATTATCGCCAGCTTTCAAGCCCATGCGATCCAAGACATCCTTCGGAATGATGATGCCTTCGGAGTTGCCAATCTTGCGAATAATTACGTTCATTGCTCGAACTCCTGCTCGTTGCAACGGTGTTATAACGCCGATTGGTGACGTTTACAATGTTCGAATCACGCCGCCGCCCTGGCCCGCATCCTCTCCACCCGCCGCATCTGCCAGGCCGAATAGCCGATCAGCGCCAGCACGAGGATCGAGCCGCCGAGCAGGGTGCGGGCGGAGGGGATTTCGGCAAAGATCAGCCAGACCCAGATCGGTGCGAGGATGGTTTCGAGCAGGTAGAACATGCCGACCTCGGGGCCGGAGAGATATTTCGGGCCGGTCGCCAGGCACCAGAAGGCAAGTGGCATCATGATCGCGCCGTCGAACACCACCCAGACGGGGTCCGCGACCGAAAAGCCGTTGCTGGCGACGAAGGAAAGCCCGATCGTCGCCGGAATGATGGTGGCGACCAGCGGCACGAAACCCATGTCGATGCGCGCAGCCCGGCTGAGCGTGATCGCTAAGGCCAGCAGGAACGAGGCCGTTGCCGCCAGGATGTCGCCGAGGATATGGCCGCCGGCAAGCCCGCCCGAAACAATCAGGCCGACGCCGAAAAACATCACCAGCATGGTGACGAGCGTCGAAGGCGAGGGGCGTTCCTTGAGGACCAGCCAGCCGAGAATGGCGGCATACATGGGCGTGAAGGCAACGATGAAGACGACGTTGGCGGTCGCCGTGTTGAAGACGGCGCCGAGGAAGGCGATCGTCGAAATGCCGTAGCAGAACCCGGCGGCAAACCCCGCTTTTCCGGGGATCAGCGCCGGACGGGTCGATCCGAAGCGCCGGACGAGCAGCCACAGGATGATGGCGGCGGCGAAGGTCGCCGTGCTGCGCAGCGCGACCGTCGACCACATCTCGCCATGCCCGAGACGGACGAGCGGCACGTCGAAGGAGAGCGCAAGGCCGCCGATGGCGGTGAGCACAAGGCCCTTTTTATGATCGTTCATCGGATGATTTCAGATGTCCGTGGCGGGATCGAAGATTTCCCAGCCGCGCGGGGTCAGGTGTTCCTGCGGCTGGAAGCGGGTCTTGTAACCCATCTTCGCCGAACCCTTCACCCAGTAACCGAGATAGACATGCGGCAGGCCGAGCGACCTGGTCCGGGCGATGTGGTCGAGGATCATGAACGTCCCGAGCGAGCGCTTTTCATATTCCGGATTGAAGAAGGAATAGACCATCGACAGGCCGTCGCTCATCATGTCGGTGAGCGCGACGGCCAGCAGTTCGCCCTTCGGCTCGACGCTGATGCCGGAGCCCGGCTCGCGGCGGCGGTACTCGATGATGCGGGTGTTGACATGCGTGTCCTCGACCATGATCGCATAGTCGAGCGCCGACATGTCCGACATGCCGCCCCGCTGATGGCGGTCGTCGAGATAGCGGCGGAAGAGCGAGAACTGTTCCGTGGAGGGCTGTGCGGGATAGACCGTTGCGATCACGTCGCGATTGGTGACGAGAACCCGTTTCATCGAACGCACGGGCTCGAATTCGTGAGCGAGGATGCGCACGGAAATGCATGCGCGGCATGATTCGCAGGCCGGCCGGTAGGCGATGTTCTGCGAACGGCGGAAACCGCCCTGGGTCAGTAGGTCGTTCATCTCGGCGGCGCGAGGGCCTACCAGGTGAGTGAAGACCTTTCGCTCCATTTCACCCGGGAGATAGGGACAAACTGCCGGGGCCGTCAGGTAGAACTGCGGTGAGGGCGTTGCCTGCGTGTTCATTGCGTCGTGGCAGTCCGGTCTTCAGGATCGTAAATGTCATACCATGGCGCATAAAAGCGAAACGTCAACCATATGCTGCGACAGGCAGCCTGCTAATGCCATAAACTTTCGGCCAGTAGCGTAATCGTTACGACGTACGCACCACGACGGTGCCGAGCAGCAGGTCGTGCACGAGGCGCGAACGCTCGATGAACAGGCCGGCGAGCAGAATCAGCGGCGTCAGCACCGAGTTGATGATCCAGAAGATCACCGTGTGGGCCATGGCGGTCAGGAAATCCATCCGCCGGCCGTCGAGCCGCACCATGGCGAGCCCCATGGCGCGCATGCCGGGCGAAGCTTGCGCCGAGCCGCCGAGCGTCATCCCGAAATAAAGAAGGGCGACAATCACGAACAGGGCCGGATAGAGCATGAAGCCTAGGCCGAGCGTGATGATGCCGAGGAAGAACACCACGACCGCGGCCGGAATGCACAAAAGCAGCACGATCACGTAGTCGATGATGAAGGCGAACACCCGCCGCGAAAGAACGCCGCTATAGGCGCGCCAATCGTCCGGTGCGGCATAGGCTGGGTTCGGGTCGAGGCTCATCGTTTCATCATCTCCTGTTTCTGGTTACGGATATGGGATTAGAAGTGCGGCGCTTCAACTGCGGAATGTATAAGAAGACGTCGCGTGAAAATGAAATGCGAATCGCGTATAAGATGCAATCGCATTTTCCTTTTCATGATAGATATTATTTTAATTGAGGCCCTAATGACCAAACTTAAAAATATCGACGTAATTCAGCTCATTAGTCTCCTTCTTATCGCGGTTCTTGCGGTTGTTTCAACGGTCTCATCAGCCGATGCACGGTTCATTCAGCCCGATGATTGGAATCCGACAAATGAGGGTGTCGGCACAAATCGATACGCTTACGCGGACAATGATCCGATCAATAAAAGCGATCCAAATGGACATCTGTTCTTTGCTCCATTTGCAATGGGATGCGTAGGTAGCGGTGCGTGTTTAGCGATCACGTCGGCGGCCACGGTTATCGCAGGTTTTGCGACCCAAGCTGGCCACCTAATGTCAGGCAGGAGCAGTGTCGAGCCGGATTGGGGGGAGGTGCGAGCACTGCTAGCCAATGGGGTCCCGCGTGAAAGAGCCATTGAAATTTCAAAAGACAATGTCCTTGCACAAGGACAACATCCACGTCAGCAACAGTCTCAATTTCGATCAAGCCTCGTGGAGACGGGGAAATTGGATTCGGGGCAAAAACAGGCAGCGCATCACATTGTAGAGAAGAGTGATCCCGCGGCTAGAGATGCTGTTGCCTTACTAAATAAGTCCGGGATCAGTATAAATTCCACCAGCAATGGCGTCGGACTATCGGAGCATGCGCGAGGTGGAAGGCACACCACTTCATATTCGTCAGCTGTACTTTCAAGGCTTTCCCCGTACTCTGAAGAAGAAGATTTGCGAAGAGAATTGGAGCAAATTGGGAGGGAGTTGGTATCTTACGACAAACAGGGCAAAACAGTTGATGACTGGGGACGCGATCAATCAAGCGGTTCAGGCGATAGTCATGAGGAAAGTGAAGCGCTTAAAAGATAGCCACTAAAAAAATGTTGGAGTGATCATTGGATAAGTTTTGGCGCGCCACAGGTAACTTCGCCGACTATAAAACGCCAATAAGCGATGGCGAAATTCTTCATTCCCCTCAATTGCTCCGAGAAGGATTTGAGCTCGACCCTGAAAGCCTGAAGCTGCGGTTTATGCGCAGAGGCAAACGGGAAAACAGAGTTCTGGGAAGCTTCACTGCTTGGCGGCCTGGAATTTTGACGCCTGAAAGGGAAGTTTTTGAAATTCTGCGACCTCTCATAGAGCCATCAGCTCGATGCTTTGACGTCAATATCGGGAAGCGTCCCTATGTTATTTGCATTGTCAATCGCAAGCTTGATGCTTTTGATCGCACTCGCAGCCGATTCCAGCGATTTGGCGAGGACGAAGATTTGACGGATTGTACTCTTTCCGCTGGATCAGGTGTAAACCTCCGAAAGATCTTTTTGAAATCCAACTTCCAGACCGATGCATACGTATTCCGCTTGGAAGGAGAGCCTCCCCTTCAACTCGAAATCATCGTATCGGACGAATTCTATCAAACCTATCACGCCCACAAGCTCACCGGCCTGATATTCCAGTCTGTCGGCCAGTAAGCCTGCTACCCCTTCGCCAGCTTCTTCGCCGCTTCCACCGCAAAATACGAAAGAATGCCGTCGCAGCCGGCGCGCTTGAAGCAGAGCAGCGTCTCCATCATGACCCGTTCGCCGTCGATCCAGCCGTTCATCGCGGCGGCCTTGATCTGCGTGTATTCGCCGGAGACCTGGTAGGCGAAGACGGGCAGGCCGAACGCTTCCTTGATGCGCCAGCAGATGTCGAGATAGGCGATGCCGGGCTTGACCATCAGCATGTCGGCGCCTTCCTCGACGTCGAGAGCCGCATCCCGCACCGCTTCGGTGCCGTTGGCCGGCGAGATGTAATAGCTGTTCTTGTCGCCTTTCAGCAGGCCGCTGGTATTGATCGCCTCGCGATAGGGGCCGTAGAAACCGGACGAGAACTTCGTCGCATAGGACATGATGCCGACATCCTGATGGCCGCTCGCATCCAGCCCGCGGCGGATGGCGCCGATGCGGCCGTCCATCATTTCCGACGGCGCGATGATGTCGGCGCCGGCATCCGCCTGCATGACGGCGGCGCGCACGATCTGGTCGACCGTCTCGTCGTTGACGATGATGCCGTCGCGCAGGATGCCGTCATGGCCGTGGCTGGTGAACGGGTCGAGCGCCACGTCGGTGATGATGCCGATATTCGGCACCGCTTTCTTGAAAGCGGCGGTCGCCTGGTTGATCAGGTTGTTGGCGACCAGGCTGTTGGAGCCGGTCTCGTCGCGCAGGTCCATCTCGATATCGGGGAAGGTGGCGATCGCCGGAATACCGAGATCGGCAGCTTCCTTGACCGCCTCGACCGCCTTGTCGACGCTCATGCGGTTGACGCCGGGCATGGCGGCGATCGGATCGACGATGCCGGTGCCGGGAACGATGAAGATCGGCCAGATCAGATCGTCCACCGTCAGCCGGTTCTCCTGCACCAGCCTGCGCGTCCAGTCGGCCTTGCGGTTGCGCCGCATGCGGCGGTGGCCGGTGATCTCGTCGACCAGATGCGTCTTGTCCATTGCAAAGTCTCCAACTTCTCTTCCCATGCGCGCGTCATTATCATGCAGCACGCCATTTGCGAATGGGAGCGATCGCCGCAGTCGAGGCCCGGCTAGATCCAGAGATCGTTTTGAGCAGTACGTTCGCCGCCCTCGTTGCCGGTGTTCAAAACGCCACGCGGCTCGATAACCATCATCTTCACTTCCTTTTCGGCGAACGGCTTGTGCTGCACGCCCTTCGGCACGACGAACATTTCGCCCGGCCCGATGTGAACGCTGCCGTCGCGCAAGTCGATCCGCAAATGGCCATCTATAACGATGAAGGCTTCATCCGTTTCCGGGTGATCGTGCCATATGAAATCGCCTTCGATGCGGACGAGCTTGAACTGGTAGTCGTTCATTTCGGCGACGACGCGCTGCCGCCAGAGGTCGGGTATCCGTGCGAGCTTCTCGGCGAGGTTTATCGGGGCATGTGAAAAGTTCCGATCGGTCATGTCTTCTCCTTTGATTGGCGGCAAACCCTATCAGGACGAGGCGCAGGGCTCTTGAACGATCGTGCAGGCGACAGGCTGGTACTGGCGGTCGGCGACCGCGGCGGCTAGTGTAGTTGCATGGAACCCGATTCACTCACGGTGCCGAAGCGCACGCTGACCGAAATTCTCTACGTCGTCTTCCTCAGGCTGGTCGCGGTCGCCTGTTTCTGGTTCGGCCTGCAATATTGGGCGATGCTGGTCGGCTATTCGCTGAAGGGCATGGCCCGCTTCGATCTGCTGGCGCTTCCCTGGAAGGTGGCGGCGTCTTCGCTTGCCGTGCTGTTTCCGGTTGCCTCGCTCGGCCTCTGGCTCACCGTCTCCTGGGGCCCGGTACTCTGGGCGATCGCCGCAATCTCGCAGATATCGATGTATATCGTCTGGCCGGAGATCTTCGGACACAACCGTCTCGTTCCCCTCATGCACGGCCTCGTCGCCGCGCTTTACGTCGTATTTCGGCTCTCTTTATGGGTCGAGGCGCGCCGCAAGGCGGAGCGGGTAAGGATTGATTCACCTTGAAATTAAAGCTTTGACGGCCGAATTTGACTGGGAATTCGCCGCTAAGTGATTGATTTATTTTAAATCTGAATGGCCGCATCCTGGGTTGGCGAGGGCGGGCCGGAATTCGAGGAAACGCGTTAAGCGCTTGTTAAGCCTATGTTTTAAGTCGAATTTTATGCGTATTCGATAGTGTCTGTCTCAAGGCGGGAACACAACAAACACCGCCAAACAAAACAGATGAGGCAGTCATGATGAACACGAAACTGAAGCCGCAGGCGGCACCGGCAGTAGCAGATCCGCATGAAGAAACCATCCGCGTCCTCTACATGGAGTCGCTGCATCTGGTCGAACGCCTGCACCGCCGTCTTCTCGATGTGATCAAGGACGAGTTCGACCGCCAGGGTCGCGACGACGTCAACGCCGTCCAGGCTCTCCTGCTGTTCAACATCGGCAATTCGGAACTGACGGCCGGCGAACTGCGCTCCCGCGGTTACTATCTCGGCTCGAACGTCTCCTACAACGTCAAGAAGCTGGTCGACCTCGGCTTCATCAACCACCAGCGCTCGCGCATCGACCGCCGCTCGGTCCGCATCAGCCTGACGCCGGAGGGCCAGGAGATCGCCGAGGCCGTCGGCAAGCTCTACGAGCGCCACATCGGCTCGATCGAAAAGGTCGGCGGCATCGGCGAGGGCGAGTTCTCTCAGATGAACAAGCTGCTCCAGCGCCTCGACCGCTTCTGGAACGACCAGATTCTTTACCGCCTTTAATCCACCAGGGGCTTGCGAAACACTCCATTACCTCCAGTCATGCGGTGCTACGCAAAAGCGTAACGGGGTGTCGAAAGACGCGCCGTTACGCTTGT
The DNA here is from genome assembly GCF_021391675.1 of Neorhizobium galegae. Lineage (NCBI taxonomy): Bacteria > Pseudomonadati > Pseudomonadota > Alphaproteobacteria > Hyphomicrobiales > Rhizobiaceae > Neorhizobium > Neorhizobium galegae. Next base: position 1,523,923 of record NZ_CP090095.1, read on the forward strand.
TTGCGTGCGGGCTGCGTAGCCCTGGCAAATCCAGCCTATCGCTGGGCCAGCAGGGCGCGGCCGGCGTTTCTGATGGTGAGAGCCGAGTCTGCCATCTGCGCAACCAAGCCGGCGGACATCGCTGCGGCGAGGGTCTCCGTATAGTCTTCGCCCTGGAGACCGTGCTTTTTACAGTAATTCTGTACGGCTCCGCGTGTGGAGGTCGGCGAGACGCCAAACTTGTTGTTCTGGAAAGCATTGACAATAATTTGGTATTTTTCGTCCAGGGTCACGGTAGCTCTCCAATGGGTGATGTTTGGGTGCGTACCAGTATGGGGGCCGGGTTGATAGACGAATTCTGCCATCAGCGTCGGAAATACGTTCCGACATGTCCGTTTGCGCCGGAATGCTCGCCTATAACGTAGCCGCCGCGGCCCGGCGAATTTCGGTCGTCATGCCCGCAAACATCGAGGAGAGGTCGAGCCAGCCGTCGGGTCTGCGGCCCGTCACCTTTTCCGGCCACCCGCAGACGCCGTCCTGTTCGACATAGCCGACGCATTGCTGGGCTGTCTCATCGCGAAAATGCAGGACGACCAGCTTTCCAGGCTCAAGGGCTTCGATCGGGTACCAGTTCAAATCTCAAGTTCCTCACTTATGAGGGATGATTTTTAGCCAATCCGCTTGCCCCAGGCTTGCGGCTTTTACGTTTCGGCGAGGGGATCATGTCCGGAGCGCTCGGTAGGTTTTCATAAAAAAGGCAGGTCGCCGCCGACCATCTCCCGGACCGCCCCGGGATCGCCTGCCGTCTGGTGGTGTGGCGTATTTGCCGCCTGAAAAAATCACGTGCCAACACGGCTTTGTGACGCGCAAGTACCTGACACGAATTGGCCATATTGCTATGGGACCGGCTGGATGCAACGGGCCGGCGGGAATTCGCGCTTTCACGACATTGCGATGACGACGAAGCCCGGCTGCGGCTGCGCTAACTTTTTGCGCGTTCTTAACCATATCCCTGTAGGCGTCTTTGATGCTGCTCGGGACCAGATGGGTATTATTGATGTCGAAGAAGATCGGATCTGAAGCTCTTTCCCGCCGTGCCCTGCTTCGCACGGCCTTCTCTGCCGGTGCCGCCGCACTTGCAGCGCCCGCATTCGCCCAGACGGCGATGGACGATCTGATCAATGCGCCTCGCCGCGGCACCTGGGACGACCAGTTCGACGCCAAGGCTGCCTCCAGAACCGCCGTCAACGTCGTCTCCAACAATCCGGTGCTCGGCGCCGGCGGTCCGGCGAACACCCAGCAGGCGATTGTGGACTATCAGCAGATCGTCGCCAACGGCGGCTGGCCCGAGGTCAATCCCGGCCAGCAGCGCCTGCGCCTCGGCGTCGTCGATCCTTCCGTGCAGCAGCTGCGCCAGCGCTTGATGATTTCAGGCGACCTGCCGCGCGAGGCGGGCATGTCCTCTTCGTTCGACAGCTATGTCGACGGCGCGGTGAAGCGTTTCCAGGCCCGCCACGGCCTGCCCTCCGACGGCGTGATGGGCGAATTTACCGTCAAGGCGATGAACATATCGGCTGACGTGCGCCTGCGCCAGCTGGGGACCAATCTGGTGCGCCTGCAGTCCATGTCCGGCGATCTCGGCTCCCGCTACGTCATGGTCAATATTCCGGCCGCCTACATCGAGGCGGTGGAGAACGACCGTGTGGCGCTGCGCACCAATGCCGTCGTTGGGCGCATCGACCGTCCGACGCACGCCATCAACTCGAAGATCTACGAGGTCATCCTCAACCCCTATTGGACTGCGCCGCGCTCGATCGTCGAGAAGGACATCGTGCCGCTGATGCGCAAGGATCCGACTTATCTCACCCGGAACAACATCCGCCTGATCGACGGCAAGGGTAACGAAGTAGCCCCGGAAACGGTCGACTGGTTCGCGCCGAAGGCGCCGAACCTGATGTTCCGGCAGGATCCCGGCAAGATCAACGCCATGGCCTCGACGAAGATCAACTTCCACAACCCGAACAACGAATACATGCACGACACGCCCCAGCAGGGCCTGTTCAACAAGCTGATGCGCTTCGAATCCTCGGGCTGCATGCGTGTTCAGAACGTCCGCGACCTGATCAGCTGGCTGCTGCGCGACACCACCGGCTGGTCGCGCCAGGAGATCGAGCGGGTTATCTCGACGCGCCAGAACAACCCGATCAAGCTTGCCGTGGAAGTGCCGGTCTATATCGTCTACATCACCGCCTGGTCGGCGAAGGACCGCGTCGTGCAGTTCCGCGACGACATCTACGAGCGTGACGGAAACCAGGAGCTCGCGCTGCAGACGACCACCGGCATCGAAAAGCCGGCCGGCGCTGCCGACGACGATCTGCTGCCGCAATAAGATTTGCTTCTTTTTCCGTCCATGAGAAGCCGCATCCGCCAAGGGTGCGGCTTTTTCGTTTTCTAAGAGCATCTCCGCGTCTTCCGGCGAGCAAATGTCGTTCCCCGTATTGCTCTGCGCAAGGCGTAAGGCTAAGACGCGACATTGCAATGCCCACCCCTTTGAGGAGCCTCGCACATGTCGAACACCGACGTCTTCTTCTCCCGCCCGCTCGCAGAATCCGATCCGGAAATCTTTGGCGCGATCGAGAAGGAACTGGGTCGCCAGCGCCACGAAATCGAGCTGATCGCTTCGGAGAACATCGTTTCCCGCGCCGTGCTTGAGGCGCAGGGTTCGATCATGACCAACAAGTATGCCGAGGGTTATCCGGGCAAGCGTTACTACGGCGGCTGCCAGTTCGTCGACATCGCCGAGGAACTCGCCATCGAGCGCGCCAAGAAGCTGTTCGGCGTCAATTTCGTCAACGTCCAGCCGAATTCCGGCTCGCAGATGAACCAGGCCGTATTCCTGGCGCTGCTGCAGCCCGGCGACACCTTCATGGGCCTCGACCTCAACTCGGGCGGCCACCTGACGCACGGTTCGCCGGTCAACATGTCCGGCAAATGGTTCAACGTCGTGTCCTACGGCGTGCGCGAAGGCGACAATCTGCTCGACATGGACGAAGTCGCCCGCAAGGCGGAAGAAACCAAGCCGAAACTGATCATCGCCGGCGGCACCGCCTATTCCCGCATCTGGGACTGGAAGCGTTTCCGCGAGATCGCCGATTCGGTCGGCGCCTATCTGATGGTCGACATGGCCCATATCGCCGGTCTGGTTGCCGGTGGCCAGCATCCGTCGCCGTTCCCGCACTGCCATGTCGCCACCACGACCACCCACAAGTCGCTCCGCGGTCCGCGCGGCGGCGTCATCCTCACCAATGACGAGGAACTGGCCAAGAAGTTCAATTCGGCTGTCTTCCCCGGTCTCCAGGGCGGTCCGCTGATGCACATCATCGCCGCCAAGGCGGTCGCCTTTGGCGAAGCGCTGCAGCCGGACTTCAAGGATTATGCCGCCCAGATCGTCAAGAATGCCAAGGCGCTGTCCGAAACGCTAATGGCCGGTGGCCTCGACATCGTCTCCGGCGGCACCGACAACCACCTGATGCTGGTCGACCTGCGCAAGAAGAACGCAACCGGCAAGCGCGCCGAGGCCGCCCTCGGTCGCGGCTACATCACCACCAACAAGAACGGCATTCCCTTCGACCCGGAAAAGCCCTTCGTCACCTCCGGTATCCGCCTCGGCACCCCGGCCGGCACGACACGCGGCTTCAAGGAAGCGGAATTCAAGGAGATCGGCAATCTCATCATCGAGGTTCTCGACGGCCTGAAGGTCGCCAATTCCGACGAGGGCAATGCAAGCGTCGAAGCCGCCGTGCGCGACAAGGTCGTGGCGCTCACCGGCCGCTTCCCCATGTATCCCTACATGTGATCCCAACCGGTACCAACGGGGACCGCATCTCGCGATCCCCCTTGCAAGCCTAAGGAGAGGCGATGCGCTGCCCCTATTGCGGTTCGGAAGACACGCAGGTCAAGGATAGTCGTCCGGCGGAGGATTACACCTCGATCCGCCGCCGGCGTATCTGTCCGGATTGCGGCGGCCGCTTCACGACGTTCGAGCGCGTGCAGCTTCGCGAACTGATGGTCACCAAGAAGACCGGCCGCAAGGTGCCGTTCGACCGCAACAAGCTGGTAAGGTCGTTCCAGATCGCGCTGCGCAAGCGGCCGGTCGACAATGACCGCATCGAGCGGGCGGTGTCGGGCATCGTGCGTCGGCTCGAAAGCTCCGGCGAGAACGAGATTTCCTCGGAAGAGATCGGCCTGCAGGTGCTCGAAGCTCTGAAGAGCCTCGATGACGTCGCCTTCGTGCGCTATGCCTCCGTCTATCGCGATTTTTCCCATGCGGAGGATTTCGAAAAGGTGATCCAGGAGATCAACGCCAAGATCGCCCGCGATCCCGGCATCGAGCCGTAACATGACGAGCGCTGCCGAAGATCGGTGGTTCATGGCGTCGGCGCTGCGCCTGTCGCGCCTTCATACCGGTCAGACGGGCACCAATCCTTCGGTCGGCTGCGTGATCGCCCAGGACGGCGAGGTGGTCGGCTCCGCCGTCACCGCACCCGGCGGGCGGCCGCATGCGGAAACCCAGGCGCTCGAGATCGCCGGGGAAAAGGCGAGGGGAGCGACCGTCTATGTCACGCTCGAACCCTGCTCGCACTATGGCCGTACCCCGCCTTGCGCCAATGCGCTGGTCGAAGCCGGCGTCGCCCGCGTCGTTATCTCATTGACCGATCCCGATCCGCGTGTCTCCGGGCGGGGGATCGCGATCCTGCGCGATGCCGGGATCACCGTCGAGACGGGGTTGATGGAGGAGGAGGGGCGCCGTGCGCTTGCCGCCTACCTCACGCGCCAGACGAAAGGCCGCCCGCATGTGACTCTGAAGCTTGCGGTTTCCGCCGACGGCATGCTCGGCCGGCGCGGCGAGGAAGTGTCGATCACCGGGCCGGAGGCGCGGGCGGACGTGCACCGGCGGCGGGCCGAGGCGGATGCGATTCTCGTCGGCATTGGCACGGTACTGTCCGATGATCCGGAGTTGACCGTACGCATTCCCGGGCTGGAGAAACGCTCTCCGATCCGCATCGTGCTGGACCGGCGGCTGGAACTGCCGCTGGATTCGACATTGGTTCGGACGGCGCGGGACGTGCCGGTGATTGTCGTGGCTGCGCCTTCTTCCTTGGAGACTGGGGCAACACCCCCCTCTGCCCTGCCGGGCATCTCCCCCACAAGGGGGGAGATCGGCAAGACGCAAGCTCCCGGTTCATCTTCGGCCGCATCCTCTGCCACACCAACGTCTGAGGCGGAGCGAGCGGGTGCTCCATCGATCTCCCCACCCGTGGGGGAGATGCCCGGCAGGGCAGAGGGGGGCGATCTGGCTCCGGGGGCAGCGGGCGAACTGGCCCTGAAGGCCGCCGCCCTCCAAGCCGCCGGCGTCGAGATCATGGACGCCACCGAGCTCGATATCCTCCTGGCGATCCTTGCGGTTCGGGGCATGTCCTCGCTGCTGGTCGAAGGCGGCGCAACCGTTGCGAAAGCATTCCTCGACGCAAGCCTCGTCGACCGCGTCCTCCTCTTCCAGGGCACCGGCATTGTCGGCGAGGGCGGGCTTGAATCGCCGCTGACGCCATCCGATATGCCGGCGGGGTTTAAGTTCGTGCGCGAGGAAAGCTTCGGGCCGGACCGCTGTTTCGAATACGAAAGAGGTTTCTGATGTTCACCGGAATTGTCACCGATATCGGCACGGTCGCGGCAACGACGCCGATGGACGAAGGCGTCAAGCTCAGGATCGCCACCAATTACGACCCGAAGACCATCGATATGGGCGCCTCGATCTCCCATGGCGGCGTCTGCCTGACGGTCACCAGGCTGCCGGACACGGGCAGCAACGAGCGCTGGTTCGAGGTCGAGGCCTGGGAAGAGGCGCTGCGGCTGACGACGATTGCTGCCTGGACCGAGGGCACGCGCGTCAATCTTGAGCGTGCTTTAAAGATCGGCGACGAACTCGGCGGCCACATCGTCTCCGGCCATGTGGACGGCAAGGCGGAAATTCTGGGCATCGAACATGAAGGTGAGGCGGTCCGCATTCGTCTTCGGGCACCCGAAGCGCTTGCCCGGTTCGTTGCGCCGAAAGGTTCGGTCGCTCTGGACGGCACGTCGCTGACGGTCAACGCCGTCGAGGGCGCAGATTTCGACGTTCTGCTGATCCGCCATACGCTCGCCGTCACCACCTGGGGCGACCGCAAGGCGGGCGATTTCGTCAATTTCGAAGTCGACACGATGGCGCGTTACGCTGCACGGCTCGCGGAATTCCCGGCGAAAAGCTGACGGCGCCTCGCCGATCAGTTTTCGCGCGCCAGCACCACGATCGGGCCATGGTAGTCGGCACGGGCGAACTCGCGGAAGCCGAGTTTGGATGCGACCCTGAGCGAGGCGGCATTTTCGGGGCTGATGATGCAGGTCATCCGGCGATCGGGGAAATGCGCTTCGCCCCAGGAGATCATTGCACCCACCGCCTCGGTCGCATAACCGCGGCCATGCACGGACGGGATGAGTGCCCAGCCCGTCTCAAGCGTCCCCTCGATGGAGGGTTGAAATTCCCGGCGCATGTCCTGGAAACCGGCTTCCCCGAGAAAGCGCCCGGTTGTCTTCTCTTCGATTGCCAGGAAACCGAAACCCATGAGCTGCCACATGCCGTTGACGCGCAGCATGCGACTCCAGCTGTTTTCGCGGGACGAGGGGATACCGGATATGTAGCGAACCACGTCCGGCTCGGCCCAGAATTCCGCATAGGTCTCGAACTCGTCCAGTCGGTGAGAGCGCAGGATCAGCCGTTCGGTTTCGAGGGTCGGGATGGTGGTCATGGCGGGCTCCATGGTGCGAATGGCACTGATCTTTATCGCGCCGCGCTCAGGTATTCCCGATTCGCATCGCTGCGTTCAGCGAAAATTGCTTGCCATTCCCCTCAGAGCGTGTTTTGACCGCCACCTGCCCGAGACCCATATGACTATCGGCCCGCTTTGAAGGCGATATCGATCTCATGCTGGGCCGATTTGAACAAAGGTGAATCATGTCACGCGAAACCGCTCCACACCTCCTCGTCGTCGAGGCGCGTTTCTACGACGATATGTCCGATGCGCTGCTCGATGGCGCGACCCATGCGCTGAAGGAGGCCGGGGCGACCTATGACGTGGTCACCGTTCCGGGTGCGCTCGAAATCCCGCCGGCAATCGCCATGGCGCTCGATGCGTCGGAAGAGGGCGGCACCGACTACGACGGCTTCGTCGCGCTCGGCATGGTCATCCGCGGCGAGACCTATCACTTCGATATCGTCTCGAATGAATCCTCGCGCGCGCTGATGGACCTCGCCGTGTCGGAATCGCTGGCGATCGGCAACGGCATCCTCACCTGCGAGAACGACGAACAGGCCTGGGCGCGCGCCCGCCGTTCGGACAAGGACAAGGGCGGCTTCGCCGCCCGCGCCGCGCTGACCATGATCGCGCTGCGTGACAAGATGAACGGCGGTTGATTTGATGGCGAAGGAAGGCGAACACCCGGTCAAGCCGGCCAACCAGCGCGGTGCAGCCCGCTTGGCGGCCGTGCAGGCGCTCTACCAGATGGATGTCGGCGGAACCGGCGTGCTGGAGGTCGTGGCCGAATATGAGGCTCATCGCCTGGGCCAGGAACTCGACGGCGACACCTACCTGAAGGCTGACGCCTCCTGGTTCCGCTCGATCGTTGCCGGCGTCGTGCGCGACCAGGTGAAGATCGACCCGCTGATCCGCGGCTCTCTGCAGGAAGATTGGCCGCTGTCGCGTCTCGATTCAACGCTACGGGCCATCCTGCGCGCCGGTACGTTCGAAATCCTCGAGCGCAAGGACGTGCCGGTCGCCGTCATCGTCACCGAATATGTCGAGATCGCCCACGCCTTCTTCGGCGAGGAAGAACCGCGCATCGTCAACGCCGTCCTCGACCGCATCGCCAAGCAGGTGCGCGGCGAAGCCAAGAAATAAAAACAACGATTAAGTCAGGGTGGGGCAAGCATGGACGGCGCGGTGGACGGTCTTCAGACGCAGATGAGCACCGCCCGGCGCAGTGTCGCTCTGCTTGCCGGCGCCCAGGCCGTCCTCGGTTCGGCGCCGCCTCTGGTTTTCGCGCTCGGCGGTCTCGTCGGCTACCAACTTCTCGGCGACGACAAGTCGCTGGCGACCGCTCCGCTGACCGGTTTCAACGTCGGCATGGCGGCCGGTGCCGTCGCGGTTGCCATCGCCTCCCGGTTCCTCGGCCGCAAGGCGAGTTTCATGCTGGGCTCGGTCCTGGGAGCGCTCGGCGCCGCCACGGCGGCAATCGCACTTTTCCATTCGAATTTCTGGCTGTTTGCGGTCGGCCTGCTGATGATCGGCCTTTGCAACGGCTTTACCCAGAAAATCCGGTTTGCCGCAGCCGATGCATCGCCCTCGTTCTACAAGCCGAAGGCGATCTCCTGGATCCTTGCGGCCGGCATCGTTTCGGCGGTGCTTGGACCGCAGCTTGCGATCTGGACCAAGGACCTGCTGTCGCCCGTCCTGTTTGCCGGCGCCTTCGTGGCCGTCATTCCGCTCTACCTGATTGCGCTGGTGATGCTGGCGCCGCTGAAATTGCCGCAGATGACCGGCGGTCATACAGCTTCAATGCTGGCACGTTCACTGGGCGAGATCGTTGTCACCCAGCGGTTCCTGACCGGCATGATCTGCGGCATCTCCTCCTACGCATTGATGACCTTCATGATGACCGGCGCGCCGCTTGCCATGGTGATCGGCTGCGGCTTTCCGTCGGAAATGGCCACACTCGGCATCCAGTGGCATGTGCTCGCCATGTTCGCGCCGAGCTTTTTCACCGGCATGCTGATCTCCCGCTTCGGCGTCGAGAAGATCGTCGCCGCCGGGCTCCTGATCCTGATGGGCTGCGCGGTGATCGCCCATATGGGCATCGAGCTCTGGAATTTTTGGGGCGCGCTGGTGCTGCTCGGCATCGGCTGGAACTTCGCCTTCATCGGCTCGACCGCGATCGTCGCCTCCAGCTATCGCCCGCATGAGGCCGACAAGGTGCAGGGTTTTCACGACATCATCCTGTTCACCACGGTGGCACTGTCCTCCTTCTCCTCCGGCAAGGTGTTCACTGCCTACGGTTGGTCCTTCATGAACCTGATCATCTGGCCGGTGACGATCGTCTGCCTCGGTCTGGTGCTGGCGCTGATGTTCAAGCGCTCTTCCGCGAAATCCGCTTAGAGTCTTGTCCCTTCGGGGCTTGACGCCAATTCATCTCCACCGCACTCTCCCGTCCGCGTAGGCTATCCCGGATTCCTTGGGAGGGGAGCGGTCGTCTGCGCGGGAATGCGCACTATGGAGTATTGCGGCGGTCTTGCTCATCTCGTGGATGTGCACCGCTGCAGGGGTGCACGGCCGGAGGGTATGGACCATCCGGCGCGCTAAGGGAGAGGAAAAGCGAATGACTGTAATTCTGGGTGTGATCGTGTGCGGGTTGCTATCGATCATTTATGCCGTCTGGGCGACGCGTTCCGTGCTGGCTGCCGATCAGGGCAGTATCCGCATGCAGGAGATCGCCGGATATATCCGTGAAGGCGCACAGGCCTATCTGGCGCGCCAATACATGACCATTGCGATCGTCGGCGTCGTCGTGACCATCCTGGCCTGGGTGCTGCTGTCCGGCACCGCTGCGATCGGCTTCGTCATCGGTGCCGTACTTTCGGGTGCAGCCGGGTTCATCGGCATGCACGTCTCGGTCCGCGCCAACGTGCGCACCGCCCAGGCTTCTTCCCAAAGCCTTGCGGCCGGTCTCGACATCGCTTTCAAATCCGGCGCCATCACCGGCATGCTGGTGGCAGGTCTCGCTCTCCTCGGCGTCTCGATTTATTACTGGATTCTGACGGCCGGTCTCGGCCATCCGAGCGGCTCGCGTGAAGTCATCGACGCGCTCGTCTCGCTCGGCTTCGGCGCTTCGCTGATCTCGATCTTCGCCCGTCTCGGCGGGGGCATCTTCACCAAGGGCGCCGACGTCGGCGGCGACCTCGTCGGCAAGGTGGAGGCCGGCATTCCGGAAGACGATCCGCGCAATCCCGCGACGATCGCCGACAACGTCGGCGATAACGTCGGCGACTGCGCCGGCATGGCCGCCGACCTCTTCGAAACCTATGCGGTCTCCGTCGTCGCCACCATGGTGCTTGCGGCGATCTTCTTCGCCGGCGCACCGATCCTCGCAACCGTGATGGTCTACCCGCTGGCGATCTGCGGCGCCTGCATCATCACCTCGATCATCGGCACCTTCTTCGTCAAGCTCGGCTCCAACGGCTCGATCATGGGCGCTCTCTACAAGGGCCTGATCGTCACCGGTCTGCTGTCGATCGTCGGTCTCGCCATTGCCACGTCGGTTACCATCGGCTGGGGGACGATCGGCACCGTCGCCGGCAAGCCGATCACCGGTGCGAACCTCTTCATCTGCGGCCTTCTCGGCCTCGTGGTGACGGCGCTGATCGTCGTCATCACCGAGTACTACACCGGCACCAACAAGCGCCCGGTGAACTCGATCGCCCAGGCCTCGGTGACCGGCCACGGCACCAACGTCATCCAGGGCCTCGCAGTCTCGCTCGAATCGACCGCGCTTCCGGCGATCGTCATCGTCGGGGGCATCATCTCCACCTACCAGTTCGCCGGCCTGTTCGGCACCGGCATCGCCGTCACCACCATGCTCGGCCTGGCCGGCATGATCGTGGCACTCGATGCCTTCGGTCCGGTCACCGACAATGCCGGCGGTATCGCCGAAATGGCGCACCTGCCGCCGGAAGTGCGCAAGTCGACCGATGCGCTCGACGCGGTCGGCAACACTACCAAGGCAGTCACCAAGGGCTATGCGATCGGTTCTGCCGGCCTCGGCGCGCTGGTGCTCTTTGCCGCCTATTCCAACGATCTCAAATATTTCGTCGCCAACAGCGCCCAGTACCCCTATTTCAAGGGCGTCGGCGAGATCGATTTCGATCTTTCCAATCCTTACGTCGTCGCGGGCCTCATCTTCGGCGGCCTGATCCCTTACCTGTTCGGGGGCATCGCAATGACCGCTGTCGGCCGCGCAGCGGGCTCGATCGTTGAGGAAGTGCGCAAGCAGTTTCGCGAAAAGCCGGGCATCATGGAGGGGACCGAAAAGCCCGATTATGGACGGGCCGTCGACATCCTGACCCGGGCTGCGATCCGCGAGATGATCGTTCCGTCGCTGCTGCCGGTTCTGGCGCCGATCGTCGTCTACTTCGGCGTTCTTCTGATCTCCGGCGGCGACAAGGCCTCGGCCTTCGCAGCCCTCGGTGCCTCGCTGCTCGGCGTCATCGTCAACGGCCTCTTCGTGGCGATCTCCATGACCTCGGGCGGCGGCGCCTGGGACAATGCCAAGAAGAGCTTCGAGGACGGCTTCGTCGACAAGGACGGCACCCGCCACATGAAGGGTTCCGAAGCCCACAAGGCATCGGTCACCGGCGATACCGTCGGCGATCCGTACAAGGATACGGCAGGCCCAGCCGTCAACCCGGCGATTAAGATCACCAATATCGTGGCGCTTCTGCTGCTGGCGGTTCTTGCCGGCTGATATCTGGCTCCAACGTGAAATAAAAAAGCCCGCGGGGATCGCTCCCCGCGGGCTTTTTGTTTCGTACGCGGTGCTTACCTGCCGAAGTTCGACAGGATGCTGCGGGCTGCTGCCCCACCGGCACTGGAACCGCCGGAAAGCAGCTGCTGCAGGAAGGTGAGGTCGCGGCCGCCGGTCGGCGTCGTGCGCGAAATCGTGTCGAACACCTTGCCGTCCTGCATCGCATAGTTGGCGCGGCGTGCGACAACGCCGTCCTTGTCAAAATAGATGGCGAGCACAGTCTGATCGACGATCTTCGGCTTCATGAAAGCCGCAGCGCGCGTGCGCTTCTGAGAGATGTAATAGAACACCTCGGTATCGAAGGTCGCCGTTGTCGAGGGCGTGCCCATCGTCAGCAACACCTGCTCTCGGCTCGACCCGACCGGAATAAGCTCCAGCGACTTCTGGTCGACCACGTAGCCGTTATACATGGTGTCGCCGATCTGCATGGACGTGCAACCCGAGACAGCGATGGATGCGACGACCATTGCCATCGCGGTTTTACTCAAGAATGTCATCTCGTATCCGAAAACCCGCTTGTTCAACGGCATCCCCCAAACTCAACCTGCCCCTGCTGACCCTACCATTGTGGCTATTCAGGGACATAGGATCGATCCCGACCTGGATGTTAGGGCCGCGAAAATCCCACCCCGTTCGCTGATCCGGCGGAACGGCATTGCAATTCGTGCATGCTTCGGTAAACCAGCTTTCGTTTCCATGCAACATGGCCGGTGGCAGGCTAGGGCGTTCCTGGAGGCAAATAACGGGAATTCAGATGATCTTCGGCCTTTTCAAGAAGAAAAACCAGAACCAGGCGATCGTTAACCGTCAGTATTCGACCTTGACGTCGTTGGCGCGCGTTCCGTTCTTCTACAGCGATCTGGACGTACCGGACACGGTCATGGGGCGTTTCGAGATGCTTTCGATCGTGATGATCCTGTTCTTCAGGCGGACGGCGAGATCCGATTCGAGCGGTCAGGAACTGGCTCAGGAGATCGTCGACGCGTTTTTTCAGGATATCGACCATTCGATCCGCGAACTCGGCATCGGCGACCAGAGCGTGCCGAAGCGTATGAAAAAGCTGGCCGGCATGTTCTACGGTCGGGTGGAGACCTACGCTGCCGCTCTCGAAGGCAAGGACGGCGAGGCGCTTGCCGCAGCGCTCCTGCGGAATATCTATCCCAAGACGGAGGATGCGCCTGGGATGCGAGGGCTGGCGGATTGGATGATCGTTGCGGAGACGGCGCTCGCCGGCATTTCCGAAGATGAGATTTCGCGCGGCCACGCGGTTCTGCCCCTGCCGGGCCCGCTGCCGCGAGAAGAGTGAGGTTTGATGAAGAACGATAGTGGCGCAGGCGAAAAGCCTCCCTTTTCCTATCCCGTCAAAGTCGGGAATATTTCCGCGAATGCGGTGACCGTGAAGCTCGAAGCGGATGCGCGCGAACTGGAGGGTCTCGCAAAGCTGTGGCAGGTCGTTTCGGTCGGTTCGTTGAAGGCCGAACTGCAGATCGCCCGCTGGAAGAAGGATGGCGTGCGTCTCAAGGGACGCGTCCAGGCCGATATCGTCCAGTCCTCGGTCGTCACGCTCGAGCCGGTGGCATCGAAGATAGACGAGCCGTTCGAGCAGATCTTCGTGCCTGAAGGGTCGAAGCTCGCGCGGGTCGTGACCAGCGATACGGCGGAGATGGTGATCGATCCCGATGGTCCCGATCTTCCCGAAATGTTTGTCGGCGACACGATCGATGTCGGCGAAGTGGTGGCCGAATTCGCAGCACTTGCGATCGATCCCTATCCCCGCGAACCCGGCGTCGAGTTTGCCGATCACCTGGAAGGCGATCCAGATGAAAAGTCCGGACGCCCCAATCCCTTTGCGGTCCTTAAGGACTGGAAAAAGGATTGAGGACGGGTTGTAAGCGACAGCAAAAACTATATTTTGGCCACGAATTCGCCGGCACGGCCCCGCATGAGGAGCGAAGGACCGTTGGAGACGTAAGGACTGGCGTATGGTCCCCCACAGGGGTATGCGTTCGGCGAAGATAAGGATCAGGGACGAGTGATCAGAATTTCTATCGATGCCATGGGCGGCGATTTTGGTCCCGAGGTCGTCATTGCCGGTGCTGCCAAGGCACTGGAACGCCACCCGGATGTGACCTTCCTCATCTATGGCCTGAAGGCCCAGTGCGAGCCGGTCTTGGCGAAATATCCAAAACTGCGGGATAAATCCGTCTTCCACGAATGCGAACTCGCCGTCAGCATGGAGGAGAAGCCGAGTGCAGCCCTCCGACGTGGCCGTTATGTCTCTACCATGTGGCGTTCGATCGAGGCAGTAAAACTCGGCGAGGCGGAGGTCGTGGTTTCCGCCGGCAATACTGGTGCCCTGATGGCGATGGCGAAGTTCTGTCTGCGCACCATGGCCAATATCGAACGCCCGGCGATCGCCGGCATCTGGCCTACCCTCAAGGGCGAAAGCATTGTCCTCGATATCGGCGCGACGATCGGTGCCGACGCTCAGCAACTTTTCGATTTCGCGATCATGGGCGGTGCTATGGCACGCTCACTTTTCGAAGTAGATAGGCCGACCGTCGGGCTTCTGAACGTCGGCGTCGAAGAGGTGAAGGGCCAGGAAGAGGTCAAGGAGGCCGGGCGGCTGATCCGGGAGGCGAACCTTCCGACGATCGCCTATCACGGTTTCGTCGAAGGAGACGATATCGGCAAGGGCACCGTCGATGTGGTGGTGACCGAAGGTTTTACCGGCAATATCGCGCTGAAGGCGGCGGAGGGCACGGCCCGGCAGATAGCCACGCTTCTGCGCGAATCGATGTCGCGCACCCTGCTGGCCAGGATCGGCTATCTTCTCGCCAAGCCCGCCTTTGACAGGCTGCGTGAGAAGATGGACCCGAACAAGGTCAATGGCGGCGTGTTCCTGGGCTTGAACGGCATCGTCATCAAGAGCCATGGCAGTGCCAATGCCGATGGTTTTGCTGCCGCGATCGATGTCGGTTATGACATGGCACGCAACGATCTCAACGCGAAGATCCGGCAGGATCTCGCAATTTACCATGCGCGTCGCCAGCCGCCGGCTGGCCCCGAAGCGGCATGACGACAGGATGTGAGTTAAGAATGATCCGTTCAGTGGTTCGCGGTTACGGGGCAGCGCTCCCGAAGCGGGTAGTGACCAATCGCGAGTTGGAAGACATCGTCGAGACCTCCGACGAATGGATCGTGCAGCGCACGGGCATTCGTCAGCGCTATCTGGCCGGCGAGGGCGAGACGACCGCTTCTCTCGGCGAGCAGGCGGCGCGTGCGGCGCTTGAAAACGCCGGGCTGACGCCGGATGACATCGATCTCGTGCTGGTCGCGACGTCGACGCCCGACAACACCTTTCCCGCGACCGCCGTCAATATCCAGAACCGGCTGGGCATGACCCATGGCTACGCCTTCGACCTGCAGGCGGTTTGCACCGGCTTCGTTTATGCGATGGCGACCGCCGACCTGCATATCCGTGGCGGCATGGCGAAGCGTGTCCTGGTGATCGGCGCCGAGACCTTTTCCCGCATCCTCGACTGGAAGGACCGCACCACCTGCGTGCTTTTCGGCGACGGCGCAGGTGCGCTGGTGCTCGAGGCCGCGGAAGGCGAGGGGACGATCGCCGATCGCGGCGTGCTGACCGCGCATCTGCGTTCCGACGGTTCCCACAAGGACAAGCTCTACGTCGATGGCGGCCCGTCCAGCACGGGCACGGTCGGGCATCTGCGCATGGAGGGCCGCGAGGTCTTCAAACATGCGGTCGGCATGATCACCGACGTCATCGACAGCGCGTTCGCGGCGACCGGTACGACGGCGGACGATCTCGACTGGCTGGTGCCGCACCAGGCCAATCGCCGCATCATCGACGGGTCGGCGAAGAAACTCGGCATTCCTTTGGAAAAGGTCGTCGTGACGGTCGATCTGCATGGTAATACCTCGGCTGCATCGATTCCTTTGGCACTTTCGGTTGCCGCCTCCGACGGGCGCATCAAGAAGGGTGATCTGGTGATGCTCGAAGCCATGGGCGGCGGTTTTACGTGGGGCGCATTGCTGGTCCGCTGGTAGGGCGGCAATGATCGGCCGAAACGTAAATAAGCGATTGAGCACAGGCGCTTGACCCTCGCGCTCAAGCAAAATACTCTCTATCGGCTTTGATAAGATCAATTTCGAAAATTGGGCGGGGATCATGGCCGGCAAGACAGTAACACGCGCGGATCTGGCGGAATCGGTTTTCCGCAAGGTCGGACTTTCGCGGACGGAATCGGCCGAGCTCGTCGAGACGGTCATAGACGAGATATGCAATGCGATCGTGCGGGGCGAGGTGGTCAAACTTTCCTCCTTCGCGACCTTCCAGGTGCGTTCCAAGAACGAGCGCATCGGCCGCAATCCGAAGACCGGCGAGGAAGTGCCGATCTCTCCGCGTCGGGTGATGACGTTCAAGGCCTCGAACGTGCTGAAGAGCCGTATCCTCAAGGCGCACACGGCGCGCAAGGCGAAACTGAAGCCGGCAAGCCCGGTCGCCTGAAGTCTGCGACCTTTTCCGCAATCCTGTGAACATGCTTGAATCTCCCGGCTTAAACCGTTGAGATATGTCCGATTCGGCGCATAATCCGCGCATGTATCGGAGGCTCTGAGTCTGCCTTGGGGCATGGGCAGCCTGCCGTTTGGAGTATGAACTTTGGAGAAGAGCCCGGACGCCTTTCGTACGATCAGCGAGGTCGCCGACGATCTCGACCTGCCGCAGCATGTGCTGCGCTTCTGGGAAACGCGTTTCCCCCAGATCCGGCCGATGAAGCGCGGCGGCGGGCGGCGTTATTATCGTCCCGAAGACGTCGATCTCCTGAAGGGCATCCGCCACCTGCTTTACGATCACGGTTACACCATAAAGGGCGTGCAGAAGCTTCTGAAGACGAACGGCAACAAGTTCGTCTCTGCGATTGCGTCGGGCGACCTTGCCACGATGGAAGCGATCATGGCGGCAAACAGCGAAAAGCAGGCCGAGCCGAAGATCAGCACGGCCGAAGAGGATCAGATCGTCGGCCGCCCCAAGGTGAAGCCGAGCGGTCGCTTTTTCGGGTTCGGCACCTCCCATGAGGACGACATGGAAGTGTCGATCGGCAAGTCCAGCATCGGCAAGGAAGACCGCGCTCTCCTGCAGGAAGCGCTCTTCGACCTCCTGGAATGCAAGCGCCTCTTGGATCAGGTTCGCTAACTCAACACACGCCAACGTTAAGCAAAATTTACCATTCACCTCTGGTTCAGGAGAAATGGAGGATCATTTCTTCATAAGGAAAATCAGAGGAGGTGAATTATGAAGAAGAAGCTCGCCGTCGCCGTTTTGTCCCTGATTGCGGCTTTTAGCGGCGTCGCTCCCGCCCAGGCGTTTCCGTCGATCGGCGCCCCGCGCATCGAGAGATCTCAGGATATCCAGCAGGTGCAGTACTGGCGCGATCGTGACGGCTGGGAAGGGCGTCGTTATTACCGCGACCGCTACGATGGCGACCGGCGTTACCGCCGCCACCGCCGTGGCCCGGATGCCGGTGCGATCATCGGGGGGCTTGCACTGGGCGCGATCATCGGCGGAGCGCTGGCCCAGCCGCGCTACACACCGAGATATGCACCGAGATACGCACCGCGTTACTACGCGCCCCGGCGTTATGTCGGCGGCAATTCGCACGTGAACTGGTGCTACGCCCGCTACCGGTCCTACAGGGCCTATGACAACACGTTCCAGCCCTATTACGGCCCGCGCCAGCAGTGCTATTCGCCCTACTGATATCCGTCGTGGAACCCGATGAAAACCTCAAGCCCGCCCTGCCAATCCGGTGGGGCGGGTAATTGCGTGGGGAAGTCCCGGTTCTCGGAAAAGGTTTTTGATCTGACTGAGATTTCAAGGGGATTTAATTGGTCGGGGCGGCCGGATTTGAACCGACGACCCCTTGACCCCCAGTCAAGTGCGCTACCGGGCTGCGCTACGCCCCGACCTGCTCAATGAGCATGTTTTCCCTAGTCGCTCCGCTATCGCGGCGCAAGCTCAAAATCCCTCGATCGGAAGAAAAAGAGGATGGTCGGCATAAGAATGCGCCGGTGAATATAAAAAGCCGCACCCGAATTCGGGCGCGGCTTTCGGGGTCAATGGAGCGATCAGCCTCGGCGTCAGGTCAGATTTCCGGACAGCCGCGGCGGTTTGCGAAGGTTATGCGATCCGGTCCGTTGCGCGTGAAGCCCTCGACCGTGACGCTGCGGCTCGTCACGCGGACGACCTGGGCGTCGCGAAAGCCTTCGTCGCGGGCCGCGGCACGCGCTTCACCGGGGCTGCAGCCGCGACGGTCGTAATCGCGGTCCCGGTCGCGGATCATCGGGCGCACGCCATCTGGTCCGACGCGCAGTTGGATATCCTGGGCGGAAGCGGGAACGGAGAAGGCGCCGATGGCGCCCAACGAGAGGGCAACTGCAAGCCCGGCGTTCGAAATCAGTCTGATCATGGTTATCCTCCTTCTGCGCGGCGGCTTAGCCGCCTGAGCGCCAATTGGTTCACGACAGACCAACTAGAAGAGGATGACAAAGGTTCCGGCGGAGGGGGAGTTTGAGTGTAAACCAACGTTACACATGCTCGACTTCGGCATGGAAGCCGGGCAAAAGATCGAAAGGGATATCTGGAAACGTCTAGCGGAAACGCGGCGCGCGGCTCGCATTCATCAGGAGTTCCTGCTGGGACGCAAACGGCCCGAGAAGCTTCAGCAGCCGGGTTTCTTCTCCACGGTCAAGACGATAACGCTTGGCGAATTCGGCAACGCTCCAGACTTTCTTCAAGCCTTTACTGTCGACCTCGTCGAGATTCATATGCGTGGTCATAAGTATCCCCTTTTCTTGCTTATTTGAAACCAAACTCACATGGTAAATTTTGTTCCAGACAACTCTGAGCTTCTATCGTTAATAATGTATCCTCTAACGAACCCTCACTTCTCTTGGACTTTTATACCATTCTGGCCGATGCTGAGCTCGACGCCCTTCGGCTTGGTTTCTTCGCGATAGACGTAAAAACCGAGGCCGACGACGACAAGCAAAGCGCCGATAATGAGATAGAGATTGTTGGTGCGTGTCATGCGTGACCCCCTGCATATCGTATGTCGGCGGGAAAACGCATTAGATCTCAAAGAGTTCCCGCGTTGCAGCGATTTTTAGTCGTCGTTTGCGGCGTTGAGGTTCTGGGGGCGGATTCCCTCGTCGTGAAACTGCTGACGTAGCCTCAACCCCGGCCCGGCGCCTGCATCGTCCTCGCCCGCGCCAAGGAAAAGCACGCCCTTCGACTCGAAGATCGAACGGAGCCGATCGGTGACACCGGCATTTGCGAAGACATGCGAGGCCTCGGCTTCTTCGATTGCGGATTTGGAAAGCCCGGACGCGGCGGCGAGTTCCTCCACCGTCATTCCTGTCATCGCGCGTGCGGCGCGGAGTTGCGAGACCGTCAGCATGATAGGAAATCTGGAGCGCTGGACCTCAAAGTCAAGCGGCTTTGGCGGTCGGCGAGGGGGATCGTCGCTGTGACCGGATGAAGCGGTGTTCCAGCGCCATGCAGCCCCAGACGATGCCGAGCAGCAGATAGAAATGCCGCCAGTGGTCGGTGTCGATGACGTTACCGATGATCGCGTGGCCCAATATCATCACCCAGGCGACCATCAGATAGGCCTGCCACGGGCGTTCGCGCAGCATGTAGCGGAAGCCGAACCATAGCGTCGACCAGATCATGATCTGATAGGTGACCGCGCCGAGCCAGCCATAGGTGGTCAGCGTCTTCAGCCAGATATTGTGCTCGTCCTCGCCGAAGATCTTGCCGAAGGCCATCGGGCCGAGACCGAGCGGGCGCTCCATGGCCATCAGGAAGCCGATCTTGTGACGCTCGAAGCGGCCAAGCCGGGCGCCGTCATAGTCCTGCACAAGCTTGGCGCGGTTCGTGAACAGGTCGGAGACCTGCGGGAACTGCAGCGCGATCGCGAGCGCCAGGACGAGGAAGATCGCGGCTCCGCCGGCGATCGCCAGGATCTTGAACCGGAAGGCGGTGGTGCGCTCCTTGAGGAGCATGACGATCACCAGAGCGATGCCGGCAAATATGAGAAGGCCCCAGGCGGCGCGCGAGAAGGAGAGGAAGATGCCGAGCGCCAGGACGAGGATGCCGGCGATCAGCAGCGGCGCCTTCATCAGCGGTCCGGTGAGCAACCGGTAGAGGAGGTAGAGGAGGGGGGCGACGAGATAGGGACCGAAGACGTTCGGGTCCTGGAAGGCGCCCATGGCGCGATTGTAGCGGGTGAACACATGCGAGCCCGGAAAGGCGTTGAAATAGCCGAGGACGCCAAGCAGCGAGGTGATGATCGCCGCCGCCACCCAGGCCTTGAAGATCAGGTTCAGGCGTCGGTGGTCGTTCTCGATGATCGCCGCATAAAAGACCGAGCTCAGCGCCAGGAAGGTGGAGACGGCGAAATACATCGGCGCCTCGCTCATGTCCTTCATGACGAACATGGAGAACAGGCCGCTCATGTTGAACGTCAGCAGCATCACGAGAAGCGGCGCTACGGTGCGCGATATCTTCAGGCCGAGCAGGAACCAGATGCCGATCTGGATCACCATGATCAGTTCGTAAGGGGCAGGCTCGGAAATGACGAAGCCGGATAGGAAGACGCCGAAGGCGATCAGGCCGGAACCGGCCAGCTTCACCGCGGCAAGCCGGCTGTCGAAACCCGCCGGATGGCCGCGCTCGCGGCTATAGTCGAGCGCGCTCAATAGGCGTTGTCCGTGTTGAGCAGCCGGATGGGCGTCAGGAACAGGATCTTGAGGTCGAAAAGCAGCGACCAGTTCTCGATATAGTCGAGGTCGTAGGCCGTGCGGGCACGGATCTTTTCGTCGCTGTCGAGTTCGCCGCGCAAGCCGTTGATCTGCGCCCAGCCGGTGACGCCCGGCTTGACGCGGTGGCGGGCGAAATAGCTCTCGACCACGTCGACATATTTGCGCGTTCCCGTCTGGGCGAGCACCGCATGCGGGCGGGGGCCGACGAGCGAAAGCTGGCCGCGCAGCACGTTGAACAGCTGCGGCAGTTCGTCGATCGAGGATTTGCGCAGGAAGCGGCCGACCGGCGTGACGCGCGGGTCGCCCTTGGTGACGGCCTTGACCGCCGTCTGATCGCTGAGGTCGGTGTACATCGAACGGAACTTCAGGACGTCGATGATCTCATTGTTGAAGCCGTGGCGCTTCTGGCGAAACAGGATCGGCCCCTTCGAGGTTGCCTTAACGGCGATTGCCGCGCCCAGCATGATCGGCCAGGTGAGGAGGAGGCCGACCACCGAAAAGACGATGTCGAAGACGCGCTTGGCGACCGAATCCCAGTCGCGGATCGGCTTGTCGAAAATGTCGAACATCGGCACCGCGCCCACATGCGAATAGGAGCGCGGGCGGAAGCGGAGGCGGTTCGCGTGGGCGGCAAGCCGGATATCGACCGGCAGCACCCAGAGCTTGCGCAGCAGCTGCAGGATGCGGGCCTCGGCACTGGCCGGCAGCGCGATGATCAGCATGTCGATGCGGGCGAGGCGAGCGAATTCGATGAGTTCGGCGAAGGTTCCGAGCTTCGGGTAGCCGGCGACGACGGTCGGTGAACGTTCGCTGTTGCGGTCGTCGAATATGCCGCAGATGCGGATGTCGTTGTCGGGCTGCTGTTCGAGCTGGCGGACGAGCTGCTTGGCAGGTTCTCCGCCGCCGACGATGATGGCGCGACGCTCCATCACGCCGTTGCGCCCCCAGTGACGGATGGCAAAGGCCGTGAGCTGCCGTTCGAGGAACAGGAAAGCGGCGCCGGTGACCAACCAGGCGAAAAGGCCGGCAAGCGGATAGGGCTTGGGTTCGACGAGATAGAGGGTGGATGCGGTCAGCAGGAAACCGATGGTCCAGCCGACGAAGACCCGCTTGGCGGTGCGCGACGCGCCGCGCAGCGACGGGATCTGATAGGTGTCGGCCACCTGCAGAAGCAGGACGGTAAGTGTCGAGCCCCAGGCAACGAGTGCGAAACGGGCGAGAAAGCCGGTAAGATCGAGCGGGGCGAAAAGCGCCCCGACACCAAGTCCGATCGCGAGCATGGCCAGGAGCTCGAACAGCCGGAACAGGCCGATCAGCATCGCGGGCGAATAGCTGTCGTTTTGGAACTGCTCGGCGATCTGGCGGGCAAATGGATTGAGCACCGTGGCGTTCGCCGGATCGTGCTTTTCGTCGGCCGCGCGGAGTTCCGAAACCTTCTTGCGAAGGCCTTCGACATCGAACTGCTCGGACTTGTTCGGCTGGTTCATGGACCGATCCCTTTGGTCTTCCGGGCCCGGCGGCGTTGGAAGCCCCGGCGACACTGGAAGCAATGGGAAACGCTTACCAAAAAGAGGTGAAGGAAGCCTTTAGCCGCGCCCCGGATCCGGCTTCGAACCTGTCAGGTCCTGATACAGGCCGAGCATCTCGCGGGCCATGACCGAGGCGGAAAATACCGCCTTGAAGGCTTCCGGTTTCGGCATCACCGCATCCTGCCAGCCGGGCGTCGTCACCGCCTCGGTCATGACGCGGGCGAGATCCCCGGCATCGCCGGGAGTGGCAAGGGCAGCACTCGCCTCACCAAGCACTTCCGGAATGCCGCCAACCCTCGAGGCGATCACGGGCTTGCCGGCCGCCAGGGCCTCGAGCACGATATAGGGCATCGCCTCTGCACGGGAGGGGACGACGACGATCTTCGCCATGGCGAATGCGTCCCGCGCCGGCATGGCCGGCTTCATCTGGATGCGGCGGCCAAGCCCGCGCTCGGCCATCATCGCCTCGTAGCGGTCGCGATCCGGGCCATCGCCGACCATCAGGGCCGAAAGCGGATGACCGACCGCCCTTTCGGTGCGGGCGAAGGCGTCGATGAAGACGTCCGGTCCCTTGAGGTCGCGCAGCATGCCGATATAGAGGAAATGCGGTGCCGCCGGGTCGGTGTCAATCGGCTCGAACTCGGCGTCCTTGATGCCGTTGTAGATCACCCGCGACACCTTGCGCGGCTTGCCGACCTTGGCCTCGTAGGTGCGCCGCTCGTAGTCGCAGACGAAGACGAGCGCGTCGCCGAAATGCTCCTGGAAACGTTCCAGCCGCAACACGGCCTGGCCGGAAAGGCTCGACCGGCTGAAATGCAGGCTGCCGCCATGCGGCGAATAGAGGCGGGCTACGCGATACCTGTTGACCCGCAGGGCTGAGCCGATCAGCCGGGCAATCGCGCCACCCTTGGCGCCGTGCCCGTGCAAAATGTCCGGCTGCAAACTCTTGATATGTTTGTAACTCCTGTAGATGGCGGCGAAATCGGAAGGGGCGATCGCGCGGCGCATCGGAATGCGGGTGAGGCCGAGCGAAAGCAGCGGCCGGATGCTGTCGAACAGGCGGTCCTCATGCGCTCCGCCGGTCGAACTGTCGCACAGGATGCCGACTTCATGGCCGGCGGCCCGATGCTCCTCGACCAGATCGCGCACATGGCGGAAGATCCCGCCGACGGGCGACCTGAAGCAGTGGAGTATCCGCAAGGGAGGGCTCTGCGCCATGGACCGGTCAGAACAGCCGCTCGCGGACGTAGATCGTGTCGCCGGCAAGCACCGTGGAAGAGATGACGGTGCGGCCGGTGATCACCTGGCCGTTGATCTTGCGGGTGACGTCGACATCGCGCTGGTTGCCGCGGGAGGTGAAACCGCCGGCGATCGCGATCGCGTTCTGGGCGGTCATTCCCGGCACGTAGGAATACTGTCCGGGCCGGCCGACTTCGCCCATCACGAAGACGGGGCGATAGCGGTCGATCTCGGCGGTGACGTCCGGATCGCGCAGATAGCCCTGCTTCAGGCGCGAGGCGATCGAGCCTTCCAGCGCCGGCAAGGTCTGGCCGCGGGCCGCCACCTGGCCGATCAGCGGGAAGGCGATGTAACCGGCCTGGTCGACCGTATAGGTATTGGTAAGGCCGGGCTGCTCGAAGACGCTGACGCGCAGCCGGTCGCCGCTATCCAGCCTGTACGGCTGCATGGCTGCCTGCTGGAAGCTTTTCGGGGCGGGCGCGTAGCTCGTGCAGCCGGCAAGCGCCGTCGCAGCGAGGGCTAACGCCAGCACCTGTTTGGCCATCACGCGTTTGAAGGGGGCGAAGGACATTTCCGCGGTCGAGGCTCCGGCTGTTCATACCATCTGTCCCCGTTATCGATCCGTTAGGGTTAATGCCCGGTAAAGAGGCTGGGAATTTGGGGATTTTCTTGAGGTGCCATCGCTGTACTTGGCCATTAACCCTCGCGTTACCATGATCCTTTACTCTTCGCCGAAACCGATCAGTTGGAGCGTATCATGTCAGGCGTAAACGGTGGCAATCAGGACGTGGATATCGACCTCGGGCGGGTCATATCGGCGGTCTGGGAACGCAAGGGCAGGATATTGGGCGCGACGGTGGTCGCGGCGGCGCTTGCCCTTGTCGGCACCAGCCTGATGAAACCAAGCTACAAGGGCGAGACGCGGCTCCTGATCGAATCCCGCTCCCCGAACCTGTCTGGAGGGGACGCTGCGGCACAGGCCAACGACCCGCTGCTGGACTCGCTGAACATCACCAGCCAGGCGCAACTGCTGCAATCGACCGATCTGATCAAGCGCGTTGCCCGCGACCTCAACCTCGCCAGGCTCAAGGAATTCGATCCAGCCGCGCAGTCCTTCCTGCCCGATCCGCTGGTCCTGATCGGCCTGAAGCAGGATCCGATGTCGCTCGACCCGGAAGACCGGGTGATCCAGGAATTCCGCGAGAAGCTGGATGTCTATGCGGTCGAGAACTCGCGCGTCATCGCCATCGAGTTCTCCTCGCGCGATCCGAAACTTGCCGCCGACATCCCGAACAGGATGGCGGAAGTCTATCTCCAGCTCCAGAGCGGCGCCAAGCTCGACACTCATTCCGAGACCGCCAAATGGCTGGAACCGGAAATCGCCAACCTGACTCAGAAGGTCAAGGAGGCGGAAAAGAAGGTGGCGGATTACCGCTCCTCCAACGGCCTGTTCCAGACCACCGAGACCAACAGCTTCTCGACCCAGCAGCTCAACGACATCTCGACCGAGCTTGCCCGTATCCGCGGCGAGCGGGCGAATGCCGAGGCGCGTGCCGAAAACGTCCGCACCGCCCTGAAGGCCGGCCGCGCTTCCGACACGCTGAGCGATGTCGTCGGCTCGCAGGTCATCCAGCGGCTGAAGGAAGCGGAGGCCAACCTTCAGGCACAGATTTCGGACTCCTCGACCTCGCTGCTCGAAGGTCATCCGCGGCTGAAAGGCCTGCGCGGCCAGCTTTCCGGCATCCGCTTGCAGATCGAAAGCGAGACCAAGAAAATCCTTGCCAGTCTCGACAACGAAGCGGAGATGTCGCGCATCCGCGAGCGCCAGTTGATGGGCCAGCTCAACGGCTTGAAGGCGGACTCCGCCAAGGCGGGCGAAGAGGAAGTGGGCCTGCGCGCGCTGGAACGCGAGGCCACCGCCCAGCGCCAGCTGCTCGAAACCTATCTTGCCCGCTACCGCGAAGCGAGCTCCCGCCTCGAGGGTAATTCGAGCCCGGCCGATGCCCGCGTCGTCTCGAAAGCCGTCGAACCGTCGGAACCCTATTTCCCGAAGATCATCCCGATCGTCATCGTCGTCTCGCTCGCGACCTTCATTTTCGGCTGCCTGATCGTCATCGTCAGCGAGCTCTTCTCGGGCCGTGCGCTACGTCCGTCCAGCGTTCGAGAGATCGATGACGAGACGGTTCCGGCAGCCGGCGCATCCGCGCCCGCCGCTGCCGCCGCTCCGCTGCCGGTCCACCAGATGCAGGCCGAGGCCGCCCGTTTCGACCGGCCGGAACCGGCCCGCGAAAGCGCGAAGAACGCGGCGGCGCTCGCCTATGCCAAGATCGCCGAACAATCGCTGTCGGAAAAGGAGAGCGAAGCGGAGGAAGCCGCAGCGGAGGCCGATGATAGCGGCTTCACCATCGGATCGGTCGCGCATTACCTGCAGCGCCACGATGTGCCAGTCGCGATCGCCATTTCACCGGGCGGTGACGCGGGCTCGACTGCGACCGTCATGCTCGCCCGAGAGATTGCCGAGAGCGGCCGCACCGTCGTGCTCGTCGACATGACCGGTTCTGCCGCCCCGACGCAGATGATGGTGGAAAATCCGAAAATGCCCGGCATTACCGACCTTCTCTGCGGCGAAACCGCCTTCGGCGATGCGATCCATCCGGATCGGCTTTCCGACGCGCATATCATTCCGCACGGCGCTTCCGATCCGGCGCGTGCCATGCGCGGCGTCGATCGCCTGTCGATGATCATCGATGCGCTGGCGGATGCCTATGACCTGGTGCTGATCGAATGTGGTCCCGCCGAGATCGCGGGCATCTCGCGCCTGACCCGCAATGCGATGGCCGAGATCGTCCTGTCGGTTCCGGGCTTCAAGGATGAGGAAGTCGCTGAGCTGGTGACGGATTTCGAAGCGGCCGGCTATGGTAATCTGCTGGTCATGGCGCAGACCGCCGACCGGCATTCGCCACGTCCCGGCAAACGCCGCGCCGCCTGATTATTCGGCTGACGATTCCGCGTCGGAGGCGGCAGCTTCCGGCGCTTTCGGGCACCGGCGGGATCGCCATCGCTGCATCATCGCATAGAGATGCGGGCTGCGCTTGACTGCCGCCTTCGCCTTGGTCACTCCGATCAGTATCGGCCGCATCAGCGAACCCTTCCAGGTGAGCGGCAGCAAGATGTCGTGCTGCACCGTTTCCTGGGTACACCAGTTGCGCTTGTAGGGCTGGTCGCCGACGCCGAAATCGAACACCGAGGCGCCTTCACGGCAGGACTGCTCGATCATCAGCCAGAACAGTAGTTCGCCGGGGCTCGCCTCCGGGCAGATCGTCTCGTCGATCGAGCTGAACTGGCAGATGACATGATCGCCTTTGCGCGACAGGCCGGCAATCGCCGCGATATGCCCCTCGTGCTCGCCGCGCAGCCGGATGGCATGCAGCATCAGCGGCGTATCGGTTCCCCTGGCCGGGACATCCATGAGGCGGTGGAAGAAATCCCGGATGCCGGGCAATTGAAAGACGTCCGGCAGGCCGAACAGTCTCAGCCGCTCGCCTTTCTGGCGAAAGAAGATATCGAGCAGGGCGTGTTTTTCGGCGGGATCCGTCGGGATGAAATGGTCATAGCCGCCAATCGCCTCGATCTTGCGGCTCTGCGAGCGGAACTTCTTGCGGCGGCTTTTCGCATTGAGCTGCGCCAGCGTCGCCTCGAAATTCTGAAAGAGCGGCAACTGGAAGGAATGGTTCTGGTTTTCGATCGAAGCAAGCGCGGACAGCGGATGTCGCATGCCCCGCCAGACGAGCGGGATATTGTCGAGAACGACCAGATCCGCCTTGTTGGAGAGGGCGAGCCTCAGGCCATAGGCGAAATTCTGCAATTCTTCCGCATCGGGTGCGGCGAGGTCGGCATCGAAGAGGCCGGTATTGACGTTGTTGAACCGGTGGCCGAGCAGGCGGGCGATCCGGGCGCGGCGTTCAGACACGATTTCGAGCGGCAGGATGAAAAGCGTGCGGCCATCGACAACGCCCTGGATGATCGCAAGTTCGCTGCGATGCGCTTGAGCCCAGGCGAGACACCAGTCGAAGCCCTGATGCAGGGAGTTCTTGGCAAGCCCTTCGAGCCGCCGCCACTCGGCTTCCACAGACCTGAGATCGTCGGTTGAAATGAGCGATAGCTCGGCGAGCCGGACGGTTTTGTGACCCTTCGGCGAGTCGAGCGCGCCCTCGACCTGATCTTCGTGGTGGATCTTCCGCTGCTGCATGGCTTTGCCCGCTGATGCCGTTTGGCCGGCAACATAGGGGGAGGCACCAAAATTCGGTTTACCGGCGGCCCCACACCCCGCGAAACCGCTGCCGCTGGTTAACCGATGGTAAAGCCGGCTATCTCTTGGGCTTCGGCCCGGCCATCCATTTGATGATCAGCATGGCCGGCAGAATCCAGAGGAGGCCGCTGATCAGGAAGTAGAGGAAATGCACCCACCAGGGAGAAGTGGCAAGCAGCAGCGTCGCGAAGGTCGTCGCGGCAAGCGCATAGAAGATCACCAGAATGATGATCAGGATGGTGCCGATGAAACTTCTCAAACGCGGGACCAAGACGTCTTCTCCTATCCGCGACCGCATGCCGCAAAGCGCCGGGGCTTGTTTTGCATGGGTTGATGGGGCAAAGCAACGCGAAATGCTTGTGGGCGCTTGCCATGTGCCGCGTCCTTTTGGCTTGAGCGACAGGAGCATACCCATGTCGGCAACCGATGCTGTGATCATCGATGTCCTGAACCACACCAAGCGCCGCGAGCGCGACCGCAAGGCCGTGCGTATCTGGCTCGGCGTCGTCATTTTCACGCTGTTCTGTCTGGTGCTGGTGGGCGGCGCAACGCGGCTTACCGACTCCGGCCTGTCGATCACCGAATGGAAGCCGATCCACGGCATCATCCCGCCGCTGTCGGCTGAGGAGTGGGACGAGGAATTCCGCCTCTACCAGCGGATTCCGCAATATCAGGAAATCAACAAGGACATGACGGTCGACGAGTTCAAGTCGATCTTCTGGTGGGAATGGGCGCATCGGTTCCTCGCCCGCTCGATCGGCCTGGTCTTCGCCCTGCCGCTGATCTTCTTCTGGCTCACCGGCCGTATCGAAAAGCGCCTGCGGGGTCCGCTGGTCGGCCTTCTTGCGCTCGGCGGTTTCCAGGGGTTCATCGGCTGGTGGATGGTATCTTCCGGCCTCACCAAGCTGGTCAGCGTCTCGCAATACCGGCTCGCGACACATCTCGTCATCGCCTGTCTGATCTTCGCCGCCTGTATCTGGATCATGCGCGGATTGGCGCCGCACAGCCGCGACCTTCCGCCGACGGCAAGATCCAAATGGGCAGCCGGCGGCATCGCCTTCCTGGTCCTCTTCCAGATCTATCTCGGCGCGCTGGTGGCGGGGCTGGATGCAGGCCTTTCCTACAATACCTGGCCGCTGATGGATGGTGCCCTGGTCCCGGGCGATCTCTTCGTCCAGCAGCCCTGGTGGATCAATCTGTTCGAGAACCCGAAGACGGTACAGTTCGTGCACCGCTGCGGCGCCTATGTTCTGTGGGCCGCCACTCTCGTGCACATGATCATCTCGCTTCGCCGGGCTCCCGGCTCGACCCATGCCCGCCGTTCCGTCCTGCTATTCGGGCTGGTGACGCTACAGGCCGTCATCGGCATCTCGACGCTCGTCATGCAGGTGCCGCTCGATCTTGCGCTGACGCACCAGGCCGCGGCGCTGATCGTGCTCGGCTTTGCCGTCGCCCATTGGCGCGGCTTCGTCGGCGAATATCCGCCGGAGACCGCGATCGTCACACGGAACTGATCTCCCGACACATTGGCAGATACTCGCGAGAGGCGGGCGGATCGATTTCCGTCCGCCTTTTTGCTGCGAAAAATCTGCGCCCCGATGTCGGCCACAGTGTCCGTCGCCCGTCCTTGAGACATAGTTCAAACGGCTTCGGCCACAGGAGAGGGTAGGGTTATGGCAAAGACAATCGCAATTCTCGTCGCAAGGCTGATCTTCGGCGGCCTGTTCGTCATGGCGACGACGTTCAAGTTTCTCGACATGCAGGCGACGGCCGTCTTCATCTCAGGCGCCGGATTTCCGTTTCCGCTGTTTCTCGCCTGGATCGCGGCGATCTTCGAGGTGGGGCTGGCCCTCGCTTTCCTGACCGGCGCCTTCTTCTCCGAAGCGGCGCTGCTCGCCGGCGCCTATGTCATCTTCCTGGCCTTCGCCTTCCATGGCCCCAGCCATTGGGAAGCCAATCAGGCGGAGTTCGGCTTCTTCGTCGATCACTTCACATTCCTGGCCGGGCTGCTGTTCGCCGCCGTGCACGGTCCGGGCGAGAAGCTCGCCGTCAATTTGGGTCTGAAGCGGGTATTCGCTTAGGCCCGGAGCAATACGTTGCGCACGGTGCCGACGACCGTATCGACGATCTGTCTGGCGGTTTCGATCCGCCATTCGCCAGGGAAGGAAAAAGGGAAGGGAATGCTTTCGGCCATCAGGCCGAAAGCATCAGGTCCATGTTCTGGACGGCGGCACCCGAGGCACCCTTGCCGAGATTGTCGAGCAGGGCCACGAGATTGACATGCGCTCCGCCCGGCGTGCCGAACACGAAAAGCTTCATCGTGTCGGTGTCGACCAGCTCTTCCGCATCGACGCGCGGCAGCGCCTTGCTTTCTTCGAGCGGTACGACGGTGACGATGTCCTGGCCGGCATAATGCTCGACCAGCACCTTGTGGATGCCTTCGATCGTCGTGCCTTCCTGGAGATCTTCGAGGAAGAGCGGCACCTGGACGATCATGCCCTGCGCGAAGCGGCCGACCGACGGCGAGAAGAGGGGCGCGCGGTCGAGCTGGCCGTGGATCGTCATCTCCGGCACGTGCTTGTGCTTGAGCGGCAGGCCGTAGAGGAAATTGTTGGCCGAAATGGCGTCTTCCCTGGACGGGTCTTCCATCTGCGCGATCATCTGCTTGCCGCCGCCGGTATAACCCGAGACCGCATTGACCGTGACCGGATAACCGTCGGGCAGGATGCCGGCGGCGCGCAGCGGCCGGATCAGGCCGATCGCGCCGGTCGGATAGCAGCCCGGATTGGCCACATGCCGGGAGGCCTTGATCTTGTCCGCCTGAGCCTTGTCCATTTCCGCAAAGCCATAGGCCCAGGACGGATCGACGCGGAAGGCGGTCGAGGTGTCGATCACCCGCACCCTGTTGTTGCCGGCAAGCATTTTCACGGCTTCCCGCGACGCATCGTCGGGCAGGCAGAGGATGGCGACATCGGCGCTGTTCAGGAGATCCTCGCGCATGGCGGCGTTGCGCCGCTCCGCTTCCGGGATCGACAGCAGTTCGACGTCGCGGCGGCCGGCCATGCGGGTGCGGATCTGCAGTCCCGTGGTGCCGTGTTCGCCATCGATGAAGATTTTCGCTGTCATGGTCATTGTCCTGTTAGATCAGTGCCTTGGATTGGATGCCGGATTCAGTTTACCAGCAAGTTGATTCAGAAATTTAACGCAGCCGCACGGCGTTCCGCGCGAAGTCCGAGCATATACATCGCAACCGTCGCCCCCGCAATGGCGGTGATATCCGCATGGTCATAGGCCGGCGCCACTTCGACGACATCGGCGCCGCGGATATCGAGAGGCCGTAGCTGGCGCAGAACCGAGAGGATCTTGGCGCTCGAAGGCCCGCCGGCGACCGGCGTGCCGGTTCCGGGCGCGAAAGCCGGGTCGAGGCAGTCGATGTCGAAGGTGAGGTAGGTCGGCGTTTGCCCGACATGATCGAGGATCGCCTTTGCGATTTCGGCTGCCGTCATCTCCTCGACCTCATGGCCGTAGAGGAGGCGGATCCCGAAATCTTCCGGCGCGTGGGTGCGGATGCCGACCTGGATCGACCGGGCAGGGTCGATGATGCCGGACCGCACCGCCCGCGCCACGAAGGAGCCGTGGTCGATGCGTCCCTCGTCGTCGAGCCAGGTGTCCTGATGCGCATCGAACTGCACCAGCGCCATCGGTCCGTGTCTGGCGGCATGCGCTTTGAGCAGCGGCCAGGTGACATAGTGGTCGCCGCCGAGCGTCAGCAAAAACGCGCCGCTGTCGAGGATGACATTCGCCTGGGCCTCGATCGCAGCCGGGGTCTTCTGATGGTTGCCGTAGTCGAGCAGGCAGTCGCCGTAATCGACGACAGCCATCTCGGCGAAAAGGTCGCGCTGGAACGGATATTGCGGATCGTTGTCGAAGATCGCCGATGCCCGCCGGATCGCCTGCGGCCCGAACCGCGCGCCCGGCCGGTTGGAGGTTGCGGCATCGAAGGGAATGCCCCAGACGACAGCATCGACACCCGTCAGATCTTTACTGAAGCGGCGGCGCATGAACGACAGAGCCCCGGCAAAGGTGGGGTCCGACGCGGCGGAGGTCAGGCTTTTTGCAGTGAAGGCATGGTCGATCGACTTTTCTGCCATGGCGTCCCTCCATTGTTAACATGGCGGGGACGTTGGACAATAAGGGCCGACAAGGCAAGCGTGAAGGAAACAAATGCCTCCCGTTCAGGAAGCCTTGGCTTCGAACACCGGCGGAAAGTCCCCCAGCGCCTTGGCCTCCCTGATGCGTGCTCCGATATCCTCCTCGATGATCGATTCCAGCTGTGCAAAGCTGTCGATGACATAGTAGATCGGCTGGACGATATCGATGCGGTAGGGGGTCCTGAGCACCGTCATCAGATCAAAGGGCCGGAATTCGGCCTCACGGCCTTCCATGGCGGCCCGCGTCTCGTTGGGAGAGGAGACGATACCGGCGCCGAAGCAGCGGCGTCCCTGTGGCGTGTCGATCAGACCGAATTCGACGGTGAACCAGAAGATCCGGAACAGGTGCCAGGAATATTCCTTCCCGAGCCCGACGGCTTTTTCGCCGAAGCGGCGAACGAAATTGGCATAACTCTGGTTGGTGAGGAGCGGGCAGTGGCCGAAGACCTCATGGAAGATATCGGGTTCCTCGATGTAGTCGATGTGCTCGCGGCGGCGGATGAAGGTCGCCAGCGGAAACTTGCCCTGCGACAGCAACTCGTAGAAGCGCGACGGCGGAATGAGGGCGGGCACGCCCTCCACGCCGAAGCCGGTGGTCTCGTTGAGGCATCGGCCGACATCGCGAAGCTGCGGAACCTTGTCCGCCTTCAACCCGAGTGCCTGGACGCCGTCCAGATATTCCCGGCAGGCCTTGTCGGCCAGCAGCCTCAT
Source organism: Neorhizobium galegae (assembly GCF_021391675.1). Lineage (NCBI taxonomy): Bacteria > Pseudomonadati > Pseudomonadota > Alphaproteobacteria > Hyphomicrobiales > Rhizobiaceae > Neorhizobium > Neorhizobium galegae. The sequence continues at coordinate 1,556,415 of NZ_CP090095.1, forward strand.
CTGGCGCTCGTAGAGCTCGCTCCAGATCCCGTCTTCTTCGCTTGTGTAGTGGTAGATGCCGTCTGCATCCGGCAGGTTTGCCGTGTAGGTGCTTTGCTTGGTCATCAGCGCCCTCCCGTTCCGTGATGGAATGGCCGGGTGCTCCAACCGCCGGCCGTCAGATCACCATTATATCTCCGAAAGCGCGGGTAATCATTTCAGCTTTGCCGGATTGAGCGTAAATAATGGGAGGATATTTCGGGAGTAGAGGCCATCATGAAAGAAAACCTGCAGGCGGCCCGCAAGCTTCTGCAACTCGTGCAGACGGGCGATGGTTCGTCGCTGGCCGAATTGGCAGAGAAGGCCGGCATGTCGCAAAGCACCGCATGGCGGAAGATCCAGGAACTGGAGGCCGAAGGCGTCATCCGAAAGCGGGTGGCACTTCTCGATCCGGCAAAGCTCGACCTCAAGCTCTGCATCGTCGCCCATGTGACGCTGGAGGATCACCATGAGGAGGCGATCGAAGCCTTCGCTACCGTGGTGCGCGACCGGCCAGAGATCATGGAGTGTTACGCTCTGTCTGGAACCTTCGACTACATGCTGAAGATCCGGGCGCGCGACGTCGAAGCCTACGAGGCTTTCATGACTCGCCACCTGATGCGCAACCCGCATGTGCGCACCGTGGTCTCCAGCTTTGTCCTGCGCGAACTGAAATCGACCACCGAGCTGCCGATATAAGAAAGCCTACAAACGAAAAAGGCGGAGCCGAAGCCCCGCCTTTTGAAAGTCCAAGTCCGGAAGCGATTAACGCTTGGAGAACTGGAAGGAGCGGCGGGCCTTTGCCTTGCCGTACTTCTTACGCTCGACGACGCGGCTGTCGCGGGTCAGGAAGCCACCCTTCTTGAGCACGCCGCGAAGGCCCGGCTCGAAGTAGGTGAGTGCCTTGGAAACGCCGTGACGAACGGCACCAGCCTGGCCGGAGAGACCGCCACCGGCGACGGTCGCGACGATGTCGAACTGGCCGGTGCGGGCAGCAGCGATAACCGGCTGCTGCAGGATCATCTGCAGGACAGGGCGGGCGAAGTAGGTCGAGAAGTCACGGCCGTTGACCGTGATCTTGCCGGTGCCAGCCTTGACCCAGACGCGGGCGACGGCGTTCTTGCGCTTGCCGGTCGCGTAGGAGCGGCCGAGGCTATCGACCTTGCGGACATAGACCGGAGCGGCAGCTTCGGCAGCCGGCGCGAGGTCCTTCAGGGAGGAAAGATCGGCCATTATCAGGCGCTCCTTACGTTCTTGCTGTTCAGCGATGCCACGTCGAGAGCGACCGGCTGCTGTGCTTCATGGGGATGGTTGGAACCGGCATAAACGCGCAGGTTCTTCATCTGGCGACGGCCGAGCGGACCACGGGGAACCATGCGCTCGACAGCCTTCTCGATGACGCGCTCCGGGAAGCGGCCTTCGATGATCTGGCGCGCGGTGCGCTCCTTGATGCCACCCGGATAACCGGTGTGCCAGTAATAGGTCTTGTCGGAATACTTCTTGCCGGTGAGCACGCACTTTTCCGCATTGATGATGATGACGTTGTCGCCATCATCGACGTGCGGGGTGAAGGTGGCCTTGTGCTTGCCGCGGAGCCGGTTGGCGACGATGGTGGCGAGGCGACCGACAACGAGGCCTTCGGCATCGATGATCACCCACTTCTTCACCACCTCTGCAGGCTTCTGAACGAAGGTTGACATGTTTTTAACTCTTTCTTCTAGGACCCGTGACATCCGAAACCTTCGAATGCAGGGCGTTTCTTGTTGCTTGGATTGCCATGGCTGACGCCGGCAAAAAAGAAAGCGGGCCGAGAGGGTCCGCGATCTGGGGCGGCTTATACCCAGGGAGGCTGAAAGCGTCAAGGTGACGATTTTACGCTGTCGAAAAATAGAATAAGCAAAATCAATGACTTATGAGTGTGGTTATATAATACCACACATTTTCTGAGTGAAATCCGGATGCGGTTGATGCCGAAATGCTGGTTCTGCTCACCGTCGCCGTTGAGCGGAGCGCTCGGCCGCTGTCCGGGAGAGAGACGTTGATCTGTCTGCTGATGGGAAAGAAAACCCATCTCCATACCGGGAGTGCCATCCAACGATCGTCCTGCCGAAAGGCTCGGGAAGCCCCTGACCCAGAAGGCGATCTGCGTCACTCATTTCGCGTATCGATTGTCCATTCTGCATCCTGGAATTGTATGGATCAAAAGATGGCAGGCGGGCGCCAATTGGAAGAGTGGACGCTTTCTGAAGGTTTTAGGAGGGATTTTGCCGCATGGAGAACTGTCAGGTACTCACGTTTTACCGGTGCGTGCCATGAAAAAGGAAAACTGACAAATGTTCGGAAAAATAATTTTGCCTACCAAAATCTAGTAGCGATTTCTAATTCAACCATAAGATGGTGCTAATATGCACAAGTACAAAAAGGGGGTATTCCGCGAACTTGTGCGGAACCTGGCGGATTGAGAATTCTCGAACTGTGGAGTCAAGAAGCCGCCTAAAATCTTAGGCAGCCTGCCTGGAGAGGAAAACAATCTTCGGGATCGGGTCTTCTTTTGCACGCGCGAACGGGGCAACTCGGCGTGTCGGCCGTCGGCACGGTCACCCGGTCGGCGAACTCATGGCCGTCGCAGTAGCCGCTGTCGATGACATAGCGGTCGTAGAGCGTCATCCGCGCCTTGTTGCGGGACGGGTAACGCAGGATCACCGCGCCCTCGCGGCCGATCGCCCGTTGCACGGCAGCGCAGGACATGCCGGTGGAGTTGTAGCGCGATATCGCGGCGGCCGGCTCGCCGGAGAGGAGGATGCCGGAGGCAATGATCACAAGACAGCCGAGAATTTTTTTCATGATCCTCATCCCTTTTGACGAGACGCGGACTTACATAGCGCAGAAGCACTACGCCGCCAGAGGCGCACTATTGCGGGAGCCGCCGTCATGAACCATGACCATTACGACAATGCCTATATCGCCGATATCCTGAAGAGCACCAGGACGATTGCGCTCCTCGGCGCGTCCCCTAATCCCGACAGGCCGAGCAACCGGGTCATGGGTTTTCTGCTCTCCAAGGGCTATACGGTGTTTCCGGTCAATCCCGGCCAGGCCGGCAAGCAGATCTTCGGTCAGACGGTCTACAGGACGCTTTCGGACGTGCCGCAGCCGGTCGACATGGTCGACGTTTTTCGTGCCGCCGAGTATCTGGACGGCGTGGTCGACGAGGCGATCGGGCTTGAAACCAGGCCGAAGGTGATCTGGGGCCAGCTGAGCGTTCGCGACGACAAGGCCGCCGAAAGGGCGGAGGCGGCCGGCATCAAGGTCGTCATGGACCGCTGCCCGGCGATCGAATATCCCCGTCTGGTTGCCTGAGATGGCCGTTTAAGCGGGCTATTTGGCGAGCAGTTCCGGTCGGCTGCGCATGTCGTCGAGCAGTTCGGCGTTGCCGCAATAGCTTGCGAAATCCACGGCGGCGCTGCCGTCGGCCAGTTCGCGCCGACAGCGGGTCTTTTCGCCGCAATGGACGCAGGTCACGTGCATTTCGCGGAATTCCGCGGGCTCTTCCAGCCTGGCTTCTTCCGGATCGATGTTGAGCAGCTTCATCAGCGCCAACATTTCGTCGGCCGCATGCGGGCCTTTGGCTATCAGTTCGCGCAGTTCCTGTTCCGACAAGGCGTTGTCCTGCGCCAGCAGCTTGACGGTTTCGTCGTCGAGGCTGGCGAGAAGCTTGGCTTCGTTGATCGCCGCCCACGTGGCGGAACACCAGCGCTTCAGCCTGCCGGTGAGATTTTCCGGGGTGGGATCAAGGGTGGGAATTGTGTTGTCCATTGCAAACTCCTCTCTATTTCCCCGGAGGATAGGTTCCGGAGAACGATATACCTTGATCGTGATCAACCGCCGGGGTCTGTTGGAGCGCTAACGATCAGGCGCCATTACAAGGGGAGGGACTAACATGCCGACACTCAATCCGGGGTTTTCGACGCTGGCCGTGCATGCGGGCGCGCAGCCCGATCCGACGACGGGGGCGCGGGTGACGCCGATCTACCAGACGACGTCTTTCGTCTTCAACGACGCGGACCATGCCGCCGCCCTTTTCGGCCTGCAGCAGTTCGGCAATATCTACACCCGCATCATGAACCCGACCCAGGCGGTGCTGGAGGAGCGGGTGGCGGCACTCGAGGGCGGCACCGCGGCGCTCGCGGTCGCCTCCGGCCATGCCGCCCAGATGCTGACTTTCCACACGATCATGCAGCCCGGCGACAATTTCATCGCGGCGAGAAAGCTCTACGGCGGCTCCATCAACCAGTTCGGCAATGCGTTCAGGAGTTTCGACTGGCAGGTGCGCTGGGCCGATAGCGACGATCCGGCAAGCTTCGAGGCAGGCATCGACGAGCGTACCCGCGCGATCTTCATCGAGAGCCTTGCCAATCCCGCCGGCACGTTCGTGGATATCGCGGCGATCGCCGAGGTGGCGCATCGGCGGGGCATTCCGCTGATCGTCGACAACACCATGGCGACGCCCTATCTCGTCCGGCCGCTCGAGCACGGCGCCGATATCGTCATCCACTCGCTGACCAAGTTCATGGGCGGCCATGGCAATTCCATGGGCGGCGTGATCGTTGACGGAGGCACCTTCAACTGGTCGAAATCGGGCAATTATCCGATGCTCTCGGAACCGCGTAGCGAATACGGCGGCATCGTCCTGTACCAGGCTTTCGGCAATATCGGCTTTGCCATCGCCTGCCGCGTGCTGGGCCTGCGCGACATGGGACCGGCGATTTCGCCCTTCAACGCGTTCATGATTCTGACCGGCATCGAAACGCTGCCGCTCAGGATGCAGAAACATTGCGACAATGCCGCTGCCGTCGCCAAATGGCTGAAGGCACATCCGAAGGTCGCCTGGGTCAGTTATTCCGGCCTGGAGGACGATCCGAACCATACCCTGCAGATGCAATATTCGCCGAAGGGCGCCGGCTCGGTCTTCACGTTCGGCGTTACGGGCGGCTACGAGGCGGGCAAGACCCTGGTCGAAGGCCTGCAGCTCTTCTCCCACCTCGCCAATATCGGCGATACCCGTTCGCTGGTCATCCATCCGGCCTCGACGACGCACCGGCAGCTGAGCGAAGAACAGCAGATCGCCGCCGGCGCCGGGCCGGACGTGGTGCGCCTGTCGGTCGGCATCGAGGATGCCGCCGACATCATCGCCGACCTCGACCAGGCTTTGTCGAAGATCTGAGAGAAGGGATAACGGCCGGCGTCAGGCGCCAAAACCGCCGTCGATCGTCTGCAGGGAGCCGGTGACGAAGCCGGCTTCCGGACCGGCGAGATAAGCGGCAAGACCGGCGATCTCACCGGGCCGGCCATGGCGCTTGATCGCCATGAAACCGTGCATGAAGGCGCTCATCGGGCCGTCTTCCGGGTTCATGTCGGTAGAGGTCGGGCCGGGCTGGATGACGTTGACGGTAATGTTGCGGTCGCCGAAGTCGCGGGCGAGACCGCGCGCCATGCCCTGCATGGCCGACTTGGTGAGCGCGTAAGCGGCACCGCCGGCAAAGGGCATGCGGTCACCATTGACCGAGCCGATGACGATGATCCGACCGCCGTCCGGCATGCTGCGGGCGGCTTCGACCGCTGCATGGTAGGGTGCCCGGACATTGACGTCGATCATCCGGTCGACCGCGTCGGCGTCGATCTCCAGCGGATTGCCGAGTGCCAGCGTGCCGGCGCTGATGATCAGAATGTCGAGCGGGCCGGCCTCACGCACCGTGCCGATCACGGCCGCGCGGTCGGCCGCATCCGACCGGACACCCTTGGCGCCGGTCTCAACGGCAAGAGCATCGGCGGCATCCTTCGAGCCGGCATAGGTGAACGTCACGTCGGCGCCGTCGCCGGCAAAGCGGCGGACGATCGCAGCCCCGATGCCGCGGCTGCCGCCGAGGACCAGCGTCTTCTTTCCATGGAAGTCAGTCATTGTCGTGTCTCCTTGAATGAGGCTTGAGATTTAATGTAATGAGCGCTACATAAATTGAATGGGCAGTGCAGTCAAGGATTTTGTAATGGTCGCTACAAAAAAGGTTTCGCCGCGCGGTCGGCCGCGCGCTTTCGACAAGGAGGAGGCGCTGGCAAAAGCCCAGGCGCTGTTCCATGCGAAGGGTTTCGATGCCTTGAGCGTCGCCGATCTCACCGAGGCGATCGGCATCAACCCGCCGAGCTTTTATGCCGCCTTCGGCAGCAAGGCTGAGCTCTACTCAGCCGCCTTGAAGCGTTACGAAGAGAGGGCGGGCCTGGATGTTCCAGGGGCTCTGGCAGCGGACAGACCGCTCGACGAGGGCGTGGCCGCGCTGCTGAGGCAGGCCGCCGACAACTACGGCAGCGGTGACGCGCCGGGCTGCATGGTAATCGAGGGAGCAAGAGGCACGGTTGACCCGCAGGCCTCCGACCAGGCCCGACGCATGCTGGACATGAGCCGCCAGGTCATCCACGCCGCAATCGCGGGCCGTGAACCGCAACGTGCCGAGCTCATCACCGACTACCTCATGATGGCAATGTCCGGCCTCTCGGCGAGTGCCCGCAACGGCGTGCCGTCAGACCGCCTGCGCGCACTGGCGACAATCGCTTCCAATCAGCTTTCCCATCATTTGAAGGAGATAGGACAATGAGCGCCTGGATCAAATTCGACCTCTCGTCCCTCGCGCCGGAAGAGGGCGCCCCCGCACCGGACCGGCTGGTCTCCGGCACCCCGACATTCTCCACCTGGAACTTCGAGGAAGCCGAGGGCGGGCTTTATGCCGGCATCTGGGAAGCGACGCCCGGCAAATGGCGGATCGTTTATGAGGAGTGGGAATATTTCCACATCCTCTCTGGCCATTCGATCGTCACCGAAGAGGGCGGCGAGCCGGTCCACCTGAGGGCTGGTGACAGCATGATCCTCAGACCCGGGTTCAAGGGAACCTGGGAAGTCGTTGAAACGACTCGCAAGGATTACGTGATCAGGGTTTGAGGGGCGTGTGGTGTGCAAGCTTGTCGTTGCGGGCTGCCGCGGCGGCCAGGGCTTTGTCGAACGTCGCCAGCGGAAGATCCACGCGTATGGAGAGTTCGAGATAGGCGGTCAACGCGAACTGCCGGGATAGGCGGACTGCTGCGTCCCAATCCGCCAGAGTGTATCGTAGGATATTGAGATCGATGAGCCACTCCAGCGCGGCGTCCACTGCCTGGGTGGTTATCCGGCCGCGTCTTTCATTCACGACCAGGATGTTTCGTATCTCGTAATCCCACAAAGCCGGCACATGGGCAGGCTCCGAGGACAACCGGTTGTAAATATCGAGAGCTGACTGGTTCGTTTCATCGGGCAGAAGCCACGACGCGACAACGGATGCGTCGATGACAATGCCCGCCATTATTTGCGGCCTTCGTCGCGTCCCGATATCATTTCATCGAGGGTAACATTGCCGAAGAGCTGCCGGATCTTCTCTAGGCGTTGCTGCTGGTCGACTGCATCGTCGAGCCTCGGTGTTTCTGCCGGAGAAAACCTGGCGAGAGGCTTCCCGTTTTCGATGACGAGCACGGTTTCCCCGTGCCGGACGTGATCCAGCATGTCGGCAAAATGGCGATCGGCTTCCGCAACGGAATATGTCCGCATTCTGAACCTCCGAGATCGATGTAGAATATGGCTCAGCCCGGCTTAAAACAATAGCCGAGACCGATGACCTTTCAGTCGTTCCGATTGAAGGCCTTCGCGAATTCATCCGACGAAATGAACGCCAGCGTCCGCCGCAATTCCGCGGACTTTTCCTTGCCGAACGCCTTGTCGAAACGATCCTGGGCCACCTGCCAGCGGGCGGTGAGGTCGCGTTGCATGGCTGCGGCGGCGTCCGTCAGGCGGACGCGCTTGGCGCGGCGGTCCTGGGCGTCGGGCACCAGTTCCACCAGCCCGTCGCGGATCAGCGGCTTCAGGGTATGGCCGAGCGCCGAGAGGTCCATGACCATCGCCTCCGCGAGGTTTTTCAATGTGGGTTCGTTGGATCTGGCGATCTGCGACAACAGGGAGAATTGCGTTCCCTTGAGGCCCGTATCGCCCATCGCATCCTCATAGAGCTGGCCGAGATGCCGCGAGGCGCGGCGCACTGCGGTATTGCTGCAGTGAAGCCAGACGCCGTCTTCGTTCTGCCCCTGCCTGTCCTGCTTGTCTTTGTCCGTCATGTCTCGTTCCGATCCTGTCGCGGGACAATGCCCGCTTTTGGCTGGCCCTTCCACTCCGATGAAAAATTTGCGGACGCCCCTTGCAGCTTCAAATCGTGCCTTTCATATATAGTGGCATATACCAGTAAATTCCAGAGGCCGAAATGCCGGCCGCGACACCACCCGAAAAAACCTCTGAAGGAGACGGACCATGACCAATAACTCGAAACTCGGAACCGCACTCGTGACCGGCGCATCGTCAGGCATCGGCGCGACATATGCGGAAAAGCTCGCCAGGCGCGGCTATGATCTCGTCCTCGTCGCCCGCGACGCGGATCGGCTGAAGGCGCTTGCCGGCCGGCTGGCAAGCGAACATGGTGTCAAGGCAGATGTGCTGCGCGCCGACCTCAGCCAGCGCACCGATGTGCTCCTTGTCGATAAGCGCCTGCGCGAAGACGGTTCGATCACGCTCTTCGTCAACAATGCCGGCATCGGCCCGAAGGGCCCGCTGTTGAAGGCCGATCCGGATTATCTCGACCAGATGGTCGATCTCAACGTCACCGCCGCCAATCGCCTCGCGGTTGTGGCAGCCCAGGCCTTTGCCGCCCGGGGTAAGGGCGCCATCGTCAACATCGCCTCCGCCGTCGCACTCGCCGCAGAATTCTTCAGTGGCACTTATGCCGCCAGCAAGGCCTTCGTTCTGGCCCTGACGGAAGCCCTCGCTTCCGAGCTGAAGGACACCGGTGTCACGATCCAGGCAGTCCTGCCCGGTTATACCCGCACCGAAATCTTCGATCGCGTCGGCGGCTCGATGGATAGTCTCGACCCGAACTCGGTCATGGAAGTCAGCGACCTTGTCGATGCGGCGCTTGCCGGCCTGGACCGCGGCGAACTCGTCACCATGCCGTCGCTGACCGATACCCAGCTTTATGACACTTACACGGCCGCTCGAGGCGGGCTGCGTCCCTATCTGTCGCTCAACAAGCCCGCGGCCCGGTACGGCGTCACCGCCTAGGCTTGATCGCAAGAAAAGACCTGCGCAACTGCGGCAAACGTCAGCAGTTGCGCAGTGATTTTTCGCAGCTTTTTTAGCGGTTTACGCGAGCGCTTTGAGTTGCTGCCGATAAGCCGTCCCACGCCCGTCACCAAGCCAGGTCCAGCCGCTCCAGTCCATGGAAATGATAGACGTCCTTCACCACCGGCGGCACGGCGATCCGCATACCGGGCAGTCGCCGGAAGAGGATCGGCAGCACGGTGTTGAGTTCCAGCCTTGCAAGCGGTGCGCCGATGCAGAAATGGATGCCGGCGCCGAAGGAGAGGTTGGCGGCTTCCTGCCGGTCGGGCTTGAAGGCCAGCGGATCGGAGAATTTATTCGGATCGAGATTGGCGGCGGCGAGGATCAGGCTCACCTTGTCGCCGCGCTTGAAGGAAAGCCCGTCGACCTCGACGTCCTCGAGCGCCCAGCGCTGGAAGATATGCACGGGTGCGCAGATGCGCAGCGTCTCCTCGACCGTTCGCTCGGTCGCCGCCTCGTCGCGGAAAAGGTCTGCCGGCGGAAGGCCGCTCTCCAGGATCACCCGCACCGAATTGCCGATCTGATGCACCGTCGCTTCGTGGCCGGCATTGAGCAGTACGATGGTGGTCGAGACCAGTTCGTCGTTGGTGAGATACTGGCCCTTGTGTTCCGTGTGGATCATGTGGGTCAGCAGATCCTCGCGTGGCTCCCTGCGGCGCTCGGCGATCAGGCCTTTGACATAGTCGGAAAATTCCCCGGCCGCGCGGTCGGCGGCATGTTCGTCCTGCTGCGTCCGCTTGAACATGTACATGCCGACATAGGCATGCGACCAGGCGAGAAGCTGCGGCCCCATCTCGTCCGGGATGCCGATCATCCGGGCGATCATCGTCACCGGAATGATGTCGGCGAAGGAGGAGAGCAGCTCAGTCTCGCCTTGGCCCTCGAACCCGTCGATCAGCCTTTCGGCAAGCTCCGCGATCTCCGGCCGGAGCCTTTCGATATGGCGCGACACGAAGGCGCGGTTGACGAGCGTGCGGAGCCGCGTGTGCTCCGGCGGTTCCAGCTCCAGCAGCGAATACCGCTCGGCGAGATCGAAGTTCTCGAGATGAGCCAAGGGCTCGGGGAGGCCGAGTTCCTCCCGGCTGGCGATATGCAGGATCTGCCGGCCGAACCGCCGGTCGCGCAACAGCCCGTTCACATGGTCGTAGCCGGTGAACAACCATTGCCGCTGCTCTTCCCAGTAGAACGTCGGGCAATGTTCGTGGAGGAGGGCGTAGACGCGGTTAGGGTCGCTGTAGAAAGCCGGGTTGCGGCCGTCCAGCGAGACGTGGTGCGTTTGAGGATCGATGCGGAGAAAATCGGGCAGAATGGTCATGTCCGGAGACCTAGCGAATTTCAGCGGGTGGGGAAAGTGGGCCGAATTGACGCTATTCAGGATTGCGCGCATGGTCGGTCATGCACGGGGAGTTTGGGGCCTCGGGGGAGGGATGAATTGAAGCTGTCATCGCGCGAATACAAGCTGACGCTACACGCGCAGGAGTTTGCCGGCGACGAAGCCGCCTACCGTTCGAAGGCCGCGGATTTCTGGGCGGACACGGTCAATCGGCTGGGCGATGCCGGGATCGGCGCAAGCGGCAAACTGAATCTGCTGGAGCCGGACAAGCAGCGAAACGTGTTTTTCCTGGATACCGAGGACAAGGCCCTCTACGAGCGCTCGGACCTAGTTTTCCGCCTGCGACGGCCAGTCGCCTCCGAGGGCGATTGGGAGGCGACGCTGAAATTCCGCCATGGGGACCGTCTGCTCGCCGGAGCACAGACGTTCCGGCTTCGGGAGGGGCGCGGACGGGGCAAGTTTGAAGAGGACGTCAAGGCGGTTCCGCGATCCGGAATGCCGGGCTTGTGGGCGCTTTTCAGCCGCTCCGTCGAGGCCGGGTTCGGCCCCCGAAAGAAACTCCTGACCGTTGGCAACTGTCTCGCCCCTTTCGAGAAACTCGACGGCGCGTCACTGCCGCCGCTGAAGGAAAAGGTTCAGACCGTTTCGGGGCTGAAGGTGATCGAGCACGTCTTCGAGGACGGCTGGCTGGGCCTTTCGAAAAAGGTGGAGGCCGAGTGCGCGTTGATCCTCTGGTGGAAGGAAGACGAGGCGCAGAATCCGATCGCCGCCGAATTCAGTTTTCGTTTTCCCCTCGATGACGGCGAGGCGGACGCCAAGGTCGTCCGCAACGCCTGGACGGCTATGACCGTGCTCAGCGGCTCGCCGTTCGTCGATCCGAAAGGCAGGACGAAGACGGCGCTCGTCTACGGCGCCGATTGATCATTCTCCGACCGCCACGCCCTCGCGGCGCGGGTCCGCGCTGCCCACGAGACCGTTCGCGGTGATCTCGATCGCATGCAGTCCGGAATTCATCTCGCCCGGCTTCACCTCGTAACCCAGCGCCTTCAAAGGCTCGGCAAGCTTTTCGGCCTCGGTGCCGGCCTCGATCTCGTAAGGCCCGAACCGGTTGATGAAATGCGGCTGGGCGACGATCTGCTCCACCGGCATGTCCCAGTCGATATAGGCGATCAGAGCCTGCGCCACATAGCCGATGATCTGGCTGCCGCCGGGTGAGCCGATCGCCAGCAGCGGCTTGCCGTCCTTCATCACGATCGTCGGCGCCATCGAGGAGCGCGGCCGCTTGCCCGGCTCGACGCGGTTGGCGACAGGCAGGCTGCCGTCATGGGTCTTGAAGGAGAAGTCGGTGAGCTCGTTGTTGAGCAGGAAGCCGTTTGTCATCAGCCGCGAGCCGAAGCCGCTTTCGATCGTCGTGGTCATCGAGACGACGTTGCCCTCTCTGTCGACGATGGCGAAATGGCTGGTGGAGGGCATCTCGATCGCCGCGTCGCGGCCGAACAGCAGCGCGTGGTCCCATTCCGGCTCGCCGGCCTTCACCTGGTCGGCGCCAAGCGCTTTGGTGCCGTCGAGCAGGCCGGCGCGCTTGCCGAGATAGTCCTTCTTCAAAAGGCCCTTGATCGGCAAGGGCTGGAAATCCGGGTCGGCGAGGTAGCGCTCGCGGTCGGCAAAGGCGAGGCGCTGCGCGTCGCCGATGACCCGCCAGCTCCCAGGATTCCGTGGGCCGAGGGCCTTCACGTCGAAATTCTCGATCAGTCCGAGCATCTGGCCGACCGCGACCGCACCGGAGGAGGGCGGTCCCATGCCGCAGACGTCGAGCGCCCGATAGGCGGCGCAGACCGGCTCGCGTTCTTTGACGCGGTAATTGGCGAGATCGGCGAGCGACAGGACGCCGGGATTGCCCGGGGCTTCGCGCACGGCCTTGACGATCGCCTCGGCGATCGGCCCTTTGTAGAAGGCATCCGCGCCGCCGGTCGCAATCGCCTTCAGCGTCTCGGCATAGGCGGGGTTCTTGAGCACCGCGCCGGCCTTCAGCGGCGCGCCAGACGCGTCGTAGAAGTAACCCCTCGGACCATCGTGTTTCTTCAGCCGGTCGCCGTCGGCGGCGATCAGCGAAGCCATGCGGGGCGAGACCTGGAAACCGTCCGCGGCGAGCTTCTCCGCCCGTTCGAACAGGCTCGCCCAGTCGGCCTTGCCGTAGCGCTTGTGGACTTCGGAGAGGAGGCGCACGGTGCCCGGCGTGCCGACCGAACGGCCGCCGACAACCGCGTCCATGAATTTCAGCGGCTGGCCCTGCGCATCGAGGAAAAGTTTTGGCGTCGCCTCCATCGGCGCCGTCTCGCGGCCGTCGAAGGTGGTGAGCTTGTTGGAAGCCGCATCGTAATAGACGAGGAACGAGCCGCCGCCGAGGCCGGAGCTCTGCGGCTCGACGAGGCCGAGCACGGTTTGGACCGCGATCAGGGCGTCGATCGCATTGCCGCCCCTGGCGATCACGTCGCGCCCGGCTTCGGCCGCCAGCGGATTGGCGGCGGCGACCATGAAGTTTTTCGTCTCGACGCGCTTGGCCGACGTGAACCCCGTTGCCCGCTCCGGGGCAACGGTATCGGAAGCCTGCTGGGCAAGTGCCGTACCGGCCGAAAACATCGAGACGGAAAGCGCCGAGGAAAGAAAAATGCACGCGAAAAGTCTGATCCCCGAAAATCCTGCCCGCATGACGCACTCTCCGCGTTTGATCCCTGCGGACGAATGTGGGTTTCAGGATGAAGAGGACAAGAGGACGTCAGCGCTTGCCGAGCGACGCCATGCGTTTGAGAGCTGCGACCTGGTGGCTGGCGCGCACGTCGGTTGGTGCCTCGTCCTCACCCTGCCGGTCGACGGCCGGGACGACCGAGGCGTCGGTGCCGGTATCGATCGCCGTGCGATCACGACCGCCGTCCTTTGCGGTATAGAGCGCCCGGTCCGCGGTGCTGAGCAGAAGATCGAGGTCGGCGGTTTCCGCTGCTGCGAGCGCGATGCCGGCGCTGACGGTGACCGTGATGTTGTGCTCGCCCGTGACGATGGTCTGGCGCTTGAGCGTCAGGCGGATCGCTTCGGCTATGCTCGCGGCCTCGATCATATCGCCGACGCGCAGGATGGAGGCGAATTCTTCGCCGCCCATCCGGCCGAAGAAGCCGCGGCCGCGCATCGAGGTCTGGCCGACCTGCGAAAAGGCGATCAGCACCGTATCGCCGGCCTGGTGGCCGCAGCGGTCGTTGATCTGCTTGAAGCTGTCGAGATCGAAATGCAGGAAAGCAATCAGCGGCTTTTCCTCGTTCACGAGTTTTCTCAAGGCATGGAACTCGTCGATCAGTCCACGCCTGTTGAGAACGCCGGTCAGCGGGTCGGTGACCGCAAGCGTCTTGAGCTTCTCCTCGGAACGCTCGGTCAGCAGTTTGGCGCCGGTCATGACGATGGCGATGAGACAGACTGCCGCCGGGAAGAGCAGCCAGGCGGAGTGCGGCGAAGCACCGATGGTTTTCGCCTCGCCGGCGACCACCAGAACGGCGACGACGCCGTTTGCGCAGAATTGTACGGAGATGAAGGCCGCAAGCACCCGTCGCGTCATCTTCGACGCGCCATGGTTCCTGAGGAGAATATAGATCATGATCGCATGGCCGACCATCGTCGCGACATTATGGAGAGCCACCCGGTGGGCGAAGTTCTCGCGTATCGGATAAAGGAACATGCCCGCCACCCAAAGAAGCGCCGGGATGGCGATATAGGCTTCCACGGGCTTCCGGTCGAACTGCAGGAGGCCGGCGATCCACAGGCCGACACCGGCGAGCACCAGCGTATTGGCGATCTGGATGGAGACGAAATCGGGGATGTCGCCGCGCAACGCGACCAGGATGACGCCGATCCCGTGCAGCGCAAACCCGCTGCCCCAGCTCAGGTAGAAGCGGTCCCGCTCGTAATACCAGCGTGAGCACAGGAGGACGGCAAGCGTCAGCGCCTCCGCCGCCCAGATCATCAGGCCCGTTAAAATATCCACCCGAAACTCCAATACTCGATGTCGAGCGGGGCCAGCATGACACGCAGTCTTTAAGACGACGTTGCATCGAATCGCGGAAAATCCTGGGTTTGGCCGGTCGCGGCGGAATTTTCGAGACGATGTTCACGCCTGCTTTACCCTGATCGCGCAAAAACCTGTGCCATCAGGGAAAACGGGGCCTCTGCCGGCTGTGATCCGAGGAGAATCGTAATAGCGGTCAGCCTCGCGCATCCCCGGGCAGTTAAGGATATCGGATGCTCCGTCTTGAAGTACCGGGCGTTGACACTCTATGTAGGGATGACCCATTCCATTTGATTCCGGAGCGCTTATCCGCCTTCGGCAAGTGCTTGACAAAGGACGGACATGAGAAATCCAGTTGATACCGCAATGGCCTTGGTGCCGATGGTCGTCGAGCAGACCAATCGCGGTGAGCGCTCCTACGACATCTATTCGCGTCTTCTGAAAGAGCGCATCATCTTCCTCACCGGCCCCGTAGAAGACTATACGGCGTCGCTGATCTGCGCCCAGCTTCTCTTCCTGGAAGCGGAAAACCCCAAGAAGGAAATCGCTCTCTACATCAATTCGCCCGGCGGCGTCGTGACGGCCGGCATGGCGATCTACGATACGATGCAGTTCATCAGGCCGGCGGTTTCGACGCTCTGCATCGGCCAGGCAGCCTCGATGGGCTCGCTGCTCCTATGCGCCGGCGAGAAGGGGATGCGCTTTGCCACCCCGAACGCGCGCATCATGGTGCACCAGCCGTCCGGCGGCTTCCAGGGCCAGGCGTCCGATATCGAACGTCATGCCCGTGACATATTGAAGATGAAAAGACGTCTTAACGAGGTCTACGTGAAGCACACGGGCCGCACGTTGGAGGAAGTCGAAAAGACCCTCGACCGCGACCACTTCATGACTTCAGACGAAGCCCAGGATTGGGGCGTCATCGACAAGATCCTGACATCGCGTCAGGAAATGGAAGGTGGCTCCGGAGACTGAGTCTGATGGCGGGACCTGTGCACCTCACCCCGATGTGAGCAAAAAGGGGTTTCAAGTCGCACGGAAAGCGCTATTAGTACTTATTAATGCTGTGTTGAACTTTTGTGACATAGCATTCGTTTCTTAGGGGTTTCGTTGCCGCTGATCCCGCATGATGTGCGCAGGATCGGTAGAGTACCCTTAAGGCAAGGCAGGCGCGCGAGGCCCGTCGGGCGCGCGCCGGCAAGCGGTAGAGTGGACCGCGCCCGTTTTGACGTGAGTGCGGAGTGCTGGAAGGAAAGTGATATGAGCAAAGTCAGCGGCAGCAACGGCGGCGACTCCAAGAATACCCTGTATTGCTCTTTCTGCGGAAAGAGCCAGCACGAAGTCCGGAAGCTGATCGCCGGACCGACCGTATTCATCTGCGATGAATGCGTCGAACTGTGCATGGACATCATCCGCGAAGAGAACAAGACCTCGATGGTCAAGTCCCGCGACGGCGTGCCCACGCCTCAGGACATCATCAAGGTCCTCGACGAATACGTCATCGGCCAGAAGCAGGCCAAGCGCATCCTGTCGGTCGCGGTGCATAACCATTACAAGCGCCTGGCGCACGCCTCCAAGGGCGGCGACGTCGAGCTTGCGAAGTCGAACATCATGCTCGTCGGCCCGACCGGCTGCGGCAAGACCTATCTTGCCCAGACGCTCGCCCGCATCATCGACGTTCCCTTCACGATGGCCGATGCCACGACGCTGACCGAAGCCGGCTATGTCGGCGAGGACGTCGAAAACATCATCCTGAAGCTCCTGCAGGCTGCGGATTACAATGTCGAGCGCGCCCAGCGCGGCATCGTCTATATCGACGAAGTCGACAAGATCTCCCGCAAGTCGGACAACCCGTCCATCACCCGCGACGTGTCGGGCGAGGGCGTGCAGCAGGCACTTCTGAAGATCATGGAAGGCACGGTTGCCTCGGTCCCGCCGCAGGGCGGCCGCAAGCATCCGCAGCAGGAATTCCTGCAGGTCGACACGACGAACATCCTGTTCATCTGCGGCGGCGCCTTTGCGGGCCTCGACAAGATCATCTCGGCTCGCGGCGAAAAGACCTCGATCGGCTTCGGCGCCTCCGTGAAGTCTGCGGAAGACCGTCGCGTCGGCGAAGTGCTGCGCGAACTGGAGCCGGAAGATCTGGTCAAGTTCGGCCTCATTCCGGAATTCATCGGTCGTCTGCCGGTTCTGGCGACACTCGAAGACCTCGACGAGGACGCGCTGATCCAGATCCTGTCCGAGCCGAAGAATGCGCTGATCAAGCAGTACCAGCGCCTGTTCGAGATGGAAGACGTCGATCTGACATTCCACGAGGATGCGCTGCGCGAGATCGCCAAGCGGGCGATCACCCGCAAGACCGGCGCCCGCGGCCTGCGCTCGATCATGGAGAAGATTCTTCTCGACACCATGTTCGAACTGCCGACGCTCGAAGGCGTGCGCGAAGTGGTCATCTCGGACGACGTCGTGCGTGGAAACGCCCGGCCGCTCTACATCTATGCCGACCGGCAGGATGAAAAGGCGAACGTTTCGGCCTGATCCGCCCGTTCCGGACCGCACCATGCAAGAGGCCCTGTCGGGGCCTCTTTTTTATGTTGGTGGATAGCCTTGCTTATTTTGATTTTTCCACCATTTTTGCCTCGCGAAGAATTGCACCATATTCGTCTTGCATTAGAGACGGTGCGGGAAGATCATCGACGTTCGGGCTGCTTCGCCTGCAAGTGATCGCAGGTTGGCAGTTCCAGTGAGTCGCGTCCCGTGTCCTTGGCGTTCTGCGTGGCGTAGTGTGCGCACGCTTTGTAATACCCCTGTCACAATCCTATGCGGCGGCGGCCTTGCAAGGCTTGAAATCAAATTTCGAAAACTCCACTTTGGGCGAGAGTGAAGTGCCCGGGTGATTTACCCGGGACGTATCCCGGAAACGGGACGATGGAAAGGAAATGAAATGACGAATTCAACGTCTGCGACGCCTGGTAGCGAAACCTATCCGGTGCTGCCGCTGCGCGACATTGTGGTCTTTCCGCATATGATCGTGCCTTTGTTCGTCGGACGGGAGAAGTCTATTCGCGCGCTCGAAGAGGTGATGGGTTCCGACAAGCAGATCATGCTGGTCACCCAGATCAACGCCGGCGACGACGATCCCGAACCCTCGGCAATCTATAAGGTCGGCACCGTCGCCAACGTGCTGCAGCTCCTGAAGCTGCCCGACGGCACCGTCAAGGTTCTGGTCGAAGGCCGCTCGCGCGCCAAGATCGACGGCTATACCGACCGTGAAGAATTCTACGAGGCGACGGCGAGCGTTCTTGCCGAACCCGACGAGGATGCGGTCGAGGTCGAAGCCCTGTCGCGCTCCGTGGTTTCCGAGTTCGAAAACTACGTGAAGCTCAACAAGAAGATCTCCCCGGAAGTGGTGGGCGCCGCAAGCCAGATCGAGGATTATTCGAAGCTGGCCGATACGGTCGCGTCGCATCTGTCGATCAAGATCACCGAAAAGCAGGAAATGCTGGAAACGGTTTCCGTCAAGCTGCGCCTCGAAAAGGCGCTTGGCTTCATGGAAGGCGAAATCTCGGTCCTGCAGGTCGAGAAACGCATCCGCTCGCGTGTAAAGCGCCAGATGGAGAAGACCCAGCGCGAATACTACCTCAACGAACAGATGAAGGCGATCCAGAAGGAGCTCGGCGACGGCGAGGAAGGCCGCGACGAGATGGCCGAACTGGAAGAGCGCATCTCCAAGACCAAGCTGTCCAAGGAAGCCAAGGAAAAGGCCGATGCCGAGCTGAAGAAGCTCAAGCAGATGAGCCCGATGTCGGCGGAAGCCACGGTCGTGCGCAACTATCTCGACTGGCTGCTCGGCATTCCGTGGGCCAAGAAGTCGAAGGTCAAGGTCGACCTCAACAATGCCGAGAAGATCCTCGAAGCCGATCACTTCGGCCTCGACAAGGTCAAGGAACGCATCATCGAATATCTCGCCGTGCAGGCCCGTGCAACCAAGCTCAAGGGTCCGATCCTGTGCCTCGTCGGCCCTCCGGGCGTCGGCAAGACCTCGCTCGCCCAGTCGATCGCCAAGGCGACCGGCCGCGAATACGTGCGCATGGCTCTCGGCGGCGTCCGTGACGAAGCCGAAATCCGTGGTCACCGCCGCACCTATATCGGCTCGATGCCCGGCAAGGTCATCCAGTCGATGAAGAAGGCCAAGAAGTCCAACCCGCTCTTCCTGCTCGACGAGATCGACAAGATGGGCATGGATTTCCGCGGCGATCCGTCTTCGGCCCTGCTCGAAGTGCTGGATCCGGCGCAGAATTCGACCTTCATGGACCACTACCTGGAAGTCGAATACGACCTGTCCGACGTGATGTTCATCACCACGGCGAACACGCTGAACATCCCGGCTCCGCTGATGGACCGTATGGAAATCATCCGCATCGCCGGTTACACCGAGGATGAGAAGCGCGAGATCGCCAAGCGTCACCTTCTGCCGAAGGCGATCAAGGAACATGCCCTGCAGCCGAACGAATTCTCGATCACCGACGATGCCCTGATGGCGATCAGCCAGCAGTACACGCGGGAAGCCGGCGTTCGTAGCTACGAGCGCGAGCTGATGAAGCTCGCCCGCAAGGCGGTCACCGAGATCATCAAGGGCAAGACCAAGTCGGTTGCGATCACCGCGGCCAACATCTCCGACTACCTCGGCGTTCCGCGCTTCCGCCATGGCGAAGCCGAGGGCGAGGATCAGGTCGGCGTGGTCACGGGCCTCGCATGGACGGAAGTCGGTGGCGAGCTGCTGACGATCGAAGGCGTGATGATGCCGGGCAAGGGCCGCATGACGGTCACCGGCAACCTCAAGGAAGTCATGAAGGAATCCATCTCGGCGGCGGCATCCTATGTCCGCAGCAGAGCCGTGGATTTCGGCATCGAACCGCCGCGCTTCGACAAGTCGGACATCCACGTCCACGTTCCCGAAGGGGCGACCCCGAAGGACGGCCCGTCGGCCGGTGTCGGCATGGCAACCGCGATCGTCTCGATCATGACCGGCATTGCCGTTCGCAAGGACGTGGCGATGACGGGCGAGATCACTCTTCGCGGCCGCGTGCTGCCGATCGGCGGCCTCAAGGAAAAGCTGCTTGCCGCCCTTCGCGGCAACATCAAGACCGTTCTGATCCCGGAAGAAAACGCCAAGGATCTGGCCGAGATTCCGGATAACGTGAAGAACAACATGGAGATCATTCCGGTTTCCCGCATGGGTGAGGTGATCCGTCACGCGCTCGTCCGTCAGCCGGAAGCGATCGAATGGGATGGTACGGTGGAAACGCCGCTGATCACCACGGTCGAAGGCGTGGACGACACAGGCGTTGCCGTCGCACACTGATCGATAGCCTTTTGGGTTATGCCAAATTGGCACCAGCAATGAAAAAAGCCGGCACAACGCCGGCTTTTTTTGTGAAAAATAACGCGTACCCCTTGTTTTTCAGGCGATTGCGGAGCTTTTGGGTTGCCACGGGCGGGCGCCTGACTATTGTCTGCCCCGATTACATGAGTCGTTCCAAAACCGTTTGAAAGGGGTGGAAACATGAATAAGAATGAGTTGGTATCCGCAGTGGCCGAGAAGGCCGGCCTCTCCAAGGCTGATGCCGCATCCGCTGTAGACGCCGTTTTTGAGACCGTACAGGCTGAACTGAAGAAGGGCGGCGATATCCGTCTTGCCGGTTTCGGCAGCTTCTCCGTTTCCCGTCGCGAAGCGTCCAAGGGTCGTAATCCGTCGACCGGCGCCGAAGTCGACATCCCGGCACGTAACGTGCCGAAGTTCTCGGCCGGCAAGGGCCTGAAGGACGCAGTCAACAGCTAACGCGCTGCCTTTGAGGCATCCTGTTACAGTCTCGCATTTGAAAAGGCCCGGGTTTTTCCCGGGCCTTTTTTTACGAACAGCTAATCTCCGCCGGCCAGGACGCCGGATGCGAAAACTGTCATCCGCCTGTCACGACCGTGGCTCACAAGCCACCTGTGTTTCATGGACAGGAGGGCTTCCCATGACGTTTTCACTTCGTGCCGCGTTGACCGCAGCACTTCTTGCTTCCGTTGCCGTGCCGGCGAGCGCCGAGCAGGTTTTCAACCGCATCGCGTCTTTCCCCGTCGCCGCCAATCTTCCCGCCGACAAGGACAAACTGAGCCCGAGCTCGGCCGAAATCGTCACCGCCAGCGAAGACGGCATGACGCTCATCTATACCGATAGCCCGCTCGGCGCGATCGGCTTCGTCGACATCACCGATCCGAAGGCCCCGAAGGCGCTCGGCGCGCTCACCTTCAAGGGCGAACCGACCTCGGTTGCGTCGGTCGGCAAGAAGGTTCTCGCCGCCGTCAACACCGGCGAAAGCAAGCAGAAGCCGACCGGCATCCTCGCCGTCGTCGACATTGCGACGAAGAAGGTCGACCTGACCTGCGATCTTGGCGGCCAGCCGGATTCGATCACCGTCTCCAAGGACAAGACCTTTGCCGCGATCGCCATCGAGAACGAGCGCGACGAGGACGTCAACGATGGCGCCCTCCCGCAGATGCCGGCCGGCGACCTGGTGATCGTCTCCCTGAAGGACGGCACCGCCGACTGCGCCTCGATCAAGCACGTGACGCTGACCGGCCTTGCCGGTGTCGCGCCGGAAGATCCGGAGCCGGAATTCGTCGCCATCAACGACAATGGCGAAATTGCCCTGACAATGCAGGAAAACAACGAGATCGTCATCATCGACGGTAAGACCGGCCAGGTCACCGGCCACTTCTCCGCCGGCAAGGCCGATCTCGAAGGCATCGACAACAAGACCGACGGCCAGCTGTCCTTCACCGGCAAGGCTTCGGCGCTGCGCGAGCCTGACGCCGTCAAGTGGCTCGACAACAACCGCCTGGTCGTCGCCAACGAAGGTGACTGGAAGGGCGGCTCGCGCGGCTTCACCATCTTCGATCGCACCGGCAAGGTTCTCTACGAATCAGGCGCCTCGCTGGAGCGCGCGGTTGCCCGCCTCGGCCATTTCCCGGAAAAGCGCGCGCGTTCGAAGGGCATCGAGGTCGAAGGCATGGAAGCCGCGACCTTCAACGGCCAGAAGTATTTTTTCCTGCTCGCCGAACGCGCCTCGGTTGTCGCCGTCTACAAGGACACCGGTGCCGAACCGCAGCTCATGCAGATCCTGCCCTCGGGCATCTCGCCGGAAGGTGCCGTCGCCATTCCGGGCCGCAACCTGTTTGCGACTGCCAATGAAGTCGATCTCGGCAAGGACGGCGGCGCCCGTTCGCATGTGATGATCTACGCCCTGGAAGAAGGCGTGGCCAACTATCCGAAGCTCGTCTCCAAGGATGTCGACGGCAATGTGCTCGGCTGGGGCGCGCTCTCGGGCCTGGTCGGCGACGCCCAGAAGGACGGCATCCTCTATGCCGTCAGCGACTCGGTCTACAACATGCAGCCGTCGATCTTCACCATCGATACCACCAGGAAGCCCGCCGAAATCACCAGCGTCCTGCGCATCACCCGCGGCGGCCAGCCGGCCCAGAAACTCGACATCGAGGGCATCGCGCTCGACGGCAAGGGCGGTTTCTGGCTGGCGTCGGAAGGCGACTCGGCCAAGCTGACCGGCCATGGCCTCTACAACGTCGATGCCAAGGGCGAGATCAAGGCAGAGATCGGCCTGCCAGCAGACCTGCTCGCCGGCGAGACCCGCTTCGGTTTCGAAGGCGTGACGACGGTCGGGTCAGGCGACGACATGGTCCTGTGGATGGCGATGCAGCGCGAATGGAAGGATGACCCGAAGGGTACCGTCAAGCTCGTCTCCTACAAGCCGAAGTCCAAGGAATGGGGCGCCGTGCGCTACCCGCTCGACAAGGCCGGGGCCGGTTGGGTCGGCCTTTCTGAAATCACCGCCCATGGCGACTACGTCTACATCATCGAGCGCGACAACCTGATCGGCGATGCCGCCAAGCTGAAGAAGCTCTATCGGGTGGCGATCGCCGACCTGAAACCGGCCAAGATCGGCACCGATCTGCCGGTGGTCAAGAAGGAAGAAGCCCACGATTTCATCCCGGATCTGAAGGCTTCGAACGGCTATGTGGTCGACAAGCTGGAAGGCTTCACCTTCGACAAGTCCGGCAAGGCCTTCGCGGTCACCGACAACGACGGCGTCGATGACAGCTCCGGCGAGACGCTGTTCTTCCCGGTCGATCTCAAGGGCACCAACTAAGCTCTTGAAGGCTGAAGCGGAAAAGGCCGGGTTTTGCCCGGCCTTTTTTGTGTAAAGAGACACAATGGGTATTGGCTTGGAACTGGCGTCCGCGGCGCACAAACCTCTGCTGAGGGATCTTCTTTCCGAATACCTCACGGAGTCCGAAAGATATGGCGGCTCCGGCCCCGACTACCCGTATTTCGATGCCTATTGGCTGGAGCCAGGAAGCCGCTGGCCCTATCTCGTTCGACGGAACGGCGAATGCATCGGCTTCGCCTTCGTCAACACTTGGTCCGCATCCGGCCGCGGCACCGATTTCTCGATCGCCGAGTTCTATATCGTTCCGCAAGCGCGAGGGCATGGTGCTGGACGCGACGCAGCGACCGCCGTCCTGCACGCGCATCCTGGCCTCTGGGAACTGAACGTCATGGCGTTGAATACGCCGGCCCAGGCTTTCTGGCCTCGGGTGATCGACGCTGCCGGAGGGCGGAACGTGGAGCGGGTGAAATCCGATAGTGGGACGATCTACCGGTTCACGATTGGCGTGTAGAAGAAAAGCTAAGCACCGTCGGCGATAGCCCCTCATCCGGCTGCCGCCACCTTCTCCCCGTTCTGACGCGGAGAAGGGACTTGTGGCATGGTCGGTGCTCCATCTTCCTTCTCCCCGTCAGAACGGGGAGAAGGTCCCGGCAGGGGGATGAGGGGCAAGCTCGGCGTCTCTACCAGCGCTGATGCACATGCGGGGCAACCAGCCGCGCATAGATTTCCTTGGTGGCCGTCATCACGTCGGCCGAAAGCGCGGCAAGTTCTGCCGCCGCCGCATTGCCCCTGGCCTGAGCCTCGTTGCGGGCGCCCGGAATGACGACCGTCACCGCCTCGTTCATCAGTATCCATTTCAGCGCGAAAGCCGCCATCGGCGCTCCCTGCGGCACCAGCTTACGGACTTCCTCGACCGCCTGGAGGCCGACTTCGAACGGCACGCCGGCAAAAGTCTCGCCGACATCGAAGGCATCGCCATGCCGGTTGAAGTTGCGATGGTCGTCCTTGGCAAAGGCTGTATCGCGAGAAATCTTGCCGGACAGCAGCCCGCTGGCGAGCGGTACACGGACGATGACCGCGACATTCTTCCGCCTGGCCTCATTGAAGAACAGGTCGGCCGGGCGCTGGCGAAAGATGTTGTAGATGATCTGGATGCTGGTGACGTCGGGATACTCGATCGCCTTCAGCGCTTCCTCGACCTTCTCGACGCTGACTCCGTAATTCTTGATCTTGCCGGCGCGACGCAGATCGTCGAGCGCGCCAAAAACTTCCGGGTGGTAGAGGACTTCGGTCGGCGGGCAGTGGAGCTGCACGAGGTCGAGGCTGTCGATTTCGAGGTTCTTGAGGCTGCGGTCGATGAAGCCTTCGAGATTGGCCTTGGTATAGCCCTCAGTGACATGCGGGCTGAGGCGCCGGCCGGCCTTGGTCGCGACCATCGGGCGATTGCCGCCGAGCGATTTCAGGACACCGGCAATGATCTTTTCCGAACGACCGTCGCCATAAACGTCGGCGGTGTCGATGAAGGTGACGCCGGCGTCGAGCGCCGCTTCCAGCGCCTTCGCCCCGTCCGCCTGACTGACGTCGCCCCAGGAGCCGCCGATCTGCCAGGCGCCGAAACCGATCTCGCTGACGGTGAAGGATGTGCGTCCGAACGCATGGTTTCTCATGGTGTCCTCCGAGTTTGATTGGGCTATCCACAGGCTGCGGAACCCCGAGCTTTCTTCCCGCCCGGCATTTGCCTAAAACACCTGATCAGCTCCGGCAATCAAAACAAGCGATTCGATGTCCTCCTTCCGATTCATTCACGCCGCCGACCTGCATCTCGGCAGTCCCTTCCAGGGGCTGGCGCTGAAGGACGCTGCCATCGCCGAACTGTTCATCGAGGCGAGCCGCAGGGCGTTTTCAGGCCTGGTCGACCAGGCGGTCGAACGCAGGGTGGACTTCTTCATTGTCGCCGGCGACGTCTATGACGGCGACTGGAAGGACAACAAGATCGGCCTCTTCTTCAACCGCGAAGTGGCGCGGCTGGAACGCGCCGGCATTCCGGTCTTCCTGCTGAAGGGCAATCATGATGCCGAAAGCGTCATTACCAAAACGATCACCCTGCCGAAGAATGTCAGCGAGTTCCCGGTCAACAAGCCGGGCAGCTTCAAGCTGGACCATTTGAAGGTGGCGCTGCACGGCCAGGGTTTTGCCGAGCGCTCGGCAGTCGATAACTTGGCGCTGGCCTATCCGAAGCCCGAAGCGGGTTGGTTTAATATCGGCGTGCTGCACACCTCGCTCACCGGCCGCGAGCCGCATGCACCCTACGCCCCGTGCTCGGTCGAGGATCTGCGCTCGCGTGGTTATGACTACTGGGCGCTCGGTCACGTGCATGATTTCGAGATTGTCGCCGAAGACCCGCTGGTGGTCTTCCCGGGCAATCTCCAGGGTCGTTCGATCCGCGAGCAGGGAGCGAAGGGCGCTGTATTGGTGACCGTCGAGGACGGTCGTATCACCCATGAGCGGATCATCACAGACAGCGCCCGCTTTGCCGAACTCGTGGTCGCGGTCGAACCGGACGACAACATCCCGGCGATCCTGCGCCGCATCGAGAGTGCGTTGGAAGATGTCGTCGAACGGATGGAAGGCCGGCCGCTGGCGCTGCGCATCCGCCTCACGGGCAAAAGCCGCTTCCGCAACGAGGTCATGGCCCGCGCCGAGGATTTTCGCGACGAGGTGCAGGCGGCCTGCCATCGCTCCCACCAGGATATCTGGCTCGAAAAACTGGAAGTGCGGCTGGAACCGGAAACCAACGGCGCGCGCGTCGCGACCGACATGCTCGGCCTCGAAGGTCTCATCCCGATCGACGGCTTTCCCGCGGAGCTGCTTGCCGATGCCAACGCGAAGATCGCCGAGATCACCGCGCGCCTGCCCGGTGGCATCGGCGCCGGCGATCTGGCGCTCGGTGATGACGCCGAAGCGCTGCTGGCCGAGGCCCGCGATCTCCTGCTCTCGCGCGCGGCGAGGGCGGGCTGATCCATGCGTTTCAACCGCCTCGACATTCTGCGCTACGGCGCGCTGACCGACCGGACGCTCATTTTTCGACCGGATGCCAGATTGCATGTGATCTACGGACCGAACGAAGCCGGAAAGTCCTCGGCGCTGTCGGCGATCTCCGACCTGCTGTTCGGTTTCCCGACTGCCGCCGAATACAGTTTTTTGCATGATGCCACCGCGCTTCGCGTCGGTGCCGCGATCACCGCGCGCGATGGCCAGGTGCTCGAATTCCGCCGCCGCCGTGGCCGCAAGAACACGCTGCTCGCCGCCAACGAGGCGGAAGAGGCCTTGGCCGAGGATGCTTTGGCGCCGTTCCTCGGCACGCTGTCCCGCGATGTGTTCGAGCGCGCCTTCGGGCTCGATTCCGCATCGCTCCGGGCCGGCGGTGAGACGATGCTGAAGAGCGGCGGCGAGATCGGCAGCCTGCTGTTTTCCGCAGCCTCCGGCCTGACCGGGCTTTCGGACCTGCGCAAGTCGCTCGATGCGGAAGCCGACGGCATCTATGCGCCGCGCCGCTCCAAGGACCGCTCGTTCTATCAGGTCCTCGACAGCCATGATGAGGCCCGCAAGGCCGAACGCGACAACGAGCTGAAATCCGGCGACTGGAAAAAGCTGCTCGCCGAACAGGCCGAGATCGAAACTGAACTCGCCGCCGTGCAGGCGGAGCGGCAGGAAACCAAGCGCGCCCTCGATCGGTTGCGGAAACTGCTGCGGCTTGAACCGGTGCTGCGGGAGATCGAGCGTGAGCGGGAATTGCTCACGCAATACGAAGCGCTGGCTGCGCTGCCGGCTGGCTACGAGGAACGCCTGTCCGCGGCCCTGGAGGCGGAGCACAAGAACGCCGAAGCGCTCAAGGCTGCGGAAGCCGAGGTATCGCGTCTGCGCGATGAAATCAGCGCCGTGCATGTCGATGATGCTCCGATCGCCGCGGCGCCCAGGATCCTGGCAGCTCATGCGGACAAGGGCGCCTATCTCAAGGCGCGAGAAGATATCGCCCGAGTGCGCGGCGAGGTCGACGATTTCGATCAGCGTATCGCGCAGGCGGCACGCCGGCTCGGTTTTGGCAAATTCGAGGAGCTTCAGCGCGCCCAGCCGGCCGACGCAGATCTCGTGCGCCTGCGAAAACTGGTCGAGGAGGGCACTGAACTTGATCGCGGCGTAAAACAGCTTCGCCAGCAGATCGAGGACGCGCAGGATGTTCTGCGGCGGCTGGGAGACCATGGGCCGGATGGGCGGTTGATCGATCCGAAGCCGTGGGCGGAACAGCTCGCCGTGCTGCGTCCCGATACCAACGAGCTCTCCGGCATCGAAAACCTGCAGGTGCGCGTCGCCCGTGCCGAAAGCGATCTTGCCGCCGCAGCCGCGCGTCTCGACCCGCCGGTCAAGGATATCGCCCGTCTTCTCTCGGTGCCGCTGCCGGATATCGCGACGCTCACCCATCACCGACGGCTGATCGACGCGGCCAAAGCGGAGAGCAGCCAAGCGGCCCAGAGGCTCGCCGGCATCCGCGACGAAGCCAAGGTGATCGCCGGCCAGCTTGTGGCGCTGGAAGGGCAGGGGCGGATCGTCTCCCGCGAGGATATCGCAGCGGCAAGAGCCGTCCGCGACGAAAAGATCGATGCGCTCGGGACAAAACCTTCCGCCGAAAATCTGAACGAACTGAAGATCGCCGTGGAGGATGCAGACCGGCTCGCCGATGCGGTGCTCGCCGATGCAGAACGTGTCTCGCGCCATGCCCACCTCACCCTGCGGCAGCGGGAACTGCTTGAGGCGGTAGGTGCTGCCGAGACAGCGGCCAGGGAAAGCGACATTGCCGTCGCCGATGCGGTCACCGAATTCGAAGACCTTTTCCATGCAGCACCTGTCGCACCGTCGACGCCGGAGCGGATGATCGAGTGGCGACGTGCCGTCGACGGCCTTTCCCTGCTGTCGGGTGCATTGGGCGAGGCGCGCGACGAGCTGGAGACGCTGCGTCTCAGGGAGGAAAAACTCAAGCCGGCACTGCTGGGGCTGGCCGATGCCATCGGTCTCGCCGCGTCCGCACTGCCGCCGCGGGCACTCGCCCGCGGGCTGGAACGCCGGATCGGGGAACTGACCGAGCGTTGGACCGAAAGCCGTTCGCTGGAAGGCAAACGCCACTCCGCCGAAGAGGCGTTGGAAAAGCTGGAGGAACGCGAGACCGGTTTGCGCCGGGATATCGAACGCTGGCGCTCGACGTTCTCCAATGCCGCGGTGCTGGCGGGCCTTTCCGAAGACGCGACGGTCGATATGGCTCTCGCGGCGCTGGATGTTTGGCGCACCGTTCCCGATCTCCTCTCCGAACGGGAAAACCGGGAGCGCCGCGTCAAGGGCATGGCGCGGGACATGGAGGATTTCGAAGCGGAGGTGAAGGCGCTCGCCGCCGCAGTGGCGCCGGATCTGGTCTCGCTGCCTGCCGATGTCGCGGCGGGCATGCTGAATGACCGCGCAACAGACGCAAAGACTGCCGCAAACCAGCGGGCCACCCTCACCACAGCGCTCGAGCGCGCCGAGCTCGCGGTGGCCCGGCACGCCGCCGACGCGGAAAGACTTATGGCGGACCTGCGCGGGCTTGCCGCCACCGCGTCCAAGGATATCGAGGAGGCCGATGGCCTTCTCCGTGATCTTCGCGAATGCAACCGGCTGGAAGCGAGCCTCGCGCAATGCCGCGGCCGCTTTGCCGAACAGGCGGACGGTGCGACCGAGGACGAGGCACGTGCAGCACTCGTCGGTTTCGACAGGATCACCGCCGGCCTGGAAATCGAGCGGCTGGATGCCGAGGATGCCCGGCAGGTCGAGCGGATGAAGGCGCTCGGCATCGCGGGGGCCGATAGCGAGCGCCGCCGCCGGGAGCTGGAAACCGGCATCGGTGCCGAACGCGCCGTCTTCCAGAAGCTCGCTGCTGAACAGGAAGCCAAGGAACTGGCGCGGCGCTGGGTCGTGCTGAAGCTCGCCGCCGGCCTTCTGGCGAGCTCGATGGACGCCTATCGCGAACGCCAGGCCGATCCGGTCATGCAGCGGGCAGGGCAGGTCTTCGCCGATCTCACCGGCGGCCGTTTCTCGCGCCTCGTCCAGGTCTATGACGAGCGCGACGAGCTGCAGCTCGCGGTCGAACGGCAAACCGGCGAGCAGGTGAGGCTTGACGGCTTGAGCGAAGGCACCGGCGATCAGCTCTATCTGGCGCTGCGGCTCGCCTTCCTGGAGGACTATTGCAGCCGTAACGAGCCGGCGCCGCTGATCCTCGACGACATCTTCCAGACCTTCGACGACGAGCGGACCGCAGCGGGCATCCGGACGCTCGCGGCGGCCGGCGAAAAATTCCAGACGGTACTCTTTACCCACCAGATGAGCCTGGTCGAGACGGCGCGCCGCGAGCTGGGGGACAGGCTGGACCTCGTCCAGCTGGAGCGAGCCTAAGAGGCGGATTGCGGCTGAGGCATGCTGCGCAGCGCGAGGCAGCCGACCGGCATGCGATAGATCGGCGCGGTCCACCTGTCCGGCGGGGGCGACGGGCGTTCGCCGCAGCCGGCCGTCTGCCGGCGCGGCAGGATCAGCAGATTGTAGCGCCGTGCATCGGTGATCTCCCGGCTGAACGTCATTCGGTAGTTTTCGACGATCGAGCTGAACTCGGTGCGTCCCGCAAGTTTCTCGATCAGATAGCTTCGGGTTTCGGGCGTCATTGGCAGGCCGAACCGCTCGGTGGCACGAATGGCTTCGCTGAGTACCGCAAGCTCCATGGTCAGGTCCGTCAGGCTGACCTTGATGCGAAAGCTGGTGACCATGTCAGGGTCCGTGCCGCGGACCTGGATGAACATCGCGGCCGGTTCCGGCGCATTCCCGAATTCCTCGAAGAACAGGCATTCCCAATCGTCACCCGAACGGGTGAAGGTCGGCGCCGTGCCCCTGTCGTCCCGCAGCAGGTCGCAGCGTTCGTCGGCAGAAAGCGCCTCGGTCTTCTCGAATACCGCCATCCGCTCGAGGCCCGCCTTGAGGAGCCAGGGCGGATAATGTTCCGCCGGTGGCAGCGATCTATGCCTGTCGATCCGCAAGGATGGCGCCGGTAACGCGGGGAAAAGGTATTGCTCCAGCGCGAATTGCCGGACGAGCCGTTTATAGTTTCGGCCATTGTTGACCGTGAGCACGGTCGTCGCGAGGGCGGCCAGCACGACCCCAAGGAAAAAGCCGAAAACCAAAACCGCCGAACGCTGCCTGCGGCGGCGGTCGGCTGGTGTCTGTCTGTCTGCCTTACCCTCCTCCGGCATGGCTCCGCTTCCGATCGAGGACGGCCTGGCGTTCGATCCCCGCCGACAACATAACACGCTTCTTCGGCTCGATGATCAAGCCTCTGCTGTTCCGGTGGTCTCGATCCCTGTCGTTCAAAGGAACGAGAAGCGGCCGCCGTCGATCTTGAGGATCGTGAGCCTGCCGGAATAATAGGCGCCCGTATCGATGCCGATCCGGCCGGGTCCAAAATCCGGTTCCGGCTGCGGCGTATGTCCGTGGATGACGAGAAGCGGCAGCTGCGGTCCGGTCGCAAGAAAAGCCTCGCGGATCCAGAGCATGTCCTCCTCACTCTGCCGTTCCAGCGGGATACCCGGCCTCAGGCCCGCATGGACGAAGACGAGTTTGCCGATCGTCAGGCTGACCGGGAGATTGGCAAGGAATTTTCTATGTGGCACCGGCACCGCTTCGAGCAGCAGTTCGCCAAACCTGGCGTCGTGCTTCCTGCCGCGCGCGCCGAGCTGGTACGGATCCATGCCATAGGAGAGGAGCGTCTGTTCGCCGCCCATTCCCAGCCATTCGGAATAACGCTTCGGATCGTCCACGAATCTCAGGAAGATATCGTCATGGTTGCCGCAGAGCGCAATCCGCCTCAGGCCGTGTTCGCTGGGTCTGATCAGATGTTCGAGGACGTGGCTCGACGCGGGGCCCCGGTCGACATAGTCGCCGAGCAGTATGACCATTCCGGGACGGCGGTTCTCCGACATGTCATGGGCAATGCGGGCCTCGGCGTCCCGAAGTTCGTCGATACAGCCATGCACATCGCCGATCGCATAGATCGGATAGGAGGGCGGGTTGGTACCGAGATCGATCCGGCGGCGGCGAGGCCGGATCGGTCTGGCTGGCCGGCGTCTCCAAAACCAATCCGTCAATTTTTGCATGCTTACCGCCATCCGCCCGATATGGAAGATCCTGCCGACAATGAGAAGTGGATGCCCGAAGGAGTGTTAACAATGTCCGAAGCCCGGACCTTTGGATGCAGGTATCGGCAATGTTGCCGTCATCTGCGAGACAATTCCGAACCTGACAAGGCCGCTCGGCGGCGTTCACGGCAAAAGGAGTGTATTTTGTGGATAACCAACGATTAACCAACCATGTGATTGATTCGCCACAGTGCGCGGATTTTTGATTCGCCGCGCGCTTACCCCTTAGAATCGCCGGGTCCGCCCTTCGACTAAACCGATACCATACTTTGGGTTGTATGGCGGGGCGTATGCTTAGTTCTTTGGGTGCTGTTTTAACGCTTGCTACTGTTGCGTTTCTGTCCGGCTGCACGGGGCTCCCGAGGTCCGGTCCGGATCCGTCCGCCGTTGAAGCCAATGCAACCGTGAAAGCCTTTTCCGCGGCCGGCAACCGGGTCGGCATCGACTATGCGCTCGTGGATATCAATCAGGATGTTCTCGCCCGTTTGCCCAAACCGGTAGGCCCTAGCCTGAGCGCCGGTTTCGGTGGTGGGGGTAGCGGTCCGCCGCCGCTCACCCTCGGTGTTGGCGATGTCGTCCAGGTCTCCGTCTTCGAGGCGCAGAGCGGCGGCCTGTTCATTCCCGCCGATGCCGGCGCCCGTCCGGGCAATTACATCACCCTGCCGAACCAGACGATCGGTCGTGACGGCACGTTGAGCGTCCCTTACGCGAACAAGGTGAAGGCCGCCGGCCGCACGGTCGACGCCGTGCAGCTCGATATCGCAGACCAGCTCGCCAACCGCGCCATCGAGCCGCAGGTGGTGATCTCAACGGTGGCGAGCCGATCGATGGGCGTGTCGGTCCTGGGCGACGTCAAGCAGGCGAGGAAGATCGAACTCAGCCCGGCCGGCGAACGCATTATCGACGTGATTTCCGAGGCAGGCGGTTTGAGCGTCCCCAGGGAAGAGGCGATCGTCACGCTCCAGCGCCGCGGCCGCAGCGTCACCGTCGCCTATCGGACGCTGAGCGAGCGTCCGCAGGAGAATATCTATGTGCGGCCGGGCGATACGATCTTCGTCGATCGCAATCGCCGGACCTTCCTCGCCTTCGGCTTGACCGGCGAAAGCGGACGCTTCGATTTCGACGATTCCAATCTGTCGCTCGGGGAGGCTTTGGCGAAGGCCGGCGGCCTCATCGACGACAAGGCCGAGCCGCAATCGGTCCTGCTCTACCGCCTCGTGGAGCGTGATCTTCTGCGCAATATCGGCCTCGATGTCAGCCGGTTCAGAGCGCGGGACGTGCCGGTGATCTTCCGCGCCAATCTGCGCGATCCCGGCGCGTTCTTCGCCGTCCAGCAATTTCCCATGCAGGACAAGGACGTGATCTATGTATCGACGGCCGATGCCGTCGAGCTTGTAAAATTCCTGACCATCCTCAATTCGGTCACCGCCTCCACCCGGGATATTGCGAGCACTCATGATGCCTGGCGCGACTGACATTCAGGCCGCTTGCGGCCGCTCCGGGTCGGTTTGGGGCTCTGCGCACATCGATCGGGCGATGCGATGAACCAGCGGCCCGTTTTTCTCACTCGACCCCGGCAGGAGCCCCGCAAGGAAGAGGTTCCGGAGCTGGACATGGATGGCCTGATCGCCATCATCCGGCGGCAATGTCGGGTGGTCGGCCTCTGCGTCGCGGTGTTCCTGGCGCTCGGTATCGGCTACCTCCTCACTGCCGTGCCCCGATATACCGCTAGGACCAGCGTGCTGATCGACCGCGGCAACCGGCAGGTCGTCGAGCAGTTGTCGACGATCGGCGGGGTCCTGGACGACGAGGCGTCGGTCCTCAGCCAGGTCGAGCTGCTGCGCTCCGAGACGATAGGCCTGTCGGCGGTCGACAGGCTGAAGCTGCAGGACGATCCGGAATTCATGGCCGGTCGCCGCAACCTGATACTTGCCGTGGCTTCGGACCTGCGGTCGATGCTGCAGGTCGGGCAATGGCTGCGAGGAGACAGCCAGTCCGGTCCCGATCGGATCGAGGCAAATCGCCGTCAGGCGCTCGCCATGCTTCTCGGCAATATGAAGGTTTCGCGCGTTGGGCGTTCCTATGTCCTGGAAATCGCATTCACGGCCCCGTCGCCGCGCCTTGCCGCAGCGGTCGCCGGCGCGATTGCGGATGCCTATCTGACCGACAAGCTGGATGCCAAATACGATGCCACAAGGCGGGCCGGCACCTGGCTGCAGGAGCGTATCGAGGAACTGCGGCAGCGCTCGCTGGAATCGGATCTGGCGGTCCAGCGGTTTCGCGCCGAAAACGGCCTTGTCACCGCCAACGACAGGCTCGTCTCCGACCAGCAGCTCACGGAGCTGAACAGCGCGCTGATCGTGGCACGGGCTGATACCGCCAGAGCACAGGCACGCTCCGACCGCATCGAGGCGATCATCGCGCGGGGGCAAGGTGAGGCGATCGTCACCGACGCGCTGGACAGTTCGGTGATCAGCTCGCTGCGCGAAAAATACCTGGAATCGTCGAAACGGGAGGCCGAGATCAGCAGGCGGCTGGGACAGGGCCATGCCCAGGCCGCCCGCCTTCGCCAGGAGATGGCGGAATATGACCGACTGATGTTCGACGAACTCAGGCGGATCGCCGGGAGCTATCAAAGCGAGCTTGAAGTCGCGCAGTCCCGCGAGCGCCAGATCACCCTCGGCGTTGGCAACGCCACCGATATCAGCGTCACCGCCGGCGAAACGCAGGTGCAGCTGCGGGAGCTCGAACGGGCCGCTGAAACCTACCGGAACCTCTACCAGACCTTCTTGCAGCGTTATCAGGAAGCCGTGCAGCAGCAGTCGTTCCCGGTCACCGAGGCTCGCATCATTTCCCGTGCCGTGCCGCCGACAGGCGCCAGCGAGCCGCGGCTGTCGCTGGTGCTTGCGCTTTGCCTCGCACTCGGCTGCGGCTTCGGCGGAGCGGTCGGGGCATTCCGCGAGTTCCGGGACCGGTTCTTCCGTACCGGTGAACAGGTGAGGGAGGTTCTGGGCCTGGAATATCTCGGGTCGGTACCGCTGGTGGAACTGCCGACGGGCAGCAGGCCGTCCACCGAGCCGGAGAAGGGCGAGGTCCACAGGAAAAACGAGCTGTCCGGTTTTGCGACCGTGCATCCGTGCTCCGCCTTTGCCGAGACGCTGCGCAGCGCCAGGATCGCGGCAGACGTCCATATCGACAGGCCTCACAAGGTCATCGGCATCGTCTCCGTGCTGCCGGGCGAGGGGAAGTCGACGATCGCCGTGAATTTCGCCCAGGCGCTGGCCGGGAGCGCCAGGACGCTGCTGATCGATGCGGATCTTCGCAATCCGGGTGCCACGAGGGCGCTGGGCCAGCATGCGGAAGAGGGGCTGATCGAAGTGCTGCTGGAAGGCCAGACGCCGGCCTCCGCGATGTTGATCGATCCGGAGACCGGCTTGAGGTTCCTCCCAGCGGTCGTAAAGCGGCGGACACCTCATTCGTCGGAACTTCTGGCATCGCCCGCCATGGCCAGGCTGTTGGCGCAGGTGGCCGGCGACTTCGATTATATCGTTCTCGACCTGCCACCGCTCGGCCCCGTCGTCGATGCGAGGGCCATCGCCCCGCGTGTCGACGGCTTCGTCATGGTCGTCGAATGGGGCGAGACATCCCGAAAAGCGGTCAGGGATACGTTGAACGCCGAACCGCAGATCGCCGGCCGTTGCCTCGGCGTCATCCTCAACAAGGTCGACGTCGGCAAGATGAAACTTTACGAGGGATACGGGTCGTCGGATTATTACGCGTCGCGTTACTCACACTATTACCATGAAAACGCGTCCTGAGCCGATGCCGGTTTCCATCGGCACCGTAACCGGGATGAAAACAGCAAGGGAGAAGCCTGACAACAGCCGATGATCTTTTCTGAAGCGTTAAACTGCAATGTTTGGCATAAGCCCGGGATGCTACGAATCGCTGTATGTCTCGGATTCGCCGCATTCCGGGGGACATCACAATGGTGTTCTCAGTGCTTGCGACTGGCACATTGCGCGCATCGACGTGCACGTTTCACTTAAAGACTGACGGGTTCCGTTAGGGGGATATGATGACTGGAAATGTGAAGAGCAACGGCAAGGTAGCATTGATCACCGGGGTAACGGGCCAGGACGGCGCTTACCTTGCGGAACTGCTGCTGGCGAAGGGCTATACGGTCCACGGCATCAAGCGGCGCTCTTCTTCGTTCAACACCACCCGCATCGAGCATCTTTACGAAGATCCGCATGTGGCGGACCCGCGCTTCATCCTGCATTTCGGCGACATGACGGATTCGACCAACCTCATCCGTGTCGTGCAGGAAGCCCAGCCGGACGAAATCTACAACCTGGCCGCCCAGAGCCACGTGCAGGTCTCGTTCGAGACGCCGGAATATACCGCTAATGCAGACGGCACCGGCACGCTGCGCCTGCTCGAAGCGATCCGCCTCCTCGGCCTCTCCAAGAAGACCCGCTTCTACCAGGCCTCGACCTCCGAGCTCTACGGCAAGGTGCAGGAAGTGCCGCAGAGCGAAACGACGCCCTTCTATCCGCGTTCGCCCTACGCCGTCGCCAAGCTCTACGCCTACTGGATCGTCGTCAACTACCGCGAGGCCTACGGCCTGCACGCCTCGAACGGCATCCTGTTCAACCACGAGAGCCCGATCCGCGGCGAGACCTTCGTCACCCGCAAGATCACCCGCGCCGCCGCCGCCATCCATCTCGGCCTTCAGGAACGCCTCTTTCTCGGCAATCTCGATGCCAAGCGCGACTGGGGCCATGCCCGTGAATACGTGCGCGGCATGTGGCTGATGACGCAGCAGGACGAGCCGGACGACTATGTCCTGGCGACCGGCGAGACCCACACGGTACGGTCCTTCGTCGAAAAATCCTTCGCCAAGGTCGGCATGCCGATCGAGTGGCGCGGCGAGGGCGTTGAAGAGAAGGGCTATGACACGACATCCGGCGAATGCGTCGTGGCGATCGATCCGCGCTATTTCCGCCCGACCGAAGTCGACCTTCTGATCGGCGACCCCACCAAGGCGCATCAGAAGCTCGGCTGGAAGCACGAGACGAACCTTGATCAGCTTATCGCCGAAATGGTCCGGGAGGATTTGAAGGTTATGGCACGCAACGTGCCGACCGCGGGTGGCAACAAGGGTCTCTCCCATGCCTGAGACGATCTACAGCCTTGCGGGAAAGAAGGTCTATGTCGCGGGACATCGCGGCATGGTCGGTTCGGCGATCGTGCGCCGCCTGGCCTCGGAAGGCTGTGAGATCCTGACGGCGACGCGCGGCGATGCCGATCTGACGCGGCAGGCAGACGTCGAGGCCTGGATGGAGAAGAACCGTCCGGACGCGGTGTTCCTGGCGGCCGCCAAGGTGGGCGGCATCCTCGCCAACGACACCTATCCGGCCGATTTCCTCTACGACAACCTCATCCTCGAGACGAACATCATCCAGGCCGCCCACAAGGTCGGCGTCGAAAAGCTGATGTTCCTCGGCTCTTCCTGCATTTACCCGAAATTCGCCGACCAGCCGATCGTCGAGGAGTCGCTTTTGACCGGCTCCCTGGAGCCGACCAACGAATGGTATGCGATCGCCAAGATCGCCGGCATCAAGCTCTGCCAGGCCTATCGCAAGCAGCACGGCCATGACTTCATCTCGGCCATGCCGACCAATCTCTACGGTCCCGGCGACAATTTCGACCTGAAATCCAGCCATGTCATGCCGGCACTGATCCGCAAGGCGCATGAGGCGAAGACCGGCCACCTGCCGGAAATCACCGTCTGGGGCACCGGCACGCCGCGCCGCGAATTCCTGCATGTGGACGATTGCGCCGACGCCTGCGTCCACCTGATGAAGACCTATTCGGCCGAGACCCATGTCAATGTCGGGTCCGGCGAGGACGTCACCATCCTGGAGCTCACCGAACTGGTTTCCAAGGTCGTAGGCTTCGAGGGCAAGATCGTCCACGATCTCACCAAGCCCGACGGCACGCCGCGCAAGCTGATGAGCGCGGACAAGCTGCGGGGGCTCGGCTGGTCGCCGAGGATCGGGCTGGAGCAAGGCATAACCGATGCCTACCAAGCCTTCCTCAAGGGCGAATATCTCGAGCGCAAACGCGGAGATGCTGCCTGATGACAGCCGCCGCCCAGCCCCTCAGCGACGAATGCGAACAAACGTTCGACGCCGCACCGGGGCTGGCCACGGCAGCTGCCACATCGCCACGCAAAAGCGTGGTCGTCTATGCGATGAACTACGCGCCGGAAACCGCCGGCGTCGGCAAATATACCGGCGAAATCGCCGAATATCTCGCCGCCGAGGGCATGGACGTCACGGTGGTGACCACCCCGCCGCATTACCCCGGCTGGTCGGTCCAGGCCGGATATCGGAACCGCTATTCTTCAGGCATCGAGGGGCGCATCAAGGTGCTGCGGTCGCCGTTGCTGTTGCGCCGAAAGATGAGGGGTATCTGGCGGCTCCTGGCGCCGCTCTCCTTCGCGCTCACCTCGGCGCCTCTGGTCTTCTGGCAGATCCTGCGGCATCGCCCGGTCACGGTATTTTGCGTCGAGCCGACGCTGTTTGCGGCTCCCGCAGCCCAGCTTGCCGCCAAATTGGTCGGCGCCCGCACTGTACTGCACGTCCATGACATGGAAGTGGATGCGGCATTCGCCGTCGGGCACCTGAGTTCAAAGACCTGGCTGAAGAGGCTTGGCCACGCCTTCGAGCGTAGCGTGCTCGGCCGGTTCGACCAACTGGTCGCCATTTCCAACCGCATGGCCGAAGGCCTCGCCCTGAAGCACGTTCCGGCTGCCAAAGTATCCGTTGTCCGCAACTGGGTGGATCTCGCGCAATTCCATCCCATGGAAGACGTCAGCCCCTACCGGGCTGAACTCGGTTTCGGCCACGAGGATTTCGTCGTTCTTTATTCAGGCAGCATCGGCGCCAAACAGGGCTTGAACGTGCTGCTCGACGCAGCGGAGCGTCTGAAGGACGAGCGGCGCATTCATTTCGTGATCTCCGGCGAGGGACCGCAGAAGCCGGAACTCGAAGCCCGTTACGGCCATCTTGAGAATCTCCGTTTCCTGACCTTCCAGCCCTATTCCCGGCTGAACGCGTTCCTCAACATGCCGGATCTGCACGTGCTCCCGCAGGACAGGAGCGCCGCCGACCTGACGCTGCCTTCGAAACTCGGCGGCATGCTTGCCTCGGGAAAGCCCGTCCTCGTCACCGCCGACGAGGGCACGGAACTGGCGCAGTTCGTCGGGAGCGCCGTCTATCTCACTCCGCCCAACGACCCGGAAAACCTCGCGGCCTGTATTTTTCGCGCGATGTCGGAACGGGATGCATGGCAGCCACAGTTTCAGACGGTCCTGGTCCAAAACCTTTCAAAACGGCCGGCCATCATCGCCATCAAGCAGTTGATCGACGGCGGCAATCCATGAAGGTCGCCGGCCACGTCCTCGCCTACAACGTCGATCGTTTTCTGCCGCACGTTGTCGAGAACTGCGGCCGCTTCGTCGACAAGATCTTCATCGTGCTTCCGGAGCGTCCCTGGGCCTATCTGCCCGGCTCCCGCGCCACGAAGAGAAACCCCACGACCAGGGAAAAGGTGGAGGAGGCAATCGCCGCCGCCCGCGCAAAAGGCGTGAGTTGCGAGATCGAGGTGATCTGCAGCGACTTCGAAACCGAGGAAGACACCCGCAACGACTGCCTCGACCGCGCGATCCGCGAAGGTTACGACTGGCTGGTCATCCAGGATGCCGACGAGTTCTATCTGGATAGCGGCTGGGAAACGCTGCTCGAATTCATGGCGGCGGACCGCAGGCATGACCGCGTCCTGACGCCATGGCACAATTTCTGGAAAACGCCCGAG
The DNA here is from genome assembly GCF_021391675.1 of Neorhizobium galegae. NCBI lineage: Bacteria > Pseudomonadati > Pseudomonadota > Alphaproteobacteria > Hyphomicrobiales > Rhizobiaceae > Neorhizobium > Neorhizobium galegae. The sequence goes on from NZ_CP090095.1 coordinate 1,595,434, forward strand.
CTGGTGCTGACCAGCGGCGATGGCTCGATCAGGGATGTCAACGCGGGGTTTGCGATCCGCTGCAAAAGCGGCGTTCGCTTCGATGCGGCCCGAAGGACCACCCCTGCTGCGACCATCCTCTTCGATGCGCCCTGCTACCACTACGGTTACGTCATGAGCGACGCCGAGATGTGGGAAAAGATCACCAGTTGGGGACATGCCCATCAGGTGAATGCGCAAAAATGGTTCCGCCTGAAATGGCTCGGATGGACACCCGCCCATTCCTACCTCCATCCGGTCACGCCGCTGTTCTGGCCGAAGGCGATCCGCTTTCCCGGCAGGCAACCCGCCTTCGCCTCTCCTTTCATGAACCCGAGCCAGGAAGCCGCACCGCTCGGTTTTGTCGATTTCCTGGAAAACATGCTTGCCGACCGTGCGACGGACGTCCGCATCGTCGCGCGAAAATTATTGAGAAGGTCAACCGTGTAGCCGTAGGTCGCGTTTTCGATGAGTGTGTCAGTACGGCTAATCTCGGGCTCGATCGCCAATGGGGCGTTGCTTGCCGCCAATGTCCTGATCCAGACGATCAGCGTGCCGATTATGCTCGGCTGGTGGTCGGCGCAGCAATTCGGGCTCTGGGTCCTGCTGCAGACGCTCCATTCCCTCTCCGTCGTCTTCGACCTCGGCCACCAGAATTATCTCGGTTATGAATTCCAGCGCCTCGGCACCAGGGAGGCCGCAAGGCGGGACTTCGCCTCGTCCATCCCGGCCGCCATTCTGCTGGGAACCGCACTGCTGTGCTGCTGGACGGCTGTCCCGGCCTTCGGATGGGCCGACGCGTTGTTCGGAGACTTCGTTCCTGCGGAGCTGATGGGCGACCTTTCAGGCTCGATGACCGTCTATGCGCTCACCTGGCTCGTCACCAGCTCCGTCGGCGGCATCCTCGGGCGGGCGCTCATCCCTTTCGGCTATTATGCGAGAATGGCGTGGTGGCGGTTTGCGCTGCTGGTGTGGGTCAACCTCGCGGCGCTCGCGGCAGTCCTTTCCGGCGGAAATGTCCTCGACGCCGTGATCGCCTCGTCGGTCGCCAACGTCATCGTCAATATCGGCGTGCATCTCGATTGCTTTCGTCTCTGGCGGCGCGAAGAAATCGGCTTTGCCGTCCCCGATCTGCGCAGGGGCTGGTCCAACCTCACGCGGAGCCTGTTCGTATCGTTCCGCGAACTGCTCGCCATCGGAAACCAGCAGGGCGTCCGGTTGCTGATCGCACCGCTGGCCGGCGTCAGCCTTCTCGCAGCGTTCACTGCGACCCGGACGCTGTCGAATATCGCGACCCAAGGCATCAACGCATTGGCGGGTCCGGTCGAGCCGGAACTCTTGCGCTATCTGAGGGAAGGGAAGAGCGAACCTGCGGAAACCACGGTCACCCTCAGCTGGCTATTCGTGCTTTTCATCATCAGCCCCGCCTGCCTTCTGCTCCAGTGGGTGGCCCCCGGCCTTTTCCTGTGGTGGACCCGCGGCAACTTCCATCTGGACCCGCTGCTGTTCGGCTCGCTCGGCGCCTGCGTCATTGTCTACGGTTTCGCCCAGCCGATGGTTTCGATCGTCCGGGGAAACAATATTCTGCTGCCGCAGATCGTCGCAAACGTCGCGTCTCTGCTGATCACGGCGATCGGTTGTTATCTGACGTTGACCTCATGGGGGCTGCCGGGCGCCGGTTTCTCGCTGCTGGCGGCCGAGATCGCCAGCTTTCTGATCTATGCCGTGGCCGCCCGCGCCGTGCTCCGAAAGCTGCGGTTGAGCCTGCCCGTCCATGCCTTCGCCGCATCCCTTTGCGGCTGCGTCTCGGTCATCGCCAGCCTGTTCGCCATGGCAATCTTGCCGCAATCGGCAGGTTGGTCATCCATTCCGGCCGTGATCGGCTCGCTGCTGGCGGCGGGTATGACCTACCGGACTTTGCCGCCTCACATACGAGCCGTCCTCCTGCGTCGCGTTCCAAACCTCACCCGGAGGCGGACCGCTCTCATGGGGGATCGGCCATGACAGCGAGCGGAGGTCTGGCGGGCGGTGATGCTGCATTTGGCAGGCGTTCCCTGCGGCGGCGGTTTTATTCCGGCAATGCCCGTTATGTCGCCAAGGCCCGCTGGGGCGTGGTTGTTTTGGTCTTGCTCTGCTCGGCGATCCAGGTGGGGGTATCGCCGGATATCACCAGCATGTTCTGCGCCGTGTCAGCCGGTCTGATCGGGATACTGGTATTTTGCTACTGCACCAAACCTAGCCGGATCGAGCGTCATACGATCTCGACGCTGGTGGTGCTCGGCTTCCAGGTCCACTCGACCTTGGCCGCCCTGATCGTCCAGACCCTGGTCTGGAAACCGATCACCTTCAACCTCGAGGCGCCGGTAGCCACGTTTTCCGTTCTGGCACTTCTGCAGCTATGGGCGGTGGCGCTGCACTGGTTCTATGCGCAATCGCGGGTAATGCAGGCCGTGACGATCACGATCCGCCAAAGGATGTTTGCGCCGCTCGGCCTCTATCGTTCGCCCACAAACCGGCAATTGTGGTCGATGGGGCTGCTCGGGTCGTTCGCCTCCCGGTACGCGCATGCCGACCGCTGGGGCGAGGGCAATTTCGGCGATATCGCCTTCAAACTACTCGCCGGCCTGTCGCAATTTTCTGTCGCACCCTTTCTGATCCCGATCGCCGGCTACCTCCTCGATCCGCCGGACGGCAAGCGCACGGTCAACTGGCTCGCGCTGACCGTCTACAGCACCCTGACGCTTTATATCGCGCTGGCGCGCAACAGCCGCGGCGTGTTCGCGGTCAACGTCATGACCGTGGTGATCTGCCTCGCCGTCGCGATAGTGATCGGGCGCTTCATCCTGACGAGGCGGCGGATGATCTGGATGGCGGTCGCCGTCCTCCTCAGCCCCATCCCAGCGGGCATCCTCTCCGATCTTGCGACCGCCATGGTCATTGCCCGCGACGACCGCTCCGACATCTCGTCGCAGGATCTCGTCCTCTCGACCATCGGCACATATTTCGATGGAGAGGCGCTGCGGTCCCGGCAGGAGACGGACCGGATCCTGGCCGAGGGCAGCTATAACGAGATCTATGTCGACAACCCGCTGCTGGCGCGCTTCGTCTCCACCAAATACATCGACCATAACATCGCCCTTGGCCTTTCGCTGTCGCAGACCGGAGAAGGGTTGGCGCGTGAAAATGCCGTCAACCAGCTGTTATTGCTGCTTCCGACGCCGGTTCTGAATTTTTTCGCGCCCGAACTCGATAAATCCAGCAACGCCTTTTCGTCCGGCGATTATTACAACTTTCTCGTTACCGGCGACGAGCTGGGAGGGTATCGCACCGGCTCGTCGATCGCCGATGGCTTCGTCCTTCTCGGCGCGTTTTATGTGGTGGTGTTCGCCATCTTCGCCTTGGCGAATTTCATGATCGGCGATGCGCTGACGATCCGGATGCGGGACGGACATGTGCTGCTTTCTGCGCTCGCCTGCATCTGCATCGTCCGCTTCTTCATGAACGGCCTCATGGACGAATCCGTCGCGGTCCAGGCCGGCAATCTTGTCCGAGCGCTGCCGCAGACAGTGCTGCTTTATGTGCTGATGTTCTGGCTGACGAGGGGTGTGAAGCTGAGATGAGGCTCCTCTATATCGGCGCAGAATCAGGGACCAGCCTGCAGCGGGCAGCGGCATTCGGGCGTATCGGCTTCGATGTTCTGCACCTGTCTCCCTATGCCCACCTGCCGCCTCATTGGGCGCCGTGGCTGAACAGGGCCGGCGGACCCGGCATTGACCGCCGCGTGGCAAACGGGCTCGGCCGGCGGATCGGCGATCAGCATTTCGATTTTGCCCTGGTGGATTGCGGCGATGTGGTCGGACCAACCGCCATGAACGTCATCCGCACGGCGGCGCCGATCATCGTCAACTACAACGCCGACAATCCCTATCTGGACCCGTCTCCGGAACGCCTCCGCTGGAGCATCCTTCACCGCGCCCTCCCGCACTACGATCTGGTCGTCGCCGTACGCCGCAACGGCATCGAGGAGATGATGGCGAGGAGAGGTGCAAGGCGGATCGAGACGATCTGGCAGAGCGCGGACGAGGTCGTGCATCGCCCCCTGTCGCCGACGCTGGAGGAGAAAAGCCGACGGTCTTCCGATGTCGTTTTCGTCGGGACATGGATGCCGGCGCGCGGCGCCTTCATGGCGCGGTTGATCGAAAGGGGCGTGCCGTTCGCGATCCATGGGTCCCGATGGCAAAGAGCGCCGGAATACCGGCTGCTCCGCCCGTTTATCCGCTCCGATCACCTTGAAGGCGCAGACTACACACGCGCAATTGCCGGCGCGAAAATCGGTCTGGTTCTGCTGAACGGCCAGAATGCCGACCTGCATACGACGCGATCGGCCGAAATTCCCGCCATCGGCACCGCCATGTGCGCCGCCCGCACTCCGCATCATCAACAGCTCTACAAGGAGGGCGAGGAAGCGATCTTTTTCGATGGAGCGGATGACTGCGCGGAGGCTTGTAAAAGTCTGCTGGAGGATGACGGCAGGCGCCAAACGATCGCCGATGCCGGGCACCGGCGCACGTTCGAAAATAGGACCTATAACGAGGTCCTGGCCCGCCGGATCGTCGACCAAGTCGCCGACATGAAACATGGCGGCGCCCCATGAGGAAGACGGAGGCGCGCAATGACGGCATTCTGTTTCTGGCTCTGGACACCTACGGCCGGATAGGCGGTATCCAGCGCTTCAACCAACGGGTTATCGCTGCCCTGGCCGAGATCTCTAGCGACAAGGGCTGGACGCGGCCGGCCGTCCACGTCATGCGCGATGGCAGGGCCGATATTCCCGAAACCACAGCGGCCGCAATCCGCGCCTTTGGCCGTCGGCGCCTGGGCTTCATCGTCCACTCGGCTGTCGCTGCCCTCAACTGCAGAATCCTGTTCCTCGGGCATATCAACCTTCTGCCTGTCGGGCTCATCTGCAAGCTGCTGTCTCCAAGAATCAAGCTCGTGCTCTTCGTCCACGGCGACGAGGTCTGGAACGATCCGGCCTATCGCCGGATGCGGTTTTATGAACCGCTTATGGCAAGAGCCCTCAGCCGGATCGCCTCCGTCAGCGCCTTCACTGCAAGCCGGATGCAGAAGGCGTTCAACCTTCCCGCCGAGACGTTCACGCTCTTTCCGAACGCCGTCGATGGCATCGACCGGAAGCCCGTTCAGGAAACGAATCGCTGCAACATCCTGACGGTCGCCCGGCTGGATCGGCATGACCGCGGCAAGAATATCGACGCCCTGATCAAGGCAATGGCCCTGCTCAAGCGCTGGAACGTGGAATGCATCCTCCGGATCGTCGGCGAGGGGCCGCTCAGATCAGAACTGGCGTCGTTGGCACGCGAGCTCGCGGTCGAAGAGAGGGTCGAATTCCTGGGCCGCGCATCGGATGCGAGACTGGCCAAGGCCTATGCACAAGCCAGCCTTTTCGGGATGCCCTCGTCCAAAGAGGGGTTTGGCATCGTTTTCCTCGAGGCCTGGCTGCACGGCCTGCCGGTGATCTGCGGCACGCAGGATGCAGCGGTGGAGATCATTGCCGACGGGATCGACGGGTATGCGGTGAACCCATGGGATATCGAAGCGCTGGCCGCGAAAATCGCGACGCTTCTCGCCGATCCGGACATGGCAGCGGCAATGGGAGAGGCGGGGGCCGAAAAGGTCCGCTCTCGCTATCTCATGGAGCACTTCAAAGGAAATCTCGAAAAAATCATCGCGGAGCTGCCATGAGAATCCTCAATATCATCGCCAGCGCTGATCCCGAAACCGGAGGCCCGATCGAGGCGCTGCGGCTGACTGGGCTGCAAATGGCGCGTCTGGGCCATGCGGTGGAAGTCGTGACGCTGGACGAGCCCTCGGCGCCCTATGTGAGAGAGTTTCCCTTGCCCGTTCATGCCTGCGGGCGATGGACCCGGAGATACGGATATACGCCGGAACTGGCACGCTGGATCGCCGCGAACGCTGATCGTTTCGATGCCGCGGTCATCCATGGCCTCTGGAACCATGCCTCTGTCGGCGGTTGGTCGGCCCTGAGGCGGGCAGGCCTGCCTTATGCCGTCTTCGCCCACGGCATGATGGATCCATGGTTCCGCGAAACCCATTCGCTCAAGCACGTCGCCAAGCAGGCGTTCTGGCTTGCCTGGCAGGGCAGGGTTCTCCGCGATGCGGCGGCTGTCCTCTTCACCTGCGAAGACGAGCGCCGCCGGGCGCGCGGCGTCTTCCGGGGTTATAGTTACGCGGAGCGTATCGTCGCCTTCGGCGCGGCCGATCCGCCGGCAGAGGTGGAGAGCCAGCTTGCCGCATTCCACCGGCTTCTGCCGGAATTGAAGAATAGGCGCTTCCTGCTGTTCCTCAGCCGTTTCCATGCAAAGAAGGGCTGCGATCTTCTTATCGAAGCCTTTGCGAAGATCGCCGCGTCCGATCCCGATCTCGACCTGGTGATGGCGGGGCCGGATCAGTCCGGGCTGAAATCGAAACTGGTTGCCCAAGCCGCCAAGGCCGGCATCACTGACCGCGTCCATTGGCCGGGCATGCTGGCCGGTGGCGCCAAATGGGGCGCCTTTCGCGCTGCCGAGGCCTTTGTCCTGCCGTCGCACCAGGAGAATTTCGGCATCGTCGTCGCGGAAGCCATGGCCTGCAAAACGCCGGTCCTGCTGACCGACAAGGTCAATATCTGGCGCGAAGTGCAAATGAGCGGCGGCGGCCTCGTCGGGCCCGACACGTCGGAAGGCATCGAAAGCCTGCTCCGGTCATGGCTCTCGCTCCCCGGCGACGGCAAAAGCGCCATGCGCGCCCACGCCCGCGCGGGCTTCGAACGGCATTTCCGCATCGAGGCGGCGGCTCGCGATCTTATCGCCATTCTGCACTCCATCTCCCCACGAGGCCTTCATGACGCCGCTTGACGCTAAGACCTCCGATCCACGGCTGGGCGCGCCGAGCTTTACGCTGAGACACCGGTTGTTCCGGCTTGCGTGGACCCTCGTCTGGAGCCTTTTCGGCCGCTGGACGCCGGTGCCGCTGTTTGCATGGCGCCGGTTTCTGCTGCGACGCTTCGGAGCCCGGATTGACCGGACGGCGCGGATCTATCCCGGCGTCGCGGTCTGGTATCCGCCGAACCTCGCCATGGCCGCGTATTCGTGCCTCGGAAGGGGTGTGAACTGTTACTGCATGGATCGCATCGAGCTCGGCACCCACGCAATCGTCTCCCAGGGCGCCCATCTGTGCACCGGCACGCATGATGTCGACGATGCGAATTTCCAGCTGGTTACGAGACCCATCGTCGTCGGTGCGAATGCCTGGATCGCGGCGGAAGCGTTTGTCGGGCCGGGTGTCACTGTCGGGGAGGGCGCGGTGCTCGGCGCCCGCGCCGTCGCCTTCCGCAACCTCGATCCCTGGACGGTCTATGCCGGCAATCCGGTCAGGAGATTGCGGCGGCGCTTCGAGCAGGACAAGCCGGGCATCTTTCCGGTGCGGTTGAACTCCTGACTGGGACAAGTCGTCGAATGGCCAGCCTCGCCGTCCTCATCCTCACCTACAACGAAGAGCGCCACATCGCCCGCGCGCTGAAAAGCGTCGCTTCCTTCGCGTCCGAGGTCTTCGTCATCGATTGTTTCTCGACCGATAGGACGGCGCAGATCGCCCGGTCGCTCGGCGCAACCGTGCTCAGCAATCCCTGGATCAATTATTCGAAGCAATTCCAGTGGGGGCTCGACAATGCGCCGATCACCGCCGACTGGATCATGCGGCTCGATGCGGATGAGGTGATCGAACCCGAGCTGGCAGTGGAGATCACCGACAAGCTTCCCTTTCTCGCGGCCGATATCGCAGGCGTGAACCTCAAGAGAAAACACATCTTCCTCGGACGCTGGATACGCCATGGCGGCCGGTATCCCCTCATCCTCACCCGCATCTGGCGGCGCGGGCAGGGACATGTCGAGGACCGCTGGATGGACGAGCACATCGTCGTGAAGGGCGGCCGCATAGTCCTTTTCGATGCGCCGTTCTCGGATCACAATCTCAACGATCTCAGCTTCTTCACGGGCAAGCACAACGGCTATGCAACCCTTGAAGCTGTTGACGTACTCGGCCGTCGCCATGGCCTGTTTTTCGAACAACCTGCCCTTTCGCAAGCCGTCTGGTCGCGTCAGGCTACCTTCAAACGGCGCATCAAAGAGCAGATCTATAACCGGCTCCCGTTCCCTGTCGCTGCGCTCGGTTATTTCCTGTTCCGCTATGTCGGCCAGCTCGGCTTCCTCGATGGCCGCGAAGGGCTGATCTACCATGTCCTGCAAGGTTACTGGTACCGTTTCCTCGTCGGCGCGATGGTCATGGAATTCGACCGGTCGCTCCGTTCGCTTAAAACGCCTGAGGAAAAGCGCGCAGCGCTGGCGCGATTGACGGGACTGCCGCTCTGAAGCGACAGCCCTCGAAGCGCAGCGGTTCAGGCAACGCCCACACTCGGGAAGGCGGCCCAGAAGAGCGTCGAGCCCGCCCCTTCGGCGGCGACCACCAGCAGGCTCTCGCCGGCATTCAACGCATAGCCGATCTTGCCCGAGATCTTGTTGAAGAGCTGTGCGCCGTTGGTATTGACCGTCATATCCGCCGATCCGGCGTTGACGATATGAAACGGCAGTCCTACCAGCGAAGACGCATCCGACGAATTCGTGATCTCGGGCAGCGTGCAGACGAGCGCCGACGCGGCGTCGAAGGTGACGAGACCGGCATCCAGTGGGTGAAGCACGGTGTTCGCGGTCTTGAGCGTCGACTTCATTCCCATTCCGAAGCGGGGATAGATGAAGCTGTTGCCGCCCCTGACTTCCAGATCGCCTTGGTTCTCCCACGCATCGCCACGAATGTTGAACGCTGCCAATCCGCCGCGGGTCTGGTCGGTCCATAGACCCGACAACATTGCTTGACGGCCAACTCCACGCGCGCCGTGAAACTGGCTGGTGGCCGAGACCGCGTCGAAATCCGTCACCGTTGTGTTGCTGCTGTAGAAGCGGCTGAAACCCACGCGGCGCCCGACAATATCGGCATTCCCGTCACCAGAGACTTCTGAGATGTTGAGGTCGCAGCCCTGTGCGTTCTCCACGTAAATCCCGGCGCCGGCGCCGCCTTCCGCATCCACGCCGAGGAAGCGCGAGTTGGAGACGAACGCGCCTTCGTCGCGGGAGCTCAGTTCGAGACAGGGCATGCCCCAGGACGAGAGCATCAGCGAGCCGCTGCCGGACGCGATCATGGCCGGGGAGGTGAAGGCCCTGCCAATCTGGATCGTATTGCCGCTCACCGACTTGACGACATGGACCCGCCCGGCGGTGATCCCGTAATCGCTGCTCGTGAACGCGACCGGCATCCGCGCCCGGAATTTGCCGCCGTCGGCAACGGCGATATTCGCCGAACCGTTGGAGAAAGTCGCGCTGACCACAAGCTCGGCCCGGTTGAAGGCGTTGTTCTGGATGCGGTCGACATACATTTCGTTCAGACGAGCGCCGTCTCCACCGGCTTCGAATACGATACCCCGGCAGAGCCGATTGTCCCGTCCATCGGCGGGAATGATGTTGAAGAGCGAATCGAAGCGGCTGTTTCCGGGCATCAGCGTCGAGCCCGGCAACAACGACGCGTAGTACTGGCCGTTTTCGCAGAGATGCGTCCAGACCCGGGAAACGTCCGTGTGCATGAAATTGGCAAGGAACATGCCCCAGTCGCTGCATTCGCGGATGAAGAGATCGTGGATGGTGGAAAACTGCAGGCCGATATTGTTCACCGCGCCGATGCTGATGGCGCGCGTAAAGCCGGTAAAGCCGATATGCTCGCATCGCCAGCCGGTAATGCAATCGGCGGTGATCGTCGCAGACGGCGAACCAAGGTCTGCGTCATTGGCGGAAAAAGCCGGAAACGAGCCGTCGCCGGCAAGCACCGTGCCGCCGACGAAATCCCATCCGCTGTCCGGCAGGGTGTCGTTGAGATAGTTCAGCACCGGCTGTACGCCCTGGTAACCGACGCCGGAAGCAACCGGGAGCGGCTCCGTGAGCGTGATCACCGCATCCGGCAGCAGGATGGTGCCGCTGCCGCCCGCCGCGACCGCTGCCGCATGGACGGCCCGGATCGCCGCTTCGGTGGTATCGGAGGGAATGTAGAGTTTCGGAATTCGGCGCGATGGCATCGTGTCAGTCCTCCAGGCCGATGAATCGGCTGATCGTGAGTTGGCTGATGGTGAGCTGATTGTTTTCTGCGTCGGCAAGCACGTTGCCTTCGGCATCCATCAGGGTGAACCCATCCTCCTCGGGTGGCTCACCGCCGCCGATGGGAAAAGTGCCGGGACCGGTCAGGGAAAGTCCGAGATCCAGCATCATCCCCTCCCGCCGCGAACGTGCGCCGTCCGGCCCCGAGCGCATCCGCCGGCGCCTCCCATGTTGATGCCGTGTCTGAGATGATGTTTTCCCATTTCCGTCTCCTCGTGCTCCAGGCTGCGCCCGAGCGTCTATCCGCAGACGGGCAGTTCGGAACCGATTTTAGGAACGGGTTGAGGAGCGGGGACGAAGTGGCGGAAAAGATTCGCTGAATGGCTGCTGCCGTGCGGAACGGCGTATAGGCCAAATGCCTGATATGCTTCACGAACCGGAGGCTATGGGGCGGCCGGAATGGAGCGAGCTGTCGCGCTCCCGGGGGACGTTCTTCCCCGCGATAGCCAAAAGAATCGAGTGGGATTGTTCGCGCTCGACCGAAAACCGAGGCGCCAGACGCAGCGATTTGATCTCCCGGAAGATGGTTTGCGTTGCACCGTCAATTTTGTGCAGAATAGCAATAAGCCGACACGCGGATGTAATTTATGACCGAACCCACACCCATCGTTTTCATACCTGGCCACCCTCTAAGTTACGCGACAACTCGTATCAATATTTTCTGTAACAATATTGAAATTTCCAGGGCTAGCGGGTTTGTCGCCAAGTTTGGGCAAGATCATTATTTAGTAACAAATTGGCATGTTGCGTCTGGTCGCAACCCCATAACCAATAAACTGTCATCCACGATGGGCGCAATTCCCGACAGAATTGAATTCCATGTGACTGTTATAACCTCCGAGAAACTCGATGATGGTCGGACATCGACGACGCTATACTTCAAGCCGATGAGTTTTGATCTATTGAGAATGATAATCCTACATGGCTTGAAATGATCAGTGGTGACCACAGAGTCGACGTAGCGTTATTCCGGCTCAATCCCGCGATTGAAGAGTTGCAAGAGCCTAGAACGCGATTGGCTTTTATTGAAGCCGGCGAGGTTACGCTGAAGCGTGGCATGACAGTAGAGGATCGAAGCGCGCCATTTCATGCGGAAGGGGTGTCACACTTTTACCCGCAAGTTGGAAGTGATGTATTCGTTCTTGGGTATCCGTATGGCATCGAGCTTGCGGGAATATTTCCAATTTGGAAGCGAGCGTCCATTGCATCCGAGCCACAAGCTACGATTACAAGTGGAGGCTTCAACTATGAAGATTTGCTCTACATCGACGCCCTGACAAAAAGCGGTATGTCTGGATCGCCTGTTATCTCAATTCCAAAAGAAGGTGAGGTATATGTAACGGATGGCGTCGGAGTCCCGATGAAGGATCGTAGGCCACACTTGGTTGGCATTTATGCTGGCAGAGAGGGTGTCACGAATGAAGAGCTTGAGTTTTCGATCGGGCGGGTTTGGAAGGCTTCGACGATTGCCGGCATCGTGATACAGAAAGACGACAAAACGCCCGAACAAGGTGTAAAGGAAGACACGCTTAACTAAAGGTGCCGCCCTCCTATCGCCTCACTAAGTGCCCTAAGCTCCGCATCGTAATCGATTTGGCTTTGATAGTCGCGAAGGGCGATCTGCTGGGGGGAATATGCTGGGGCAGCGGCTAGCTTACCGGTCGCGGCCTCATACCTCTGCCGGGCAATCCCAATTTGAAGCTGGATAGATGCGAGGGCTGCAGCGTGGTTGCGAAGAGCAGTTCGCCGGTCGCCGCCTAGCTGGATTTCCAGTTCCGCGTGGTTGGCGAGATACGGACGAAGTTGGGAAGGGATGACGACGCGAGCCGAATAACGCCCGCTACGCTCTTTCCAGTGTTGCGCTTGCCAGCCATTCGAAACCCATTTGTGACGCCAATATGGGCAAAACCTTGTGGCGCAAGGGGGGCTAACGATTTCAATGGGAAAGAATGGTGGGCGATGAGAGACTCGAACTCCCGACATCCTCGGTGTAAACGAGGCGCTCTACCAACTGAGCTAATCGCCCGTTCGCGATTGCGGAGCCTCAGGGCCCGCCGCGTCGGTGGCCGTGATCTATGCGGATCGCGGAAAAACCGCAAGGGCTTTGATGATGTTTTTTTGAAAATTTTGGGGAAGAGCCGACTGGACAGGGGCACATATGGGGCAGGAGAGGGCAAAGCGACGGGACGTCATCCTTTTGTCTTGAAACGCGCTTGACACCCGATCCCGAACCTCTTAGTTAGCCGCTCAACCGAGCGATTGAGGTCGCCCGGTTCCGAGGTTTCGGCCTCAAGAGAAATGCGCGGGTGTAGCTCAGTTGGTTAGAGTGCCGGCCTGTCACGCCGGAGGTCGCGGGTTCGAGCCCCGTCACTCGCGCCATTCTCTTATTCAAACTCTCCGCCGATTGCGCGTCTTGCGCACAAGGCGGATGCCGCTAGTCGGCATTATGCGCGGGTGTAGCTCAGTCGGTTAGAGTGCCGGCCTGTCACGCCGGAGGTCGCGGGTTCGAGCCCCGTCACTCGCGCCATTCCCCACCCAGAAGAACATGCTTCCCAATACGATCTGGCCGTCACCGGCCCCTCGTGCTGATGGTCTGAGGTTGTCGCTATGATACAGCCGCCGATAATCGTTTGAACTGCTCCATTTTGGCGCAGGATGCGACATTCAAAAAGCTTGCGCCGGGGCTTCGGCTGCGCTAACCACGGCTTGTTGCAATGCACGTTCGCTTTGCCTGTGCATTGATATTCAGGCGTCGTCTCCCGACGCTTCAGGCAAGCTGGGATCGAATACAATGAGTGAACTCCTGACTTCCTATATCCCGATCGCGATTTTCATCGGCATTTCCCTGGTGATCGGCATCGCGCTTCTGGTTGCGCCCTTCGCCGTCGCCTACAAGGCGCCCGATTCGGAAAAGCTTTCGGCTTACGAATGCGGCTTCAATGCCTTCGACGACGCGCGCATGAAGTTCGACATTCGCTTCTACCTGGTCTCGATCCTCTTCATCATCTTCGACCTCGAAGTCGCCTTCCTTTTCCCGTGGGCCGTGTCGTTCGGTGCGATTGGCTGGTTCGGCTTCTGGTCGATGATGGTATTCCTCGCCGTTCTGACGATCGGCTTTATATATGAATGGAAGAAAGGAGCGCTGGAATGGGAGTAGTCGACAACGGCAGCACTCTCGTCGCGCCGCAGCCCAAGGGTATTATCGATCCGAATACCGGCAAGCCCATCGGCAGCGACGATGCGTTCTTCGGCGAGATCAACAATGAACTCGCCGACAAGGGTTTTCTCGTCACCTCCACGGACGAGCTGATCACCTGGGCCCGCACGGGCTCGCTGATGTGGATGACGTTCGGCCTCGCCTGCTGCGCGGTCGAGATGATGCAGCTTTCGATGCCGCGTTATGACGTCGAGCGCTTCGGTTTTGCGCCGCGCGCCTCGCCGCGCCAGTCGGACGTGATGATCGTCGCCGGCACGCTGACCAACAAGATGGCGCCCGCGCTCCGCAAGGTCTACGACCAGATGCCGGAGCCGCGTTACGTCATCTCCATGGGCTCCTGCGCCAATGGCGGCGGTTATTACCATTATTCCTATTCGGTGGTGCGTGGCTGCGACCGCGTCGTGCCGATCGACATCTATGTTCCGGGCTGTCCCCCCACGGCGGAGGCACTGCTCTACGGCGTGCTTCTGCTGCAGAAGAAGATCCGACGGACCGGCACGATCGAGCGCTGAGGGCCAGAGGCCAAGGGTAATTGGACAAGATCATGAGTGAAGCCCTGAACGAGCTTTCGACCTACATTCGCGAAGCGCGTGCGTCCCTCGTGGCGGATGCGGAAATCGCCTATGGCGAGCTGACGCTGACGGCGACCGCGGAAAACCTGCTGCCGCTGCTGACCTTCCTGCGCGACGACGTGCAGTGCGGGTTCATCAGCTTCATCGACATCTGCGGAGTGGACTATCCGTCCCGCGAAAAGCGTTTCGATGTCGTCTACCATCTTCTGTCGCCGCGTCAGAATCAGCGTATCCGCATCAAGGTCGCGACCGCCGAGGACGAGCCGGTTCCGTCGGCCTTTTCGGTCTATCCCGGCGCCGACTGGTTCGAGCGCGAAGCCTGGGACATGTACGGCATCCTGTTCACCGGCCATCCGGACCTGCGCCGCATCCTGACCGACTACGGTTTCGAAGGCCATCCGCTGCGCAAGGACTTCCCGACCACCGGTTTCGTCGAGGTTCGCTACGACGACAACGCCAAGCGCGTCGTCTATGAGCCCGTCGAACTGCGCCAGGAATTCCGCAATTTCGATTTCTTGAGCCCGTGGGAAGGCACCGACTACGTGCTGCCCGGGGATGAAAAGGCGAAAGCTTAAGGATCGGCGCAGCCGCGCCGTCCGTCCGCACTTCTTTCCCGCCCGGTGCGTCACTCCGCCCGGCATGGAGTAAGCAGAATGACCGAACATAACGTCCGCAATTTCAATATCAATTTCGGACCGCAGCATCCGGCGGCACATGGCGTGTTGCGCCTGGTTCTGGAGCTTGATGGCGAAATCGTCGAACGCGTCGATCCGCATATCGGCCTGCTTCACCGCGGCACCGAGAAGCTGATCGAGACCAAGACCTATCTGCAGGCCGTTCCCTATTTCGACCGCCTCGATTACGTCGCGCCGATGAACCAGGAGCATGCGTTTGCGCTCGCCGTCGAAAAGCTCCTGGATATCCAGATCCCGATCCGCGGCCAGCTGATTCGTGTTTTGTATTCGGAAATCGGCCGCATCCTCTCGCACCTTCTCAACGTCACCACGCAGGCGATGGACGTCGGTGCGCTGACGCCGCCGCTCTGGGGCTTCGAAGAGCGCGAAAAGCTGATGGTGTTCTATGAGCGCGCATCCGGCTCCCGCATGCATGCGGCCTATTTCCGTCCCGGCGGCGTCCATCAGGACCTGCCGGCGGAACTGGTCGAGGACATCGGCAAGTGGTGCGACCAATTCCCGGCCAAGCTCGACGACATCGACGAACTGCTGACCGGCAACCGCATCTTCAAGCAGCGCAATGTCGACATCGGCGTCGTCAAGCTCGAAGACGCCTGGGCCTGGGGCTTTTCCGGCGTCATGGTGCGCGGTTCGGGCGCTGCCTGGGATCTGCGCCGCTCGCAGCCTTATGAGTGTTATTCTGACCTCGAATTCGACATTCCGATCGGCAAGAACGGCGACTGCTACGACCGTTACCTGATCCGCATGATCGAGATGCGCGAATCGGTGAAGATCATGAAGCAGTGCGTCAACCGTCTGCTCGGCGACGCCAGGACTGGCCCGTTCTCGTCAGCGGATGGCAAGGTCGTGCCGCCGAAGCGTGGCGAGATGAAGCGGTCGATGGAAGCGCTGATCCACCACTTCAAGCTCTATACCGAAGGTTATCACGTGCCGGCCGGCGAGGTTTATGCGGCGGTCGAAGCGCCGAAGGGCGAGTTCGGCGTCTTCCTCGTCGCCGACGGCAGCAACAAGCCGTATCGCTGCAAGATCCGCGCGCCGGGTTATGCCCATCTCCAGGCCATGGATTTCATCTGTCGGGGACACCAGCTGGCCGACGTTTCGGCGGTGCTCGGCTCGCTCGACATCGTCTTCGGCGAGGTGGACCGCTGATGCTCCGCGCCGTCGTTTTCGCTGCCATTCTGTCCGGTGCTCCGGCTGCCTTCGCGCAGCAGGCCCAGACGGACGGCGCGATTTCGACGCAAGGCGGCGGATCGAAGTCGATGAAGGATCTCCTGTCCGAAGGATACGAGATCAAAACCTCCGTTCCCAGTGGAACAAAGTTCATAGTGTTCATGCAGAAAGACAAGTCTGCCTATGCCTGCGAATTCGTGACGCTCACGAGATCGCGGTGTGGATCCATAAACTGATAAGGCGTGGAAAAGAATGTCCGTTCGTCGATTAGCCGAAGACCAGGTGCAGCCGGCAATTTTCGCCTTCAATGACGAGAATGCCGTCTGGGCCGAGGCAACGATCAGGAAATATCCGGCAGGCCGGCAGCAATCGGCTGTCATCCCGCTTTTGATGCGTGCGCAGGAACAGGATGGCTGGGTGACCCGCGCGGCGCTCGAGTTCGTCGCGGGCAAGCTCGACATGCCCTATATCCGCGTCCTCGAAGTCGCGACCTTCTACACCCAGTTCCAGCTGAAGCCGGTCGGCACCCGCGCCCATATCCAGGTCTGTGGCACGACCCCCTGCATGCTGCGCGGCGCAGAGGACCTGATGAAGGTCTGTCAGCACAAGATCCATCACGATCCCTTCGCGCTGAACGCCGACGGCACGCTGTCGTGGGAAGAGGTCGAGTGTCAGGGCGCCTGCGTCAACGCGCCAATGGTCATCATCTTCAAGGATGCCTATGAGGACCTGACGCCTGAGCGCCTCGAAGAGATCATCGATGCTTTCGAAGCTGGCAAGGGCCACGAAGTGAAGCCCGGTCCGCAGATCGATCGCATCTTCTCGGCGCCCGAGGGCGGGCCGCAGACGTTGAATGACGAGATCAAGCCGGTCCGCACCAATCTCGATCCGCATCCGAGCGCCGAAGAGGTCGCTGCCGCAGCCAGCGTTCCTCCGGCCGATGCCGCTCGTCCGAAGGACACGGCGGCTGAAACCAATCCGTCGCTGAAGACGCCAGCGACGGCGCCGGCGGCTTCCGCTGCCAATGCCAAGGCTGCGGAGGCGCAGCCGCTCTCGGCGACTGCTAAGAGCAAACCGGCTCCGAAGACGCCCGGCAGTGCTGTGGAAGGCGCTCCGCCGGAACCCGGCGCGGTCTCCGGCGACTTGAAGCCGAAGCGCACGCGGCGCAAGACCACGACTGAAGGTGAGTCGTGACATTTGAGAATTTGTGTGCGGCCTTTGAAAAAGGCTGCAATATATCGACTGACAACCGGCTTAATCGCGACGGACTTGTGGAATAGATCATGTTGAAAGATCAGGATCGCATCTTTACCAATATCTACGGCCTCAAGGACAAGTCCCTGAAAGGCGCGATGAGCCGCGGCCATTGGGATGGCACCAAGGAGATCATCGAGAAGGGCCGGGACTGGATCATCAACGAGATGAAGGCGTCTGGCCTTCGTGGTCGCGGTGGCGCCGGCTTCCCGACCGGTCTCAAATGGTCCTTCATGCCGAAGGAATCGGATGGCCGCCCGCATTACCTCGTGGTCAATGCCGACGAATCCGAGCCCGGCACCTGCAAGGACCGCGAAATCATGCGCCACGATCCGCATACGCTGATCGAAGGCTGCGTCATCGCCGGTTTCGCCATGGGTGCCCATACCGCCTATATCTACGTGCGCGGCGAATACATGCGCGAACGCGAAGCGCTGCAGGCGGCGATCGACGAATGTTATGATTTCGGCCTGCTCGGCGGCAACAACAAGCTCGGCTGGGATTTCGACATCTACGTCCACCACGGCGCCGGGGCCTATATCTGCGGCGAAGAGACGGCACTGCTCGAAAGCCTCGAAGGCAAGAAGGGCCAGCCGCGCCTGAAGCCTCCGTTCCCGGCAAACATGGGCCTCTATGGCTGCCCGACCACGGTCAACAACGTCGAATCGATCGCGGTTGCCCCGACCATCCTGCGCCGCGGTGCCGGCTGGTTCTCGTCCATGGGCCGTCCCAACAATGTCGGCACCAAGCTGTTCATGCTCTCCGGTCACGTCAACAAGCCGTGCACCGTCGAAGAAGTGATGGGCATCACCTTCCGCGAACTGGTCGACAAGCATGCCGGCGGCATCCGCGGCGGCTGGGACAATCTCCTGGCGGTCATCCCGGGCGGCGCATCCTGCCCGATCGTACCGGCCAAGGACATCATGGACTGCCAGATGGATTTCGACGGCCTGCGTGCCGTCGGCTCCTCCTTCGGCACCGCCGGCGCCATCGTCATGGACAAGTCGACCGACGTCATCAAGGCGATCGCCCGCATCTCGGCCTTCTTCAAGCACGAGAGCTGCGGCCAGTGCACGCCGTGCCGCGAAGGCACCGGCTGGATGTGGCGGGTGCTCGAGCGCATGGTCAAGGGCAATGCCCAGAAGCGCGAGATCGATATGCTGTTGCAGGTGACCAAGCAGATCGAAGGTCACACCATCTGCGCGCTCGGCGATGCGGCGGCCTGGCCTGTCCAGGGCCTGATCCGGCATTTCCGTCCGGAGATCGAAGCGCGTATCGACCAGTATACCCGAAACGCGACGGCGCATGGCGCCGTCCTGGAAGCTGCGGAGTAGCCAAGTGACAAAGTTGGGCAAAGAGCATGAAGGGGAGGCGACGGATCGTCCGGCGCTCGATCCGGCGCGAATGCCCGATTTTTCCGAGGCGATGAAGCTTAATCCGCTGATGGCGAATATGGCCGCCGCGACGGCAGTCGGCTTCGGCATCGCCGCGCAGATGACCGGAGTCTTCTTGGGTGCGCTGCAGGGCGCGATGGAAGCGGGCAACCGTCAGAAGGCTGCTGGAGAATCTCCGTCCGCGGCGGCTCCGGTTGAGGCGCCTGCTGTCACGGAAACGCCGGCCCCGACCGTCGCAGCCGCAGTCTCAGAACCCGCGCCGATCGCTGAAAAGCCGAAGGCAAAGCCGGTCGCACCGGCTCGCAAGGCGGCTGTAATTGCGCCCAAGGCCGAATCGGTCAAGAAGCCGGCCGCCAAGGCCAAGGTTGCGACGGCAAAGGCCGCGGCTCCGAAGGCTCCGGCAAAGCCGGTAATCGAGGCCAAGACGGCAAAGGCGCCCAAGGCGAAGACGGTCAAGGCCAATGGACCTGCCGGCGGCGATCTGAAGCAGATTTCGGGCATCGGCCCGAAGCTGGTGGAAGTGCTGAACGGTTTGGGTGTAACGAGCCTCGCTGAGGTCGCTGCCTGGGACGACGCCGAAATCGCCCGCTTCGACAAGGAATTGGGTTTCGAGGGGCGCATCAGCCGCGACGATTGGGTCGGCCAGGCGAAAGCTCTGTTGAAATAAAAGAATATGTCCCCGAGTCGCCTGACCCCCAGGAGACCCAAAGGATGGAACTAAGGACGTAAGTGAGACGATGGTTAAGCTGAAGGTTGACGGCAAAGAGGTCGAAGTTCCGGATCATTTCACGCTGCTTCAGGCGTGCGAGGAAGCCGGCGCCGAGGTCCCGCGCTTTTGTTTCCACGAACGTCTTTCGGTTGCCGGCAATTGCCGCATGTGCCTGATCGAAGTGAAGGGCGGACCGCCGAAGCCGGCAGCCTCCTGCGCCATGGGCGTGCGCGACGTCCGGGGTGGCCCGAACGGCGAACTGCCGGAAATTTTCACCAACACGCCGATGGTCAAGAAGGCCCGCGAAGGCGTGATGGAATTCCTGCTGATCAACCATCCGCTGGATTGCCCGATCTGCGACCAGGGCGGCGAATGCGACCTGCAGGACCAGGCGATGGCCTTCGGCATCGACAGTTCCCGCTACACGGAAAACAAGCGCGCTGTCGAAGACAAGTATATCGGCCCGCTGGTCAAGACCGTGATGAACCGCTGCATCCACTGCACGCGCTGCGTCCGCTTCACCACTGAAGTCGGCGGCATTTCCGAGCTCGGCCTGATCGGCCGCGGCGAGGATGCCGAGATCACCACCTATCTCGAAAGCGCCATGACGTCGGAGCTGCAGGGCAATGTCATCGACCTTTGCCCCGTCGGTGCGCTGACCTCGCGCCCCTTCGCCTTCACCGCCCGTCCGTGGGAACTCAACAAGACCGAATCGATCGACGTCATGGACGCCGTCGGCTCGGCGATCCGCGTCGATACCCGCGGCCGCGAAGTGATGCGCATCATGCCGCGCGTCAACGAGCAGGTGAACGAAGAGTGGATCTCCGACAAGACCCGCTTCATCTGGGACGGCCTGAAGACCCAGCGCCTCGACCGCCCCTACGTCCGCAAGGGCGGCCGCCTTCAGGCTGCCTCCTGGGGCGAAGCCTTCGGCGCCATCAGGGCTGCGGTTTCCGGCACCTCTGCCGCAAAGATCGGCGCGATCGCCGGCGATCTGGCCTCGGTCGAAGAAATGTACGCTCTGAAGGAGCTGGTTCGGTCGCTCGGGTCGGAAAACCTCGACTGTCGCCAGGACGGGACGGCGCTTGATCCGTCGCTCGGCCGCGCAAGCTACCTCTTCAATCCCACCATCGAGGGAATCGAACAGGCCGGCGCCCTGCTTCTGATCGGCGCCAATCCGCGCCTCGAGGCAGCCGTCCTCAACGCCCGCATCCGCAAGCGCTTCCGCCGCGGCAACTTCCCGATCGGCGTGATCGGCGAAGTCAGCGAACTGCGCTACGTCTACGACTATCTCGGTGCCGGCGCTGAAACGCTCTCCGACCTCGCGTCCGGCGCAAACAGCTTCGCCGACAAGCTCCGTGCGGCCAAGAATCCGATGATCATCGTGGGGCAGGGGGCTCTCTCCCGTCCGGACGGTGCGGCGATCCTTAGCTCGGCCGCCCAGCTTGCCGGTTCGGTCGGCGCGCTGACAGACGAGTGGAACGGCTTTGCCGTTCTCCACACCGCCGCTGCCCGCGTCGGCGGCCTCGACCTCGGCTTCGTGCCGGGTGCGAACGGCGCCAATGCCGCCGCCCAGGTCGCTGGCATGGACGTTCTCTTCCTGCTCGGCGCCGATGAACTCGACTTCTCGAAGAAGGGCGCCAAGTTCACCGTCTATATCGGCAGCCATGGCGATGCCGGCGCGCACAATGCCGACGTCATCCTGCCGGGTGCGACTTACACCGAAAAGTCGGGCACCTGGGTCAATACCGAAGGCCGCGTCCAGATGGGCAACCGTGCCGGTTTCGCGCCGGGCGAGGCCCGCGAAGACTGGGCGATCATCCGCGCGCTCTCCGACGTGCTCGGCAAGAAACTGCCGTTCGATTCGCTGGGCGCCCTGCGTGCGAAACTCTATGCGGATTACCCGCATTTCGCCGCCATCGACGAGATTGCAGCGGGTTCGGTGAACGAAATTGCCGCACTTGGCCAAAAAGCCGGTGGGATGACGAAGTCCGGGTTTGCGTCGCCGATCAAAGACTTCTATTTGACGAACCCGATCGCTCGCGCTTCGGCCGTCATGGCTGAATGCTCGGCATTGGCCCGCAACAATTTCCAGGCTGCGGCGGAGTAATTTTGAACATGGACTCGTTCTTTTCCATCTACGTCTGGCCGGGCATCGTCATGGTCGCGCAGTCGCTGCTGCTGCTGGTCTGCCTGCTCGTCTTCATCGCTTATGTTCTGCTTGCCGACCGCAAGATCTGGGCGGCCGTGCAACTGCGCCGCGGCCCGAACGTCGTCGGCCCCTTCGGCCTGTTCCAGTCCTTCGCCGACCTTCTGAAGTTCGTCTTCAAGGAGCCGGTCATTCCGGCCGGCGCCAACAAGGCCGTCTTCCTGCTCGCACCGCTGGTTGCCGTGCTTCTGGCCCTGTCGACCTGGGCCGTGGTGCCGCTTGCAGACGGATGGGTCATCGCCAACATCAATGTCGGCATCCTCTACATCTTTGCGATCTCCTCGCTCGAAGTCTACGGCATCATCATGGGTGGCTGGGCTTCGAACTCGAAATACCCGTTCCTCGGCGCGCTCCGCTCGGCGGCGCAGATGGTTTCTTACGAAGTCTCTATCGGCTTCGTCATCGTCACAGTGCTTCTGTGCGTCGGCTCGCTCAATCTCACCGACATCGTCAATGCCCAGCATGACGGCCTCGGCACGATGATGGGCCTGCCCGCCTCGTTCCTCGACTGGCACTGGCTGGCGCTGTTCCCGATGTTCGTGGTGTTCTTCATCTCGGCGCTCGCCGAAACCAACCGCCCGCCTTTCGATCTTCCCGAAGCGGAATCGGAACTGGTCGCCGGCTTCATGGTGGAGTACGGCTCCTCGCCATACATGATGTTCATGCTCGGCGAATACGCGGCCGTCTGCCTGATGTGCGCGCTGACGACCATCCTGTTCCTCGGGGGCTGGCTGCCGCCGATCGATATCTGGATCCTCAACTGGGTGCCGGGCATCGTCTGGTTCATGCTGAAGTCGATGCTCGTCTTCTTCATGTTCGCCATGGTGAAGGCCTTCGTACCGCGTTACCGCTACGACCAGCTCATGCGGCTGGGCTGGAAGATCTTCCTGCCGCTGTCGCTCGCAATGGTCGTCATTACCGCATTCGTGCTGAAGCTGGCGGGATGGGCATGATCATGACCGTGAACATGTCCGCCCAAGCTTCCGGCATCATTGGAGAATAAAGATGGCAAGTCTCGGCCAGGCCGTGAATTCGCTGTTCCTGAAGGAGTTCGTCGGGGCGTTCTTCCTGTCGATGCGCTACTTCTTCAAGCAGAAGGCGACGATCAACTATCCGTTCGAGAAAGGTCCGGTCTCCCCGCGTTTCCGCGGCGAGCATGCGCTGCGCCGCTACCCGAACGGAGAGGAACGCTGCATCGCCTGCAAGCTCTGCGAGGCGATCTGTCCTGCCCAGGCGATCACCATCGAGGCCGGCCCGCGCCGCAACGACGGCACCCGCCGCACGGTGCGTTACGATATCGACATGGTGAAGTGCATCTATTGCGGCTTCTGCCAGGAAGCCTGCCCGGTGGATGCGATCGTCGAGGGCCCGAATTTCGAATTCGCCACCGAGACGCGCGAAGAACTGTATTTCGACAAGGCGCGTCTGCTGGAAAACGGCGACCGCTGGGAGCGCGAAATCGCTCGCAACATGGCAATCGATGCGCCCTACCGCTGAGGCGGGGTGATTTGTACGGCGCCGCCCCATTCAGCGGGCAGTGCGCCGGTGACATCTGGATGAAATACCCGGCGCCTATCACAAGCCCGGGTTTCGACGGGATGGGGTATTTGCCCCACGCCCGGTGAGGGACGAAAAGGCACCACGATGGGTCTGCAGGCAATCTTCTTCTATCTCTTCGCGTTCATCGCGGTGGCGTCGGCGTTCATGGTCATTTCGGCCAAGAACCCGGTGCACTCGGTGCTGTTCCTCATCCTGGTCTTCTTCAACGCTGCCGGTCTCTTCCTGCTGACAGGCGCCGAATTCCTGGCGATGATCCTGCTGGTCGTCTATATCGGCGCGGTTGCGGTTCTCTTCCTCTTCGTCGTCATGATGCTCGACATCGACTTTGCGGAGCTGCGCTCGGGCGTGCTGCAATATGCGCCGATCGGCATGCTGGTCGGCCTGATTGTCGCCGCCGAACTGGTCGTCGTCATCGGCGGTAGCGTGCTGACGCCGGAAGCGGCGAAGTCGATCACCATGCCGATCCCCAACCCGGCCAGCCGCACCAATACGGCAGCGCTCGGCGACGTGCTCTATACGAATTACGTCTACTTCTTCCAGATCGCCGGCCTGGTGCTTCTGGTGGCGATGATCGGCGCGATCGTGCTGACACTCCGCCACCGCACCAACATCAAGCGTCAGGACATATCCCAGCAGGTGGCCCGCACGCCCGCGACCGCTGTCGAAGTGGTCAAGGTCAAGCCGGGCCAGGGCATCTGAGCGAGCGGGAACAAGGAACAGGCACATGGAAATCGGACTTTCCCACTATCTCACGGTCAGCGCCATCCTCTTCACGCTCGGCGTTTTCGGCATCTTCCTGAACCGCAAGAACGTCATCATCATCCTGATGTCGGTGGAGCTCATCCTGCTCTCGGTCAACCTCAACATGGTGGCCTTCTCCTCCTTCCTGAACGACATCGTCGGCCAGGTCTTCGCACTGTTCATTCTGACCGTGGCGGCCGCAGAAGCGGCCATCGGTCTTGCAATTCTCGTCGTCTTCTACCGCAACCGCGGTTCGATCGCCGTCGAAGACGTCAATATGATGAAGGGCTGATCGGGTCATGATCTACAAGGCAATCGTCTTCCTACCCCTGATCGGCTTCCTGATCGCCGGCCTGTTCGGCCGTTCGATCGGCGCAAAGGCGTCCGAATACGTCACCAGCGGCCTGATGATCGTCGCTGCCGTGCTCTCCTGGATCGTCTTCTTCAACGTCGCGCTCGCCCATGGCGAAGCAGGCGAAGTGATCAAGGTTCCGGTGATGCGCTGGATCCAGTCCGGCGGCATCGACGTCGAATGGGCATTTCGCGTCGACACGCTGACGGCGGTCATGTTCGTCGTCGTCAACACCGTCTCGACGCTCGTGCATGTCTATTCGATCGGCTACATGCATCACGATCCGCATCGTCCGCGCTTCTTCGCCTACCTGTCGCTGTTCACCTTCGCGATGCTGATGCTGGTTACGGCCGACAACCTCGCCCAGATGTTCTTCGGCTGGGAAGGCGTCGGTCTGGCGTCCTATCTGCTCATCGGCTTCTGGTACAAGAAGCCGTCGGCCTCGGCTGCCGCGATGAAGGCTTTCATCGTCAACCGCGTCGGCGACTTCGGGTTCGTTCTCGGCATTGCCGGCGTCTTCGTCCTGTTCGGCTCGATCAGCTTCGAGACGATCTTTGCGGCTGCGGCCACCTATCTTCCGGCCGCAGGCTCGCCGGAAGCGTCCCAGGCGATCGTCAACATCTTCGGCATGGAACTGACCAAGAGCGGTGCGATCACCATCGTCTGCCTGCTGCTGTTCATGGGCGCGATGGGCAAGTCGGCGCAGTTCCTGCTGCACACCTGGCTGCCGGACGCCATGGAAGGCCCGACCCCGGTGTCTGCGCTCATCCATGCCGCGACCATGGTTACCGCCGGCGTCTTCCTGGTCGCCCGCATGTCGCCGATCTTCGAACTGTCGCCCAACGCTCTTCTCGTCGTCACCGTCATCGGTGCGATCACCGCCTTCTTCGCGGCGACCGTGGGCCTTGTCCAGAACGACATCAAGCGCGTCATCGCCTATTCGACCTGCTCGCAGCTCGGCTACATGTTCGTGGCGCTCGGGGTAGGGGCCTATGGCGCAGCGATCTTCCACCTCTTCACCCACGCCTTCTTCAAGGCGCTGCTGTTCCTCGGCGCCGGCTCGGTCATCCATGCCGTCGATGGCGAGCAGGACATGCGCTACATGGGCGGCCTCAGGAAGCACATTCCGGTCACCTTCTGGATGATGACGGTCGGCACGCTGGCGCTGACCGGCGTCGGCATCCCGGGAACCATGTTCGGTTTCGCCGGCTTCTTTTCCAAGGACGTGATCATCGAAAGCGCCTATTCGTCCCATTCGGCGGCGGCCGGCTTTGCCTTCACGCTTCTGGTCATCGCCGCGCTGTTCACCAGCTTCTATTCCTGGCGTCTTGCTTTCATGACCTTCTTCGGCAAGCCGCGCGCCTCCGCCGACGTCATGCACCATGTGCATGAATCGCCGATGGTGATGCTGGCGCCGCTCTATATCCTCGCCGCCGGTGCGGTTCTCGCCGGCGTCCTGTTCGAAGGGTATTTCTTCGGCCACGAGTATGCCGAGTTCTGGAAGGGCGCGCTGTTCACGCTTCCGGAAAACAAGATCCTTGAAGAGTTCCATCACGTGCCTGTCCTGGTCGCCTGGAGCCCTTTCATCGCCATGGCGGTCGGTTTTGTCACGGCCTGGTATTTCTACATCAAGTCGCCTTCGACGCCCCGTCGTCTCGCCGCTTCGCAGAAGGTCCTCTACGAGTTCCTGCTCAACAAGTGGTATTTCGACGAACTCTACGATTTCCTCTTCGTCCGCTCCGCCAAGGCGCTCGGCCGGTTCCTGTGGAAGAAGGGTGACGTCGGCGTCATCGATACCTACGGCCCGAACGGCGTTGCCGCCCGCGTGGTCGACGTCACCAACCGGGTGGTCAAGCTGCAGTCCGGTTACCTTTATCACTATGCGTTCGCGATGCTGATCGGCATCGCCGCCCTCGTCACCTGGATGATGCTCGGGAGCTCGATCTAATGACCGACTGGCCAATTCTCTCGACGGTCACCTTCCTGCCGCTGGTCGGCGTGCTGTTGCTGCTTCTGACACGGGAAGACGGACCCTTCGGGCGCCGCAACATTCTCAACGTCTCGCTGTTCACGACGGTCTTCACCTTCATCGTTTCGCTGTTCATCTGGATCGGCTTCGACAATTCGAATGCCGGCTTCCAGATGGTCGAGAAGCATAACTGGCTCGGCACCGGCATTTCCTACCATCTCGGCGTCGACGGCATCTCCATGCTGTTCGTCATCCTGACGACCTTCCTGATGCCCTTCTGCGTGCTCGCCAGCTGGAATACGATCGAAAAGCGCCTCAAGGAGTACATGATCGCCTTCCTGCTTCTGGAAGTGGTCATGACCGGCGTCTTCGTTTCGCTCGATGTCGTGCTCTTCTACGTCTTCTTCGAAGCGACCCTCATCCCGATGTTCGTCATCATCGGTGTCTGGGGCGGCAAGGACCGCGTCTACGCGTCCTACAAGTTCTTCCTCTATACGCTGCTCGGCTCGGTGCTGATGATGCTCGCCATCATGGCTATGTACTGGCAGGCCGGCACCACCGACATCACCGAGCTGCTGAAATACGGCTTCCCGGCCGGCATGCAGACCTGGCTCTGGCTCGCCTGCTTTGCGGCCTTTGCGGTCAAGATGCCGATGTGGCCGGTCCATACCTGGCTTCCGGACGCGCACGTCCAGGCGCCGACCGCGGGCTCGGTCATCCTTGCCGGCGTCATGCTGAAGCTCGGCGGTTACGGGATGATCCGTTTCTCGCTCGCCATGTTCCCGATCGCCTCGGAACATTTCGCGCCGCTGGTCTTCGCGCTGTCGGTCATCGCCATCATCTACACCTCGCTGGTGGCGATGATGCAGGACGACATCAAGAAGCTGATCGCCTATTCGTCGGTCGCCCACATGGGCTACGTTACCATGGGCATCTTTGCCGCGAACGTGCAGGGCGTGCAGGGTGCGATCTTCCAGATGCTGTCGCACGGCATCGTCTCGGGCGCGCTCTTCCTCTGCGTCGGCGTTGTCTATGACCGGCTCCACACCCGAGAGATCTCGGCTTATGGCGGCCTCGTCAACAACATGCCGAAATATGCCGTCGCCTTCATGATCTTCACCATGGCGAATGTCGGCCTGCCGGGCACGTCGGGCTTCGTCGGCGAATTCCTGACGATCATCGGCGTCTTCCGGGTCAACACCTGGGTGGCCCTGTTTGCGGCGACCGGTGTCATCCTCTCGGCCTCCTACGCGCTCTGGCTCTATCGCCGGGTGATTTTCGGGGCACTCGAGAAGGAAAGCCTCAAGGGCCTGCTCGACCTTTCCGGCCGCGAAAAGCTCATCCTCTATCCGCTGATCGCGCTCACCATCTTCTACGGCTTCTATCCGGCACCGATCTTCGATGCGACGGCAGCATCGGTAGACCTGCTGGTGAACAATTATTCCGCAGCCCTGGCAGCAGCGAAAGACCTTGCACTCAACGTGCACTGAGACGGGACACGACTGGACATGACCGCTGAAATTCTCTCCCTAAGCCTGCAGCTCTCGATGCCGGAGATCATCCTGGCCGTGGGCGCGCTCGCTCTTCTGATGATCGGCGTCTTCTCCGGCGACAAGTCCGCGCCGACGGTGACGGGGCTTGCGGTGGCGCTGCTCGCCGTCGCCGGCCTCTGGCTGATCTTCATGCCCGGCGAGGGCGTTGCCTATGGCGGCGCTTTCAAGCTCGATGCCTTCGGCCGCTTCATGAAGGTCCTGGCGCTCATCGGTTCGATCACCGCCATGGTCATGTCCGTCGGCCATGCCAAGTCGGATCAGCTCAACCGTTTCGAGTTCCCGGTCCTTCTGGTTCTGTCGACGCTCGGCATGCTGCTGCTGATCTCGGCGAACGACCTGATCGCGTTCTATCTCGCCCTCGAACTGATGTCGCTGGCGCTCTACGTCATCGCCGCCTTCAACCGGGACAGCCTGCGCTCGACCGAAGCCGGTCTGAAATACTTCGTCCTCGGCGCGCTCTCCTCCGGCATGATGCTCTACGGCATGTCGCTGGTCTACGGCTTCACCGGCAATACCGGCTTCGAAGGCATCGCCAAGGTTCTTTCTGCCGAGACCCGTGGCCTGGGCCTCATCTTCGGCATGGTCTTCGTGCTCGCCGGCGCCTGCTTCAAGATCTCCGCCGTGCCGTTCCACATGTGGACGCCGGACGTTTATGAAGGCGCACCGACCCCGGTCACCGCCTTCTTCGCAGCCGGCCCGAAGGTTGCCGCCATGGCGATCCTGGTTCGCATCGTTTCGGACGCCTTCCTGCCGCTCGTTGCCGACTGGCGCCAGATCATCGTCTTCGTATCGATCGCCTCGATGCTGCTCGGCTCGTTCGCCGCGATCGGCCAGCGCAACATCAAGCGGCTGATGGCCTATTCCTCGATCGGTCACATGGGCTATGCGCTTGTCGGTCTTGCCGCCGGCTCCGAGACGGGTGTCTCCGGCGTCGTCCTCTACATGACCATCTACATGGTCATGACGCTCGGCACCTTCGCCTGCATTATGGCGATGCGCCGCAAGGACGGTGAAAATGTCGAGAATGTCGACGATCTCGCCGGCCTGTCGTCCACCAAGCCATTCATGGCGGTGGTACTGACTGCACTGATGTTCTCGATGGCCGGCATTCCGCCGCTCGCTGGTTTCTTCGCCAAGTATTTCGTGTTCGTCGCGGCGATCGAAGCCAAGCTTTATGCACTGGCCGTCATCGGCGTGCTCTCCTCGGTCGTTGGCGCCTACTACTACCTGCGCATCGTCAAGCTGATGTGGTTCGATGAAGCCAAGGGCGAGTTTGCCCGCATCTCCGGCGAACTGCGCCTGGTCTTCGGTCTTTCCGGTCTGTTCGTCACGGCCTATGTGCTGATCGGCGGACCGATCGGCACGGCGGCGAGTGCGGCCGCGAAGTCCTTCTTCTGAGAATGCCGGGAGCAAGGGGCCGCTTCTCGCTCGATGCGTTCCGCCACGAGGCGCTCGACGAGGTCGGATCCACCAATAGCGAATGTCTCGCCCGCGCTCGCGCGGGCGATTCCGGTTTGTTGTGGCTGACCGCGACACGCCAGCTCGCCGGCCGCGGCCGCCGTGGCCGAGCCTGGACGTCGGAGCCCGGCAATCTCTATGCCTCGTTGCTGCTGATCGATCCTGCGCCACCGGAGAAGATCGGCTCTTTGCCGCTCGCCGTCGCCGTCGCCGTCCATACCGCCGTCAGGTCGGTTCTGCCGCCGGGCGGCGAGGCGCTTGATGTCAAATGGCCGAACGATATCCTGATCGGCCGCAAGAAGACCTGTGGTATTCTACTGGAAGGCGAGGGACTGCCGGATGGCCGTCGCGCACTCGTCATCGGCATCGGCATCAATATCCGCCATATGCCTGACAGTGCAGCCTATGCCGTGACCCGGCTTGCCGACCACGGCGCCAATATTTCGTCGGAAGAGCTTTTCGCGCATCTTTTCAGGGAGATGGCGCAGGTTCTGGAATCCTGGGACGAGGGCCGGGGCACGCCCGAAATCAGCCGGCGCTGGCGCGAAGTTGCTTGCGGTATCGGCGAAAAAATCACCGTGAACCTGCCGGATCGCTCGCTTGTTGGCACATTCGCAGGTATCGATGACAAAGGATTTTTGCTGCTCGACACCGGATTGGGCGCGTTGATGTCGATCGCCGCCGGTGATGTATTTTTTCAAGGAATGGAATAGACAAAGAAAATGGCAAACCAAGAAGAACTGGTGTTTCTGCCGCTGGGCGGCGTGGGCGAGATCGGCATGAACCTCGCCCTCTACGGCTATGGCACGCCGGAGAAGCGCCAGTGGATCATGGTCGATTGCGGCGTGACTTTTCCGGGGCCGGAGCTGCCGGGCGTCGATCTCGTGCTGCCGGATATCCGCTTCCTCGCCAGCCAGCGCAGCCATCTCAAGGCGATGATCATCACTCATGCGCATGAGGACCACTACGGCGCCATGAACGACCTGTGGCCGGGCCTCAACGTGCCCGTCTACGCCTCGCCGTTCACCGCCGGCATGCTGGAGGCGAAACGCAACTACGAAGGTTCGCGCGCAGAAATCCCGGTGACGATCTTCAAGGCCGGCGACCGCATCAATATCGGCCCGTTCGAGATCGAGGCGATCGGCGTCAACCACTCGATCCCCGAGCCGATGTCGCTGGTGATCCGCACGCCGCTCGGCAACGTCGTCCATACCGGCGACTGGAAGATCGACCATGCGCCGTCGCTCGGACCGTTCACCGACGAGGCGCGCTTTCGCAAGATCGGCGACGAGGGCGTGCTGGCGCTGATGTGCGACAGCACCAACTCCATGCGCGAGGGCGTTTCGCCATCGGAAGAGGAAGTCTCCGAGGGCCTGCGCCAGATCATCGAGGCGGCCGAGGGCAGGGTGGCGATCACCACCTTCTCGTCGAATGTCGGCCGCATCCGCTCGATCGCGCAAGCAGCCGACGCCGCCGGCCGCGAAGTGCTGCTGCTCGGTTCGTCGCTGAAACGCGTCGTCGGCGTCGCCCGCGACATCGGCATCATGGAAGGCCTGAAGCCCTTCATCGCCGAGGATGAATACGGTTATATCCCGCGCGACAAGATCGTGGTGATCCTGACCGGCAGCCAGGGCGAGCCGCGCGCGGCCCTTGCCAAGATCGCCCGCGACGAGATGCGCCACGTGGCGCTGACGTCAGGCGATACGGTGGTCTTTTCCTCCCGCACAATTCCCGGCAACGAAAAGGCGATCATCGAGATCAAGAACGGCCTGATCGAGCAGGGTATCAAGATCGTCACCGACAGCGACGCGCTTGTCCACGTCTCCGGCCACCCGCGCCGCAGCGAACTGGTGCAGATGTACGAATGGACCCGCCCGCAGATCCTGGTGCCCGTGCACGGCGAGGCCGCGCATCTGACGGCCCAGGCCGAGCTCGGCGCATCCGCCGGCATCAAGACCATTCCGCGGGTCCGCAACGGCAATATCTTGCGCCTCGCGCCCGGCCCGGCCGAGGTCATCGGCGATGCGCCGCATGGGCGTATCTTCAAGGACGGCAAGCTGATTGGCGATTTCGAGGAAATGGGTATCGGCGACCGCCGCAAGCTTTCCTTCGTCGGCCATGTCTCCGTCAACGTCCTGCTCGACACCCGCTATGACTTCGTGACCGATCCCGATCTCATCGCCTTCGGCCTGCCGGAATTCGACGATGAGGGCGAGGACATGGAGGATACGCTCTACGACGCGGTGCTCGGCGCCGTCGAAAGCATCCCGCGCGCCCGCCGCAAGGACCTCGACATGGTCCGCGAGGCAATCCGCCGCGCCGTCCGCTCCACCGCCAACGAGGCCTGGGGCAAGAAACCGATCGTGACGGTGTTCGTTACTCGTCTCTGAGGGACGGGTGGTTCGGACGTCCGTTTTGGAGTGAGACGATGCCCCGAGTCGATCTCCCCCCTTGAGGGGGAGATGCCCGGCAGGGCAGAGGGGGTATTGCGGCATACTCTCTACCACCGTATTTGCCGCACCGTCGCCACCCCCCTCTGTCACCTTCGGTGACATCTCCCCCTCAAGGGGGAGATCATAGGGAGCCCGCGGCACCGTCCGCATCTCTATAGGCAGCCGCTCCAAAACCGCCTAACCTGCACTCGGGAGGACAAACATGCTCGGACGCGTCAATCACATCGCCATCGCCGTGCCGGATCTTGGCATCGCGACCACGACCTATCGCGATACCCTCGGCGCCCGCGTCTCCCAGGCCCAGGCCTTGCCGGAGCATGGCGTCACCGTGGTCTTCGTCGAACTCCCCAACACCAAGGTGGAACTGCTCGAGCCGCTCGGGCCCGATTCGCCGATCGCGGCCTTCCTCGAGAAGAACCCGTCCGGCGGCATGCACCATATCTGCTATGAGGTGGACGATATCATCGCTGTCCGCGACAAGCTGAAGGCGGTCGGTGCGCGGGTCCTCGGAGACGGCAATCCGAAGACCGGAGCCCATGGAAAACCTGTGCTTTTCCTGCATCCGAAGGACTTCAACGGCACCCTGGTCGAGCTAGAACAGGTCTGAGTCCCGCAACTTTGACATCACGTCAGGGCATGCAGGTTTGAGCTTGCCGGCCTTTAGGCCTATAAGGCGCCAATTCTTCGAACCGGAATCGAGTCGAAACCATGCCGCTTTTGACGGTCGCCGCCATCTACTTCATCATCTGGTGGACCGTGCTCTTCATCGTCCTTCCGCTTGGCTATCGCAGCCAGCAGGAAAACGGTGAGGTGACCAACGGTACTGTGGAAAGCGCCCCGGCCCGGTTTCGCGGCGGCCGCGTCATCCTGCTGACGACGGTGATCTCGACGGTGCTCTATCTGGGCTACTACGTCGCATCCGCCTATCTCGGCGTCGGCATTGCCGATATTCCCGTCATCGTACCGACCTTCGACTGAAGCGCACGAATGAGGCAGGGTCGTCGGGAACCTGTCATTCCCCTGTCATGATTTGCGGGCATAGGAGCGGCGACGAAGGCACCCGCGTGACCGTTCGGACTGGCGAGAAAGCAAAAAAAAACAAGGCGGTTAAGCCTTGTTTCTAGTGTCGCGTGATCCTTAACCGTTACCGGGGCTGCGACAAGCGCGCCTAAGATCTGATCCTCCCAAGACTTGACCGCGAAATGGCAAGAATTTGAACTCCTTGCCTCTTTTGTGAGCTGAACCTAGCTCAAAGGATGTGCTTTGTCATCTGGTTTTTTGTATTTTTGCTACACTTCTTTAAAATTTTTCAGTTGACAAAAATGTCGCACGCTTGCCATGAAATTTCCGCTTTTTGCGGGTCTGAAGTGCTGGCGCAGATTCGTGAACAACGTGCGATTCATGCTGGGGCGGGTTCCCTTGGAGCCCCGGAACGGCTATGTACCCTCCCAATATTGTTGAAGAAAACGGCCGATTCCTCGCGTCCTGAGGGTAGGCCCGACAACCTCGGAAATCGCGATGCGCCTGTCCCGCTATTTTATGCCCATCCTGAAGGAAAACCCCAAGGAAGCGGAAATCGTGTCCCACCGGCTGATGCTGCGTGCCGGCATGATCCGCCAGCAGAGCCAGGGCATCTATTCCTGGCTGCCGCTCGGCAAGCGCGTGCTCGACAAGGTCAATGCCATCGTCCGTGAGGAGCAGAACCGTGCCGGCGCCATCGAGGTGCTGATGCCGACGCTGCAGTCGGCCGAACTCTGGCAGGAAAGCGGCCGCTACGACGCCTATGGCAAGGAAATGCTGCGCATCAAGGACCGCCAGGAGCGGCCCATGCTCTACGGCCCCACCAACGAGGAAATGATCACGGACATCTTCCGGTCCTACGTCAAATCCTACAAGAACCTGCCGCTCAACCTCTACCACATCCAGCTGAAGTTCCGTGACGAGATCCGTCCGCGCTTCGGCACCATGCGCTCGCGCGAATTCCTGATGAAGGACGCCTATTCCTTCGACCTGACGAAGGAAGATGCCGAGCATTCCTATCGCAAGATGTTCACCGCCTATCTGCGCACCTTCTCCAGGCTTGGGCTTCGCGCCATTCCGATGCGCGCCGATACCGGCCCGATCGGCGGCAACCTGTCCCATGAATTCATCATCCTTGCCGAGACCGGCGAGTCGGAAGTGTTTTCCCACAAGGATTTCGTCAATTTCGACATCCCCACCACGGACACCAATTTCGATGATGTCGAGGCCATGCAGGCGGTCTTCGACAAGTGGACCTCGGTCTACGCCGCGACCTCGGAAATGCATGACGAGGAAGCGTTCAACGCCATTCCCGAGACCGACCGGCTGTCCGCCCGCGGCATCGAGGTCGGCCACATCTTCTATTTCGGCACCAAATATTCCGAGCCGATGGGCGCCAAGGTGCAGGGACCGGACGGCAAGGAGCACCATGTCCACATGGGATCTTACGGTATCGGCCCGACACGCCTTGTTCCCGCCATCATCGAAGCATCGCATGACGACAACGGAATCATCTGGCCGGCATCGGTCGCGCCGTTCGACGTCGTGGTCATCAACATGAAGCCGGGCGACGAGGCTTGCGACCGCATCTGCGAAACGCTCTATGGCGGCCTCGAAACGGTCGGTAAGGACGTGCTCTACGACGATACGGACGAGCGCGCCGGCACCAAGTTCGCGACCGCCGACCTGATCGGCGTGCCGGTTCAGGTGATTGTCGGACCCCGCTCCGCTGCGTCAGGCGAAGTGGAGGTCAAGGACCGCAAGACCGGCGAGCGCGAAACGCTGACCGTCGAAGCGGCCATGAACAGGCTCGCCGGCCGATAAGCCGGTCGGCGTATCACGGCGGATTTCCCGCCTTCGGCAGGTTGAGGAAAAGGCATGGCGAGTGTCGCGGCGAATGGTGAAGCGGTAAAGGCGGGCGGTTCGCCCGCGGCCGGTCCTTTCTCGGCCTTCGAGCGGATGGTCGCCTGGCGCTACCTGCGCTCGCGCCGCCGCGAGGCCTTCATCTCGGTCATCGCCGGCTTCTCCTTCATCGGCATCATGCTCGGCGTCGCGACGCTGATCATCGTCATGGCTGTCATGAACGGTTTCCGCACCGAGCTCATCTCGCGCATCCTCGGCATCAACGGTCATATGATCGTCCAGCCGATCGACGGGCCGCTCACCGACTACGCCGAACTCACCCAGAAGTTTGCAGCCGTGCCGGGTGTGCGGATGGCGCTGCCGCTGGTCGAAGGCCAGACGCTGGCATCGGGCCGTGGCGGTGCGGGTTCCGGCGCGCTGGTGCGCGGCGTCCGTCCCGAGGATCTCGAAAAGCTCTCCGAAGTCGCCGGCAACGTCAAATCGGGCGATATGGTCGGCTTTGCGTCGGGGCAGGGCGTGCTGGTCGGCTCCAGGCTCGCAGCCCAGCTCGGCCTCTCCGCCGGCGACCAGATCACCCTGATCTCGCCGGAAGGCGACGTAACGCCGATGGGCGTCAATCCGCGCGTCAAATCCTATCCGGTCTCCGGCATTTTCGAGATCGGCATGTCGGAATACGACGCGACGATCATCTATATGCCGCTCGAGGAATCGCAGCTCTATTTCAATGCCGAAGGCCTGGTGCAGTCGATCGAGCTGTTCGTCGACAATCCCGACGATATCGACGATCTGCGCCCGAAGATCGAAGCGGCCGCCGGGCGGCAGATCTTCATCACCGACTGGCGGCAGCGCAACCAGACCTTCTTCTCCGCGCTTCAGGTGGAGCGAAACGTCATGTTCATGATCCTGACCCTGATCGTGCTTGTCGCGGCGCTCAACATCATCTCCGGCCTCATCATGCTGGTGAAGGACAAGGGCAGCGATATCGCCATCCTGCGCACCATGGGCGCGGGCGCGGGTGCGATCATGCGCATCTTCTTCATGACCGGGGCGGCGATCGGCCTCGTCGGAACGTTCGCAGGCGTCCTGCTCGGCGTTGTCGTCTGTCTCAACGTCGAATCGATCCGCCAGTTCTTCTCCTGGATCTCGGGGACCATCCTCTTCGATCCGCAACTCTATTTCCTCAGCCAGTTGCCGGCGGAGATGAGCTTTGGCGAGACCTTCTCGGTGGTCATGATGGCGCTCGTCCTCTCCTTCATCGCGACCATCCTTCCGGCATGGCGGGCCTCCCGGCTCGATCCTGTCCAGGCCCTTCGATACGAATAGGACCCACATCCTTCATGGCACCCAAAACCGTCTTGCAGCTCTCGGGCGTCGAACGTCACTATGGCCAGGGCGAGACCACGCTTTCGATCCTGAAGGGGGCTGATTTCGACCTGAAGACCGGCGAGATCGTCGCGCTGGTCGCTCCGTCGGGCACTGGCAAATCGACGCTTCTGCATCTCGCCGGCCTGCTCGAACATCCGGACGCCGGCGAGGTCTTTCTCGCCGGGCATGCCTGCAACGGACTTCCCGATGCGGAGCGCACGGCCATGCGCCGCAACCAGATCGGTTTCGTCTACCAGTTCCACCATCTCCTGCCGGAGTTTTCCGCCGTCGAGAATATCATGATGCCGCAGCTGATCGCCGGTCTTTCCAAGGCCGAGGCGAAGGAGCGGGCAAGCCAGCTTCTGGACTATATGCGCATCGGCCACCGCGCCGAGCACCGTCCTTCCGAACTGTCCGGCGGCGAGCAGCAGCGCGTGGCGATCGCCCGTGCGGTTGCCAACGCCCCGCGCGTGCTTCTCGCCGACGAACCGACCGGCAATCTCGACCCGAAGACCGCATCCTATGTCTTCGACGCGCTGGAGGCCCTGGTGCGCCAGTCGGGCCTCGCGGCCCTGATCGCCACCCACAACCACGACCTCGCCAGCCGCATGGACCGCCGCGTGACGATCGAAGGCGGCAAGGTCGTCGAGATGTGAAGAGGCGGGCTGCTTCACCCATAGCGCCCACCTCCTGCCATGCCCCTCATCCTCCTGCCGGACCATCTCCGAGTCTTGACGTCAGGGCAATCGCATATGAAGGCGTGGGGCGGTGCGTGGAGCCCCTCCCCCTTGTGGGGAGGGGTTGGGGAGGGGTCTTCGCTCCGCGTTAAAACCCCTCCCGCCTGCCGGCCACCCTCCCCACAAGGGGGAGGGTTAGGAATGCCGCGCTGTCGCGTTCCATATGCGATCGCCCTTACGCCCAGCGGGGATGCTCCCGAACACCTCCTCCCACCTTTTCGGCACCTTAACCCCAATCCACATCCCCTCTCATCCCCGCCCTCCCGGCCCGTGCCTACAATCCCGCCGTTCCGTCGCGGATATACCGGCAGGCGTGCCGGCGAGGCGGGACCGGCGCGGACGTCAAGGGCAAGACGCAAAACCTTGGCGTTCGGGTTCGCGGAAAATGGTCTCCCTCCGGGGACAACGGGGAGAGATGAAGGCAACGGACCGAGCCTTCGTCTCTTGAAGCCCGAAAGCGCGCGCCGGACGTGCCTGTGCGGCACACATGGTGGCTGACCGGATGGTGTCGCCGGATTTTTCAAAGTCCGACCGACCCTCGTCCTCGGGTTAAACCCGAGGATAACCCGAGGGCATCGGAGAAACCGGCGGAGATCCATGGAAGCATTTCCGATCGAATCGGATGGGGCGTCCCGGGTCATACGAACACCGTCCGGAAGAGCCACGGCAGAGGGACCGGAGTCGTGGGCATAAACCGCCGAACGGGGCGCTGAGAGGTGTCACTTATTACTTACCTTACGAGGCAGCTTTCAGCGCCCCGTCCGAAATTGCTCATGCCCGGATGGTCACCCAGTCCGGATGTATCCGCATGCGCCGATCCGGCCGAAAATCCCACCGTTAACGCCTTGTTTACCAGGTGAGGGAGGATATCGAGGTATGTTTGTTTCCGGTCTGTTCTTTTATTGACTCCCAAACAAAATGAGAACAAATTAAAAACATAAGAGAACACGGGAGACGACGATGACTGACCTGCTTCGTGACATTGCCGCATTCGCTTCCATCGCCACCTTCGTGGCCAGCCTCTCCATGATCATGATGGCCATGTGATCCGGCCCCTCGGCCGAAAGGCGTTGAGGGGGGAAATCCGAACTGGACTCTCAAGTCCCTGCGCCGGACAATAGCCTGATTCATGAGATGGATATGGCGCAGACATGGCAGATACAGCGGACGTAAAATCGGGATCGGAAAAGCTGGGGACCACCCCTCAATTCGTTCACCTTCGCGTCCATTCCGCCTATTCGCTTCTGGAAGGCGCGCTGCCGCTCAAGAAGATCCTCTCGAAGGCAATCGCGGACAATCAGCCCGCGATCGCGATAACCGATACCAACAATCTCTTCGTTGCGCTGGAATTCGCCCAGAAGGCGATCGGCGACGGCCTACAGCCGATCATTGGCTGCCAGCTTTCGATCGACATGGAAGACCAGTCCGACGAGCGCCGTAACAGCCACCAGCAGCTCGCCAAGCTGCCGACGATCGTCGTGCTCGCGGCGAATGCCGTCGGTTACGAACGGCTCGTCGACCTGATCAGCCGCGCCTATCTCGGCGACGAGGGGCATCAGTCCATCCATATCAGCCGCTCCTGGCTGGAGGACGGCGGCACAGAAGGCCTGATCGCCCTGACCGGCGCCGGCACCGGTCCGGTCGACGTGGCCCTGAAGGAAGGCAATGCCACGCTTGCCGAAGCAAGGCTCCTGAAACTCAAGGAGATCTTCGGCGACCGGCTTTATGTCGAACTGCAGCGCCATGGCGCCTACGACCGGCGCCACGAGCACAAGATCGTCACGCTCGCCTACGACCACGACATGCCGCTGGTCGCGACCAACGAGGCCTTCTTTCCCACCAAGGCCGATTACGATGCCCATGATGCGCTGATGGCGGTCGCTCACAACGCGATCGTCTCGGACGATACCCGTTTCCGCCTGACGCCGGACCACTATCTGAAAAGCCGTGCCGAGATGGCGAAGCTGTTCGCCGACCTGCCGGAGGCGCTCGAAAACACGGTCGAGATCGCGCGGCGCTGCTCCTTCGTGCTGAAGACCCGCAATCCGATCCTGCCGCGCTTCACCGGCGCCACCGACGATCCGGCGGAAGCCGAGCGCGCCGAGGCGGAGGAGCTGCGCCGCCAGTCCGTCGAAGGGCTCGAGGAGCGTATCGCGACGCTCGGCATGACGCTCGGTTATACCGAGCAGGACTACCGCGAGCGGCTGGACTTCGAGCTCAGCGTCATCGAGAAGATGAAGTTCCCGGGCTACTTCCTGATCGTTGCCGACTTCATCAAATGGGCGAAACAGCAGGGCATTCCGGTAGGCCCCGGCCGAGGCTCGGGTGCGGGCTCGCTGGTCGCTTATGCGCTGACCATTACCGACGTCGATCCGCTGCGCTTCTCGCTTCTGTTCGAACGCTTCCTCAATCCCGACCGCGTCTCGATGCCGGACTTCGACATCGACTTCTGCCAGGATCGCCGCGAAGAGGTGATCCGTTACGTGCAGCAGAAATACGGCCGCGAGCAGGTGGCGCAGATCATCACCTTCGGTTCGCTGCAGGCGCGCGCCGCCCTGCGCGACGTCGGCCGCGTGCTCGAAATGCCCTATGGCCAGGTCGACAAGATCTGCAAGCTGGTGCCGAACAACCCGGCCAACCCGACCCCGCTGTCGAAGGCGATCGAGGAGGATCCGAAATTTCAGGAGGAGGCCGACAAGGAACCGGTCGTCGCACGCCTCCTCGATATCGCCCAGAAGATCGAAGGCCTCTACCGCCACGCTTCGACCCACGCCGCAGGCATCGTCATCGGCGACCGGCCGCTGTCGAAGCTGGTGCCGATGTACCGCGACCCGCGCTCGGACATGCCGGTCACCCAGTTCAACATGAAGTGGGTGGAGCAGGCCGGCCTCGTAAAGTTCGACTTCCTCGGCCTGAAGACGCTGACAGTCTTGAAGACGGCCGTCGATTTCTGCCGCAAGCGCGGCATCGAGATCGATCTGGCCATGATCCCGCTCGACGACACCAAGACCTACGAGATGCTCTCGCGCGGCGAGACGGTCGGCGTGTTCCAGGTGGAAAGTGCCGGCATGCGCAAGGCGTTGATCGGCATGCGGCCGGACTGCATCGAGGACATTATCGCGCTCGTGGCGCTTTATCGTCCGGGCCCGATGGAGAACATTCCCACCTACAACGCCCGCAAGCACGGCGAGGAGGAGATCGAGTCGATCCATCCGATGATCGATCATCTCCTGAAGGAAACCCAAGGGGTTATCGTCTACCAGGAGCAGGTCATGCAGATCGCCCAGGTGCTGTCGGGCTATTCGCTCGGCGAGGCCGACCTGCTGCGCCGCGCCATGGGCAAGAAGATCAAGGCGGAAATGGACCAGCAGAGCGAACGCTTTGTCGATGGCGCCATCAAGAACGGCGTCTCCAAGCCGCAGGCCAACAACATCTTCGAACTGCTCGCCAAGTTCGCGAACTATGGTTTCAACAAATCGCACGCTGCGGCCTACGCGATCGTCTCCTACCAGACGGCCTTCATGAAGGCGCATTACCCGGTCGAGTTCCTCGCCGCGTCGATGACCTACGATATGTCGAACAGCGAGAAGCTCAACGACTTCAGGCAGGATGCGGGCCGCCTCGGCATCGCGGTCATCCCGCCGTCGGTGCAGACCTCGTTCCGGCAGTTCGAGACCGGCGACAACAGGATCTATTATGCGCTGGCCGCCATCAAGGGCGTCGGCGAGTCGGCGGTCGACCACATCACCGAAGTGCGCGGCGACGTGCCGTTTGCCAGCATCGAGGATTTCTGCCTGCGGATCGATCCGAAACAGGTCAACCGCCGCGTCATGGAAAGCCTGATCTCGGCGGGTGCCTTCGATTGTTTCGGCCGCGACCGCGCCGAGCTCAGCGCCGGTCTCGACCGCATCATCGGTTATGCGCAGCGTGCGCAAGGGGAGAAGGTCAGCGGCCAGCACGACATGTTCGGCTCATCCTCCGCTTCCGGGCCGGAAACGTTGATCTTCCCGTCGTTTACGCCGTGGATGCCGTCCGAAATGCTGATGCGCGAATATCAGGTTCTCGGTTTCTATCTGTCCGCCCACCCGCTGGATGCCTATGCGAGTGTGCTTGCGAAGATGCGCGTCCAGAATTTCGCGGATTTTTCGGCGGCCGTGAAACAGGGCGCCACCGCCGGCCGGCTGGCCGGAACGGTGACCGGCAAGCAGGAGCGCAAGACCCGCACCGGCAACAAGATGGGCATCGTCACCTTCTCGGATGCGACCGGCCAGTTCGAGGCGGTTCTGTTCTCGGAAGG
Source organism: Neorhizobium galegae (assembly GCF_021391675.1). Taxonomy (NCBI): domain Bacteria; kingdom Pseudomonadati; phylum Pseudomonadota; class Alphaproteobacteria; order Hyphomicrobiales; family Rhizobiaceae; genus Neorhizobium; species Neorhizobium galegae. The sequence goes on from NZ_CP090095.1 coordinate 1,636,314, forward strand.
GCTGGCGCAATATCGCGACCTGCTGGAGCCCGGCAAGTCGCTGGTCATCACCGTGCAGGCGGAGGAGCGGCCGGAAGGCATCGGCCTGCGCATCCAGACCGCGCAGTCGCTCGAGGAGAAGTCGGTGCAGATGCAGAAGGCGCTGCGCGTCTTCGTGCGCGATTCAGGCCCGATGCGCGCCGTTGCCCGGCATCTCAACGCGAGAGGCGACGGGCTCGTATCCTTCGTCATCATCAAGGATGACGGCAAGCGGGAGATCGAGGTGGAGCTGACGGAGAAATACCGCATCTCGCCGGAAATCGCCGCGGCGCTGCGGACAGCGCCGGGCGTTCTCGATGTCGAGCTGGTCTAACGCATGTCGCGCAAAAGTGTGCAGCGGTTTTGCGATAAAGACATGCGTAGAAACAAGGGCCTCAGTAGAGGCCGTAGGCGCGGGGCTTCGCCGCCGTCCGCCGCTGGCTGATCGGCTGCGGCCTTGTGATGGAGGCCTGTGCTTCAGCCACCCGCTGCACCGGCTGGGTGACGGTGATGAAATCGGTGCCGTCGCCGGTATCCTGGCCGATGCCCTGATCGTTGATCGTCAGAGACGAGCCGTCGCTGATCAGCGTTTCGATCCGGTCGCGGATATCGGCCGGGATCTCGATGCGGGCGAGGGCCTGCGCGGCGGCGCCTGGTGCATAGGGATCGTCGGCGACCGTGATCTCGAGCCGCTGCTTCATCGCAGCGCTGAGGCCGTTGGGAACCGTTACGCTGTGCCATTCGGCCGTCTCTTCCTTGCGCTCGACCTTGTCGACGCTGAAGAAATGCGTGCCGAGCGCGATTTCGGGATCCTTGATGCCGACCGGAGCCTCGAACAGCGGCTGGAAATTCTGGCGCACCATGATCTGGCCCATCGGCGGGCGCGGCTTGCCGGCGGTCTCGTACAGGGAGGCCAGGAATTCCGGCGTCACCAGCGCGCCCTTGGGCGAAAGGTTCTTCCAGCGCTTGAACCCGGCAATCGCGCTGCGCGTCATCGGTCCGGCGAACCCGTCGCCGCCGCCGGTGTCGAAACCCAGCTGCTGCAGCAGGATCTGGGCGTCCATCAGCGTCTCGCGATCGCCTCGGCGAGTGATGAGGATACGCAGCGGCGCGACGTCTTCCGTCGCGGCAGCGGCCGGCTTGGTCGTCGCCGGCCCCGCGTCGGTCGTCGGATGGACGATCGACGGGTTGTTCGGAACTAGGTTCATCGCCACTTCGACCGGCTTGGAACCGACCGGTTTGGAGCTGCTGCCGATCGACGAGGTCCTGAGCTGCACGTCGGAAAGCAGCGGCCCGGTCGGCAGCGGCTTGCGCGGCAGGAACAGGTTGGCGCTCTCGATCAGTTGCGGCACCACCGGCGCATCGGTGATGATCACATGCGCGCCGCGCTCGGTCATCTGGAAGAGCGATTTGGCAAACGCGCCCGGCATGCGCACGCAGCCATGCGAGGCCGGATAGTTCGGCACGCTGTTCGACTCGTGAAGCGCGATGCCAGACCAGGTCAGGCGCTGCATCCACGGCATGGGCGCGTTCGAATAGAGGTTGGATTCGTGATATTTCTGCTTTTCGAGGACCGAAAAGATGCCGCTCGGCGTGGTGTGGCCGTCTTTGCCGGTCGACACCTTCGAGGTGGTCACGACATTTTCCCCGTCATAGACGACGAGCGACTGCTTGTCCTTGGAAACGATGATTTGCAGCGTGCGGGCACCTTCCGCAAAAGCCGCATGCGACAGCATGGTCGCAGACAAAAGACCTAACCCGAACACCAGGCGACGCAACATGACCGACCCCATACGCAATACATGGACCGGCACATTAGCGTAGGAGGTTTAAGGAAGGTTATCCGCGGCGCGAGTAGTTTTAACGTTATGGTTAATAACGGATCACATTTCATTGATCCCGGCGGCGGCTTCCGAAAGTATATCCGGTCTCGACCGCGGCCTTGCCGAACTTGTCGCGCAGCTTGTCCATCGCCGCTTCCGCGGCCGCGCGGCGGCCGGCCTGGCGGTCGACGAGGTCGGGCGGATCGGCAAGCGTCGGGTCGCCGAGATCGGTGACACCGATGCCCAGTAGGCGGAATTTCGTGCCGTCGGTCTCGCGTTCCATCAGCGACAGACCGGTGCGGAAAATGCGGTCGGCGAGCTGCGTCGGGTCCTCCAGCCGCTTGTTGCGGGTGCGGCTCTTGAAATCGGCGGTCTTCAGCTTGAGAACGACGGTCTGCCCGGCGATGCCATGTTTCTTCAGCCGCGCCGAAACCTTTTCGGAAAGCCGGCGCAGGATCGGCACTAGGTCGTCGTAACGAGATATGTCGTCGAAGAAGGTTGTCTCGGCCGAAACGCTCTTCGCGGCGTCGTTTATATGCACTTCGCGATCGTCGATGCCGCGCGAAAGCCGATAGAGCCGCTGGCCCATCGTGCCGTAGCGGCGCATCAGGTCGGCCTCCTGCATCGTCTGGAGCTGGCCGATCGTGCGGATGCCGTCCGCCTCCAGCGTCGCGTTGAACGCCTTGCCGACGCCCCAGATGGTGGTGACCGGCCGCGCCGCCAGGAATTCCAGCGCCTCCTCCTGGCCGATCACCGAAAAGCCGCGTGGCTTCTGAAGATCCGAGGCGACCTTGGCGAGAAACTTGCAATAGGAGAGGCCGACCGAAACGCTGATGCCGATCTCGTCCTGCACCCGCTTGGCGAACTTGGCGAGAATTCGCGCCGGCGGGGCGTGGTGCAGCCGTTCGGTGCCGGCGAGTTCGAGGAAGGCCTCGTCAATCGACAGCGGCTGAACCAGCGGCGTCAGATCGTGCATCATGGCGCGCACCTGCCGCCCGACGGTCACATATTTCTCCATGTTCGGCGGGATCACGACGGCATCCGGGCAGAGTTCCAGCGCCTTGAACATCGGCATCGCCGAGCGCACGCCGTTGATGCGGGCGATATAACAGGCCGTCGAGACGACGCCGCGCTTTCCGCCGCCGATGATCACCGGCTTGTCGGCGAGTTCCGGATTGTCGCGTTTTTCGATCGTCGCGTAGAAGGCGTCACAATCGATATGCGCCAGCGTCAGCGCGTAGAGTTCCTTGTGATAGACGAGGCGCGGGCTGCCGCAGGCGCGGCAACGGCGCACTTCCGCCTTCTGCTCCGCAAGGCAGTCGCGACAGAAGCCGGGTGTCTTGTCAGGCGTAGGCGTCATGGCAGAGAACAAAGATTGAACACTGCGACGTTAAGGCCTAAGCTCGTGAGTCACAAGGGAGCGCGGAGAGGTTTGACGTGGATATCGATCTTCGTTTCGAGCCTGTGACGGCGGAGCGCTGGAAGGATTTCGAAATGCTGTTCGGTGCCCAGGGCGCCTTCTGTCACTGTTGGTGCGTCGCGTTGCGCCTGCCCCATGCGGTGCGCACGAAGATGCAGCCGCAGGAGCGGAAGGACCATATCCGGGGCCGCATAGCTGCCGGTCCGCCACCCGGCATTCTGGCCTATTCGGAGAGTGAACCGGTGGCCTGGGTGCAGGTGGGACCGCGCCACGACGTGCCGCAGTTCAATTCGCCGCGCACCGTTTCGCGCCCGCTGGAGGAGGCGGATGCAGCCAATCCTTCTGTCTGGGCGGTCAGCTGTTTTTTCCTAAAGCCGAAGCTCAGGGGCAAGGGACTGAGCCACCGTCTGCTGTCCGGCGCAGTGGAATACGCTCGGCTTATGGGAGCGCGTTTCGTCGATGCCTGTCCGATCGATCACGTGAAGCAGTCGAAATCGGTGACGTTGTGCATCGGCTCGACGGCGATCTTCGACGCAGCCGGCTTCGGCGTGGTGGAGCGCCGCAAGGACGGACGGCCGCTGATGCGGCTGGAACTTTAGATGTCAGGCGGCTTTGGGCTGGATATGGCTACGGATCAGCTCGGCGGCATGACCCCAGTCGGTTGCCCGGACGATGCCTTCGGCGGGTTTCGGCGCAAGCAGATGCAAGGGCGAGTCGGGCATCATGTGGAGGAGGAGGCACTCAGTGACATGATCCCGTACCGAGTGAAGATTGTGCGCCATGTCGTCGATAAAGACGGAAGGCAGGGGGCGCCCGGCATGCAGGCGCTGCATGATCGGTCCCTTCGGCTCTTCGCTGGCGATCATCGGGAAGGTGAGGCCGATCTGGTCGAGAAGCCGGCGGCGGTGCTCCCGATAACGCGGCGGCATCGCGGTGAGGAACACGACGTCGGCATCCTGCGACAGCGTTTCGAGCGTCTGAACGACCAGGTCGGTGGGGATCTGCCAGTTTTCCTGGGCCTCGAAGAAAGCCTCGATCAGCCGGCGCACATCAGGGTGCTCGAGCGCGATCTGGGTCTCGATGGAGACGATATTGCCGGTGAGCCGGAACGAGCGCGGCAGCAGTTCATGACCTTCGCCGCGCAGAAAGTCCTGGAAAGGGGCAACGAAATGCAGCACCACGTCGTCGACATCGCAGACGACGAGCGGCCGGTCGCCGAGGCGCACATGGGAAAGGTCGAGGATCTCGGTCATCTCAATAATCGCCGGAATCGAGCCCGGGGCCGGAATAGTGATGCGAGGCTGCTGCCACGGCTTCAGGCTTTGTATCCGTCGCCTCGCAGAAGGCCAGCAGCGTCGGCTCATGCCCCATCAGGAAATCGATCATGCCGGCGAGAAAGCCCGGATCGTTTACCGCATTGCGCATCTGGTTGGGCTGTACGCCGGAAAGGGCGAGGAATCGGCCCAGCATGTCGGGTTCGTTGGCGAGCCATCCGAGAATGGCGGCCGCGGTCTCTTCCGCCTGGGGTCTGCCGTTTCGAGTATTACCGGGGTCGCGCCGCATTGTCCGCCGAGTTACCTCTTTTTCAACTAAATGGCTTTACCGTGCCTGATAGGCGCTCTGTGGAATCGGCCGTTCCGGGAGCTTATATACTGAAGGCACTCATGCAAGCCGGGATTTAAGGAACGGATCGCTATGCCCAAACGGGTCATGATCGTCGAGGACAACGAGCTGAACATGAAGCTCTTCCGCGACCTGATCGAAGCATCGGGATACGATACCATCCAGACCCGCAACGGTATGGAAGCACTTGATCTTGCACGAAAATATCGCCCAGACCTGATTTTGATGGACATCCAGTTGCCCGAGGTTTCGGGTCTGGAAGTCACCAAGTGGCTGAAGGAAGACGATGAACTGCACGTCATTCCGGTGATCGCGGTGACCGCCTTTGCCATGAAGGGCGACGAGGAACGCATTCGCCAGGGCGGTTGCGAGGCCTACGTCTCGAAACCCATCTCGGTGCCGAAGTTTATCGAGACAATTAAAACATATCTCGGCGACGCGTGAAAACGGGACGGACCTCATGACGGCGCGGATACTGGTAGTCGACGATATTCCGGCGAATGTGAAGCTGCTCGAAGCGAGGCTTCTGGCTGAATATTTCGACGTCCTGACCGCCGACGACGGCTACAAGGCGCTGGCGATCTGCGACAGCACGCATGTGGACCTGATCCTGCTCGACATCATGATGCCCGGCATCGACGGTTTCGAAGTCTGCGAGCGGCTGAAGGCCAATCCGCGCACCGCCCATATTCCGGTCGTCATGGTCACCGCGCTCGACCAGCCTTCGGACCGCGTGCGCGGCCTGAAGGCCGGCGCCGACGACTTCCTGACCAAGCCCGTCAACGACCTGCAGCTCATTTCGCGCGTGAAAAGCCTGGTGCGGCTGAAGACGCTCAGCGACGAGCTGCGCATCCGCGCCGACACCGCCAGCAATATCGGGCTGGAAGACATGCTCAAGGGTGCCGACGGCCGCGAAGAGACGGCCCAGGTCCTGCTCGTCGATGGCCGCGCGAGCTCGCAGGAGCGCATCATCAAGGCGTTGAAGCCTGTTGCCGGCGTCATTGCCATGTCCGATCCGCAGGCAGCACTTTTCGAGGCGGCGGAGAGCCCGGTCGATCTGGTGATCGTCAACGCCAATTTCGACGAATACGATCCGCTGAGGCTCTGCTCGCAGCTGCGCTCGTTGGAGCGCACTCGCTTCCTGCCGCTGCTGCTGGTGACCGAAATGGGCGCCGACGATTTGATCGTGCGTGCGCTCGACCTCGGCGTCAATGACTATATCGTCCGGCCGATCGATCCGAACGAACTGGTGGCCCGCGTGCTCACCCAGATCAAGCGCAAGCGCTACAACGATCGCCTGCGCATGAGTATGCGCCAGACCATCGAGCTTGCCGTCACCGACGGGCTGACTGGCCTCAGCAACCGGCGTTATCTCGACAATCACCTCAAGGTTCTGTTTAACCGGGCTGCCGCACGCTCCCGGCCGCTGTCCGTCTGCATCACCGATATCGACCGCTTCAAGTCGGTCAACGACGCCTACGGTCACGATGCCGGCGACGAGGTGCTGAGGGAGTTTGCAGCCCGCGTCCGCTCGACCGTCAGGGGAGCCGATCTTGCCTGCCGTTACGGGGGTGAGGAATTCGTGGTCGTCATGCCCGATACCGACGCTACGTCGGCGGCCGTGATTGCCGAACGGCTGCGCAGTATCATCGAGAGCCAGCCGTTCCATCTGAAGACGGCCGGTATCATGCTCAATATCACCGCCTCGCTCGGCCTTGCCTGCAGCACGCAGGGCGCCGAAACGCCGGAGCAGCTCCTGAAGCAGGCCGATCGCGCGTTGTACGAAGCGAAAAACGGCGGGCGCAACCGGGTGGTTGCCGCAGCCGCGTAGAGAATCAGCAGATCCTGAAATTCCTCTCCGCCTTCGCCGAACGGCGAAAACACCGAGAAAAAAGCATCCGGTCCCCAGTTATTTTTGAGTGGAACCCAACTTTTTGCAGGTGCTAATTAATGGAAGAATTTCATGAACAGCCGTCAGTTAATGGGACTGCTGCAGCGCATCCCAGAAATTTCGAATGTATCCGCGCACTCTCAGATTTGCTGACAGAGAATAGCTATTGGTATTGGCTTTAAGTTTTTTGCATACCTGAGAAGATAGACAGTGCTCGCCAAGGATGTGCTTGAAACTTGGAAGGCCTTTCTAAGGGCTAGATCAAAGTAAGCGCATGAGGCGCCGGGAATAACTTTGGATTTATGCCAGAAAAAACGGAAAAATATGAGTAGCGGCCGCCGATTTTAACCAACAACAGTGAAGGATTCGGTTCGAGATTAAGATTGTGTTGATTTTCTTTTCGTTTTGCGCAATTTTGGCCGCGACCAGACAGTGTACCCGAAATGGTACATAGATACCCCATGATGCTCAGGTCCGCCGCATCTCCTGGGTCGTGGGGTCGGTCGACTGGCAGGCATACCAAAGCGGTTCCTCGTGCCGTGATTGCAGGCTGGTCGACCCCCATTTGAAAGCGCCGCTTCCAGGCCTCTGGAGCGGCGCTTTTCCATTTCTACGCAACCTGTCGTATTGTGGATCACCCCGGCAGGGTGAGGCCCAAAAGAAAAGGCGCCTAGCCTTATCGGCCGGCGCCTTTCGAAAACCCTCGGATCAAGGCCTTACTTGATCTTGGTTTCCTTGAATTCAACGTGTTTCTTGGCGACCGGGTCGTACTTGGTCTTGGTCATCTTGTCGGTCATCGTGCGGCTGTTCTTCGTGGTGACGTAGAAGAAACCGGTGTCAGCCGTCGACAGCAGCTTGATCTTGATGGTCGTAGCTTTCGCCATGGTGTTCTGCCTCTAAGAAAAAATGAAGCCGCGGACGCGGGTTGGGTCCACGGCGAAATCTGGCGCGAAATTACAAATCGCGCCCGAAAAGTCAACTCCGTTTTGACCGGAAAAGCATTCGGCAGATGGAAACCAGCACATAGAAGCCGAAGAATCCCGCCAATGCCCAGGCAAAACCGTCATTGCCGGCGATATCGATGGCCGCGCCGATGCCCTGCGGGCCGGCAACCGTACCGACCGCATAACAGAAGATGAAGGCTGCGTTGGCGGCGGCGAGGTCGGCTCCGCTGAGCCGCGATCCGAGATGCGCCAGGCCAACGGTATAGAGGCCGGAGACGCAACCGCCCCAGAAGAACAGGACCACGGCCATCATGATCCAGTTCTGGATCAGGAAGGGCAGTGCAAGCGATCCCGCGACGCCCAGCACCGCCATGGCGGTCAGCAGTGGCCGCCGATCCCTCAGCTTGTCGGAATAGAGGCCGAGCGGGATCTGGAAGGCCATATTGCCGATGCCCATCACCGTCAGCAGCAGCGCGGCCTGCTGCTCGGTCAGCGCCGAACGAATCGCATAGATCGGGAACAGTGACAGCCCGCCCGCCGAAACCGCGCCGAAGGCGAATACCGCCGCCGTCGCTGTCGGAACGAGGAAGATGTAGTGGAAGAAGTGCCGGTCCGGCTTGGTGTCCAGCACGGGGCTTTCATTGCGGGCGATGAAGATCGGGATGATCGCCAGCATGATGATGGCCGCGCCGACCAGGAAGGGCAGGACGCCGTCGCTGCCGAGCGCGGAGAAGAGCAGGGGGCCGATCGCGAAGCCGATGGCGAGCACCGTGGCATAGATGCCGAGAACGAGCCCACGGCGTCGTGGAGGGGCCGCCTCGTTGATCCAGAATTCCGACAGGATGAACAGCGTCGTCGTCGCGCCGTGGAAGGTGAAGCGCAGCGGGAACCACATCCAGAAGGCATCCGCGTAATAAAAGCCGATGGCGCTGATGGCAGCGACGAGCACCGCGAACATCATGGTTCGCGCCACGCCGCAGTCGTGGGCGATCTTCGTGGTGATCGGCGCGGCGGCCATGGAGGCGACGCCGGCCATGGCGGCGTTGAGGCCGATCAGGGTGGAGGAAATGCCGCGCTTTTCAAGAATGATGCTGAGGAGCGGCAGGCCGAGGCCGATGGCGATGCCCACTGCACTGATGGCGGATATGGCGGCGATCAGCGATGGCCAGTGAATCTTGTCGACATGGCCGTTGGCGTCTGTCGTCGGCTGAGCCATTCAATATTCCTTACAGTCGGCTGCGGACGAATCGTCCATGACGCATGAAGTAGAAGGACACCGGGCTTCCAAACGGTAAAGAAGGATCGGATGCCATCAGGTTTTTCACGTCCTCCAGAACCGCCTGCGTGATGCGCGGGAGTTTCAGACCCGAAAGTCCGGCAATGTCAAGCCAGCGCACGTCCTGAAGTTCGCTTGAGTCGCCCAGGCGCGTCATGTCGAAGAGAGTTTCGTCGGCAAAGGTGAGAAAGAAGCGCGTGTCGTAGCGCCGGACATTGCCCGGCGGCGTGATGGCGCGGGCGACGTAGCGCAGGCGGGAAAGGTCGGCGGAGCTGTCGCCGGCAAGCCCGGTCTCCTCCCGGAGTTCCCTGAGGGCCGCGAGCGCCAGTGCCCGGGCGCGGGCCGAGGTCATGCGGGCCGTGGTGCCTGCCGCCAGCTTTTCGAAAACGAGCGGGTCGAGGTCGGCGCCGAAGGGAAGGGCATGGTCGCGAGCATCGCGCTTGCCGCCCGGAAACACGTAGACGTCCGGCATGAAGACATGGCCGCTGCCGCGCCGGCCCATGAGGACCCGGGGAGCCACCTCCGAGCGATCGATCAGGATCAGAGAAGCTGCGTCCTTGGGCGTCACGCCGGCGATGCGCGCATGCTTCGGCGCGTCCATCGCGAACGGAGCCTGTTCCTCGGCAGACGATGTCATGCGATCGGTCCGCCCCGGCCCGGATCGACGGCTTCGTCGTCAGCGCCATTGAAGCCGTGCATCTTCAGTGCCCATTGGAAGCCGATGACGCCGCCCTTGATCGGCTGGATGGTCAGAAGCGCCGCGAGGATCGCCAGCGGCACCCAGATGGCGAGGTGCACCCAGGGCGAAACCCGCAGGACCGTGTCGGTCAGCATGTAGCCCGTCATCAGGACGTGACCGACGACGACGATGACGAGATAGGCCGGCAGGTCGTCGGCGCGGTGATGATGGATTTCCTCGCCGCAGACGGCGCAGGTTTCGACCGGTTTGAGGAAGGCCCGGAACAGGCGGCCGGTGCCGCAGGCAGGACAGGTGCAGAGCAAGCCCCGCTTGATGGAGCGGCCGAGCGGCCTTTCGGCCTCAGGCGCTGCACCATATCGGACGGTCTGTTCGCCCTGTTTCTGCATTGCTATCTCCTTCGGCCGCTCCGCGGAGGCCGCGTGCCGGGTTGCGTCCGGCCACGCCGCCCCGATTTGTGGAAGGAGCGGATCGCGGTCGGCAGTTTCTTGCCCTCGCTCAGCATTTCGAACTGAAGCGCGCCGGCAAGCGGGATGGCCTGTTTCAGCCGCACATCGACCGTATCGCCGATCTGGTAGCCGAGACCCGTCTTCTCTCCCGACAGCGCCTGATGCGCCTCGTCGTAGATGAAGTAGTCGTTGCCGAGGGTGGATATAGGTATGAATCCGTCCGCACCATAGGTCGGAAGCGAGACAAATAGTCCCGCCTTGGTGACGCCGGAGACGCGGCCGACGAATTCCTCGCCGATACGCTCGGAGAGGTGGTGGGCGATCAGCCGGTTGATCGTGTCGCGCTCGGCGGCCATCGCGCGGCGCTCGAAGGTCGAGATTTCGGCGGCGATATCGTCGAGTTGCGCCTCTTCGTCGGGCTTGATGCCGCCTTCGCCCAAGCCCAGCGAGCCAACCAGCGCACGGTGCACGATGAGGTCGGCGTAACGGCGGATCGGCGAGGTGAAATGCGCGTATTTCATCAGGTTGAGGCCGAAATGGCCGATATTCTCGGGGCTGTAGATCGCCTGGCTCTGGGAGCGCAGCACCATCTCGTTGACCATCACCTGGTGCGCGGTGCCCTCGGCCTTGGCGAGAATGCCGTTGAACGAGTTGGCGCGCATCTGGCCGCCCTTGGCCATCGGAATGCCCAATGTCGCGAGGAACTCGCGTAGCGTCTCCTGCTTGGCAAGCGAGGGCGTGTCGTGGATGCGGTAGATCAGCGCCTGGCGCTTCTTTTCCAGCGTCTCGGCGGCGGCGACGTTCGCCTGGATCATCATCTCTTCGATGAGCTTGTGCGCGTCGAGCCGTTCCGGAACGTGCACGCGATCGACGGTGCCGTCGGGCTTCAGCAGGATCTTGCGCTCCGGCATGTCGAGTTCGAGCGGCTGGCGGCGGTCGCGACCGCGCTTCATGACCTCATAGGCGTGCCAGAGGGGCTTCAGGATCGGCTCGAGCAGCGGTCCGCTCTTGTCGTCCGGCTTGCCGTCGATCGCCGCCTGGGCCTGTTGATAGGAGAGCTTGGCGGCACTCTTCATCATGATCCGGTGGAAGGTATGGCCGGCCTTGCGGCCCTCCTTCGAGAAGACCATGCGGACGGCCAGTGCGGGCCGGTCCTCGCCTTCGCGCAGCGAGCAGAGGTCGTTGGAGATGCGTTCCGGCAGCATCGGCACGACCCGGTCGGGGAAATAGACAGAATTGCCGCGCTTCAGCGCCTCGCGGTCGAGCGGAGAGCCGGTGCGGATATACCAGGAGACATCGGCGATCGCGACGGTGACGATGACGCCGTCCAGATTGTCGGGCGAGGGGTCGAGCTCGGCATAGACAGCGTCGTCATGGTCCTTGGCATCGGCCGGGTCGATGGTGATCAGCGGCAGCGAACGCCAGTCCTCGCGCTGCGCCATGGTCGCGGGCTTCGCCGCTTCGGCCTCGTCCATCACCTGTTTCGGGAAGATATGCGGAATGCCGTGCGAATAGACGGCGATCATCGAGATCGCCTTTTCCGAGCCGATCGTGCCGACGATCGACAGAACCCGGGCGCGGGGCAGGCCGAAGCGGCCGGAACGGACGACTTCCGTCTCGACCAGGTCGCCGTCCTTGGCCTCGCCGATATCGGCGGGCTCGATCACCATTTCCTCGCCGCGCCGGTCGATCGGCAGCAGGCGCAACTCGCCGTCGTCAAGCTTGTGGACGATGCCGAGCGAAGCGCCGCGGCGCTTGTCGATGATCTTGATGACACGGGCGGTGTAGGCGGGGCCGCTGCGGTCCTTGTTGGGGAAGATCTTTGCCAGCACCCGGTCGTTGAGACCTGCGGCAGTCACCCTGCCTTTGCCGCGACTGTCCGACGACTGGCGGATGAGCACCGCAGGCGCGGCACCCAGTTCCTCCGGCCATTCGGCCGGACGGCCGATCAGTTCGCCGTCCTTGTCACGGGTGGTAATGTCGAGAACGGTGACCGGCGGCAGCGCATCGGGACGGGTGAGCGACTTGCGGCTCTTCTTGAGAAGGCCTTCCTCCTCCAGCGTCCGCAGCAGGTCCTTCAGCTCGACGCGGGTGTCGCCCTTCAGCCCAAAAGCCTTGGCGATCTCCCGCTTCGAACCCTTGTCCGGGTTGTCGGCGATGAATTCGAGCAGGACATCGCGCGGCGGCACCGCACCGTGGATGATCACCGGCTTTTCCGTTGTGGAAGCGGTGTGGCCTCGGATGACTTTCTCGGGGCGTTTTCCCTGGTGTCTCGATCTGTCGCGCGGTTCTCTCACGTGCCCGTCTTCTTCGCCTTCGGTGCAGCTGCAGTCTTTTTCGCCGGGGCTTTAGCCTTCGCGGCCGTCTTGGCTTTCGGCGCCGCCTTCTTGGTATCGGTGGTTGCCTTGGCGGCGGCCTTCTTCGGCTTTGCCTTGGTCGAGGGTGCCTTGCCGCCCTTTTCGATGATGAAGGCCATCGCCTGTTCCATCGTCACCGATTGCGGGTCGAGCCCCTTCGGCAGCGTCGCGTTGATCTTGCCCCAGTTGACATAGGGGCCGTATTTGCCGTCGCGCACGGTGATCGTGCCGCCGTCCGGATGGTCGCCGAGTTCCTTCAGAGCCGCGGGCGCGCCGCGGGTGCGGCCACCGCCGGCCGCCACCTTGCTCTGCTTTTCGGCAAGCACGGTCACGGCGCGGTTGAGGCCGATCGAGAACACGTCCTCGATGCTTTCCAGATTGGCATAGCTGCCGTCATGCAGCAGGAACGGCCCGTAGCGGCCAAGCCCGGCCGAGATCATCTTGGCTGATTCCGGATGTTTGCCGACGTCGCGCGGCAGGTTGATCAGGGCGAGCGCCTTTTCGTGGTCGATATCCTCGGGCTTCCAGCCCTTCGGCAGCGACGAGCGCTTGGCTTCCTTGCCGTCACCGCGCTGAATATAGGGCCCGAACCGGCCCGAGCGCAGCGTCAGTTCCTCGCCCGTATGCGGATCGGCGCCAAGCGCCTTCGGTTCGCTGAGGGCGTTAGCCTCCGCATCCGCACCGCCTTCGGAGGAAAGCTGGCGGGTGAAATTGCAGTCCGGATAGTTCGAGCAGCCGACGAAGGCGCCGTATTTGCCGAGCTTCAGCGACAGGTTGCCGGTGCCGCAGACCTGGCAGATACGCGGATCGCTGCCGTCCTCCCGCTTCGGGAAGACCAGCGGCGCCAGCGTCTCGTTGAGCGCATCGAGCACGTTGGTGACACGCAGTTCCTTGGTGTCCTCGATCTGGGCGAAGAAATCCTGCCAGAATTCGCGCAGAACCTGCTTCCAGTCGAGTTCGCCGGCCGAGATCTTGTCGAGCTTTTCTTCCAGATCGGCGGTGAAGTCGTATTCCACGTATTTGGTGAAGAAGCTTTCGAGGAAGGCCGTCACCAGCCGGCCCTTGGAATGCGGGATCAGCTTGCGCTTGTCCATCGTCACATATTCGCGGTCGCTCAGCGTCTTCAGCGTCGCGGCATAGGTGGACGGCCGGCCGATGCCGAGCTCTTCCATCTTCTTGATCAGCGAGGCTTCCGAATAACGCGGCGGCGGCTCGGTGAAGTGCTGGCTGGCGTTCACCTTGTTCTTGTCGAGCTTTTCGCGCGCATTGATCTCGGGCAGGCGGCCATCTTCATCGTCGTCCTCGCCCTTTTCGGCGTCCTCGCGGCTGTCCACATAGGCGCCGAGGAAGCCGTCGAAGCGGATGACCGAGCCGACGGCGCGAAGGCCGGCCTTCTCGCCCTTGTTGTCGGCGAGGATCTCGACCGTGGTGCGCTCGATCTCGGCGGATGCCATCTGGCTGGCGATGCCGCGCTTCCAGACCAGCTCATAAAGACGGGCCTGGTCGGCATCGAGGTAGCGGCGCACCTGGTCCGGCGTGCGGTTGAAATCGGTCGGGCGGATCGCTTCGTGGGCTTCCTGGGCGTTCTTCGCCTTGGTGGAATAGAAGCGCGGCTTTTCCGGCAGGTAACGCTGTCCGAACTGGTCGACGATGGCGCTGCGGGCAGCATCGATCGCTTCCGGCGCCATCTGCACGCCGTCGGTACGCATATAGGTAATGAGACCGACCGTCTCGCCGCCGATATCGACGCCTTCATAGAGCTTCTGCGCCACCTGCATGGTGCGCGAGGCGTTGAAGCCGATATTCGAGGAGGCGGCCTGCTGCAGCGTCGAGGTGGTGAAGGGCGGTCCGGGATTGCGCTTGACGGGCTTTGCCTCGACCGTATCGACCAGATAGGTCGCGCCGTCGAGCAGCGCCTTCAGGCGGTTGGCATCCTCGCCGTTCTTGATCGAGCGGCCCTGCAGCCGCTTGCCGTCGGCAGACACGAGGCGCGCCTCGAACTCGTCGCCGCGCGGGGTGCGCAACAGTGCCGACAGGTTCCAGTATTCTTCCGAGATGAAACGCTCGATCTCCGACTCGCGGTCGCAGACGAGGCGCAGCGCAACCGACTGCACGCGGCCGGCCGAACGGGCACCCGGCAGCTTGCGCCACAGGACCGGCGAAAGGTTGAAGCCGACCAGATAATCGAGCGCGCGGCGGGCGAGATAAGCGTCGACCAGCGGCACGTCGATATCGCGCGGATTGGCCATCGCATCGAGCACGGCCTTCTTGGTGATGGCGTTAAAGACGACGCGCTTGACCGGCTTGTCGCCGATCACCTTCTTCTTTTTGAGAAGATCGAGCACGTGCCAGGAAATCGCTTCACCCTCGCGATCCGGGTCGGTTGCAAGGAACAGGGCGTCCGAGCCCTTCACGGCGTCGGAAATGTCCTTCATCCGCTTCTGGGACGCGGGATCGACCTCCCACAGCATTTCAAAGTCCTGATCGGGGAGCACGGACCCGTCCTTGGCCGGAAGATCGCGCACATGGCCGAAAGAGGCGAGAACCTTGTAGCCGGAGCCGAGATACTTGTTGATTGTCTTGGCTTTGGCAGGAGATTCTACAACGACAACATTCATTTTGCTTCTCTGCAATAGAGGCTTGGCCCGGCACCGTTGCGGTCCAGGCGGAAATCTGACCTCCCGACATGGAGGGCGTTTGCCTCGCGGTCAAGAGGCGAGCCTTAAATTATGGGGTACAACGAGATGCAACCTTGAGAAGATATGCAATTTGTTGCAATCTTAAATAAATGCGATATGGTCCCTCGAATACCTCAAGGTGAATTTATTTGGACCGGTGGCCGGCTTTTTTTGACAGGATCGAATATGATTTCTCGGAGCGAGACAAACGGCCGGCGCGAGGACGATACCAGGGAGAATATCGCCTATATAAGGCAGATGCTCGGAGAACTCCGACAGGTCGCCTTGGGAGAGGGAGCCGATATGCTCTGTTATCTCATCGAGATGGCCTATGTGGAGGCGGGGGACGTACAGGCGGGCCGGCGTCCCCGCTCAGTCTTCCATCGCGAGTGAAACCAGGCCGCCGACATGCCGATGCAGCCGGCCGGCGAGATCGAGTTCCAGCAGGATGAGATAAACGGAAGAGGCGGGCAGTGCCGTATGGCGGATGATGTCGTCCACCTCGACCGGCGTCGGCCCCAGCGCCGAAACGATGATTGCCCGGTCGTCGTCATTTGGCGGCAGTATGTCGCTGAATTTCTTAGGCTCTTCCACCACCGAGCCGCTGAACAGATCGAGTTGCGAGAGCGGCGCCAGCGCTTCGATGACGTCCGCCGACCCGGTGGTAACGATCGCTCCCTGTTTCAGAAGCCCGTTGGTGCCGTGGCAGCGCGGATCGAGCGGCGAGCCGGGAACGGCGAAGACAAGCCGCCCGAAATCGGTCGCCATCCTGGCGGTGATCAGGGAGCCGGAACGCTCCGCCGCCTCGATCACCACGACCCCCAGCGAAATGCCGGAGATCAGCCGGTTTCGGCGAGGGAAATCCCGCGCACGGGGTTCCCAGCCGAACGGCATTTCACTGACGGCAAGGCCGACGCCCTCGGTGATCTCGTCGAGCAGGGGCACGTTCTCCGGCGGGTAGGGCTGGTCGAGCCCGCCGGCCAGCACCGCGATCGTGCCGGTATCGAGGCTGGCCCGGTGCGCAGCGGTATCGATGCCGCGGGCAAGGCCTGAGGTCACCGTATAACCGGCACGGCCGCAATCCCTTGCGATCATCGCCGCGAATTTGGCGCCGGATATCGAGGCGTTGCGCGATCCGACGACGCCGACCGAGGGGCGTGTTGCGGCGGAAAGGTCGCCTTTCATGGCAAGAAGCGGTGGCGCGCCTTCGATCTGGCGCAGCGCCGGCGGATAGTCCGGTTCGCCGATGCCGACGAAGCGAGCGCCAAAGCGATGGGCGGCTTCGAGTTCGCGTTCGGCCTCCTGCACGCCGGCAATCCGGATCGCCCTGGTTGCTCCGCCGCGGGCGGAGAGTTCGGGCAGCATGGCAAGAGCGTTTTCGGCCGAGCCGCAGTGGTTGATGAGGTCCCGGAATGTGGCGGGGCCGACATTGTCGGAGCGGATCAGCCTCAACCAGGCGATCCTCTGCCTCTCCGTCAGCGCAATTCCCGTTCGCCTTGCGCTGCCGTCCGGCATTGTTTCCCCCGCCTATCCCTTTTGGCCGATCCTGCTTTCGGTGCCGGCGATCAGCCGCTTGATATTCTCCTCGTGTTTCCACCAGGAAATCACCGTCATGACGGCCATGACGAGCGCGATCTTCGGTTCGTTTAAGAACCACAGCACAACCGGAATGACAAGAGTTGCAACCAGAGCGGAGAGCGACGAATATTTGCTGATCTTGGCGACGCCGAGCCAGATGGCGGCAAACAACAGCACCATCCAGGGGGCGACGCCGAGCAGCGTGCCGATATAGGTAGCCACACCCTTGCCGCCCTTGAAGCCCAGCCAGACCGGGAAGAGATGGCCCATGAAGGCCGCGAAACCGGCCAGCAGCCCCGCTTCCTTCCCGAAGAAATACCAGGCGACCAGCGCCGCGACGGTGGCCTTCAGCGCGTCGAGCAGCAGGGTGGCTGCGGCAAGTTTCTTGTTGCCGGTGCGCAGCACGTTGGTGGCGCCGATATTGCCCGATCCGATCGAGCGGATATCGCCGAGGCCGGCGGCGCGGGTGAGGATCAGGCCGAAGGGAATGGAGCCGAGCAGATAGCCGAACACCAGTGCCGCCAGCGCGATCGGCAGAGTGATCTGCCAGTTGAAAAGTTCATTCACGCCCTTGCTCCCCTTAAAGCGTGTAGACGCACTTGCCGGCCACATACGTCGCGACGGCGCGGCCCGAGAATCGCGCGTCTTCGAACGGCGTGTTCTTCGACTTCGACAAGATCATATCCTTCGACACGATCCAAGGCTCGTCGAGGTCGATCAGCGTGATATCCGCCTTGGCGCCGGGCTTCAGCGTGCCCGCATCGAGGCCAAAGATCTGCGCCGGGCGGGTGGACATCGCATCGATCAGCCGCATCAGCGGCACGCGGCCGTCATGGTGCAGACGAAGGGCTGCGGCGAGCAGCGTCTCAAGACCGATCGCGCCGTCCTCGGCATCCGCGAACGGCAGCCGCTTGGTATCGACGTCCTGCGGATCATGCGAAGAGACGATGATGTCGATCGTGCCGTCGGCGATCGCATCGGCCATGGCGACGCGATCGTCTTCGGAACGCAGCGGCGGCGACAGCTTGAAGAAGGTGCGGTATTCGCCGATGTCGTTCTCGTTGAGCGCTAAGTGATTGATCGAGACGCCGCAGGTGGCATTGGCCCCGCGGGCGCGGGCGACGCGCATGGCTTCGGCCGATTCCGCCACGGAAATCTTCGCCGCATGGTATTTCGCCCCCGTCAGGCCGGCGATCCGGAGATCCCGTTCGAGCGGGATGATTTCGGCTTCCTTCGGCACGCCGGAGAGGCCGAGCCAGCTGGCGAACAGGCCTTCATTCATCACGCCGTTGCCGAGATATTTTTCGCGCAGTTCCAGCGAGACGACGGCGTCGAACTCGCGCGCATAGGTCATCACCCGGCGCAGCAGCAGCGTATCGGAAAGCCCGTGCCGGCCATTGGTGAAGGCGACGGCGCCCGACTGCTGCATGAGCCCGATCTCCGTCATCTCCTTGCCGGCGAGCCCCTTGGTGAGTGCCGCGGCGGGATGGACGTTGACGACCGCCTTGTCGCGGGCCGTCTTCTGCACGAATTCGACCAGCGCGATGTCGTCGAGCACCGGATCGGTATCCGGCATCATGATGAAGGAGGTGATGCCGCCGGCTGCCGCCGCGCGGCTTGCCGATTCGATCGTCTCGGTGTGCTCGGCGCCCGGTTCGCCCACATAGACGCGGGCATCGACGAGGCCCGGCGTCGCGACGAGGCCCTGGCAGTCCCGGACCGTCGCGCCTTCCGGCGCACCCTGGTTCTGGGCATCCTTCCCGGCGGCGAGGATGCGGCCGTCGGCGCCGATGATGATCGTGCCGGTCTCGTCGAGTTGGCGGGACGGGTCGATGATGCGCAGGTTCTTGAGGACGGTCGGGGTCATGCGCGTTCTCCCTGGTTCTGGGAGACGAGCAAGGCCTCCATCACGGCCATGCGGACCGCGACCCCCATTTCCACCTGTTCCTCGATGACACTCTGCGGACCGTCAGCCACCTCGGAGGCGATCTCGACGCCGCGGTTCATCGGGCCGGGATGCATGACGAGCGCATCCGGCTTGGCGACTTTAAGCTTTTCGGCATCGAGCCCGTAGAAGCGGAAATATTCGCGCACCGACGGCACGAAGGCGCCGGCCATGCGCTCGCGCTGCAGGCGCAGCATCATCACCACGTCGGCGTCCTTCAGACCCTCTTCCATCGAATGGAAGACCTCGACGCCCATGTCCCGTATGCCGGAGGGCAGCAGCGTCGAAGGCGCCACGACCCGGACCCGTGCGCCCATGGCGTTGAGCAGCAGGATGTTCGAGCGCGCCACGCGCGAATGCAGCACGTCGCCGCAGATGGCGACGATGATGCGCGACAGCTTGCCCCTGGCGCGGCGGATGGTCAGCGCATCGAGCAGCGCCTGGGTCGGATGCTCGTGCTGGCCGTCGCCGGCATTGATCACCGAGCAGGCGACCTTCTGGGCGAGAAGTGCGGCGGCGCCGGCCGAGGAATGGCGCAGCACCAGCACGTCCGGCCGCATCGCATTGAGCGTCATCGCCGTATCGATAAGCGTTTCGCCCTTCTTCACCGAGGAATTGCCGACCGACATGTTCATCACATCGGCGCCGAGGCGTTTGCCGGCGAGCTCGAAGGACGATTGGGTGCGGGTGGAAGCTTCGAAGAACAGGTTGATCTGGGTGAGACCCCGCAGCGTGGAGGTCTTTTTCTCCCGCTGCCTGGAAATCTTCACGGCCTCGTCGGCCTTGTCGAGAAGAAAGGTGATATCCTGTTCGGTAAGGCCCTTGATGCCAATCAGATGGCGGTGAGGGAAGAAGACCATGGACACGTCTCCGCTTGCGTTCGGCGGTCTATAAGGTCTGACGGCAGGAGCCGCAAGCGGGCGCGAGGTTTATCTCACTGCTTGTTTGTCCATTGTCGCTGACAGCGGTTTCTCCACGCCGGTGCGGCCTTTTGTTGAGAACGCCAGAAATCCTGATTGGGCGCCGTTCCCAGGCCCCGTAACTTCCGCTAGAACCCGTTTCATGAACCAGATGTCGCGCGCCGAAGAAAAATTTGCCGAACTGAACCAGCCTAAACCCTGGTCCGGCATCAATGCCTACCGATCCGATCCGCTGGTCGTCGACCTGACGAGCACGCTGAACCGCACCATCCGCGAGGAATACGACCAGCTCGGCCGTTACGTCACCTCGCCGGAGGCGCAGGAACTGGCGCGCATGGCGAACGAGAACCCGCCGAAGCTGAAGACCCATGGTCCGCGCGGCGAGCGGCTTGACGTCGTCGAGTTCCACCCGGCCTGGCACGCGCTGATGCGCCGTTCGATGCAGACCGGCCTGCATTCCTCCGTCTGGGAAAACATTCCGGAAGCCAAGGGCCACGAGCACAAGGCGAGGGCGACGCGATTCTATCTGTCGGCGCAGCTCGAATGCGGCCATCTCTGCCCGCTGACCATGACCAGCGCCTCGATCGCCGCGCTAATGGCCTCGCCGCGCGTCCAGAAGGAATGGGCGCCAAAGATACTGTCGCGCAAATACGATTCGACGAATCGCCCGGCCTTGCAGAAGAGCGCGGTCACGCTCGGCATGGGCATGACCGAAAAGCAGGGCGGCACGGACGTGCGCGCCAACCGCTCGACCGCCGAGCGCGTCGGCGAGGGCATCTACCGGCTCTCCGGCCACAAGTGGTTCATGTCGGCGCCGATGAGCGACGGTTTCGTGATGCTGGCAAAGACCGGCGACGGGATCGGCTGCTTCCTGGTGCCGCGGCTGCTGGAGGATGGGTCGGCGAACGGCCTGCAGTTCCAGCGCCTGAAGGACAAGGTCGGCAACCGCTCAAACGCCTCTTCTGAAGTCGAGTTCACCGATGCCTTCGGTTATCTGCTGGGCGAGCCGGGCGGCGGCATCCGCACGATTCTCGACATGGTGACCCTGACGCGGCTTGATTGCGCCCTGGCATCCGCCGGCATCATGCGCGCGTCGCTCGCCGAAGCGGTCCACCATACGCGCGGCCGCAGCGTGTTCGGCAAGAAGCTCGTCGATCAGCCGCTGATGACGCGTGTGCTCGCCGACATGGCGCTCGATGTCGCCGCGGCGACCGCACTCGCTTTCAGGCTGGCCGACTCCTTCGATCGGGCGGCCAGCAACCCGGCCGACGCGGCTTTCGCCCGGGTCATGACGCCGGTCATCAAATACTGGAACTGCAAGATCGCGCCCTCGCTGATCTACGAGGCGATGGAGTGCATCGGCGGCAACGGCTATATCGAGGAACGGCCGATCGCCCGGCATTACCGCGAGGCTCCGGTCAACGCGATCTGGGAAGGTTCCGGCAACGTGATGGCGCTCGACGTGCTCCGGGTCCTGTCGCGGGGGCGGGACCTGTTCAACACGGTGCTCGCCGGTTTCGAACGGGATCTCGGTCCTGCGGGCAAGAAGACGGTCGAAGTGCTGCGCGCCGCCATGGCGCTCTGCGAGACCGACGAGGGAGCTGCCCGGCTTCTGGTAGAACAGCTGGCACTTGCGGCGGCGGCGTCCGAACTGGTGCGGCTCGGCGCCGGCAAGATCGCCGACGCTTTCCTGGAAACGCGGCTCGCCGGCGGCTGGCGCTCGACCTACGGCATGCTCGATGCCCGGTTCGACGCGCGCTACATCGTCGATCTGCTTTATCCCGCAGCCACGTAGGCGACAGCCGTCATCACGACTGGAATGGTGAGGAACGAGGCGACGACCTGCAGGGTCGCCGCCGCGGCATACATGTCCGCATCGCCGTTCAACTGTTTCGCCAGCAGATAGCCGTTCATCGCGGTCGGAACCGCCGCACTCAGCGCCAGAAGCACGAGGGCGCTGCCCTGGATGCCGCACAGCGCGCCGACGCCCACGGCGACGATCGGGAAAGCGATCAGCTTCAAAAAGACGGCGAGGAGAGTGATTGGCTTCGGCTTGAGCGCGTCCATGACCCGCAGGCCGGCGCCGACCGCGATCAGGCCGAGGCTGAGCGAAGCCTGGGACAGCAGGTCGACCGCCACCATCACCGGTTCGTAGATTGGAATGCCGGCAACGTTGACGACGATGCCGAGCGCCGTCGAAAGGATCAGCGGATTGGTGCAGACCCGATAGAGGATGGCCTTGTAGTTCCGGTCGTGGCCTGAGAACCACAACAGCACGGTCACATTGATGAAGTTGAGTGGAATGATGATCGCCGCCATCACCAGGCCGACCATGGTCAAGCCCTGCTGGCCGTAGGTCTTGGCGGCAATCGCCAGCGCCATGAAGGCGTTCCAGCGTGTCGCGGTCTGGAACAGCGAGGTATAGGCCGGTCCGCCGACGCGCAGGTTCCGCAGCAGCGGCCATGCCAGCAGCAAGCCGCCCGACATCACCAGAACAGAAACGATCGCCGCGAAACTGACCGTCAGGTTTTCGGTATTCGAAAAATCCGCCTTGGCCATCGTCGAGAACAACAGGGCCGGAAACAGCACCCAGTAACTGCACTGCTCGAGCCCGTCCCAGAAATCGGGATTGATGATCGGCGCGCGTTTTAATCCCATGCCCAGGAGAACCAGCAGGAAAATCGGCAGAACGCTTTGGAAGATGATGAGCATGGAGGAGGGCACGTCGGTGGGAGAATAGGATCTCGTTAGTCCTCCCATGCTGATAGTGCAATGCGGAGCCCTGCGAATTCAAGTGCTGCGCGCGCAATCCTGTGCATGGGCACCAAGACTGCTTGCGGCGGCTGATCGCTCGGACTATCGCGGTTGATTAAGATTGAAACCGAAACAGGCGGAAAATGCTCCAGATCCCTGAAGTCACAGCGCAAGAAGGTTCGGTCGCCAAGGTGCGCAGCCGCGCCGGCACCGAGCGGGCGATCTTCCTGGCTGCCCGCGCGCTGCTCGCCGAGCAGGGTTTTCAGGGTTTCGGCATCAACGCGGTGGCGCGCCGCGCCGGCTGCGACAAGCAGCTGATCTACCGCTATTACGGCGGCCTCGACGGACTGATCGAGGCGATCGGCGCCGATCTCGGCACCTGGGTCAAGGACCGCATCCCGGAAGATACCGGCGGCATGTTCCTGCTGACCTACGGCGACCTGATGGAGAAACTCTCCATCTATTTCATGGAAGCGCTGCGAGACGACCCGCTGGTCTGCAAGATTGTCGCCTGGGAGGTCTCGCAGGATACGCCGCAGGTCCGCCGGCTGTCGGAAGCCCGCACCAAGGCCCTCGGCAAATGGCTCGAAAAGATGCGGGGCTCGCTGACGCCGCCCAAGGGTGTCGATGCCGCGACCACCAATGCGCTGCTGTTTGCGGCGATCCAGCACCTGGTGATCTCCGCCGCCGTCAGCGGCCAGTTCGCCGGCATGGCGCTCAAGACTGAAAAGGATTGGGATAAGGTCGGCAACGCGCTCCGCCGCCTGGTCCGCGCGATCTACGGCTGACCTTTCCGCCGGAGACGTTCATCCGTTGTTCGATGTCAGGGATTGAAGCGATGACCGGCGCTCAGTATCTCTTGTAGTGATACGGGAGGGAACGCCATGACAGTGCCAACGCTTTATGAATGGATCGGCGGCTTCGATGCGCTCTTGCGTCTTACGACGGAGTTCTATCGGCGCGTCCCGGCGGATGACCTTCTCGGCCCGGTCTTTGCCGGCATGGACGCGGAACACCCACAGCATGTAGCCATGTTCATCGCGGAGGTCATTGGCGGACCGAAGCTCTATTCGGAGCAGCGTGGCGGTCATCCGGCGATGGTGCGCCATCATCTTGAAAGGCACCTGACGGAGCCGATGCGCCGGCGGTGGATCAACATCCTCCTCGACACCTATACGGATCTCGAACTTCCGGCCGACCCGGAGTTCACGTCCGCACTGGTCGGCTATCTCGAATGGGGAACGCGGCTTGCGGTCGTCAATTCGCAAGCCGGAGCCAAGGTTTACGAGCACGCGCCAATGCCGAAATGGGGATGGGGCGAAACCGGCGGTCCTTATATTCCGAAGAAGCCGAAATCGCCGGCTGCCTGACCTGCTTTATCCACAGGCGCCCTTGCGAAATTAACCATCTCCCCCGGTTTCCGTTGCGGCAAATCCCTGCGGGCTTAAGTTCCACGTTAACGCACTGTTAACTACGACGTTCGCCGAGTATCCGCGTATGGGAACTGCAATCCGGAATATAGCATTGCTGATCGTCATGACGACGGTCTTCGCGGCGCTAGCCATGGACATTGCCATTCCCGCATTGGCCCTGAGCCTTATGGCTCTATCGAGATGGCTCGTGTCTCTGGAACCTTATCCGGCAGAGTCGAGAGGGAGGACTGCATGAAGTGGTTCGTGATTTTATGGGCCGGTCCGGTCCTGCTGCTGACCAGCTGGTACGGGCTTTCCTACTACGACATGAGCTTCGGCTTCTTCATGCTGACCCGACAGACGCATGACCTTGTCTTCCAGATCTACGGCAATGTTCTTGGCATTCCGCCGGAAACGATTCCGCCTTTGGTGGCGCGCGCGATCGCATTCGACAGCCTGGTCGTGTTCGCCATTATCGCCTTCCGCAAGCGCCGCGAGATCGCCGCCTGGTGGCGGAAGCGTCAGCTGGCGAAATCGGTCTCCCTGCCGAGCGACGAGAGCCTGTCGAGAGCGCCCTGAAGAATGAAGCTTGCCGCGGCGGAATCGATCCGCTCGGCACGTTTGGCCCGCGATACGTCCATTTCCAGAAGCGCCCGTTCGGCGGCCACCGTCGACAGCCGCTCGTCCCAGTAGACGAAGGGCAGGGCGGTCTTTTCACTCATCGAGCGCACGAAGGCGCGGGTCGCCTGCACCCGTGGTCCGGCGGAGCCGTCCATGTTGGTCGGCAGGCCGATGACGAAGCCGGCCACCTTCTCCTTCTCGGCGAAGGCGAGCAGCACTTCCGCATCCTTGGTGAATTTCACCCGCTTGATGACCGGGCGGGGAGAGGCAAAGCGCCGGCCGAGATCCGACATGGCGAGCCCGATCGTCTTGGTACCGAGGTCGAGCCCGGCGATCGCCTGTCCAGGTTGAAGGGCCTCGGCCAGTTCCTCGATGGTCATCACTGTCATGCGTTCTTCATCCCGGGGATCCAGTTAGGGTGTCCGGAGCGGGTTTGTCCCACCCTCTGTCCCACTTCCCTTTAGCCTCATATCGGCTATGTGTCGTCATTATCTCACATCATTTCGAGGAGAGTTTTCCATGAAGATCACCTGGCTCGGCCATGCCGCCTTCCGTATCGAGACCGCCAAGGCCAAGATCCTGGTCGACCCGTTCCTGACCTATAACCCCGCCTTTGCCGGCCAGGACATCCAGGCCGCTGCCGAAGGTCTGACCCATATCCTGCTGACACACGGCCATGGCGACCATGTCGGCGACACGATCCAGATCGCCAAGGAAACCGGTGCCGTCGTGCTCGCCAACTACGACCTCGGCGTCTGGCTGGCAAAGAAGGGTGTCGAGAAGCTCGAGATGGGCAATACCGGCGGCACGATCGGTTTCGAGGGTTTCACCGCCACCTTCACCAATGCGCTGCATTCGTCCGCCTCGCTGACCGAAGACGGCGTTTCGCACTGCCTCGGCAATGCCAACGGCCTGATGCTGCATTTCGACGACGAGCCTTCCGTCCTCCATATGGGCGATACTGACATCTTCAGCGATATGGCCCTGATCAACGAACTGCACCAGCCGGATATTGGCATCGTGCCGATCGGCGACCGTTTCACCATGGGTGGTGCGGTTGCAGCACTTTCCTGCCAGCGCTTCTTCGACTTCAAGCATGCGCTGCCCTGCCATTATGGCCTGCCGGGCGTCGACCAGACGCCGGAAAAGTTCGTCAAGGGCATGGAAGGCTCCCGCACCCGGGTCGAGACGCCGGCACCGGGCGGCAGCCTGACCTTCTAAATCGCATCCTTTAAGGCGGCGCGCCTTCGCAAATTGAGGCGCGCTCCCTGTTGCGAAGGGCGGGCATGGCCATTATAGCGAAGGGGAAATTTCCCATCGGAGTTATGCCATGTCCGTCGATCTCGCCACCGTCAAGCGCGTCGCGCGCCTTGCCCGCATTGCGGTCACCGAGGAAGATGCCAATCGCATGGTCGGCGAGCTGAATGGCATCATCAATTTCGTCGAGCAGCTTTCCGAAGTCGATGTTGCGGGCGTCGAGCCGATGACGTCGGTCACCCCGATGGACATGCGCAAGCGCGCCGATGCCGTCAACGACGGCGACAAGGCAGACGATATCGTCGCCAACGCGCCGTCTACCGACCATAATTTTTTCCTGGTGCCGAAGGTCGTCGAGTGAGCGCTCAATAGCGCCCCGCCGAACCTCCCCTCGCATTCGAACCGTTTGAAGAGACCATGACCGAACTCACCAGCCTCACCATTGCCGAAGCCCGCGAAAAGCTCGAAGCCAGGGAATTCACCTCCGTCGAGCTGACTGAGGCCTATCTTTCCGCGATCGATGCCGCCAACTCGGTGTTCAACGCCTATGTGGCCGTGACGCCGGAAAAGGCGCTCGGCATGGCGAAGGCTTCTGACGCGCGCCGTGCCGCAGGCACTGTCGGCGCCCTGGAAGGTATTCCGCTCGGCATCAAGGACCTGTTCGCCACCCGCGACGTCCACACCCAGGCCTGCAGCCACATCCTCGACGGCTTCCTGCCGAAATACGAATCGACCGTCACCCAGAACCTCTGGGACGACGGCGCGGTCATGCTCGGCAAGCTCAACATGGACGAGTTCGCGATGGGCTCCTCCAACGAGACCTCGCATTACGGCGCCGTGGTCAACCCGTGGCGGGCCAACGGCTCCAACCAGCAGCTGGTGCCGGGCGGTTCTTCGGGCGGTTCGGCCGCTGCCGTGTCTGCATTCCTCTGCGCTGGTGCTACCGCCACCGATACCGGCGGCTCCATCCGCCAGCCGGCCGCCTTCACCGGCACCGTCGGCATCAAGCCCACCTATGGCCGCTGCTCGCGCTGGGGCACGGTCGCCTTCGCCTCCTCGCTCGACCAGGCCGGCCCGATCGCCCGCGACGTGCGCGATGCCGCGATCATGCTGAGGTCGATGGCATCGGTCGATGCCAAGGACACGACCTCGGTCGACCTGCCGGTGCCGGATTACGAGGCTTCGCTCGGCCAGTCGCTGAAGGGCATGAAGATCGGCATTCCGAAGGAATACCGCGTCGAAGGCATGCCGGAAGAGATCGAAAAGCTCTGGGCTCAGGGGATCGCCTGGCTGAAGGATGCCGGTGCCGAGATCGTCGACATCACCCTGCCGCACACCAAATACGCGCTGCCCGCTTATTACATCGTCGCGCCTGCCGAAGCCTCGTCGAACCTCGCCCGTTACGACGGCGTGCGCTACGGCCTGCGCGTCGACGGCAAGGACATCGTCGACATGTACGAGAAGACCCGCGCTGCCGGCTTCGGCACCGAGGTCAAGCGCCGCATCATGATCGGCACCTATGTTCTGTCGGCCGGTTATTACGACGCCTATTACCTGCAGGCGCAGAAGGTGCGCACGCTGATCAAGCGCGACTTCGAGATCGTCTTCGACGCTGGCGTCGATGCGATCCTGACGCCCGCCACGCCGTCGTCGGCCTTCGGCATCGCCGACGAGGACCTCGCCTCCGATCCGGTCAAGATGTACCTCAACGACATCTTCACGGTGACGGTCAACATGGCCGGCCTGCCGGGCATCGCCGTTCCCGCCGGCCTCGACGCCAAGGGCCTGCCGCTCGGCCTCCAGCTGATCGGCAAGCCGTTCGAGGAGGAAACCCTTTTCCGCACCGCTCACGTCATCGAACAGGCAGCCGGCCGGTTCACGCCGGCGAAGTGGTGGTAAGCGGACGGATCATCCGGAATATGACGGCCGCCGATCATCGGGCGGTCGCCGGGGAGATGGCTCATGGCTAAGACGGATCTGGCAGGATTGATCGAGGCGTTCGATCGCCTCGCGGCCGATGGTTTCACCATGGGTGCGGACTGGCAGGCGGTGCACGAGATTTGCCAAGCCCATGAGGGCGAACAGCCCTTCGACTGGGGCCACGCTCTCTGCCACCGCATCGAAGGCGACGACTGGAACGCCGACTACTGGTACCGCCGCGCCGGCAAGCGACGTGCGAACTCGATCGCCGAGGACTGGACGGCGATGAGGGCCGAGCTTTCGGCACCCCTCTGAATGAGGAGAGATGCCTCAGTCCTCCTGAGGCGGATAACGCATACGTTGATGAATGATCGTGAGAATATCGAGATCGCTCGGCGATAGGATCCGATACACGATCGTATAAGGCAGGCCCGAAATGGCAACCTCGCGCGTATCGTTTACGCTGCCTTCCCGCCCGAGAAGCGGAAAACTTTCGAATATCTCGATGACTTGCCGGATGCGGGATAAGACGCGATCGGCGGCATTACGGTCGAATTGTGCGATACGGGTGTGAATTTCACTGAGATCCGCGATGGTCTGCGGAGTGAAATTAACGTTCAAAGCCGAAGCGCTCCCAGACTTTTCGCGCTGGGGTCATCTTGGAGCGGTCCTCGGACTGCTTGAGCGCCTCGCGAATTTTTGCTTCCTTCCAGGAATCGTACTCCTCATCGGCCGTCGCAGCCGGCTGAGGTTCGGTCAATTCCCTGAAGCTGACTTCGTCCTTAAGATCGCTCATGCCAATAAAATAACGCGATTGCCGCCAAAGTCCAATTGCATTTGTCTCTCAAGCGAAAGCCGGCCTCTGTTGAAAAAGCCGGCTTTCGTTTTCGCTACCGATTATCCTGCTCGGCCCTCACCAGCACCAGCCCCCGTTCGGTGATGCGGTAAGGCTTGCCGCCCTGGGACTTGATCGCTCGTTTCTGCTTGAGTTTGCGGAAGGTGGTGAGGTCTAAACCCGAGAAGACCCAGCCCTCGCGGGTGACCAGCTGGAATTTTTCGATCTTGCGGTTCTGATCGCGGGTGATGTCGATCCTGCCGCCCTGGGCGAGCAGGTGGAGGATGCGCTGTTCGGCGCGGGAAATATCCATTGTCTTGATGTCCGGAGAAGCGCTCGCAAACGAGCGCACAAAAACGTTGCCGGCGTCGCGTGACGTCGGGGTTCTCGTTTTTGTCTGGGCCGGCGCGGCTTGGAAGCGGGGGCCGGCCCCTCAGCAGGTCTCTACGGAAGAGAACATCAAAACTCCATCGATACGAAATCCGCACTAGGCGTGTTTTCCCCAGCCGTCAAGCGCCTGGCCGGAACGCCCTATATGTTGCACTGGTCAAAGCGCGGACTCAGTGGTCTACTGAGGCTGCAGCAGGGGAAACTATGGCCCATATTCGCAATGCGCGTGAGGACGAGGTGGATATCCTGGCGGAAATCGGCTTCCGCTCCTGGGAGAAGGCCATGATTTCGATCGGCGAGATGACCGATATGCGCTCCAGCGCCCGCGCTGCCTTCCAGAATTTCACGCGCTCCTCCTGGCTCACCATCACCGTCGTCGAACAGGCCGGCAATCTTGCCGGGTGGGCGGCGCGCGAAAAGCTCGACGAGCTGATCTCCGACTTCTGGATCGATCCGGCCTTCCAGGGTCACGGCTTCGGCCGGGCGCTTCTCGTCGAGATCGAGGCCGAGATCGTCCACCAGGGGTTCGAAGTCGCCCGCGTCGAGACCCACGCCCGCAATGCCGAGGCGGTCGGCTTCTTCGAGAAGCTGGGCTATTCCATCAACTGGCTCTCGACCATCTATTCGCCGAAGATCGACCGGGATGTGCAGTCGGTCGGCCTGTCGAAGCGCCTCATCGCGGAAGCGCCGGATACTTACGGGCCAAGCTTCTAGATTGTCCGAGCGATCTTTGCGATTACCGCCCACGTGAGTTCCGGCGCAAGTAGCCATAATGCCGTGCCGAGCGTGTGAAGAGCGACTATGATCATCAGTAGCGTGCGAAAAGGTTCCTTGCGTGTCTTGTGCCGCAGCATCTGCTGCGCGGTCACGGCGCCCAGGCTGCCGCCGATAAAGGCGACACCCAGCAGCGTACGCTCGCTGATCCGCCACGTGCCATCAATCGCCGCCTGCTTGTCCCACCAATAAACGCAGAATGCGATGACATTCAGGAGTAGATATAGGATAAATAGCGCGAGTGGGGTTGATAGCTCCATTTCGCAATTTCACCAGAACCTGGTTAAAATCGGCTGAACTACAGCACTCCACAGCGACCCCCGCGCGCAGCAAGCCTTGCACCGCAACGCCATTTGCTCTACCTCCAGAAAACGCAATAGAGACCATTTCACGAGCATCAGATGACCCTTGTCGACGTCCGCACGCCCGATCCGAAACGCTTCATTCCCGGCGCCACCGGCGACTGGGAAGTCATCATCGGTTTGGAGGTGCACGCCCAGGTCCTCTCCAATTCCAAGCTCTTCTCCGGCGCCTCGACCGAGTTCGGTAAGCCGGCCAATTCCAACGTCTCGCTCGTCGATGCGGCCATGCCCGGCATGCTGCCCGTCATCAACGAGGAATGCATCAAGCAGGCGGTGCGCACCGGGCTTGGCCTGAAGGCTCAGATCAACAAGCGTTCGCTGTTCGACCGCAAGAACTATTTCTATCCGGACCTGCCGCAGGGCTACCAGATCTCCCAGTACAAGGATCCGATCGTCGGCGAAGGCAAGATCGTCATCTCGCTCGGTCCGGACCGCCAGGGCCAGTTCGAGGATATCGAGATCGGCATCGAGCGCCTGCATCTCGAACAGGATGCGGGCAAGTCGATGCACGACCAGCATCCGACCATGTCCTATGTGGACTTGAACCGCTCCGGCGTGGCGCTGATGGAGATCGTCTCGAAGCCGGACATGCGCTCGTCCGACGAAGCCAAGGCCTACATGACCAAGCTGCGCTCGATCGTGCGCTACCTCGGCACCTGCGACGGCAACATGGACGAAGGCTCGATGCGCGCCGACGTCAACGTCTCGGTGCGCCGTCCGGGCACGGAATTCGGCACCCGCTGCGAGATCAAGAACGTCAACTCGATCCGCTTCATCGGCCAGGCGATCGAATACGAAGCGCGCCGCCAGATCGGCATTCTGGAGGACGGCGGCTCGATCGACCAGGAGACCCGCCTCTTCGACCCGAACAAGGGCGAGACACGCTCGATGCGCTCCAAGGAAGACGCGCACGACTACCGTTATTTCCCCGATCCGGACCTGCTGCCGCTCGAATTCGACGATGCCTTCATCGAGGAACTCCGTGCGGGCCTGACCGAGCTGCCGGACGATAAGAAGGCCCGTTTCGTGCGCGAGCTCGGCCTGTCGATCTACGACGCTTCGGTTCTGGTGTCCGAAAAGGCGATTGCCGATTATTTCGAGGCCGTCGCCGAAGGCCGCGACGGCAAGACGGCGGCCAACTGGGTGATCAACGACCTGCTGGGCGCCTTGAACAGAACCGGCAAAGACATTGAAGAGACTCCGGTTTCTCCCGCCCAGCTCGGCAGCATCATCGACCTCATCAAGGCCGAGACGATTTCCGGCAAGATCGCCAAGGACCTCTTCGAGATCGTGCTCAACGAAGGCGGCGATCCGGCCGAACTCGTCGAGAGCCGCGGCATGAAGCAGGTCACCGATACCGGCGCGATCGAGGCGGCCGTCGACGAGATCATCGCCGCCAACCCGGATCAGGTCGCCAAGGTCAAGGCGAAGCCGACTCTCGCTGGCTGGTTCGTCGGCCAGGTGATGAAGTCGACCGGCGGCAAGGCCAACCCGCAGGCCGTCCAGGCACTGGTCAAGGCGAAGCTCGGGATCGAAGAGGAGTAGGCCCGATGGTCTACTTCGTCCGCACAGCCGGTGAGGCCGACGTGGAGCAGATCCGCGTCCTGCTGGCGGCGACCTTTCACGATACCTACGATCCGTTCTACGGGGCCGACAAGGTCAGGAGAATGGTCGATGGCTGGCATTCTGCGGGCGCCGTCAAGGCGCGTATCCAGAAGCGCGGCGGCGAGTTCCTGGTCGCCGACAACGGCAAGGATATCGGCGGCATCGGTTATGCCGCCATGTATCCGAAAATGGTGAAGACGGCGATGCTGCACCAGCTCTACGTCAAGCCGTCCTGCCAGAACGAGGGCATCGGCCGCGATATCTTCGCCGAGCTCGAAACCTGTTTTCCGGATGCGGAGATCATGCGGGTCGAGGTGGCGTTGCCGAACGTGCGCGCGATGTATTTCTACGAGCGGCTCGGATTTTCCGAGGTCGACCGGATGGAGGAATGGGGTGCCCCCAATTCCGGCCTGCCGGCGATCATCATGGAGAAGCGGCTGGAGTTGCGCTGACCCACCCGGAGAGGACTTTTTGCATGGCCGATATCGTCATCCGCAGGGCGCGGCAAGCCGATCTTCCCGAACTCATCGCCCTGTTTGCGGCGGATGACGTCGGCGGCCATGGCGATACCACGGACGAGACCGCCTTCGACGACTACCTGCGCGCCTTCAATGTCATCGACGCCTCGCAGAACGAGCAGCTCTTCGTCGCCGAACGGGAGGGCGAGGTGGTCGGCACGTTCCATATCCTCTTCAACCGCACGCTGACGGGCAGGGGATCGCTGTCGATGATCATCGAGGCCGTGCAGACACGCAGCGACATGCGCGGCAAGGGCATCGGCGGTCGGATGATCCATCATGCGATCGAGGAAGCCAGACGCCGCGATTGCCGCCAGGTCGCGCTCACCTCCAACATGGCTCGCACAGATGCACATCGCTTCTATGAACGGCTCGGCTTCGCCAAAAGCCATTTCGGCTTCAAGATGAAGCTCAAATGACCGTGCGCGACATTTGGAATCACTGGACATCGAAGGCGTCAGGCGGCATAAGCGGATCAGCCAATTCGATCGTCATCCTGTTTGCCAAGCCGACGGAACATCCATGAAAAACCTCCTGCTGCAGATCTTCACCTGGTGGAACGGACAGACCATCGGCACCCGGTTCTTCACCTGGCGTTTCGGCAAGAAGGTCGGCGAAGACGAGCTGGGCAATGTCTATTACGAAGGTCCGATGACCTCCTGGGGCAAGCCGAAGCGTTGGGTGATCTACAAGGATTACGCCGAAGCCTCCGCGATCGGCCCCGGCTGGCACGGCTGGATGCATTATCGCACCGACGTTGCTCCGTCGCAGGAAGATTACAAGGCCCGCGAATGGGAAAAGGCGCACAAGCCGAACGGCACCGGCACGCCACTTGCCTATCGCCCGCAGGGCTCGCTTGCCGCCACCGGAGAACGCCCCCGCGTCACTGGCGATTACGATGCCTGGACGCCCGGCAACTGACACCTGTTTTGGCCACAATCGCACTCTAGGTCTCGACGCCGACGGGATCGCCGGGACGGGAAGCATAATGGGATTGATGACGGTTTTTCCACGCAAGCCAATGGTCGGCGCATTGATCGCGCTTGCATCCGTGCTTGCGGCGGATGGTGTGTCTGCGGCGCGGCTGAACAACCCGGTCGCGGTCTTTGCCGGCATCGACAAGATCACCGGCCGCATCACCACATTCGATGTCTATGTCAACGAGACCGTTCAGTACGGCGCGCTGCAGGTGACGCCAAAGGTCTGTTATTCCCGCGATGAGACGGAAGCCCAGAAGATCGATGGTTTCGTGGAAGTCGACGAGATCACCCTCGACCGCAAGATCCGCCGGATATTCACCGGCTGGATGTTCGCCGATAGCCCCGGCCTCAATGCTGTCGAGCATCCGATCTACGACGTCTGGCTGACCGGCTGCAAACAGAAGTCCGACGTGCCGCCGCCGAAGGCGACCAACTGATTTTCCCTTAGAATTTCAGGTGCGGTGAATCGACCGCGATTCTCAGGAGCTTGAGATAGTCGTCCTTGGGGATGTCGATTGCGCCGAACGTCTTCAGATGTTCGGTCGTGAACTGTGTGTCGAGCAGGGTAAAGCCGTTTTTCCGAAGTCGTTCGACAAGGTGCACGAGGCAGATCTTGGAGGCGTTCGTGCGCCTCGAAAACATGCTTTCGCCGAAGAAGGCCGAGCCGAGCGAAACGCCATAGAGACCGCCGACCAGTTCATCGCCCTCGAAGGCCTCGACGCTGTGCGCGTGGCCCATGCGGTGCAATTCGTTGTAGAGCTTGCGGATTGTGGAGTTGATCCAGGTGCTCGGCCGGTCGCCGGCCGGCTCGGCACAGAAAGCCATCACCCGTTCGAATGCCGTGTCGACGCGGATGTCGAGCGGGCTCTTGCGGACCGCCTTGGCGAGGCTTTTCGAAATGTGGAAGCCGTCGAGCGGCAGGATGCCGCGCATTTCCGGCTCGACCCAGAAGATTTCCGGGTCGTCGGCGGATTCGGCCATCGGGAAAAGGCCGATGGAATAGGCGCGCAACAGGATTTCCGGGGTTATCGCCGGGTAATATCTGCCGCGTCGCCCTGCCATCGATCTCCCTAATGCGTCTTGTCGCCGGCGAGATATTGCTCCAGCCAGTGTATGTCATAATCGCCGTTGGCGATATCCGGATTGTCGACCAGGTCCTGGAAAAGCGGCAGCGTCGTCTTGATGCCGTCCACGACGAACTCGTCCAGCACGCGCCGCAGACGCATCATGCATTCGACGCGGGTGCGTCCGTGCACGATCAGCTTGCCGATCAGGCTGTCGTAATAGGGCGGGATCTTGTAGCCGGCATAGGCGCCCGAATCGACGCGCACGCCGAGGCCGCCCGGTGCATGGAAATGCGTAATCGTGCCGGGCGACGGCACGAAGGTGCGCGGGTCCTCGGCATTGATGCGGCATTCGATGGCATGGCCGGAGAACACGATGTCTTCCTGGCGCACGGACAGGCCGCCGCCGGAGGCGACGCGGATCTGTTCGTGCACGAGGTCGATGCCGGTGATCGCTTCGGTGATCGGATGTTCGACCTGAAGGCGGGTGTTCATTTCGATGAAATAGAACTCGCCGTTTTCGTAGAGGAACTCGACCGTGCCGGCGCCGCGATACTTCAGCTTGCGCATGGCATCGGCGCAGATCTCGCCGATCTTCATGCGCTGCTCGACATTGAGGGCAGGGGAATTGGCTTCTTCCCAGACCTTCTGGTGGCGGCGCTGCAGCGAGCAGTCGCGCTCGCCGAGATGAATGGCATTGCCTTCACCGTCGCCGACGACCTGGATTTCGATATGGCGCGGTTTCCCGAGATATTTTTCCATGTAGACGGCATCGTTGCCGAAAGCGGCGAGCGCTTCGGAACGGGCAGTCGACACGGCTTCGTCGAGATCGGCCTCAGTCTTGGCGACCTTCATGCCACGTCCGCCGCCGCCGGCCGTTGCCTTGATCAGCACCGGGAAGCCGATCTGGCGGGCGATTTCCATCGCATTCTCGGGCTTCACTTCGCCATCCGAGCCGGGAACGACGGGAATGCCGAGTTGCTGCGCGGTCTGCTTGGCGGTGATCTTGTCGCCCATGATGCGGATATGGTCGGCGGTCGGGCCGATGAAGGTGATGCCGTGCGCGTCGAGGATATCCGCGAACTTGGCGTTTTCCGACAGGAAGCCGTAGCCCGGATGCACGGCGTCGGCGCCGGTGATTTCGCAGGCGGCGACGATCTGGTGAATGTTGAGATAGCTGTCGCGCGAGGGCGGCGGACCGATGCACACACTTTCGTCGGCAAGCCGCACATGCATGGCGTCGGCATCCGCAGTGGAATGGACCGCGACGGTCGCGATGCCGAGTTCCTTGCAGGCGCGAAGCACGCGAAGCGCGATTTCACCGCGGTTGGCTATGAGGATCTTGGAAATCATGGATGCGCCTTACTCGATGACGACGAGTGGCTGGCCGTACTCGACGGGCTGAGCGTCGTTGACCAGGATTTCCGTGACCTTGCCGGAGCGCGGCGCTGGAATCTGGTTCATCGTCTTCATGGCCTCGATGATCAGCAGCGTCTGGCCTTCCTTGACGGTGGCGCCGACTTCGACGAAGGCGCGCGAACCCGGGGCCGGGGAGAGGTAGATGGTGCCGACCATCGGCGCAGTGACCGCGTTCTTGTTGTCCTGGATTGCCGGCGCTGCTGCGGCTACGGGAGCTGCAGCCGGGGCATAGGCGGGCGCTGCGACCGGAGCCTGGACATATTGAGTCGTACCGACGCGCGATACACGAATACGCACATCGTCCTGTTCGACTTCGATCTCGGTGAGGTCGGTATCGTTGAGGATGTTCGCGAGGTCGCGGATCAGTCCCTTGTCGATACCGTTCTTCTTGTCAGACATGGCAAACCCTATTGTTCTGTTTATCTTGTCAGGCGGTAATGGATTTCAAGGCGTGCAGCGCCAGAATGTAGCTCGCGGTGCCAAAACCGCAGATCACGCCCTTTACCGCCGGTGCGATCATCGAATGATGGCGGAACTCCTCCCGCGCGTGGACATTCGAGATATGAAGCTCGATCACCGGCACGGAGATCGCCTTGATGGCGTCGTGCAATGCAATCGAGGTATGGGTATAGGCGCCTGCGTTGATGGCGACGCCGACGGCTTTTTCATTGGCCTCGTGCATCCAGTCGATCAGCACGCCTTCGTGATTGCTCTGGCGAAAATCGACATCGAAGCCGAGTTCCCTGCCGGCGGCGATACAGTCCTTCTCGACGTCCTTCAGCGTGGCCGCACCGTAGATGCCTGGCTCGCGCTTGCCCAGCATGTTGAGATTGGGGCCGTTGAGGACGAAGATCGTCTT
Source organism: Neorhizobium galegae (assembly GCF_021391675.1). NCBI lineage: Bacteria > Pseudomonadati > Pseudomonadota > Alphaproteobacteria > Hyphomicrobiales > Rhizobiaceae > Neorhizobium > Neorhizobium galegae. The sequence continues at coordinate 1,672,703 of NZ_CP090095.1, forward strand.
GCTCATCACTGATCTATTGTTCCATGCAAAAATTCAGGGGCCACCTATAGACCGCCGAGGCGGCAAGGGAAAGCCCCCGCCGCGCCGAAAGCCCGGGAGTCCACTGCGATGGAACATCTGTCGGTCAGAGGGTGTCCTGTCAGCAGGTCGCCTTGCCGCAGGCGCGCACGTTGGCGACCTTCTGCTCGATGGTTTCGAGGCCGACGGCGCCGAAGACGGCTTCGTCGCCGACCACATAGGTCGGCGTGCCGGTGATGCCGATCGCGTTGGCGAGCTGGTAGGCGCCGCGCACCAGGTCGTCGTTCGGCTGGTCGGCCATCGACTTGCGGATCGCTGCCTCCTTGACGCCGAGCGCCCCGGCGACCGCGATGGCCGTCGCTTCCGAGGCGTGGGGCTTGCCGCTGAGCAGTTCGCGATGGAATTCCGCATATTTTTCCGGCGCGACCAGGCGCACGGCGTTGGCCACCCGATGAGCGGCGACCGAGTCCGGTCCGAGGATCGGGAATTCCTTGAGGATGAAACGGACGTTCTTATCCTTGGAAAGGATGTCGTCCATGTCGGAGAGCGCCCGCTTGCAGTAGCCGCAATTGTAATCGAAGAATTCGACGACCGTGACGTCGCCCTTCGGATTGCCGAGCGTGATGTCGGTCGGCGAGGAGAAGATCGCCTGCTTGTTGTCCGCGATCCCCTTGGTCGATTGCTCGACGCGCTGGGTCTGCTGCTTGGCCTCCAGCGCGTTCTGGACTTCGACCAGCACTTCCGGGTTCTGCAGCAGGTATTCGCGGATAAACTGGCCCATTTCCTTCTTCTGCTGGTCGTCCAGGGCAACAGCCGGGGCGGCCACGGAAAATGCCAGGGCCAGCATCGAGCCGGCGGCCAATGTCCTGAAAACGGGCGTCTTGAACAGGCGAGTCATCCATATCCTCTTGGGTGGGCACACGAATCCCGCGCACCATTGTTGCGGTTTGTGCCCAAAGTAAGCCAGTCGGGCTTTCCAAAAAACCTCAAAATCATGTCCAGGCGGTTTCCGCCAGTTCACAACTGCGTATGACGCCTAGTCGGATGGCGGACCCGATGCCGGAATGGAGTCTGATTTCAACAGGCTATCCGCGTTTTCGGAATCGCTTCGACAGGCGGTTGATCCAGTTTCTGAGGCTCAGGGCAGGGCAAAAATAAAAACGGCCGCGTTTTGCGCGGCCGTTTCGTCGGTTCTCGTTAGGCTCAGAAGAAGCCGCGGCGCTGCCACCAGCCGGCTTTCTTCGGCTTCGACGTATCGCCTTCGGTCTCGGGCGCTGCCACGGGATCGGAACTCTTCACCACTGCCTCGACGGAGGAGGAGATGTTCGATGCGCGGTTGGCCCGTGCCGGTTTTGCTTCGCCGCTATCGGCCTGCTTGGCCTCTGCGACGGGAGCTTCTTCGGCAGGAGTGGCTTCAACCGGAGCGGCTTCGGGAGCCTGCGGCTCTTGGCCGAGTGCCGCTTCGACCTGCTCGACGACGGTTTCCACCGGAGCCGGAACAACCACAGCCGCCTCTTCCGCAGCCGGTATGTCGGCCGCAGTCGCCGCCTTGCCACGACGCGAACGGCGCGGCTTGGCTTCTGGCTTGCCGCCAGGTGCTGCTTCCGCCTCGGCGGGAGCCGGCACAGCCTCGACGGCGGCCTCTTCGGAGGCTTCCGCTAAGGCCGCCGCCGGCACTGCCGCGACGTCTTCGCTGGATGCGTCTTCGTCGGCCGCGTCGCCGTCATCCGAAGCGCTCAGCTCCTGGCCGTCCTCACCGTTGCGATTGCGACGACCACCGCGCTTGCCGCGGCGGCGGCGCTTGCGGCGGTTTTCTTCCGAGTCCGAATCGGCGGCAACCGTTGCGTCGGATGCTTCGCCGGCTTCGGAAACATCGTCCTCGCCTTCGTCGCCGTCCTCGTCGCCATCGGCCATGTCGTCATTGCCGCCCTGTGCGGTCTGGGCATCTCCACCCTTTTCTCCGCCGCGGTTGCGACGACGCCGGCGGCGCTTGCGCTTGCGGCCGTTCGGGTCGTCGCCCTGCTGCTGAGCGCGCTCGGCATTGGCAACTGCCGGCTGCGCCGCCGCTGCGGCGGTCTCTTCTTCTTCTTCCTCCTCCTCGTCGGCCTCGATGACGATGTCGTCATCGTCCTCTTCGACGGGGATGGCCGCGAACTGCATCAGGCTTTCGATCTTGACCGGGTTTTCGACCGGCTCGCCACGATCGATCGCGAAATGGCTGGAGCCGATGCTGACGTCCGATTCGATGAAGATCGAGACGCCGAAGCGGTTCTCGTAATCGACGATGCTGGCGCGCTTGTGGTTGAGGAGATAGAGCGCGATTTCCGGCGTCGTGCGCACGGTGATGTCGTGCGTGGTGTTCTTGAGCAGGTACTCCTCGACGCCGCGCAGCACATGCAGGGCGACCGACGACTGCGACCGCACGTGACCGGTGCCGCCGCAATGGGTGCAGATCTGCGTTGTCGATTCGAGAACCGAAGCGCGGATGCGCTGGCGCGACATTTCAAGCAGGCCGAAATGCGAGATGCGGCCGACCTGGATGCGGGCCCGGTCGTTCTTCAGGCAATCCTTCAGCTTCTTCTCGACGGCGCGGTTGTTGCGCTTTTCTTCCATGTCGATGAAGTCGATGACGATCAGGCCGGCAAGGTCGCGCAGACGAAGCTGACGGGCGACTTCTTCCGCCGCTTCCAGATTGGTCTGGAGCGCGGTTTCCTCGATCGAGTGCTCGCGGGTCGAGCGGCCGGAGTTGACGTCGATGGCGACGAGCGCTTCCGTCTGGTTCATGATCAGGTAGCCGCCGGACTTCAGCGTCACCTGCGGCTGCAGCATGCGGTCGAGCTGCGCCTCGATGCCGGAGCGGGCGAAGATCGGATGCAGATCGCGATAGGGCTGGACCACCTTGGCATGGCTCGGCATCAGCATCTTCATGAAGTCTTTCGCTTCACGATAGCCTTCTTCGCCGGAGACGATGATCTCGGAAATGTCCTTGTTGTAGAGGTCGCGGATCGAGCGCTTGATCAGCGAGCCTTCCTCGTAGACGAGGGTAGGGGCGGTCGAGCTCAGTGTCAGCGTGCGGACGTTTTCCCAAAGGCGCATCAGGTATTCGAAGTCGCGCTTGACCTCGACGCGGGTGCGGTTCGCACCGGCTGTGCGCAGGATGACGCCCATGCCCTGCGGCACGTCGAGCTCGCGGGCGATTTCCTTCAGGCGCTTGCGGTCCTGCGGCTGGGTGATCTTGCGGGAAATGCCGCCGCCACGAGCGGTGTTCGGCATCAGCACCGAATAACGGCCGGCGAGCGAAAGATAGGTGGTGAGAGCCGCACCCTTGTTGCCGCGCTCTTCCTTGGCGACCTGCACGAGCAGGATCTGGCGGCGCTTGATGACTTCCTGGATACGGTACTGCTTGCGCGGCTTGCGCACGACGCGCTCCGGAACTTCTTCCATGGCGTCTTCGGCGCCGACCGATTCGATCACTTCCTTCTCGCCGTGGTCGTCATCGTCGTCGTCATCGAAATCGTCGTTGCGGCCGCCACGGCGGGCATCGACGTCTTCCGAGATCGAATCGGTTTCGACCATCGCGGCCATTTCGCCGGGCGTCGAACCGTCGTCGTCATTGTTCTCGGAGGAGGGAACGCCCTCGCCTTCGGATGCGCCGGCTTCGAGAGCCGCTGCTTCTTCTGCCGGCTTCTTGCGGGCGCGGCTGCGGCGCGGCTTGGCTTTCGGCTTTTCCGTCTCCTCGCCAGCGACAGCCTCGACCGGGCCTGTTTCGGCTGCTTCCGCGCCGGCTTCGCTTGCGGGCTCGGCGGTGGGGGCAGGGATGGAAATGCCGATATCCGGCTGTTCCTGGTGGGCAAGGTCGACCACCGGATCGGCAGCTTCCGCCTCGGCGATCTTGCGCTGATCCTCGGCTTCCTGCTGCATCAGCGCCTGACGGTCGGCAAGCGGGATCTGATAATAGTCGGGATGGATTTCGGCAAAGGCGAGGAAGCCGTGACGGTTCCCGCCGTAGTCGACGAAAGCGGCCTGCAGTGAGGGTTCGACCCTCGTCACCTTCGCCAGATAGATATTGCCGCGTATCTGTTTCTTATGCTGCGATTCGAAATCGAACTCCTCGATCCGGTTACCGCGAACGACGACTACGCGCGTCTCCTCTTCGTGAGACGCGTCGATAAGCATTTTGTCTGCCATTGAAATTCTGCTCCTCGGCGCCGCCGGGAGAATGCAGAAAAGCCTGCCACGAGGACAGGCCCGTCATGCAATGCGGTCGTTGCGCCGGATAAAGATGTTCCCGTCAGGCGCGGTTGTGACGGCAGCCGGAAAGATGACGGGGAGCATTGCTCCCTCGGTCTCTCCAGGTTTTGAAAATTGTGCCGCGACATCAAAAACCAAACGAGAATGACGATACCATAGGCCCGCATGGGCCCGATGAATGTGCTCCGCATGAGCGGTGGGTGGCACGCCACCCGGTATTATTCCGGCCACCGCCGGTTGGATCGTGTATCAGGAAAAAGTGTAGCGACGGCGGATGACTGTCGGTCTTCGGCGCCAGGTCCTGAAGAGGCTGGCCAGCCTATCGGCAGACTATCCCGTCAACACTTTAACCCTCATGGGCGTTGTATGGTTTATCTGTCACAATAGCAAGGGAAAAGCCAAGTTTGCCATATTCTCGATGGAATTAGACCCCTTATGGATGGCAGGGAACGGGCGGATGATTCGCATCTTTTGACATGCAAATGCCTTCTAGAATGGGCACTTTGATGCGGGTTGCCCGACAGGCGGCGGGGCTTTGAATGCGAGTGGCGTTTTGAGGGCGGATGTGAATGCAAGCGCAACGACGGCCTGTGGCGGAAGCCGGCAGCGTTTTTTTGCGCGAATCGCTTGCGCGGTTCTTCTTTCGGTAGCCTTCGCCGCGACCCTTCCCTTGAGTCCCGCCCGCGCTACGCCGCAACCGCCGCTTCTCGCCTTCAGCGCGCGGGTCGCCGGCGACGAGGCTCGCACCCGGATCGTCATCGAGTTCGAGAAAAAGCCGGAATTCTCCGTCCATTACGTCGCCGCGCCGGAGCGGGTGATCGTCGACCTGCCGGCGACCGCCTTCGGTTTCCCTGCCGAGGATCTGGCCGCGCGCGGTCTCTTCAAGGACATCCGCTACGGCGCGATGGGTGAGTCGAGTGCCCGCATCGTGCTGACCGCCAAGAGGCCGGTGAAGCTGTCGATCGCCGAGGTTCAGTCGAACGACAACGGCAGCTACCGGCTGGTCCTGGATGCGGAAATGGCCTCGAAGGAGGTTTTTGCCGATCTGCTGAAGACCCAGAACTGGGCGACCCCGACGGCGGTGGCTCCGGACGCGCTGGCGATGGCCGAGAAGGACAATATCTTTACGGTTGCGGTCGATGCCGGGCACGGCGGGATCGATGCCGGCGCGACTGGGGCGGGCACCAAGACGCCCGAAAAGACCATCACGCTTGCGTTCGCCAAGACGCTTGCCGAACGATTGAACAAGGTCGACGGTATCAAGGCCGTCCTGACCCGCGACGACGACACGTTTCTTTCGCTCTCCGAGCGCGTGACGCTCGCCCGCCAGGGCCACGCTGATCTCTTCGTATCCCTGCATGCCGATACGCTCGGCCAGAAGGACATTCGCGGCGCGACCGTCTATACGCTGTCTGACAAGGCCTCCGACCGCATGGCGGAAAACCTCGCCGCCCGCGAAAACCTGTCGGACGAGCTTGCGGGCTATACGCTCCAGAGCGGCCCGCCGGAGGTCGCCGATATCCTGCTCGACCTGACCCGGCGCGAGACCCAGGCGTTTTCGACCGCGCTCGCCACCAATGTCGTCCAGTCCTTCGAAGGGCAGATCGGGCTCATCAACAATCCCCACCGTTATGCGGGCTTCCAGGTTCTGCGGGCTCCGGACATTCCCTCCGTTCTCCTCGAACTTGGCTTCCTGTCCAATGTCGAAGATGAAAAGCTGCTGCTGGATGAGTCGTGGCGGTCGAAGGTGATCGATCGCATGGTCGACGCCATCAGGCGCTATCGTGACCGCGCGATGGCGAACGGCGGCTGATTGCCTGCGCTCCGCGTGGCGCCGGTGCCACAGGCATCGGGGAATATCGCGTGAGGGAGGGCGGACGCCGGAAATCGGATCTAAGAGCCCTATTTTACTCACATTCAGGCGGTTATTCGATAATCACTCAGATGCGATGGATGGCGGACGATCGGTCCGCTTTTGCCTTGCGCTGGTGCAATCACCGTGCAAAACGCCTCTAACCATGCGATGGTGTGTTTCACGCGCCGAATGAAAGCTGAACGGTAGCTCCGATATGGTAAGATTGATTGGTTATCTCTTTGGTTTGGCCTGCGTCCTGTTTCTGGTCGTGGCTGCTGGCGTGGGTATTTACCTCACCGGGATGACCAAGGACCTGCCGAACTACGAGGTGCTTGCCTCCTACGAGCCGCCGGTCGCCACCCGCGTGCATGCAGGCAACGGTGCTCTGATGGCGGAATATGCCCGCGAACGGCGTCTCTTCCTGCCCATTCAGGCGGTGCCGGACCGGGTCAAGGCGGCATTCCTGTCCGCTGAAGACAAGAATTTCTACAGCCATCCCGGCATCGACATCACGGGTCTTGGGCGCGCCGTCCTCTCGAACCTCCAGAACCTGGGTTCCGGCCGTCGCCCCGAAGGTGCTTCGACGATCACCCAGCAGGTGGCGAAGAACTTCCTCCTCTCGGCCGACCAGACGATCGACCGCAAGGTCAAGGAAGCGATCCTCTCCTTCCGCATCGAGCAGACCTATTCGAAGGACAAGATCCTCGAACTCTATCTGAACGAGATCTTCTTCGGCCTGAACTCCTACGGTATCGCCGGCGCAGCACTCACCTATTTCGACAAGTCGGTGACCGAGCTGACGACGGCCGAAGCCGCCTATCTTGCGGCCCTTCCGAAGGGCCCGGCCAACTACCATCCCTTCCGCCGCGAAAAGGCAGCGCTCGAGCGCCGCAACTGGGTCGTCGACCGCATGGCCGAGAACGGCTACATCACCCAGGCCGATGCCGAGGAGGCCAAAAAGCAGCCGCTCGGCGTCAAGCAGCGCCGCACCGGGGCCCATGTCTTCGCATCGGATTATTTCTCGGAAGAAGTGCGACGCCAGATCATCGAGCGTTACGGCGACAAGGCGCTCTATGAAGGCGGTCTTTCGGTCCGCACCTCGCTCGATCCCGACCTTCAGGTCATCGCCCGCACCGCCCTGCAGAACGGTCTGGTGGAATATGACGAGCGCCGCGGTTTCCACGGGCCGCTCGCTCAGATCGCCACGACCGGTGCCCCTGGAAACTGGGATTGGGGGCCGGAACTTGCCAAGCAGAAGTCGCTTTCGGACGTGCCGGAATGGAAGCTCGCGGTCGTCACCGAGGTTTCGGCAAAGTCCGCCACGATCGGCCTGCAGCCCTCGGCGGATGCGGCAGGCAAGGTCGACGCGGCCCGCGAGACGGGCACGATCAACGGCGACGACATGAAATGGGCCTATCGGGACTCGACCAATACCCGCAAGCCGGCGAAATCGCCGGACGGCGTGCTGAAGCCGGGCGACGTCGTTTACGTGGAGCCGATCAATCCGCAGGCCAAGACCTACAGGCTGCGCCAGCCGCCGAAGGTCCAGGGCGGTTTCGTCGCCATGGACCCGAACACGGGCCGCGTCGTCGCGATGGCCGGCGGCTTCTCCTATTCGCAATCGGAATTCAACCGCGCCACCCAGGCAATGCGCCAGCCGGGTTCGTCGTTCAAGCCCTTCGTCTACTCGGCAGCGCTCGACAACGGCTATACGCCGGCCTCGGTCATCCTGGACGCCCCGATCGAGATCGTCTCCGGCGGTCAGGTCTGGCGGCCGGAGAACTACGGCGGCGAGGCGGGCGGCCCGTCGACGCTGCGCACCGGCATCGAAAAGTCCCGCAACCAGATGACCGTGCGCCTGGCGCAGGACATGGGCATGGAACTGGTTGCCGAATATGCCGAGCGTTTCGGCATCTACGACAAGATGCTGCCGGTGCTGGCCATGTCGCTCGGTTCCGGCGAGACGACGGTCATGCGCATGGTGTCGGCCTATGCGGTCATCGCCAACGGCGGCAAGCAGATCAAGCCGACCGTCATCGACCGCATTCAGGACCGTTACGGCAAGACCATCTTCCGCCACGAGGAACGCGCCTGCGACGGCTGCAACGCCAATGACTGGGCCAATCAGGAGGAACCGAGCATCGTCGACAACCGCGAGCAGGTTCTCGACCCGATGACGGCCTACCAGATTACGTCGATGATGCAGGGCGTGGTCCAGCGCGGTACGGCAGCCGGCAAGATCCCGGTCAAGGACCGCGACGTCGCCGGCAAGACCGGCACCACCAATGACGAAAAGGACGCCTGGTTCGTCGGCTTCACGCCGAACCTTGTCGCCGGTCTTTATGTCGGCTTCGACACGCCGGCACCGCTCGGCCGTGCCGGCACCGGCAGCGGCCTTGCCGCACCTATTTTCGGCGAGTTCCTGGCCCAGGCCGCCAAGCTGACGCCGGCCGAAAAATTCCATGTGCCGGACGGCATGCAGCTCGTCGCCGTCAACCGCAAGACCGGCATGGCGGCCATGGAAGGCCAGCCGGATACGATCGTCGAGGCCTTCAAGCCCGGCACCGGCCCGGCAGACGTCTTCCAGGTCATCGGCGACGGCGAATACATGACCCAGGACCAGATCTTCACCAACTCGCCCCAGGCGCAGCAGGCTGTCACCTCCGGCATGCCGGGTCTGTTCTGATCGCGATCCGAAGCGGCAGCCTTGTCGGCAGGCCCGGTCTTTACATCCGGGCTCGCTGCAACTATGTCCACGGCACTTAAAACCCCAACACAAAGAGCGAAGAACAAGCGCCATGCGTGCGGAAATCATCAATGTAGTCGACGAAATCAAGCAGGCCATAAGCCTGCTGAGGAGGCATCTTTGACTGGGATCAGGCGGTAAGACGGCTGGACTGGTTGAACAACAAGTCAGAGGATCCGAACCTCTGGAACGATGCTGCGGAAGCGCAGAAGCTGATGCGCGAGCGCCAGCAGCTCGACGACGGCATCAATGGCGTCAAGGCCATGGAGCAACAGCTCAACGACAATATCGAACTCATCGAACTCGGTGAGGAAGAGGGCGACGAAGCGATCGTCAAGGAAGCCGAAGAGGCGCTGAAGGCGCTGATGGCGGAATCCGGCCGGCGCCAGGTCGAGGCCATGCTGTCGGGCGAAGCGGATGGCAACGACACCTATGTCGAAGTCCATTCCGGCGCCGGCGGCACGGAAAGCCAGGACTGGGCGAACATGCTTCTGCGCATGTATACCCGCTGGGCCGAACGCCAGCGTTTCAAGGTCGAGCTTCTCGAAGTGCATGACGGCGAAGAAGCCGGTATCAAGTCGGCGACCATCCTCGTCAAGGGCCACAATGCCTATGGCTGGCTGAAGACCGAATCGGGCGTCCACCGCCTGGTCCGCATTTCGCCCTATGACAGCAACGCCCGCCGCCACACCTCGTTCTCCTCCATCTGGGTCTATCCGGTCATCGACGACTCGATCAACATCGAGATCAACGAGAGCGATTGCCGCATCGACACCTATCGTTCGTCGGGCGCAGGCGGCCAGCACGTCAACACCACCGACTCGGCGGTGCGCATCACCCATATTCCGTCGGGCGTCGTGGTGCAGTGCCAGCAGGAGCGCTCGCAGCACAAGAACAAGGCCAAGGCCTGGGACATGCTGCGTGCGCGGCTCTACGAAGCGGAGTTGAAGAAGCGCGAGGACGCGGCGAACGCCGAGGCGGCTTCCAAGTCCGACATCGGCTGGGGTCACCAGATCCGCTCCTACGTTCTGCAGCCCTACCAGATGGTCAAGGACCTGCGCACAGGCGTGACCAGCACCGCTCCGGACGACGTGCTGGACGGAGATATCAATCCCTTCATGGAAGCTGCCCTGGCGCATCGCATCAGCGGCAAGCCGGATGTGGATGTCGCTGACGTCGATTGACGATTTTGACGAAGCACGAACGAAAGCGGCCGGATCTTGTGATCCGGCCGCTTTTTTGTTGGACGAGGCGGATGGTTATTCCGCAGCGGCCGCCATGGCCCCTTGGCGGCTGCGAAGCACGACGAGCGACAGCAGAAAGACCACCACCGAGCAGAGCGCGATGACCGTGACCATCGGCAGCGAGGTGCCGTCGACGAACATGCCGCCGAGGCCGATCACGACCGCCGATGTCACGAACTGGATCGTGCCCATCATGGCGGACGCCGTGCCGGCGATCCGGCCATGATGTTCGAGCGCCAATACCGCCGCCGTCGGGATGATCATGCCGAGGAAGCCGTAGCCGCCGAACAGGAAGGCAGCCATCACATCGAGACGGTCGATGCCAAGCGAGGTGACCAGGGCCAGAAGGACCATCATCGTCGAATACCCGAACACCGCGCCACGGATCACTTTCCGCAGCCCGATCTTGCGTGAAAGCCAGCCGTTCAGCTGCGACATGCCGATGAAGGCGACCGCATTGCACGAGAAGACGATGCTGTAGAAGGTCGGCGACAGGCCGTAATGCTCGATCAGCACGAAGGACGAATTCGCCACATAGATCATGTAGCTCGACATGCCGAAGGAGGCGATCAGCACCAGCCCGAGATAATAGGGATCCCGGAGCAGCGTGCCATAGGACTTGAGCGCGCTGGCGAGACTGCTTTCGCTGCGCGCCGCCGGCAGGCGGGTTTCTTCGAGGAAGAACACTGCAACGACGGCGCCGACTGCCCCGGCGCCGACCATGACCCAGAAGATCAGCCGCCAGTCGCCGAACACTGTGACGATGCTGCCGGCAAGCGGTGCGAGGATCGGCGAGACGCTGAATACCAGCATCAGCCGCGACATCAGCTGGGCCGCAGCCGGACCCGTATGCAGGTCGCGGACGATGGCGCGGGAGATGACGACGCCGGCGCAGGCGCCCATGCCCTGCAGGAACCGGAAGGCGATCAGCCACTCGATCGACGGCGACAGCGCGCAGCCGACGGCCCCGATGGCATAAAGAGCGAGACCGACATAGAGCGGCTTCTTGCGGCCGAACATGTCGGAGACCGGGCCGTAGACGATCTGCGACACCGCCATGGCGACGAAGAAGGAGATCAGGCTCGCCTGCACCGCATGGCTGTCGGCATTGAGGTTTACGCTGATGGTCGGCAATGCCGGGAGATACATGTCGAGGGCGAAAAGCCCGATAGCGGAGAGCAGCCCGAGCGACAGGGCATGCGAAGGAGCTCTGCTTTGCATTTGGAAAAAACCTTTCCCGTCACCACATCTGCCGTGGTAACGGCAGGGCGAGGACGATTATGGGAGATGAATATGAGAGCCGGCCATGTGCGGGGGAATGGGCCTAAACAATCATGTAAAATATTTTGGACACAATTGTCCAATCCGTCAAGCCCCGCTATGGTGATGTCATGAAAAATTCGTCTGCCGAACTTCCGCGCGATTACGACACCTGGCCGCCAGCGCAGAATAAGCGCCAGGCGATCCTCAATGCTGCAGCCGATGTTTTTGCCGAGGAAGGTTTTGGCGGCGCCAGCATCGATGCGATCGCGGCAAGGGCAGGGGTATCGCGCCAGACGATCTACAATCAGCTGGGCGACAAGGATAATCTTTTCAAGGTCGTGGTCGCCGAAATCACCGACCGCTCCAGCGCCGGTTTCTTTCGCGTGCTCGATACTTTCCCCGTGACGCCGCAGGATATCGAGACGGAGCTGACGCAATTTTCGGCCCAGCTCCTGCGCAAGGCGATCTGCGACCCGAACGGCCGCTGGCTGCGCAAGGTGGTCGAGACCGAAGGCGCCCGATTCCCCGAGCTTTTCGAAACCTGGAAGGAATACGGGCCGGGCAAGAAATATCCGGCGATTGCCGCCCGCCTGGCACAGCTCGCCCATGGCGGTTACCTCGAGATCGACGATCCGGCGCTTGCCGCCCGCCAGTATATGGCGCTTCTGGCGACTGACCTTCGCTACGATCAGCAGATCGGCCGCCAGACGCCCGAATCGGAGATCGACCAGATGGCGGCGAACGCCACCCGCACTTTTCTGCGCGCCTTTACACCGAAGCGCTGAGTTTCACGCAAGCGCAACAGGTTTCATCTGCGTGAGCTAACGCTGAGTCACACACGCTGACGCTGAGTCAGTTGTTGAACTGTTCGGCGAGGATCCGGTCAGACCAGGAATGGTTGGGATCGGACAGGATGCGTGCGGTGATTTCGGTCGATTGCGCCACCCGCACCTTCAGCACCGACTTCACCTCGGTATTGTCGGCAACCGCATTGACCGGCCGCTTTTCCGGTTCGAGGATGTGGATATCGACGCAGACGTGGTTCGGCAGCAGTGCTCCGCGCCAGCGCCGCGGGCGAAATGCCGAGACCGGCGTCATGGCGAGCAGCGGCGCCTCTAGCGGCAGGATCGGCCCATGCGCCGAGAGATTGTAGGCGGTCGAACCGGCGGGCGTGGCGATCATCAGCCCGTCGCAGATCAGTTCCTCCAGCCGCACATGGCCGTCGATCTCCACCCTGAGCTTGGCCGCCTGATAGGATTGCCGGAAAAGATAGACCTCGTTGATGGCGAGGGCCACCGATGTCGAGCCGTCCTCGTTTTCCGTCGTCATCTTCAGCGGGTGGAATTCGTTTTCCACCGATTCGGCCACTCGCTCATGAAGTTTTTCGGCGCGAAAATCGTTCATCAGGAAGCCGACCGAGCCGCAATTCATCCCATAGACGCTTTTGCCCGTGTTGATCGTGTCGTGCAGCGTCTGCAGCATGAACCCGTCGCCGCCGAGCGCGACGATCACGTCGGCTTGCGCGGTCGGCACGTTGCCGTAGAGCCGCACGAGCTCCTCCAGCGCGGATTGTGCTTCCGGGGCCGTCGAGGCGATGATGGAGAGCTTGTTCGTCTGGGACGACATGAACGGGCCTTTAAGGGTGCCGCCGCCCGAAGGGCCGCGCAAGGGACGCTGTAACCAATTGAGCTAACACGAGCCTGTGACAGGACCATGCCGGCCGGACGGCATTAAGTACAGGAAAAACAGGCTTTTGGACAAGCGCCTTGCGCCATCGCCGGTAAGTGAAACAACCCAGCTCGAATGCACGGTATGTGATGTTGCAGCGATTTTCTCTTTACAGCAGGGGAAAATCTGGTAACTCCCCACTCGAAAGTGCCCTTGTAGCTCAGTTGGTAGAGCACCTGATTTGTAATCAGGGGGTCCCGGGTTCGAACCCTGGCGGGGGCACCAAGCACTTCCAGTTTTTGCGGCTTCGAAACATCACGGAATTTGGCGTTTGCCGCGAGGCTTTCTCTGTCCTTCCGTACGAGCATGCTGAAAGCCGCGAGCTAATCCTGCCGCTTCGGACCGCAGACCATCTCGACGCCGGCCTTTGCGAGAGCCTCCAGCATCTCGCGGGAGGCTCCGGCGCGGGCGCGAACAGCTAGCGAGTGCATGACGGAAGAGGCGAGCCAGGTGAGCGTCTGCGGGTCGGAACCTTCCGGTAGCTCACCTCTTTCAATCGCCAAGGCCAGCCGTTGCTCGATCCTGGTATCGAAGGCTTCGAGGCTGATGCGCAGCATGTCGCGCACCCGCGGATGCTGGATCGCCTCCGCCGTGGCGGTACCGATCAGGAAACAGCCGCGCTGCGCGGTTTCTCCCGAAAGATAGATGGCGAGCGACCGGCGATAGATTTCCGCGAGATTTTCCGCAAGCGGTAGGGAGGGATCGAGCGCTTCCGTCAGGGCATCGAGGCTGTCGTCGCGGTATCCGGCAAGGGTGCCGAGATAGAGTTCCTGCTTGTCGCCGAAGGCGCCGTAGAGGCTCGGGCGGTTGAGGTTCGTCGCAGCGCTTAGCGCATCGAGCGACGTGCCCTCGAACCCTCTGTCCCAGAAGACCTCGCGTGCCTTCTCGATCGCAGTTCCGGCGTGAAAAGCCCGCGGTCGCCCACGTTTCCTAGCTTCGCTCATTTTGTACTGATCCGCATTAAATTATTGACGATCAGAATTTTATGCGAAATAGTACAAATACTCAACCGCGCAGAATCGGAAACAGCAAATGATGAAGCTCTATATGCACCCCGGCGCCTGTTCGCTGTCCCCGCACATCGTCTGCCGCGAGCTGGGGCTCGAGATCGAAACCATTATGGTCGATCGCGCGAACCACCGCACGTCGGATGGCGACGATTATCTCGCGATCAACGGAACGGGTTACGTACCGGCGCTGATGCTCGATGACGGGGCGGTGCTGACGGAAGGGCCGGCGATCGTCCAGTTTCTCGCCGAAAGCGTGCCGGGCGGACGCAAATTGCTTCCCGAGTCAGGAAGCCTGGCGCGCAGCCGCATGCAATCCCGGCTGAACTTCATCACCGCGGAACTGCACAAGCCGATGGCCATGTTGTTCAGCGCGGCCTATGCGCCGTCGCACGAGGCGATCCGCGCACTGGTGTCGAACCGGCTCGACTGGCTGAACGGCCGGATCGGAGAACCCTATCTGGATGGGACAGGTTTCTCGGTCGCGGATGCCTATCTCTTCGTCTGCCTTAACTGGTCGCCCTGGATCGGCATTGACCTCGATCGATGGCCGAAACTTTCGGCCTTCTTTTCTCACGTGGCCGAACGGCCCGCGGTGCGCGAGGCACTCCGCGCGGAAGGCCTTCACGAGCAGCCCGGCAGCATTTTCTTTGCACCTGCGGCCGACCAAACCCATCGGGCCGCAGCGGTCAGGCCGTGACTTCCTCCCGCTCCGAACTCCAATATCTCAATTCCGGAACACCGTGCAGGGCACCGCCTGTGCCCTGATCTTGCTACACAAGTCGGTCGCCTCGGCTCTGGTGGCGCGGCCGATCCGCGCCGCATAGCGCGGGCGATAGCCGAAATTGCCGCGTTTCTGCCGCACGACGAGCGCCCGTTCCGCGTTGAGCGGCGCCGGCAGCCGGCCGATCGTGCTGGCAAACAGCTGGCTGGCGATATTCGGATTGTAGTGGGCCGAAAGCTGCACGCCCCATGGCGCCCAATCCGCCGAGGCGATCAGGACGGTCTCGTTGAGCCGCCTCGTATTGGCGAGCCGCACGCAGCCGTCGATGAAGGATTTTCCGGGGGCAAGGGACTGAGCCGCCACCTTCGGCGGATTGTCTTTCCATGTCTCCGCCGAGTGACCGGTAATCGCGTACACGTAGTCGCGCGTCTCGATCGGCAGCCGGCCGGCCTTCAGGAATGTTTCCAGCCCGGCTTCGCCCGCATTATAGGCCGCGGCGGCAAGGCCGAGATTGCCGAAACGGTCGCGCAGATCGACGAGATAGAGAGCGGACGCGACAAGCGCTTCGGCGACATTGAAGCTGTTCGCCAGCCCCCGGATCTTCGCGGTTGCCGGCATGAACTGGGCGATGCCCTCGGCGCCCTTCGGGCTCACCGCATTGGCCCGAAACAGGCTTTCGCGCCAGATCAGGCGGGCGAAGAACTCCGGCGGCAGCCCGTTCGTCACGGCGAGCCGCTCCATCACCTGGCAGAGATCATGATTGTAGGTTTCGGAGCGGATGCAGAGCCGGTCCATGCCGCCCGATGCCGCACGCTCGTATCGGCATTCGGGAGCGGCGGGGTCTTCGGCAGCCGCAATGCTCCCGCCATGGGGCGGGACTGCCAATGACAAGGCCAGGCCTGTTTGCATGAGATGGCGAAACATCATCGGCATGCAATATGCCTAATCAAGCCGCCGCTTGAAAGCCTTCGGCACCAGGAACATTCAGGACACCCCTCGCGCAACGCCCAAGGTTCCAGGCCGGTGCCTTCAATCCCGACGCCTTCGGGACTGTCCTAGTGCACCTTGCCGACGCCGGTATAGGCAAAGCCATGCGCTTCCACCTCCCGCGCCCGATAGACATTGCGCAGGTCGACAAGGACAGGGCTCTTCATGACGGACTTCAGGCGCTCCAGATCGAGTGCGCGAAATTCGTTCCACTCGGTCACCAGAACCGCGACATCGGCGCCTTCAGCGGCCTGGTAGGGACCGCTGGCGAATTCGATATCCATCATCTGCCTGGCGTTTGCCATGCCTTCCGGATCGTAGCCGGACACGATCGCGCCGGCATCCTGCAGCGTCTGGACGACGGCGATCGCGGGGCTGTCGCGCATGTCGTCGGTATTCGGCTTGAAGGTCAACCCGAAGACGGCGACCTTCTTGCCGCGCACGTCGCCGCCGGCGGCCGCGATCACCTTGCGGCCCATGGCACGCTTGCGGGTGTCGTTGACGGCGATAGTGGTTTCGATGAGGCGCACCGGGCTGTCATAGTCCTGAGCGGTCTTTGCGAGCGCCAGCGTGTCCTTGGGGAAGCAGGAGCCGCCATAGCCGGGGCCGGCATGCAGGAATTTCGAGCCGATGCGCCCGTCGAGGCCGATGCCGCGCGAAACGTCCTGGACGTCGGCATCGACGCGCTCGCAGAGGTCGGCCATCTCGTTGATGAAGGTGATCTTCATCGCCAGGAAGGCGTTTGCGGCGTATTTGATCAGTTCGGACGTGCGGCGGCTGGTGAAGAGGAGCGGCGACTGGTTGAGATAGAGCGGACGGTAGACTTCCGTCATCACGCCGCGGGCGCGCTCGTCGGAAAGGCCGACGACGATACGGTCCGGACGCTTGAAGTCCTCGATCGCAGCGCCTTCGCGCAGGAATTCGGGGTTGGAGACGACGGCGAAATCCGCATCCGGATTGGTCTCGCGGATGATCCGCTCCACTTCGTCGCCGGTGCCGACCGGGACGGTCGACTTGGTAACGATGACGGTGAAGCCGGTCAGCGCCTCGGCGATTTCGCGTGCCGCGGCATAGACATAACCGAGGTCGGCATGGCCGTCGCCGCGGCGCGAGGGCGTACCGACGGCGATGAAGACGACATCGGCATCGCCAACCGCCGGGCCGAGCTCGGTGGTGAAGGAAAGGCGACGGGATTTGACGTTCGATTCGACCAGAGCCTCGAGGCCGGGTTCGAAGATCGGGATGCCGCCCTTTTTCAGCGCCTCGATCTTTTCCTCAGCCTTGTCGACGCAGATGACGTCATGTCCGAAATCCGCAAAGCAGGCTCCCGACACGAGGCCGACATAACCCGATCCAACCATCACAATACGCATCAACAATCCTCATCTTTGCTCGGCAATCTCACGCGCAGCGGTTTCCTAAGCGCATCCGAAAGGGAATGCAACGCGTCGGCTTGGCTGCCTGTCACAGGCCTGGGTGGGCGTTACCCCGGGAGGCCCCCCTGACTGGCCAATGTTACCGGGTGATGACAATGGGACGACGGCTAGGAGTTTCCAGGCCGCGATCCCCAGGCGATGAAATCGGGGTTGGCGAAATCCAGCATGTCCGCGCGACCGGTCTTGCCATAGGTAAGCCGCGCCCCGTCGAGCGTGACCGTGCTGCCGCCCGCCGCGCGCAATACGGCGTCGCCGGCGGCCGTGTCCCATTCCATGGTTCTGCCGAAGCGGGGATAGAGATCGGCGGCACCCTCCGCCAGCAGGCAGAATTTCAACGAGGAACCAATACTGCGGATATCGGCGGCGCCGGATTTCTCGAGGAAGGCCTCGGTCTCTGCGGAATTGTGAGAGCGGCTCGCGACGCAGATCGGCCGGCTCCCGACCGGCCTTGCGACGATCGGCTCCCGGCTCGTCACCGCGAAATTGTCATCGACGACGAGTTTTTCCGCCCGTCCGCCGCCGCCGAGATAGGCGACCTTGAGGGCAGGGGCATAAACGGCGCCGAGGATCGGCGCACCGTTCTCGATGAGAGCGATGTTGACCGTGAAATCCTCGCGGTTGTTTATGAACTCCTTGGTACCGTCGAGGGGATCGACAAGGATGAAAGAGCGCCCTTCGATCGACGGGATGCGCCCCATCGCGACCGATTCTTCCGCGATGACGGGAATCTCCGGAAAAGCTCGGGCAAGTTCGGCGAGGATGATTTCTTCAGCCCGCTCGTCCGCCTCCGTGACCGGGGACCGATCGGCCTTGTAGCTGGTGCTCGGCCCAGCCCTGTAGATGTCCAGGATGGCCTTGCCCGCGAGCAGCGCGGCTTGTTCGAATGTAGCGAGCATGAATTCCATGGAGGCTGGTCACGTCGGTTGCTTAGACTTCCCATGACACGTTTGCCCCGCGCATGGGAGTCTAAAACGGCTCGGTTCAACCGGCCTTGGCGAGATGCTGCTGTGTCGCGTAGAGCGCGATCGCGGCGGCGTTCGAGACGTTGAGCGATTTGATGGCGCCCGGCATGTCGAGGCGGGCAAGCGCGTTGACCGTCTCGCGGGTCTTCTGCCGCAGGCCCTTGCCCTCCGAGCCGAGCACGAGAGCGATCCGGCCACCGGCAAACGTGCCTTCGAGCGGGGCCGGGCCTTCCGAATCGAGCCCGATCGTCTGGAAGCCGAGCCGGTGCAGTTCCTCGATCGCGTCGGCGAGATTAGTGACCTGTATATAAGGTATGAGTTCCAGCGCGCCGGAGGCCGATTTGGCCAGTACGCCGGATTCGGTCGGGCTATGTCTCTGGGTGGTGATGACGGCGCCGGCGCCGAAAGCGACCGCCGAACGCATGATCGCGCCGACATTGTGCGGGTCGGTCACCTGGTCGAGGACCAGCAGGAGCGGACTTGCCTTCAAGCCTTCCAGCCGGCGGACGGGCAGGGGGCGTGTTTCCAGCATCACGCCCTGGTGGATGGCTTCGGGGCCGAGCACCTTGTCGATATCCTGCGGCGAGACGAATTCGACCGGAAAGGACAGCGTCTCCGGTTCGCCGATCTCGAGCCGCGCGAAGGCGTTCTGCGTCACCGACAGCTTGATGAGCTTGCGCTCGGGGTTGTCGAGGGCCGCGCGCACCGTGTGCAGGCCATAGAGGAAGACCTGTTCGGGTTGAAGCTGCGGCGGTTTCCAGTCCTTGTTGGATTTCGGCCGTTTCAGCGGCGGCGTCGGAATTTCGCCACGCTCGCGCTTGGAGTCGCGCACGGCGCGCCGAAGCGTCGCATAATGGGTGTCGCGGGTGGATTTGTCTTCTTTGTCGTCCTTGCTCATCAGGCCTTATAGCCATCCTCGCTCTCCGGGCAAAGCCCTCGACGGGGAGGCGGATCGAAAGAGCGGCTGATTTATTTTCGTCATTTTTGCTTCTTACTCGTGTTGACAGACGAGAACGAGGCGGTCATATACGCGGCGCAGATCGAGGGGCGGCAAGCTTCAAGGTCTGACGAACTTGGTCTCACGATCCGGACGAAAAACTGGAGAGATGCCCGAGTGGTTAAAGGGGACGGACTGTAAATCCGTTGGCTCAGCCTACGTTGGTTCAAATCCAACTCTCTCCACCATTCGTCTCTGATCGGACACCACACCGCGGGTATAGCTCAATGGTAGAGCAGCAGCCTTCCAAGCTGAATACGCGGGTTCGATTCCCGCTACCCGCTCCACAATCTCAACGATTTACAATGACGGCGTGCCTGTGGTGCAACGCTTTCCAGCGTCCCTGTCGAAGCAGGCCCGGCGATCGTGCGGCTTGCGCCATGCCGTGGGACCAGAAGCTTCCGTCGACCGGAATGAGGCACGGGTCCCCGCGTCGTTTTGGGCCGCGCATCCAGTGCGAGCTCCCGGCCGGTAGGTGCGGTGGCCGACAGGCAGTCCCGGAACAAACTTCTGTGCTATACTGGCGTCATCAAGGCGGACCTGGAGCCCCGCGGCCTTACCCGACCGCGGGGCTTTTTGCGCTTACGGCGCTCGTCAGTTCGCTGAAGCCCGAAATCAGAGCCGGTCTGGATCTTGCCCTGAGCGCGTGCTGAACCGGCCGTCCCCGGGCATTTTCAAGCCGATTTCGCCTGCTCCCCTTGTCCGGGCGCGCGTCGTAATTATGTCTTGCGCATTCTAGTGGAAAGCCTTAAACGGCGACACCAAACCCGGTCGCCGGGTCCACCCTTATGTTCACAGGAAGCATTCAATGGCAAAGAGCAAGTTTGAGCGCAACAAGCCGCACGTCAACATTGGCACGATCGGTCACGTTGACCATGGCAAGACGTCGCTGACGGCCGCGATCACGAAGTACTTCGGCGAGTACAAGGCCTATGACCAGATCGACGCGGCTCCTGAAGAAAAGGCACGCGGCATCACCATTTCGACGGCGCACGTCGAATATGAGACGACTGCCCGCCATTATGCCCACGTCGACTGCCCCGGCCACGCCGACTACGTGAAGAACATGATCACCGGTGCTGCCCAGATGGACGGCGCGATCCTGGTCTGCTCGGCTGCCGATGGCCCGATGCCGCAGACCCGCGAGCACATCCTGCTCGCCCGTCAGGTTGGCGTTCCGGCAATCGTCGTGTTCCTCAACAAGGTCGACCAGGTCGACGACGCCGAGCTTCTCGAGCTCGTCGAGCTGGAAGTGCGCGAACTTCTGTCGTCCTACGACTTCCCGGGCGACGACATTCCGATCATCAAGGGTTCGGCGCTGGCCGCTCTTGAAGATTCGGACAAGAAGATCGGCGAAGATTCGATCCGCGAGCTGATGGCCGCTGTCGACGCCTACATCCCGACGCCTGAGCGTCCGATCAACATGCCGTTCCTGATGCCGATCGAAGACGTGTTCTCGATCTCGGGTCGCGGTACGGTCGTGACCGGCCGTGTCGAGCGCGGCATCGTCAAGGTTGGCGAAGAAGTCGAGATCGTCGGCATCCGCCCGACCTCGAAGACGACGGTGACCGGCGTTGAAATGTTCCGCAAGCTGCTCGACCAGGGCCAGGCCGGCGACAACATCGGCGCTCTCGTCCGCGGCGTGAACCGTGACGGCGTCGAGCGTGGCCAGATCCTGTGCAAGCCGGGTTCGGTCAAGCCGCACAAGAAGTTCATGGCCGAAGCCTACATCCTGACGAAGGAAGAAGGTGGCCGTCATACGCCGTTCTTCACCAACTACCGTCCGCAGTTCTACTTCCGCACGACGGACGTGACGGGCATCGTATCGCTGCCGGAAGGCACGGAAATGGTGATGCCGGGCGACAACGTCACGGTTGAAGTCGAGCTAATCGTTCCGATCGCGATGGAAGAAAAGCTGCGTTTCGCGATCCGCGAAGGCGGCCGCACCGTCGGCGCCGGCATCGTCGCCTCGATCATCGAGTAATCGATAGCGACATCAAATAGCAAAGGCCCTGCCGGCAACGGCGGGGCCTTTCGCATTCAAGCCCTGCCCTTGAGTCAATCGGGCGGCTCACCCTGAGTCAGCTTTGGGAAAAAGCGTGCTCTCGCCACGGAAATGAGCTTTTGTCGCGGCCCGGCACATCGCAGACTGCCGAGCCCCTTACGCGACGACGGGCCCGCTACAGCCGGGCGCTGTCAGGCCGACCGTGGAATTGACGGATACCGGCCGGGGAGGCGGGCAGACACCCACCCGAGCCGGCAAGTCGCCGCCCGGTGACGGGTTGGGGGCAAGCGTAAATGCCCGTCGGCGATCACCTCTACTGGTGTAAGCGCGGCCCCACCGATTGCTTCCGTTGCGAATCGCCTCCCGACCGACCTCCTGGGGGAGCCTCTGCCGATCAATCGAAGCCATTGCGGATCGGCTGCCGGGCAGGGAAATAGGCGCAGGCGGCGCCGGGACGGCGCTTTCGGGCGTTCGCTTTGCCGAGGCGTTTGACGGGTCCGGCCGAAAGCTGAGGCAGAACGGTCCGGATATCAAAAATGCTCTTGCAAAGCGCAACGCATCCCCTTAAAGGGAGCGCCTAGCCAGTTGGCGGCCAGGCCGAGTTTCCGGTTTATGGTCCGCCAAGGTTGAAGGGGTGTAGCTCAGTTGGTAGAGCGGCGGTCTCCAAAACCGCAGGTCGTCGGTTCAAGCCCGGCCGCCCCTGCCACTTTCAGATGATTGGCGCGAGATTATCCGCAGCGGAATTGTCGGGAAATGGTCGCCGTGCAAAACGGCGAAATTTCATCGAACACTGTTTTCCCACTTGTGTAAAGGGGAAGGGGTGTTTATGTAGGTCAAAACAGACACGCGGTGCGTGGGGCTGAGCAAGTTCAGCTTTACGCGCCGTAATTGCGTGGGCAATCAATGGCATCCAAGACCAATCCAGTTACGTTTCTGCGCCAGGTGCGATCCGAAGCGTCGAAAATCCATTGGCCGTCGCGTCGCGAGACCATGATTTCCACGGCCATGGTTCTGGTAATGGTTGTGTTCGCCGCGCTGTTTTTCTTCGCTGCAGACCAGCTCATGGGATGGTTGCTCCGTCTCGTACTGAACGTCAGCGTTTGAATCTGGAGAATTAAAGATGGCGGCGCGTTGGTACATCGTCCACGCATATTCCAATTTTGAGAAGAAGGTGGCTGAGGACATCGAGAACAAGGCTCGCCAGAAGGGGCTTGAGCATCTGTTCGAGAAGATCCTGGTGCCGACCGAGAAGGTCGTCGAGGTGCGTCGTGGCCGCAAGGTCGACTCGGAGCGCAAGTTCTTTCCGGGCTACGTCATGGTTCGTGCGAACCTGACCGACGAAGCCTATCACCTGATCAAGAATACGCCGAAGGTCACGGGCTTCCTCGGTTCCGACAACAAGCCGGTTCCGATCCCTGACTTTGAAGCCGAGCGCATCCTTGGCCAGGTCCAGGAAGGCGTCGAGCGGCCGAAGTCCTCGATCACTTTCGAGATCGGCGAGCAGGTTCGCGTTTCGGACGGTCCTTTCGCGTCCTTCAACGGCACCGTTCAGGATGTCGACGAAGAGCGCTCCCGCCTCAAGGTGGAAGTCTCGATCTTCGGTCGTGCGACCCCGGTCGAGCTGGAATACGCTCAGGTCGAAAAGGTCTGATGAGTTTCGAAATGGGGCCGGCCGTTTATTCGGCGGGCCTCGTGCGGCGTTTGCCGCAAGCGCGTGGGAGGGATGGTGCCTTAGCCGGGCATCTCGACCGAACCACGCAACCGCAGCCGCCGGTGAAAGCCGGCATGTCGGACCGGGAAACCGGTCTCTAACGAAAGGCAGAGAGTTATGGCTAAGAAAGTTATGGGCCACCTCAAGCTGCAGGTGAAGGCAGGGTCGGCCAATCCGTCCCCGCCGATCGGTCCTGCACTTGGTCAGCGCGGCATCAACATCATGGAATTCTGCAAGGCGTTCAACGCTGCCACGCAGGAAATGGAAAAGGGCATGCCGATCCCGGTCGTCATCACCTATTTCCAGGACAAGTCCTTCACCTTCGCGATGAAGCAGCCTCCGGTCAGCTACTGGCTGAAGAAGGAAGCGAAGATCACCTCGGGTTCCAAGACCCCGGGCAAGGGCGCCAAGGCAGGCACCCTGACCAAGGCTCAGATCCAGACCATCGCCCAGGCGAAGATGAAGGATTTGAACGCTGCTGATCTCGAAGGCGCAATGGCCATGATCGAGGGCTCTGCCCGCGCCATGGGCCTGGAAGTGGTGGCTTAACATGGCAAAGCTTGCAAAGCGTATTCAGAAGATCCGCGAAGGCGTGGATCCGACCAAGCTCGTAGCGCTCACCGACGCCATCTCGATGGTCAAGGAACGTGCGGTCGCCAAGTTCGACGAAACCGTCGAAATCGCGATGAACCTCGGCGTCGATCCGCGTCACGCAGACCAGATGGTCCGCGGCGTGGTCAATCTGCCGAACGGCACTGGCCGTGACGTTCGTGTTGCCGTTTTCGCACGCGGCGCCAAGGCTGACGAAGCCAAGGCAGCCGGTGCGGACATCGTCGGCGCCGAAGACCTCGTCGAAATCGTCCAGGGCGGCAAGATCGACTTCGATCGCTGCATCGCCACTCCGGACATGATGCCGCTCGTCGGCCGTCTCGGTAAGGTCCTCGGCCCCCGCGGCATGATGCCGAACCCGAAGGTCGGAACCGTCACCATGGACGTCACGGGCGCCGTCAAGGCTTCCAAGGGCGGCGCTGTCGAGTTCCGCGTCGAAAAGGCCGGCATCATCCACGCCGGTATCGGCAAGGCTTCGTTCGAAGCCAAGGCTCTTGAAGAAAACATCAAGGCCTTCGCTGACGCCGTCATCAAGGCCAAGCCGGCAGGCGCCAAAGGCAACTACCTCAAGCGGGTAGCGATCTCCTCGACCATGGGTCCGGGCGTCAAGATCGATCCGTCGACGGTGACGATCTAAAAGTTTCGTCCGGAGTCTTCGGGTTCCGGACTGCATGAATTCCCGGTCCTTCGGGGCCGGGAATTTCCCAGGGAAACCTGGGAATTCCTGTCCGAGATTGCGGGTGGTTTCGACCTTAATCACTTGATGCCTGCATGAGACGGGTAAGACCCGAGATTTTTGAGGTGCCATGCGCCTCGTAAAATCGGTTCGAGCCTAGTGTGCCTTGTGCCTGGAGCCCCTGTGGCGACAGTGCGAGGGGACAGGATCCTCAAGCGTCGCTTGGGGTCCTAATCAAGGGATCCCTTGAGGCAAAGGCAACCCGATGGGGCCTGCAGGATTGCGGTCCCGTCAACTGGAGACAGACAGTGGAAAGAGCGGAAAAGCGCGAATTTGTCACGGAGCTGAACGAAGTCTTCAAGGCTTCTGGTTCGGTTGTCGTGGCCCACTATGCTGGTGTCACAGTTGCGCAGATGAACGATTTTCGTTCGAAGATGCGCGCTGCTGGCGGCACCGTCAAAGTCGCGAAGAACCGTCTGGCCAAGATCGCTCTTCAGGGTACGGAGTCGGAAGGGATGTCAAATCTCTTCAAGGGTCAGACGCTGATCGCATTCAGCGAAGACCCGGTAACGGCTCCGAAGGTCGTCATGGATTTCGCCAAGACCAATGACAAGATCATTGTTCTGGGTGGTTCCATGGGTGCAACCACGCTCACTGCGGATGCGGTCAAGTCGCTTGCGACCCTGCCTTCGCTGGACGAGCTTCGCGGCAAGCTGCTGGGCCTCTTGAATGCCCCGGCTACCCGCGTCGCTACGGTTGTTGCAGCACCGGCAAGCCAGCTTGCCCGCGTGTTCGCGGCCTACGCCAAGAAGGACGAGGAAGCCGCTTAAGGCGGTTTTTCGCTGTTCATACCCAAATCAAGTTCGAACCGAATATAAGGAACTATCAAAATGGCTGATCTCGCAAAGATCGTTGAAGACCTCTCTGCTCTGACCGTTCTGGAAGCTGCTGAGCTTTCCAAGCTGCTCGAAGAGAAGTGGGGCGTATCTGCAGCTGCTCCCGTAGCCGTTGCTGCTGCTGGCGGTGGCGCTGCTGCTGCCGTCGTTGAAGAAGAAAAGACCGAGTTCGACGTCATCCTCGTTGAGGCCGGCGCCAACAAGATCAACGTCATCAAGGAAGTCCGCGCCATCACCGGTCTCGGCCTCAAGGAAGCCAAGGACCTCGTCGAAGGCGCTCCGAAGGCTGTCAAGGAAGGCGTCAACAAGGTTGAAGCCGCTGATCTCAAGAAGAAGCTTGAGGACGCCGGCGCCAAGGTCGACGTTAAGTAATATCGGAATGCAGCGGGAGAGGTCTCCTCTCCCGCTGGTTTCCTCCGAACATATTACCCAGGAACCGTCAAAACGGTTCCTGGGTAATGGGTTCTCAAGAGGATGGTCCCGAATCGAACAGAAAAGGCAATCCGGCCTGGCGTGTTCGAGAGGTGGGACGAGATTGGGAATACCCATTGATCGACGGGATCGACTGGCCAGCGAACCCCGTCCGTTGCAGGCCCGGATGCAAGTTTGAAGGAGCGACGATGGCTCAGACCCTTTCCTTTAATGGTCGCAGGCGCGTACGCAAGTTTTTTGGAAAAATCCCCGAAGTCACGGAGATGCCGAACCTCATCGAGGTTCAGAAGGCATCCTATGACCAATTCCTGATGGTCGATGAACCGAAGGGCGGTCGTCCGGACGAAGGTCTGAACGCTGTCTTCCGGTCGGTCTTCCCGATCACCGATTTTTCCGGCGCCTCCATGCTCGAATTCGTGTCCTACGAATTCGAGCTGCCGAAGTTTGACGTGGAAGAATGCCGTCAGCGCGATCTGACCTATGCGGCGCCGCTGAAGGTGACGCTGCGCCTGATCGTGTTCGATATCGACGAGGATACGGGCGCAAAGTCGATCAAGGACATCAAGGAACAGTCGGTCTACATGGGCGACATGCCGCTCATGACCGACAACGGGACGTTCATCGTGAACGGCACCGAACGCGTCATCGTGTCCCAGATGCACCGTTCGCCGGGCGTCTTCTTCGACCACGACAAGGGCAAGAGCCATTCTTCCGGCAAGCTGCTCTTCGCAGCCCGCGTCATTCCGTATCGCGGTTCCTGGCTCGACATCGAATTCGACGCCAAGGACATCGTCTACGCCCGTATCGACCGCCGCCGTAAGATCCCCGTGACCTCGCTGCTGATGGCGCTTGGCATGGACGGCGAAGAAATCCTGTCGACCTTCTATACGAAGTCGTCCTATCAGCGCGACGGCGACGGCTGGCGGATTCCGTTCCAGCCGGAAACCCTGAAGGGTGCCAAGACCCTTTCCGACATGATCGACGCCGATACCGGCGAAGTGGTCGTCGAATCCGGCAAGAAGCTCACCCCGCGTCTTCTCCGTCAGCTGACGGACAAGGGCCTCAAGGCTCTGAAGGCGACCAATGACGACATCTACGGCAACTATCTTGCCGAAGACATCGTCAACGCGGCAACCGGCGAGATTTACCTCGAAGCCGGCGACGAGATCGACGAAAAGACCCTTCCGGTCATCCTCAACGCCGGTTTCGACGAGATCCCGGTTCTCGGCATCGACCATATCAATGTCGGCGCCTACATCCGCAACACGCTGTCGGCCGACAAGAACGAGAACCGTCAGGACGCTCTGTTCGACATCTACCGCGTCATGCGTCCGGGTGAACCGCCGACCATGGAATCGGCCGAAGCCATGTTCAACTCGCTGTTCTTCGATTCGGAGCGTTACGACCTCTCCGCCGTCGGCCGCGTCAAGATGAACATGCGCCTCGACCTCGAAGTCGCCGACACCGTCCGCACGCTCCGCAAGGACGACATCCTGGCCGTAGTCCGGATGCTGGTCGAACTGCGCGACGGCAAGGGCGAAATCGACGACATCGACAACCTCGGCAACCGCCGCGTCCGTTCTGTCGGCGAACTGATGGAAAATCAGTATCGCCTTGGCCTGCTCCGCATGGAGCGCGCCATCAAGGAACGCATGTCGTCGATCGAGATCGACACCGTCATGCCGCAGGACCTGATCAACGCGAAGCCGGCAGCAGCCGCGGTTCGTGAATTCTTCGGTTCCTCGCAGCTGTCGCAGTTCATGGACCAGGTGAACCCGCTTTCGGAAATCACTCACAAGCGCCGTCTTTCGGCACTTGGCCCGGGTGGTCTGACCCGCGAGCGCGCCGGCTTCGAAGTCCGCGACGTTCACCCGACCCATTACGGCCGTATTTGCCCGATCGAAACGCCGGAAGGCCCGAACATCGGTCTGATCAACTCGCTCGCGACCTTTGCCCGCGTCAACAAGTACGGCTTCATCGAAAGCCCGTACCGCAAGATCATCGACGGCATCGTGACGAAGGAAGTGCTTTACCTCTCCGCTATGGAAGAGGCGAAGTATTACGTCGCACAGGCGAACGCCGAACTGGATAAGAACGGCTCTTTCGTGGAAGAGTTCGTGGTCTGCCGTCATGCCGGCGAAGTCATGCTGTCCCCGCGCGACACCATCAACCTGATGGACGTTTCGCCGAAGCAGCTCGTTTCGGTCGCGGCCGCTCTGATCCCGTTCCTGGAAAACGACGACGCCAACCGCGCTCTGATGGGCTCGAACATGCAGCGTCAGGCCGTGCCGCTGGTACGTGCTGAAGCTCCGTTCGTCGGCACCGGCATGGAACCGGTCGTCGCTCGCGACTCCGGTGCAGCGATTGCTGCCCGCCGTGGCGGCGTTGTCGACCAGGTCGATGCGACGCGTATCGTTATCCGCGCCACCGAAGACCTCGATCCGTCGAAGTCGGGCGTCGATATCTATCGTCTGCAGAAGTTCCAGCGTTCGAACCAGAACACCTGCGTAAACCAGCGTCCGCTGGTCGCCGTCGGTGACATCCTGAACAAGGGCGACATCATCGCCGACGGCCCGTCGACGGACCTCGGTGACTTGGCGCTCGGCCGCAACGCGCTCGTCGCGTTCATGCCCTGGAACGGCTACAACTACGAAGACTCGATCCTGCTCTCCGAGCGCATCGTGTCGGACGACGTGTTTACCTCCATCCACATCGAAGAATTCGAAGTGATGGCGCGTGACACCAAGCTTGGTCCGGAAGAAATCACGCGCGACATTCCGAACGTTTCGGAAGAAGCGCTGAAGAACCTCGATGAAGCCGGCATCGTCTACATCGGCGCCGAAGTTCAGCCGGGCGACATCCTCGTCGGCAAGATCACACCGAAGGGCGAAAGCCCGATGACGCCGGAAGAAAAGCTTCTGCGCGCCATCTTCGGTGAAAAGGCCTCCGACGTTCGCGACACTTCCATGCGCATGCCCCCGGGCACGTTCGGCACGGTCGTCGAAGTCCGCGTCTTCAACCGTCACGGTGTGGAGAAGGACGAACGCGCCATGGCGATCGAGCGTGAGGAAATCGAACGCCTCGCCAAGGACCGCGACGACGAACAGGCAATCCTCGACCGCAACGTCTATGGCCGTCTGACGGACATGCTGCGCGGCCAGATGTCGGTTGCCG
The DNA here is from genome assembly GCF_021391675.1 of Neorhizobium galegae. Lineage (NCBI taxonomy): Bacteria > Pseudomonadati > Pseudomonadota > Alphaproteobacteria > Hyphomicrobiales > Rhizobiaceae > Neorhizobium > Neorhizobium galegae. The sequence continues at coordinate 1,701,424 of NZ_CP090095.1, forward strand.
GTCCGAAGGGCTTCAAGAAGGGCATCGAGCTCACCAACGCCGTCATCTCCGAATATCCCCGCTCGCAGTGGTGGATGTTCGCAGTCGAGGACGAAAAGGTGCAGGGCGAAGTCGAAGCGCTCCGCGGCCAGTACGACGAATCCAAGTCGCGCCTTGAACAGCGCTTCATGGACAAGGTCGAAAAGGTCCAGCGCGGCGACGAAATGCCTCCGGGCGTGATGAAGATGGTCAAGGTCTTCGTCGCTGTGAAGCGCAAGATCCAGCCGGGCGACAAGATGGCCGGCCGTCACGGCAACAAGGGCGTCGTGTCGCGCATCGTTCCGGTCGAGGACATGCCGTTCCTCGAAGACGGCACGCATGTCGACATCGTTCTGAACCCGCTCGGCGTGCCTTCGCGCATGAACGTCGGCCAGATCCTCGAGACGCACCTGGCCTGGGCTTGCGCCGGCATGGGCAAGCGTATCGGTGCGCTGCTCGAAGAGTACCGGAAGTCGAACGACATCACGGACCTGAAGAAAGAGCTGACCGAAGCCTATCAGAGTGAGGCAAACGCCGAAGTTGCCAGCTTCGACGACGACTCCCTGGTTCGTCTGGCCGAGCAGTCCAAGCGTGGTCTGTCGATTGCGACACCGGTCTTCGACGGCGCGCATGAGCCGGACGTCGCAGCGATGCTGACCAAGGCGGGCCTCGATCCGTCCGGTCAGTCGGTCCTCTATGACGGCCGTACCGGTGAGCAGTTCGACCGCAAGGTGACTGTCGGCTACATGTACATGATCAAGCTGAACCACCTTGTGGACGACAAGATCCACGCGCGTTCGATTGGTCCGTACTCGCTGGTTACCCAGCAGCCGCTCGGTGGCAAGGCGCAGTTCGGCGGCCAGCGCTTCGGCGAAATGGAAGTCTGGGCGCTCGAAGCCTACGGCGCCGCCTACACGCTGCAGGAAATGCTGACCGTGAAGTCGGACGACGTGGCTGGCCGTACCAAGGTCTACGAAGCGATCGTGCGCGGCGACGACACGTTCGAGGCAGGCATTCCGGAGAGCTTCAACGTTCTCGTCAAGGAAATGCGCTCTCTCGGCCTGTCCGTCGAGCTCGAGAACTCGAAGATCGACGACGCGAACGTCGGCCAGCTGCCCGACGCAGCCGAATGATCATAATAAGGCGCGCGCCGATTGAAGGCGCGCGCTGCTCCCTCCGCCGGATCCGCCGGCAGGATAGGGAAACTTTCGCCGCATTTCGCGGCTAATACCGTTTTAAAGCATCGGACGGTCCGCCCCGGGAATTTGGGCTGTTCCGATCGCAAGCCGAGGGCTTCCGCCCCTAAAGGAGATAGGCATGAACCAAGAGGTCATGAATCTTTTCAATCCGCAGGTGCCTGCACAGCACTTCGACTCGATCCGTATCTCGATCGCGTCTCCGGAGAAGATTCTCTCCTGGTCCTACGGCGAGATCAAAAAGCCGGAGACCATCAACTACCGTACCTTCAAGCCGGAACGCGACGGCCTTTTCTGCGCCCGCATCTTCGGGCCGATCAAGGACTACGAGTGCCTGTGCGGCAAGTACAAGCGCATGAAGTACAAGGGCATCATCTGCGAAAAGTGCGGCGTCGAAGTCACGCTGTCGCGCGTTCGCCGTGAGCGCATGGGCCATATCGAGCTCGCTGCTCCCGTCGCCCATATCTGGTTCCTGAAGTCGCTTCCGTCGCGTATCTCGACCCTTCTCGACATGACGCTGAAGGATGTCGAGCGCGTTCTCTATTTCGAGAACTACATCGTCACTGAGCCGGGCCTCACCTCGCTCAAGGAAAACCAGCTTCTTTCCGAAGAAGAATACATGATCGCCGTCGACGAGTTCGGCGAAGATCAGTTCACGGCGATGATCGGCGCCGAGGCCATCTACGAGATGCTGGCTTCGATGAATCTCGAAAAGATCGCCGGCGACCTGCGTTCGGAACTTGCCGACACCACGTCGGATCTGAAGCAGAAGAAGCTGATGAAGCGCCTGAAGATCGTCGAGAACTTCATGGAGTCGGGCAACCGTCCGGAATGGATGATCATGAAGGTCGTCCCGGTCATCCCGCCGGACCTGCGCCCGCTGGTTCCGCTCGATGGCGGCCGCTTTGCGACCTCCGACCTGAACGATCTCTATCGTCGCGTCATCAACCGTAACAACCGTCTGAAGCGCCTGATCGAACTGCGCGCTCCGGGCATCATCATCCGCAACGAAAAGCGCATGCTGCAGGAATCTGTGGACGCGCTGTTCGACAACGGCCGTCGTGGCCGCGTCATCACCGGCGCCAACAAGCGTCCGCTGAAGTCGCTGTCCGACATGCTGAAGGGCAAGCAGGGCCGCTTCCGCCAGAACCTTCTCGGCAAGCGCGTCGACTATTCCGGCCGTTCGGTCATCGTGACCGGTCCGGAACTGAAGTTGCACCAGTGCGGCCTGCCGAAGAAGATGGCGCTCGAACTGTTCAAGCCGTTCATCTACGCCCGCCTCGACGCCAAGGGTTACTCCTCGACCGTCAAGCAGGCCAAGAAGCTGGTTGAAAAGGAAAAGCCGGAAGTCTGGGATATCCTCGACGAGGTCATCCGCGAGCATCCGGTTCTCCTGAACCGCGCACCGACGCTGCACCGCCTGGGCATCCAGGCCTTCGAACCGATCCTGGTCGAAGGCAAGGCTATCCAGCTGCATCCGCTCGTCTGCACGGCCTTCAACGCCGACTTCGACGGTGACCAGATGGCCGTTCACGTGCCGCTGTCGCTCGAAGCCCAGCTCGAAGCCCGCGTGCTGATGATGTCGACGAACAACATCCTGCATCCGGCCAACGGCGCACCGATCATCGTTCCGTCGCAGGACATGGTTCTCGGTCTCTACTATCTGGCGATCATGAACCAGAACGAGCCGGGCGAAGGCATGGCCTTCTCCGACATGGGCGAACTGCACCACGCTCTGGAAAACAAGATCGTCACCCTGCATGCCAAGATCCGCGGCCGCTTCAAGACCGTGGACGCCGAAGGCAAGCCGGTTTCCAAGATCTATGAGACGACCCCCGGCCGCATGATCATCGGCGAACTTCTGCCGAAGAACGTCAACGTGCCGTTCGAGACCTGCAACCAGGAAATGACCAAGAAGAACATCTCCAAGATGATCGACACGGTCTACCGTCACTGCGGTCAGAAGGACACGGTGATCTTCTGCGACCGCATCATGCAGCTCGGCTTCACGCATGCGTGCAAGGCCGGCATTTCGTTCGGCAAGGACGACATGATCATTCCTGAAACCAAGGCCAAGATCGTTGGCGACACCGAAACCCTGGTGAAGGAATACGAGCAGCAGTACAACGACGGCCTGATCACTCAGGGCGAGAAGTACAACAAGGTCGTCGACGCCTGGGGCAAGGCCACCGAAAAGGTTGCAGAAGACATGATGGCCCGCATTAAGGCTGTCGAGTTCGATCCTGAAACCGGCCGCCAGAAGCAGATGAACGCCATCTACATGATGTCCCACTCGGGTGCCCGTGGTTCTCCGAACCAGATGCGCCAGCTGGGCGGCATGCGTGGCCTGATGGCCAAGCCGTCGGGCGAGATCATCGAAACGCCGATCATCTCGAACTTCAAGGAAGGCCTGACCGTTAACGAGTACTTCAACTCGACCCACGGTGCCCGTAAGGGTCTCGCAGACACCGCCTTGAAGACCGCGAACTCCGGTTACCTGACACGTCGTCTCGTCGACGTGGCGCAGGACTGCATCGTCAACCTGGTCGATTGCGGCACCGAGAGCGGCCTCACCATGACGGCGATCGTTGACGCCGGCCAGGTCGTGGCTTCCATCGGCGCTCGCGTCCTTGGCCGTACCGCACTCGACGATATCGATCACCCGGTCACGGGTGCCCGCATCGTCGACGCCGGCAAGATGATCCTCGAGCCGGACGTCATCGAGATCGAAAAGGCTGGTATCCAGTCGATCCGCATCCGTTCGGCACTGACCTGCGAAGTTCAGACGGGCGTCTGCTCGGTCTGCTACGGCCGAGATCTGGCCCGTGGTACTCCGGTCAACATGGGAGAAGCCGTCGGCGTCATCGCGGCTCAGTCGATCGGCGAGCCGGGAACCCAGCTCACCATGCGTACCTTCCACTTGGGCGGTACGGCAAACGTGGTCGACCAGTCGTTCCTGGAAGCGTCCTACGAAGGCACGATCCAGATCAAGAACCGCAACATGCTGCGGAACTCCGAAGGCGTTCTCGTCGCGATGGGCCGCAACATGGCGGTCACCATCCTTGACGAGCGCGGCGTCGAGCGTTCCTCGCAGCGCGTCGCCTACGGTTCGAAGCTGTTCGTGGATGATGGCGACAAGGTTCGTCGCGGTCAGCGTCTGGCAGAGTGGGATCCCTACACACGCCCGATGATGACGGAAGTGGAAGGTACGGTTTACTTCGAAGACGTGGTCGACTCGATCTCGGTTTCGGAATCCACCGACGAATCCACCGGCATCACCAAGCGTCAGGTTATCGACTGGCGTTCGACGCCGCGTGGCATCGACCTGAAGCCGGCGATCGTCATCAAGGACGCTTCGGGCACCATCCTGAAGCTTGCCCGCGGTGGCGAAGCCCGCTTCAACCTGTCGGTCGACGCCATCCTGTCGGTCGAGCCGGGCAGCAAGGTATCGCAGGGCGACGTTCTCGCCCGCGTGCCGCTGGAAAGCGCCAAGACCAAGGACATCACCGGTGGTCTGCCGCGCGTCGCCGAGCTCTTCGAAGCCCGTCGTCCGAAGGATCACGCCATCATCGCTGAGATCGATGGTACGATCCGCCTCGGCCGCGACTACAAGAACAAGCGTCGCGTCATGATCGAGCCGGCGGAAGACGGTGTCGAACCGGTCGAATACCTGATCCCGAAGGGCAAGCCGTTCCATCTTCAGGAAGGCGACTACATCGAAAAGGGCGACTACATCCTCGACGGCAATCCGGCACCCCACGACATCCTGGCGATCAAGGGCGTGGAAGCACTCGCTTCCTACCTCGTCAACGAAATCCAGGAAGTCTACCGCCTGCAGGGCGTTGTCATCAATGACAAGCACATCGAGGTGATTGTCCGTCAGATGCTGCAGAAGGTCGAGATCACCGATGCCGGCGACAGCCAGTATATCGTCGGTGACAATGTCGACCGGATCGAACTGGACGAAGCCAACGAGCGTCTTGCCGAAGAAGGCAAGAAGCCCGCTTACGGCGAACCGGTTCTGCTCGGCATCACCAAGGCGTCGCTGCAGACCCCGTCCTTCATCTCGGCCGCTTCCTTCCAGGAAACGACCAAGGTGCTGACGGAAGCTGCGATCGCCGGCAAGACCGACACGCTGCAGGGCCTGAAGGAAAACGTCATCGTCGGCCGTCTCATCCCGGCCGGTACGGGCGGCACCATGACTCAGATCCGCCGCATCGCCACCTCGCGCGACGAGCTCATCCTGGAAGAACGCAAGAAGGGTTCGGGCGCATCGTCCGCCACCCCGATGCTTCAGGACCTCGCCGGCGAAAAGGCTCCGGCTGCCGAGTAATCCGGCTGCTGCCGATTGAACATCAAAAACCGCCCGGAGCGATCCGGGCGGTTTTTTTGTTTCACGCGGCGAGGGGACCGAACATCAAAAAAGCCGCCGAGACTTTTCGGCGGCTTCGTGCATGCTTTGGCGAAACGTGGGCGCTTCGCCGCGGGTGAGGTTAGGGAGAGCCAAGCGAACGGAATGGGTCCGCACTCTTGCAGGCCGCCGGTGGAGAAAGAGGCAAGGGCAGCCCGCCTCTTTATCGATCGAGACTACTCGAACCGGATGATCGCCACTTCGCCTTCGAGCGCGCCCTGGTAGGCCGAGGCATGCGGTTCTTCGGTCGGCTCGTCGGTCAGGACGCCGATCTGGTCGAGGTCGGCCTCGATGAAGCCTTCTTCCGAGAGGGCGTTGAGCGCCTCGCGCACGGCGGAATCGTCGTCCGGCGCGCGCAGCATGATATGCAGCTCGATGCCTTCGGTGCCCTTCGTCTCATAGCCCTTGCCGATGATGATGAAGACCATCGGCCCGTCGAGGTTGTTGTCATTGTCGGGTGTGGCGATCATGGTCATCTCCGCGAGCGAATCCCTAGTATCGTCCGAAGACGAGGCGGAACGGAAGGTTCCCGCACTCTTTAGTGCGATCAGCGATGATTCCCAAACATTATCCGCGAGGGCATGTCATATTTCTGGAAACCCCGTCTCGAAACCCTCCGTTTGGCCCCGAAACCAAGGGTTTGGGGCAATAATTTAGGATTTGGTCTTGACGGGCAGGGGGGAAAACAGTACACGCCCCGCATCGGAAGCGATGTGAGGCTTGCCCGTTCGGAACGACTCGTTCCGGAGTACGCCTCAGACACGGTTCCATACGCACGTTGAAGACACGAATGCTGCACGCACGACGCATGAGGAATGCGTCCTCTGCTTTTTGTGGTCCATCCGAAAAGCGGATCGGGCCACGTTTTGCGCATGAGGAAATGTGTGTGCCGCCGCCGGAAACGGCATCAGATCGGCCCGAAAGGGTACTGAGAAAAACGTAAGGGATGGTTGAATGCCTACCGTAAACCAGCTGATCCGCAAGCCTCGCCAGGCGAACGTAAAGCGTAACAAGGTTCCTGCTCTGCAGGAAAACCCCCAGAAGCGCGGCGTTTGCACCCGCGTTTACACGACGACCCCGAAGAAGCCGAACTCGGCTCTGCGTAAGGTTGCCAAGATCCGCCTGACCAACGGCTTCGAAGTCATCGGCTATATCCCGGGTGAAGGCCACAACCTGCAGGAACACTCCGTCGTGATGATCCGCGGCGGCCGCGTCAAGGACTTGCCGGGCGTTCGTTACCACATCATCCGCGGCGTTCTCGACACCCAGGGCGTCAAGAACCGCAAGCAGCGCCGTTCCAAGTACGGTGCGAAGCGTCCGAAGTAATTCGGCATTCTGATTATCCGGCGCTGCGCGAGGTTCTCCGCGTGGTAAAGCGCCCGCAACAATTGAGAGACGAGAAGTATGTCCCGACGCCATAGTGCAGAGAAGCGTGAGATCAACCCGGACCCGAAGTTCGGCGATCTGGTCGTCACGAAGTTCATGAATGCGATCATGCTCCACGGCAAGAAGTCCGTGGCTGAAAACATCGTTTACGGCGCGTTCGACGTCGTGCAGGGCAAGGCCAAGGCCGACCCGCTGGGTATCTTCCATTCGGCGCTCGACAATGTCGCGCCGCATGTCGAAGTTCGTTCGCGCCGCGTTGGTGGTGCGACCTACCAGGTTCCGGTCGACGTTCGTCCCGAGCGCCGTCAGGCTCTCGCGATCCGTTGGGTGATCGCTGCTGCCCGCAAGCGCAACGAAACGACGATGGTCGATCGCCTTTCCGGTGAACTCATGGATGCTGCAAACAACCGTGGCAGCGCCGTCAAGAAGCGTGAAGACACGCACAAGATGGCCGACGCCAACCGCGCATTCTCGCATTACCGTTGGTAATCTTCACTCGATCGAATTTCGAAAGGCAGTCCTATGGCTCGCGAATATAAAATCGAAGACTACCGCAATTTCGGTATCATGGCGCATATCGACGCCGGCAAGACCACGACCACCGAGCGTATTCTTTATTACACCGGCAAGTCGCACAAGATCGGCGAAGTTCACGACGGCGCAGCCACGATGGACTGGATGGAGCAGGAGCAGGAGCGTGGCATCACGATCACTTCCGCTGCGACCACGACCTTCTGGAAGGGCCGCGACGGCAAGATGCGTCGCTTCAACATCATCGACACCCCCGGCCACGTCGACTTCACCATCGAAGTCGAACGTTCGCTGCGTGTGCTCGACGGTGCGGTTGCTCTTCTCGACGCCAATGCCGGCGTTGAGCCGCAGACGGAAACCGTCTGGCGTCAGGCCGACAAGTACAACGTTCCGCGCCTGATCTTCTGCAACAAGATGGACAAGACCGGCGCCGATTTCTATCGCTCGGTCGAGATGATCAAGACGCGCCTCGGCGCGACTGCGGTTGTCTGCCAGTTGCCGATCGGTGCCGAAACCGAGTTCAAGGGCATCGTCGATCTGATCGAGATGAACGCTCTCGTCTGGCGCGACGAGTCGCTCGGCGCCCAGTGGGACGTCGTCGAAATCCCGGAAGACCTCAAGGAACGCGCTGAAGAGTTCCGCGAAAAGATGATCGAGACGATCGTCGACATCGACGAAGAAGCCATGGAAAACTATCTGAACGGCGTCATGCCGGACAACGATAAGATCCGTGCGCTCATCCGTCGCGGCACCATCGACGTCAAGTTCTTCCCGATGTTCTGCGGTTCCGCCTTCAAGAACAAGGGCGTTCAGCCGCTCCTCGACGCCGTTGTCGAATTCCTGCCGTCCCCGGCGGATATTCCGGCGATCAAGGGCATCGACGTCAAGACCGAAGCCGAAATCGACCGTCATCCCGATGACACCGAGCCGCTTTCCATGCTGGCGTTCAAGATCATGAACGACCCCTTCGTCGGTTCGCTGACCTTCTGCCGTATCTATTCGGGCAAGCTCGAAAAGGGTTCTGCGCTGCTGAACACGGTCAAGGAAAAGCGCGAGCGCGTCGGCCGCATGCTGCAGATGCACTCGAACTCCCGTGAAGACATCGAAGAAGCTTTCGCCGGCGACATCGTCGCTCTCGCAGGCCTCAAGGAAACCACCACGGGCGACACGCTCTGCGATCCGCTGAAGCCGGTCATCCTCGAGCGCATGGAATTCCCCGAGCCGGTCATCCAGATCGCCATCGAGCCGAAGTCCAAGGGCGACCAGGAAAAGATGGGCCTCGCGCTCAACCGCCTGGCTGCCGAAGACCCGTCCTTCCGCGTCAAGACCGACGAGGAATCCGGCCAGACGATCATCGCCGGCATGGGTGAACTTCACCTCGACATTCTCGTCGACCGCATGCGTCGCGAGTTCAAGGTCGAAGCCACCGTCGGTGCTCCGCAGGTTGCTTATCGCGAAACCATCACGCGTAAGCACGAAGAGGATTACACGCACAAGAAGCAGTCCGGTGGTACCGGCCAGTTCGCGCGCGTCAAGATCGTCTTCGAACCGAACCCGGATGGCGATGACTTCAAGTTCGAGTCCAAGATCGTCGGTGGTTCTGTTCCGAAGGAATACATCCCGGGCGTCCAGAAGGGCATCGAAAGCGTCCTGTCTTCCGGCCCGCTGGCTGGCTTCCCGATGCTGGGCGTCAAGGCGACCCTCATCGACGGCGCCTTCCACGACGTCGACTCGTCGGTTCTGGCATTCGAAATCGCCTCCCGCGCCTGCTTCCGTGAAGCAGCCAAGAAGGCCGGTGCACAGCTCCTCGAGCCGATGATGAAGGTCGAAGTCGTCACTCCGGAAGATTACGTCGGTGACGTCATCGGTGACCTGAACTCCCGTCGCGGCCAGATCCAGGGCCAGGAATCGCGCGGCATCGCCGTGGTGATCAACGCCCACGTGCCGCTCGCGAACATGTTCAAGTACGTCGACAACCTGCGCTCCATGTCCCAGGGCCGCGCGCAGTACTCGATGACCTTCGATCACTACGCACCGGTTCCGACCAACGTCGCAAACGAAATCCAGGCTAAGTACTCCGGTCAGAAGTGACCGGGGTAACCCGCCCAATCAATTAGAGAATAACCCCTGACGGGGATAAGAACGGAGAAGCCGGAAATGGCAAAGAGCAAGTTTGAGCGCAACAAGCCGCACGTCAACATTGGCACGATCGGTCACGTTGACCATGGCAAGACGTCGCTGACGGCCGCGATCACGAAGTACTTCGGCGAGTACAAGGCCTATGACCAGATCGACGCGGCTCCTGAAGAAAAGGCACGCGGCATCACCATTTCGACGGCGCACGTCGAATACGAGACGCCGGCCCGCCATTATGCCCACGTCGACTGCCCCGGCCACGCCGACTACGTCAAGAACATGATCACCGGTGCTGCGCAGATGGACGGCGCGATCCTGGTTTGCTCGGCTGCCGACGGCCCGATGCCGCAGACCCGCGAGCACATCCTGCTCGCCCGTCAGGTCGGCGTTCCGGCGATCGTGGTGTTTTTGAACAAGGTCGACCAGGTCGACGACGCCGAGCTTCTCGAGCTCGTCGAGCTGGAAGTGCGCGAACTTCTGACCTCTTACGATTTCCCGGGCGACGACATCCCGATCATCAAGGGTTCGGCGCTGGCCGCTCTTGAAGATTCGGACAAGAAGATCGGCGAAGATTCGATCCGCGAGCTGATGGCCGCCGTCGACGCCTACATCCCGACGCCTGAGCGCCCGATCAACCTGCCGTTCCTGCTGCCGATCGAAGACGTGTTCTCGATCTCGGGCCGTGGTACGGTCGTGACCGGCCGCGTCGAGCGTGGCATCGTCAAGGTTGGCGAAGAAGTCGAGATCGTCGGCATCCGCGCCACCACCAAGACGACGGTGACCGGCGTTGAAATGTTCCGCAAGCTGCTCGACCAGGGCCAGGCCGGCGACAACATCGGCGCGCTGATCCGTGGCGTCCAGCGTGACGGCGTCGAGCGTGGCCAGATCCTGTGCAAGCCGGGTTCGGTCAAGCCGCACACGGTGTTCATGGCAGAAGCCTACATCCTGACGAAGGAAGAAGGCGGTCGTCATACGCCGTTCTTCACCAACTACCGTCCGCAGTTCTACTTCCGCACGACGGACGTGACCGGCATCGTTGAGCTTCCAGAAGGCACGGAAATGGTCATGCCGGGCGACAACGTGACTGTTAAGGTCACGCTGATCAACCCGATCGCGATGGAAGAAAAGCTGCGCTTCGCAATCCGCGAAGGCGGCCGCACCGTCGGCGCCGGTATCGTCGCCTCGATCGTCGAGTAAGTTTTAACGCAGGCGGCCTTGGCCGCTTGCGTATGACACAAAAATGTAGCAAATGGCGCGCGAGCGTGATTTGCCCTCTGCTTCGGGTTCGAGGCAGGCAATGAACAGACAAGGTGGGCCGAAGGCCCGAAGACTGGAAAGGGACGCCGTATCCTCGGTGTCCCCTTCGATCTTTGAAACCGGTGGTCCGCCTTAAGGTAAGAGAACAACCCGTGCCCTATTGGGTTGGCACGTGGATAAACAGACAACAAGGATAACGTCGAATGAACGGCCAAAATATCCGCATTCGCCTGAAGGCGTTCGATCACCGCATTCTCGACGCGTCGACGCGCGAGATCGTGTCGACGGCGAAGCGCACCGGCGCAAGCGTCCGGGGCCCCGTTCCGCTTCCGACCCGCATCGAGAAGTTTACGGTTAACAGGTCCCCCCACATCGACAAGAAGAGCCGCGAGCAGTTCGAGATGCGCACGCATAAGCGCCTTCTCGATATCGTTGACCCGACACCGCAGACGGTGGACGCGCTGATGAAGCTCGACCTCGCCGCTGGTGTCGATGTTGAGATCAAGCTCTGAGACTTCTGTCTCGAGCTGAGTGAGAAGGATTGAACCGATGCGTTCAGGTGTAATTGCACAGAAGGTGGGAATGACGCGCGTCTACAACGACGCAGGCGAGCATGTCCCTGTAACCGTATTGCGGTTGGAAAACTGCCAGGTCGTGGCTCAGCGCACCGTAGACAAGAATGGCTACACTGCCGTTCAGCTGGGTGCCGGCACTGCCAAGGTAAAGAACACGACCAAGGCGCTGCGCGGCCATTTCGCCGTCGCCGAAGTCGAGCCGAAGGCGAAGCTCGTCGAGTTTCGCGTTTCCGAAGACAATCTGATCGACGTCGGCACCGAGCTGACGGCAGGTCACTTCACGGCGGGTCAGCTGGTGGACGTCACCGGTACCTCGATCGGTAAGGGTTTCGCCGGCGCCATGAAGCGCCATAACTTCTGGTGGTCTCCGCGCCACGCACGGTGTGTCCGTTTCGCACCGTTCGCATGGTTCGACTGGTAACAACCAGGATCCGGGCAAGGTCTGGAAGGGCAAGCGCATGGCTGGTCACATGGGCCAGACGCGTATCACCACCCAGAACCTCGAAGTCGTTTCCACCGACGAGAACCGTGGCCTGATCCTCGTCAAGGGTGCCGTTCCCGGCTCCAAGGGCGCTTGGATCGTCGTTCGCGATGCCGTCAAGTCGGCCGCGAAGTAAGGGAGCCAAGCACATGGAATTTAACGTCAAGACCCTCGAGGGAAAAGACGCCGGCAAGGTAGCCCTGTCGGACGAGATTTTCGGCCTCGATCCCCGCGAAGACATTCTGGCCCGTATGGTTCGTTGGCAGCTCGCCAAGAAGCAGCAGGGCACGCACAAGACCAAGGGTCGTGCTGAAGTCTCCCGCACCGGCGCCAAGATGTACAAGCAGAAGGGTACGGGCCGCGCTCGTCACCATTCGGCTCGCGCTCCGCAGTTCCGCGGCGGCGGCAAGGCTCACGGCCCGGTCGTTCGCAGCCACGAGCATGACCTTCCGAAGAAGGTTCGCGCGCTGGCTCTCCGTCACGCCCTCTCTGCAAAGATGAAGGCTGAAGACATCATCATCGTCGACAACCTGGTTGCCGCCGAAGCAAAGACCAAGGCGCTTGCCGGTTCGTTCGCTTCGCTCGGCCTCACCAACGTGTTGTTCATCGGCGGCGTTGAGCTCGACAGCAACTTCAAGCTCGCAGCCCAGAACATCCCGAACGTCGATGTTCTGCCGGTTCAGGGCATCAATGTTTACGACATCCTGCGTCGCGGCAAGCTGGTGCTTTCCAAGGCTGCGGTGGAAGCTCTAGAGGAGCGTTTCAAGTGACCGACATTCGCCACTATGATGTGATCGTATCTCCCTCGATCACCGAAAAGTCGACCATGGCATCTGAACAGAACCAGGTCGTCTTCAACGTTGCCAAGACTGCTTCCAAGCCGGAAATCAAGGCTGCCGTAGAGGCGCTGTTCGGTGTGAAGGTCACGGCCGTCAACACGCTTGTCCGCAAGGGCAAGGTGAAGCGGTTCCGCGGCTTCATCGGTAAGCAGAAGGACGTCAAGAAGGCTGTCGTCACCCTGGCCGAAGGTCAGACGATCGACGTCTCCACCGGTCTCTGAGGTATAAGATAATGGCATTGAAAAGCTACAACCCGACGACCCCGAGCCAGCGTCAGCTGGTCATCGTCGACCGGTCCGGCCTCTGGAAGGGCAAGCCCGTCAAGAAGCTCACCGAGGGTCTCTCCAAGAGCGGCGGCCGCAACAACTACGGCCGCATCACCGCCCGCTTCATCGGCGGCGGTCACAAGCGGACCTATCGCCTGATCGACTTCAAGCGTCGCAAGTTCGACGTTGAAGGCACGGTCGAGCGTCTGGAATACGACCCGAACCGTACGGCCTTCATCGCTCTCGTCACCTATACCGACGGCGAGCAGGCCTACATCCTGGCTCCGCAGCGTCTCGCTGCCGGCGACAAGGTGATCGCGTCCGAAAAGGCCGTCGACGTAAAGCCCGGCAACACCATGCCGCTGCAGTACATCCCGGTCGGTTCGATCGTGCACAACGTCGAAATGAAGCCGGGCAAGGGTGGCCAGATGGCTCGCTCCGCCGGCACCTACGTTCAGCTCGTCGGCCGCGATGCCGGCATGGCGATCCTGCGCCTCAACTCCGGCGAACAGCGCCTCGTACCGGGCTCCTGCCTGGCTTCGATCGGTGCGGTTTCCAACCCGGATCACGGCAACATCAACGACGGCAAGGCCGGTCGTACCGTCTGGCGCGGCAAGCGTCCGCATAACCGCGGCGTCGTCATGAACCCGGTCGACCATCCGCACGGCGGTGGTGAAGGCCGCACCTCGGGTGGCCGTCATCCGGTCAGCCCCTGGGGCAAGCCGACCAAGGGCAAGCGCACACGTTCGAACAAGTCCACGGACAAGTTCATCATGCGTTCGCGCCACCAGCGCAAGAAGTAAGAGAGGAAGTCACTAATGGCTCGTTCAGTATGGAAAGGTCCGTTTGTTGACGGCTATCTTCTCAAGAAGGCTGAGAAGGTGCGCGAAGGCGGACGGAGTGAAGTAATCAAGATGTGGACCCGTCGGTCCACCATCCTGCCGCAGTTCGTTGGCTTGACGTTCGGCGTCTACAACGGCAGCAAGCACATTCCGGTCAGCGTCAACGAAGACATGGTCGGACACAAGTTCGGTGAATTCGCTCCCACCCGTACCTATTACGGTCACGGCGCGGACAAGAAGGCGAAGAGGAAGTAATCATGGCGAAGGCTAAGACCGAACGCCGGCTGAAGGATAACGAGGCGCAGGCAGTTGCGCGTACGCTCCGCGTCAGCCCCCAGAAGCTGAACCTCGTTGCCGCCATGATCCGCGGCAAGAAGGTAGAACGCGCGCTTGCAGAACTCGAATTCTCGCGCAAGCGCATCGCCGGCACGGTGAAGAAGACCCTCGAGTCTGCAATCGCCAATGCCGAAAACAACCATGACCTCGACGTCGACGCGTTGATCGTTTCGGAAGCCTATGTAGGCAAGTCGATCGTGATGAAGCGCTTCCACGCTCGCGGCCGCGGCCGGGCATCGCGGATCGAGAAGCCTTTCTCGCATCTGACGATCGTCGTCCGCGAAGTCGAGGAAAAAGGGGAGGCTGCATAATGGGCCAGAAAATTAATCCGATCGGTTTCCGCCTCGGAATTAACCGCACCTGGGACAGCCGTTGGTTCGCCGACAACGCGGAATACGGTCAGCTCCTCCATGAGGACCTGAAGATCCGCGCCTACCTGATGTCGGAACTGAAGCAGGCCGGTATCGCCAAGGTGGTCATCGAGCGTCCGCACAAGAAGTGCCGCGTCACGATCCACTCGGCTCGCCCGGGCCTGATCATCGGCAAGAAGGGCGCTGACATCGAGAAGCTTCGCAAGAAGATCGCGACGATGACCAATTCGGAAACGCATCTCAACATCGTTGAAGTGCGCAAGCCGGAAATCGACTCGACGCTCGTCGCCCAGTCGATCGCCCAGCAGCTCGAGCGTCGCGTGGCCTTCCGCCGTGCGATGAAGCGTGCCGTTCAGTCGGCCATGCGTCTCGGTGCCGAAGGCATCAAGATCACCTGCGCCGGCCGTCTCGGCGGTGCTGAAATCGCCCGTACCGAATGGTACCGCGAAGGTCGCGTTCCGCTCCATACGCTGCGTGCAGACATCGACTACGGTACGGCGGAAGCCGAAACCGCATTCGGCATCTGCGGCATCAAGGTCTGGATCTTCAAGGGCGAAATCCTTGAGCACGATCCGATGGCTTCTGAACGTCGCGCCATGGAAGGCGATGCCCAGGGTCCCGCAAGCCGCGAACGCGGCGATCGTGGTGACCGTGGCGATCGCCGCCGCGAAAACGCTTGATCAACGCTGGCGAAAGATAAGCTCGGAGAAGTAAGAAAATGTTGCAGCCAAAGCGTACCAAGTACCGCAAGCAGTTCAAGGGTCGCATCAAGGGTGTGGCCAAGGGCGGCTTCGACCTGGCCTTCGGTGAATTTGGTCTGAAGTCCCAGGAACCCAACCGCGTCAACGCCCGCGAGATTGAAGCGGCCCGCCGCGCGATCACCCGCGCGATGAAGCGCGCCGGCCGTGTCTGGATCCGCGTGTTCCCGGACGTTCCGGTCACCGCAAAGCCGACCGAAGTCCGCATGGGTAAGGGTAAGGGCGGCGTCGAATACTGGGCCTGCAAGGTCAAGCCCGGTCGCATGATGTTCGAGATCGACGGTGTTTCCGAGGAGCTCGCCCGCGAGGCGCTTCGTCTCGGTGCTGCCAAGCTCTCGGTCAAGACGCGCTTCGTACAGCGCATCGCAGAGTAAGGAGCAAGGCACATGAAAGCCGAAAACGTTCGCGGCCTCACGGCCGATCAGCTCAAGGACAAGCTCGCCGACCTGAAGAAAGAGCAGTTCAACCTGCGCTTCCAGAAGGCAACCGGCCAGCTCGAGAAGTCCTCGCGCATCACCGAAGTTCGCAAGGACATCGCCCGCGTGAAAACCATTGCCCGCCAGAAGGCGGCAGAAGCCAAGGCCTAAGGAAAAATAATATGCCGAAACGCATTCTGCAGGGCGTCGTAGTTTCCGACAAGAACGAGAAGACCGTTGTTGTCCGGGTCGAGCGCCGCTTCGCGCATCCGCTGCTTCAGAAGACGGTCCGCCGTTCCAAGAAGTACAAGGCGCATGACGAGAACAACCAGTACAAGGTAGGTGACGTCGTTTCCATCGAGGAATGCGCGCCGATCTCCAAGGACAAGACCTGGACGGTCGTTTCCGCCCAGGCTTAATTTGCTTCGGATCCGCGTCTGGGCCTTGCGCCCGGCGCAGAATCCTGTAAGAAGCACCCCACTGGCGCAGGACGCTCGGAAACGAGCGTTCTTTTGCTTTGAGCGCAGGGAAGGTCCTTTTAAGGAAACCACCTTGGCAAGACCCCACCCGCGCACAACGAGATTCTGTCCATAAGCCGAAACGGGGCGTTTTTAGCGCCCGGTCGTTCCGGTCATTAGAAAAAGGCGACCTGACATGATTCAGATGCAAACAAACCTCGACGTGGCGGATAATTCCGGCGCACGTCGTGTCATGTGCATCAAGGTGCTGGGCGGCTCCAAGCGCAAGTACGCTTCCATCGGCGACATCATTGTCGTTTCGATCAAGGAAGCCATCCCGCGCGGCCGCGTCAAGAAGGGTGACGTGATGAAGGCGGTTGTTGTGCGTACCGCCAAGGACATCCGTCGTCCGGACGGCAGCGTCATCCGCTTCGACAACAACGCAGCGGTCCTCATCGACAACAAGAAAGAGCCGATCGGCACCCGTATCTTCGGACCGGTTCCGCGCGAACTTCGCGCCAAGAACCATATGAAGATCATCTCGCTGGCTCCGGAAGTACTGTAAGGAGCTCATGCGATGAACAAGATCAAGAAGGGCGACAGCGTCGTCGTACTCGCCGGCAAGGACAAGGGTCGCTCCGGCGAAGTCCTTCAGGTTATGCCGAAGGAAGACCGCGCCGTCGTGCGTGGCATCAACATGGTGAAGCGCCACCAGCGTCAGTCTCAGACGCAGGAAGCCGGCATCATCAACAAGGAAGCGTCCATTCACCTGTCGAACATCGCGATCGTCGCGAAAGACGGCAAGCCGACCCGCGTTGGCTTCTCCGTCGTCGACGGCAAGAAGGTGCGTGTAGCCAAGCGTACGGGAGATGTGATCGATGGCTGAGGCAAAGTATGAGCCGCGGCTCAAGGTGGAATACAATTCCCGTATCCGCGCCGCACTGAAGGAACAGTTCTCCTTCGCAAACGACATGATGATCCCCAAGCTGGACAAGATCGTCATCAACATGGGTGTCGGCGAAGCGACGGCTGACTCGAAGAAGCCTTCCGTGGCTGCCGCCGACCTGGCCGCCATTGCCGGCCAGAAGCCGATCATCACCAAGGCACGGAATTCCATCGCGGGCTTCAAGGTTCGCGAATTCATGCCGATCGGTGCAAAGGTTACGCTTCGCGGCGCCCGCATGTACGAATTCATGGACCGTCTGATCAACATCGCGCTTCCGCGCGTTCGCGACTTTCGTGGCTTGAACCCGAAAAGCTTTGACGGCCGTGGCAACTTCGCCATGGGCATCAAGGAGCACATTGTGTTCCCAGAGATCAACTACGACAAGGTTGATCAGATGTGGGGCATGGACATCATCGTTTGCACGACGGCTACCAAGGACGACGAAGCACGGGCTCTCTTGAAAGAGTTCAACTTCCCGTTCCGCCAGTAACCGTAACGACGAGCGTTTAGAAGGAACTCCCATATGGCGAAAACCAGCGCAGTTGAAAAGAACAAGCGCCGCCGCAAGACAGTTGCCAACCAGGCCGCCAAGCGTGCGACCCTGAAGGCAACCATCATGAACCAGGAACTTTCGATCGAAGAACGGTTCAAGGCAACCCTGAAGCTCGCTTCTCTGCCGCGCGATGGCTCGAAGACGCGTATCCGCAACCGTTGCGAAGTCACCGGTCGCCCGCGCGCTTTCTATCGCAAGCTCAGGATGTCGCGTATCGCGCTTCGTGAGCTCGGCAATCTCGGCAAGGTGCCGGGCATCGTCAAGTCGAGCTGGTAAGGAGATCGTTAGATGACCATGACTGATCCCTTGGGCGATATGCTCACCCGTATCCGCAACGGCGCAGCCCGCCGCAAGTCGACCGTTTCCACGCCTGCTTCCAAGCTGCGTGCTCGCGTCCTCGACGTTCTGCAGGCTGAAGGCTATATCCGCGGTTATTCGGAAATCGACTTCGGTAACGGCAAGGCCGAGATCGAAATCGAACTCAAGTACTACGAAGGCGCGTCGGTGATCCGTGAGATCGGCCGCGTGTCCAAGCCGGGCCGCCGGGTCTATGTCTCGGTAAAGTCCATTCCGCAGGTCGCGAACGGCCTCGGCATCACCATCCTTTCGACTCCGAAGGGCGTGATGGCCGATCACCAGGCTCGCGAACAGAACGTTGGTGGCGAGGTTCTCTGCTCTGTCTTCTAAGACAGGGTAGGGGAACTCCATAGCGAACAGACAGGATTGAAACATGTCTCGTATCGGTAAAAAGCCCGTTCAGGTTCCTGCAGGGATCACGGCCACTGTTGATGGCCAGAAAGTGACTGCCAAGGGCCCGAAGGGTGAGCTTTTCTTCGTCGCAAACGACGAAATCAAGCTGGAACTCGAAAACAATGCTGTCTCGGTGACCCCGGTCAACGACAGCAAGGATGCTCGTTCGAAGTGGGGCATGTCCCGCACGATGATCGAAAACATCTTCAAGGGTGTGAAGGACGGTTTCGAGCGCAAGCTTGAAATCAACGGCGTTGGTTACCGCGCATCTCTGCAGGGCAAGAACCTGCAGCTGGCTCTCGGCTTTTCCCACGACGTGGTCTATCAGACCCCGGAAGGCATCACCATTGCCGTGCCGAAGCCGACGGAAATCATCGTCACCGGCATCAATAAGCAGCAGGTCGGTCAGGTTGCCGCGGAGATCCGTGAATACCGCGGTCCAGAGCCCTACAAGGGCAAAGGCGTCAAGTACGCTGAGGAACGGATCGTCCGCAAGGAAGGCAAGAAGAAGTAAGGACGACGGATCATGGCAACGAGAAAAGAAGCACTCACCAAGCGTGCGAGCCGTGTTCGCCGCCAGATCAAGAAGGTCGCAAACGGCCGTCCGCGTCTGTCGGTTCACCGCTCGTCCAAGAACATCTATGTCCAGGTCATCGACGACGTGGCCGGCCGCACGCTCGCTGCCGCCTCCACGCTCGACGCTGGTCTGCGCGCCTCGCTGAAGACCGGCGCTGACGTTGCGGCTGCCGCCGCTGTCGGCAAGCTGGTTGCGGAACGCGCCACCAAGGCCGGCGTGACGGAAGTCGTGTTCGATCGCGGCGCCTTCATCTATCACGGCCGCATCAAGGCCCTGGCCGAAGCTGCCCGCGAAGGCGGCCTGAGCTTCTAAGAATTTTCGCCCGCATCCCTGAAGAAGGGGAGGCGGGCGAAATGCGGTTCGCCGCACGCATCAGTCGTCCCATCCTAGTCCTTCACGGGCAGGGGATGGTTGGCTCCCGGAAATTGCCCATTGCACCCGGAAAAGAAAAAGGAAAAGAACAATGGCACAAGAAAGAAGAGGCCAGCGCGAAGATCGCCAGAGCCGCGAAGAGCGCGATAGCGAATTCGTCGACAAGCTGGTCGCGATCAACCGCGTCGCCAAGGTCGTCAAGGGCGGCCGTCGTTTTGGTTTCGCAGCTCTCGTCGTCGTCGGCGACCAGAAGGGCCGCGTCGGCTTCGGCCATGGCAAGGCACGCGAAGTGCCGGAAGCCATCCGCAAGGCGACCGAAAGCGCAAAGCGCGATCTGATTTTCGTTCCCCTGCGTGATGGCCGTACGCTGCATCACGATGTCAACGGCCGTCACGGCGCCGGCAAGGTTCTGCTGCGCTCGGCCAAGGCTGGTACCGGCATCATCGCCGGCGGCCCGATGCGCGCCGTATTCGAAACGCTCGGCGTCCATGACGTCGTTGCCAAGTCGACCGGTTCGTCGAACCCTTACAACATGGTTCGCGCCACGTTCGACGCCCTGAAGCATCAGGTGCATCCGAAGGACGTAGCAGCTCAGCGCGGCATCAAGTATGCAACGCTGCAGACTCGCCGCGCCGCTTCCGGCAATGCGCAGGAAGAATAAGGAGAGCGATAATGGCCAAGAAAGCCACTCAGGCAGAAGCCAAGAAGACGGTTACCGTCGAGCAGACCGGTAGCCCCATCCGCCGCCCGGCCGTACAGCGTCAGACGCTGATCGGTCTAGGCCTCAACAAGATGCACCGGACCCGTACGCTGGAAGATACTCCTTCCGTTCGTGGCATGATCCGGGCTGTCCAGCATCTCGTTCGCGTCGTCGACGAGAAGTGAGACGGAGGAATTGACCATGAAACTGAATGAGATCAAGGACAACGAAGGCTCTTCCAAGGACCGTATCCGCGTAGGTCGCGGTATCGGTTCGGGCAAGGGCAAGACCGGTGGTCGCGGCGTGAAGGGTCAGAAGGCCCGTTCCGGCGTCGCCATCAAGGGCTTCGAAGGCGGCCAGATGCCGATCTATCGTCGCCTGCCGAAGCGCGGCTTCACCAACATCTTCAAGACTGACTACGCCGTCGTTTCGCTCGGCCGTATCCAGACCGCGATTGATGCCAAGAAGCTCGACCCGAAGGCAACGATCGATGCTGCCGCCCTCAAGGCTGCCGGCGTCATCCGTCGTCCCAAGGACGGCGTTCGTCTCCTCGCCGACGGCGAGCTGACGGCGAAGGTTTCGATCGAAGTTGCCGGCGCCTCCAAGGCTGCCGTCGAGAAGATCGAGAAGGCCGGCGCTTCGATCAAGCTGCTCGTCGTAGCCGAAGCAGCGGCCGAATAAATCGTTTTGAAATCGCCCGGTTTGTGCTTCACACCGGGCGATTTTATCTCCATATGTGAGCCTCACGATCCCGAAGCGATCCTGTTGGTCGCCTGACCGGGATCATACGGAAAACAGGGTGAGGCATCCGATTGCATCGGCAATCTCGCGCGCCCGGTTTTTTGAACCAGAATTTTTAGACTGCTTTCCGGATCCGGCATTTCCCCGCCGCCGGAGAATTGGTCAGGCGGAGAATTGCATGGCTTCTGCAGCGGAACAACTTGCCTCCAATCTGAATTTTGCGACTTTCGCAAAAGCGGAGGATCTCAAGAAGCGGCTTTGGTTTACCCTCGCGGCACTTTTGGTGTATCGCCTCGGCACCCATATTCCGCTTCCGGGCTTGAACCCCGAAGCCTATGCGCAGGCCTTCCGCGGCCAGGCCGGCGGCATCCTCGGACTTTTCAACATGTTTTCGGGCGGTGCAGTGGAGCGCATGGCGATCTTCGCGCTCGGCATCATGCCCTATATTTCCGCATCGATCATCGTGCAGCTGATGACCTCGGTCGTCCCTTCGCTTGAAAACCTCAAGAAGGAAGGCGAAGCCGGCCGCAAGATCATCAACCAGTACACCCGTTACGGCACGGTGCTGCTCGGTACGCTGCAGGCCTATGGCATTGCAGCCGGCCTCGAGAGCGGCCAGGGCCTGGTGCTCGATCCGGGCTGGTTCTTCAAGATTTCGACGGTCGTGACGCTGCTCGGCGGCACCATGTTCCTGATGTGGCTCGGTGAGCAGATCACCTCGCGCGGCATCGGCAACGGCATTTCGCTGATCATCTTCGCAGGTATCGCCGCAGGTCTTCCGACCGCGCTGGCCGGTACGTTGGAGCTTGGCCGTACCGGTGCGCTTCCGACTGCGCTGATTCTCACCGTCATCGTGGTGGCCATCGGCGTCATCGCCCTCATCGTTTTCGTCGAGCGCGCCCAGCGCCGCCTTCTGATCCAGTATCCGAAGCGCCAGGTGGGCAACCGCATGTTCCAGGGCGATACGTCGCACCTGCCGCTGAAGCTCAACACTTCGGGCGTCATCCCGGCGATCTTCGCCTCGTCGCTGCTGCTTCTGCCGGCGACGGCTGCGGGCTTTGCCGGCAATGCCGGGCTGCCGGACTGGGCGACGATGATCATCTCGGCGCTCGGCCACGGCCAGCCGCTGTTCATGCTGCTCTACGGCCTGCTGATTGCCTTCTTCGCCTTCTTCTACACGGCGATCGTCTTCAATCCGAAGGACACCGCCGACAATCTGAAGAAGCATGGCGGCTTCATTCCGGGCATCCGCCCGGGCGAACGCACGGCCGAATACATCGATTACGTGCTGACCCGCATCACGGTCGTCGGCGCGATCTACCTTGTCTTCGTCTGCATCCTGCCGGAATTCCTCGTGGCCCGCAGCGGCGTGCCATTAGCCCTTGGTGGGACTTCGCTTTTGATTGTTGTCAGTGTAACCCTCGATACGGTAGCACAGATCCAAGGGCACCTCATTGCGCAGCAGTATGAGGGTCTGATCAAGAAGTCGAAACTGCGCGGAGGAAAGAGGGGACGATGAGACTGATTCTTTTAGGGCCGCCGGGCGCGGGGAAGGGGACCCAGGCCCAGCGGATCGTGGAGAAACACGGTATCCCGCAGCTCTCCACGGGCGACATGCTGCGTGCAGCCGTCGCCGCCGAGACGGAAGTTGGCAAGCGCGCCAAGGCCGTCATGGATGCCGGCAATCTTGTCTCCGACGAGATCGTCAACGCGATTGTCTCCGAGCGTATCGACCAGCCCGATTGCGCCAACGGCTTCATCCTCGATGGTTTCCCGCGCACCCTGGTGCAGGCGGATGCGACCGAGGCGATGCTGAAGGCCAAGGGTCTCGATCTTTCGGTCGTCATCGAACTGCGTGTCGACGACAAGGAACTCGTGCGCCGCGTCTCCGGCCGCTATTCCTGCGCCCAGTGCGGCACGGTCTACCACGACACGGACAAGAAGCCGTCTCAGGAAGGCGTCTGCGACAAGTGCGGTTCGACGCATTTCAAGCGCCGTCCCGACGACAATGCCGAGACAATGACCAAGCGCCTCGAGGTCTACTACAAGGAAACCTCGCCGCTGATCGGTTATTACCACGCCAAGGGCAAGCTCAAGGCTGTGGACGGCATGGCCGACATGGACAAGGTCACGGCCGATATCGAAAATATCCTGGCGGCTCTTTGAGCCGTCATCTATCTGTTAAAGAATCTTGGGCGGAGCGGTTGCATTTCAGCGCTGATTCCGTTAAACACCGCGCCAACTCGCGACAGCTTTAGCGATCGGCGCGGATTTCCCGCAAGGACATCCGAGACCGGTCGTTTTGACCTGTTCCGTATGGGGTTTGAACTGGCGGCCATATCAGGCTGCTTTCATGGAATAAGTACCACTTGCCGGATGGCAACTGGAACAAGGAGAATAGGCGTGGCACGTATCGCTGGCGTCAACATCCCGACTGCGAAGCGCGTTGTCATCGCGCTGACCTACATTCACGGGATCGGCCCGAAATTCGCATCGGAAATCATGGAGAAGGTCGGTCTTCCGGCTGAAAAGCGCGTCCATCAGCTGACGGACTCGGAAATCCTCCAGATTCGCGAAACCATCGACCGCGACTATCAGGTCGAAGGCGACCTTCGTCGCGAAACCGCGATGAACATCAAGCGTCTGATGGACCTTGGCTGCTACCGCGGCCTGCGTCATCGCCGTGGCCTTCCGGTCCGCGGTCAGCGCACGCACACCAATGCCCGCACCCGCAAGGGCCCGGCAAAGGCGATCGCTGGTAAGAAGAAGTAATTTGGGGTGATTAGTTGTTGGTGAGCAGTGATTAGTTCCTGCTCACCAATTACTATTGACTACTCACTCCCAGGTGGAGCCGCTGGAATTACGGCGGTGAAGAGATCAACGAAAGGGATAAAATGGCCAAGGAAGCCACCCGCGTCCGTAGACGCGAGCGTAAAAATATCACGTCGGGCGTTGCCCACGTCAATTCTACCTTCAACAACACGATGATCACCATCACCGACGCGCAGGGCAATGCGATTGCCTGGTCGTCTGCTGGTGCAAAGGGCTTCAAGGGTTCGCGCAAGTCGACCCCGTTCGCAGCCCAGATCGCTGCCGAAGACTGCGCCAAGAAGGCGCAGGAGCATGGCATGAAGTCGCTGGAAGTCGAAGTCTGCGGCCCGGGTTCCGGCCGTGAATCGGCTCTGCGCGCTCTGCAGGCTGCCGGCTTCATGATCACCTCGATCCGTGACGTGACACCGATCCCGCACAACGGCTGCCGCCCGCGCAAGAAGCGCCGCGTCTGATCGTCGGAAATTGAAGGGGCTGCCGAATCTCACATCGAGAATTGGGCGGCCTCTGTCTGAACTCGGGAATAGCCGCCTGACCCTCTGCTGAGGTTCGGCGGCTTTACCCATATCGCCGATGGACATGGTTCCGATCGGTGCCCCTCATGCTCGGTTGCCACGATTGGATGGTGGCAACGAACGGAAGGTATTTTGTGATGATCCAGAAGAACTGGCAGGAATTGATCAAGCCGAACAAGGTGGAATTCTCCTCCTCCGGCCGTACCAAGGTAACCCTGGTTGCCGAACCCCTCGAGCGCGGCTTCGGCCTGACGCTCGGCAACGCGCTTCGTCGCGTGCTTTTGTCGTCTCTGCGCGGTGCGGCTGTGACCGCCGTGCAGATCGACGGCGTATTGCATGAGTTCTCCTCCATCCCGGGCGTCCGGGAAGATGTGACGGATATCGTGCTCAACATCAAGGAAATCGCCATCAAGATGGATGGCGACGACGCAAAGCGCATGGTCGTGCGCAAGCAGGGCCCGGGTTCGGTAACCGCCGGCGACATTCAGACGGTTGGCGATATCGAGATCCTCAATCCGCACCATGTCATCTGCACCCTCGACGAGGGTGCCGAGATCCGCATGGAATTCACGGTCAACAACGGCAAGGGTTACGTCCCGGCCGATCGCAACCGTGCCGAAGACGCTCCGATCGGTCTCATCCCGGTCGACAGCCTCTATTCGCCGGTCAAGAAAGTGTCCTACAAGGTGGAAAACACCCGCGAAGGTCAGGTTCTCGACTACGACAAGCTGACCATGACCATCGAAACCGATGGCTCGGTCACGGGTGAAGACGCCGTTGCCTTCGCGGCTCGCATCCTTCAGGACCAGCTCTCGGTTTTCGTCAACTTCGACGAACCGCAGAAGGACGTCGAAGAAGAGTCGGTCACCGAACTCGCGTTCAACCCGGCGCTTCTCAAGAAGGTGGACGAACTGGAACTCTCGGTCCGTTCGGCCAACTGCCTGAAGAACGACAACATCGTTTACATCGGCGATCTCATCCAGAAGACCGAGGCGGAAATGCTGCGCACTCCGAATTTCGGTCGCAAGTCGCTGAACGAGATCAAGGAAGTTCTGGCATCCATGGGCCTCCATCTCGGTATGGAAGTTCCCGCCTGGCCGCCGGAAAACATCGAAGATCTCGCCAAGCGTTACGAAGACCAGTACTGAAATCAACAAAGGCAGGTTTTGACTGCCTTTCCCCGTCAAACAGCGGGCCTCTGATCGAAAGATAGGAGTGCCCGTATGTGCCAGGAAACGGCAGGCCCTAAGAAGAATGGGTACCTGCATTAAAGGAGAATAGCCATGCGCCACGGAGTAGCCGGCCGCAAGCTCAATCGTACCGCCAGCCACCGCAAGGCGATGTTCGCCAACATGGCGGCTTCGCTCATCACCCACGAGCAGATCGTCACGACCCTTCCGAAGGCGAAGGAAATCCGTCCGATCGTTGAAAAGCTCGTCACCCTCGGCAAGCGCGGCGACCTGCACGCTCGTCGTCAGGCGATCTCGCAGATCCAGGACCAGGACGCCGTCAAGAAGCTGTTCGACGCCATCGCTTCGCGTTACGCAACCCGCAACGGCGGTTACCTGCGTATCATGAAGGCTGGCTTCCGCCAGGGCGACAACGCTGCCATGGCCGTCATCGAGTTCGTTGAACGCGATGTTGACGCCAAGGGCGCAGCCGACAAGGCTCGTGTTGCCGCTGAAGCAGAAGCTGCCGAAGCCGCATAATTTTCCGCATCGTCGGAATTGAAAAAGCCGGGTGGAGACGCCCGGCTTTTTCGCGTTTCAGGCCAACGATGGTGGCGATCCCGCGATCGATCGTATGGCTTGACTTGCGTCAAGAGCTTCCTCGGCCAAAGCGATAAGGTCTCGGCATTGAGACAAAATCGTGAGGTACGGAAAATGGTTGAACATGTAGTTTTTGATAATGCAAAAGACGAACTCGTCATTCCCGCTTTGGCCCCTGTCTATGAAAAGCTGGCGCAGCCCATGGCCTGGAGCATATTCCGGCTGGCGGTCGGCGGCATGCTGGTAATCGAAGGATGGCCGAAGATCATTGCGCCGTTTGCGCAGGTCGGCTTCGTCGAAAATATCGGAATGTACCCGGGCTGGTTCTGGTCGCCCTTCCTGGCCGCCCTGCAATTCTTCGGCGGCATGTTCATCGCCGCCGGCCTGTTCACCCGCCCCATGGCGCTCGCCAATGCCGTGATGCTGGCCATGACCCTCTGGTTCCACGTCACCCATCCCTATGGCGACGCCTTCCTGACCCCGGCCGGCATCGAGGCGTTGAAGGCCGGCGGCCAGCAGTTGTTCACGCCGCAGGCATTGGTGCGGCTGAAGGATGGCGGTCACGTTTTCCTGGAACAGGTTCAGGGCAAGGCAGAACTGGCATCGCTGTTCTGGACCGGAGGCGCCTTCCTTTACGCCGCCTTCGGAGGAGGCTACCTGTCGCTCGACCGGCTGCTGTTCCGCAAGCAATTCTGAGTGGTCCCGAAAGGCTGCTGAACATGAAAGGAGCCGGACCGATGGATCCGGCTCTTTGCGTTGAGGGCAAGCATGCGACCCGCGGCGCCCAAATCCGTCCTCCGCATCAACCGTTCTGCCTCGCCCTCTGGGAAGCTGCAGGCTTCGCCGGTTTGCTGTTGGCCCTCTTCCAATTCATGACCGGCCGCCTGATGGATCGATAGGCAAGCAGCAGCGTAATCAGCGCGATATGGATGAACGGCACCAGCGTCACCGATCTGACCGCGAGCGCATAGTGGAGCGCCCCGCCGGCGGCGATCAGGTAGATCAGCCTGTGCAGCCTGTTCCAACCCTGCGCGAGCTTGCGGATCGACCAGTTGTTGGAGGTGACCGCAAGCGGGATCAGCATCAGCAGGCAGGCAAACCCGATGGTGATATAGGGCCGCTTGGCGATATCGCCGCCCACCGCACCGAAATTGAAGCGTAGGTCGAGCGACACATAGACCGAGAAATGCAAGAGCACGTAGTAGAAGGCGATCAGCCCGAGCGCCCGGCGATAGCGCACCCAGTTGATGCCGGCGAGATCGCGCAGCGGCGTGATCGCAAGTGTCGCGATGATGAACCGCAGCGCCCAGATGCCGAGCTGATGCTCGAACTCCTTGACCGGATTGAAGCCGAGCCCTCCGGTCAGCCCGAGGTAGAAGTACCAGGCGGCCGGAATGAGCCCGATTGCGTAGAGCGCCCAGACGCTGGCCTTGTGATAGCGGCGGGGCAGGGCGGGGAGGCTCACCATTCTCAATAATTCGCCTTCAGATCGAGGCCATCATAAAGGCTCGCCACTTGATCGGCGTAACCGTTGAAGGGCAGCGTCGGGCGACGGTTGGCACCGAAGAAACCGCCTTCGCCGATCCGCTGTTCAGTCGCCTGGCTCCAGCGCGGATGATCGACCGCCGGGTTGACGTTGGAATAGAAGCCGTATTCGCGGGCGTTGGCGTTCTTCCAGGTGGTCTCCGGCTGCTTCTCGACAAGCGAGATCCTGACGATCGACTTGATGCTCTTGAAGCCGTATTTCCACGGCACCACGAGCCGGATCGGGGCGCCGTTCGGGTTCGGCAGCGTCTCGCCGTAAAGGCCGACCGCGAGGATCGTCAGGGGATGGCGCGCCTCGTCGAGGCGAAGGCCCTCCACATAGGGCCAGGGCAACGCCTGGAAAAAGCCCTTCTGGCCCGGCATTTCCTCCGGCCGCACCACGGTTTCGAACGAGACGTATTTGGCGCTGCCGAGCGGCTCGACCTGGTCGAGAAGCGCAGACAGCGGGAAACCGATCCACGGGATCACCATCGACCAGCCCTCGACGCAGCGCATCCGGTAGGTGCGGTCCTCGAGGGTCATCTTCATCAGTTCCTCGAGGCCGAATTCCTTCGGCTTGCCGACCATGCCGTCGACCTTGACGGACCACGGCGTCGGTTTGAAGTCACCGGAATTGGCGGCGGGATCTTCCTTGTTGACGCCGAATTCGTAGAAATTGTTGTAGGTGGTGACCGCTTCCTTCGGTGTCAGCGTCTCGTCCAGCTTGAAGGCGCTGGGGTTGGCCGACAGTGGGGCGGCGAAAGCGCTGTCTGCGCCCGCAAAGGCAAGCCCGGCGACGGCCGCGGCGCCCATAAAATTCCGGCGCGACATGTAGATGTCGCGGGGTGTGATCTCGGAAGCCGGAATATGCGGCGGACGATAGGCGGGCATGTCGAAAATCTCCTCTGCGGCAACGGGTGCCTTCTTGCTCCTATACGTAACGCGGAACCGAAAGGTTTCACAGCGGCGCGAAGATTGCTTCGAACCACGTTTGCGTGAAAAACCGAAGGTTTGCGGATGGAAATGCAATCGATGGAACCCCATTTCGGTTTCTTCAGTTCTCATCGCAGGGCCATTCGCCCGACAGGAGGAGATTGCAGATGACGGCACGCACCTGGGATGCCGGGCGGGATGAAACAATTGCCGATCGCGCCGAGAGATTGCGGCGCCTGCGCCGCCTTGCGGGCATCGCGCGGCTGATGGATACGGCGATCGGCATTCCGGGCACCCGCATCCGTTTCGGCGCCGATTCCGTCTTCGGCCTCATCCCGCTCGTGGGGGATGCGGGCGGTGCGCTGGTCGGCCTTTACATTGTCAACGAAGCGCGCAAGCTCGGCCTGCCGCCCGCAAAGCTCACCAGGATGCTCGGCAATGTCGCCGCCGACTCCGTGCTCGGCAGCGTGCCGCTGGCGGGCGATGTCTTCGACCTCTTCTTCAAGTCGCACCGCCGTAACGTGAAGATGATTCTCGAGCACTTCGGTATCCATCCGGACGAGCTGCGGGAGAGGTGAGGGTGCCTGGTCCGACGCTCAGCTCCAACCGTACCGCTTTGGCCTGTCGTGATAGTGACACTCCGGGCGCTTTGCGCTAGGAAAGCCGCAAAACTATGGGCTTTTGCGCCACGGTCAGGAAACCGGTAGACTGCGCGGGCCCGAACAAGAGATCGAGGACAACACCATGCCAGCTTACCGTTCTAGAACCACGACCCATGGCCGCAACATGGCAG
The DNA here is from genome assembly GCF_021391675.1 of Neorhizobium galegae. Taxonomy (NCBI): domain Bacteria; kingdom Pseudomonadati; phylum Pseudomonadota; class Alphaproteobacteria; order Hyphomicrobiales; family Rhizobiaceae; genus Neorhizobium; species Neorhizobium galegae. The sequence continues at coordinate 1,730,703 of NZ_CP090095.1, forward strand.
GTGCGCGCGGGCTCTGGCGCGCGACGGGCATGAAGGACAGCGACTTCGGCAAGCCGATCATTGCGGTGGTCAACTCCTTCACCCAGTTCGTGCCCGGCCACGTGCACCTGAAGGACCTCGGCCAGCTCGTCGCCCGCGAGATCGAAGCGGCCGGCGGCGTCGCCAAGGAATTCAACACGATCGCTGTCGACGACGGCATCGCCATGGGCCATGACGGCATGCTCTATTCGCTGCCGTCGCGCGAAATCATCGCCGACTCGGTTGAATACATGGTCAACGCTCACTGCGCCGACGCCATGGTCTGCATCTCCAACTGCGACAAGATCACTCCCGGCATGCTCAACGCAGCAATGCGCCTGAACATCCCGGCGGTCTTCGTCTCGGGCGGCCCGATGGAAGCCGGCAAGGTCGTCCTGAAGGGCAAGACCCATTCGCTCGACCTGATCGACGCCATGGTCGCCGCCGCTGACGACAAGATGAGCGACGAGGACGTCAAGGTCATCGAGCGCTCGGCCTGTCCGACTTGCGGCTCGTGCTCGGGCATGTTCACCGCCAATTCGATGAACTGCCTGACCGAAGCGCTCGGCCTGTCTCTGCCCGGCAATGGCTCGGTGCTGGCAACCCATGCGGACCGCAAGCGCCTGTTCGTCGAGGCCGGTCATTTGATCGTCGATATCGCCCGCCGCCATTACGAGCAGGAAGACTATTCCGTCCTGCCGCGCTCGATCGCCACCAAGCAGGCCTTCGAGAACGCCATGACGCTCGACATCGCCATGGGCGGCTCGACCAATACCGTTCTGCACATCCTAGCTGCAGCCTATGAAGGCGAGGTCGATTTCAACCTCGACGACATCGACCAGCTCTCGCGTCGTGTTCCGTGCCTCTCCAAGGTCGCGCCGGCCAAGGCCGACGTGCATATGGAAGACGTCCACCGCGCCGGCGGCATCATGTCGATCCTCGGCGAGCTGGACAAGGGCGGTCTGCTCAACCGAGATTGCTACACCGTCCATGCCGAAACGCTCGGCGACGCGATCGACCGCTGGGATATCACCCGCACCAACAGCGAGACGGTCCGCAACTTCTTCCGCGCGGCACCCGGCGGCATCCCGACTCAGGTCGCCTTCAGCCAGGAAGCGCGCTGGGACGAGCTCGACACCGACCGCGAAAACGGCGTCATCCGCTCGGTCGAACATCCGTTCTCGAAGGACGGCGGCCTTGCGGTCCTCAAGGGCAATATCGCCATCGACGGCTGCATCGTGAAGACGGCCGGCGTCGACGACTCGATCCTGAAGTTCAGCGGCCCGGCCCGCGTCTTCGAAAGCCAGGATGCGTCGGTTAAGGCGATCCTCGCCAACGAGATCGTGGCGGGCGATGTCGTGGTCATCATCTACGAAGGCCCGAAGGGCGGCCCGGGCATGCAGGAAATGCTCTATCCGACCAGCTACCTGAAGTCGAAGGGCCTTGGAAAGGCCTGCGCTCTCATCACCGACGGCCGCTTCTCCGGCGGCACGTCCGGCCTGTCGATCGGCCATGCCTCCCCGGAAGCGGCAAACGGCGGCACGATCGGTCTGGTGCGCGAAGGCGACATGATCGAGATCGACATCCCGAACCGCACGATCAATCTCGCGGTTTCGGACGCCGTCCTCGCCGAGCGCCGCAAAGAGCAGGACGCTTTCGGCTGGAAGCCGTCGCAGCCCCGCAAGCGCAATGTCACCACGGCACTGAAGGCCTACGCTGCGTTTGCTGCGAGTGCTGACAAGGGCGCCGTGCGGATCTTGCCGGAGTAAGAGTTGGCAGGCAGCTGTGTTGAAAATTCACAAAGCGCCGTCAGGTTTTCCTGTCGGCGCTTTGTGTTATGTTGATGTTTCTGTTGCCCAAGGGGTGAGAAATGTCCGAGCTTCATCGCATCACTTTTGATCCGCACATCTGTTCGGGACGCCCGACAATCCGCGGGCTGCGCATCCGAGTGAAAGACGTTCTGGAACTGCTGGCTTCAGGCGCAACGCATGAAGAAATTCTGGAAGACTACCCGTTGCTGGAAGCGCCGGACATTGTTGCCGCGCTTGAATACGCCGCCCGTCAAAGCGATCACACCGTATTGCGCGTCGCCTGATGCGCTTTCTGGTGGATGCACAGCTACCGCCAGCTCTCGCGCGATGGCTCGCTGAGCGGGGGCATGAGGCCGAACACGTCATGGATTGTGGCCTGCAGTCAGCCCCAGATCGGGAGATATGGGATTTTGCGGCTGCCTCCGGTGCGATCGTTGTCACCAAGGATGAGGATTTCGCTCAGCGTAAAGCCCTGTTGCAGTCTGGGCCGTCTATCGTCTGGGTCCGTCTGCCGAATTCACGCCGCCGTGATCTGCTTGATTGGTTTGAAAGAGCGCTGCCGGACATCATCGATGCTCTCGAACGCGGCGAAACGCTTATAGAGGTCATCTAATCGAGCCTTTGGCGGTTTCAAAGCGGCCGGCTCAAGTTCTTGTAAGCCTCGTCAAGCTGCTTCAACCGCTCCGTATAAGACGCCCGGAGGCATTCGACATCCTCGCCGCAGGCCTGGCGTTTCTTCAGCCAGGCGCTCTGTTCGTCCTGCAGCTTGCCGCGATTGCCCATCGCCAGGAGGCCGGTGAGAATGTCGAAGGTCGTCACCATCTTCACGTCGGCATCGTTGAGCGTGCGGGTGTCGCAGATGACTTTTTCATCTGCCGCAAGATTTCCCCGCTCGCAATCGAAGCTTGCCGCTGCGGCGGGTCGGCCTGAAAGCGTCAGGCCGAGAAGGCTCGTCAAGGCGATGGCGATGGTAAAACGTCTCATGTCTGCACTCCTGATCTCGATGCGCAACGCCTGGAGATCAGGTCAGTTCCCAGAGGCTCCACAGAGCGAAGACGAGACAAGAGAACCAGACGAAAAGGATGAAGGCGAGGCCGGTGCGGCTGGTGGGGCGTTCCGCCCAGCGCTCGGCCTTGCCACGGAACTCGCTCATCAGCGGCGCTGGCATCAGCCTGACCGCCAGTACGATACCGAGCGGCACGATCAGTATATCGTCGAGATAACCGAGAACGGGGATGAAATCGGGAATGAGGTCGATTGGCGACAGCGCATAGGCAGCAACCGAGCCCGCGACCAACTTGGCATGCCACGGCACGCGGCGGTCGCGCGCAGCGAACCACAACGCCAGAACGTCGCGTTTCAGCCGTTTCGCCCAACCTTTCGCCTTCGCCAACCAGGTCATGTTCTTCTCCGCATATCGGTCCTATATAGTGTGAAAAGCTTGACGGTTTTCGCCATATTTCCGTTGTTCCGCCACCTTTCCTTTCTAGCGTCCCGCGCTACAAATCGATCCGGATTTTCTGAAAATGAGGACTTACATGCTGACCATGCTGAAACGCGTGTCGACCGGCCTTCTCGCTCTCGCTCTCCTGATGCCCGTGGCAGTGCTCGCCCAGGAGAAGGCGGTGCCGCAGAGCCGCCAGGAAATGCAGCTCTCCTTCTCGCCGTTGGTCAAGCAGACCGCCGGCGCCGTCGTCAACGTTTATGCCGAACGGGTCGTGCAGCGCCTCAATCCGTTTGCGGGGGACCCCTTCTTCGAGCAGTTCTTCGGCCAGCGCATGCCGAACCGTTCGGAAAAGCAGTCGTCGCTGGGCTCCGGCGTTATCCTTGCGGCAGACGGCCTCGTCGTGACCAACAACCACGTCATCGAAGGTGCTGACGATATCAAGATCGCGCTCGCCGACGGCCGCGAATTCCCCTGCGACGTGGTGCTGAAGGACGCGAGCATCGACTTGGCCGTGCTGCGCATCAAGTCGAAGGAGCATTTTCCGGTTCTCGCCATCGGTGATTCCGATCGCACCGAAGTAGGCGATCTGGTGCTTGCGATCGGCAACCCGTTCGGCGTGGGCCAGACGGTGACGAGCGGCATCGTCTCAGCACTTGCCCGCAACCAGGTCACCACGGGCGATTTCGGCTTCTTCATCCAGACCGACGCCTCGATCAATCCGGGCAATTCCGGCGGCGCGCTGATGAACATGAACGGCGAGCTGATCGGCATCAACACCGCGATCTTTTCGCGCGGCGGCGGCTCGAACGGCATCGGTTTCGCGATCCCCGCCAATCTCGTGAAAGTCTTCCTGGCCGCCGCCTCCGAAGGCAAGACGAGCTTCGAACGCCCCTTCGTCGGCGCGAGCTTCGATGCCGTCAATTCGGATGTGGCCGAAGCGCTCGGCCTCAAGACCGCCCGCGGCGCGCTGGTGACACGCGTTGTCGAAGGCGGACCGGCGGACAAGGCCGGCCTGAAGCCCGGCGAAGTGGTAACCGCCGTCAACGGCATTTCGGTCGAGCATCCCGATGCTCTCGGTTACCGGCTGACGACCGCCGGTCTCGGCAGACAGGCGGTACTGACTGTCCAGACCGCCGATGGCCAGCGGCAGGTGAACCTGGCGCTCAACACCGCCCCCGAAACCACGCCGCGCGACGAGCGGCTGATCGAGGGGCGCAATCCGTTTGCCGGCCTTCGCGTTGCCAACCTGTCGCCGAAGCTCGCGACCGAACTGCGCATCCCGGCTGAAAAGACCGGCGTGGTCGTGACCGACGTGACGCGCAACTCTCCCGCCGCCCGCCTCGGTTTCGAGCCGAAGGACATCCTGATCTCCCTGAACGGCACTGCCGTCACCAGCACCAAGGGCATGGAAACCATGCTCGACGACGATCCGGGCTTCTGGCGGGTGGAGATCGAGCGTGGCGGCCAGCGTATCAGGCAGTTCTTCCGATGAGCGGTGATCTCTTCGCGCCGAAGGTTCCCGAAGAGATCGCCAACCGGCGGCCGCTTGCCGACCGGCTGCGGCCGAAGTCGCTTGCCGAGGTCACCGGACAGCCGCATCTGACGGGCGAGGACGGCGCGCTGCGGCGGATGATCGATAGCGGATCGCTCGGTTCGATGATCTTCTGGGGCCCGCCCGGCACCGGCAAGACCACGGTGGCGCGGCTGCTTTCCGGCGAGGCGGGGCTTGCCTTCGAACAGATCTCGGCGATCTTTTCCGGCGTCGCCGATTTGAAGAAAGTCTTCGAGACGGCGCGCCTGCGCCGCATGGACGGCCGCCAGACGCTGCTCTTCGTCGATGAGATACACCGCTTCAACCGCGCCCAGCAGGACAGTTTCCTGCCCGTCATGGAGGACGGCACCGTCATCCTGGTCGGCGCCACCACCGAAAACCCGAGCTTCGAACTCAACGCCGCTCTTCTGTCGCGTGCCCGGGTGCTGACCTTCCGCAGCCATGACGAGGAAAGCCTGAGCGAGCTTCTCATCCGCGCCGAACAGGCCGAAAGCAAGCCGCTGCCGCTTGACGAGGATGCGCGCGCCAGCCTGATCCGCATGGCGGATGGCGATGGCCGCGCCGTGCTGACGCTCGCCGAGGAGGTCTGGCGCGCCGCGCGGGAAGGGGAGGTCTTCGATACGACGGGCCTCACCCAGATCGTCCAGCGCCGCGCTCCGGTCTACGACAAGGCGCAGGACGGCCACTACAACCTGATCTCGGCGCTCCACAAGTCGGTGCGCGGCTCGGATCCGGATGCGGCGCTCTATTATCTGGCGCGCATGTTCGATGCCGGCGAGGACCCGCTCTATCTCGGCCGCCGGCTGGTGCGCATGGCGGTCGAAGATATCGGCCTTGCCGATCCGCAGGCGCTGGTCGTCTGCAATGCCGCCAAGGATGCCTATGACTATCTCGGTTCGCCGGAAGGCGAGCTGGCCTTCGCGCAGGCCTGCGTCTATCTGGCGACCGCGCCGAAATCCAATGCGGTCTACATGGCCTTCAAGGCTGCCACCCGGGCCGCCAAGGAAAACGGCTCGCTGCTGCCGCCCAAGCACATCCTCAATGCCCCGACCAAGCTGATGAAGGGCGAGGGGTATGGTGACGGTTATCGCTACGACCACGATGAGCCGGACGCTTTTTCAGGTCAGGATTATTTTCCGGAAAAGATGGGCCGTCAGACGTTCTACGACCCGCCGGAGCGCGGCTTCGAGCGTGACATCCGCAAGCGACTCGACTGGTGGGCCAAGCTTCGCAAGGAACGAAGCCCGAAGTGACTCTCTTCTGAAACCGGTCAGGAGGCCTGTTTCTGGGCCACGACGTTGGCCGGCGCCCCGATCAGCCGGACGGAGGATTCCGCCAGCCCGTGATGGCCTTCCATGTCGACGATGACGTGCCAGTGGCCGGCCTCCGGGATCACCAGGCGGATGGGGGACCGCTTGGCGATGCCGCCGACATATTTGAAATCGAGAAGCTCCGTAAAGCGCTGGAAGTTGGCGGCGTTCATCAGGCGCACGTTGTTGACCGCATTCAACGTCACCTCGATCGTCGTCCCCGCGCGCTGCGGTTTCAGATCGTAGTGGGTAAAGCGGAAATTCGGGACGGCCATTCCTGCCTCATTGATGCCAGCATAGAAGTTCATCAATCTTAACGATATGTCGTTAACGAATGGTGGAACATAGCGGCTACCTGTGTGTTTAGTTTTCTGAAGACCAGCTTCAGCCGGCACAATCCCCATGCCGCGCCGAAGATAATCAGGCGGCTTTCGTCCCCTGCAGCCGCCGTACAAGAATAATATTTTGACCTCCAATCTGCCTGTCCCGCCGTCTCCTCGCGGCGGGATTTTCTTTGCGCCAGGATTTTTGTGGCGTGGATTGTAGGCTCGGGCTCTTCCTCTCCGTCCTTGGGGCATCACCACCAGCCAAATTCCCGAGGAGGACATCATGTCGATCAGGATAATCGCCACCGCAATTGCAGCCCTTGCCGCATCGTTCGTTCCGGCATTCGCCGAAGCGCAGGAGCCGAAATCGGCCGCACCGCAGGCGGCGGCCGCCGCCGAGCCGTCGAAGAAGGGCCGTGTCGAGGCCGGCGGCATCAGCTATTATTACGAGATCCGCGGGGAAGGCGAACCGCTCCTGCTGCTCCATGGCGGTCTCGGCTCCATCGACATGTTCGCCCCGATCATGCCGGCGTTGACGGAGCACCGCCAGGTCATCGCCGTCGATCTCCAGGGCCATGGCCGCACCCCGCTCGGCAAGCGTCCGATCAGCCTGGAGGCCATGGGCGCCGACATGGGCAAGATCGTCTCCGAACTCGGCTTCCGCCAGGTCGATGTGCTCGGTTATTCCATGGGCGGCGGCATCGCGCTGCAGATGGCCGCTCAGGCGCCGGAAAAGGTGCGGCGGCTCGTCATTGCCTCGGCACCGTTTGCCAAGCGCGGCTTCTTTCCGGAAATGATCCCGCAGCAGGAGTCCGTCACCGGTGCCATGGCCGAGATGATGAAGGACACGCCGATGTTCATCTCCTACAAGGCCGTGGCTTCGGATGTCTCCGAATTCCCGCGGCTCCTCGATGCGATGGGCGACCTGATGCGCCGGGACTACGATTTCTCCGATGCGGTCGCCAGGTTGACCATGCCGGTCATGCTGGTCTTCGGCGACAGCGACATGGTGCGCCCGGAGCATATCGTCGAGTTTTATCAGAAGCTCGGCGGCGGCCTGAAGGATGCCGGCTGGATGCGTGAGAACATGCCGAAGAACCGGCTGGCGATCCTGCCCGATCTGACCCACTACGAAGCATTCGCGTCGCCGGCCCTGGCGCCGACCGTGCTTCCTTTCCTGGACGGCAAGAGCAACGCGCCGAACTGGGCGGAGCAGGTCAAGAAGTGAAAATCAAAATAATGCTATGCCGGCCAAAAGGCCGGCATAGGTTCGATTTCAAGCACTTGCCGGCATCTGCGGATTCTCGTTCGGAAACACTTGAATCAGTTTCTGAGGTTTTCGCGGTCGAGCTGCAGTGTCAGCGCCAGCACCGTTTCGCAGGTCGGGGTCGGCACGCCGGCGAGCTTGCCGAGCGCCACCACCATGCCGGTCAGCGGAACGATCTCCAGCGCCTTTCCAGCAAGCAGGTCCTGCAGCATCGAGGTTCTGACCGGGCCGAAACCGCCCGAACGGCCGAGCTGTTGGTCGACGCCGCTGCTGAAGACCGCGCCGAGCGCCTCGCCAACGGCCTTGGTTTCCGCCATCACCTTGCCGACCTGCGCGACCAGCACTGGATTTTCCATGATGCTGTTCATCCGGCCGCGGGTAAGCGCGCTGATCGGGTTGTATGCGGCGTTGCCCATCAGTTTGGTCCAGATCTCGTTACGGATACGCTGGGTTGGGATGATGTTGAGGCCGGCGCGGCCGAGAAGCTCGGAGATTGACACCAGGTCCGGCGAAAGCTCGCCGGAGGGTTCGCCGAGGAAAAAGCGGCCCTCGCCATTGAGGCGAATGGTGCCGGGTTCGGTCACTTCCGCGCCCTGATAGGCGACGCAGCCGATGACCCGTTCCGGCCCGACCAGCCGCCAGAGCCTGCCTTCCGGATCGAGTTCCGGGAGCTGTCTTTCCGCATGCCCGCTTTCGGAATCCCGATGGAAATACCACCAGGGAATGCCGTTGAGGATCATGATGACCCGTGTGCCTTCCTTGAGAAGGCCGGCAAGGCCCTCGGCGGCATCGCCAAGCTGGTGTCCCTTGAGACCGGTAACGATCAGGTCCTGTTTCGGCAGCTCCGACGGGTCGCTGGTGGCGGTGACGCGCGCCTTGAGCGGCGCGGTATCGCCGCCCTGCTCGACGGTCAGGCCCTTGTCGCGAATGGCGGCGAGATGCGCGCCGCGCGCCACGATCGAGACATTGGCCTCCGCGCCGAGCCCGCTTGCGATCTTCGTCGCAAACGTGCCCCCGAGAGCGCCCGCACCATAGATGCAGATATTCCTGATGGTCATGATGTCCTCGCCAATGCTTATTGCAGCGCGGTAGGTTTAGGACATCTTCGGCACTCAGGCGAGCGAGTTTTTGGGAGGATCAATGGGCCCAGCTGGCGGATATGAGCTCTGTCCGGCGAAGTTCGTCGATCGCAGCGACGGCGTCTTCGACGGACCAACCGGCCTTGACGGCAGCGGCAACCATCTTGATCTCCGCTTCCTCTTCGAGCGCAAGAAAGAGCGGTTCGAGGGCCTCCTGAACGGTGAGGATATGCTCATCCGGCGGGGCGATGGACGTACGTGCAGCGGACGTAGGCATGATACGCTGGGCTCCTCTCTCTTTTGTGATCGAATCCTCACAATTGCTGTGAGCGGAAAAAGTTCCACCCAACTTGTGGAAAATTTCATGAGGACGCTTTCTGTGGCCCAAAGCTTGTTCTTTCGCCAAGCCTCTGCCTTGTTGCCGAGCTAAAATACATGTGATTCGGGTGCCACGAGGCCGCCCGGCCGGCGGGTGCCGATGCCAAGGAGATTGTGATGACGGACGCCAAGAAATACCAGATCACCGAAATGCGGCCGAAGATCACCGTGATCGGCGTCGGCGGCGGCGGTGGCAACGCGATCAACAACATGATCGCCGAGGAGCTGGCGGGCGTCGATTTCGTTGCCGCCAATACCGACGCGCAGGTTCTGGCGACCTCCAAGGCATCCCGCCGTATCCAGCTCGGCGCTCACGTGACCGAAGGCCTCGGGGCCGGTTCGCTGCCGGAGATCGGCCGCGCTGCAGCAGAAGAGTCGATCGACGAGATCATGGATCACCTGTCCGGCTCACATATGTGCTTCGTGACGGCCGGCATGGGCGGCGGCACCGGCACCGGTGCCGCACCGGTCATCGCCCAGGCGGCCCGCAATGCCGGCATCCTGACCGTCGGGGTCGTCACCAAGCCGTTCACCTTCGAAGGCAACCGCCGCATGAAGACGGCCGATGCCGGCATCGAGGAACTGCGCCGCGCCGCCGATACCGTCATCGTCATCCCGAACCAGAACCTGTTCCGCATCGCCGACGCCAAGACCACGTTCGCCGACGCGTTCATGACCGCCGACAAGGTGCTGTTTGCCGGCGTCGGCTGCATCACCGACCTGATCGTCAAGGAAGGCCTCATCAACCTCGATTTCGCCGACGTGAAATCGGTGATGAAGGGCATGGGCCGGGCGATGATGGGCACCGGCGAAGCTTCCGGCGAAGGTCGTGCATTGCTCGCCGCCGAAGCCGCGATCGCCAACCCGCTGCTCGACGACATCTCGATGAAGGGCGCCAAGGGCGTGCTGATCTCGATCTCCGGCGGTTCCGACATGACGCTGTTCGAGGTGGACGAAGCCGCAAGCCGCATCCGCGACGAGGTCATGGACGATGCCGACATCGTCGTCGGCGCGATCTTCGACCGCAATCTCGACGGCAAGTTCCGCGTCTCGGTCGTCGCGACCGGCCTCGATGGCGGCGAAGCGGGTGTTGCTCCGGGCACTTCGCCGGACATGCAGCCTTACCAGCGCACGCTGCAGTAATCAGGCTCCGGCCTATTTCGAAAACAGCAGTTTGACATAGGAGCGGTAGGCGAGAACCTGCCGCTCCAGCAGGGCGGGCTCCTTGAGCGCCTTCGACATGATGATCGCCCCGTCCATGACGCAGGACACCATGTTGGCGACATCGACCAGATTGACCGGTTCGCGCGGCGGATAGATTGTGGCGATCTCCTCAATATACCCTAGAAACCGCGCGTTCCAGGACCGGATCGAATCCGAGTTCAGCGTCAGCACCTCATGGTCGAACAGCCGCTCCTGGTAGCAGACCGAGGCGATCAGACAGCCCGGATGGCCGCCCGGCAGATTGCGCACCAGCTCGCTGAGCAACTTCAGCCCCAGAAGAAAAGCCTGCAGCGGATCGTCGTTGAGCTCCCGGGCCCGGCCGAAGATATCGTCGAAGATACGGTCGTTCTCGGCGACATAGCGGCGCAGCATCGCGCGCGCCAGCTCGTTCTTGTCCCGGAAATGGTAGAAGAACCCGCTCTTGGTGATCCCGGCTTCGGCGATCAGCTCGTCGATCGAGGTGGCGGCGAAGCCCTTGGCGAGCACCGCGGCTTCCGCAATCTCCAGGATGCGGTCGCGGGTGGCTGCCCCTTTGCGTGTCTCCCGCGTTTCCGAAAACTTGACCGCCGGTACAGTTTCGCCCTGCCCAGCATCGGCAGCGTCAAGCATACCCGTCCGTTGAGACATGCTAACCTCCCGTGAATTCTAGAGAATTTCAAAAAATATACCGGCTGTACCGTAAGCTTACTAGAAGCTCGGCACGGAAATCTGCAAAAAATCGGTCATTCCCAGAGCGGCCCGGAGCAAAGCCGGGATCCGCTTGCCATGTTTTACCACAGGAGACAGATGATGGCCAAGTATCGCCATAACCTGCCGCAGCTCAAACGCGGCGACTTCCTTTCCGACGGCGGGCTCGAGACGACGCTGGTCTTCCACCGCGGCATCGATCTTCCGGCCTTCGCCGCCTTCCCGCTTCTCGATGCCGCAAAGGGCCGCGAGGAACTGACCGAATATTACGAGGCCTACCTGGCGATCGCCCGCGAGCGGGGCCTCGGCTTCATCCTCGACACGCCGACCTGGCGGGCGAATGCCGATTGGGGGCCGCAGCTCGGTTACGACCGCGCGGCACTGAGGGCGCTCAACATCCGCTCGGTCGACTATGTCGAGAAGCTGCGCCGCCTGTGGGAACGGCCAAGCACCCCGATCGTCCTCAACGGCGTGATCGGACCGCGCGGCGACGGCTACAAGGACGGCAACATGGAGCCCCTGGCGGCCGAGGACTATCACGCCTTCCAGGCTGAGGCTTTTGCCGACAGCGAGGCGGACATGATCTCGGCGATCACCATGAACAATGTCGGCGAGGCGGTCGGCATCGTCCGGGCCTCGAAACGTGCCGGCATGCCCTGCGTCGTTTCCTTCACGGTCGAGACCGACGGCAGGCTCGTCAACGGCAAGACGCTGCAGGCGGCGATCGAGGAGACCGATGCGGCGACGGATGGTTACGCGGCCTATTACATGGTCAACTGCGCCCATCCGAGCCATTTCGAGGATGCGCTTGTCCGCGGCGAGGCCTGGGTGAAGCGGATCGCGGGCATTCGCGCCAACGCGTCCGCCAAGAGCCACCAGGAACTCGACGAGTCGACGGAGCTTGATATCGGCGATCCGCGCGATCTCGGCGCCCGTTACCGGAGGCTGCGCCAAAACCATCCGGCAATGCGGGTGCTCGGCGGTTGCTGCGGCACCGACCACCGGCACCTGCAGGCGATCTGCGACGCCTGCCTGCCGGCGGCCGCGGCCTGAGGGAGGAGGGAGGAGCATGCCTGCCACTACATTGCTCGGCGCCATCGCCCTGATCTCCGGCCGTTGGCTCAATCCCTGCGTTACGGTGAAGGATGCCGATGGCGAGCGGGGCCGGGCGAGGCTCAGGGCGCTGCCCATGATCGACGAGCACCTGCTGCGCGATATCGGCTTTCGCGAGGAGGTGTCCCGTTTCCACCGCAACCGCTTTCCGGGTTTTTGACCGCGGGGACCGGTTCTCGCAAAGGCCTTCCGGCGGTTTCGGCTGCCGGGAGGCACTTCTCTCGTCTTTCCACAGTCATCGCGTGGCGGTATAGCTCGCGGCCCATTCGACGATTGAGAGGAGGACGAGCATGGATGCGACTGATGTCGGCGCCCATTGGGAGAGCAATGCCGAGACCTGGACGATCTATTCGCGGGCGGGTTACGACAAATATCGGGATGCGCTGAATACGCCGGCCTTCCTCGAGATGTTGCCGCCGGTCGCCGGATTGAAAGGCCTCGATCTCGGCTGCGGCGAGGGCACCAATACCCGCGAGGTCGCGCGGCGCGGGGCCAATATGACCGGCCTCGACATCGCCCCGACCTTCATCCGTTATGCCCGCGAGACGGAGGCTGCCGATCCGCTCGGCGTCACTTATGTGCTCGGTGACGGGCAGGGGATCGACTTCCCGGACGAGAGCTTCGATTTCGTCACCGCCTTCATGTCGATGATGGACATGGCCGATCAGCGAGGGGTGCTGACGGGCATCTGCCGTGTGCTGAAACCCGGCGGCTTCCTGCAGTTCTCGATCCTGCATCCCTGTTTCGTGCCGCCGACGCGCAAGAACATCCGCGACGAGACGGGCGAGGCCGTGGCGGTGCAGATCGCTGACTATTTCGACGAGACCGATGGCCGCATCGAACGCTGGCTGTTTTCGGACATCCCGGCCGAGGAGCGGGCGAAGCTGACGCCGTTTGCGGTGCCGCGTTTCCACCGGACGCTGACCACCTGGGTGTCGATGATTGTCGAGGCCGGGCTGGTGATCGAAGCCTTTGGCGAGCCGATGGCGTCGGAAGAGGTGGCGCTGGCAGAACCGGTCGTTGCCGATACCCGCGTTGCGCCGATCTTCCTGCATATCCGCGCCGGCAAACCTTGAGACGCGAAAAGAGCGGCCACGCTTTTCGCATGGCCGCTCGATCATGATCGCGGCGTCTAGTAGCGCGTCGCGACCAGCAGGTCTTCCTCCTCGTCCCGCTGGCGGCCGCCGAGGGCGGCGGCTGCACAGGAGATGAACGCGCCGACGAGCAGCGACAGCGAGCCGACCAGGGCGGTCGTGGCGGCCGCCTTGCGGGCCTCGTCCACGGCCTGCTGGGCGGCGACCTTGGCATCCTCGATCCGCTTGAGGACCGCATCGACGCGGGCACGGGCATCCTGCGGCGAAAGGCCGGTGCGGGCCGCGACGATGGTTGCCAGATAGGCCTTGTCGTCTTCCGGCACGCCGCCCTTTACGGCACCGTTGAGAAGAATGCGCGACACTTCCGCGGTGGCCGCCCCGTCGTCGTTCTGGGCGCGGGCCTGGGCCTGCTGCGGACGCAGCAACGCATCGGTGAAGTAGGACGTCGCCATATCTGTGCCGCCGGACGAGCTGTCCGACGACGCGGCCGCTGCGGTACCGGCGACGCCGGCAGTCGCCGCCGCCGAGCCGACCGCCTGAGCGCCGGCGCCGGCAAGCGAACCGAGCGACGAAGCGAGGAAACCCGCGACGAAGACGGTTGCGACGGCCCAGGAAACGAAGCCGTGGGCGGTATCGCGGAAGAACACTTCGTCGGTGTGGACTGCGGCCCATTTGGTGCGCAGCCGGCCGGTCAGATATCCGCCGAGCGCTGCCGACAGCCATTGCACCACCACCAGCCAGATCGCGGCGCTGATACCGACGGTGGCGGCCGAACTGCTTTCACCCGACCAGGGGGAGATCATGGTGAGGCCGAGGCCGGAACCGAAAAGGATGAGGATGAGGCTGATGCCGATGGCGGCAACCGCGCCGCCGATGATCGGGCCCCATGCGATCGCAGATTTTGACGACTCCACCGGAGTTGCGACCGCGGAGCCTGTGGATGAAATGGGCATTTTCCGCCTCCTCAACGCATGAAGAGAACGAGAAGGATGACGATCGGCAGCGGGATGCCGAGAAGCCAAAGCAGAATGCCGCGTCCCATGGTGAACCTCCTGAAAGAACACAGTTTGTTGTCGAATTGCGTTCCCCCAACACGCCGGCCGACGGTTGGTTCCTGACGCCGAGTTATTTAACGATTTTTGCAGAGACGGGGCGGTTGCCGACGGACCGGTTCAAGGTGTGGTGACGTCCCCGGTCGAGCCCGAATGGTCACTAAAGCGTGAGCCTGTAACCGGGGTGCTGCCGGCCGCGAATGAGGCTGTAATGGCCATGCTGCAAGGAGCATCCCCGTGAACAACCGGAATTCGTTTCGTCTCGCATTCGCCGCCGCGTCCCTGAGCCTTCTGGGCGCCGCGCCCGCCTCGGCCGGCGCGCGAAATCCCGTGGTGGTCGAGTTGTTTACGAGCCAGGGCTGTTCGTCCTGCCCGCCCGCCAATGCCAATCTGGTCAAGCTGAGCAGCGATCCCGACATCCTGGCGCTCAGCTTCGCCGTGACCTATTGGGACTATCTCGGCTGGAAGGACATTTTCGGCAAGGAGGAGTTCACCCAGCGCCAAGTAACCTACGAACCGGCGCTGGGTCAGTCGAGCCCGTTCACGCCTCAGATGGTCATCAATGGCCGCACTTCGACGGTCGGCCAGGATCTCGGTGAAGTCCGCAGCCTGATTTCAGCAGAGAGGCCGCTTGCCGGACCTGCCGTGCGCCTGAAGGGCGATACTGCAACGATCGACGGCGGCGGCAAACCGGCGTCGCCTGCGGATATCTGGCTGGTCCGCTATGATGCGGGCCTTGTCGAGGTTCCCGTGGCGCGCGGCGAAAATGCCGGCGAGACATTGCCCCATGCACATGTGGTGCGCGAACTGACGCATCTTGGGCTGTGGAACGGCAAGGCACAAAGCCAGACGATATCGCCGGCAAAGCCCAACGAGAAACGTGCTCTGCTCGTTCAGGAGCGCAATGGCGGCCAAATTCTCGCGGCTGCGACGGATTGATGAAGAGCGGAGGGATGGTTTTATAAGACACTTATCCCTTGGCGATTCTTGGTTTGGACCCGGAGATCGGACGGGGCGCCGAAGCTGCGTGCTCCCACTGGTGTCCGCAGCATCCGTATCGAGCGGTTCTGGGCGACGCGGTTTCATTCCATCGGTACCGAAGCCTGCTCTCGATGCTGTTACACTTGTTGATCGGCTCTCCGCCACTCGCAGCCGGCGAGTTAAGGAAGTCTTTATGAATTCGTGAAAAATGAATGGATACTTGCCGGCGGTCCGGGCCTGAGGGGCTTGGTTGGGATGACCGTGACTGCCGCGCGGTGCGTAACCTTTTGAGTAACCGCCTGCATGTGTTCGCGACGCAGGTGCTGTACGGAGTAAAGCCAAGACCATGAACAAGAAGCCCTTCGCCCTGGCGATCTTCGCCGCATCCTTCGCCACGCCCCTCTGGGCTGCCGACCTCGCGCCCTATTCCGAACCGCCGGCTTATAACGAACCTGCCGGCGCGCCGAAAGCGGGCTGGGGTGGCGCCTATGTCGGTGCCGATCTCGGCATGGCATCCCGCAAGCTGAACCCGTTCGATGGCGACAAGGGCCTCGTTCTGGGCGCTCACGGCGGCTACAACATGGACCTCGATTCCGGCGTCGTCGGCGCGGAAATCGAAGCCTCGCATCTCGGCAACGTAGAAAGCCGCGTACCGGGCGGCAAGATCACGGAAAAGGGCCGCGTCGCCGCCAAGGCCAAGGCCGGCGTCGGCTTCAACCAGACGCTCGTCTACGGCACCGCGGGTGCTGCGCTCACCAGCTTTGGCGGCAAGAACGGCACATCCGGTCCGGACGGCTGGAAGCCGGGCTGGATCTTGGGCGCCGGCGTCGAGCAGAAGCTCACCGACAACCTGTCGGCCCGGGTCGAATACAATTACACCATGACCAACGATGTCCGCAGCACTTCCGGCGGCGTCTCCTCCAGGACCGACGTGCGCGACCAGACGCTCAAGGCTGGCGTGAACTACAAGTTCTAGTGCCGCAAGCTCTCCGGATCCATCGGATCTGGAGAGGGTATCGTCGCGGTTCGACAATCTTCAAAGCGCCGTATGCCGGGAGGCGTACGGCGCTGTCGGTTTAGAGGGGCGGCTCTCAGAGAGCTGCGTCCGAGTCGAGCTGGTCGCGGACCTGGTCGATCTTGCCGACCGCCGGCCCCACTCCAAGCTCGTCCTGCGCCCATCCGAAGGCCTCGTCGGTCACCGGAGCGCCCGCGAAATCCTCCAGCGCATCGCGAAGCGCGGCTTCGCCGAGCTCGGGATCGGTGGCGGCAGGGTCGATGCCGTTCGTCAGTTCGTATTGCGCATAGGCCTTCACGTAGGCCGAGAGCGAGGTCATCCGCGGATCGCTGGTGTTGAGATAGGCGTGGTAATTGCGCTTCAGGGAGCTGAGGCCCGCCACTTTTGCGGCTTGCGGCTTGGCTTTCTGCGCGGGTGTTCCGTTCGAAACCTTGCGGTCGGCATCCTTCTTCGTCCGCTCCTTGCCGGAGCCGAGACTGGCCGAAGTCGACCGGCCCTTGCCGGAATTGCCATGATTCGAGACGTTGTCGCGACCACCGCCATTGCCGCCACCGTTTCCGCCGCCGCCACCGTTACCACCACCGCCGCCATTACCTCCGCCATTGCCATCCTTGGCCAAGGCGAGGTCCGGAAACCCGGTCACGCCTGCGCCGACGGACACTGCGGCGAGCGCAAGGACGACGATGCCGTTCTTGAGGACCTTGTTCATGTTCACCCATCTCCTCGATATGCATTGCCAAAGCCACAAGAAGTTTTGCGCTTCGTGGCTTTTCACATGCCCCGCATTCTGGAGCAGGGGCGGATATAAATCCATGGGATTAGGACCAATGAGCCTGCCTTCGGGACCAAGGTCCGGTGGGGGCGGGGACCTTGGTCTCATTGGGAGCCTGCTCCCCACATGCCCCGTCCGACAGTGCATCGTCGCTTTGACCGAAACCTAGGCGCGATAACGAAGCGCGTTCAGCAGGAGCACGAATGCAGGGGAATGCTGCCGCCGGCTCGGGTAATACAAATGATAGCCAGCGAAGGGCGGGCACCAATCTTCAAGAACCCGGACCAGGCGTCCGTCCTCGATGTATGGCTGGGCGTAGTCCTCCAGCATGTAGGCGATGCCAAGGCCGGTGAGGGCCGCGTTGATCCTGAGTGAACCGCTGTTGAACACCGCCTGTCCGTCGACCCTGACGTTCACGACTTTTCCAGCCTTCTCAAACTCCCACGCGTTGATGGCTTTGGAGGTGGGCATCCGGATGTTGATGCAGTTGTGATGCGTCAGATCCTCGGGAGTTACCGGCAGTCCCTGCTTTTCGAAATAGGACGGTGAGCCGACCACCGCCATTCTCAGGTCAGGCCCGATGCGCATCGCGATCATGTCCTTCTCGACCTGTTCCCCCAGACGAACCCCGGCATCAAACCGCTCGGCCACGAGGTCGACCATGGTCGCATCGACGATCACTTCGATCTTCACCTCCGGGTATTCGCGGAGAAACTTCTCGAGCACCGGCCACAGGATTGTGTCTGCCGCGTGCCGGCTCGACGTGATGGCAATCCTTCCGGCAGGACGCTCCCGCAGATGCATCAATGAATCAAGCTCCGCGTCAATCTCCTCGAACCGGGGCCCGAGCGACGCCAGAAGGCGTTCGCCCGCTTCCGTGGCAGAGATGTTTCGGGATGTCCGTGCAAGAAGCCGCAACCCAAGACGTTCTTCCAGGTTCTTGATCGTCTGGCTCAAAGCCGACTGCGAGACGTTCAATCTCGCCGCGGCCTTCGTGAAGCTCCCTTCTCGGGCCACGGCGACGAACACTGCAAGGTCGTTATAGAGCTTGGCCATCGATAAGTTTTCCTAATAGGCCCTAGAGCATTCCACCATCTTTTCGATGGAAGCAAGTCGGACTAGGTTTCCTTGCGAGATCGAGGGCATGGAGAAAACGATGAAAATCGGGCAGCAGACCAGACGCAAGTTCCTTTCCACCCTGGCAGTCGGCCTGGCCGCGCCAGTCTTTTTCAGAGGCAGCGTGTCGATGGCGGCCCAATCCGCAACCGTCGGGATCAGGAATGGCGTCCTGCGCGGCTCCTTTGCAAAGGGGGCCTTCGGCTTCAAGGGGGTCCCCTATGCCGCAAGCACGGCCGGTGCCAATCGCTTCAAGGCTCCGCAACCGGTGCAGGACTGGTCAGGCGAGCGCGATGCCACGAAATACGGCCCCCTCAGCCCGCAGATCAACACCGGAATGAGCGGGCCTGTGTTCGGCTGGTATAACCAGAACGAGCCGCTCGGCGAGGACTGCTGCGTCCTCAACGTTTTCACGCCCGACCTGGACAGGAATGCCAATCGCCCGGTGATGTTCTATATCCATGGCGGTGGATACATCAACGGCGGGGGAGGCGGTGCCGGCCTCGACGGGAGCAATCTCGCCCGCTACGGCGACGTCGTGGTCGTCACGATCAACCACCGCCTCAACGCATTCGGCTACACCAACCTGTCCCACCTCGATGCCGAGCGTTTCGGCGACGCAGCCAATGCCGGCAATCTCGACATCGTTGCGGCACTGGTATGGGTCCGCGACAACATCGCTGCATTCGGCGGAGACCCCGGCAGCGTAACCGTCTTCGGACAGTCCGGCGGCGGGTCGAAGATCATGACCCTGCTGGCCATGCCGAAGGCCCAAGGATTGTTCCATCGCGCCATCAGCATGAGCGGCGCGGCCGGCCTCAACGTCGATCCGGCGGAGGCCATGGAGCCTTATGCCAACGCGTTCATCAGGGAGCTCGGTGTCGATCCGAACAACCTCGCGGTGGCGCAGCAGATCCCGATGCAGACCGTGCTCGACTCGCGCAACCGTGCCGTGGCCGCCTCGTTCGAAGGCGCCCGCCCGGTCATCGACGGAAAGCACATCGTCACCCGTCCGATGACGGCGGAAGGCCTCGCAATGCATGCCAAGGTGCCGCTCATGATGGGGAGCACCAAGACGGAGGCCAGCCTGTTCTTCCAGAGCGACATGCGGAACTTCAAGCTCACCGACGACCAGATGCGGATGAGGATGCGCACGGTGTTCAAGATCGGCGACCGGAAGGTCGATGCCATCGTGGCGGCGTACCGCCAGGCGTCACCCGAGATGACCCCGTCCGACATCCTGGTCGCCGTCGCCTCCGACGTACAGTTCCGTCTTCCGTTGACGGGGGCCGCCGAGACCAAGTCGGGCGCATCCGGCCAGGCTCCCGTCTACATGTACAGTTTCAACTGGCCCATCCCGTGGGAAAACGGCGTGCTCGGCTCGCCGCATGCCGTCGATATCCCGTTTGCGTTCGGCACCGTGAACGAGGCCGGGGAGATGACCGGGTCGGGCGACGAGGCAATGGAGACCTCCATGAACCTGATGTCGGCATTCGCGAACTTCGCGCGGACCGGAAACCCGAACAACGATCGCATGCCGGAATGGAAGCCGTACGACGCCGCGGCGAGGACGACGATGCTCATTGGTGCGACGTGTGAGGCGGCTACGGATTGGCGGGGTGACGCCCTCCGGGAGGTCTCGGCGCTGAAGATCGATCCGTTCAATCGCGCGGCGCTCTACAAATACGAGTCCTGAGAGGAGGCGGGGCGTGAGCCATAAGATCCCGAAACGCACGCTCTTGAAGGCGATATCGTTGACGGCCGCAGGTGTGGCCATACCCCGGGTGCCGGCACTCGCAGCTCCGCAGCCCCGCGTGCTGGTGGCCTATTTCTCCCGAACCGGGAACACACGGGTGATCGCGAAACAGATCCGGCGTGCCCGCGATGCCACGCTCTTTGAAATCATAGCGGCCACGCCCTATCCGGAGGATTACCAGGCAACGGTCGCCCAGGCTGCGGCAGAGACCAAATCCGCCTATCTGCCGCCCCTCACGCATTTCGTTGCCGACATTCAATCCTACGACACGATCTTCCTGGGCTTCCCCATCTGGGGAATGACCGCGCCGCCGGTGATCCGATCATTCCTGCTGGCCCACGACCTGGCGGGAAAGCAGGTCGTTCCGTTCATGACCCACGGCGGTTACGGCCCGGGCAACAGCATCAGCGTCGTCGGGGCTCATGCCCCCAAGGCAATCGTCCGCCCCGGCTTTTCCCTGGAGGCCGATCAGGAGAAGCGCACGCAGGACACGGTCTCGACCTGGCTCGACACCGTGCCGCGGAGCGACTGAGGCGTTCCGCCGGCCAGGTCGAGGCTTCCTTTGTTCCGTGGCAACGATCCGGCGGGCTCTTGCACGACCTCGGACAAGGATGTCACCGATACCGGATCAGACTATCCTGATGCGTTCGATGAACTGCGGCGGTGGAAGTGTCCACCCTCGCCAATATCGCTGTCATAACCCATATTCTGTCCCTTCTGCCGGAGCGGGCACGGACGGTGCAAACCTGTGCAAATGCTGGGGCGCGTCCTTTTCACAAATGAAATAAATCTGTCACAAAACTGTAATGAGCAACAGATAGAGGGTAGCCGACGCCCAAGCGTCAATCCGAATTCCAAGGGAGAAATCCATGAAGAAGTATCTAGGAAGCTGCGCTGTAGCCGCAATTCTGCTGGCCACCGCAGGCGTTGCAACGGCTCGCGATCAGGTTCAGGTTGCCGGTTCCTCCACCGTTCTTCCCTATGCGAAGATCGTTGCGGAAGCTTTCGGCGAAGCCTTCCCGAAATTCAAGACCCCGATCGTCGAGTCGGGCGGCACCGGCGCTGGCCTCAAGGAATTCTGCAAGGGCGTCGGCGAAGCCACGATCGACATTGCAAATGCTTCCCGCCCGATCAACAAGTCTGAAGCCGAAGCCTGCAAGGCCGCCGGCGTCAGCGACGTCCAGGAAATCCGCATCGGCTACGACGGTATCGTTTTCGCGACTGCCAGCAGCAACGGTGACATGAAGCTCGAGCCGAAGGACATCTACAAGGCTCTCGCTGCTCAGGTCGTTGTTGACGGCAAGCTCGTCGCCAACCCCTACAAGAACTGGTCGGAGATCAATCCGACGCTTCCGAAGGGCCCGATCGCCGCCTACATCCCGGGCGAAAAGCACGGCACCCGCGAAGTTTTCGAACTGAACGTTCTTGCCGCAGGCTGCAAGGATTCCGGCGCAACCGACGTCATCGCCAAGGAAATCGCTGAGAAGGCTGCCCAGGCCAAGGCTTGCGTTGCTGTTCGCAAGGACGGCGTTGCCGTGGACATCGACGGCGACTACACCGAGACGCTCGCTCGTATCGCTGCCAACAAGACCGGCGTCGGCGTATTCGGCCTCGCTTTCTACGAAAACAACGCCGACAAGCTGAAGGTCGCCACCATGCGCGGCATCAAGCCGACCGCGGCCACGATCGCTGACGGCACCTATCCGGTTTCCCGTCCGCTGTTCTTCTACGTCAAGAAGGCTCACCTGGGCGTCGTCCCGGGCCTCAAGGAATACGTCGAGTTCTTCCTCTCCGACGACATGATCGGCCCTGACTCGCCGCTCATCGAGTACGGTCTGGTTGCCGCTCCGGACGCGCAGCGCGAACAGGCCCGCAAGGACTTTACCGCTGGCAAGTCCATGTAATCAAAAGAACGGCGCCGCTTCGGCGGCGCCGTTTCTCTCCGGCCGCAGGCTTTTGCCTCGGTGGGGGATCGTCGTTCTTGCGGCGATGGTGTTGCGCGAGGCGCGACGGCGATGCGATCGGTTCCGATGACCGGAGCTGGGCGGTGATGGGTTGCCGCCGAAGGCGGTACGCCGGGGGATTATGATGAACACATCACTAATATTGTTGATTTTGGCGATAATCGGCATAGCCGGTTACGTCGCCGGTGCCCGGTATGCAATGGCACTGGTCGGAGGAATTTCCTCCAAACTTCATTCGCGGCCTGGATATTACGGTTCTTTTGTCGCCGTCTGGGCGATCTTGCCGGCCGTCGTCATTCTTTTTGTCTGGCTGGTCGCCAGCCCCATGTATATCAGCTCCTCGGTGCGCGGTGCGTTTCCCGAAGAGGTGAAAACCCAATCGCAGGCCGAGCAGGGCCTGAGCTACGGCATGATCACCTCGATTGCCCGCGGCATGAATGCGCTGACCGGCGACGAGATCGCCCGCATCGAGAATAGTCCGGTGGAGCTTCGTGCAGCGCTTGGCGCCAAGGGCGTTCCGCTTGCGGGTGATCCGCAGCCCTTCATGGTCAAGGCGGCTGCCGAACTGAACAGGATGACCTTCGTCAGCCGTATCCTGATGACGATCGTCGTTCTGGGGGTTTCCATCGGCGGCGCCCTCTTCGCCTATCGCCAGATCGCGCCGCGCTTCCGCGCCCGCAACCGGGTGGAAAAAGTGGTTCTCGGCAGCCTCGTCGTCGCTTCTTCGATCGCTATTCTGACCACGGTCGGCATCGTCGCATCGATGCTGACCGAAGCTACTCACTTCTTCACCGCCATTCCCGCCTGGGAATTCTTCTTCGGCACGGTATGGGATCCGCGTTTTGCGGCTGCGGGCTCGGGTGGCTCCGAAGGTCAGTTCGGCCTCATTCCGCTGCTGCTCGGCACGCTCTATATCGGTTTCGTCGCGATGCTCTTCGCGGTTCCGATCGGCCTCTTTTCGGCAATCTACATGTCGGAATACGCCTCGCCGAAAGTCCGCGCGGTTGCCAAGCCGCTGCTCGAAGTGCTTGCCGGCATTCCGACCATCGTCTACGGCTTCTTCGCATTGACGACGGTCGGTCCGTTCCTTCGCGACATTTCTTCGCAGCTGAACGGCCTGGTCACCGGCGACTACGCCAACTTCATCCAGGCACAGAGCGTTCTGACGGCCGGTTTCGTCATGGGCATCATGCTGATCCCCTACGTCTCCTCGCTGTCGGACGACATCATCACCGCAGTGCCGCGTGCCCTGCGTGACGGCTCGCTCGGTCTCGGCGCCACCCGGTCGGAAACCATCAAGAAGGTCGTCCTGCCGGCCGCTCTGCCGGGCATCGTCGGCGCGCTCCTGATGACCGCATCGCGCGCCGTCGGCGAAACCATGATCGTCGTGCTTGCGGCCGGTGTCGCCGCCCGCCTGCAGATCAATCCGTTCGAGCCGATGACGACCGTGACCGTCAAGATCGTCAACCAGCTGACGGGTGACCTCGAGTTCACCTCGCCGCAGACCCTGGTTGCCTTCGCGCTGGGCATCACGCTGTTCGCCATCACGCTTTGCCTCAACATCTACGCGCTCTATATCGTGCGCAAATACCGGGAGCAGTACGAATGACCGATGTGGTTTCTCCCGCCGCCGGCATCCCCAAGGCCAAGGCCGTCCGTCGCGATATCGGCATCAAGGGCCGTTACGCCGCCGAGCGTCGCTTCCGTGCCTATGGCATCGCCGCGCTTTCCTTCGGCATCATCTTCCTGATGCTTCTGCTGTGGTCGGTGGTCTCCAAGGGATACACCGCCTTCCAGCAGACCATGATCACCATGCCGGTCGAGTTTTCGCAGCAGATCATCGACCCGCAGAACGAACGGACCACCAACCCGCAGAAGCTGATGACGGCGAACTATCCGGTCGTCGCCCGCAACGCTCTCGCCAAGCTGCTCAACGTCAGCGTGGACGACCGTGTCGCAGCCCGCGCAGTCAGCCAGATGCTGTCGGATGGCGTGCGTGTTCAGCTGCGTGACCTGGTCGTCGCCAATCCGGCGATCATCGGCACGACGCAGACGGTCACCCTGCTTGCTTCCGGCGATATCGACTCGGCCTACAAGGGTCAGATCGACCTCACCGTCAGCCAGGAGAACCGCAAGATCAACGACCAGCAGCTCGGCTGGATGACGCAGCTCTCCGACAGCGGCGCGCTCGCCAAGCATTTCAACAGCGGCATTTTCGTCAACGGCGCATCGAGCCGTCCGGAAGCGGCCGGCGTCGGCGTCGCGCTCATCGGCTCGTTCTACATGATGCTGATCGTGCTCGTCTTGGCTCTGCCGATCGGCGTCGCGGCCTCGATCTATCTCGAGGAGTTCGCGCCGAAGAACAAGTTCACCGACCTGATCGAGGTGAATATCAACAACCTCGCGGCCGTTCCCTCGATCGTCTACGGTCTTCTCGGTCTGGCGGTCTTCGTCAACTTCATGGGCCTGCCCCGTTCCGCCTCCTTGGTCGGTGGTCTGGTGCTCACCCTCATGACGCTGCCGACGATCATCATCGCGACCCGCGCGGCACTGAAGGCCGTGCCGCCGTCGATCCGCGCGGCCGCCCTCGGGCTCGGCGCATCGAAGATGCAGACGATCTTCCACCATGTCCTGCCGCTTGCCATGCCGGGCATCCTGACCGGCACCATCATCGGCCTGGCCCACGCACTCGGCGAAACCGCGCCGCTGCTCCTGATCGGCATGGTGGCCTTCGTCGCCAACTATCCGACCACGCCGCTCGACCCGTCGACGGCGCTGCCGGTCCAGATCTACATGTGGGCGAACGAAGCGGAGCGCGCGTTCGTCGAGCGTACCTCGGGAGCAATCATCATCCTGCTCCTGTTCCTCATCCTAATGAATGTTGGCGCAATTCTCTTGCGGCGTCGCTTCGAGCGGCGCTGGTAGAAGGAGTATGACAATGAATATGATGTCAGAATCGGCAGTAGAAAAGGCGCTGGACCAAAAGATGAGCGATGCTTCCCACAAGATGATCGGCAAGGACGTTTCGGTTTATTACGGTGAAAAGCGTGCGCTTTTCGACGTGAACCTCAACGTCCGCGAAAACACTGTGACGGCTCTCATCGGTCCTTCCGGCTGCGGCAAGTCCACCTTCCTGCGCTGCCTCAACCGCATGAACGACACGATCGAGAATTGCCGCGTCACCGGCAAGATCACCCTCGACGCGGACGATATCTACGACAATAACATCGACGTCGTGGAACTTCGCGCCCGCGTCGGCATGGTGTTCCAGAAGCCGAACCCGTTCCCGAAGACCATCTACGAGAACATTTCCTACGGTCCGCGCATCCACGGTCTTTCCAAGAACAAGGCCGACATGGATCAGATCGTCGAGGCGAGCCTGCAGCGCGCCGGTCTCTGGGGTGAAGTCAAGGATCGCCTGCACGAATCCGGCACCGGCCTCTCCGGCGGTCAGCAGCAGCGCCTGTGCATCGCCCGCGCGATCGCCGTGTCGCCGGAAGTCATCCTCATGGACGAACCCTGCTCGGCTCTCGACCCGATCGCGACCGCCAAGGTCGAGGAACTCATCCATGAACTGCGTGCCAACTACACGATCGTGATCGTGACGCACTCGATGCAGCAGGCTGCCCGCGTCTCGCAGCGCACCGCCATGTTCCATCTCGGCCAGCTCGTCGAGGAGAACGACACCGACAAGATGTTCACCAATCCCGACGACCAGCGCACCCAGGATTACATCATGGGCCGTTTCGGCTGATCCAGCCGACTGTGCCGCCTGAAAATCAATTTTGAGGACTAGAAGATGGCATCGACCCATATCCTGTCGGCTTATGACGACGAACTGAAATACCTGAGCCGCCGCATCTCCGAAATGGGCGGCCTCGCCGAGCAGATGTGCTCGGACGCCGTGCGGGCGTTGGTCAATTCCGACGCAGCACTCGCGCAGAAGGTCATCTCCGACGACGTGATCCTCGATCACGCCGAGCGCGAGATCGGCGACAAGGCGATCATCACGATCGCCCGCCGCCAGCCGGTTGCAGCCGACCTTCGCGAGATCGTCGGTTCGCTGCGCATCGCCTCCGATCTGGAGCGCGTCGGCGACCTTGGCAAGAACACCGCCAAGCGCGTCATCGCGGTTCAGGGCACCGGCGTTCCGCGCAAGCTCGCCCGCGGTCTGGAGCATCTCTCCGATCTTGCCCTCGTGCAGCTCAAGGACGTCCTCGACGTCTATTCGACGCGTTCGGCGGAGAAGGCCGAGGCGATCCGCAGCCGCGACGAGGAAATCGACGCGATGTACACCTCGCTGTTCCGCGAACTCCTCACCTACATGATGGAGGATCCGCGCAACATCACCACCTGCACGCATCTTCTGTTCTGCGCCAAGAACATCGAGCGTATCGGCGACCACGCCACCAACATCGCCGAGACCATCTACTACATGACGACAGGCGCCCAGCCGGAAGGCGATCGTCCGAAGGACGATTCGTCGAACACGCTCGGCGCGATCACCGAATAGAGACGGAATGTTGACGGAGCAGGCTGAAGAATGCTGCCAAAAATCGCTGTCGTAGAAGACGAAGAAGCGCTGAGCGTGCTTCTTCGCTACAATCTGGAAGCCGAGGGTTATGAGGTCGATACCGTTTTGCGGGGCGACGAAGCCGAAATTCGGCTTCAGGAGCGGGTACCGGACCTTCTGATCCTGGACTGGATGCTGCCCGGCGTTTCCGGCATCGAACTCTGCCGCCGGCTGCGCATGCGCCCGGAAACGGAGCGCCTGCCGATCATCATGCTGACGGCCCGTGGCGAGGAGAGCGAACGTGTTCGCGGCCTCGCCACCGGTGCCGACGACTATGTGGTAAAACCCTTCTCGACGCCGGAACTGATGGCGCGCGTCAAGGCCATGCTGCGCCGGGCCCGTCCCGAAGTGCTCTCCAGCGTGCTCCGCTGCGGGGATATCGAACTCGATCGGGAAACCCATCGCGTTCACCGCAAGAGCCGCGAAGTGCGTCTTGGCCCGACCGAATTCCGCCTGCTCGAATTCCTGATGGCGGCGCCGGGGCGGGTCTTCTCCCGCTCGCAGCTTCTGGACGGCGTCTGGGGTCACGACATCTATGTCGACGAGCGTACGGTCGATGTCCATGTGGGAAGACTTCGCAAGGCACTCAACTTCTCCAACATGCAGGATGTCATCCGCACCGTCCGCGGTGCCGGATACTCCATGGAAACATAGTTGGTGGCCACGAGATGAGCGCGCGGGTCCTGTTGGTCGACGACGACGAGTCGTTCCGTCTGATATTGCAGAAAGCCCTCGTGGCCGACAGCTTCGTCGTGTCGATGCTGGCAAGTGGAGCCGAGATCTCGAATCGCTTGAAAGCCGTTCCGCCGGATATCCTGGTCATGAGTTCGGACCTTCCGGGCGTGCAAGGTCTCGAGGTCTGCCGCGAGGTGCGTCTCGATCCCGTCCTGTCGCGCCTTCCGATCATCCTCCTCGTGCCGTCGGGTGGCGAAGGCCTTCACCTTACCGCGCTGGCGGCGGGCGCCGACGATTGCCTCATGAAGCCATTTTCCCCGGTCGAGCTCGTCGTCCGTGTGAAGAACCTGCTCAGGCGCGTCAATCCCGCCCTCCTGGACCATATGCTCAAGGTCGGCGATCTCACGCTCGACCGGGAAGCCCATCGGGTTCACCGGCAGAAACGGGAGGTCAAGCTCGGGCCGAAGGAATTCAAGCTTCTTGAATTCCTGATGCGGACACCGGGCAAGGTCTATTCCCGCTCGGAGCTCAAGGCATCCCTGTGGGGCGACGACACGACCGTCGACGAGCGCGCGATCGATGTCCATATCGGCCGGCTTCGCAAAGTCATCAGCCTTGGCAAGTCCGACAACGTGATCCGGACCGTACGTGGCACCGGATACGCTTTGGGCGATTTCTGACACCGTCTCGTTGGGATTGAGGTTTACCTTTATCCTTACCGTCTCATGGCGACCCGGCGGATCATTGCCATGGAGGCTGGCGAAGCAGCATTCGCCGTCCATTGGTTTGTCCGTCTCGAAGCCAAGCATGGATCCCGCCAGAAAACGGAGAAGAGGGAGGAAGGGTAGAGGGCTAAAAATGATCCTCTGGACGATCTTCGTCGTAGGGAAATATGAGTTTACCCGAGCTGGCCAATTCATCCCGTACGTTGGAAAATGTCTTCTCCAATTTCTCGACAAGCATCTCACTCAGTCTGAGATGACGCTCGTCTGCTTCTGAATGCTTATATAGCTTGAGATCCTTTACTGAAAGTATGGCCCAATCGTCTGGCCCACCCCTCGTTGTGGCGTACGCATTTTTTAAGAGCGTCAGCGACGCCAAAGTCAAAGCAGGGACGATGTCGGCTTTGTTGTTCCAAATATGTATTGCTGTATGTCGCCCGTCGAGATTTAGGCCGAGATTTGGTTCAAATCTAACTCGAAACATTGATGCCGGGCTTTCGTACGTCGCGGCAGAAAACTTCATAGGCTTATAAAGCTGCAAGGCTTTCCAGCTTGCGAGGCGTTTTATTCCCTTGATGGCTGACGTTCGCTCCGCTTCCAGCTTTATGTTTTGCATTGAAGCGATGATTTCGTGAAGCGGCTTTCCTTGTGCGACAAGCTCATTGGCGCCTTGGCGGAATGAGGTGTGAAAGTCTCTTCCGCCTTTCTTCGAAGGGGAAAGCCGTTTTTTTATAGATGTGCGTTGAGGGCGCTCCCTTAAGAACAACATGCCCATGAACGCAGAAAAACCGAATGTCGTTATAGGTGTCATCCAGGACACTCCTCGATAAAAAGGGTGCCAGGCTACTCGACTCCGAGCCTTTCAATCCTATAATTGATCCTGCTACGGTATAGGGATGAAAGTCTCTTTGCCCCGCGTTGCCTTGGCTTTCGCGGCGTGTCGTGGCCAGGTTGGCGCTTGGTCACGGCACGAGCGGAGCATTATCGCTCCTTCCGAACGCCCTTGAAGGGCGTGCCATCTTTTTTCCCGTCCATAAACTTCCCATCGGGGCCGCGTTTGGTCCAGGTATCTGTTTTGGGATTGTGAACCTGAGTGCGATCGCGCACCGCGCCATTGCGGTGTCCATCGCCTTTCGGCGGGTTCGTAGCCAACTAAATCACCTCCGTTTCTGATCACTGCCCAGATTGTCTGGGTAAGGAATCAGTAGCGGAGTTTTAACGAATTGTAAATGAGTATTTCAGGGGAATTTTGTCTGTCTACTTACTATACGTTCGATTCTTTGAAGTCAAGGGCGCGCTATGGGAGAATTCATAAATTTATTGGTGGAGTTATTGAATTTAAAAAAATAAACTACATTGCCACTCGGCTTTTGCCCAGTAACATAGTACTTATCGTTGCTCTATCGCGCGAATGTGTCGAGAGGCGTATCCTTGACCTCTAGTTTGGTGGATTCGCTACGTCTCGAGTTTCCTAAGGCTAGACAGGAAGCTGGGATATAGTCCAGCCCGAAGTCTCCTCCGGGCTAGCTCTTCTTCAGCTATTCACAGAAATCAGCTGCACCCGCTCGTCGCGCCGCAAGTGTCGCACTTCTCGCAAGTCCCATTCCGGACCATCGTGAAGTTCTGGCACTCGCCGCACATGTTGCCCGTATAGCCTTGGGCGATCGAGCGCATGCGGCGTTCGTTTTCGACCTTTTTGGCTTCCGTCTTGGCGGTCGCAGCCTCGTCGGCGGCCTTGTCGGAGAAGAGGGCGGTGGTGGCTGCCTGTTCTTCGACCAGTTCCTCGACGATCTCTTCGGCGAGTTCCTTGGCGCGCTCCTCGTAGTCCCGCTTGAAGGAGACGATTTCGGAGGTCGAGATGGCGACGGTCGGTTCCAGCTTGCGGGCGGCGGCACCGGCAAAGGCGGTGACGTTGGTGCCGGCCGAGGCGCGGGCAGGGGCGGCGGTGGCCGAGCCCTTGATGTCGGCCGGGCGGTCGCCGCCGGTGCCGGAGACGAGCGTCGGCTTGTAACCGCGGGTCAGGCCCTTGGAGACCACATCCGCCTTGCCTTCCGAAACGCCGCGGCCGAGCGCGGTGTTGGAGAAGTCCGACGTATCGACATGCGCGAGGTCGTGGCGGCCGAGATAGGAGATCGCCAGTTCGCGGAAGACGTAGTCGAGGATCGACGTGGCGTTCTTGATCGCGTCATTGCCCGTGACGATGCCGGCCGGTTCGAACTTGGTGAACGTGAAGGCGTCGACATATTCCTCGAGCGGCACGCCATACTGAAGGCCGAGCGAGACGGAGATCGCGAAGTTGTTGATGAAGGCGCGTAGCGCCGAGCCTTCCTTGTTCATGTCGAGGAAGATCTCGCCGAGGCGGCCGTCGTCGTATTCGCCGGTGCGCAGGAAGATGGTGTGACCGCCGATCTTCGCCTTCTGGGTATAACCCTTGCGGCGGCCGGGCAGCTTTTCCTGGCTGCGGACGACCTTTTCGATTATCCGCTCGACGATCTTTTCGGTGATCGTCACCGCCTGGGCGGCGGCCGGCTGGGCCAGCAGTTCCTCGACGGCGTCTTCCGCATCGTCATCGGCAATCAGCGACGAGTTGAGCGGCTGGGAGAGCTTCGAGCCGTCGCGATAAAGCGCGTTCGCTTTGACACCGAGCTTCCAGGACAGCATGTAGGCGGAGCCGCAATCCTCGACGGTCGCGTCGTTCGGCATGTTGATCGTCTTGGAGATTGCGCCCGAGATGAACGGCTGGGCAGCCGCCATCATGCGGATATGGCTTTCGACCGAGAGATAACGCTTGCCGATCTTGCCGCAGGGATTGGCGCAATCGAAGACGGCCAGGTGTTCGTTCTTCAGGAAGGGCGCGCCTTCGAGCGTCATCGCACCGCAGACATGGATGTTGGCGGCTTCGATGTCCTTCTTGGAGAAACCGATATGCTCCAGCAGGTTGAAGCTGATGTCGGCGAGCTGTTCGTCGGAAACCTTGAGCGTGCCCTTGAGGAAGTCGGCGCCCAAGGTCCACTGGTTGAAGACGAACTTGATGTCGAAGGCGGCCTTCAGCGCACCGTTGACGGCTTCGATCTTCTCTTCGGTGAAACCCTTGGCCTTCAGCGAGCCGGGGTTGATGCCAGGCGCCTGGTTGAGATTGCCGTGGCCGACGGCATATGCCTCGATCTCGGCGATCTGGCTTTCCGAATAACCGAGCGTGCGCAGGGCTTCCGGGACAGCGCGGTTGATGATCTTCCAGTAGCCGCCGCCGGCGAGCTTCTTGAACTTGACGAGCGCGAAATCGGGCTCGATGCCGGTCGTGTCGCAATCCATGACGAGGCCGATCGTGCCGGTCGGGGCGATGACCGAGACCTGCGCGTTGCGGTAGCCGTGCTGTTCGCCAAGCGTGAGCGCCTTGTCCCAGGCAGCCTTGGCATGGGCGACCAGATCCTGGTCCGGGTTTTCCGAATGGATCAGCGCCACCGGATTGACCGACAGCTGCTCATAGCCGGAGGTTTCGCCATGGGCGGCGCGGCGATGGTTACGGATGACCCGCAGCATGCTGTCGCGGTTCGGCGCGTAGTTCGGGAAGGGGCCGAGCTCGGAGGCGATTTCAGCCGAGGTGGCGTAGGAAACGCCGGTCATGATCGCGGTCAGCGAGCCGGCGATGGCGCGGCCTTCCGGCGAGTCGTAGGCAATGCCGGTCGACATCAGCAGGCCGCCGATATTGGCGTAGCCGAGGCCGAGCGTGCGGTACTGGTAGGAGAGTTCGGCGATCTGGCGCGAAGGGAACTGCGCCATCATCACCGAGATTTCGAGCACGACGGTCCACAGGCGCGTCGCGTGTTCGTAGTCGGCGATGTTGATGCGGGCGGTCGTCTTGTCCTTGAACTGCAGCAGGTTCATGGAGGCGAGGTTGCAGGCCGTGTCGTCGAGGAACATGTATTCCGAGCACGGGTTCGAGCCGCGGATCGGGCCGCCGGCCGGCGAGGTGTGCCAGTCGTTCATCGTCGTGTTGAAGTGGATGCCCGGATCGGCGGACGCCCAGGCCGCGTAGGAAATCTGTTCCCAGAGGTCCTTGGCCTTCAGCGTTTTCATTACGCGGCCGTCCTTGCGGGCGGTGAGATTCCAGTCCCCATCCGTTTCCACGGCGCGCAAAAAGTCGTCCTTCAGCGAGACGGAGTTGTTGGAGTTCTGGCCGGAGACGGTGAGATAGGCTTCCGAATCCCAGTCCGTGTCATAGGTCTTGAATTCCAGGTCCTTGTAGCCCTGGCGAGCAAACTGGATGACGCGGCCGATATAGTTTTCCGGAACCTGATCCTTCTTGGCCGCCTTGATCTCGCGCTTCAGGGCCGGGTTCTTGAGCGGGTCGTAGCAATCGTCGCCGCTCCCGCCTTCGCAGTTGAGGCAGGCCTTCATGATCGCCTTCAGGTGGCGCGAGACGATCTTCGAGCCGGTGACAAGGGCCGCCACCTTCTGCTCTTCCTTGACCTTCCAGTTGATGTATTCCTCGATATCCGGATGGTCGATGTCGACGACGACCATCTTGGCGGCGCGGCGGGTGGTGCCGCCCGATTTGATGGCGCCGGCGGCGCGGTCGCCGATCTTGAGGAAGCTCATCAGGCCGGAGGAACGGCCGCCGCCGGACAGCTTTTCGCCTGCGCCGCGCAGCATCGAGAAGTTGGAGCCGGTGCCGGAGCCGTATTTGAACAGGCGGGCTTCGCGGACCCAAAGGTCCATGATGCCGCCTTCGTTGACGAGATCGTCCTCGACCGACTGGATGAAGCAGGCATGCGGCTGCGGATGCTCATAGGCCGACTTCGACTTGGTGAGCTTGCCCGTGAAGGGGTCGACATAGAAATGGCCCTGGCCGGGGCCGTCGATGCCATAGGCCCAGTGCAGGCCGGTGTTGAACCACTGCGGGGAATTCGGGGCGACGCGCTGGGTGGCGAGCATGTAGGCAAGCTCGTCATTGAAGGCGGCCGCATCTTCTTCGGACGTAAAATAGCCGCCCTTCCAGCCCCAATAGGTCCAGGTGCCGGCAAGGCGCGAGAATACCTGGCGCGCATCGGTTTCGGAACCGTACTGCTCTTCCTTCGGCAGCGCCTTCATCGCTTCCGTGTCAGCTACAGAGCGCCACAGGAAGGAGGGGACGTCGTTTTCCTCGACCTTTTTCAGGATCTTCGGAACGCCGGCCTTGCGGAAATACTTCTGCGCCAGAACGTCGGTCGCGACCTGGGAGAACTGCGCCGGCACGTCGATATCGGCAAGCCGGAAGACGATCGAGCCGTCCGGATTGCGGATCTCGCTGATCCCCTTGCGGAATTCGATTTCCCCGTAAGCGCCCGTGGCTGGCTTGGTGAAACGACGTTCGATGCGCATTGCCTTAAATCCCTCGTCAGTTGGCGCCCGATTGAAGAGCGCAGATGTGCCGCTCCAGCCCACACGTTCGACGCGCGCAGCCGGTTGAATGTTTCCCGTCCCAGGTGATCATCCGCAGATGCCAACCTGTATGTTGTGGTGATAACGGCTGCAACACTACTACATATAGTATTAACAGAATCTTTCCGCCAGTCCCAGCCGTTGTTCCGGAGCGGAAAATCGAGCACGCACGGAGACCGTGATAGCAGCCCGCCCCTCATAGCCGGACTGCATGATCTTTCCCGTCAAACTCGAAGAAGAACCGGCCTCGTTAATTCCGGTCCAGTCGCCGCCGCAACGTAAGGAACACTGTCGAACGAGCCGAGAGATTCGTCAAGGCGTAGATTGCAACGCTTTTATAACCACAAGATATTGTGGTTTGCGGCTGTGGATAACGGGGACGAAGAAATAGCCGAGGATTCTCAGGCAGTTGCGGGGACAGCCTGAAACTTGCGTTACGAGGCGCAGAAATATTTCGTGAGCAGCGGCAGGTGCCGGAAGCCCGGTTCGGCGGGGTTTTGAGGGTTCGGCTGTACCATATCGAGGCAGTTCAAGAATCTGTGGCCACCACTAATAGATAAGCCCGCGCGGTTTTTTAACCGGCAGGCCCGTGACAATCACCGAGATTTTTGAAAGGGGCCGGAAAGAATCAGCCGCCGGCGCTCAGCTCCTGATGAAGCCCTGTCCCCGCGGAAAAGACGCCCAGGTGTCCCAACTGACGTCCAGTGCGTCGGGACGATAGCCGCGCAAGCTATCCGAAAAGGCGTGGATGTGTGCCGAACAGGTTCTTCATCGGCGAGTCCCTTGGGACTTCGCTTATCGTTCCCTGGCGCTGCGGCGTCAACGATGCCGCAGCGCCAGGGGTATCTCGCCCGGCTCAGAGAGAATCGACGTTGATCCCGATCGTCACGGCGCCGATCGGTGTTCCACTCTCATCGGAAATCGTCACGCTTGCCTGCGACTGCAGCGTCTGGGACGATTCGTCCTTTTCGACCTCGTCGACGAAGAGCGCATTCTTGCCGGCACCGAAGGATTTCTTGAACTTTGCCTCATCGCCCTGCCAATAATCGGAGGTTATGTCGCTCTGGCCGACATTGAGGCCCTTGGCGTCCATGATGAAGATTTCCGTAATCGCCCCTTCGGACTTTTCCTTCTTTTCCACGAGAAGTTTCGACAGGGCGTTGTTCAGCACGCTGTCGATCGTCGCACGATTGGAACCGTCGACTTCGGCGCGCCATTTCTTGTCGAGCACCAGGATATCGGCGTCGCTCAGCTTGGCGTTGGTGGCATTCTGGGCCTTGATCGCCGAAATGATCACTGCGTCGGTGAGCCAGGGCTTTACTTTACCGGTGACATATTCGGTCACCGGCGCGACGTGGGCCTCCTCGGCCAGAGCCGTGCCAAGCGGCAGGGCGGATACGGTGCTGCCGAGAAGGAGCATGGCGATGATCTTATGCATAGGTGTTTCCCTTACATAGGTTGCTGACGTTTATGAGGTCATGCCGCCGCAGAGGCGTCTTCAGGACGCTTGTCTGAACGGAGCGGCAAAGCCGGCTCTTTTGTCGGAGAGAGATTGATGTCTCCCCGATTCGGAATGGGTCCGGGCACCATTTCCGGCTGTTTCTCCGACAGTGAAGCTGCTGGCCGAACTCAGCAGCAGACGGCCTTGCGAGAGCAGTTCCTGGCAGGCCGCATTGGTTTCCTCCACCATCGCGGCATTCTGCTGCGTAGCCTGATCCATCTGATTGATCGCGGTGTTGATCTCCTGCAGGCCCGTGGCCTGTTCCCGATAGGACTGGACGATCGAAACGATGCTGTCGCTGATGCGGTTGATCTGGTCGCCGATCTGGAGAAGGGCATCGCCCGTGTCGTTGACAAGCCCGACGCCTGCGGCGACCTCTTGATTGGAGCTGGTGATCAGAACCTTGATTTCCTTGGCCGCATTGGCCGATCTCTGGGCCAGCTCGCGGACCTCCTGGGCAACGACTGCAAAACCCTTGCCGGCCTCGCCCGCGCGGGCCGCCTCGACGCCGGCATTCAACGCCAGGAGATTGGTCTGGAAGGCGATCTCGTCGATAACGCCGATGATGTGGCCGATCTGGCTGGACGAGGCCTGGATCCGGTCCATCGCCCCGATCGCATTGCGGACGACGGTTGCCGAGGAATGGGCGCCCTTCTTCGTCTCCTCGACGAGGTGCCCGGCGCTCTCCGCCTTCTGTGAAGAGGTTCTGACCGTTGTTGTGACCTGGCCAAGGGAGGCGGCGGTCTCCTGGAGAGCGGCGGCCTGTCGTTCCGTGCGCTGAGCCAGCTGGTCGGCGGCGCCGGCAAGCTCGCTGGAGCGATCTTCCACCTGGTGGGACGCTTCCTTGATCTCCGTCAGGGCGGCGGCAACCGCCTCGACCATGTTGTTGAAGTCCAGCTGCAGTTTTTCAAAATCCGGCCCGAGACCATCGAGATGAATCGAAAAGTCACCTCCGGCAAGCTTTTCCAGCGAGTGTCCGAGCTGTGCCATGACGGCGCGTTGCGTGTTGCTGGTTTCCTCGGTGATCCTCGTATTACGGGCGCGTTCCTCGTCAAGCGACTGGCGCTGCTCCGCAGCGATACGCTCCTCTTCAACCTTCGCAATAGCCTCGCCGCGGAACACTTCCAGCGCGCGGGAGAGAACGCCGATCTCGTCCCCATTGCGCTGGTAGTCGACCGGGGATGTGAGGTCGCCGGTTTGCAAGGCGATGATGCGCGCACTGAGGTTCCTAACAGGGCGTCCTACAAGTCGGCGCATTGCCAAGAGGAAGGCTGTGACCGCAACGGTGATGATGAGCAATTGGATAAGCAGGGTGTTCAGCACTTCCTGCTGCGCCGTGGCGAGGATCTTTTCTACCGACCAGGCAGTGAAGAGATAGCCCGTGACCTTGCCGGATTTGTCTGCGGGCAGGGGCACAACGATTCCGACCAGACCCCTCGAAGCCAGCGTCGTATCGACAACCGTGCTGTCGGGTTTCTGGCCGATCGCCTGGGCCAATTCGGCGGAAGACAGGACGCCTGCCACGCCTTCGCGTGCCCAGATGTCGACCGGGGCGAGCTCGGCGTTGAACGCAGCGAACTGGACGAGGTCGAGGGTAGGGTTGTCGCGCTGCAGAGCATAGGCTTCCCGCACCGCGTTGACCTTGCCCCATTTCACGCCGCCGGCCGCAACCGACGCGAACTGCTCGGCGCCGCGCGACCAATGTGCCGTCGC
This sequence comes from Neorhizobium galegae, assembly GCF_021391675.1. Lineage (NCBI taxonomy): Bacteria > Pseudomonadati > Pseudomonadota > Alphaproteobacteria > Hyphomicrobiales > Rhizobiaceae > Neorhizobium > Neorhizobium galegae. The sequence continues at coordinate 1,767,270 of NZ_CP090095.1, forward strand.
CGTGCTGATCAGCAAGCGCGTTTCGGATATCCAGGTATAGGTGGCCAGGGCGGAAATGCCACAAATGTTGACCGCGACGATAAGCGCCGCCAGTTTCGTGGTCAGCGGCATCCTATTCAGAAAATCACGCATGCGGGCCTCGATGTCGTGCAGACGCGACCGGGGGGACCCCAGCCTGGCGGATTGAACTCGGACATCGTACGCTGAGAGTGTTACACGACAGGCATCATGCCCGTGCCGCCATTGTCAGGCAAAGCCTACGGACGACAGTGTTCCTTCTTTATATGAAGAAAAAATAAAATTAGGACGCCCTCATGGGGAAAGCGGAGAAATATACTCGCCTGGGGCGAGATCTCGACGCGAGTTCCTTGATGAATGCCAAATTCAAGCCGCGAGGCGTTCTCCTCGAGCCTTCACGAGCCGAAATGAATGACTTTCACCGCAGGTCTTCGGGACGCGCCGGATTTAGTGGGCTCGTCCGCACGAAGCGCTCTTGCGGAGATGGCTCCACGTCGTCGCGCCGCGCCCGAAACCTGGCTGCTCCAGGCTAGCTGCGGTCCGCTTTGGCGATCGGCTCCTGATAGGTGAAGCCCATGTCCCAGGGGAAGTAGATCCAGGTGTCCTGGCTGACTTCCGTGACGAAAGTGTCGATGGTCGGCACGCCGGAGGGTTTGGCATAGACGCAGGCGAAATGCGCCTTCGGCAGCATGGCGCGCACCTCCGATGCCGTCTTGCCGGTATCGGTCAGGTCATCGATGACCAGGACGCCGGCGCCCTCATCGACCATCAGTTCGGGCGTGATTCCCTTGAGCAGGTTCATTTCGCCCTGGTTGACGTAGTCGTGATAGGAGGCGATGCAGACCGTCTCGATGAGGCGGATATTGAGTTCGCGCGAAATGATCGCCGCCGGCACCAGGCCGCCGCGGGTGATACAGACGATCGCGCGGAAATCCCGCTTGAGGCCTGCGAGACGCCAGGCAAGCGCCCGGGCGTCACGATGGAATTGATCCCAGGAAACGGGGAAGGCTTTTTCGGGAAGAGACATGAGGCTGGCCACCATTAGCGAAAGCATGTTGCTGGCTCTCGCTAATAGCGGCAATTCGCCCGTAGACGCAAGGATTTGTCAGCGGGAAAGCAAAGTCAGCGCCGTCATCGAATCGAGCAGGCTGCGCGTCACGCCGCCGAACAGCATTTCCCACCAGCGCGAATGGCCGTAGCCACCCATCACCAGAAGATCGACGCTGCCTTCCGACAGATGGTTCTCGATCGCTGCAGCCGCAGACTTGCCGCTCTTTCCCTGCGTCGACAGCGTCACGTTGATCCCGTGCCGGGCAAGGGTGGTCGCGATCTCGGCGCCTGCCATTTCAGGCGTCTGGCCGCCGCGGTCGCTCGGATCGACGCAGAAGACCTCGACGCTATCGGCAGCTTTAAGGAACGGCATCGAATCGAAGGTTGCCCGCGCCGCCTCCCGCGAACCGTTCCAGGCGATCATCACCCGCTTGATCGGTTGCGGCACCTTCAACGTGTAGGGGACGAGCAGCATCGGTCGGCCGCTGTCGAAGAGGAAAGTCTCGAGATCGGCGCGGTGATCGGCATGCGCCGGATCGCTCTGGCTCGCAACGATCAGATCGACGGAGCGGGCGGTATCCATGACCGAATGGGAGCCGTAGCCCGCCGACGACATGAAACTGCGCCATTCGATGGAAAGTCCCTCGCGGGACGACTGTTGCCTGAAGATCCGTTCCACCTCCGCCGTCTCCTTCTGCGCCGCGTCCTGCAGGATCTGCACTGCGGAGGGATCCGGAATTTCCATCGGCGCGATCAGCGGCACGGCGGCCAGCGTTTCTGCGTGGACGCCGATCAGGTGGGCGGAAAAACGTTCGGCGAGCGCGATCCCGTAATCGGTGATCGGCCCGGCGTTTTGAGGTGTGTCGAGAACCGCTAGAATGGTCTTGTAGGCCATGGCCGTGCCTCCTCATCAACTGGTTCTGCGGGATTGGGAACCAGTGTCACATAAATACGTGTGTCGCGCTTTGATCCCGGTCAAGGAGCGGGCCGTCGGCGAAGAGAAGACTGAGTGCCGCGGGTCAGGCGTCGGCTGTCGGATTGGTGGCGATCTTGGCGCGGTCGATGCCGGCGATCATCTCCGCCACGGCTAGTGCTGCCGCATCGAGAACCTGCGGATCGCGGGCGCGCACGACGATCTCGGTCGAGAACCGCTGCCCGTCATATTTCGGATAGGAGCCGATGCTGGTCTCCGGATGCGCCTTCTGCACGGCCGACAGAAGCGTGCCGATATCGCCTTCGCCATAGGGGCAGGGCAGCGCCCGCGACAGCATTTTTGCGCCCGAGCGCAGCATCGGCAGCACGTTGTCGACCATCGCCTGGAAAACCTGCGGCACGCCGGCCATTACATAGACATTGCCGATGATGAAGCCCGGGGCGGTCGAGACCGGGTTTGCGATATGCCTGGAGCCCTCGGGCATGCGGGCCATGCGCTGGCGCGCCTCGGTGAATTCCATCTCCCGGCGCTTGTACATGTCGGCAAGCAGTTTCATCGCATCCGGGTCGTGGATGCAGGGCACGCCGAAGGCTTTTGAGATCGCATCGGCGGTGATGTCGTCATGGGTAGGCCCGATGCCGCCCGAGGTGAAGACATAGTCGTAACGGCCGCGTAGCGCATTCAGCGCCTCGACGATCGCATCCTCCTCGTCGGCGACGATCCGCACTTCCTTGAGATCGATGCCCGACAGCGTCAGCAGATCGGCGAGATGGCCGATATTCTTGTCCTTGGTCCGGCCGGACAAAAGTTCATCGCCGATCGCGAGCATGGCGGCGGTGACGATTAAGGATGGCTGCGACGCTTCAGACATGGATATTCCTCCGTAAGTGCCACACTCCTAAGCTCAATTTTTTGAAGGCAGAAGCAATTTTGTCGGGAGGGACGCAGAAACCGCGTCTGTTACGAATTTATGATCCGCAAGCGAAATATCGTCTCCGAATCCTGAACAGTGCGTAGACCTCGCAAGGGCTGTCGCTCACTGGTGAAGCCGTTACATGTGGGTCTGGTTCTGGCCGCAGACGGCCTTGTTCACACACCAGACATCGAATGGAGAAGATCATGGCGAAGGTTCTCGTGCTTTATTATTCCGCTTACGGCCACATCGAAAAGATGGCCTATGCCGTTGCGGAAGGCGCAAAGTCGGCAGGCGCCGACGTGACGGTCAAGCGCGTACCGGAACTGGTTCCGGACGAGGTCGCAAAGGCTTCCTACTACAAGATGGACCAGCAGGCTCCGGTCGCGACCGTCGAGGAACTCACCGAATACGACGCGATCATCGTCGGCGCCGGCACCCGGTTCGGCACGGTCGCGTCGCAGATGCGCAATTTCTGGGATCAGACCGGCGGCCTCTGGGCACAGGGCAAGCTGGTCGGCAAGCTCGGCTCGATGTTCACCTCGTCCGCCACCCAGCACGGCGGCCAGGAATCGACCATCCTCGGCTTCATTCCGACCTTCCTGCACCAGGGCATGGCGGTCGTCGGCCTGCCCTACGCCTTTGCCGGCCAGATGGGCACCGAAGAAGTCAAGGGCGGTTCGCCCTACGGCGCCAGCACGATCACCAACGGCGACGGCTCGCGCCAGCCTTCCGAGATCGAACTCGAAGGCGCAAAGTACCAGGGCGCCCACGTCGCCAAGCTGGCTGCCAAGCTCGCTGCCTGATTGAATTGCGATAATTTCTGAAGGGCGCGGCGAGAGACCTCCGCGCCCTTTGTTCGTCAGGCCAAGCTTTTTTCGTGGCTGGCGAACCGCTTCCGCGATTTGGGTGCTTGACGACGCCCCGCAACTTCAAGAAACAGGACGCCCATGCGGACGTGGCGAAACTGGTAGACGCAAGAGACTTAAAATCTCTCGGCCTTTGGTCATGCGGGTTCGATCCCCGCCGTCCGCACCAAGCCTGACCCTGCCTGCAACCGTTTGCGATGAAGACCGTTTGATATCCATTTTGATGGAGGCGTGCTTTGGGCTTTACCTTTGCCATCGGCGATATCCACGGCTGCCTGGCGCAGCTGAAGGAACTGCTCGGGCATGTGGAGGACCATGCGCCTTCCGGGCACGTGGTGTTCATCGGCGACTATATCGATCGCGGGCCGAAGAGCAGGGGCGTGCTCGACCTCGTCATGGCCGGGCCGCGCAAGGAAGGGTGGCGGTGGACGGCGCTCAAGGGCAACCATGAAGACATGATGGTCCGCGCGCATCAGAACCGCGGGCATGACGAGATCATCTGGCTCGACAATGGCGGCCGCGAGACGATGGTTTCCTTCGACGGCTACGTGCCGCCGCAGGTGCTGTCATGGTGTGCGCATCGTCCGCTGATCCATATCGACGAGCATCGCATCTTCGTGCATGCCGGCGTCGACGAGACGCTGCCGCTCGATGGGCAGCGGGAGCGCGACCTGACCTGGAAGCGATTTGCAAGCGATGACGACGGCGAATTCTGGGGCCGGCATCTCTGCCACGGCCACACGCCGCTTCCCGGCAATCCGCAGACGGTCGGCAACCGCACCAATATCGACAGCGGCTGCGTATTCGGCGGCGAGTTGACCTGCGCGGTCTTCGATGACGACGAGCCCGGCGGGCCGATCCGTTTCCTCCGCGTGCCGGCCTAGTGGCGCCAGAAGATCGGCGTCAGCAGCACCAGCACGGTCAGGATTTCGAGACGGCCGAGCAGCATCATCAGCGAGAGCAGATAGAGAGCGGGATCGCTGATCGTCGAGAAGTTGCCGACCGGGCCGACGATCGGGCCGATGCCGGGACCGACATTCGACAGCGCGGTGATGACCGAGGACGTGGCGGTCAGGACGTCGTAGCCGAACAGCGCCATGCCGACGCTGCCGACCACCCAGAGGAAAATATAGAGGCTGACGAACAGGAAGACCGCGCGCTGGGTCTCGGCATCCACCGTCAGGCTGCCGTAACGCACGGGATAGATCGCGTTCGGATAGATGAGCTTGTTCAGCCCGGCGCGGATGACGTTGACCATCACCACGAAACGATAGGCCTTGATGCCGCCGGCCGTCGAACCGGAGCAGCCGCCCATGAAGGTGGCGAAGAAGGCCACAAGCACCGCGAACGGTCCCCAGAGCGTATAGTCGTCACTTGCAAAGCCGCCGGTCGACAGGATCGAGGTGATGTTAAAGAACGAATGGATCAGCGCGTCGTCGAGTTCGATGCCATTCCTCAGGTGATGGTAGACCGCAACGCCGATCGAGATGACGCAGAGATATCCGAGGAAAACCAGGATTTGCGGATCGCGCAGCGTATCCAGCCGCCCGCGCACGGCAAGCAGGATCAGCACAGAAAACGGCAGGCTGCAGATCGCCAGGAAGACGGTGCCGACGACCAGAAGGCCGTTGTTGTCGAAATAGCCAAACGACATGTCGTGCGTCGAGAAACCGGCCGTCGCGATCGTCGACATCGCATGGTTCAGCGCATCGAAATGGTCCATGCCGGCAAGATCGTATGCAACGGTGCAGGCAAGCGTCAGCAGCACGTAGACGATCAGGAAGGCCCGGGTGAAACTCGCAAGCCGGGCGAACGGCTTGTCGTTGGTCTCCGACGATTCGAGCTTGAAGATCGAGGCGCCGCCGACTTTCAGGAACGGCAGGACGAACAGGCCGAGGCCGACGATTCCGATGCCGCCGAACCAGCAGAGCAGCGAGCGCCAGAGCAGGATGCCGGGCGGCATGGTGTCCAGCCCGACGATCACCGTCGAGCCGGTGGTGGTGATGCCGGAAATCGATTCGAACAGCGCCTGTGCAAACGAGAGCTCGTGTTCGGCAAGGAAGAGCGGGATGGCGCCCACTACCGAAAACATCGCCCACAACACGTTGACCAGCAGGAAACCCAGCCGCTTGTTGAAGACCGGCGGTGGGCCATGGGTCGCAAGCGCCGCTGCCGCCGCAAGTCCGCCGACCATGAAGCCGGACATCGCGAAGACCTGCCAGTCGCGATGCCCGTAATAAAGGTCCACCATCGCCGGCAGGAACATGGCGAGCGACAGGTAGAGTGCGCAGAGCGCCGTCATGTAGATGATCGACCGAAGAAGATTGGCGTTCAAAAAATGGTTGTCCCGAAGTTCGCGGCAACTGAAAGAAGCTTTGTCTCAGCCGTAAGCCTATGGCATAGCGGGACCATTCTTGAAATTCAATGGATGGCCGATGTGACCGAGGCAGACGTGACCAAGGCGGGTGTGACCAAGGCAGGCGTGACGAAAGCGGGCGTGGACGAAGCCAGAGTGGCGATGCGGGAGATCTTTCCCGAAACGCCGCTGCAGATGAACGAGCACCTCAGCCGCCGTTATGGTGCCGAAATCTGGCTGAAGCGCGAGGACCTGTCCCCGGTCCGCTCCTACAAGATCCGCGGTGCCTTCAACTTCCTGCGCAAGGCGATCGCGTCAGGCGCCAGGGGCAAGACCTTCGTCTGCGCCTCGGCCGGCAATCATGCGCAGGGTTTTGCCTTCGTCTGCCGCCATTTCGAGGTGCCGGGCGTGGTCTTCATGCCGGTGACGACGCCGCAGCAGAAGATCGACAAGACCCGCATGTTCGGCGGTCCGTTCATCACCATCAGGCTGATCGGCGACATTTTCGACCAGTGCTATGCGGCGGCCCGCGCCCATGTGGAAGAGATCGGCGGCGTCATGGTGCCGCCTTTCGATGACGCCGACATCATCGAGGGCCAGGCGACCGTCGCGGCGGAACTGGTCGAGCAATTGCCGGAAGGCGTGACGCCCGATCTGGTCATCCTGCCAGTCGGCGGCGGCGGACTTTCGTCGGGCACGACCGGCTACCTGAAGGACATCGTCAAGCGGGAAGACTTTCTCTTCACCGAGCCGGAGGGAGCGCCGAGCCTGAAGAAGAGCCTCGAGGCGGGCGAGCCGATCACGCTCGCCAAGCTGGATAATTTCGTCGATGGCGCGGCGGTGGCGCGGATCGGCGACCTGAATTTCGAGGCGCTGAAGGGCTTTTCGCCGGATCAGGTCCTGCTGGTGCCGGAAAACGCCATCTGCGTGACGATCACCGAGATGCTCAACGTCGAGGGTGTCGTGCTGGAGCCGGCGGGCGCCCTGTCGATCACGGCGCTGGAGATGCTGGGATGCGAAAAGCTGGCCGGAAAGACGGTGGTCTGCGTCGTCTCGGGCGGCAATTTCGATTTCGAGCGCTTACCCGACGTCAAGGAACGCGCCATGCGCTATTCCGGTCTCAAGAAGTACTTCGTGCTGCGGCTTGCCCAGCGCCCCGGCGCGCTGCGCGATTTCCTCAATCTGCTGGGCCCGGAAGACGATATCGCCCGGTTCGAGTATCTCAAGAAATCGGCGCGCAATTTCGGTTCGATCCTGATCGGCATCGAAACCGCAAGGCCGGAGAATTTCGCCGGCCTGCTCGAACGCTTCGAAGCCGCCGGCATGGGCTACCAGGATATCACCGAGAACGAGATCCTGGCGAACCTCGTCATTTGAGGATGCCGTTGAGCCAGGCGATGGTCCGGTCGGCAAGCGGCCCGGTCGTCGTCGGCGAGGTGATGTCGCCGGCAATCACATGGTTGCCGGGATCGCCGGTCTTTCCCACATCGAAAAGCGCGTGAGGTCCGCCCCAGCGCCCGGCGACTTCGCGCACCTTGTCGGGACGGATGACCTGATCGAGCGACGAATGGAGAAACAGCGCCGGCGTCTTGATCTGCTCGACCGGGCTCACGACGGAGAGTTTGACAAGGGCCGCCATCGGCAGCAGCGCGCTTGTCGGATACCGGGTCGTCCAGTGGGCGGCGTGACGGTCGTTATAGGGCGTGAAGCCGCGGCTTTTGCCCAGCAGCAGCCTTGAAAGCTGCGGTGCGACCGGTGTCGTCAGCAGGAAAGCGCCAAAACTGTTGATGCCATAGTTCGGCGACACGAAGACGGCGGCCGAGATGCGCGATGCGATCTTCGGATCGGCCAGCGCGAGCGTCGCAAGCGAGGCGCCGGTCGAGGTGCCGATGACGATGACGCGATTGCCGAGCGCTTCACCGATCGCGAGACTTTCGGAAAAATCCGCCAGCCAGTATTCGAGGCTTGGCTCGCCCATGGCGTCGCCGCTGCGGCCATGGCCGGCGAGCCGGGTGAAAAAGAGATTGGCGCCGAGCGCTGCCGCGACGCGGTCGGGCAGGGGGCGTATCTCCTCGGCCGAAGCCGAAAAACCGTGCAGGTAGATGATCGCGAAGGACGTCTTTGCCTTCGTTGCCGGATCGGCCCAGACGATGCGTTTGGCGGCCCCCGGCCGAATATCCGGATAGCGGCTTTCACCGGCGGCGAGATAGGCGTCGATATCGGTGCCGAGGCGGGCCTTGTCGAAAGCGGGAAAACCGTCAGCGGGCATGCGCGGGCCGGACATCAGCATCACTCCGAAGGCGGCGACCAGGATCGCGCAGACATAAATGACCGTCCGCCATGACAGGAAACTCCTCCGCATCCGGCGCTCCCTCCGAACCAAGGGAGATGATAGGCGGGCTTCGTGACGGCGGGAAGTCTATCGGCCGCAGATCGTCGACCTAGCCGCAGATATGTGGCCGGGAGGGCAGGGCGCAGAAGCCGCGGCGCTCCGCCTCTGGCCGGGTCTTCTCGATCACGTTGGTCCAGACGAGGCCCGGAAAGCCTGAAGGGACCATGTCCCAGGTGTCGCGGTCGTCTATGCCGGAGGATCCGGCGTCGCCGGCCTCGAACGGGCCGATCAGGACCACGTCCGATCCGGCTGCCTGCATCCGGTCGTAGAAACGCTCCGGCCAGCCCCAGAGGAGGAAGGCGAGGTTGGCCGGGGCCGGAACCAGGGTATCGCGGCAGGCTTGCGGCACGTAGCCGCTCCAGCCGAGCGCCAGGTAGGTGAGAAGGCAGGATTTTGCCGTGCGGTTCGAATAGCCCGGAAGGCCTGCGACCGAGCCGACCGCTTTTTCGGTCGGCTCGTTGCCGCCATAGACGCCGAATGTCGCTGCGCGGGCGGGCGGCTGGCTGTTGAGCAGGGCGGCCAGAGCTTCGCCTTCTTCCGCGCGGCGGCTCTTGAAGTTGATCAGGAAGCGGCCGTCCGGCAGGGCGGCAAAAACCTCCGGCAAAGTCGGCATCTGGCCCTTGCCCTGACCTCGGAACGGAAAGGTCCGGCCGCCATCGGCGGTGTAGCCGTAGCCGATGTCGAGTGTCTTCAGAACCGGCATCGGCGTCTGTTCCGTGACGCCCTTGGCCTCGGTGCGGCAATCGAGCGTCCAGTCGTGGAAGACGGCGAATTGCTTGTCCGGCGTCAGATGCACGTCGAGTTCGACCACGTCGGCGCCGGCATCGAAGGCGGCCTTCATGCCCGGAATGGTGTTCTCCAGAAAGCCGTGCGTTGGCGGCAGCATCAGGCTTGCGGTGCAGGTGTCGTTCTTCACGTTGGTGGCGTCGAAAAGCTGGTGCTGGCCGCGATGGGCGATGATCCTGAGCGGCTTGTCGCTGGGAAAGCTGGAGAAAAGCGAGGTATTGCCGACCCAAAGCGCGGCGGCGATGACGAGAGGGACGGCTGCGGCGATCTTCCATTTCATGCGGTCAGGCTCCTAATTGTGCGGGTGGATATGAGACGTCGAACCGTGACTTTTCCTTGGGTACCCTGCTTCCTGCCTGCGCAGGAATATGCTAGGCAGCCGCCATGGCTTCGTTTCTGTCCAATATTTTCTCGATGTTCTCCGGTGGCGGCAAATCGGCCGAGGCACCTGCTGCTTCCGCCAAGCCTGTCGAGCATGGCGGCTGCATCATCCATCCCGCGCCGATCCGCGAAGGCTCGCAGTTCCGGCTGGCCGGACGTATCGAAAAGGACATAGACGGCGAGACCCTGGTGCGCAATTTCGTCCGCGCCGACGTCTTCACCTCCATGGACGACGCGGTCGAATATACCGTCCGCAAGGCTCAGCAGATCATCGACCAGAATGGTCCCTCGCTGTTTTCCGATGGGGAGAAGTCGCGCTCCGCGTGACATGCGTTCCGCATTGTGATCGCAAAAATTGCCGACCACACTCAAAATTAAAGCATTAGCGATAGCTTGAAGCATCTGTTCCGATGCTTTTTTCTGCGGTCGACTTTTGATGCGATCTCGCTGGTCATATTTTATGCTTTTTTTCGGCTCCGGGCTTTCCGGCGGCCTTATTCCAGGTTTTGCCTTCGCGGATGATCTTCCTTCGGGCACCTCCCGACTGGACATGACCTGGGTTCTCGTCGCCGCCGGGCTGGTGATGATGATGCAGGTCGGTTTCCTTCTTCTCGAAGCCGGCATGGTGCGCTCGAAGAATTCGATCAACGTGGCGCAGAAAAACCTTCTCGATTTTGTCTTCGGCGTCGTCGCGTTCGCCGCGGTCGGCTTCATGATCGCCTTCAGCCGTTCGAACGGCTTCCTGTTCGGGACGCAGAGCGAGTTCTATTTCCTGCGCGATCTAGACAGCTGGCAGTCGGCCTTTTTCGTCTTCCAGGTCATGTTTTGCGGTACTGCCGCGACGATTGTCTCGGGCGCCGTTGCCGAGCGTATGAAGCTGTCGGCCTATGTGTTCGGTTCGCTGTTCATGTCGGGGCTGATCTATCCGGTCTTCGTGCACTGGGCCTGGGGCTCGGCGCTGTTCCCGAATGCCTCGGCCTTCCTGTCGCAGATGGGTTTCGTCGATTTCGCCGGCTCCACGGTCGTGCATTCGACCGGCGGCTGGGTGGCGCTTGCGGCCTGCATGGTCATCGGCCCGCGCATCGGCAAGTTCAATGATGACGGAACGCCGGTCAGGATCGCCGGCCATAGCCCGGTCCTGTCGACCACCGGCGCGCTGCTGCTCTTCATCGGCTGGATCGGCTTCAACGGCGGTTCGACGCTCGGCGTTACCGACCAGGTGGCGCCGATCATCATGAACACGGTACTGGCCGGCGGCATGGGCACCTGCGTCGGTTATGTCATCGGCTTCTACCAGGACGGCGTCATCCTTCCGGAAAAATCGAATTCCGGCATGCTCGGCGGGCTGGTTGCGGTCACCGCCGGCTGCCACATCCTCGATCCGGCAAGCGCCCTGATGGTCGGGGCGATCGGCGGCGCGGTGGCGATCTTCGGCAATGCCTTCATCGAGAGAAGGCTCAAGATCGACGACGCTGTCGGCGCGATCGGCGTGCATGCCTTTGCCGGCGTCACCGGAACCCTGCTTCTGGCGCTTCTCGCGCCGGTCGATCAGCTTCCGGCTGGCGGCAGGCTGGCGCAGCTGCATGTGCAGCTGGTCGGCGTCGGCGTCAATTTCTACTGGTCCTTCGGTCTCGGCTACGCCTTTTTCTGGGCGGCCGACCGGCTGATGCGGATCCGGGTTTCGGCGAAGGACGAAGAGGAAGGGCTGAACCTCGCCGAACACGCGACCCGCCTCGGCGTCGGCCACGTGGAGGACGCACTGACCGATCTTCTCGGCGGCAATGCCGACCTGCGCAAGCGCCTTCCCATGGTCAAGGGCGACGAGGCGGAAAAGCTGACCGGCCTCTTCAACCGGCTGATGGACAATGTCGAGGAGGAGGAGCGCAGCCGCGGAGAGCTGATCGAGCTCCGGCGCGACAACGAGGAATCAGAGCGCGTCGCAGCGCTGGCGAACGCTACGTTCGAGGCGATCCTGATCCACCGGGACGGGGTCATCGTCGACGGCAACGAACAGCTCGGCAAGATGATCGGCCTGCCGCTTGCCGAGATCATCGGCCGTTCCGCGTTCGATTTCCTGCATGACGGCGAGACGATCCGCGTCGTCGACATGATGAAACGCAACGACGACAACAGCCACGAGATCCGCGTGACGCTGGCGAACGGCGAGGAGATTCCCGTCGAGGCGCGCGGCCGCGACATCCTCTATCGCGGCGAGAAAGCCCGTATCGGCTGCCTCGTCGACCTCCGGGAGCGCAAGCTGGCGGAGAGCCGCATGCGCTACCTCGCTCTCCACGATCCGCTGACCGGGCTGCCGAACCGTGTGCTGTTTTCCGAGCGGCTGACCGAACTGGTGGACGCGGCTGGAAACGGCAAGGGATGCGGCGTCCTGATGGTCGATCTCGACCGCTTCAAGGACATCAACGACATCCACGGCCATCAGTCGGGCGACGCTGTGATCCGCGAAACCGCCGTCCGGCTTGCGGCCGAGGCAGGTCCGGACAACATCGTCGCCCGGCTCGGCGGCGACGAGTTCGCCGTCATCATCGCCCATACGTCCGATACCGACGAACTGGAGAAATTCGGCGATCGGCTGCTCGCCGCGATGGCCCACCCGATCGATATCGGCCACGGCGAGCAGGTCAATATCAGCGTCAGCATCGGCGGCGCGCTGTGCCCCGAAAACGCGGGGGACATGGACGCGCTGATCGGCTGCGCCGACGTTGCGCTCTATCATGCCAAGAATGCCGGCCGGAACGCCTGCCGCATGTTCAGGCCCGGCATGAACGAACTGATCGAAAAGCGCCGGGCGCTGGAAGTCGATCTGGAAATCGCCCTGCAGCGGGGCGAATTCGAACTCTACCTGCAGCCGCGTGTCGAGGCGGAAAGCGGCCTCATCATCGGCCACGAGGCGCTGCTGCGCTGGTTCCATCCGAAGCGCGGCATGATCAGCCCTGGCGATTTCATTCCGGTTGCCGAAGCTTCCGGCAAGATCATCCGGCTTGGCGCCTGGGTGCTCGCCGAGGCCTGCAGAATACTCGACGACCTCGACGGCCATATCAGCGTCAACGTCAGCCCGCTGCAGTTTCGTCACTCGGATTTCGTCGCCGATCTTGCCGACCTGCTGAAGCGCACCGGCGCCGATCCGCACCGGATCGAGCTCGAGATCACCGAAAGCGTGCTGATCGAGGACGACAAGCGCGCCGTGCAGATCCTCAACGACCTGAAGCGCATGGGTTTCCACATCGCGCTCGACGATTTCGGCACGGGATATTCGTCCCTGAGCTATCTCAGCCGTTACCCGTTCGACACGATCAAGATCGACCGCAGCTTCGTCAACAACCTGAACCTGGTCGACAATGCGCAGATCATTGTACGCACGATCATAGACCTCGGCACCGGCCTGGGCATGAAGATCGTCGCGGAAGGCGTCGAAACGACCGAGCAGGCACTGTTCCTCGCGCATGCAGGCTGCGACGAGCTGCAGGGTTATCTTCTCGGCAAGCCCCGGAAAGTCAGCGAGATCACGCGCGAAATCGATCCGGTGATCGCCACTCAGCTCCGTAACGTGCCGAAGAAGCTGCCGGAGATCCAGGATTACCTCGCGTTCGAAGGGGAAACCCACCAGCCGTTATTGCATAGTCATGCATAATGGCCATAATCCGCATGGGTTGGAGCACGTAAAACGATAGCCGTTACAGCGGTATAGCACCTGCAGGGGGTGGAAGCGGATCGAAATGCAAGCGTTCAATCTAGCCCTCTTCCTTCTGGAAGCGGTGATCTACTTCTCTGTCATGACGGCGTTCCTGCATTTCCGTCGTCAGCTCGGCCTCGGGGTGTTCCTGGCCGCTCTCGGCGTCATGCATTTCATGGAGACCTACCTCGCCGCGGTCTTCTACATCGATCTTCCGTTCGGCACCGTTTCGCCAGGCTCATCGGTCTTTTTTGCCGGCAAGCTGATGATGATCCTGCTCCTCTACCTGAAGGAGGACGCGGCAGTCGTCCGCCAGCCAATCTACGGGCTTTTCCTCGGCAATCTCCTGACGGTTGGCATCGCTCAGATTCTCCAGGTGCATGAAGTCGTGGCACTGCCGGGCGGCCGCGCCGCCGACATGGCGTTCCTGAGCGAGATGGGCTGGCTGATGGTGTGGGGCACGGCGCTGCTCTATGTCGACGCGATCGGCATCATCCTGCTCTACGAACGGCTGGGCCGGGTTCTGGGCAACAATGTCGTGCTGCGTTTCGCGATCAGCGGCGCAGCTGTCCTGACTTTCGACCAGATCGGTTTTTATTCGGGGCTGAACATCCTCTTCGGCGCGCCGCCTTCGGTCTTCTTCGGCGGGTGGTATGCCAAGCTGCTGTCCGTGGTGCTCTATTCCATGCTGTTTGCCGTCTATCTCAAGATTGAGCAGATCCCGCGGCTCGCCAGATCGACGCGCGAGATTACCGATATCTTCAACGACCTGACGTTTCGCGAGCGTTATCAGGCGCTGCTTGCCAAGAGCGGGGTCGACGGGTTGACCGGTCTTTTCGACCGCGGGCGCCTGGAGGCAGATGTTCCGAAGCTCATTCACCGCTGTCTCGATCGTGGAAAAGGGCTCAGCCTCATCATCGTCGACGCGGATCATTTCAAGCAGGTCAACGACCTCTTCGGCCATCTGAAGGGGGATGAGGTGCTGAAGGAGGTTGCCGTATGCCTGCAGGCCGGTTCCCGCCCGAGCGACCATCTCTCCCGCTTCGGCGGTGAGGAATTCGTGCTGATCCTGCCCGACACCGACCACGACAGCGCCCTGATGATCGCCGAACGCCTGCGGACCGCCATCTGCCGTTCGGTCATTCGTCCCGACGGCCAATGCGTCACCGTCTCGATCGGCGTCGCCACGGCCCCGGAAGACGGACATGCGCTCGATGCGCTGCTCGGGGGCGCCGACGAGCGGCTCTACCGCGCAAAAAATGACGGCCGGGACAATGTCCACGGCCGTCTTGGCAGGCTCGTCCCGTCAGGCGCAGGGACGGCTTAAGCGGCGAGAGCGAGCTGCCGATTGCGCTGCTGGGCGCTGGCGATCGCCTTTTCAGCAGCTTCGGGGCCGAAGGCGACGCCTTCGACATAAATGACTTCCACATCGGTCATGCCCATGAAGCCGAGGACGGTCGTCAGGTAAGGGACGGCATGGTTCATGCCGGAGGCCGGGCCCTCGGAATAGACACCGCCGGATGCAAGCACGATATAGACCTTCTTGCCCTTGGCGAGGCCTTCCGGGCCTTCAGCCGTGTAGCGGAACGTCTGGCCGGCGCGGGCGATGTTGTCGATCCAGCTCTTCAGCGTCGAATAGATGTTGAAGTTGATGAGGCCGGTGGCGATGACCACGGTGTCGGCAGCCAGCAGTTCGGCGACCAGCTTGTCGGAATAGTCGGCGGCGGCAGCTTCTGCCGGGGTGCGGTCGGCCGCCGGCTTGCGGATGGCGGACGTGGTGACGCTGTCGAGATGCGGGATCGGGTTGGCGCCGAGATCGCGATGGACGACCGACGTACCATTGTCGCGGGCGCTCAGTTCGTTGGCGAGGTCATGGGCGACCTTGCTGGACAGCGAGTCGTCGCCGCGCGGGCTGGAAGTGACGAGGAGGATGGAGGACATGCTTTTTTTCCTTATCTGGAGATCTTATCTGCGGTCTTGGGCCCGCAGAAGGATTGGAGAACGGGTGGATCCGCTGTGGTCGAGAGAACAGATAGGCGTGGACGCCCATCGATAAAACTGAGATAATATCGAAGCTATCTATCGAAAATCTGGATGACGACCATGGATGCAAATCCCACACTCGATCAGTTGCAGGTGTTTCTGGCGGTTGCCGAGACGGGCAGCTTTTCCGCAGCCTCGCGGGTGCTGAACCGGGCGCAATCGGTGGTCAGCTATACGATCGGCAATCTTGAAACACAGCTGGAAGTTGCTCTCTTCGAGCGCAGCGGCGCCCGCCAGCCGAAGCTGACCGAAGCGGGCAAGGCGCTGCTGACCGACGCCCGGCGCATCGTCGCGGACCTCCAGGTGATGCGCGCCCGGGCGAAGAGCATCAAGCAGGGGCTGGAGGCAGAACTGTCGGTGGCGCTGAGCGTGATGGTACCGTCGGATGCCGTTGTGGCGGAGCTGCGTGAGTTCCGGGAGAGATTCCCGAGCGTGGCGCTCAATCTCAATGTCGGCGAGCTCGGCATGGTCATGGAGATGGTCATTTCCGGGAAGGCCGATATCGGTATAGGCGGATCGATCCTTCGGCAGGAAGACTCGGTGGTGATGGAGAAGATCGGCTACTCCTTCATGATTCCGGTCGCCGCTGCCGAACACCCGCTTGCAAAACTTGGTCGACCTCTGACGCTCGCGGACGTGCGCGAGGAAGTCCAGATGGTCGTCACGGATACGTCCGGTCTGACGAAGGGCCGCGATTTCAACGTCCTGTCCTACAAGACATGGCGCGTCAGCGACATCGCCACGAAGCACCAGCTGATCAAGGGCGGTCTTGGCTGGGGCGGCCTGCCGGCTTCGGTCGCCGGAAAGGACATCATGGACGGAACTCTCGTGGCGCTCGATCTCGAAGCCTACGAGCAGAGCAAATACCCGCTCTATGCCATGCGAAAGGCAGCAAACCCGCTGGGACCTGCGGGTCGGTGGCTGGTCGAGGCCATGGAGCGCCGGCTTTCGACCTGCCCGAGCCACGACGACTTCAAGCAGATGCTCGGTATCGAGCCTCGGGAAGGGATCTCTCAAGCCGCCGAATAGCCGAAGCGGTTTCGGCCGGGCGCATTGACGCGGGGCTCAAAGCCACTCGATGCGCTTGAGAATCCACAGCGTGCCGGCGGAAATAACGACGACGAGCGCAACGATGATCAGGAAAGCCCAGGTCTCGTCGACGCCGGGAATGCCGCCGACATTCATGCCGAAGAGACCGGCGACGACGCTCGGGGGCAGGAGAAGGGCCGCCAACGCGGCAAGCCGGTTGGAATTGCGCGCGATCCGTTCGCCGATGACGGTGGAAAGGTCGTCATGAAGGATGCCGGTCCGGTCCCGGATCGCGTCGAGATATTCGATGAACCGCATCAGTTTGTCGATCACCTCGCGAAAGCGAAGCTTGTCCCGCTCCCTGAGCCATGGCGCGTCGTCGTGCTCGATCCTGTTGAGCGCGTCGCGTTGCGGCGCGAGATAGCGGCGTAGCTGCACGGCGCGGCGACGCAGCAGCTTGAGCCTCTGGCGGACCTCGCTCGCTTCCCCCTTGAAGATCAGCTCGTCGAGTTCATCGACCTCTTCGTCCATGTCGTCGAGCACCGGTTCGAGATCGCGGACGAGCTTGTCGCTGACGAGCGCCAGCAGTTCTCCCGCCTGCCGGGGACCCTTGCCGTTGTCGAGCGCCCGCCGGATATCGCGCAGCGCCGTGATATAATGGCCGCTGTCGCGCAATGTCACCAGTCGGTGTTCGTCTACCCAGATATGCAGGGGAACGAGGTCGACCTCCTCGGAGCTTTTTTCTGCTTCTTCCGGCGGAGCGGCGCAGACACCGCGCAGGATGATCAGCAGCCCGTCGTCCAGGGGCTCGACGCGTGGGCGGGAATCCTCTGCAAGAAGCGCCTCCGCCACCAGCGGATCGAAGCCGCCATTGGTGTTTATCCAGTCCGCCGTTGCCGGATGGTCGCGCTCGAAATGCAGCCAGACGAGACCGTCTCCCGGCTTCCAGCTGCAGGCCTCGGCCATATTCATCGTCCTGCAGCCGCCGTGCCCGTCGAGGACAAGGGCGAAGCGCAGGCCAGGCTCGTCTCCGTAGCTTACCGTGGTCTTTGCCTTTTCGAGCATCCGTGCGCATCCTCCCCGCCGATTTCGGATCGATTCTACCAGCAAATACCATGCCCGCGAAGGGTAAGCATTCCTTCAACAACGGCGGGACGACCGGAGCGCGCCGGCTGCGAGTTGACGACGTTTCGACCTCTGCTATAACGGCGCCACGGTCTGCAGTTCACCGAGGCGTCGCCGTCCCGAAAGGGAAGCTAAACCTGCACATGAAAAGATCATCAGCACTTATCCCGTGCTCGAGTCGACAAGCCGGCGACCAGCGACACCCTGATTTTTAGGGAATGGCGCGTTTAAGGATAAGACATGCCGAGATCCATCTTTCCCATGGAGATCGCCGACCTGTCGGCTTTCGCCAAATCCGTCCGCAGCGAAATTCTCAGGTTCGATCACAAACCGAGCCATCTGGAGATGCTCAATCTCCTGACGCGCGCAGCGGGTTTCCGCAACTACCAGCATTTTAGAGCCGCTGCCAAAACGGCCGAGGTCATCGCTGAGTGGCGCCCGGTGCTGGACGACATGCCGGCGCCCGATGAGGCGCGGGTGCTGAAGACAGCGCGCCATTTCGACGAGGAGGGCAGGCTGGTGCGCTGGCCCGGCAAGCGCGGGCTGCAGGAAGTCTGCCTCTGGTTCCTCTGGTCGAAGATTCCGGCGGACCGAGAGTTCACCGAACGTCAGATCAGCGATCTGCTGAACACCCTGCACCTGTTCGGCGACGCCGCGATGTTGCGCCGCGACCTCTTCGATTTCGGTCTCGTCCAGCGTACCCGCGACGGCCGGGAATACCGCCGTATCGAGCAGAAGCCGCCGGCGGAATTGAACTTGCTGCTGTCGCGGATCGGTCTCGCCCGGGCAAAGGCGGCATAACCGTCAGTCGGCCAATTCCGGAACCGGTCCAAATCGCGATCGTGAGCCATCGGTCGGGACTTTCCCTGCCGATGGCACCGCCGACAGGATCAGAGTTCCAGCGCACCCTGAATACATGCGACCACGTCTCCACCGATCCAGATATCGTCGCCGACTTTGTCGACATACACCCGGCCGGCGCGGCCAAGCACGGTGCCCTGGGTCGCAACGTAGCTTTCGGGCGCGACACCGGATCCGATCAGCCATTGGGCAAGGCCGGCGTTGAGACTGCCGGTGACCGGATCCTCATAGCCGTTGCGGGTAAAGGCACGCACCTCGAATTGCGCGTCCTTGCCGTCAAGATCGGGATTGAAGCGCCCGACGAGCCCGACGCGGGTGCCGGCGAGAGCGGAATAGTCCGGCTTGACCGCCAGCACATCGGCGCGCGAGGGCAGGCGTACGCCGATCCAGTCCGGGCCGTTCTCGCACCAGTTGGAATCCTCGATCAGGTTGGCGGGCAGGCTGAGCGCCTTGGCGATCCGCTCCACCAGCGCCGGATCAACCGGGCCGCTGCGCGTAAGCGGCGGCGCCGCAAACGCAAGCCGATCACCGTCACGGCGGATGCGGACGAGGCCCGCGCCGCATTCCTGCACGATATCGCCGGTCGGTGACGTCTGTTGCTGCGAGAGCCAGACATGCGCGCTGCCGAGCGTCGGATGGCCGGCAAAGGGCAGTTCCTGCGACGGTGTGAAAATCCTGACCCGGTAGCTGGCCTTCGGATCGGTCGGCTCGAGCAGGAATGTCGTTTCGCTGAGATTGGTCCAGTTGGCGAAGGACTGCATCTGCGCGTCGCTCAGTCCGTCGGCGCCGATCACCACGGCAAGCGGATTACCGCGCATCGGCTGGCTGGAGAAGACGTCGACCTGCTGGAAGGAGAATTTTGGCATTGCCTTGTCTCATTCAGTTGAAAAGAAAGACGGCAGCCAAGGCTGCCGTCCAGATGTCACCGGAAGGTGATGTTGGCCGTTACAGCACGAGCCGGAACTTGGCGAAGCCGTTCTCGCCGTCGCCGGCGTCCTCGATCTTGGCACCCTTGACCGCGGTCGCGAACTGGCGGGCCTTGGGGCCGGTTTCGAAGATAGCGCTTGTGCCGGGCAAGGGCTTGAACGACCAGTTGGCGTCGGCCGACGGGTTGATCGTGCCCTGTTCGACGATATAGCGCACGATCACGTCGCGGTTGGTGTCGGGCGCCACGAAGATCACCTTGTCGCCGGCGATCTCCGGGAACTTGCCGCCGCCGCCGGCGCGGTAA
Source organism: Neorhizobium galegae (assembly GCF_021391675.1). Taxonomy (NCBI): domain Bacteria; kingdom Pseudomonadati; phylum Pseudomonadota; class Alphaproteobacteria; order Hyphomicrobiales; family Rhizobiaceae; genus Neorhizobium; species Neorhizobium galegae. The sequence continues at coordinate 1,786,949 of NZ_CP090095.1, forward strand.
TTGTTGGTGGCCACCACGAATTTCTGGGCCGGATCGATCGGCTTGCCGTTGTACTTGAGATCGACGATGCGGTTGGCGTTCGCATTGATCAGCTTGCCGTCCTTGTCGAAGCGGGTCGGCTGCGACAGGTCGATCTGGTAGGTGACGCCGTCGATCACGTCGTAATTGTAGGACGGGAAATCATTGTTGAGGAGAGGCGCGTCTTTCGCGCCGGTCTGCACCTGGTTGAACATGCCGGCCGACATTTCGAGCCAGTTCTTGACCTGCGCTCCCGTGATCAGCACCGCCTGCACGGTGTTCGGATAGAGATAGAGGTCGGCGACGTTCTTGATGGCGATGTCGCCCGCCGGGACATCCGTGAAATACTCGGCGCCGCCGCGGCCGCCTGCCTTGAAGGGCGCCGCGGCCGAGAGCACGGGAATGTCCTTGTACTGGCCCTCTTTCAGCATGTCCTTGATGTACCAGGTCTGCGCATTGGCGACGATCTGCACCGACGGATCGTCGGCGACCAGCGCGAAATAAGAATAGAGCGGCGCCGAGCTCTTGCCGACCGCGCGACGGATATAGGCGAGCGTCGCCTCATGCTCTTCTTTCGCGGCAGCGATGATTTCCGGCTTGTCCTTGACGTCGGCGACGATCTTGCGGGCTTCGTCGCGATGGTAGATCGGCCGGGCTTCGGACGTGGAATCGACGATCTTCCAGCTCTTGCCGTCCTTTTCGAGCAGCAGGTCGATCAGCCCCATATGCGAGCCCCAGAAGCCGCCCATGACGGCCGGCTTGCCCATCAGCTTGCCCTTCTTGGTGTCGGCGCCGACAATGCCGTCGAAATCCTTGGTGCCCGGGAAGACCAGATGCTGGTGGCCGGTGAAGATCGCATCGATGCCCTGAATGCCCGCGAGATAGAGCGAGGCGTTTTCCATCCGCTCGCTCTGTCCGCCACCGTCGATGCCGGAATGGGAGAGGGCGATGACGATATCGGCGCCTTCCTCCTTCATGACCGGCACCCAGGCTTTGGCCGCATCGACGATGTCTCGGGTCTGCGCCTTGCCTTCGAGGTTCTTTGCGTCCCATGTCATGATCTGCGGCGGCACGAAGCCGATAAAGCCGACCTTGACCGGGCTCGTCGCGCCTGAACCGTCACGGATCTGCTTTTCGACGATCACGTAAGGCTTCAGGAACAGCTCGTCCTTCTTGGCGTCGGAGGCGAGCTGGCCCTTGGTGAGGTTGGCGCAGACATAAGGAAAGCCGGAACCGGCCAGAACCTTGAACAGGAAATCGAGGCCGTAGTTGAATTCGTGGTTGCCGAGCGTGCCGGCATCGTAGCCGAGGACATTCATCGCCTTGACGACCGGGTGCTTGTCGCCGTCCTTCATGCCGCGCTCATAGGCCATGTAGTCGCCCATGGGATTGCCCTGCAGGAAGTCGCCATTGTCGATCAGCATGGAATTGCCGGCTTCGGCGCGGATCGCGTCGATGATCGAGGCGGTGCGGGCAAGGCCGAGCGTGTCGTTCGGCTTGTCGGCGTAATAGTCGTAGGGGAAGACGTGGACGTGGATATCGGTCGTTTCCATGATGCGCAGATGCGCCTGATTGCCGGCCGCACGGGCGGCAAACGGGTGCAGCATGACAAGCGCCGACGAGGCGGCAAAACCTCCGAGCAGCGAGCGGCGGGTGATCGGATGAAGATCGTTGAGCGACGACATGGGCAGCCTCCTTGGAACGGACCGATAAGCGACAATTCGGCGCCATATTGACCCGCGTGGATTGTATCTCCAAGCGGATTCTGAAGCGTTGGAGGAGACGAACGTGCGATCATTGTGTCTATCCCGGATGCCACCCACGCGAGGTGCAAAGGCCAGGCGTCAATAGGCCGCCATTCGCATGGCGTCGACGAGCTGCGCCATCTGGAAGGGTTTGGGAAGGAGGGGGATATGGCGCATGTCGGCAGGCAGGCCGAGCGGTCCGTATCCGGTCACGAAAATGAAGGGAATGTCCCGCGCGGTAAGGATCTCGGCGACTGGAAAGCTGGCTTCGCCGGCAAGGTTCACGTCCAGCAGGGCCATGTCCAGCGGAAGCGACCGGGCCTTGCTGATCGCTTCGTCGAGCCGCGAGGCCGTCGCCATCGTCCGGCAGCCGATCTGCTCCAGGAACTCTTCGAGCATCATCGAGACGAGGGCCTCGTCCTCGATGATGAGGACGCGAATTCCGGCGAAGATATGGGTGTCGTTCACCTTGCACCCACTTGCACGAGTGGCGTCGCCACCGCCGGGACGGCGACGCCGGCGAGCGGGGCTTCCATCGTGCCGATGATCCCGGCAGGCTGGTCGAATATCACCGATGCCTTGCCGCCGAGATCCTGGGCAAGGCTGCGCTCGATCAGCCTGACGCCGAACCCTCGTCTCGACGGCGCAACCACGGGCGGGCCGCCGCTTTCCGTCCATGTCAATCGCAGCAAAGGTTCGGCACCTTCGACAATCTGCCAGTTGATCGCGACCTGGCCGTTAAGCGTCGAGAGCGCGCCGTATTTCAGGGCGTTGGTCGTTAATTCGTGCAGACCCATGGCAAGCGCGAGCGCCGCCCGCGGCAGCAGCCGGATGGGCGGCCCGGAAACCGCGAAGCGGTAGCCGCCGCCCTCGCCGAAGGGTGCCAGCGCGCCGGTGACCACGTCGTCGATATTGACCCCCTCCCAGTTTTCGCGGGTGAGCACGTCATGGGCGGCGGCCAGCGCCATGAGGCGCCGCTCCAGGTTCTGGCGCACGATCGGATCGCCGCCCCGCAGGGTCTGGGAGGCGATGGCCTGGATGGTCGCAAGCGTATTTTTGACGCGGTGGTCCAACTCGTTGACCATGAGCTGCAGCCGCTCTTCGATCCGTTTCCTCTCGGTGATCTCGACCGAGACGCCGACCATGCCGATGACTTTGCCATCGGCGTCGCGCAAAGGGGCTTTGGTCGACGACCATATCCGAGGATGGTGGCCCGCGTGGCTGATGGCCTCTTCGAATTCCTCGGTTCTCGCCTGATCCATGATCCGGCGGTCGTTGGCCATAACCGCCCCGGCCTGGCTTTTGCTGTCCAGGAATTCCATGTCCGTGCGGCCCTCGACTTCGGACCATGGTCTGCCGATCAGGTCGAGCGTCGTGACATTCGCCAGGATGATGCGGCCCTCCATGTCCTTGGCGTAGATCATTCCCGGCGCGGTTTCCAGGATGGTGCGCAGCAGGGCGTTGCTCTGATGGAGCTGCCGTTCGGCGAGCTTGATGGAGGTGATGTCATTGCTGACTTCGATCGCGACTTCCGGTTCCCCGGCTTCGCCGCGGCTCAGCGACCATTTGCTGACGATATGGATCTCCCTGCCGTCCTTGTGGCGACGTGTGAGCTCACCCTGCCATTCGCCGTCGCGAACGAGGGCCGAATTGATTTCTTCGAGAGAGGTTGGGCAGCGGGTGTGCAGGAACTCGACGCCGTCCTTTCCAAGGGCTTCCTTCACCGAATAACCGTAAAGGCGCTCCGCGCCGATCCCCCAGAATACGATCCTTCCGTCGAGGCTGCGCAACATGCCCTGGGTCTGCCCGAATGCCTGCATGAACCGTTCGAGCCGGTAGAATTTCGCGTCGATATCGCGCTGTATCCTTCGTTTTGCCCATATGGATGCTGCGAACAAGGCAGTCGCGAGCGCCAGGAGGACGACCGCCTCGCCCGCAGTGACGGCCGGACGGCTCGGCTCGTCGGACTGCGCCAGAAGTGCGCCCAGTGCCAGGAGGGCGACTGCCAAGCATGTGACAAGGGTAACCAGCAGGCGCGGCGCCCGCGATGTAGGAGAAGGCAAGCTAAGGGGAACAGCAACCATCTAAGCATCCTTGGTTTTGCCTGTGCGCCGTGGCTGTCGGCTCAATACAGGCGGGAAAAACGTGGACGCTTGAACAGCCGCTACTCTTGACGAGGGCGGTTTTAGTTTTGCTTCCTCTGAATAGATTAGGACTTTAGCACTTATCAATTCAACGGCAAGTAGTAAATATTCCGCAAACGACAATCGGAGCTTGATGGGTTACGTCTTTGCCGTTTTTAGAACGATTCTGTCTGTGTATGGCGGCGATTCGCGATGCACGAATAAGTTGGAGATGGGGGCGGGGAAATTGAGCCCGCCGGCCTCAGCGCGAGGCTGGAACTTCTCTGTGGAAGAAGCGGAAATAGGACGATACCTGCGCCACCGCATTGCTGTTGATGCTGAACTGTACACCGAGCCGGCCGCTGCGGCGCCATTTGACTGTGCCTTCCAGGATGCCGAGCTCTTCGCTTTCGATCCGGACCGGACTGCCGTCGGCGGCATGCAAGGTGCGTCCGCCGAGGTCGAGCGCCATGCCGGTTGGCGAAAGGTCGGTAACGCGGCCTTCAACGGCTTGATTGAAATATTTGACCGTACCCAGGATGCGGGTCTTCTTGCGCTCCGCGCTGCGGGTCTTCATTCGTCCGTTGCTGGTGGCCGTCATGCGATATAGCCCTCGTCGTTTCCTCTGTTGTTCCCACCAATAGGGAAGACTTGTTGAAGTCCGCTTAGGTCGATCTGTAAAAATCTATCGATGGCCCGAATCTCCTGACGGCGAAGCTCCTCGAGAGCCGCGACTTGACGGCCGTAAGCAATGTTAATAGTGATGAGACAGACCTGTCTCATCACTATGGTATGTTTCGTGTCATCCGAGCAAACTTCATCGAAGCGGCAGCATGTTGTCGAGACGGCCTACAGGCTGTTCACGCAGGACGGCTTTCATGCGACCGGCATCGACCGGATCATCGCCGAGGCCCAGGTGGCCAAGATGACCATGTACCGCCATTTTCCATCCAAGGAGGGCTTGATCGTCGAAGTCCTCGATGAGCGGTTCCGGCGTTTCGAGGAGCAGCTCGACCGCATGGCTGCCGTGCCGAAGCAGCCGGAAGGGATGATCGAGGATATCATCGCGTGGTACGGGCGCTGGTTCGATCGGGCGGATTTCAACGGCTGCCTGTTTGCCCATGCCATTGCGGAACACGGCTCGCCCGGCCATCCCGTTTTCGAAGCCGCCGTCAGGCAGAAGGAAAGCCTCAGGCGCCGTATGGCGCATATTCTGGAGAAACGGATGTCCGGTGCCGAGGCCGAAACGGCGTCCACGGCAATCCTGATGCTCCTGGAGGGAGCGACCCTGATGGCCGAGATGGGGCAGGGCGGCAAAGCCATCGATGCCGCACGCGAGGCGGTATCGGATATCATCGCCGCGAGCCGCCGTACATGAGCACATCCGTCGTCCTGCTTGCTCTCTCCGCAGCCGTGCTTCACGCCTGCTGGAATGCGTTCCTGCGCTCCGGCGCCGACCGTTTCTGGACGATGACGATCATGGCGTTGGCGATGAGTGTCGTCGCTTTGCCGGTAGCATTGATCCTGCCGCTGCCGGCCGCTGAAGCGTGGCCCTATCTGGTCGGCTCCGCGGTCTTCCAGCTGATTTACAGCCTGCTGCTGGTCGCCGCCTATCGGCATGGGGAACTGGGTCAGGTTTATCCGATCATCCGCGGCAGCGCGCCGCTGCTGGTGACGCTGGCAGGCGTGATCTTCGCGAGGGAACTGCCGCTGCCGCTCTCCATGGTCGGGATATGTTTCGTGGTGCTGGGTATCATGCTTCTCGCCCTCGGCAGGGGAAAGGCTTCTACCGGTTCGATGCTCTACGCGCTGGCGACCGGTGTTTCGATTGCCGGTTATTCGACGATCGACGCCGTCGGCATACGCCTGTCCGGCAATACGGCCGCCTATATCACCTGGGTCTTCGTGCTGCCCGGCATCCTGCTCCTGGTCGCTTTCATGGCGATGCGCGGACGCCTGCGGGTCGATCTGCGGTCGCGCGAAACGCTGAAGGCGGTCGGCGGCGGCCTGGTTTCGCTCGTCTCCTACGGTGCGGTGCTGGTCGCCTATTCGATGGCGCCGGCGGGGCCGGTTTCGGCGCTGCGGGAAACCAGCGTCGTGTTTGCGGTGCTGATCGGCTGGCTGTTTCTCGGCGAGACCCTGTCTGCGAGACGTATCGCCGCCTGCATCGTGGTTGCGGCGGGCGCCATTCTCATCGGCGTTTCATAGCCCGACATTCGGCTTGTCGATGATCTCGCGCAGCGCGAAGCTCGAATTGATCTTCACCACATGCGGCAGCGCCGACAGCCAGTCGCGATGGATGCGCTCGTAGTCCTCGAGGTCCTTGGCCGCGACCCGCAGGATGTAGTCGTATTCGCCCGACATCAGATAGCAGACCAGCACATTGGGACAGAGCTTCACCGCCGCCTCGAATTCGGTGAGCGTCTTGGCAAACTGGCCGGACAGCGAGATGTGGACGATCACCATCATCTTGTAGTGGAGCGCCTTGTTGGAAAGGCGGGCATGGTAGCCGCTGATCGTGCCGCTTTTCTCAAGAATGTCGAGCCGCCGCGAACAGGCCGACGGCGACAGCCCGACCCGCTCGGCAAGCTCCGCATTGGAGATCCGGCCTTCCTGCTGCAAGGTCCGCATGATCGCAAGATCAATGGCATCCATGGCGCTCATTCGCAGATCCTTCGAAAAACTGCTCCGTCACGCAATTATCTGCGAAAATCTCATCCTTCGCAATTCGTCTTCGCAAGGACATTCGGCAGATTTTCTGGTTTGTTTCGGGCTGGGAACATCAATCGGCGAAGGCCATAACCTGAGAGGAACGCTGTATGCGTGTCGGATGCCCGAAGGAAATCAAAAACCATGAATATCGCGTAGGGCTTACCCCCGGCGCGGTACGTGAATATGTGGCCCATGGCCACGAGGTCTTGATCGAAACCAAGGCCGGCGCCGGCATCGGCGCAGATGACGGCGCCTATGCGGCAGCCGGGGCCAGGATCGTCGGTTCGGCCAAGGAAATCTTCGAAAAATCCGACATGGTCGTCAAGGTCAAGGAACCGCAGCCCTCCGAATGGGTGCAGCTCCGCGACGGCCAGCTCCTCTATACCTATCTCCATCTCGCGCCCGATCCGGAACAGACCAAGGGTCTGCTCGCGTCCGGCGTCACCGCCATCGCCTATGAAACCGTGACCGACGAGCGCGGCGGGTTGCCGCTGCTGGCTCCAATGTCGGAAGTCGCCGGTCGCCTGGCGATCCAGGCGGGCGCGACCGCGCTTCAGAAGGCCCATGGCGGCCGGGGCATCCTGCTCGGCGGCGTGCCGGGCGTGCTGCCGGCCAAGGTCGCCGTTATCGGCGGCGGCGTCGTCGGCCTGCATGCTGCCCGGATGGCCGCCGGCCTCGGTGCCGACGTCTCGATCATCGACCGCTCGCTGCCGCGTCTTCGCCAGCTCGACGACATTTTCAACGGCCGCGTCCATACCCGTTATTCGACGATCGACGCGGTGGAAGAGGAAGTCTTCAGTGCCGACTTGATCATCGGTGCCGTCCTCATTCCGGGCGCCGCGGCTCCAAAACTGGTCAGCCGCGAAATGCTGTCGGGCATGAAGCAGGGCGCGGTCATGGTCGACGTCGCGATCGATCAGGGCGGCTGCTTCGAGACCTCGCATGCAACGACCCATTCCGAGCCGACCTACGAGGTCGACGGCATCGTGCATTATTGCGTGGCCAACATGCCGGGCGCCGTGCCGGTGACGTCTGCGCACGCGCTGAACAATGCGACGCTGCAGCACGGGCTGGCGCTGGCAGACCGTGGGCTGCGGGCGATCGCCGAAGACCGCCACCTGCGCAACGGGCTCAACGTCCACAGAGGCCGGGTGACCAACAAGCCGGTGGCAGAAGCGCTCGGCTACGAGGCCTTCGCGCCGGAAAGCCTGCTCAGCGTGGCGTAACTGAAGAGCTGAAGGACCGCTGAGCCATCAGTTAGGGGTTGGAGAGACGCCGGGCGCTTCGCGTCCGGCGTTTTTCTGTCTTCAAAATCAATAAGATATGATTTAGATATATCTAAGTAATTGACGAGGGCTCGGGAATTGCTATCTTTAGATATATCGAAAGACAGTCTAAGGAGATAAAAATGTTTAAACACAGGTTCGAAGGACGCAATGGTTGCGGCGAACGCGGCGGCCGCAAGGGTTTCGAGGAAGTGTTCGCTGCGCGCGGCGGGCCGCTTGGCGGAGGATTTGGACGCGGCGGCCGGGGCGGTCCCGGCGGCGGCCGCGGTTTCGGCGATGAGGGCGATGGCCGTATCGGCCGGTTCCTGATGCAGGGCGACCTGCGCCTCGTCGTATTGGCGCTGATCGAGAAGGAGCCGCGCCATGGATACGAGATCATCAAGCATATCGAGGATCTCACCTACGGCTTCTACGCGCCGAGCCCCGGCGTCATCTACCCGACGCTGACCTATCTCGAAGAGGCCGGCTACGTCGTCGCCGAGGCGGACGGCAACAAGAAGCGTTATGCGATCACCGACGAAGGTCGCAAATATCTCGACGAGAACCGCAGCTTTGCCGCGACGATCCTCGACCGGCTGTCGCAGCTCGCCGAGCGCATCAAGCAGCGTCAGGAACGCCACGAGCGCGGCCGTGACACCGGCCCGTCACTGCCGCGCAGCGTCGATGCGGCCATGCTCAACCTTCGCGAGGTGATCGCCCGCAAGCTCGAAGGTGATGAAAAGAAGGGCGGCGAGATCGTCAGGCTGCTGCTCGATTTCGCCGAAAACCTCGAACGCGACGACGAGCAGGGCGACAATACCCAGAACTGAGGCTCAAGCAGGCTTGAGAACGAAGATGACGGCGCGCCGCTTCGGTAGAACGGCGCGCCTTCGCATTTCAGATCGCCAGAGCCGTGTCAGCGAACGCCGGCACCTCGACCTTGTCGATCCGGCACTGGTAGCAATTGTTGCGGGCCGAGCGGACATGCACATAGGCGATGTCGGCGCGGGCCAGCAGTTCCTCGGCGCGCGAGGCGATCCTCTCGGTCGGCGTCACCGCGCCGCTGCCATAGACGATCCGGTCGTCCCGTCCGTAGCCGCGGACGATATAGTCCGTGCTCGCCAGCATCGGCGGCAGAACCTCTTCCGCCGCATAACGTCGGCAGGGCTTCCTGTGCAGGAAGATCGGGCCGGTTTCCGCATAGGGCTGCAGTTCGGGGAAAGGACGATAGGCAAGAACCAGCAGCTCCTCGCCAGCCTCGATATTCTTGAGGCAATGGCGGCAGGGATAACCGGGGCCATCGGACGTCATCGTTTCCGGCTGGCGTCCGTAGGCGTCGGCGCCGCCGTTCCAGAGGTGCTCGGCATCGGCGGCGGGCATGGCGATGAAGGCGATGGTCATGGCTTTCTCCTGTGCGTGTTGCACAAGAGATGACTCCGCCGGATATTCCCCGCCACCCGATACTTGCCGGCCCTCAAGAATATCAATCTGCCGCGCTGGCAGACCGGTTCATTTAGCTGCTGCCGGCGAGCGTATGATGTTTTCGGCGGCGATGCTGGGGCTCGACCAGTCGGTGAAGGTTGCAGCCATCAGCCGCGATGTTTCGATCTCGATCCGGTCACCCGTTCGGGCGAGCTGGTTCTGGTCGTTCCAATTCCGCTGCAGCGTTCCACGATAGCTCTTATTGTCGGCGGGGGAGGTGTAGGCGAAGGAAATGAACGTATCTTCGGATACGTGCGACCCGAACTGCCGCCGCAACGCGTCGCAATCCGAGCTCCACCGGCGTGGCGTTTCGAAAAAGGGCATCTGCCGACGCGGCGGCCGCTTCGAACACAGCACATCGACCCTATCGATGCCGACGATCTGCGGGACATAGAGGGCGATCCTGATCACGCCCCAAGAGAGAAACAATGTGACGACAACGAGCATCATCACCACCAAAGCGATCAGCATCGCCTTGGGTGAAAATTTCGACATCAGCCGTCGAGCGCTTTCAGGAGCTCGGCATCCGTCATCGGCTGGACCAGCGCCTCATAGGTCGAGACGGGTGAAAACCCCATCATCTGGTAGAGCTGCAGGGCGCGCGGATGGTCGAGCGTATTGGTGGTGACGGTCACCTTCTGCGGATTGTCCTGCCAGGCGGAGTAAAGCGCCTGGAGCAGGAACCACTTGCCGATGCCAAGCCCGATCGCCCGCTCGAACAGCCCGAAATAGGAGAGTTCGATGACGTCGTCACTTTCCTTGAACAGCTCGAAAAAGCCGGCCGGCGCGCCGTTGACGTAAAGCACGGTGACGGACGTGCGCGGATTGTGGATGGCCGCCGCAAGCTCCTCGTCACTCATGCGCAGCCGCTTGTACCAGTGCCAGCGTTTTCCCACCTGCCGATAGAGATAGCGGTAATAGTGAAGCGGGATTTCGGGCGCGCGGATGATCGCCGTCTGGATATTCACCGGCACCGCCAGGCTCGTTTTCGGCGGTGCGGTCATTTCCAGGCTGGTGACATGGGCATTGAGCGGAGCGGGTTTCTTCGCCATGGCGCTCACGCCGCTTTCGGCGCGGGCGGACCGGTGACGACGGGCGTGTCCTGGCGGCTGCCCCATTCGGTCCAGGAGCCATCGTAAAGCGCATTGTCCTCATGGCCGAGGGATTCGAGCGCCAGCGTGATGATTGCGGCGGTGAGGCCGGAGCCGCAACTCGTCACTACCGGCTTGCCGAAGTCGATGCCGGCATCCTCGATCGCCTTTTGCAGTTCGGCCAGCGGACGCAGCTTGCCGTTGACCGAGAATGTGCCGGACGGAAGGCTGGCCGCGCCCGGCATGTGGCCGGAGCGCATGCCGGCGCGAGGCTCGGGATCGGTACCGGCGAAACGGCCGGCCGGCCGTGCATCGGCGATCTGGCGCGTGCCGTCGCTGACGATCGACAGCATGGTCTGGAAGTCGATGACCTTATCGACCCGGAAGTTCGGGGTGAAGGTGACGGGTTCGGGCGAGGGGACGGTGGTCTCGAGCGGCCGGCCCTCGGCCTTCCAGCCGTCGATGCCTCCGTCGAGCACGAACACCTGTCTTGCGCCCATGATCCGGAAAAGCCACCAGCCGCGCGGCGAGGAGAAGATGCCCGGGCCGTCATAGATGACGATCCGGTCGTTTTCGCAGATGCCCATCCGGCCGACGGCCTCGGCAAACACATCCGGCGCCGGCACCATGTGCGGCAGGCCGGTCGAGTGGTCGGCGACCTTGTCGTGGTCGAAGCGGATGGCGCCGGGAATATGCCCGGCCGCGTATTCGGCGTCCGCATTGCGGTTCTGTGCCGGCAGGTAGAAGGACGCGTCGAGGATCTTGAGGTCGGTGCTGCCGAGCTCTTTGTGAAGCCACTCGGACGAAACGACGAAACGGCTGGTTTCACTCATGTCAAATCTCCTTTGGGCCTGATATCAGGCCTCTGCGCCGGGCTCGCCGAACCGAATGCGGAACCGGCGGTTTTCCTTGCCCTTCTTCTCGATCTTGGCGATATGAATCGCCCCGACCTCCTGCGTTTCGGAGACATGTGTTCCACCGCAGGGCTGGCTGTCAACGCTGGAATTTTCGCCTATGCAGACGAGGCTGACGCGGCCGAGCCCCATCGGCGGGCGGACGTTCTTCGACTTGACGATGCCCGGATTGGCGGCAAGCTCCTCGTCGGTGATCCACTGCAGGTAGACCGGATGGTTCTGGGCGACCAGCTCCATGAGTTTCGCCGTGACTTCGTCCTTGTCGATCGTCTCGGCCATGTCGAAATCGACGCGCGATTCTTCTTCGCCGACAGCGGCCCCGGTGATCGGATACTGGCAGACGACGGAGAGAAGATGGCAGGCGGTGTGCATGCGCATCAGCCTGTAGCGGCGCTGCCAGTCGATATGCATGACCAGGTTTTCGCCGGCCAGCGGCTGCGCCTCGCCTTCGAGCGGCACGTGGATGACGATATCCTTGCTGCCGCCGTGCCTGGTCTGGCCGAGCTGGATCCTGGTGCCGTCGGCCCGTTCGAGAAAACCGGTATCGCCCGGCTGGCCGCCGGATGCCGCATAGAAACAGGTGCGATCCAGTTCGATGCCGCCGTCCTCGTGGATGGCCGTCACCACCGCTTCTGCTGTCGATAGATAGAAGTCGTCGCGGTAGAGGGCTTCAACGGGCATAAATCACTCTGTTCTTTAAATTGTATCAGACCGTCTGGAAGGGAATGTCGATCTGCCGCTTCTGCGTCAGCCAGGCTGGCACCGGCAGGCCCTTCGACTTCAGGAAGTCCGGATTGAAAAGCTTGGACTGGTAGCGGTTGCCGTAGTCGCAGAGCACCGTCACGATCGTGTGGCCGGGACCGAGATCCTTGGCGAGCCGGACGGCGCCGGCGATATTGATGCCGGTCGAGCCGCCGAGGCAGAGGCCTTCGTGCTCGACCAGATCGAAGATGTAGGGCAGCGCTTCGGCATCCGGGATCTGGTAAGCGAAATCCGGCTTGAAACCTTCGAGATTGGCGGTGATGCGGCCCTGGCCGATGCCCTCGGTGATCGAATTGCCTTCCGACTTGAACTCGCCATGGGCGTAGAATTCATAGAGGGCAGCACCTTCCGGGTCGGCGATGCCGATCTTGATATCCGGATTTTTGGCCTTGAGGCCCATGGCGACGCCCGCAAGCGTGCCGCCCGAGCCGACCGCGCAGATGAAGCCGTCGACCTTGCCGCCGGTCTGCCCGAAGATTTCGGGCGCCGTGGTCTGGATATGCGCTTCCCGATTGGCGACGTTGTCGAACTGGTTGGCCCAGATCGCGCCGGCCGGCTCGGTCTTTGCGAGCTCCTCGGCAAGGCGGCCCGAGATTTTTACGTAGTTGTTCGGGTTCTTGTAAGGGACCGCGGGAACCTCGACCAGTTCGGCGCCGAGCAGCTTCAGCGCATCCTTCTTTTCCTGGCTCTGGGTTTCCGGGATGACGATGACGGTGCGGTAGCCGAGCGCCTTGGCGACGAGGGTCAGGCCGATGCCGGTATTGCCGGCCGTGCCCTCGACGATCACGCCGCCGGGGCGCAGGAGGCCCTTCTTTTCGGCGTCGCGGATGATGTAGAGCGCGGCCCGGTCCTTGACCGACTGGCCGGGGTTCAGGAACTCCGCCTTGCCCAGAATTTCGCAGCCGGTCGCTTCGGAAGCGCCGTTCAGCCGGATGAGGGGCGTGTTGCCGATCACGTCGAGGACGGAGGAATGGGAGGTCATCGGGGGTGCCTTCTTGTTCATCGCACATGTAAACAGGGTCTTTTCGGCGGACAAGGACCCGGAGGCAAGAAATTCTGTTTCCGGAAAGGGTTTGCCTCCGTAAAATCCGTCTTTCCGAGGCCGGGCCTGCGGTTGCGAAGGGCGGGAAATGAGGGGTCGAAGTGCCGACCTCTAATGTATCGACAAGCCCTTAAAAAAATCGGCCTTATTATATTGGAAGTAGTAATCCAAATTTCTCTCCATGCGTATAGACGTAAAGTTAAAGCAGCGGCGAAACCGTTTTAGGCGACGCATTGACCTCGCTTTGACCGGATTTTTGCATAAAACTGGCATTTTGGACATGCTGCAGAACCTCGAACGGCTGGATCTTCTGATCGCGCATTACGTGTCCGGCTCACTTCCGGAGCCGGCTCACGTTCTCGTCGGTTCGCATCTGGAAATGCAGGCTTCGGCCGGGAAACTGGCCGGTCTCATGGAGGCGTTTGCCGGTGATATCCTGCATATGATCCCGCCCGTGGCATTGTCGGCCCGCGAGCACCGGTTGGCTGAGATTTTCGCTTCTGCTGCGCCAGCAGAGCCTCCTGCCAGGATCTTCGAAAAATCGGGATTTCCCGCGTCGCTGCGTGCCTATGCGGGCACGGACCTTCCCGATATCAGGTGGAAAACGAAACTCCCGGGACTGCGCCACCACCTCATCGAAAGGTCGAAGGATGTCGAGACGAGCCTTTTATGGGTACGGCCGGGAAGGGCGCTGCCCCAGCACGGCCATCTGGGGCTTGAAATGACTTTGGTTCTCGACGGCGAATTTCATGACCATCGCGGCAATTTCGGCAAGGGTGATGTCTCGATCGCGGACGAAGTGCTGGACCATCGGCCGATCGCGGGCAAGCGCGGGCCGTGCCTCTGTTTTTCCGTGCTGTTCGCGCCGATCGCCCTTTCCGGCTCCACCCTCCGGTTTTTCGGCGATCTCGTCGGTCTCTGATCCATCAAGGCCGGCGACGCCGGCCCTGGCGATCAGTTCAGATGCAGTTGCGCTTCGCTGACCGCTTCTTCGAATTGCTGGCGCGCTTCCTCCGGCGACCTGCGCCCGTCGAGCGCTGCCCGGCAGACGCTGCGCGCCTTGACAAAGTGTGGTCCGCGCATGTCCGGCCACCGATCCGTCAGAAGCGCAAGCGCCTCGAACGGTCCGTTGATGACCTCAGTACCGAGTTGCCCGAAGGCGACGCGCACCGGTTTTTGCCAACTTGCCTGCGGCATTTTTCGTTTCCTCCCTGGATACCAACCTTGGAAAACGACGAAGCTGGCAACTGGTTCCGTCAGGTTCAAAAAAAATCATGGGACAGGCGATGGCCAAAAAACAAGCCGCCGTACCTCTCGATACGACGGCTTTCGGTCAGCAATGCGGAACGATCATTCGACGACCTGCACCACCGTGTAGGTGCGCGGATCGACGATGACGCGCTGCTGGTTGACGATCGCATAGGCGTAGGTCGGCGATTCCGGGATCGGGGTGAGGACGACCTGCTGCGAGATCGGCTGGCCGACCACGACGCGCTCCCGCACCACGACGGACTGCTGTACCGGCTGCTGGCGCACATAGGTGATGACGCGTTCCGGCGGCGGATCGATCGCCGTGCCGGCGACCGCGCCGACCACGCCGCCCACGGCAGCGCCGACCGGTCCACCGACGATTGCACCGGTAACCGCACCGCCCACGGCACCGTTGACCGTGCTCTGCTGGGCCATTGCGCCGGTCGCGAGGAGGCCGACTGTCGCGGAGAGAATGATGAGCTTTTTCATGGTCACTTCCTTTCGATTGAAGTGGCCGGAGAACGTGGCGACATCATTTTTCGTTCCGCCGCGATGGGCGCGCAGGACTTAAGTCCTAGTAGGACAGCTTGGGGTACCAATGCGGCGCCCGGCCTTCCGGGGTCGAATCAAGGATCGTCCAGATCGGCATCAGATCGGGTGCGCCGCGCGGATCCTGGCCCGGATCGGCGGTGGCCCCGCCCATCTCGCCGCTCCAGAAATGCCGTATCGTTCCATCCCGGCGGGTGAACACGTTGAAGGCCGCGTCATCGCTGCCGTCCTTGCCGAGCGCATGGTAATCCCGGCTGAACTCGCCGCTCGTGTCGGAATAGAGCGGCAGATGGTGCCAGCCGCGTTCGCGTCTGACGTCTGTGAGGCGCTGCAGCGGCGAACGCGCAACAACCGCGAACGCGACGCGCTGCTGGATGTCGGGAACCTCGCCGTCCCAGGAGGAGAGCAGCGACGTGCACATCGGGCAGGGCCGCTCCCGCTCCGGACCGAACATATAGCTGTAGATGACCAGCGTTTCCTTGTCCGCGAACAGTTCCTCGAACGAGATCGTGCCGTTCGCGCCCTCGAACGTGTAGTTCTTCGGCACATGTCCGCCCGGCGGCAGATGGCGTCGCTGCTCGGCAACCCGCTCGATATGGCGGCGGAGCTCGATTTCCTCGGCGAGAAGCGCATCCCGCGCCTCCCTGTATGCGGCGCTTTCGTTCGGGAAGTGCACACCGTTCTTTCTCGCAAGTTCGACTGCTGGTGTGAGGCTCTGCATATCCATGACATTCCTCCATCTGTAATGGCCGGGCAGGAGACTTGGCCTTGCTCTCGCTGATATAGTCGCCAAATTGCGGGCGGCCATGGCTCGCCCATACAAAGAACGTGCGCCAACGGTGTGGTCCGACAGGCGCATATAAAAAGTGAACCGGAATTGAGGGAGCAAGATGTCAGGGCGATTTCTGATCGAGGGGCCGGAAGACGCACGCGTCACGATCCTGCTGGCGCATGGCGCCGGCGCGCCGATGGATTCCGCATCGATGACGGCTGCGGCGAAAGCCCTGTCGGCCAAGGGTTTTCGCGTGGCGCGTTTCGAATTCGGCTATATGGCGGCGCGCCGTACCTCCGGCGATCGCAAACCGCCGCCGCGGGCCGAGACGCTCAATCCCGAATACAAGGCGGCGATCACCGAGCTCGGTGCGAAGGGACCGCTGATCATCGGCGGCAAGTCGATGGGCGGACGGGTCGCGAGCATGATTGCCGACGAGCTTTACACGGAAGACAGGATCGCCGGATTGTTGTGCCTTGGTTATCCGTTCCATCCGCCGGCAAAACCGGAGCAGCTCCGCACCCAACATCTCAAGGGGCTCAGGACCCCGGCGCTGATCTGCCAGGGAACCCGCGATGAGTTTGGCACCCGCGAAGAAGTATCCGGCTACGCACTCTCTCAGACCATCGAAATCCTCTGGCTGGAGGATGGCGACCACGACCTGAAGCCGCGCAAGACGATTTCCGGATTTTCCGCCGCCGACCATCTCGCGACGATGGCTTCAACCGTGCTGGCCTGGACTGCACGGTTGAAGCCTTGAATGCGGCCCAAGCCCCGACATTGGCGGCTCCTGCGTGCGTTCGAATGCTGTCGCCAAGGCTGGCCATCGCTAGACCACAAACTTCCCATTTGATGTTACGAACTATTTAGTACAAAATGGCGTCGCTGATGCCGGCTCGAAGCGGGAGGTCGCTCGCCGGTGCATCTGAGGAGCCTCTTCGGTCACGTTCCGAGGAAATGGGAGGGAGCGCATGAAAACGTCGATAGCCACGGTTTCGATCAGCGGAGAGCTGCCCGAGAAGCTGGAAGCGATAGCCAAGGCCGGTTTCGATGGAGTGGAGATCTTCGAGAACGATTTCCTCGCCTTCGACGGCAGCCCCTCGGATGTCGGGAAAATGGTCCGCGATCATGGCCTGGAGATCACGCTGTTCCAGCCGTTCCGCGATTTCGAGGGCATGCCCGCCACGCATCGCGGCCGCACCTTCGATCGCGCCGAACGCAAGTTCGACGTCATGCAGGAACTCGGCACCGACCTCGTTCTCGTCTGCTCCAACGTCTCGCCGGTCTCGCTTGGCGGCATCGACCGGGCGGCGGCCGATTTCCACGAACTCGGGGAACGGGCTGCCAAACGCGGGTTGAGAGTAGGCTATGAGGCGCTCGCCTGGGGCCGGCATATCAACGACCACCGCGATGCCTGGGAGATCGTGCGGCGTGCCGACCACCCGAATATCGGGCTGATCCTCGACAGCTTTCACACCCTGTCGCGGAAGATCGACATCAATTCGATCCGCTCCATCCCCAAGGACAAGATCTTCATCGTCCAGCTCGCCGATGCGCCGCTGATCGACATGGACCTGCTCTACTGGTCACGGCATTTCCGCAACATGCCGGGCGAGGGCGATCTGCCGGTGACGGCCTTTACCACCGCGATCGCCGAAACCGGCTACGACGGTTATTTCTCGCTGGAAATCTTCAACGACCAGTTCCGTGGCGGCTCGAGCCGGGCGATTGCCGATGACGGCTACCGTTCGCTGATCTATCTCGGCGACCAGGTGCGGCGCAACCCGAACGCGTCGGGCCTGACGGTTCGCGACATGCCGGACCGCGCAACGGTCAAGGGGGTCGGTTTCGTGGAATTCTCCTCCGACGAAAAGGATGCGGCCGATCTTGCCGCGATCCTTCGAACGCTCGGTTTCCGCAAGACGGCCGTGCACAAGTCGAAGAAGGTCAGCCTCTACAGCCAGGGAGATATCCGTCTCCTCGTCAATACCGACGAGAAGGGATTTGCCAACGCCTCGTTTGCCGTCCATGGCACCTCGGCCTATGCGATGGCCCTCGTCGTCGAGGATGCCGGGCAGGCGTTCGAAAGGGCGGTGGCGCTCGGGGCTGAACCGTTCCGGCAGCAGGTGGCGGAGGGTGAGGTGGATATACCGGCGATCCGCGGCGTCGGCGGCGGGCTCGTCTACCTGATCGACGACAAGAGCAATCTCGGCCGTTTTTCCGAGATCGATTTCCAGCCTGTCAACGAAGAGGGCGAAGCCGAGGTGGCGCCGGCTCATCTTGAGCATGTCGATCATATCGCCCAGACGGTCGCCTACGAGGAAATGCTGACCTGGCTGCTCTTCTACACCTCGATCTTCGAGACGCAGAAGACGCCGATGGTCGACATCATCGATCCGGCCGGCGTGATACGCAGCCAGGTGGTCGAAAACGCTTCCGGCACGCTGCGGATCACCTTGAACGGTGCCGAGAACCGCCGCACGCTCGCCGGTCATTTCATCGCCGAAAAATTCGGATCCGGCGTCCAGCATCTCGCCTTTCAGACCGACGACATCTTTGCGACGGCCGCGGCGCTGCGCAAGAACGGTTTCAAGCCGCTTGCCATCTCGCCCAACTACTATGGCGACGTCGAAGCCCGCTTCGGCCTCGATGCGGAGCTTTCAGAGCGGCTGAAGGAAGAGAACATTCTCTACGACCGCGACGAGCACGGCGAATATTTCCAGCTTTACAGCATGACCTATGGCGAGGGCTTCTTCTTCGAGATCGTCGAACGGCGCGGTTATCGCGGCTACGGCGCGCCGAACGCCATCTTCCGGATCGCGGCGCTGAAGAGGGCGCTTCGCCCTGAAGGCATGCCGAGGATTTAAACGGCGCCCTTCGGGTCCTCAATGCACGGGGCCGCCCATTGCGGAGGCTCCGCACCTCAAGCGCCGGGACGGCTTGGTCACCAAATGGTGGTGCCGGGTTAGGGCCGCTTCGCTCGACCTATAGCGGTGTCTGCACGGCTCTCGGGCAGACGCCGAAATGGCCGCCTTCCATGTGGACGAAGGCGACGCCGCCCTCTTCGAAGGCGAGGCGCAGCTGCGCCTCCGTCGCGCGGTGGAGGTCGTGCCGGCTGCCTTCGTAATCGCGGATGGTGCTGCGCGACACGCCCGACCGGTCGGCGAGATCGGTCTGCGTCCAATCCAGAAACCCCCGGGCGGCGCGACACAAGGCCGGCGTTAAAATTGCGTTCTTTGCGGCTTGACCCATCTCACCAAACTGCCCATATTGGTCAATATCTCCCATATATGGCAATTTGGATTCGATTGCTAGATGGAGCATTCGCAGGCATCTTCGCATCAGGCGCCGGGCGAAGCGCAGCACATGGAAAGGCCGGAGCATTGGGATAACGTCAGGACCATATCTTCTTCTTTTCCTGCTGGTCCTGCCCTTTCTCGGAAGCCTGGTCTCCGTATCGCTGCTGCGAACGCGTTCGCGCATCCTGCCGTCCTGGGTTGCCGGCGCCACTGCTCTTTTGTCCGTGCTGATCGTCGCGGCCTTCTATCCGAGCGTCACCGATGGCGGCGTGCTTCGCTTCGAGGGCACCTGGCTTCCGCAGCTCGGACTGAACTTCACTCTTCGCATGGATGGTTTCGCATGGCTGTTCTCCATGCTCATCACCGGCATCGGCTTCCTGGTCGTCGTTTACGCCCGTTACTACATGTCGGAAGACGATCCGGTTCCGCGCTTCTTCTCCTTCCTGCTCGCCTTCATGGGCGCGATGCTCGGCATCGTCATTTCCGGCAATGTCATTCTCCTGTCGGTGTTCTGGGAACTGACCAGCATCTTCTCCTTCCTGCTGATCAGCTACTGGCACAACAATGCCGCCGCCCGTGACGGCGCTCGCATGGCGCTGACGATCACCGGGATCGGCGGTTTCGGCCTGCTGATCGGGCTGCTGCTGCTCGGCAACATCGTCGGCAGCTACGATCTCGACAAGATATTGGCCGCCGGCGACGTCATCCGCGGCCATTCCCTCTACGTGCCGGCGCTGGTCTTCATCCTGCTCGGCGCCTTGACCAAGAGCGCCCAATTTCCGTTCCATTTCTGGCTGCCCAACGCCATGGCGGCGCCGACCCCGGTTTCCGCCTTCCTGCATTCGGCGACCATGGTGAAGGCCGGCGTTTTCCTGCTGGTGCGGTTCTGGCCGGCCCTGTCGGGAACCTATGAATGGTTCTACCTTGTCGGGCTGGCGGGCATCATCACGCTGGTGCTCGGCGCTTATTTCGCGATGTTCCAGCAGGACCTGAAGGGCCTGCTCGCCTATTCGACGATCAGCCATCTCGGCCTCATCACCACGCTTTTGAGCCTCGGAAGTCCGCTCGCAACCGTCGCCGCGATCTTCCACATGGTCAACCATGCGACGTTCAAGGCATCGCTGTTCATGGCGGCCGGCATCATCGATCATGAGACCGGCACGCGCGACATGCGACGATTGAGCGGGCTTTTCCGGTATCTGCCCATCACGGGCACGCTGGCCATGGTGGCAAGTGCCGCCATGGCGGGTGTTCCTCTGCTCAACGGCTTCCTGTCGAAGGAAATGTTCTTCGCCGAGGCGGTCGAAACCCATGCGGATTCCATTCTCGACCGCATCCTGCCCTATGTGGCGACGCTCGCCAGCGCCTTCAGCGTCGCCTATTCGCTGCGTTTCATCCACACCGTCTTCTTCGGCCCGCCGCCGACGGATCTGCCCAAGCCTAAGCCGCATGAGCCGCCGCGCTGGATGCGCTTTCCCATCGAGCTTCTGGTGGTCGCCTGCCTGATCGTCGGCATCATTCCGGCGATTTCGATCGGACCTTTCCTGCATACCGCCGTCGTCAGCGTGCTGGGCGCCGATACGCCGGAATACAGCCTTTCCATCTGGCACGGCGTCAACCTGCCGCTGATCATGAGCGCCATCGCACTCGTCGGCGGCACTCTGCTCTATCTCTCGCTCCGCAAATATCTCGCAACCTGCGAGGACGGCCCGCCGATCCTGCGCAATCTGAAAGGTCAGCGCATCTTCGAGCGGGTTCTCGTGGAAGTGTCCTGGCGCTGGGCTCGCACGCTCGAACGGCGCTTCGGCACCCGCAATCTGCAGCCGCAGCTTCGCTGGGTGGCGGCGACCGGTTTCCTCGCGGGGCTCCTGCCGCTCTATCTCTCCGGTTTCGAAACCCGCGAAATCGCCTTTTCCGGCATCGATCCGGCCTTCGCCGCGATCTGGCTGCTCGGCATCTGCCTCGCCTTCGGCACCGCATATCTCGCCAAATACCATCGCCTTGCAGCCCTCGTCATGCTCGGTGGCGTCGGACTGATCGTCTGCATCACCTTCGTCTGGCTCTCGGCGCCGGATCTGGCGATCACCCAGCTCCTCGTCGAAATCGTCACCACCGTCCTCATTCTTCTCGGCCTGCGCTGGCTGCCGAAACGGACGGAGGGGATGGCCGAGTCCATCACCCTGCGGGCCCGCTTCCGCCGCTTCCGCGACCTGGCGCTCGCCATCGTCTGCGGCATCGGCATGACCTTCATCGCCTATGCAGTCATGACCATGCCGGTGCCGGATACGATCGCCAACTACTTCCTCGATAACGCCTACTCGCAAGGCGGCGGGCGCAATGTCGTCAACGTCATCCTGGTGGATTTCCGCGGCTTCGATACGCTCGGCGAGATCGCGGTGCTCGGCGTCGTTGCGTTGACGGTCTTCGCATTGCTTCGCCGTTTCCGCCCCGCCGACGACAGCATGGACCTGCCGGAACAGCAGCGGATCCAGAACAGCTTTGACGAGGATCGCCCAGAGCGTTCGGCCGGCGATACGGTGCGCGACTACCTGCTCGTCCCCTCGGTCATCATGACCTGGCTGTTCCCGGTGATCATCACCTTCGCCGTCTACATTTTTATGCGCGGTCACGACATGCCGGGCGGCGGTTTTTCGGCCGGGCTGACGCTGTCGATCGCCTTCCTGCTGCAATATCTGGCCGGCGGCACGCGCTGGGCGGAAGATCGTCTGCGCATTCTGCCGCTGCGCTGGATGGGGGCGGGCCTGCTGACGGCGGTTTCGACGGGCATCGGCGCCTGGTTCTTCGGTTACCCGTTCCTGACCTCGCATTTCCAGTATGTCGAGCTGCCGCTTATCGGCAAGATGCCGGCCGCCACCGCACTGCTCTTCGATCTCGGCGTGTTCTCGCTGGTGGTCGGTTCGACGGTCCTCATTCTCGTGGCCCTGGCGCACCAGTCGATCCGCATCAACCGCCTGCGGGCGATCGATACAGCGCGGACGGAGGAGGGCTGATGGAACTCGTTCTTGCCACCGCGATCGGCGTGATGACGGGCTGCGGCGTCTGGCTCATCCTGCGTCCGCGCACCTATCAGGTCATCGTCGGCCTCTCGCTTCTCTCCTATGCGGTCAACCTGTTCATCTTCGGGGTCGGCGGCGTGAAGACCAACGTTCCGCCAATCCTCGTCGACGGCGTTCCCACCTCGACGCTCGCCGATCCGGTGCCGCAGGCGCTCGTTCTGACGGCCATCGTCATCGGGTTTGCGACGACTGCGCTGTTCCTCGTCGTGCTGCTGGCCTCCCGGGGTCTGACAGGCACCGACCATGTCGACGGGAGGAACGAGCCGAAATGAGCGGCTGGACCCATCACCTCATCATCGCGCCGATCCTGGTGCCGCTGGTCGTCGCCGCACTCCTGCTGTTCTTCGACGAGCGTCAGCGCGTCGTAAAGGCAATGATCAGCCTCGCCTCGACGCTGATCCTGGTCGTCGTCTCGCTCGCGCTTCTGCGGATCGAAAGCGGTCCCAACGACTTCGACGGCGTCTATCTTCTCGGAAACTGGGCCGCCCCCTTCGGCATCGTGCTGGTTCTCGACGCGCTGTCGGCGCTGATGTTGCTCCTGACGGCGCTGCTCTCGGTCGCGGCACTGGTCTTCTCGCTCGCCCGCTGGCATGCGGTCGGGGCGCATTTCCACACCATGTTCCAGCTTCTGCTGGTCGGGTTGAACGGCGCCTTCCTGACCGGCGACCTGTTCAATCTCTTCGTCTTCTTCGAGGTGATGCTGGCGTCATCCTACGGCCTGCTGCTGCACGGCTCCGGTCCGTTGCGCGTCAAGGCGGGCATGCACTATATCGCCGTCAATCTGGCCGCCGCACTCCTGTTCCTGATCGGCGTCAGCCTGATCTACGGCACCGCCGGCACGCTCAACATGGCCGATCTTGCCGCGCGCATTCCCGACATCGAGCCGGACCGACGGATGCTGATGGAGGCAGGCGCCGGCGTGCTCGGCATCGCCTTCCTCATCAAGGCGGGCATGTGGCCGCTCTGCTTCTGGCTGCCGACCGCTTACAGCGCCGCTTCCGCTCCGGTCGCCGGCATATTCGCGATCATGAGCAAGCTCGGCATCTACATCATCCTGCGGCTGACCATGCTGCTCTTCGGCGAAGGACCATCTGCGGGTTTCGGCGCCGATGTGCTCCTTTACGGCGGGATCGCTACCATCATATTCGGCACGATCGGTGTGCTGGCGTCGCAGGCGCTGGGAAGGCTTGCAGGTTTTTCGGTTCTGGTTTCTTCCGGCACGCTGCTGATGGTGCTTGGCATCAATGACGGGGCGATCTCGTCCGGTGCGCTGCTCTATCTCGTCAGCTCGACGCTGACGATCAGCGCCTTCTTCATGCTGATCGAACTGGTCGAACGCGGCCAGGATGCCGGTGCGATCGTGCTTGCGGTGACCATGGAAGCCTATGGCGACGCGGATGAGGACGAGCCGGAGGAGGGCGACGGCGTCACCATGCCGGGCACGATGGCCATCCTCGGCATCTGCTTTGCCGCCTGCGGCATCCTGCTGTCCGGCCTGCCGCCGCTCTCCGGCTTCATCGCCAAGTTCGCGATGCTGTCGGCGATGATGGGCACGGGCGCGATCGGCGTGCCACCGACGGCGACCGTCTGGGTTCTGGTCATCCTCGTCATCCTCTCCGGCATTGCAGCGCTGATTTCCATGACGCGCGCCGGCATCCGCACCTTCTGGAGTTCGCTCGAGGGAACCGTACCGCGCGTTCTCGTCATCGAGATCGTGCCGGTGATGTTTCTGCTTTTCCTGACGCTTGCGCTGACTGTCCAGGCCGGACCCGCGATGCAGTACATGGACACGACGATCCGGACGCTCAGCAATCCGAAGATCTATATCGACGCAGTGCGCAATGCAGCGGTAGTGCCCGACTATGATGGCGCCGCATCGACCGGGACGGGGAGCAAATGATGCTGCCCTATCCGCTGCTCACCCTGTCGCTGGTCCTGATGTGGCTGCTGCTCAACGGCTTCACGCCCGGCCATCTGGTGCTCGGCATCCTGGTTGCCGTGTTCGCTTCGTGGGCGATGGCATCGCTGCGTCCGGACAAGCCGCGGCTCGGCAAATGGTACCTGCTGCCGAAACTGTTCGGGATCGTACTCTACGATATCGTCAAATCGAACATCGCCGTCGCGCTGATTATCCTCAAAGCCGGTCGCCGCAGCCACAATCCCGGTTTCCTGACTGTGGAGCTGGATATCGAGAACCATACGGCAATCGCGGTTCTGGCCGTCGTGCTGACCAGCACGCCGGGATCGGCCTGGCTGGAGTATGATTCAAACGACAAGACGGTGTTGCTGCATATCCTCGATCTGGACAACGAGGCGGAATGGCGCAACACGATCAAGAACAGATATGAGAAGCTGCTGATGGAGATATTCGCATGAGCGCCATCATTCTTTTCAGCGCGGTCTCGCTCGCCCAGCTGATGCTGGCGGCGGCGATGGCGATTGCCTCGGTGCGGATGTTCCGGGGCCCAAGGGCACAGGACCGCATCATCGGCCTCGATACGCTCTACATCAACGCCATGCTGCTGCTGGTGACCTTCGGCATCGGCACCGGCCGCGTGATCTATTTCGAGGCGGCGTTGGTCATGGGCATGCTGGGCTTCGTGGCGACCGTGGCGCTCGCGAAATTCCTGATGCGCGGGGAGGTGATCGAATGATGCAGTCTGCCGCCGACATGCCCGTATGGGCCGCCATCGCGGTCGCGTTTTTCCTGCTGATCGGCGCCGGCCTGGCGCTGATCGGCGCGATCGGCTTCCTGCGCCTGCCGACCTTCTACGAGCGCATCCATGCGCCGACGCTCGGCACCAGCTGGGGGATCGGCGGCGTCATGCTGGCCTCGATGATCTTCTTCACCGTCTCCTCGGGGCGCCTCGTATTCCACGAGATCCTGATCGGCATCTTCGTGACGGTGACCACGCCGATCACCTTCATGCTGCTGGCGCGCGCAGCCCTTCACCGTGACCGTGCGGAAGGCAACGGCAATGTTCCGGACAAGCCGAACAGGAGCCAGCCCGCCAGGGAGGTTCTGGAGGAGAGCGATCCCCCGAGGGGGTAGGGCGCTTCAACTGGTCGGCGAAGGTGGCAGCTATCGTCGGCATCTCCGGTCTGCGGGCTGCGGCGTGATGTCCGCTTTTTTCCTGATGACAGACTCACCGAGCAACAATATACAGTCAATTCAGGACTAACTATCGGACGTCACGGATGAAGACTTGGAAGCCAGACCTGACCCGCAGCCGCTCCCCGCGCTACATGGCGATTGCCGATGTCATCGAGATGGATTTGCGGAGCGGCAACCTCGTGATCGGTGATCGCTTGCCGCCGCAGCGCGAACTGGCCAAGGTGCTCAACGTCGACTTCACCACCGTGGCGCGCGGCTATCTGGAGGCCCAGAAGCGTGGCCTGGTCAGTTCGCATGTGGGGCGCGGCACCTTCGTGACCGGCGGTGTCGACAAGGAGCGCCGGGGTTTCGTCTCCGACGCCGCGCCCGATCCACGCCGGGCCTCGATCGTTGATTTTTCCATGAACATGCCGCCGGAGCCGGACGATTCCGAACTGATTGCCCGGATGCAAGGTGGGCTAACCGCAGTCGCCACCAACCTCGTGCCTTTGCTGCGTTATCAGAGTTTCGGCGGTGCCGGCGTCGACAAGGAGGCGGCGGCGGTTTGGCTCGGCCGGCGTGGCCTGGTTCCGTCGCAGGAGCGTATCTTCCTCACTCCCGGCGCGCATCCGGCGCTGCTGGCGATCTTCGGCATGCTGGCAAAGCCGGGCGAGACGGTGCTGTCGGAAAACATCACCTATCCCGGTATGCGCTCGATCGCCGCGCAACTGCGATTGACCCTTGTCGGCCTGCCGATGGATGAGGAAGGCATTCTGCCGGCAGCCTTTGCCGAGGCCTGCGAGAAGCAAAAGCCGAAGGCGCTCTATCTCAATCCGATCCTGCAGAACCCGATGACGCTGACGGTTCCGCAACGGCGTCGCGAGGAGATCTGCGCCGTGGCGCGAAAATATGGCGTGTCGATCGTCGAGGACGATGCCTACGGCTTCATTCCTCTGCGCGCCCCGGCACCGCTGGCGGCGATAGCTCCGGACCTGACCTGGCATATCGGCGGGCTTTCCAAATCGCTCGGTGCCGGCCTCAGGCTGGCCTATGTCGTCGCCCCGGATACCAGGGCCGCGTGGCCGTTCGTCAGTGCCATGCGCGCCAACAACGTCATGGCATCACCGCTGTCGGCAGCGCTCGCCACCCGTTGGATCGAGGATGGTACGGCCGACAACATCCTGCACTTCGTCAGGACCGAAGCGATGGCCCGCCAGACGCTGGTCGCACACATACTGCCGAAGGGCAGCTATCGCGGCGACCCGCTCAGCTTCAACATCTGGCTGCCTTTGGCACAGGGCTGGACCCGCTCGACGTTCGGCAGCCACATGCGTTCCGCCGGCATCGGCGTTGTGGCGAGCGACGCCTTCTGCGTCGACGGCCCGGCTCCGGAAGCGGTGCGCGTATGCCTCGGCGGTCCCATCCGGCGGCCTGCGCTCGAGGCTGCCCTGGAATTCATGGGCCATGCGCTGGAAAGCTCGCCAGAAATGGCCGGCTCCTTCTTCTGATCTCTCCTCTCTGCGATCCGTGGCCGGAATGCCTGCGGCATTCTGGCTAATCGACTCATTGAATGCATCAATCTATATAATGACTGCAATCAATGGACGATTTGATCGCTTTGCTCCCAAGGACGATGATCATGGATCACGAATGGCCTCCTCTCCCTCCCATGCAGACCGGTATCCGCGGGCGCTGCCCGCGTTGTGGTCAGGGGCATCTGTTCAACGGCTTCCTGACGCTCAACCGGACGTGCGAAGCCTGCGGACTGGACTATTCCTTCGCCGACCCCGCCGATGGCCCGGCCTTCTTCGTGATGTGCTTTGCCTGCGTGCCGAGCGTGCTTCTCGGCGTCTGGCTGGAAGTGCAGTACCAGCCGGCCTGGTGGGTTCACCTGCTGGTGACATTGCCGTTCATGCTTCTGACCTGTATCCCGCCGCTTCGGCCGCTGAAGGGTTGGCTGGTGGCGAGCCAGTATTTCTACAAGGCGGAAGAAGGAAAGCTGGTGAGACGCGCCAGCTAGGTCGCATCATTGACCACGATTGACTGGAGCTTCGAGGAAGCTTGTCAATTCCCGTGCGGCTGCGCCACCCGCACGGTTCGCCCCGATCGTTGAAGCGGATGGGCCGTAACCGACCAGGTGAATACGCGGGTCCCTGGCGACCTGCGTCGCCAGCCGGCCGGTCATCAGGATGCCGCCGCTCGCCTCGCGCAGTTGCAGCGGGGCGAGGTGATCGAGCGAACTGCGAAAACCCGTGCACCAGAGGATCACATCGGCCCGCTGTTCGGAGCCGTCCGCCCAGCGTATCCCGTGTTCGGTGATCTCGGAAAACATCGGCAGTCTTTTCAGCGCGCCGCGTTCTCGCGCTGCCCGAATTGCAGGCGTGACGGGCAGGCCGGTGACCGAAACGACCGAGCCTGGCGGAAGGCCCTGGCGGACACGATCCTCCACGAGCGCCACGGCAGCGTGTCCGATCTCCGGCGTGAACGGCTCGTCGCGGAATTGCGGTTCCCGTCGCGTCACCCAGGTGGTCGAGGTGACGCGTGAGATCTCGTCGAGCAACTGGATCGCCGAAATCCCGCCGCCGACCACGACGACATGCTGGCCGGAAAATTCCTCGGCGGCGCGATAATCTCGCGTATGGAGCTGTCGTCCATGGAATCGGTCGGCGCCGGGATAGTCGGGAATGTAGGGCGATTCCCATGTGCCGGTGGCGTTGATCAATCCGCGCGCCGAGAAGGCGCCCCGGTCGGTTTCCACCCTCAGTCGCTCTCCCCGGTTGCAGACGACCGTCACCTTGACAGGGCGATGGACGTGCAGATCGAAGGCGCGCTCATAAGCCGCGAAATATTGGGGCACGGCGACCGACGCCTTGACCAGGCTGGCTGAAGTATCGACCACCTCCTCGAACCGCATTCCGGGGAGGTCATGGACACGATTGGCGGTGGCCAGCGTCAGAGAAGGCCACCTAAACTGCCAGGCACCGCCAGGCTCCGGAGACTGGTCGAAGACCACGAAATCCTTGTCCGGCGCAAGGCCGAGCTTACGCAGGTGATAGGCCGAGGACAGGCCCGCCTGGCCGGCGCCGATCACGATGATATCGACCTTGATCGCCACGCGGGCACGACCGGGTTCGGCATCGGTGTGTTGATCTGTGTCGGAATCTGCAGCCATGCGAAATATCGATACGATTGAAGGGCGAGGATATGTAGACGAGGCTTATACGTCCGCGAAAGGCGCTTCAAGCTGCATGGCTTGCAAGCAGAAGTGGCAGCGGTATAGTTGTGAGGTTTCATCCATGCCATGCCCATCTAACCTTAATGTCGCATACACTCGCGACGGGCGCTGGACCTGTGCCATAGTCCAGGCTCCCACATGAAAGCGATTCCATGCAGCCGACCCCAAACCGCCTTGCTCCCCTTTTCGACAACGATGGCACGAAAAACCCGCTCGATGTGCTGAAACGCGTCTACGGTTATTCATCGTTCCGGGGCAAGCAGGCTGCGGTCGTCGAACAGGTCGTGTCGGGCGGCGATGCCGTGGTGCTGTTTCCGACCGGCGCCGGCAAGTCGCTCTGCTTCCAGATCCCAGCCCTCTGCCGCGACGGCGTCGGCATCGTCGTTTCGCCGCTGATCGCGCTGATGCGCGACCAGGTGGAGGCGCTGAAGCAGCTCGGCGTACGCGCCGCCGCGCTCAATTCTTCCCTGACGCGCGAAGAATTCGTCGATGTCCGCCGGGCGATCGCCAATGGTGATCTCGATCTTCTCTATGTGACGCCCGAGCGCATCGTCACGCCGGCCTTCAAGGAGATGATCGGCAGTGCTAGGATCGCATTGTTTGCGATCGACGAGGCGCATTGCGTCTCGCAATGGGGCCATGACTTCCGCCCGGAATATCGCGAACTCGGCCATCTCGCTGAGCATTATCCGGGCGTGCCGCGCATGGCGCTGACAGCGACCGCCGATCCGCACACTCGCGAAGATATCATCGACAAGCTCGCGCTGCGCTCGGCCGAAGTGTTCACAACGTCATTCGACCGACCGAACATCGCCTACGAAATCGTCGAGCGCGATCAGCCGCGCCAGCAGCTCCTGCGTTTTCTCTCCCGCCACAAGGGGTCGAGCGGCATCGTCTATTGCCTGTCGCGCGCCAAAGTCGAGGATACCGCCGAATGGCTGAACGGGCAGGGTATTCGCGCCCTTGCCTATCATGCCGGCATGGACCGCGGCATGCGCGACGCCAATCAGGACGCCTTCCTCAAGGAAGAGGATCTTTGCCTGGTCGCCACCGTCGCCTTCGGCATGGGCATCGACAAGCCGAACGTGCGTTATGTCGCCCATCTCGACCTGCCCGGTTCGGTCGAGGCCTATTATCAGGAGACCGGCCGCGCCGGGCGCGACGGGCTGCCGTCCGACGTCTGGATGGCCTATGGCATGGCCGATGTCATCCAGCGCGGCCGGATGATCGACGGCGGCACGTCGGGCGACGATATCAAGCGCGTCGAGCGCGCAAAGCTCAATGCGCTGCTCGGCATCTGCGAGACGCCGGGCTGCCGAAGGCAGGCGATCCTTGCCCATTTCGGCGAGGCGCATGGCGGCCAATGCGGCAATTGCGACACCTGCCTCAAGCCGGTCGAAACCTGGGACGGAACCGAAGCCGCCATCAAGGCGCTGGCGGCGATCTACCGGACTGGTGAGCGTTTCGGCACAGGCCACCTGATCGACGTGTTGCTCGGGAACCGGAACGAGAAGACCGCTCGCTTCGGCCATGCGGATATGCCGGTCTTCGGCGTCGGCAAGGACATCCCCTCAAAGACCTGGCAATCGGTCTATCGCCAGCTTCTCGCCGCCGGCCTGGTCAGCGTCGATCACGACGCCTTCGGCGCGCTGAAGCTGGAACCGGACGCGCGTGCCGTCTTCAAGCGCGAACGCGAGGTCCGCTTCCGTAAGGACCGTCCGACGACCGGCAAGGCATCGCGAAGCGCATCACCGAGCGCGGCAAACGCAAGATCTGCGCTGGAAGGGTCCGATGCTGAACTCTTCGAGGCACTGCGCGTCGCGCGCCTGGGGATTGCCAAGGAGCTTTCGGTGCCGCCCTATGTCGTTTTTCCGGATACGACGCTGGTCGCGTTTGCCACCGCCCGCCCGACGAGCCGCGACGCGCTGCTCGGCATTTCCGGGGTAGGGCAATCGAAGCTCGAGCGTTACGGCGATACCTTCCTGGCGGTGATCCGGGCGCACGAGAGATAGGCGGCGCCCACGTATCAGTAGAACGTCGAGTGGAAAGGGGTGACGGCAGCCCCCATCGCCGATGCGTCGCTGGCGATCTCCGAGATGATCAGCTTTGGACTGGGGCGCGGTATGCCATAACGAGGGCGTCCGAAAATCTCCGTCCGGTCGATCATCATCTGCGCCAGGTCCGGCGGCACCTGGCCGCCGAAGACGATCGCCTGCGGATCGAAAATCGCCGAGATGGCATTGACCAAGCGGTTATAAGCCGGCGTGATTTCGTTCATCCATTCGGCCACGCCTGGCCATTGCGGTTCGAAATGCCGGCGCATGTAAGTGATGGAGGGGACATCGACGCCATTGCGAACAAGCCGCTCGATGAGCAATTGTAGCGCCGGTCGCCGCTGGTTTTCCTCTTGGTCGTAGATGCCCGAAAACTCGCCGGCATTGCCGTTACCGCCCAGCAGCAATTCACCGTTGCTGACCAGCCCGCCGCCGAAACCGTAGTTGAAGCTCAGATAGGCGAAGTGCTTGACGTAGCGGCCGGCACCGAACATCGACTCGGCGATTGCGCCGGTATTGGCGCCGTTGTGCACCCAGACCGGCTTGCCGAAAAACTCCGCCAGCAGCGGACCGAGCTCGATCAGCGACCATTCATGCAGCGGCAGGGGCGCGTTGTAGCGGGTTCCGCCGACATGATAGCCCGCTATTGCAAACCCGATGCCGAAAAGGGCCTCCGGGGAAAGGTCGTTGAGTTTCTGCGCCTCCGCGAGCCGTGTCCTGACGAGATCGAGGGACTGGGCCATCGTGTGTTCGCGCAGCGTCACGCTGCTTTCGGCCAGAACATTGCCGGCAAGGTCCATCAGGCAGATGCCGATGACGTCGGTATTGACCGAGATGCCGCAGGAATAGGCGTAGCGGGCGTTGAGGCGGATCGTCGGGCTCGGTTGCCCGCGACCGACGCCAGGTTTTGGAGAACCGAGCAAGACGACGCCGCGTTCCGCCAACTGGTCGATGATCCGATAGACCGATTGCTGGGTGAGGTCGGTATGAGCCGTCACTTCGGAGCGGGAGAGACCGGGGTGACGCCAGATGAGCTTGAGCAGGCTGCGCTCGTTCGGAGACACGACGCCGCTTTCACCTGCGCGCAGGAATTGTGGCGGGATCAGAGCTTCGGGAAAATAGGCCACTGATCCACCTCCGTCGCCAACAATTACCATGGAGGTGTAATAATTGCGGTTGCATACCGCCGTCTACCTCGCGTTTCCCTTTGCTTAGATGGAAATCCCTTTCGCGACAAGGGCTTCCATCCGTCATCCAATTGTTACACATAAAGTGTAGTAATGCCGCCGTTCCGGTGCCGATCCCACTCGGCCGATCCCCAAAACAGGCGAGGGCAATGATGAAGATTTCCATTCTGGCGGCGGCCGCCGCCCTGATGGCGGGCGCGTGTTCCGCGCAGGCCGCCAATATCGAGTTCTGGTACGGCAATACGGGCCCTGTCGAAACCGCGATCAAGGCCCAGTGCGATGCTTTCAATGCCGCACAGTCGCAGCACAAGGTCACCTGCGTCGGCCAGGGCAGCTACGAAGTGTCGATGCAGAAGGCGATCGCCGCCTATCGTGCCAAGAACCATCCGGTGCTGATCCAGTTCTTCGACGCCGGCACGCTCGACCTGATGCTGTCGAACGCCGTCGTGCCGATCCAGGAAATCTTGCCCGACGTCAAGTGGGGCAACTATATCGCCGGCACCCGCGCTTATTATGAGACGTCCGGCGGCAAGCTGTTCGCGCAGCCCTACAATGCCTCGACGCTGCTGTTCTACACCAACAAGACCGAGCTCGAAAAGGCCGGCATCACCCAGACCCCGACCACCTGGGAAGAGGTGATCGAGGCGGCCCGCAAGCTGAAGGCTGCCGGCCATGCATGTCCGTTCGTTACCGATGGCGATACCTGGCGCGTGCTGGAGCAGTTCTCCGCCCGCCACGGCCTGCCGATCGCCTCCAAGCACAACGGTTATGACGGCCTCGACGCCGAATATGTCTTCAACACCACCTTCGTCGCCAAGCACCTCCAGAACCTGGTGGACTGGCGCAAGGAAGGTCTCGTCAGGCTCAATGCCGATACCAAGGCCGGCAACTATACCGCCGCCTTCAACGCCGGCGAATGCGCGATGATGGAAGGCTCCTCCGGCTCCTACGCCGCCTCCACCAAGGCTTTCGACGGCAAGTACCAGCTCACCGTCAACATGGCGCCGATGTACAAGGGCTACGAGCGCCACAACACGCTGGTCGGCGGCGCTTCGATCTACGTCATGAAGGGCCATGACCAGGCTCAGGTCGACGGCGCCAAGGCCTTCCTCGACTTCCTGCGCAAGCCGGAACAGCAGATGTCGTTCACCGCCGCGACCGGTTATGTTCCGGTCACCAACGACGTACTCGAGGCGATCAACAAGAGCGGCGACGCGAAGGCTGCGAAATACGCAACCGCCGCCATCGGCATCGAGTCGATGAACCAGCCGCCGACCGCCGACAGCCGCGGTATTCGCCTCGGCTTCTACGTGCAGTTCCGCGAGATCTTCATGGAAGAGACCCAGAAGGCCTATGGCGGCCAGCAGACCATGCAGGCCTCGCTCGACAATGCCAAGAAGCGTGGCGACGAACTGCTGCGCCGCTTCGAGCAGACCTATAAGGGCGTCAAGCTGCCTTGATCCAAGCTTGATCGGCGCGGGCGGGACATCTGTCCCGTCCGTGCCGATCCCTCACTGCGGGCTTTTCCCATGACCTCCGAATCCACTCTCTTCAGCAATCGCTGGCTGCCGGTCCTCTTGGTCGCGCCGTTCATGCTGCTGATCGTCCTTTTCTTCTACGTGCCCATCTTCCAGGCCTTCTACTGGTCCTTCTTTCTCGAACAGCCGTTCGGCGGCGGTTCGATGTTCGTGGGCTTCGACAATTTCGCCCGTGTCCTTTCCGACCGGGAATTCTGGCAGGCGGGCTGGCGCACCATCATATTCATGGTGACCGCGTCGTCGCTCGCCGTGCTGATCCCGCTGATCCTTGCGGTCGCCGCCGATCGCAAGATCCGCCTGTCGCTGCCGGCCCGCAACGTGCTGGTCTGGCCGAAGGGTGTCGCGGGCGCTTCGATCGGCGTCGTGTTCGCCTTCGTCTTCAATCCGTTCGTCGGCATCCTGGCGCCGCTCAACAAAGCCTTTCCGGGCATCTGGGCGCCCGGCATCGATGGAACGGACGCCTTCATCACGCTGATCGCCGCGCATGTCTGGGGCGGCATCCCGTTCAATTTCGTCATTCTGCTGGCCGGCCTGCAATCGATCCCGCGCACCATGCATCAGGCGGCGGCGATGGACGGGGCAGGGCCCTGGCGGCGGATCTTCGACGTGCAGCTGCCGCTGATCATGCCGCAGCTCTTCCTGACGCTGGTGCTGGAATTCACCGAAAGCGTCACCTCGGCCTTCGCGCTGATCGACACGATCACCCATGGAGGGCCGGGCGGCGCGACCACGCTGCTCGTCTACAAGATCTACAAGGACGGTTTCAGCGGCTACGATCTGTCAGGCGCCTCCACCCAGACCGCGATCCTGATGGTCTTCGTCATCCTTCTCACCGCCGCCCAGTTCGTCTTTCTCGGCCGGCGCATCAACTACGAGCGCTGACAGATGATCGAGAACGCACGCTCCCTCAACATTGCCGCGAGCCTGATCCTGCTGGTCGGCATGCTCTACATCCTCGGGCCGCTCTACCTCACGCTCGCGACAGCGTCGCAATCCTACGAATTCCTGCTGCGCAACGGGCTTGCCTGGTATCCCGGCGACCAGTTCCTGAACAACGTGGCGCGCATCTTCACCGAGACGCGCATCCCGATCCAGATGTTCAACAGCCTCGCCGTGGCGTTCAGCCTGGCGATCGCAACCTGCATCCTGTCCTTCCTGTCGGCCTATGCGATCGTCTATTTCCGCATCCGCTGGGCGGGCGTCGCCTTCGCACTGATCCTCGCCACCATCATGCTGCCGGTCGATATCCGCGTCATCACCACCTATCAGGTGGCGTCGAACGTGTTCTCGCCGATCAATGCGCTGCTCGACGTGACCGGCCTCAACGGACTGATCGCAGGGGTATTCGGTGCGCCGGTTCAGCTCGAACTGAGCGTTCTGAACACCCGTTTCGGCCTGGTTGCGCCGCTTGCCGCGCACGGCACCGGCACGTTCCTGTTCCGCCAGTTCTTCCGCACCCTGCCGGGCGACCTGTTCAAGGCCGCCCGCATGGACGGGGCAGGGCCGGTCCGCTTCATGTTCGATATCCTGCTGCCGCTGTCGCGTACCAGTTTCGCGGCGCTGTTCGTGCTGACCTTCCTGAGCGGCTGGACGCAGTATCTCTGGCCGCTCGTCGCCTCCTCGACGCCCGACATGCAGACCGCCGTCGTCGGCCTGGCGCGGCTGCTGCCGGACTCGGACGGCACCGTGCCCGACTTTCCGATGATCATGGCGGGCGCCGTGATCGTTTCCCTCGTGCCCCTCCTGATGATCGCGCTCTTACAGCGGTATCTGGTGCAGGGCCTCGTGCTTTCGGAGAAATAGCGATGAATGCCATCGATACAGCCATCCGCGCCGCTGCCGCGAGCATCACGGTAAAAGGCCTGACCAAGGCCTATGACCCCCAGACGGTGGTTATCCCGCCGATGGATGTCGAGCTCAAGGCCGGCGAGTTCACCGTCGTGCTCGGGCCTTCCGGCTGCGGCAAGTCTACCTTTCTGCAGATGATCGCCGGGCTCGAACGGGTGAGCGGCGGCAAGATCCTTTTCGGCGCCCGCGAGGTTCAGGACCTCGAACCGAAACATCGCGGCTGCGCCATGGTGTTCCAGAACTATGCGCTCTATCCGCATATGAGCGTGTTCGAGAACATGGCCTACAGCCTCAAGGTCGCCGGCATGGCGAAGGCGGAACGTGCCGAGCGGGTCGCGGCGGTCGCCAAGATGCTTGGCCTTGCCGACTATCTGCATCGCAAGCCGGGACAGCTTTCCGGCGGCCAGCGCCAGCGCGTCGCGATCGGCCGCGCCATCGTGCGAGAGCCGGGCGTGCTGCTGTTCGACGAGCCGCTGTCCAACCTCGATGCACAGCTTCGTCACGACATGCGCGTCGAGCTTGCCGACCTGCATCGCCGCATCGGCGCCACCACCGTCTTCGTCACCCACGATCAGGTGGAGGCGATGACGCTCGCCGATCGTATCCTTATTCTCAACAAGGGCCGGATCGAGCAGTTCGATACGCCGAAGGCGATCTACCACCATCCGGCCTCGGTGTTCGTCGCGAAATTCATCGGTGCCCCGCCGATGAATATCCTGGCCGTGACCGGAAACGGGTCGGCACTACGACTCGCCGACGGGCAGGTGGTGGCGAACGCCCCGCTGACCGGCGCCTATCAGCTCGGCATCCGGCCCGAGGACATCGTCGTGGACGGCAAGGCGGATGGCCATGCGGTCAAGGCGGCACTCCGGTTCCGCGAGGATCTCGGTTCCCATTCGGTGCTGGCTGCCGATCTCGGCGGCTCGATCGTCCGCATCGCGACGCCCTTCGGTGCGGATATCGCCGACCGGCTCGAACTCTACCTGAACTTCCCGACCTCGCGACTGCATCTCTTCGATGCAGCGACAGGCCGGGCCATACCCGGTGCCTTCGGCGCCCAATGAAAGCCCGGCGCCAAAGGCGCCATATGAAAGAAACCCTCATGAACTACAAAGACTTTATCGCCGATCCGGCGCGTAGCTGCGCCGTCGTTGCCCATCGCGGCGCCTGGCATGGCGCGCCGGAAAACAGCCTGGCGGCCATCGAAAACGCCATCGCGATCGGCTGCGAGATCGTCGAACTCGACGTGCGCAAGAGCGCAGACGGCCAGCTTTTCCTGATGCATGACGATACGCTGGAACGCATGGCCGGCATCGGCCGCGATGCCGAGACTTTCACCATGGCGGAGCTGCAGGCGATCATGCTGCGCGAAGACGACGGCGGCGAGGGCCGTGCGGTGACCGATCAGGGCATTCCGACCCTGAAACAGGCGCTGGAGATCATCCGCGGCCGCATCTTCGCCGATCTCGATCTCAAGGATCGCGGGCTGTTTTCCGAAGTCGCCGCTTGTGCCCGGGAAATGGGCGCCCATGCCGATGTCGATCTCAAGACCAAGGTCCATAGTCTGACGGATGTGGAATGGGTGCGCGCCCAGAAGATCGACGGCGTGCCGTTCATGGGCATGGCGCGCTTCACCGCCGAAAACACCGGCGACGCACTGGCGGTGCTCTCCGAACTCTCGCCCTTCATGTGCGAGATCCGCTTCGACAGTCTCGAAACGATCGCTCGTCACCGCGAGGCTTTCGCGAGGGCCCGCATGGCGCTCTGGGTCAACACGCTCGACCAGCCCGGCAGCGGCGAATGGACGGACAGTGCAGCCCTTGCCAATCCCGATCTGATCTGGGGTCGGTTGATCGACGCGGGCATCAGCGTTATCCAGACGGATCAGCCCGCCGCATTGAAATCCTACATAAAGGCCCGCCAAGCATGACGATCATTTCCGAGGCCATGCTGCAGTCCCTGATGGAGGATATGCGTCAGGCGGCGGAGGCGGAGGTTCTGCCCCGTTTCCTCGGAGTAACGGCAGACGGCATCCGCGCCAAGACTGCCCCGGACGACATCGTCACCGATGCCGATCTGGGTGCGGAGCGCCGGCTTTCCGCAGCACTCTCCGCACATTTTCCCGAGGCGCTGATCGTCGGCGAGGAGGCTGTCTCCGCCGATCCGACACTGCTCGACCGCCTGGCGGATGCCGAACTCGCCGCGATCATCGATCCCGTCGACGGCACATGGAATTTCGCCCATGGCGTGCCGCTGTTCGGCATGATCGTGGCGATCGTTTCCGGCGGAGAAACCGTCGCCGGGCTGATCCACTATCCGCTGACCGGCGATTTTCTCGTGGCCCGGCCGGACGAGGGGGCCTGGCATATCGCCCGTGACGGCGAGCGTACCCGCCTCAGCGTTGCCGCCGCAGTTCCGGTCGGCGAAATGAGCGGCTTCGTGCCGCTGCATATGTTCTCGGCGCAAGAGCAGGCGGCGTTCGCGCCGCGGGTTCTGCGCTTCGGCCGCACCACCACATGGCGATGCTCCGCCTTCGAATACCGGATGGTGGCGACCGGAGCGATGAGCTTCTCGCTGAATGCAGACATGAAGCCCTGGGACCATGCGGCCGGCGAACTGATCCACCGCGAAGCCGGCGGTTATAGCGGCCTTCTGAGCGGTGAGCCCTATCGGCCCGCGATGACGCAGGGGCGGCTGCTGCTGGCGCCCGATGCGGCGAGCTGGGAGGCGATCCGCGAAAGCTTGGGCTGACGGCCCAGGCTCCGGAGGACGGCAATTTTCATTCTGGCTTTCGCCATCGTGACGTGTAATGTATACACGACTAGGCTCTCGGGAGGAGTCTGCATCGCGTATCAGGATCCCTGATGGGGTTTCTGCACGGTGAGGAAAATGCTTGATAGCCGCCTGCATGTCACATGTTGATCATGCAGGCAGCGGGCCGATAGGGAGGATCAGGGCCGGATGCAGCAGCTTGCCGAGACCACGACGGCCGGTCAGGACACGCTTCTGGATATCCAGAACCTGACATTGTCACTGCGTGACCAATCGGGTTGGGTCGAAGTCCTCAACAATGTTTCGCTTTCGGTAAAGCCGAAGGAAATCCTCGGCGTCGTCGGCGAGAGCGGCTGCGGCAAGTCGATGACCGCCCTCTCCATTCTCCGGCTCCTGCCGCCGCGCGATCTGCGCCTTGGCGGCAAGATCATCTTCGGCGGGCAGAACTTGGTGTCCTGTTCGGAATCGCAGATGAATGGCATTCGCGGCCGGCACATCAGCATGATTTTTCAGGAGCCGATGAGCGCCCTCGACCCGGTATTCACCGTGGGTTATCAGATCGAGGAGACCCTTCGGCGGCATTTCAAGCTCGACCGCCGGGAGGCGGCGGAGCGCGCCATCGCAGCGCTGGATTCGGTCGGCATCGCATCGCCGCGCCACGTCGCCACGCTTTACCCGATGAACCTTTCGGGCGGCATGCGCCAGCGCGTGATGATCGCCATGGCGCTGGTCTGCGAACCGCGCCTGCTCATCGCCGACGAGCCCACCACGGCTCTCGACGTAACCATCCAGGCGCAGATCATGGACCTGCTTTTAGGCCTTGCCGACCGCACCGGCACGGCCATCATGTTCATCACCCACAATCTCGGACTGGTCGCGCAGAGCTGTCATCGGATGGTCACGATGTATGCAGGACAGGTCGTCGAGGGCGGTCCGGTGAAGGACGTCATCGCCGGTCCCCGCCACCCTTATACGGCCGGACTTCTGCATTCGATCCCCGATAGCAACCGCGCGCGCGGCACTCTGCCTTCGATCGCCGGCCGCGTTCCGTCACTGCGTCACATGCCGAAGGGCTGTCGCTTCGGGCCGCGCTGTTCCTATTCCATGCAGCCCTGCGAATTGCCCCAGGGCATCGAGAACGAGGGCACCGACGATATCGATCGCAGGGAAGTGCGCTGCAATCGCTGGGAAGAACTCGCATTGAGAGGGGTCGGAGCATGAGTTTGGCCACTTCTTCCGAGCGGTCGGCGCTTTCGGCGCTTGATGTCGATGATCTGCATGTCACCTTCGGCAATCCGCGGCGCGGCTCGCTGATCCGCGCCGTCGACGGGGTCAGCTTCAGCGTCCGCAGGGGCGAGATTTTTGGCGTGATCGGCGAGTCCGGTTCCGGCAAATCGACGCTGGGGCGTTGTCTTGTCGGCCTGCTCAGCCCAAGCGGTGGCGGCGTTCTGCATGACGGCGTCGATCCATTCAAGTTTTCCCGCCGCGAGCTTAATCGTCACCGACGCAAGTATCAGATCGTCTCGCAGGACCCGAATGCGGCCTTCGATCCGCGCATGACTATCCTTCAGAGCATCTGCGAACCCTTGAACATCGCGGGCGAGGGGACGAAGGCTGAGCGGCGCGAAAAGGCGTTCGCGATGCTGGACCGGGTGTCGCTGGCGGCCGAGATGGCCAACCGCTATCCGCACGAGATTTCCGGCGGCCAGAAGCAACGCGCCAACATTGCGCGTGCGCTGATGCTGGATCCGAACGTGATCGTCTGCGACGAGGTGGTGGCGGCGCTCGACGTGTCGATCCAGGCCGACATGCTCAATCTTTTTGCCCGACTGCAGGAGCAGTTCGGCCTCACCTACGTCTTCATCAGCCATGATCTGCGGGTGGTCAGCCATATCAGCGACCGCGTGGCGGTGATGTATTTCGGCAAGATCGTCGAGGTCGGCCCCGCCCACGCCGTGATCGAAACGCCGCTGCACCCCTATACGGAGGCGCTGCGCTCGGCCGAACCGGAGATCGACCCGACGGCCGCCGATGCCCGCCAGAGGATTATCCTGCAAGGCGAGATACCAAGTGCGATCGCGCCGCCGGGCGGCTGCCGTTTCCACACGCGCTGTCCGCGGGTGCGCGACATCTGTCGCACGCAGGAACCCCAGCAGCGCCAATTGCTGCCCGGGCGGCATGTCGCATGCCATTTCGCCGAGGAGATGCTCGGCGAAAAGGAGAGGAAGGGTCTTGGTCTTGCCGGAGGGAACGGAGCCGACCATGCCGCATCTGCCACGAATGCACTGACATAAGGGCCGAATACGGCCGGTCATGATCAAGGAGGAGAAGAGGTGACCACAAATCTATTTGGAAAGATACCGGATATTAGCCGCCGTTCGCTGCTGGCCGGAACGGTCGCCGCCGGCGGCCTGGCCCTGTTGCCGGCAATGGCGCGCGCCCAGGCCCCGCAGCCAAGATCCGGCGGGACCCTGAGGGCCGTCATGCCGTTCAACCCGGCGGCATTAGACCCGCTGACGGGCCGCAACAATCCCGATTTCAATGCTCTTCTCCTGATGTTCGACGCGCTGATCGGTTTCGATCCGCAGACGCTCGAACTGCAGCCGATGCTGGCGACCTCGTGGAAATTCACCGATCCAACCACGCTGGTTCTCGAACTGCGCCAGGGCGTCGAATTCCATGACGGTACGCCGTTCAATGCCGAAGCGGTGGTCTTCCACCTGCAGCGCTGCAGCACATACGATCGCTCGAACGTGAAATCGGACCTTGCGGTCGTCGATAAGGTCGAGGCCACCGGCGCGTATCAGGTTTCGCTGAAGCTGAAATATCCGGACGCCACGCTGCCTGCGATCCTGACCGACCGCGCCGGCCTCATCGTGTCGCCCGCTTCGGTCAAGGCTGCTGCCGGCGGCAATGTCGACCGTACGCCGGTCGGCACCGGGCCGTTCAAATTCGTCGAATGGCAGGACAATACCCTGATCAAGGTCGTGAAAAACGCCAACTACTGGGGTGACAAGCCTTACCTCGACGGCGTCGACATGCGCATCGTCAACGAGTTCAACACGGCTGTCCGCACGGTGACCGCCGGTGAATCCGATATCGTCCTCAACATGAGCGCGCAGCAGATGGCCGTGGCCAAGCGCGACCCCAAGCTTGTCGCCGAAGCGACGCCGTCGATGATCTACTACACAGCCTTCCTGAACTACGGTGAGGGGCCGCTGAAAGACGTTCGCGTTCGGCAGGCCATGAACTGGGCGCTCGACCGGCCGGTACTCAACCAGGTCCTGTGGGGCGGCCTCGGCGGCGGGCATTGCAGCATGTTCCCATCAGGCTTCTGGGCCAATGATCCAGCGACCGAGAACTTCTACAAGCTGGATCTCGACCGCGCCAAATCGCTGCTGAAGGCGGCAGGTTTCGCAAACGGCATAGAGATCGCCACCTTCACCTGGGCCGACCAGGCGGCGGTGCAGCGTCAGGAAGTCCTCAGCGCCCAGCTTGCCGAAGCCGGCATCCGGCTGAAGGTCACTCCGGCGCAGCCGGCGCAGACGATGCAATACTTCCTCACCGAGAAAAAGGGTCAGATGCTGATGACCCCGACCGGCGGTCTTCCGGATCCGGCAACGGCCTACGACCGTCAGTTCTCGGCAACGGCCTATCGCAACGCGGCCAAGATCGAACTGCCGGGCTATCGTGAGCTGATGGATGCGTCGATGAACACGTTCGACAACGCCAAGCGCAAGGACGTGCTCCACAAGATGCAGCGTTTCGTGCTGGAAAACGCGCTGCACCTGCCGCAGTTCTCGTCTGCCGGCATCATCATTCGTACGCCGAAGGTGCACGGCTTCAATTTCAGCCTGCTGCAGCGCCCGCGCTTCCACAAGGTGTGGATGGAGGCTTGAGGCCCGATCGCCCGGAAACCGGAGCGGGGCGGTTCGCCCGTGCCGCTCCCCCCGCATCGGAAGGCAGTGCTTCTGCGCATCCGGTGTTCCAGCGCAGGCCGTTGAACTGGCCGGCGTCAATTGCGGATTGACGGAGTATCGATGATGTACGGCGTCCCCGGGATGGTTGCGCAAAGGCTCATGCAACTGGTGCCCGTGATGATTGTGGCCACGTTCGTGGTGTTTTCGCTCGTCTACATGATGCCCGGCGACCCGGCCATGATGATCGCGGGCGACTATGCGACGGCGGAACGGATCGCGGAAATCCGCCAGATTTACGGATTCGACCGACCGATGCTGGTGCAATATTTCTTCTGGCTGGGAAATGCCGTGCAGGGCGATCTCGGCCATTCGCTGTTCTCGAACGAATCGGTCCTGCGGCTGATCCTGTCGCGCCTGCCCCATACGGTCCTGCTGGTTCTCTACGCGCTGGTTCTCGGCGCAGCACTCGGCATTCCGCTCGGCATTCTTGCCGCGACGCGCCAGGGCACCACGCTCGACAAGATCATTACCAGTGTCGCCTCGCTCGGTGTCGCCGTTCCTAATTTCTGGCTCGGCATCATTCTGGTGACGCTGTTTTCGCTCGGTTATCGCTGGTTCCCGGCGACCGGTGCCGTATCCGTCTTCGAAAAGCCGCTGGAGTCGCTCTATTATGCAACCCTCCCGGCGGTGGCACTCTCCACCGGCGTGGTCGCGGTTCTGGCAAGGCAGGTGCGTAGTGCGCTGCTCGAAGTGCTCGGCTCGCAATATATCCGCACGCTACGAGCCAAGGGGCTCGGTTCTGGCGCCATCCTTTGGAAGCACGGGCTTCGCAACGTGGCGGCGACGATGCTGACGATTGCCGGCCTGCAGGTGAACCGGCTGTTTTCCAGCGCCGTCATCATCGAGGCCGTCTTCGCCATCCCCGGCGTCGGCAACCTGATCAGCTATTCGGCGCTCAACAAGGATTTCCCGGTGGTGCAGGGTGTAGCGCTCGTGCTGGTGCTGGTGGTGATCCTCACCAATCTCCTGGTCGACGTGCTCAACGCGACTTTCGATCCCAGAGTGGCGGCCTCCACATGACCGATACGAACATGACCGCGATGACCCAAACCGCTGCCGCGCCGTCAGCAAGGGCGACCCTTCCGCCCCCCGTGCGCTTCCGCTTCTGGGCCTGGCTGTGGGGCGACAAGCGTGCGCTGATCAGCCTCGCCTATCTCTCCGTTCTGGTTCTGGCGGCGATCTTCGCGCCGCTGATCGTGCCCTATGCGCCCAACAAGCAGAACCTGATGGATCTTCT
Source organism: Neorhizobium galegae (assembly GCF_021391675.1). Taxonomy (NCBI): domain Bacteria; kingdom Pseudomonadati; phylum Pseudomonadota; class Alphaproteobacteria; order Hyphomicrobiales; family Rhizobiaceae; genus Neorhizobium; species Neorhizobium galegae. The sequence goes on from NZ_CP090095.1 coordinate 1,829,996, forward strand.
GGCGCCACCGAGCGGCGCACACTGGCTCGGCACCGACGACCTTGGCCGCGACACGCTGAGCCGGCTGATATACGGTTCCTACAATGCGCTCTACGCCGCGAGCCTCGCTGTCGGCATTGGTGTGGCGATCGGTGTGCCGCTCGGGGTCTTCATCGGTTTTATCGGCGGCTGGATCGACCAGGTGGGCAGCCGCATCATCGACGGGGTCCTTGCCTTTCCGCCGCTCGTACTGGCCGTCGCCGTGACAGGCGCGCTCGGCATCGGTCTCACCAATGCGATGATCGCCGTCGGTTTCGCCTTCGCGCCGGTGCTTGCCCGGACGATGCGGGCGCAGACGCTGGTGGTGAAGAATGCGCTTTATGTCGAGGCCGCGACCGGTTTCGGCGCATCGCGCCTGCACCTGATCCTGCGCCATATCCTGCCCAATGCGATCCAGCCTGTCATCGTCGAGGTGACACTGATGCTGGCCGTGGCGCTTCTGGCGGAAGCCGGTTTGAGCTTCCTGTCGCTCGGCGTCCAGCCCCCGGAGTCGAGCTGGGGCGGCATGCTGGCGCGCGCCTACCACTATGTCGAGGTGGCGCCCGAGCAGATGTATGCGCCGGGTTTCGCCATCCTGTTCACGGCGCTCGCCTTCAACACGCTCGGCGAATCGATCCGCGTGCTTCTCGACCCCACCATCAAGCGCCGGTAATTCCATTTTAGATGCAAACAGCCCGGCCTCGCAGCCGGGCTGTTTCGTTGCTTCTATCGTATCCTGGCTGCGGATCACGCGGTCTGGTCGAGCCAGACGCGGTGGAACCGCGGCGAGTGCAGCCGGTCGTATTGGAAGTCCTTGACCTTCTTGTTGCGGATCGACATGGCAGCCGAGGTCACCAGCGGCAGGTGCAGCGCCTGCTCGACGACGAAACGCTGGAGTGCGGCAAAAGCTTCCTTGCGTTTGCCGGCATCGGCCGAGGTGCCGGTGGCGTCCAGCAGCTTACGGAACTGCGGGTCTTCGATTTTGCCGGCATTGAACTGGCCGGTCGCGCCGAACAGCCGTTCGTAGGTCTGGCTGGGATCGAGCCAGCCGCCCTGCGGATTGAGGATCATCGCGCCCTTGCCTTCGATATAGAAAGCCTGGTTCACGACCTGAGGAGGCGAGGGCGTGACCTTGAGGCGAATGCCGACCTGCTCAAGCTGGTTGCCGACCACTTCGAGGCGCTGAACCGACGTCTGATCCGGCCAGCTCCAGGTTTCGACTTCCAGACCCTTCGGATATCCGGCGTCGGCCAGCAGTTTGCGCGCCTTTTCCGGATCGTGCTGGTAGAACTGCGCCGTTCCGGCATCCACCGCCCAGAAATCCTTGGGGAACATGGTCGAGGTCGGCTCGCCGAGGCCAAGCATCAGAACCTGGTTCAGTTCGGCGCGGTTGATGGCGTAGTTCATCGCCTGCCGGACCCGGATGTCGTTGAGCGGCGGCTTGGCGAAATTCATCATCAGGGTGAAGAAGATCATCGAAGGATTGGCTTCGGCGGTGAGGTCCTGCACACGGCGGGCAGTAGCGATCTGCTGCGCGGCCATGTTGAGCGCAAGATCGGTTTCGCCGGCTGTGACCGTGCGGGCGGCGGTGTTCAGCTCGTTGATGATGCGGAAGTTGATGCCGTCGAGATAGGGAAGGCCCGGCTGCCAGTAGTTCTGGCTCTTCTCGACGCGGATCAGGTCGTTGTCGCGCCATTCGGCGAACTTGAACGGTCCTGTGCCGACGGGATTGCGGTCGACATTGCCGTCGGCGGCAGCCTTGATGGAAGCGGGCGAGATGATGCAGCCAACGCGGCCCGTCAGGATGGTCGGCAGCGAATAGTTCGGCTGCTTGAGCTTGATCGTCACTTGGCTCGGGCCGGTGACCGCCACCGATGCGACCGAAACCAGGTCCGACTTCACGTTCGAGCGCGGGTCGTTCATGAAGCGGTCGAGGTTGAACTTCACGGCCTCGGCGTTGAACGGGGTGCCGTCATGGAATTTCACGCCGTCGATGAGGTTGAGCACCAGCGTCGTCGGATCGGTGAAGGTCCAGTCCTTGGCCAGCATCGGCTTCAGCTCGAGCGTCGCCGGATCGAAGGCGATCAATGCGTCGAACAGTGCGTAGAGCGCGTTGAAATCCGGCACGTTGCGACCGGTCATCGGGTCGAGTGCGGCCGGGTTGAAGGGCATGGCGATGCGCAAGGTGCCGCCCGGTTTGGCCTGTGGCGTCTGGGCGAACATCTGCCCGGGCAGCAGCATCGCGCCTCCCAGCGCTGCGCCGGACGCCAGAAGCGTTCTTCGGTTGATCCTGCTGTTATGGATGACAGACGGCACGCCGTCCTTCGTCTTGCTCATCTCTGGGCTCCTCCCCAATGAAACAAACTGATGAAACAAACTCATGCCGACAAGGCTGGTGATGCATACATCACATCCACGATTCGGCTTCCTCTTCCCGAATTGCGACAACCTGCCGTAGGGGAAACCTACAGCAGGAGGATATCGATGTATACTTTTGTATTCGGTTTTGCCGCAACACGACTTCCTTCCAACCGGCTCGTATGCCATGATTATACGGGAGGCTGTGATTGTGCGGCCGTTGTGTCCTTCGCTCTTCCGGTGCCCGTTTCGGCGCCGTAACCGCGAGGCGCGCGGCTACCTGTTGCGGGAAGTGGAGGAGAGACCATGGGTGCGTTCGAGCATTCCCGTACCTACGACTACGTCATCGTGGGCGGCGGCACGGCAGGCTGTGTTCTGGCCAACCGGCTGTCGGCGGATCCGACGGTCGAGGTGCTGATGATCGAGGGCGGCGGCGAGGGGCGGGGCTTCTATGTCGACATGCCGCTTGGTCTCGCCTATCTCATCGGCAGGCCCCAATATGACTGGCTCTACAAGGGCGAGCCTGAACCCCATCTCAATGGACGCCAGCTTGCACTGCCGCGCGGAAAAATGCTCGGGGGCAGTTCCGCCATCAACGGCCTGATCTATGTACGCGGCCATGCCTACGACTACGACCAATGGGCGCAGCTCGGCAATCGCGGCTGGTCGTGGGAAAGTGTGCTGCCCTATTTCAAGCGTTCCGAAGCTTTCCATCGTCCGGATGAGGGGGCTCACGGCACGGAGGGCGAATGGGCGGTTTCCGATCCCAATGTGCGGTGGGAGGCCCTCGAAGCCTATCGCCGGGCAGCGATCGAGCAGGGTATTCCCGCTGCGGACGACTACAATTCCGGCGACAATGAAGGCGTGGCCTTCTTCGTCGCCACCATCAAGAACGGTGTGCGCCACTCCACCGCCCGCGCATTTCTGGAGCCGGTCCGCAACCGCCGCAACCTAACGGTCGTCACCCGCGCCCTCGTCGACCGGGTGACCTTCGACGGCAAGCGGGCGAGCGGCGTCGTGTTCAGCCTCGATGGCCAGAATCACGAGGCTAAGGCGGGGCGGGAAGTCATTCTGTCGGCCGGAGCCTATAGCTCGCCGGCCATTCTCGAACGCTCCGGCGTTGGTGCGCCGGACGTTCTGGCAGCGGCCGGGATAGAGGTGCTGCACGCATTGCCGGGTGTCGGCGAAAACCTGCAGGATCACTGGCACATCCGGGTGCAGCATCGTCTTCACAATACCCATACGCTGAATACCCGCGCCGGCACACGGCTTGGCCGGATGCTGCTCGGCATGCAGTATCTTGCGACCAAACGCGGGCCGCTCGGCGGGTCGCCGACGCTGCTCGGCGCCTTCCTCAAGACCACGCCGGATGCGCCGGCGCCGGAAATCCAGATCCACGTCTCCGGCTCCACCTCGCCGAGTTTCGGCGGCGCCATGCATCCGTTCCCCGGCATCACCTCGTCGGCGTGCATCCTGCGGCCGGAAAGTCGCGGCCATTGCCACGTCGCGGTGGGCGACCCTTCGGTCCAGCCGCGCATCCTGCACAATTTCCTGAAAGAGGAGGCGGACCGGGAGATCCTGATACGATCGATCGAGGCTGTCCGGCGCATTGTTGCAAGCCCGGCCATGGCGCGTTTCGAGCCGGAGGAAATAGCGCCGACTGCTGCCGTGCAGTCCCACGACGACATGCTCGATTATGCCCGCCAAACCCTCAACACCACCTTCCATCCCGTCGGCACCTGCAAGATGGGCCGCGACCGCATGGCGGTGGTCGACGATCGGCTGCGGGTCCATGGTCTCACCGGCCTGCGCGTCGTCGATGCCTCGATCATGCCCACCATCGTCTCTGGGAACACCCAGGCCCCGACCGTGATGATCGCGGAAAAGGCGGCGGACTTCATTCGCGAGGAAAAGATGGGAGCGCAGGCGGCATGAGGCAATCAAAGAGGGACGTTGCGAGACTGACACCCAAGGATAATTCATCGACCAACAATGAGCGAGACGTTTACGAAAATGGCTAGATTCGAAACCGCCGGGGCGATCGACTGCGACGTCCATCCGCCGACACCGCGTCGTGCCGACCTGCTTCCCTATCTCGACGACTATTGGCAGGAGATCGTCACCTCGCGCGAAGTCGACGTGCTGGAACTGATGAGTTTTCCCGAGCGCACGCGTCCCTACATGCGGCCCGACTGGGCATGGAGCAGCGATCCGCTCACGCAGATGCAGAAGAACCTGCTCGACCCGCTCGGTCTCGAAGGCGCCATCCTCAACGTTGTTTCCGGCGCCCACGCCTTGTTCGATCCTTACCTCTCAGCCGCCATATGCCGCGCCACCAACGACTGGCTTGCCGACAAGTGGTTGAGCCGCGACAGCCGGCTGAGGGCGTCCATGCTGGTGCCGTTCCAGAATGTCGAGGCCGCGGTCGAGGAGATCGAGCGTCGCGCCGACGACAAGCGTTTCGTGCAGATCCTGACGCTCGCCATGACCGAGCTTCCGCTCGGCCGGCGCACCTACTGGCCGATCTACGAGGCGGCCGAGAAACACGGCCTGCCGATCGGCATTCATGCGGGATCGAATTTCCGCCATGCGCCGAGCCATAGCGGCTTCCATTCCTTCCTGATCGAGGACCATGTGGTGCAGCCGCAAGGCTTCGCAACCCAGGTCGCGAGCCTGATTTCCGAAGGCGTCTTCGTCAAATACCCAAAGTTGACGGCGGTGATGATCGAATCCGGCGTCACCTGGATGCCGGCGCTGATGTGGCGCATGAGCAAGGACTGGCGCGGCACCCGCATCGAGGTTCCGTGGGTCAAGGACGCGCCGGCCGACATCATCCGCCGGCATATCCGCATGACATCGCAGCCCTTCGACGGGCCTGATGATGTCGAGGACGTCGCCAAGACGCTCGACCATCTGCTCAGCGATGATATGCTGCTGTTCTCCTCGGACTATCCGCATTGGCATTTCGAGGGGTTGGACGTGCTGCCCGAGGGCCTGCCGGAAGCCAAGGTGAACAAGATCCTTCGCGACAACGTTCTCGCCACCTATCCGAGATTTGGAGGCTGACCCATGGAAACCCCGGTACTCGAACGTAGCTCCGAAAAATCCCAGATCCAGGGCGTGGTGGATTGCGACGTGCATCCGGCCTTCTCAAAGCCCGACCAGTTGCTCGACTATCTCCCCGAACGCTGGAAAACGCATGTGCGCGATTTTGCCGTGCGCACGGCAAACCCCTTGCTCGGTACACTGCCCTATCCGCGCATGACGCCGGGCAACGGCATGCGCCGCGATTCTTGGCCGCCGAACGGTGGCCCTCCGGCATCCGACCTTGCTTTCCTACAGCAACAGCTGCTCGAGGAGTGCAATATCGACTACGGCATCCTGCAGCCGCTCGCGGCGGGCAGCATGGCTTTCAACCAGGAACTCGGCGCAGCGCTCTGCGCGGCCCTGAACGACTGGCAGATCGACAAATTTGCCGGGCCGGAACCGCGGCTGAAAGCCTCCATTTGTATCTCCCAAGAGGATGCGAAGGAATCGGTCGCCGAGATCGACCGGCGCGTCACCGACCGCCGCTTCGTGCAGATCGCCATGCCGCCGCGCACGCTGGAGCCCTGCGGCCGCCGCCGCTACTGGCCGATCTACGAGGCGGCCGAGCACTACGGCCTGCCGATCGGGCTCCATACCAGTGCCTTCGGCTACCGCCCGAATACGCCGTCCGGCTGGAGCTCGTTTTATCTGGAGGAACACTACGCAGCCTCCAACAGCCTCCAGACCGTGCTCTCCAGCATGATCCTCGAAGGCGTGTTCGAGCAGTTCCCGAAGCTGAAGATCGTGCTCGTAGAGGGCGGCTTCTCCTGGCTGCCGTCGCTCGTCTGGCGCCTCGACCGGGAATGGAAGCGTATGCGTGACGAGGTTCCTCATGTGAAGCGCAAGCCGTCGGAATATGTGCGCGAGAACTTCTGGTACACGACCCAGCCGATCGAGGAGCCGGAGAACAACCGGCATCTCCTCGATATCCTGCGCTGGATCGGCACCGACCGGCTGATGTTCTCGACCGACTACCCGCACTGGGATTTCGACGACCCGCGCTTCGCCTTCAAGGTGCCGCTGACGCCCGCCGAGCGTTCCGCCATCTTCCGCGACAACGCGGTGGAACTGTTTGGCCTGAAATGAGCACGACGCCAACGCGGGAAAAGCGTCCACCCGCCCGCCACGTCGTCGCTCGTGTCGACGAGATCGCGCCGGGCGCTTCCAAGCTGGTCCATGTGGAAGGCCGCGACATCGCGGTTTTCAACGTCGCCGGCGAGTTCATGGCCATCGCCAACCGCTGTCCGCATGAAGGGGCTGACCTCTGCAAGGGCAAGCTCACCTCGCTCTTCGAGTCCGACGAGCCGGGCGTCGTCAAGATGAGCCGTCACGGTGAACTGGTACGATGCCCCTGGCATGGCTGGGAATTCGACCTGCGCTCGGGAAAATCCTGGTGCGACCCGGCGCGCACGAGGGTGAAGAGCTACGACGTCGCCGTGGAACACGGCGCCAGGCTCGTCGAGGGGACGTATCGCGCGGAAGTCTTCAAGATCTCCGTCGATGACGAGTATGTCGTGCTCGAACTCTGAGCCACCCGCCAGGCGCCGATCAGCATCCGGATTGCGTTTTGACCCTGCACGGGGCGCTGAGGAATCACGACCTCCCGTCGAGCTCCGGACGCGCTCGCCGACTATGGCGACGACGGGGAGTGGAAGTCGTCATTCATGGGCCAGAAACGACAAAAGCGCGCCGAAAGGCGCGCTTTTGTTGAAATTGGCTCCCCGGGCCGGATTCGAACCGGCGACCTGTCGATTAACAGTCGAATGCTCTACCGCTGAGCTACCAGGGATCATCCGCGAAGGGTCGCGGCGTGTGCGGCGGGTAATACAAATGCTTTGTCGTTTTGCCAAGCGGTTTTTGCAAAAAAAACGAACTTGGTTGTTTTATCCCCGGTAAAGCCCCATTTCCCGGGCAAAGCTAGGCCTTTAACCGGTGAGGATAATCGAGAGTGGCAGGTGAACGGAAGCCGACGCGATTTGGAATGGACCCGCAAAGCGGCAAGTTGGCGCTCGGCAGCGTACAGATTCCCATGCCGCGCTCGCGGATCGGCCGAGTCGTCGTCGGTCTCGGCCTGATTTTCGGCGGTGTGCTCGGCTTCCTGCCGATTCTCGGCTTCTGGATGGTGCCGCTCGGCTTCCTGGTGCTTTCGCACGATCTGCCCTTCGTGCGGCGTCAGCGGCGCCGTATCGGGCTCTGGTGGGCAAGGCGGCGGGCGCGCAAGGCCGAGCAGCGATAAGGCTGCCCCAACTCAGGCGAACATCGATGCGATACCCTGGCCGGCGCTGAATGCCACATAGGCGAGCACGCCAAAATAGATCACCGTGATGACGTTGAAGAGGTAGCCGCCGAGGACGATCAGCCCGTCGCGCTGGATCATGCCGGTCGACAGAAGCAGGATCGCGATCGCCGGCAGCGTATTGGAGAAGGGCACCAGACCCAGCGGAAACATCAGGAGCACGCCGCCGGCCGCGATCGCCAGGCCGTTCACCCGATTGACGAGCCGCCCGGTGGTCAATGCGGAGATGCGCGGCTTCAGGAACCGGTCGAGGCGCGAAACGATACTGACACCTTTTTCCAGTGCCGGCAGCAGTTTTTTCGTATCGAGCTCACGGTCGAGGATTTTCTTCGGCAGCCACGGCAGCCGGTTGGCGGTGATCGCCAGGCTGATCAGGATGATCGCCGCCCCGAACACGGTGCTGACGCCGGGGATCGATACGGGGAGGAGGAAAGGCAGGGAGGCGACGGCGCAGATGAGCAGCAGGCCCTGTTCGCCGACCGCGTCCATCAATTGGCGCAGCGTCACCGACTGACCCGTGATGCCGTCGATAAGCTGCCGCAGCGTGCCGCTCAGCGAGGTTGAGGTATCGTCGAACTCGATGCTTGCGCTCACTCTTCGTTTCTCCATTCCGCTTCAATTGAGCGGCATGGATATCAACAAACCGTGTCCTCGCAAAGGCGCGAGCCACAACCTGCCGGAAACGTGAACGCCCCGGCGTCTCATGAAAATCAAAAGGCTGCGCGGTCCGCTATCGGGCCGTTATCGAGACTGGGCCCAATAATCGTACGCTCCGCAGGCCAGCACGATCACGAGGATCGCCAGCACCACCGGATTGAGCGTGGTGATGAATTCCAGATATTGCATAACGGTCTCCTCCTACCGCATGGTCGCCGCCCGGTGCTCCCCACCCGACAACGACGTCATTTTAGCACAGTCGCCGGGCTGTCGCTACTTTAGTGTTGCCTTAGAGACTCTGGCGCATCTCTCCCCGAATCACTAGGATTGCTCCCGGGATTGAAGACGAGGGTGAACATGGGTCTGAGAGTGATCGAAGGCGGGCTTGCGGCCTGCGTGGCGAAGCCTGCCGATCTGGCCGAGGGCGATATGCCGAGCCGCGACGACGTGCTTCGCGAGGCCGAGCGGAGGATCAGGTCGACCGGGTACGAGACCTGGCGCAATCGGGAAAGTTTGACCGGCATACCGGTGCCGCGCGAAATCCGTTATCTGGCCATGCAGATCGGTTTCGTGGCTGAAGCCATCGCCAGATTGGCCGACATTCCGGCTGATTATCGTTCCGACTTCTACTGGCCAGCGTAAGCGCCGCCGTGTGATCGGCAGGCGTTAAAACAGGGTCACGAAAAGATGCCCCACATACAGGATGCTGGAAAGCGAACCAACGGTCGCGCACGCCGCCAAGGCGTCAGAAACACTGAGTTTCATACTGAATCATCGCCGTCATGGCGATCCTTCTCACAAGGATAAAAGACGACAACATCGCCGTCGTCTGCCGTTTTAAGCAAAATCCTTTAACGAACGTCCCGGTAAGGAAGCTTAACAAATCCTTTCCGGCGATGGTCGGAGCTCCAGGCTTCGCCTCATGGCGAAACCCGCTGGACATTGGGAAGGATCGCGGTCAGTTCAGCATCTTCGCCTCGATGCTCGCGAGAATGAAGGTTTCCCGCACCCTTTCCAGCGGGAGCTTGCGCTGCAGGCAGGCGGCGCATTCCTTCAGGGCCTTGATGTAATAGGTACCTTCGCGCACCGGCCAGCGCCAGTTGAGGTATTCCAGGGCTTCTCTCGGCCCGCGGATCGTTTCTGGGAAACCGTATCCAATGCGTACTCTGACCGGGGAACTCCACACGGCATCATCTGCTTCAGTTACGTTACTCGTCATGTCTACACCTTGCATTGCGGCGTAGGTAACTCATCCGAAAGGATTTGGTTCCTTGGGTTTGGTGAATTTTTTATGAAACCGGCTTGGGATGTTATCCCGGGGGCGCTGCGCACGCAGGTGCGGGGCTGGGGATGCAACAATCGACGTGCCGGCTGTGGCCTTCCTCGCCTCGTGCAGGAAAAAAATGACAAACGGGCCAAACCCGCTTGCGCCGTTATTCGATTCGTTCTAAACGCCCGACACCACTCGCTCTTTATGCGTTCGGACGGCCTCGTGGCGGAGTGGTGACGCAGAGGACTGCAAATCCTTGCACCCGAGTTCGATTCTCGGCGAGGCCTCCATTTCCCCCTTCTTCCCGGACCTGTTCCTCAAATCCAAACGTGCTTTGATACCAAGCATTTACCACGCATTTTTGTGTGCGCTGCAACATGGTTAATTTTTAACCTTCTCCTCCTAGGCTCGGAACAGAAAGGCCCGCTCAGCAATTATGGGGTAGAACGGAGGGAAGGCGTCATGATCACCAGGATAATCAACGTACACCGCCAGGCGACCAACGAGGTCGAAGGCACCGGCACATTCGCCGACGGCATGTTCCCGCTGACCTCCGCCGAGCAGTCTGCCTTCGACAAGGACCACAGCCTGCGCTCTTCCTATAGCCGGGACTATGTGACCATCCGCAAGCTGGAAGAAGCGCCGCCGGCCTACGCTTGAGGCTGGGTCCCACGGTTGAGCCTAAGGAGAGGGAGGCGGTCTCCTCCGCTTTTTTGCTTCGAAAGCGGCCAGTGTCTTGAAAGCATGTCTTGCCCTCAGTAAGACGGTCATGCGTAGACCGGCGCATCGCCGGGTGATTTGGGACGACTGAGATGATGGATTTCGAAGCAGCACGGACGAAGATGGTCGAAAATCAGATCCGCACCACCGATGTCACGTCGCATTCGGTTCTGCGGGCCTTCTACAATGTTCCGCGCGAAGCCTTCGTGCCGGCCAAGGCAAAGTCGCTCGCCTATATCGATGCGGACATCGAGGTTGCCCCTGGTCGGTATCTGATGGAGGCCTCGCCGCTTGCCAAGCTTCTGCAGCTTGCCGCAATCACCAAGGACGACGTCGTGCTCGAAATCGGCACCGGCAGCGGTTATGCGACCGCCGTCCTGTCGCTGATCGCAGGCTCCGTCGTCTCTCTGGAGGCGGATGAGGCGCTGGCCTCGCAGGCAACCGCGACGCTCTCCTCGCTCGGCTACGACAATGTCGCGGTCGTTACCGGCGAGCTCGAGAATGGTTATGCCGCCGAGGCGCCCTATGACCTCATCTTCGTCAACGGTGCCGTCGAGGAAGTGCCTGCCGCGCTTCTGGAACAGCTGCGCGATGGCGGACGGCTGGTCGCTGTCGTCGGTTATGGCAATGCCGCCCAGGCGAAGGTGCTGGTGAAGGAGCAGGGTTCCATCTCCGAAAGCGCCTCTTTCAACGCCTCGGTGAAGCCGCTGCCGGGCTTCCGCAAGGCGAAGGAATTCGTGTTCTGATCGACCGGCGTGGTCTGAACGCCATGAACGGGAAGGGGCCTTGCGGCCCCTTTGTCGTTTCCGGCGGTGGCATCTGTTTATTTCACGCCAGTGTCACTTGTTTCCGGCAACTGTGACTTACGGGATTCACAACGCCAACAAAACTGTGTATCGGTAAGAGGCCTGGGGCACTTGTCATTGTTTCCAGCCCCCCCAACACCTTAGAGTAACGTCGATTCGGTTCACCCTCCACGGGGCCGATTCGAGTGCCGGTAACAGCGGGGATGAAAATGGCTCAGCCAAATGTAGCGCGTGAACCCTCCATGGAAGAAATCTTGGCGTCCATTCGCCGGATCATTGAAAGCAATGAACCGAATGCCGAGAACGCGCTCAGCGGCCAGCTTCCCCCGGTCTATGGCGACGACGAGATCGAAGACGGCGAAGAGACGGGCTTTGTTCCCGACATGGCTGCCAATGATCGCGGCGCGCCATCGCGCAACGAGCCGATGAACTACGCGTCGGGATCGTCGGGCCAGACGGCACAGCAGGATCGTACCTTGTCGCTCGCAGATGTCGCCGCAAGGGTCCGGGCCGCTTCCACCCGCCAGCAGGAGACCGGCCCCGTGCGCCTTTCGACTGCGCCGGCCCCGTCGGCGGTTGCCTCTTCCGCGCAAACGCCGTCCTCGCCCCCACCGGCGGCACGCCAGGAGGAGCCGGCTCAGCTTCGCCCGATGCCGCGCATGCCGGAATTCCGCGAACCGGTCGCCCAGGCCGCCCCGTCCACGCAGGCCGCTCCGGTTTCGCAGCCGGTCGCGCCGCAGCCGGAGCCGGTCCAGCGTGTCATGATGCCGGTCTTCGATCCGCCGCTGTCGGCTCCGCACAGAGCCGAAGCACCGGCGCGGCCCGAACCAAGAATCGAGCCGAAAACAGAACCGAAGCTCGCCGCAGAATCCGCCCCGCGCAGCCTGCCGGCGAAGATCGAGGAGACCGCGAACCTGCTGTCCGCCGAAGCCGGCGCTCAGGTCGCAAAATCCTTCAGCGAGCTCGCCTCGGTATTCAACGGCATGGAACGCCGCTCGCTCGAGGATATGGCCGGCGACATGCTGCGCCCGATGCTGCAGGAATGGCTGGACGACAACCTGCCGACGCTGGTCGAGCGCCTGGTGCGCGAGGAAATCGAACGCGTATCCCGTGGCACGCGCCGCTAAGCCAGCGGCTGGCTTAGCCCATCCGCCCGCAAGGCTGATCGATACGGCCGCTCCGGTGACGGGGCGGCTTTTTTATTGACTTGGAACACCCCATCCTATTTACACCCCGATAGCTCTCAAAGAACAAAAACGGGTCAGGAAATGCTCGAAAAGACCTATGATTCCGCAGAAGTAGAACCGAGGATCGCCAAGGCCTGGGACGAGGCCGACGCTTTTCGCGCCGGCGTCAACGCCAAGCCGGGCGCGGAAACCTTCACGATCGTGATCCCGCCGCCGAACGTGACCGGTTCGCTGCATATGGGCCACGCGCTCAACAACACGCTGCAGGACATCATGATCCGCTTCGAGCGGATGCGCGGCAAGGACGTGCTCTGGCAGCCGGGCATGGACCATGCGGGCATCGCCACCCAGATGGTCGTCGAGCGCCAGTTGATGGAGCGCCAGCTTCCGGGACGCCGCGAGATGGGCCGCGAGGCCTTCGTCGACAAGATTTGGGAATGGAAGGAAGAATCGGGCGGTCTAATCTTCAACCAGCTGAAGCGTCTCGGTGCTTCCTGTGACTGGTCACGCGAACGTTTCACCATGGACGAGGGCCTGTCGGCCGCGGTCCTGGAAGTCTTCGTCACGCTCTACAAGCAGGGCCTGATCTACAAGGACAAGCGCCTCGTCAACTGGGACCCGAAGCTGCTGACCGCGATTTCCGACCTCGAGGTCGAGCAGCACGAGGTCAACGGCAACCTCTGGCATTTCCGCTATCCGCTCGAAGAAGGCGTCACCTACCAGTATCCGGTCACCTTCGACGAAGACGGCAATGCGACCGAATTCGAAACGCGCGACTATATCGTCGTCGCGACGACGCGTCCCGAAACCATGCTCGGCGATACCGGCATTGCCGTGAACCCCGAGGATGAACGCTACAAGGCTATCGTCGGCAAGCACGTCATCCTGCCGATCGTCGGCCGCAGAATCCCGATCGTCGCGGACGATTATGCCGATCCGACGGCCGGCACCGGGGCGGTCAAGATCACGCCCGCGCACGATTTCAACGACTTCGAAGTCGGCAAGCGGGCAGGGCTGCGCGCCATCAACGTCATGAATATCGACGGTACGATCACCATCAAGGACAACGAGGATTTCCTGGAAGGGCTTGATCATCCCGCCGCCCTTCACGGCGCCTGGGACCGTCTCGAAGGTCAGGACCGTTTCACCGCCCGCAAGATCGTCGTCGAGATTTTCGAGGAAGCCGGCCTGCTCGACAAGATCGAGCCGCACAAGCATATGGTCCCGCATGGCGACCGTGGCGGCGTGCCGATCGAGCCGCGACTGACCGAACAGTGGTATGTCGATGCCCACATCCTGGCGCAGCCGGCGATCGCTTCCGTCAAGGAAGGGCGCACCAAGTTCGTGCCGAAGAACTGGGACAAGACCTATTTCGAATGGATGGAGAACATCCAGCCCTGGTGCATCTCCCGCCAACTCTGGTGGGGCCATCAGATCCCGGCATGGTACGGCCCGGACGGTCAGGTCTTTGTCGAAAAGACCGAGGAAGAAGCGCTGCAGGCGGCGATCCAGCATTACTTGTCGCACGAAGGCCCGATGAAGGCCCTCGTCGAAGATCTGCTGGAGAATTTCAAGCCGGGCGAGATCCTGACCCGCGATGAGGACGTGCTCGACACCTGGTTCTCTTCGGCGCTCTGGCCGTTCTCGACGCTCGGCTGGCCGGACCAGACCAAGGAACTCGAAAAGTATTATCCGACCAGCGTGCTGGTCACCGGTTTCGACATCATCTTCTTCTGGGTCGCCCGCATGATGATGATGGGCCTTCACTTCATGAAGGACGAGGACGGTAACCCGGTCGAACCCTTCCACACCGTCTATGTCCACGCCCTGGTGCGCGACAAGAGCGGTCAGAAGATGTCTAAGTCGAAGGGCAACGTCATCGATCCGCTCGACCTGATCGACGAATACGGCGCCGACGCGTTGCGCTTCACGCTGGCGATCATGGCGGCGCAGGGGCGTGACGTGAAGCTCGATCCGGCCCGCATCGCCGGTTACCGCAATTTCGGCACCAAGCTCTGGAATGCCACCCGCTTTGCCGAGATGAACGGCGTCAAGCGCGATCCGGCCTTCCAGCCGGAGGCAACGAAGCTCACCGTCAACCGCTGGATACTGACGGAGCTTTCCGAAACCATCCGCGACGTCACGGAGGCCGTCGAGACCCAGCGGTTCAACGAGGCGGCGGGTTCGCTCTACCGTTTCGTCTGGAACCAGGTCTGCGACTGGTATCTGGAACTCCTGAAGCCGATCTTCGCAAGCGGGGACGAGGGTGCCAAGGCAGAGGCCCAGGCCTGTGCCGCCTACGTGCTGGAAGAGACCTACAAGCTCCTGCATCCGTTCATGCCGTTCATGACGGAAGAGCTCTGGGCCCACACCGAAACCCGCGACGGCCTGCTTTGCCACGCCGACTGGCCGGCGCCGGAATTCGCCGATCAGGCGGCTGCGGAAGAGATCAACTGGCTGGTTGACCTCGTCACCGGTCTGCGCTCGGCCCGCGCCGAGATGAACGTGCCGCCATCGGCCGTTGCACCGCTGATCGTCGTCGGCGCCAACGAACTGACCCAGGCGCGTCTGCGCCGTCACGAGGCGGCCGTCCGCCGTCTTGCGCGTGTCGAAACCATCGAGCTTGCCGACGCGGCGCCGAAGGGTTCCGCCCAGATCGTCGTCGGCGAGGCGACCGCCTGCCTGCCGCTCGGCAACCTGATCGACCTCGTGGCCGAAAAGGCGCGCATCGAGAAGGCGGTCGGCAAGACCGAGGCCGAGATGGACCGTATCGGCAAGAAGCTGGCCAACGAGAAGTTCGTCGCCAATGCCGATCCCGAAGTGGTTGCTGCCGAGCGCGAACGCTTCGCCGAGCTGGAAATCCAGATGGCGAACCTGAAGATCGCTCTTCTGCGCATCAGCGAAGCTGGCTGACCATCTTCATTGGGAATCAACGCGATCAGGGATGCCGCGCCGGAAACGGACGCGGCATTTCCTTTTCGCAACCATTTGTTGGCCTTGGGGCGCTTGTGTGCAACTGCTCACTTGCAGAAAGCCGCATTGTTGCCACATTGACACAGATAGCCGGCTTAAAATAATAAAATTCTAATTTTAACGATCGCGTTAAGGGAGAAAGAGCAATTTTGTGCCGAAATCGGCATCGAAGCCCCGGTTCCTGGTTTGCTTACGTAAATCTATAGAGCGTTTGCGCCGCGAAGCGCCGGACAGCCGAAAGTTGTCAATTGGAGCGAACCATCTAGAGTGATTTCGGTCACTTACCAGGGAGTGGGAGAATTTATGGTAAGCAAACTAATCTCAAGGGGCGTCTTTGCTCTCGTAGCTGGATGCACCCTTCAGTCGCCTGCGCTCGCAGGCGGCATCGAGCGGGGCGGATACAATATCGATCTGCTTTTTGATCCGTCTTCGGTCGCGATCGAGTCGACGGCCACCTTCGTGATGCCCCAGAGAAAACTCAAGAACGTCACCGATACATTCGCGGGAGATGGTCCACTCAACGCCTTGGGTTATTCCAACTCGGTTGATGAGACGGAAGACTACTGGTCGCCGCGTATCGGCGCCAAGGCGGGCTTCGAGGGATTCGACTGTATGGTCGACTACTCGCAGCCCTATGGCGCACATACTAACCCAGGCGCCCGTTGGGCCGGGGCAAACCAGAACATCGAAACAAAGATCAACAGCGACAACTACGCGCTGACCTGCTCCTACAAATTCGATGCCGGCCCGGGCGACTTGCGTATCATCGGTGGCGGCAGCTATTTGCAGATGGACGGCTTCAAGGAGCGGCTGGTGGCGCCTCCTGGAGGACTGACCGGAACTGGTGTTGGACGGCTCGATCTTGAAGGCGACGGCTGGGGCTGGCGTGCGGGGCTTGCCTATGAAATCCCGGAATACGCTTTCCGCGCAAGCCTGATGTACTATAGCGAAGTCAAGCTGAAGGATGTCACCGGCGAGGTCGATCTGACTACACTTTCGCCACTCCTCGGGGGCGTGATCTCCGGCGCAGGCACGATCATTCCAGTCGAAGGATCGGCCACCATGCCGGAGGCTATCGAACTCAAGCTGCAATCCGGCATCGCTCCCGATTGGCTCGCCTTCGGATCGGTCAAATGGACCAATTGGAGCGTGTTGCAGCGGATCCCGTTCTACAATGCCGGCGGCGTGGAAGTTACCGCGCTTGAACTCGGATACCGGGACGGTTGGACGGTGACCGGCGGCGTAGGCCACAAGTTCAACGAACAGTGGAGCGGCGCGGTCAGCCTCACCTGGGATCGCGGGACTTCGCAGGGCTTTGGCACCCTCACGGATACCTGGACCGTTGGCGCAGGTGTCGCCTATTCGCCGAACAAGAACGTCGAGATTCGTTTGGCGGGCGTGCTTGGCATCCTGACCAGCGGCAGTTCAGGTGCCGTGACCATCGACGGCGTTGCCGCTGGTGACGAAGCAACATACCGGTTTGGTGACGATCTGGTTGCTGCTCTCTCGACGTCTCTGAAGGTCAAGTTCTGACTTCACTTGATTGAAGCTTGAAAGCCCGGTTGCGACCGGGCTTTTTTGTGGCGAATTTTAGTTCGGATGAGGAACAGTTTCGTCGTTTCTCTTGTGACGATTTAGCAACACTTTTTCGAGACTATTGTCAGGTGCCTTGAGAGGGGCGTTTCTGTCCACTTCCCGCCACAAACGGGGAGCAGCGATAGAGGAAGAACAGGCGCGGAACGCGGGGGCGGGGCGCGTAATTGGAGTATCATGGGCGGGTTTCTTTATGAAAAGCCGGGCTTTTTGCGCTCAGGCGGGCGGATTCTGATGTCGCCCTGTCCTGCCGCAATCGCTGCGGTTATGGGTCCTAGTCTTGCCGAAAACGGCGGCTACAGTTTCATTCGTCTCTCGGGAGGAGCAGGCGCGGGATATTCCCGGACAAATCTTGTTCCGGCAGCGAGCGATGCTCGGGCTGCGGCGGGTCGTCGCGCGCGGAGTGAAAGAAACTGAACCATGCCGAAGTCTGATTTTCGATCCATGAGAGTATTGCTTCTTGGAGCGTCGCTCGCCTCGATTTTGGCGGGATCGGCTGCGGCCTTCGATATCAAGTCGGGCGTGACGAAGGAGTCCGGCCCATTCGATCTCTTCAAGTTCGGCTTCAAGGCCTATAAGAACGGCCAGAAGGAAGATGCGGTCGAGGCCTACCGTTATGCCGCCGAGAAAGGCCATACCGGTTCGCGCTGGGCGCTTGCCAATATGTACGCCTATGGCGACGGCGTCGCGAAGGACGATTTCGAGGCCTTCAAGATCTATAACGAGATCGCGGCGCAGGGCGTCGAGCCCGGTTCGGAAGATACAGGCTTCTTCGTCAACGCGCTTCTGTCGCTGGCCAACTATTATCGCCGCGGCATTCCCGGCAGCCCGATCAAGCCGGATCTTTCACAGGCACGGCAACTTTATTTCCAGGCGGCATCCACATTCGGCGTGGCGGAAGCCCAGTTCCAGCTCGCCCGGATGATTCTCGCAGGCGAGGGCGGTACCGCCAACATCCAGCAGGCGAAGAAATGGCTGAACCAGGCCCGCAAGAGCGGCCATCCGGGCGCCATGTCGGTTTTCGGCAATGTCCTCTTCCAGGAAGGCCAGACGGTGCGGGGGCTCGCCTTCATGACGGCGGCGCTCGACAAGTGCACCGCCAAGGAATGTGTCTGGATGCAGCAATTGCAGGAGCAGGCATTTTCGGTCGTCGGCGAAGAGGATCGCCGCGGCGCGGTCGCCCTGTCTCAGGAGTTCGCCCGAGGCGTCGAATAACCGACGCCTCGCCGATCTTTCGGGCGATCAGCCGAAATCGAACATGCCGATGACGGGCACATGGTCCGAAGGCTTTTCCCAGGCCCGGACATGTTTCTCGATCGCGGTGGATTTCAGCCTGTCGGCGGCTTCCGCCGAGAGCAGGAGATGGTCGATGCGGATGCCGTTGTTCTTCTGCCAGGCGCCGGCCTGATAGTCCCAGAAGGAATAGAGCTTGGTCGCGTCTGTCGTGGCGCGTACCGCGTCGATAAGGCCGAGGTTTTCCAGGCGCCGGAAAGCGGCGCGGGTCTGCGGCAGGAACAGCGCGTCCGTCGCCCAAGCGGCCGGGTCGAAACAGTCATGTGGCTCGGGAATGACGTTGTAGTCACCGGCAAGGATCAGCGGCTCTTCGAGGAGAAGGCAGTTCTGCGCGTGCAGGCGCAGTCGCTCCATCCAGGCCAGCTTGTAGGGGTATTTGACCGGATCGTCGGCCGGGTTGCCGTTCGGCAGGTAGATGGAGGCAACGCGGATCGCGCCGCCCGGCACCGAAAAGACACCCTCGATGTAACGCGACTGCTCGTCCGTCTGTCCGTCCGGGCCTTCACCACCCGGCAGGCCGCGCATCACCTCGTCGGGCTTGGTCTTCGACAGCAGCGCGACGCCGTTGAATCCCTTCTGGCCGTGGGTCTCGACGTGATAGCCGAGCGCCTCGATCTCCAGCCGCGGGAAGGTTTCGTCGACGGACTTGATTTCCTGCAGGCAGACGATATCCGGAGAGGAATCGGTCAGCCACTGGCGCAGGCTGTCGATCCGCGCCTTGACGCCGTTGATGTTCCAGGTGGCGATCTTCATCGGCCCTTGCCTCCATGTTCGCTTCCTCTTTTAGCGAAAGAGGAAGCGTTGGGAAGGGCGAACTGCGCGCAAGGAAGGGTTATCAGATCGAGAAGCTGGTGCCGCAGCCGCAGCTGGCGACCGCGTTGGGGTTCTTGATCTGGAAGGACTGGCCGAGCAGGTTATCGACGAAGTCGATCTCCGAACCCGCAATATAGACGAGCGAGAGGCTGTCGATCAGCACCTTGGCATCGCCGTTTGCGATCACCACGTCGTCGTCCCCAGGCGCTTCGGCGAGATCGAACTTGTAGGAGAAGCCCGAACAGCCGCCGCCTTCGACCGAGACGCGCAGCGCCTGCTTGCCGGCTTCGTTGCCGACGATTTCGGCGATGCGCTTGGCCGCCGCATTTGAAAGAGTTACATTGGTTTCCATATTATCCGCCTCCTGCCGGGTTCAAGGCCCGGAGAGATTCCTGTCACCGGCATTGCGCGCAGCTTCACTATAGGTATGAAGACGTGAACGGCACGTCAATGGGCGGCAGGCGGCGGATGAACAAACAGGTGACGGCATGACGATCGATACCAGGGCGCTGGGTTTCGGCAGTGGCGAACGGGCGGTCTACGCCGCCAACCCCTGGGCGTCGCGCGGACGTCTGTTTCCCGAGGACGGCAGCCTGACGCGCTCGGAATTCCAGCGCGACCGCGATCGCATCGTCCATACCACGGCATTCCGGCGGCTGAAGCACAAGACGCAGGTTTTCATCAGCCCCGACGGCGACCACTACCGCACCCGGCTGACCCACACGATCGAGGTGGCGCAGATCGCCCGCGCACTTGCCCGCGCCCTGAAGCTCGACGAGGATCTCGCCGAAGGCGTGGCGCTGGTCCACGACTTTGGCCACACGCCGTTCGGCCATACCGGCGAAGATGCGCTGGACGAGATGCTGAAGCCCTATGGCGGTTTCGACCACAACGCCCAGTCTCTCCGCATCGTCACCAAGCTCGAACGCCGATATGCGGATTTCGACGGGCTCAATCTGACCTGGGAAAGCCTCGAAGGCCTCGTCAAGCACAATGGTCCGCTCCTGAGCGCCACCGGCGAGGGAACCCGTGGCCCCGTGCCGCAGCCGATCCGCGACTATTGCGAGCTGCATGATCTGGAACTCGCGAGCTATGCCAGCCTTGAAGCCCAGGTCGCCGCAATCGCCGACGACATCGCTTATAACACCCACGATATCGACGACGGGCTGCGTTCCGGCCTGCTGACCTTCGAGATGCTGGATGAGGTCCCGTTCCTCGCCAAGCTGATGACGGAGGTGAGGGCACGTTATCCGCATCTCGAACCGAGCCGTTTTGCCCACGAGATCATGCGCCGGCAGATCACTCATATGGTCGAGGACGTGATCGACGTGGCGCAGCACAATCTCGACAAGGTGGATCCGCAGAGCGCCGAAGACGTCCGTGCCGCGGGGCATGTCATCGCCACGTTCTCGCAGGAGATGGCCGAGACCGACCGCTGCATCAAGAAGCTCCTGTTCTCGCGCATCTACCGGCATCCCGACATCATGCGCATCCGCGCCGGCGCCTCCCAGATCGTCTCGGACCTGTTCGGCGCCTATATGAATGACCCGTCGCTGATGCGCAGCCACTATTGGGTCAATCATATCGCCGGGCTCGGCGAGACGGCGAGGGCGCGTCACGTGGGCGATTATCTCGCCGGAATGACAGACACGTTCGCAATCAAGGCGCATGGCGAGCTGTTTGACCAGACTCCGGATTTGCGCTAGGCACCGCCACCAATGACACTGGCCAGCAAGGGTCCTCGGGCATGTCTCGGGGATGATTGAACATGAATCTTTTTGCCGACTTCGAAACAAGAATTAAGAACGCTTTGGAAAGCCTTGATATTATCAGGGAAAAGCGAAGCGAGCTTGATTTCGGCCGTATCGCAGTCGAGCCGCCGCGCGACCAGAGCCACGGCGATGTGGCGACCAACGCCGCCATGGTTCTGGCAAAGCCGCTCGGCACCAATCCGCGTGCGCTTGCCGATATCATCGCCGAAGCGCTGCGTTCGGATTCCGACGTCAGCGAAGTTTCCGTGGCCGGTCCCGGGTTCATCAACATCCGGCTTGGCGCTCCTTACTGGCAGCGCCTGCTCGCATCGATCATTGCCGAGGGCACGAATTACGGCCGCTCCAAGGTTGGTGCAGAGAAGAAGGCGAATGTCGAATACGTCTCGGCGAACCCGACGGGTCCGATGCATGTCGGCCATTGCCGCGGCGCGGTGGTGGGGGATGCGCTGGCGAACCTGATGGAGTTTGCCGGTTACGACGTGACCAAGGAATACTACATCAACGATGCCGGCAGCCAGATCGACGTTCTGGCCCGCTCGGTCTTCCTGCGCTACCGCGAGGCATTGGGCGAGACGATTGGCGAGATCCCCTCGGGTCTTTATCCGGGCGACTATCTCGTGCCGGTCGGGCAGGCCCTGGCGGAGGAATACGGTCCGCGGCTGCACAACATGCCGGAAGACGCCTGGATGCCGATCGTCAAGGACAAGGCGATCGACTCGATGATGGCGCTGATCCGCGGCGATCTCGAAGCGCTCAACGTCCATCACGACGTCTTTTATTCGGAACGGACCTTGCATGCCAATGGCGCGCAGCGCATCCGCCAGGCGATCAACGACCTCACCTTCAAGGGGCACGTCTACAAGGGCACGCTGCCGCCGCCGAAGGGTCAGTTGCCGGAAGACTGGGAGGACCGCGAGCAGACGCTGTTCCGCTCCACCGAGGTGGGCGACGATATGGATCGGCCTCTGATCAAGTCGGACGGCAGCTATACTTACTTTGCGGCGGATGTTGCCTATTTCAAGGACAAGTTCGATCGTGGTTACGACGAGATGATCTATGTGCTCGGCGCTGACCACGGCGGCTACGTCAAACGCCTGGAGGCCGTCGCGCGCGCCGTCTCCGGCGGCAAGGCGAAGCTCACCGTGCTCCTCTGCCAGCTCGTCAAGCTGTACCGCAATGGCGAGCCCGTGAAGATGTCGAAGCGTTCCGGCAATTTCGTGACCCTTCGCGAAGTGGTCGACGAGGTCGGTCGCGACGCGGTGCGTTTCATGATGCTCTACAGGAAGAGCTCGGAGCCGCTCGATTTCGACTTCGCCAAGGTGACCGAACAGTCGAAGGACAATCCGGTCTTCTACGTGCAGTACGCCCATGCGCGCTGCTCGTCGGTGTTCCGGCAGGCAAAGGAAGCGTTTCCGGGTCTCGATTTCGATTCGCTAGACCTAAAAGGTTCGAGCAGCCTGATCAACGATCCGAACGAGATGCAACTGGTCGCCAAACTTGCGGAATACCCCAGGATCATTGAGGCTGCAGCCCAGGCGCAGGAGCCTCATCGGCTTGCTTTTTACCTCTATGATCTGGCAAGTTTCTTCCATGCGCATTGGAATAAGGGTAAAGAACAACCGGAATTACGCTTTGTTAACGATAAAAACCGAGAATTGAGTATTGCCAGGCTTGGGCTGGTGCATGCTGTCGCCTCTGTTTTGAAGTCAGGACTTGGAATCACAGGCACTGCGGCACCGGAAGAAATGCGGTAGATATCGCCACCATTTCCCCACATTGCACTGGCATATGCGTTGTAATGTAGGTGAGTGGACGAGGTAATGGCCGATAACAACCTTGCGCGTAGCCGGAATGATTTACCGGACTTCTTTGCAGATGATGATCCGCTGGCAGAACTCGCCCGCATCGTAGGCTACGACGATCTTCCCGTCGCTGCCAGGCCCGGATCATCTTCCGCCGATACTTCATCGACTGAGCGGCGGGAGCCGGCGTTCAATCTCGAAGACGAGCTTCTTCAGGAGTTCGAGCGTTATGACGCGCCGCATCTCGACCCCATCCACGATATCGCGCTCGACGATGTCCCTCAGCATTTCGCCGCGCCGCCGGTGGAGCCGGAGGAACTTGAGTTCGTTCCGGCCGAAGCTGCCGCTGTAGAAGTGCCGCAGGCCCTGCGGTCGGCCGATAACGCTGTCGGCGAGCGCGCTGACCGTTTTGGCGACGAGGAGCCGCCGCGGGCGGTTGATGCCGTTGACGGGAACGTTGCCGCGGAACCGGTATTCGAGCCGGCTTTCGAAGCCGCGCGCATGGAGCCCGTTTTCGATCTGCCCGATTTCCCCGCTGCAGGCTCGATGTCGCCCGCCGCGTCGGTAGAAGACCCGGCGGAGGAGTTCGATCTCGCGGCTGAACTGGAAAACTCGATCGCGGCCGAGCCCGTTGCGGCAGCCGAGCCCGAAGTGACGTTCGAGCCCGAAGCGAGATTCGAGCCGGAAGTCCGGTTCGTGCCTCAGGCGACATTCGAGCATGGGTCAGCCCCCGAGCCCGAGGCGGCGTTCGAGCCTGAAGCGAAATTGGAACCCGAAGCGAAGTTCGAGCTGGAGCCGAAGACGGAGAGGGGCAAGGGCGCCTACGTTCCCGGTTTCCGGATGCCGCTCAGCAATTTCAGCGTGGCACGAGACGTCTCTGCGGCCTCCGCACAGGCGGCGGTAACCGCTTCTCAAGTGACCGCACCTGCATCGAACGAATATGCCTTCGAGCCTCCCGTCCTGAACGATATCCCGAGCCCGAATATCGAGCCGGCACAGGCTGCCGAGCCGCAGGTGTCCGCAAAGGAGCCGCAGCCTGAGCCGGTCACCGCTGCACCGATCGCTGCCGTACCGGCCGCTACGCCGCAAAAGGATCGGTTCTCCGCGCTGGACGAACTGATCTATGACGTCCAGCGCTATACGCTGCCGACATCGAACGGGCAGCCGCTCGCGACGCCTGTGGCGAAGCCTGAGCCAGCCGTGACGCACGCCGCCGTATCTGTCGCGCCGGCGGCACCCTCTGTTGTCGATGCGCCGGTTGCCAAGACCCCGGTTGCCGAGGTCTCGTCTGTGGACGAGACGGATCCGTTCTCCGACGAGGAATTCGAGTTGGCGCTCGATGGTCTCGAACTCGACCTTGCCGAGATCGTCGTTGAAGAGGCGCAGGCACATCCGGTTCAGGCACCGTCTCTGGCTGCAGCCCCTGTGAAAGCCGAACCTGCACCTGCTGTCGCTCCTTCCGTGGCGCCGGTCGCGCGCGTTGCGCCCGTCATTGCTGCGGCGGCACCAGTCGTGGAGACGCAGGTTGTAGAAGAGCCGGAGTCGATTGCTGACCTGCCGTTCGATCCGGCCCAGATTGCCGATTCGGAAGACCAGGTGGAGGCGATCGCCGAACTCGACGTACCGTCGCTACCGGCAGAAGAGCCGGAACAGCCGCCGGCCTATCGTCCCGATTACGAACTTGACATCGATGCCGAGCTCGCGACGCTTCTGGCCGCCCCCGGCAAGCCGGCCTCGGCGCCGGCACGCAAGCCGGAAATCGATATCGCGCCGAGAGGCCGGCAGGCCGCCGCCGAAGCCGCCCGTTCGCCGAACTATACGGATCTCGACGACTTCGAGCGGGCTCTGGAAGAGGATTTCCGCCGCAGCCTGACGACGCCTCTGCCTGCCGCTGAGCACGAGGAACTGCATTATTCCGATGCCGACTATGTCGCGACCGTCGAGAACGCCCGCCGTTCCGTCCGCAGCTGGGCTGTGCCGCTGGTCCTTGCCGGGGTTGTGATCCTCGGAGGTGTCGGCGCCTACGCGTTCTTCGGCAGCAGCGTGTCGGGTGTCGTGTCGGGCGGCGAACCGGTCATCATTGCCGCAGACAACGAACCGATCAAGATTGCGCCGGAAAATCCGGGCGGCAAGACGGTCCCGAACCAGGACAAGGCGGTCTACGACCGTGTCGCCGGCGTTTCGCCGAAAGATCCGAAGCAGCGCACCCTGATCTCCTCCAATGAGGAGCCTATCGACGTCGTGCAGAAGACCCTGATGCCCGATACGCTTCCGCTCGAAGGCGAGAACGATATCGAGCCGACCGATGTCGGCGAGACGGAGGATCCTCGCCTCCTGCCGCAGGATCGGACCGCGCAAAACAATGCCGCTGCTGAGCAGCAGCCCGTGACCGTCATGCCGCGCAAGGTCAAGACGATGATCGTCCGCCCCGACGGCAAGCTGGTCGAGCAGGAAGTTGCAGCCCCGGCGCTTGCCGCGCCGGAAACCGCCAAGCTGCCTGCCGCCGGCGCAAAGCCGGTTGAAACGGCCGCTGCTTTCCCCGAGAAGGTCCCGGCTTCCGTGCCGGCGACACCGGTCCGTACGCAACCCCTGCCGGCTAACTCGACTGCCGGAAATGGCGGTATCCTTCCGGTCTCGGCGCCCGCCAATCCGGCCGCTCCGGCCGAACACGTCAACGTGGTGAGAACGAACCCGGTCACGCCGCCCGTCGCAGCCGCTCCCGCCCAGCCGGCCCCGGCTGCCGCGGCGCCTAGCCCTGCTCCTGCTGCCGCACAGGCTCCGGCACCTGTCGCTCCGGTTCAGGCCTCTGCACCTGCGGCAAAGGCTCCGGTCCCGATCGCACGTCCGTCCGAACAGCCGGTCAACGTGGTCGCAGCCGTTACCGATCAGGGCAATGTCCGTGCACCGGCCCAGCAGACAGCCGCCGTTCCGGCGTCCGCATCGAACCAGGTCGCTTCGCTGGGACCTGGGGATTACGTGATCCAGATCGCCTCGCTGCCGTCGCAGGCGGAAGCCCAGAAATCCTATCAGAGCCTGTCGGCCAAGTTCGGCAACGTCATCGGCGGCCGCGGCGTCGATATCAAGTCTGCCGAGATCGCCGGCAAGGGCACGTTCTACCGTGTCCGCATTCCGGCCGGCAGCAAGAACGACGCCGTAGCGCTGTGCGAGCGTTATCGCGCCGCCGGCGGTACCTGCCTGGTCGGCCGGTAGGGACTGAAATCCGAAGAAATCGAGCGGGGCGCCTGGGCGCCCCGTTTTTCGTTGGCCCTCCAATGATCTAAGATCGGACCATGAGCGAATCAAAAGCAATGATCCTGGGCTCCAGCGGCCCGACCCTCACCGTGGACGAAGTGGCGCTTTACCGGGATGAACGGCCCTGGGGCTTCATCCTGTTTGCCCGCAATTGCGTCGAGCCGGCGCAGATCACCGATCTCGTCGCGTCCATGCGCGATGCCATCGGCCGGCCGGATGCGCCGGTGCTGATCGACCAGGAGGGCGGCCGCGTCCAGCGCATCCGTCCGCCGATGATCGAGCGTTATCCCTCGGCCGCCGTGCTCGGCGAGCTTTACCGCCGGGATCGCGAAAAGGGCCTGCGGGCGGCTTGGCTGATGTCGCGCCTGCATGCCTTCGACCTGATGAAATTCGGCATCAATGTCGATTGCCTGCCAGTGCTTGACGTGCCGATCGAGGGGGCGAGCAACGTTATCGGCGATCGCGCCTATGGATTCGATCCGAAGACGGTTGCCGAAATGGGCCAGGCCGCCGCTGACGGCCTCAAGGCGGGCGGCATGCTGCCGGTCATGAAGCACATGCCGGGCCACGGCCGCGGCATGGCCGACAGCCATCACGAACTGCCGGTGGTCACCGTCTCGCGCGCAGATCTGGAAGCGCATGACTTCCTGCCTTTCGTCGCCATGAAGGACGAGCTGATGGCGATGAGCGCCCATATCGTCTTCACCGCCATCGACCCGGACGAGCCGGCGACCATTTCGCGCAAGGTGATCGACGAAATCATCCGCGGCCATATCGGCTTCGACGGGCTGTTGATGTCCGACGACACGTCGATGAACGCCCTGAAGGGCACGATCGGTGAGCGCGCGGCGAGAATCGTTGGGGGCGGCTGCGATATTGTCTTGCATTGCAACGGCGTGATGGACGAAATGAAGGCCGTCGTGAAGGAAGCGATACCGCTTGGCGGGAAAGCGTTGCGGCGTGCGAAGGCGGTGGAAGCGGCCTTTGGCCGGGGCGACGGCTTGAGCGAGGAGGCGGTCCGCGCGGAGTTCCAGGGTCTTCTCGCCGTCTCCTGACGGCTGTCGACAGCAAGAGGTTGGGGAATGGCAACGACGATATCGCAGAACGCCATTCCGATGGACAAGTTGTGGCAGGATGCCGGCGCCGAACGTGCGACGGACGATCCGGCACTTGTCATCGATGTCAGCGGTTTCGAAGGTCCGCTCGACCTGCTGCTTCATCTGGCCCGCACCCAGAAGGTCGATCTCGCCCGCATCTCCGTTCTGGCACTGGTCGAGCAATATCTATTGTTCATCGACAGCGCCCGGCGGGTCCGTATCGAGCTTGCCGCCGATTATCTCGTCATGGCCGCCTGGCTCGCCTATCTCAAGTCGAAGTTGCTCATTCCGCAGCAGGTCAAGGGCGACGACGGCCCGAGCGGCGAGGAACTGGCAGCGACGCTCGCTTTCCGCCTGAAGCGCCTCGAGGCGATGCGCGAGTCGGCGACCCGGCTAGTCAATCGCAATCGCCTCGGCCGCGACGTCTTTGCCCGCGGGGCGCCGGAACATATCCCGCATCGCGTCGAATCCGCCTATGACGCGACGCTTTACGATCTTCTCTCGGCCTATGCGAACCTGCGCCAGCGCACCGCCGTCACCCACGTGACGATCGAGAGGCGCAAGGTCTGGTCGCTGGTCGACGCCCGCGAGCTGTTGACCCGCATGCTCGGCGAGATCGTCGACTGGACGGCGCTGCAGCACTATCTCTTGCCCTATCTGCCGCCGGAGGATCGCGTCACGGCAACCGCCAGTGCCTTTGCCGCGTCGCTCGAACTGGTGCGCGAAGGCAAGCTCGAAATCCGCCAGGACGGCGCCTTCCAGCCGATCTTTCTGCGTAAGGGAACCGGACCGCAGCAGCCCGCTCCGCCACAGCCCGCCAAGGGAGGCGTTGATTGACGCCGCAAGAGGACGACGATCCGCCGATCGCCGCGGAAGAAGAGGCGGAGCTCCCGTCCTTCTCATCGGCGGAAGTCGAGCGGATCGCGGAAGCGCTGGTCTTCGCCTCGGCCGAGCCGGTCTCTGAAACGTTTCTGGCCGAACGCCTGCCGCGCGGCACCAATGTGAACGCCGTCATGCTGCGGCTGGCGGAGGTCTACGCCCTCCGCGGGGTCAACCTGATCCGCAGCGGCGATCGCTGGGCCTTCCGCACCGCCGCCGATCTCTCTTTCGTCATCCATAAGGAAGACAACGAGACGAGGAAGCTGTCGCGCGCAGCACTCGAAGTGCTGGCCATCATTGCCTATCACCAGCCAGTCACCCGCGCCGAGATCGAGGAGATTCGCGGGGTACAGACGTCCAGAGGCACGCTGGACGTGCTGATGGAAGCGGGCTGGGTCCGCTTCCGCGGCCGCCGCCGCACTCCGGGACGACCGGTGACGCTCGCCACGACGCCCGATTTCCTCGACCATTTCGGCCTTGAGGAACTGCGCGATCTGCCCGGTCTCGAAGAATTGAAGGGCGCCGGTCTGCTTTCCGGCCGCATCCCGCCGGGCTTTGCGATACCCGTCCCGCTCAATGTCGACGATCTTTCCGAGGACGAGGACCCGATCACGCAACTCGACCTCGAGGAACTTGGCCTCCTGACGCCGGGCGGCGAAGCGGAAGAGTGATTTCGCCGGAGTGGTTGCGGCCCAGGAGCGCGTCCGTCTGTCGCACCATCCGTTCTCCTGCGGCAAACAGTCCGTCACGTTGACTCCTTGGCAGGTCGTTTTTTTGACGGAAGGGCCGTTTTCCGGCCTCGTTTCTTGGCTATGGGAGATTATCCGAGCCGAAACGCCGGCGACCCTGATGAGAGTGTCGCGACGGTGATGGCAGTCGGCCACGATGCTGAAGAGGCGATGCGGCCGTGCCCCCAGGCAGCCAGCTTGCAGCGGGACTCCAGTCGGGAGGCTCCCCTGGTGGCCTGAAATCCCTGATGTTCGCGATTTGCAGGGCCAGTCAGCCGGACTGCGGCCGGATCCGCGCCGACGAGTTGTCGTGCAGGGTTAAGGACGTCTCGATAAGGTGTCCACTGACGACATTTTGGTGTTTGAAAAAGCATCATAAAGAGCTTACATCGATGAAACGGTACTAATGGAGTTGGACTTATGGGTTCTTTCAGTGTGTGGCATTGGCTGATCGTTCTGGTCATCGTGCTCGTTCTCTTCGGACGCGGCAAGATTCCGGAATTGATGGGCGATTTCGCCAAGGGCATCAAGAGCTTCAAGAAGGGCATGAGCGACGAGGACGCCCCCGAGGCGAACGGCGCGACGACCGCGACGAAGACCGTTGATCTCAAGGCTGAAGAGGCCAAGGAAACCACCCGGTCGTAATGTCCGAGTGGCGGGTTCCAGGAGCCTCGTTGAATGTTTGATATCGGCTGGACCGAGCTTCTCGTCATTGCGATCGTGCTGATCGTCGTGGTTGGTCCGAAGGATTTGCCGCCCATGCTCAGGGCCTTTGGCAAGATGACGACCAATCTGCGCAAGATGGCCGGGGATTTCCGCTCGCAATTCGACGAGGCGCTGAAGGAGTCGGAACTCGACGACGTGCGCAAGACGATTTCGGATGCGCAGCGGCTGAACCCGACGAACGCGCTGAGGGATGCGATCAACCCGCTCCGGCAGATGGGTCAGGAAATCCGCGCCGACCTGCAGAAGGCGACGCAGATGCCGACGTCGGCCGTCAGCGAGACCGATATCGAGGCCCGGCAGGCTGTCGAGGGCACGTCGAGCATCGAGGCCGCTCCGGAGGTTCCCGCAAACTTCCCGTCGGCAGCGCCTGCATCCTCGATACCTGCGCCAGTCCCGGCTCCGGCCCAGTCCGCGCCTGCCTCACCTGAGGCAGCAGCGACCGTCGTGGAAAAGCCGAAGCCGGTCCGCAAGACCGCCGCCAGGGCAAAACCCGTTGTCGAGACCGCGGCGGCTCCGGTTGCCCCGGCTGCTATTGTCGAAAAACCGAAACGCAGTCGCGCGGCGGCCAAACCGGCGCCCGTTGCCCAGGTTGTGGATGAGGCGCTCGTCAAGGCTCCGGCCCGCAAGCGCACGCCGAAAAAGGCTGATACCCCGAAGGACGACGCATGAGCGGTGACATCGAAGACAAGCCGCAGCCGCTCATCGAGCATCTGATGGAACTGCGCACTCGGCTGATGTGGTCGATCGGCGCGTTTTTCGTCGCGTTCGTCGTCTGCTTCTTCTTCGCCAAGCAGCTCTTCAACCTGCTTGTCGTTCCTTACAAATGGGCTGTCCTCTGGGCCGGCCTCGATCTTGCCAAGTCCGAGCTGATTTACACCGCGCCGCAGGAGTTCTTTTTCACCCAGGTGAAGGTGGCGATGTTCGGCGCGCTGGTGATCGCCTTCCCGGTGATCGCTTCGCAGATCTACAAGTTCGTGGCGCCGGGCCTCTACAAGAACGAGCGAGCCGCCTTCCTGCCGTTCCTGGTCGCTTCGCCGGTCCTCTTCCTGATGGGCGGCGCGCTGGTCTATTTCTTCTTCACTCCCATGGTCATGTGGTTCTTCCTCGCCATGCAGCAGGCGCCGACCGAAGGTGAAGTCGGGATTTCGCTTCTGCCACGCGTCTCGGAATATCTCAGCCTGATCATGACGCTGGTCCTCTCCTTCGGCCTGGTGTTCCAGCTTCCGGTCGTCACCACGCTGCTCGCACGCGTTGGCATCCTCTCCAGCGACTGGCTGCGGGAGAAGCGCAAATACGCGATCGTGTTGGCCTTCGTGGTCGCAGCCGTGCTGACCCCGCCAGATCCGATGTCCCAGATCGGTCTTGCACTGCCGACCATCCTTCTCTACGAGATTTCCATCTACGCCGCACGACTCGTCGAGCGCAAACGTGCCGAGGACAAGCTTTCGGAGCAGGAACCTTCGGATGTTGCGGAGACGGACAAGGCCTGAAGCCCTTCGGCCTGCCTCGCGAGTCCGCGGCGTTTCGCTCTAAAGGCAAGGCAAGATGCTCGATATCAAGTGGATCCGTGAAAACGAAGGGGCTTTGGATGCGGCGCTGAACAAGCGCGGCGCAGAGCCCATGGCGGCAACCCTGCTGGCGCTGGACGACAGGCGCCGTTCCGTCATCCAGAAGCTTCAGGACATGCAGTCCCGCCGCAACGCCGCCTCCAAGGAGATCGGCATTGCACTCGGACAGAAGAATTCCGAGCTTGCCGAAAGGCTGAAGGCCGAAGTCGGGTCGATCAAGGACACGATGCCGCTTGCCGAGCAGGAAGAGCGCGAGGCCGTTGCGGCCCTCGAAGACGCCCTGTCGCGCATCCCGAACGTGCCCTTCGACGACGTACCGGTCGGCAAGGACGAACACGACAACGTGGTCAAGCACGTCGTCGGCGAAAAGCCGCGCTGGAACCATGCTGCCAAGGAGCATTACGAGATCGGCGAAGCGCTCGGAATGATGGATTTCGAGCGCGCCACGAAACTCTCCGGCTCGCGTTTCACGGTCCTCACCGGCCAGCTCGCCAGGCTCGAGCGGGCGCTCGGCCAGTTCATGATCGACATGCACACGACGGAGCACGGATATACGGAAGTCTCCTCGCCGCTGATGGTGAAGGGGGATGCCATGTACGGCACCGGCCAGTTGCCAAAGTTCGAGGAAGACCTCTTCAAGACGACGGATGGCCGCTACCTGATCCCAACGGCGGAGGTGACGCTCACCAACCTCGTTTCCGGGGAAATGCTGGAACAGGAAAAGCTGCCGTTACGCTTCACGGCGCTGACGCCGTCCTTCCGCTCGGAGGCCGGTTCCGCCGGCCGCGATACCCGCGGCATGCTGCGCCAGCACCAGTTCTGGAAGTGCGAACTCGTGTCGATCACCGACCAGGAATCGTCGATCGCCGAGCATGAGCGGATGACCGAATGCGCCGAGAACATGCTGAAGCGCCTCGGCCTGCATTTCCGCACCATGACGCTCTGCACCGGCGATATGGGTTTTGGCGCACGCAAGACTTATGACATCGAGGTCTGGCTGCCGGGTCAGGATACCTACCGTGAAATCTCGTCCTGCTCGGTCTGCGGCGATTTCCAGGGGCGCCGCATGAATGCGCGTTATCGAGCCAAGGATGACAAGGCGCTGAAGTTCGTTCACACGCTGAACGGCTCGGGCGTGGCGGTCGGCCGCTGCCTCATCGCAGTCATGGAAAATTACCTGAACGAGGACGGTTCGGTCACAATTCCGGACGCGCTTCTGCCGTATATGGGTGGCCTGACCAAGATCGAGCGGGCGGCCTGATGCGGATACTTCTGACCAATGATGACGGCATTCACGCCGAAGGCCTCGCCGTTCTCGAGCGGATAGCCCGGAAACTGTCGGATGATGTCTGGATCGTTGCGCCGGAAACCGACCAGAGCGGCCTTGCCCATTCGCTGACGCTCTCGGAGCCGCTCCGCCTTCGCAAAGTCGGCGACAAGCATTTCGCGCTGCGCGGTACCCCGACCGATTGCGTCATCATGGGCATCCGCGAAGTCCTGCCGGGAAAACCGGATCTGGTACTCTCGGGCGTCAACGATGGCGCCAACATGGCCGATGACGTCACCTATTCCGGCACGATCGCCGGCGCCATCGAAGGCACGCTGCAGGGCGTGCGCTCGTTTTCGCTGAGCCAGGCCGTGCGTCGCGAAAACGGTCGCACCGTGCCTTGGGAAGTCGTCGAATCCTACGCGGCGGATCTCATTAGCAAGCTCATCGACGTGGACCTACCGGACGGCACCTTCCTCAATCTGAACTTCCCGAATTGCGAACCGGGCGACGTGCAGGGCGTCGAAGTGACCTCGCAGGGCAAGCTCGATTTCGGCTTGACGATCGATGCCCGCGAGGATGGCCGCGGCAAACCCTATTACTGGCTCCGCTTCGGCGAGCGGAAGGGCAATTTCCGTGACGGCACCGATATCCAGGCTCTGAAGGAGAACAAGATCTCCGTGACGCCGCTCAAGCTGGACCTGACCGATCATTCGGTTCAGGATCGTGTGGCGAAAGCACTGGGATTCGGAGCTGCCGATTGAAATCGGGCATGGTCGAAAAAGAAGGTTTTGCGGCGCTCGTGCTGCGCCTCAGGTCGGAAGGCATTTCCGACCTCGATCTGCTGACCGCCGTTGAACAGACGCAGCGCTCGCAGTTCGTGCCGCCATCGCTTGCCGAGGACGCCTATTCCAGCCGCACCGTGCCGATCGACTGCGGCTCGTTCATGGAAGGCGCAGATCTTGCCGTGCGCTTGCTGCACCGCCTCCAGGTCAAGCCCGGACACAGGGTGCTCGAAATCGGCACGGGCAGCGGCTTCACCGCCGCCGTCATAGCCCGCATCGCCGAGCGGGTGCTGACCGTCGAGCGATACCGCACCCTGGTCACCGCCGCCAACGCCCGCATGGATGCACTGGGGCTGCGCAATGTCGTCGTGCGTCAGGCGGACGGCGGCAACGGCATGCCGGGCGAGGGCACTTTCGACCGCATTTTCGTCACGGCCGCCTTTTCTTCGCTGCCGCGATTCTATGCCGAGCAGCTCACGCATGGCGGTTCGATGGTCGCGCCGCTCACGGACGGCGAGTCCTGCATGATGGTGCGCCTCACCAAGACAGGCAGCCGATTCGAGCGGGAGGATCTGTTCCCGGTGCCTTTTTTGCCGATCGTTCCGCATATCGCGGCGGCGCTCTAGGCCGTTTGTTCCATGCCGCGACGGCATTTCGGCCGTCATGGTTATCAATTTCCCTAAAATTTTAGGACAATGCCTGCCCTTTAACGGTGCAGTAAGACTAACGCGCTTTAATGACTCTCACGATGGTGGCGTATCTGTAAGCGAGTCATGCGTATGAAGAGTTCTCCGAAATTCGGAAAATCCGTAATCAAATTTGCTGTCGCGGCACTGCTTGCCAGCGCAGCGACAGGGTGCAGTTCGGACGCGACGCGTTT
The DNA here is from genome assembly GCF_021391675.1 of Neorhizobium galegae. NCBI lineage: Bacteria > Pseudomonadati > Pseudomonadota > Alphaproteobacteria > Hyphomicrobiales > Rhizobiaceae > Neorhizobium > Neorhizobium galegae. Next base: position 1,863,823 of record NZ_CP090095.1, read on the forward strand.
CTCGGGGCTCTTTTCGAAATCCGACAACATAACGACGGCGTCCATTCCGCAGCGGCAGGGCGGTGGGGCCTATGGCCGCGCGCCGACCCCGCAGGCCGATCTCGGCTCCGGCCAGGCTCAGGCGCTGCCGCCAATTCCGCGGAACGACTACGGCTCGCGCAATACCGCCATGGCTCAACCGTATCCCGGTAATTCCGGCGGCTACACCTCTCCGGCGCGTACCGCATCCGCTCCCGTTGCCGTGCAGCGATCCGAACTCGCAGCTCCGACCGGCGCCACGGCGCAGCGTAGCGCCGCTCCGATGGGCCGCGATACGGCCCCGCCAGGAGGCGCTCGCCCAGCCATTCCCGGGTCGTCAGCCGGCCGCCAACACGCTTGGTGCTCCGTCCGCCTCGACGCTGAAGGCCGACAATGTCGTCACCGGCACGACCCCGAAGCCGATGTCCGGCTGGTCCACGGTCAATGCTCCCAAGGTGACCCTGAAGCCCGGTGAAACGGTTTCGACGCTTTCTACGCGTTACGGGGTTCCGGAAAAGGAAATCCTGAAGGCAAACGGCGGCGCCGTTGCTGCCGGGCAGTCCGTCCTGATCCCGACCTTCGGCACGGCGCAGAATTCGGCGAAGAACGCCGCCGGCACGATCGACCTTCAGAACAAGGCTCCGGCGCCTGCCCGAGAGCCCGAGCAGAAACTCGCCGTCCTGCCCACCCCGGCGCGTGACAAGGCGATTGCCGAACCTGCCAAGCTGACGCCTCCGGGCGGCAAGCCTGTCGGCGGCACCTATGTGGTCAAGCCGGGCGACACGATCACCAAGATCGCCCGCGAAACTGGCACGCCGGTCGATCAGCTGAAGGCGGCCAACAATCTGACATCGGGCGGGGTCCGTATCGGTCAGACGCTGAAGGTGGCAAACGGCGCGGCCGCTCCGGCAGCCGATCCGGTCAAGACCGCGTCCATTCCGCAGAAGCCGGTCGAAAAGGTGGCTGCCGTGGCTCCGAAGCCGGCCGCTCCCGCAGCGCCGGTTCAGGTTGCCCAGGTGGCGCCAGCGCCGGCCGCAGCCAAGGCCGCCGTCGACAGCGCTTCCGTCGCCGACGTCGAGAAGAAGTCCGACGTCGCTTCCGTGGCGCCCCAGTCTACCGGAATCGGCAAGTATCGCTGGCCCGTCAACGGCGCGGTCATCGCAGGTTACGGCCAGAACGTCGACGGCAACCGCAATGACGGCATCGACATCTCGGTTCCGGAAGGCACGCCGATCAAGGCTGCCGAAAACGGCGTCGTCATCTATGCGGGCAACGGCCTGAAGCAGCTCGGCAACACGGTTCTCGTCCGTCACGACGACGGCAAGGTCACCGTCTACGGCCATGCCGGCAGCATCAACGTCACGCGCGGGCAGAAAATCACCCGCGGCCAGACGGTCGCCGCCTCCGGCATGAGCGGCGACGCGAAACGCCCGCAGGTCCACTTCGAGGTCCGCAAGGACGCGACCCCGGTCAACCCGATTACCTTCCTTGAATAAGTAGTGCGTTTCAAGGGACGGAGAAAAAGCCCGGCAGTGCCGGGCTTTTTGCGTTCTCGGTGCTTTTTCAGGTTTCAATCTCGGGAAAGCGGTTTCCGCAGCCGTCCGGCGAGATCCTGGATATATTGCCAGGCGACGCGGCCCGAACGCCCACCGCGGGTGGTCGCCCATTCGAGCGCCTCGTGATGCAGGATCTGCTGATCGAGGCCGAGCTCGAAGTACTCGGCATATCCATCGATCATCTTCAGATAGTCGTCCTGGCTGCATTTGTGGAAGCCGAGCCACAGGCCGAACCGATCCGACAGCGACACTTTTTCCTCGACGGCCTCGGACGGATTGATCGCCGTCGACTGCTCGTTCTCCATCATGTGGCGCGGCAGGAGATGGCGGCGGTTGGAGGTGGCGTAGAACAGAACATTGTCCGGCCGGCCTTCGATGCCGCCGTCGAGCGCCGCCTTCAGCGACTTGTAGGCGGTGTCGTCGTGATCGAAGGAAAGGTCGTCGCAGAACACGATGACGCGCTGGCCGGAAGTCTTGAGGATATCGAGCAGGGCAGGGAGCGAGGCGATGTCCTCGCGATGCACTTCGACGAGTTTCAGCGAGATCGCAGTCGCGGCGCGCACGTCCTCGTGCACCGCCTTCACCAGCGACGATTTGCCCATGCCGCGGGCGCCCCACAGCAGCACGTTGTTGGCTGCATAGCCTTCCGCAAACCGCAGGGTGTTTTCGTGCAGGATATCGCGCACATGATCGACGCCCCGGATCAGTGTCAGGGCGACGCGGTTCGGGCGCGGCACCGGCTGCAGGCGCTGGTTTGCCGGTACCCAGACGAAGCAGTCGGCAGCGTTCCAGTCGTTGATGGCGGGTGGAGGGCCGGCGAGCCGCTCCAGCGCATCCGCAAGCCTGCGGATTTCGGTCAGGATCAGGGTATTGATGTCATTGCTCATGGTGTTTCTCCGGTCGCATCGGCGAGTTTTTGAGCCTTTTGGCTGCGGTAACATGCTCGTTAGTGCATCAAAAGCCTGAGAGCCGTGGATTCGGTACGCCGGCCGGCGTGTTTCTGTTGCATTCCGGCCTATCGCAACTATATTCCGGCGGCTTGAAACGGGGGCCCGGCGTCTCCGGTAATCTTAGGAGTTTTCGATGTTCATTACCGAAGCATTCGCCCAGGCCCCAGCCGCAGCACCGGGAGCCTCCGCGTTCGGCTCCGGCCTTGAGATGCTCTTCCTGTTCGCGCCGCTGATGGTGGTCTGGTATTTCTTCCTGATCCGTCCGCAGCGCGCCAATGCGAAGAAGCGCCAGGAGACGCTGTCAAACATCCGTCGCGGCGATCAGGTCGTTCTTGGTGGCGGCATCACCGGCAAGGTGACCAAGGTTGTCGACGACGCTGAAGTGGAAGTCGAAATCGCCGAAGGCGTAAAGATCCGCGCCATGCGCGCCTATATCGCCGAAGTCCGCGTCAAGGGCGAGCCGGTCAAGACCGAACCTGCAAAGACCGGAACGGCCTCCTAAAGCTTCGCCGATACAGCGGCCCTGTTTGCTACAGGGTCTCGAACTCAAAAGAGCCGGATCATCTCCGGCTCGCAACCTCTTCGAGAAGGCATGTGACCCATGGCGAAAGGCATCGAAATCCGCGACGCCCATTTCCCCGGTCGCGCTCCCATCGATGCATATGGCAATGGCGGTTTCCGTTTTGCCGACATGTCGCATCGAGGCTCGTTGCTCTGCCTTCCCTCCGGCATCTACGGCTGGGAATTGCAGGAAGGTGAACCGCTGACGGTCGCTTCCCTGATGAAGGTGCTCGCCGAATCAAGCGAGATCGAAGTGTTGCTTGTTGGCATGGGCGCCAACCTCAAGCCGATACCGGCGGATGTGAAGGCGGCGTTGAAAGCCAAGGGCATCGCCTCCGATCCGATGAGCACCGGTGCCGCCGTGCGCACGTTCAACATCATGCTCGCCGAATCGCGCGCCGTCGCCGCAGCTTTGATTGCCGTCTGACAGATGGCCGATCCAGCCAGACAGAACGGCGACATCTGCCTCGCAACGCTTAGGGATACGGACCGCGACCGCTATCTCGCTTGTCTTCTGTCGCCGGAGGACAAGCGCGGCGCACTTGCTGCCCTTTATGCCTTCAACGCCGAGATCGCCCGAGTCCGCGACGTGGTGCGTGAGCCGCTCCCGGGCGAAATCCGCCTGCAGTGGTGGCGCGACCTCCTCGAAGGCAATGCTGCGGGCGACAGCACCGGCAACCCGATCGTCGCCGGGCTGCTCGAGGCGATCGAGACCTATCGCCTGCCGCGCCAGACGCTCGTCGACATGATCGAGGCGCGCATTTTCGACCTCTACGACGATGCGCTCACCGACCGGAACGCGCTCGAAGGTTATGCCGGAGAGACCGCTTCGGCGCTGATCCAGCTCGCGAGCCTGATCCTCTCTCCCGCCGATGCGGCAAGATCTGCCGAGACGGCAGGCCACGCCGGCGTCGCGCAGGCGATCGCCGGTTTCCTGCTCCTGATGCCGATCCATCGCCGTCGTCATCAGCTCTATCTGCCGCTCGATATTCTCTCGGCGACCGGGCTCGACCGTGATACATTTCTGCGCGGCGAGGACAGGTCGCGCATTTCGGCCGCGATCGAGGCCTTTGCCGGGCTCGGATTGGAGCATCTGGCCAAGGCGAGAAAGTCGGGAACTATCCCGGCAGCGGTCTTTCCGGCCTATTTGACTGTGGCGCTTGCCGAACCGGTGCTGCGCAGTGCGTCGCGTGCAGGTGCTTCGGTGTTCGACTCGGCCCTGCAACTGCCGCAATGGCGGCGGCAATTGCGGCTCATGAAGGCCTCCGTCACCAGGCGCTTTTGACGGGCGTCAAATTCGCGCAAGGCTCGCCCGCTAAGGGAGGCAAGCAGAAATCCGGCGCCATCATAAGGAGAAGCGGTGTGAGCCCCGTTGTCGTCTGGTCGATCATCTTCGTACTCCTCATGGCGCTTGCCTATTACGTCACGCGAATGTCCGGCAAGGACAGGGACAAGGACGGCAACCTGCATGACACGGGGATGGCTATCCTCGAGTTCGGCCGGGCCTTTCCCAATGAGGCCATCCGCAGCCTGCATGTGACAGCCAATGGCGACGCCATCTTCGTGCGCCTGCACGACAACAAGGCCGGCTTCATGCGCAGCCACCGCAACCACTACGCCTGCTTTCTGATCGAGCCGGGCAGGGTCCGCGTCACCCCATTGCCTAACGCCAAGGGTTTCACCGTCGAATTCCTGGACGCGTCGACCCAGAACGGCACCTATCTCTTCGCGACGGAAAAGGAGGCGGCCGAAGTGGCCCTCTGGCTGCTCGACAACTATGTCACCGTTGCCGATCGTGATCTGGAGGAAAAGCCGGGGACGCCTTCCGGGGATGTCACCCCCGACCGAGCCAACTAGCGCAATCCTGAAGCGCGCGGGCGGAGAGCAACTGCCGCTTCATCACCGTCTTGTCCTTGCCGCGGAAACGCTTGACGCCCTCCGGCTTGACGATCGACCCCGGCTCCAGCTCAGGAAACAGCCCGAAGTTGACGTTCATCGGCTGGAACGAACGCTTGCCGGGCTCGTCGTCCGAAACCAGATGCCCGCCGGTGATATGGCCGAGCAACGAGCCTAGAGCGGTCGTCGCAGGCGGTGCGGGGAGGGTTTCGCCCTTGCGTTCGGCAGCCGCGAAACGGCCGGCGAGAAGTCCGATCGCCGCACTTTCCACATACCCCTCGCAGCCGGTGATCTGGCCGGCGAAACGCAGGCCCGGCCGGCTTTTCAGCGTCAGGCTCTTGTCGAGAAGAACGGGCGAGTGGATGTAGGTGTTGCGGTGCAGGCCGCCGAGCCTTGCGAATTCGGCATTCTGCAGGCCGGGAATCATCCGGAAAATGTCCGCCTGGGCGCCGTATTTCAGCTTCGTCTGGAAACCCACCATGTTGTAGAGCGTGCCGAGCGCATTGTCCTGCCGCAGTTGCACGACCGCATAGGCCTTGACCGTCGGGTTATGGGCATTGGTGAGACCCATCGGCTTCATCGGCCCATGACGCAGCGTTTCGCGGCCGCGTTCGGCCATCACTTCGATCGGCAGGCAGCCGTCGAAATACGGCGTGCCTTCCCATTCCTTGAAACCGACCGAGTCGCCGGCGATCAGCGCGTCGACGAAGGCATTGTACTGCGCCTCGTCCATCGGGCAGTTGATATAGTCCTTGCCGGTGCCGCCGGGACCGACCTTGTCGTAGCGCGACTGGTACCAGCAGATATCCATGTCGATCGAGATCACGGTGCACGATCGGCGCGATGGCGTCGAAGAAGGCGAGTTGGTCCTCGCCCGTTTCCGTCTGGATCGCGGCTGCAAGCGCCGGCGAGGTGAGGGGGCCGGTGGCGATGATCGCCAGATCCCATTCCTTCGGCGGCAGGCCCTGGACCTCCTCGCGCACGACGGTGATGAGCGGATGCTTTTCGATCGCTTCGGTGACCGCGTCGGAAAATCCGTCGCGGTCGACGGCAAGCGCCCCGCCGGCCGGTACCTGGTGTCTGTCGGCACATGCCATGATCAGCGAACCGGCAAGCCGCATCTCCGCATGGATGACGCCGACGGCATTCGCCGTCGCGTCGTCGGAGCGGAAGGAGTTCGAGCAGACGAGCTCGGCAAGTCCCTCCGTCTTGTGGGCGTCGGTGCCGCGCACGCCGCGCATTTCGTGGAGAATCACCGGCACGCCGGCCGAGGCGATCTGCCAGGCTGCTTCGGAACCTGCGAGGCCGCCGCCGACGACATGGATGGCAGCAGGAGAGGTGGGGGAGGAGGAAATATTGCTCATGGCCGGCTCATTATCACGCCATTTGCCGGACCGGAATCAAAAAGGCACCCGATAAGGTGCCTTTGATACGTCCTTGGATGTCCTCTCGGACCGCTTTATCCTCGCCGCGACGGCCTCATACCGTGCGGGTCCGCCTGCGAGAAGCGGATTAGCGGAAAGAGCGGGCCGCGATGTGGCGGATGTCGTAGCGGGTCAGACCGATGTCGCTGAGGGCCTGGCTCGAAAGATTTCCAAGCTCGTTCATCGTGCGGCGGTAGCTGATCCAGTTCTTGGCGATACGGATCGGGTTCATGGTGGTTTCCTCAAGATTTTTCCTGATGCTCTGTCGTCATCAGCGATGAGGGTCTTATACATCCGCATAATAAGAATGTGCAGTGCAAAAAATGTGCGACTGCCATGCAAATGTGCAGGAGATCGCTGAAATTTGCGGCGCCGGTCGAAAATCAGGCAGGAATTTTAGGCCTTGAATTTCCATGAACAACAAAAAGAAAAAGCGCCTCCCGAAGGAGGCGCTTTTGGATGGTGCAGCAATGTTCGCGCGAGGCTTAGAAGCCGACGGCAGTCCGGGCGACGCGGCGGATGTCGGCGCGGCCGATGCCGAGGTCGTTGAGTTCGCGGTCGCTCATGCGGCCGAGCTCGTTGACGGTTTCGCGGTACTTGCGCCAGGTGGTGAGCTTCTGTGCGATGTTCATGATCTTGTCCCTTTCTAGGCCCTTGCCAGCAGCCCGTTCGGCGCTGACTTCAATCTCATGACCGGTAATATATGCTGCGCTGCAAAAAGTAACAGCGCCTATTCGGAATGCCACCTATGCATCCGGCGCATTACGAGACCGTTTACCATGCAGGAGTGCTGAAATTTTGCTCTTGTTTTAGGCAGGTGGCATTCTGCAGAACAAAAAATAACGCCCACCGGGGGAGGAGGTCCGATGGGCGTCATTTGTAACGACTGGCGATTTGGGAGGAGGAGGATCGCCAGTCCCATCAAGCCCGCGCTGGGAGGAGGAGTGCGCGGCTCGAATTCCTGTCACGGGAAACTCCCCGAGGGCATCTGCATCGTTCAGGGCGGGCGCCAAACCGTCCAAACCAGAGAGATCGAAATCTTCAATCAATCTCTGTATTTGCATATTATGAGATGGCAGCGAAATTGTGCAGTGCAATATCCGTATGGATGACATGCGGTTATTGCATGGCTCACATCGCCGTTGATTCCAATGTACACATTAGAATTTAATAAAAAGTTAAATATCCCGATATTCGCCGGTTCGACCGGGTGCGGCAGGAGCAAATTCGCCTATCCACCGCGGTTTCTCGGAGCTGCCAAAAAAGCGTCATTTTCCCTTTGCGTGCGCCGAAACGGGTGATATAGAGACGCGCGCTCCGGAAGGCCTTGTGCGACGAGGATTTTCGACGCGGCTGGGGCGCGGGTATGGTGAAATTGGTAGACACGCCAGATTTAGGTTCTGGTGCCGCAAGGCGTGGGAGTTCAAGTCTCTCTACCCGCACCAGAACCGCCCCGCATCAAAACCGCCAGGAGTGCGGTCCGAGCCGGTTCTGGCTAAAGGATCGGCGCTCCTTGAAGCCGCGGCCGGTCTCTCAAAGTTCCGGCGATGTGCTCATTGAAACCAACGGCTGTCTGAGCACCGCCGCCACGATATGAAGGTATGAAAATGCAGGTTACCGAAACGCTCGCTGAAGGGCTGAAGCGCGAAATCAAGGTCGTTATCCCCAAGCGGGATATGGAAGCGCAGCTGAACGTGCGCCTCGCCGACGCCAAGGACAAGGTCCGCATCAACGGTTTCCGTCCGGGCAAGGTGCCGATCGCCCATCTGAAGAAGATGTACGGCAAGTCGATCATGGCGGATCTCGTCAACGAGATCGTCCGCGAACGTCCGACCGAGATCCTCACCGACCGCGGCGAGAAGTCGGCGACCCAGCCGTCGGTCGCCATGACCGAGGATGAGAACGAAGCCGAAAAGATCCTCAACGCCGAGGTCGATTTCGAATTCACGCTCTCCTACGAAGTCATCCCGGAGATCGAACTGCAGCCGACCGACGGTCTCTCCGTCATTCGTGAAGTCGTCGAAGTCACCGAAGACGAAGTCAACGAGCAGATCGAGAAGATCGCCGAAAGCGCCCGCACCTTCGAGACCAAGGATGGCAAGGCCGCCGATGGCGATCGCGTCACCATGAATTATCTCGGCAAGGTCGATGGCGTTGCCTTCGACGGCGGCACCGCCGAAGATGCCGAACTGGTTCTCGGCTCCGGCCGCTTCATCCCGGGCTTCGAAGACCAGCTCGTCGGCGTCAAGGCCGGTGAAGACAAGACCATTACCGTGAACTTCCCGGCCGAATATCCGGCTGCGAACCTTGCCGGCAAGGAAGCCACCTTCGACGTCACGGTCAAGGAAGTCGCAGCTCCCGCCGCTCTCGAGATCAACGACGAACTCGCCTCCAAGCTCGGCATCGAATCCGTCGATCGCCTGAAGGAGATCGTCCGCGGCCAGATCGAAAGCCAGTACGGCAACGTCACCCGCCAGAAGGTCAAGCGTCAGATCCTCGACCAGCTCGACGGCATGTACCAGTTCGACACCCCGCAGGGCCTCGTCAACGCCGAATTCGACAATATCTGGCGTCAGATCAACACCGACCTGCAGCAGTCCGGCAAGACCTTCGAAGACGAAGAGACGACCGAGGAAGATGCGCGCGTCGAATACCGCAAGCTTGCCGAACGTCGCGTTCGTCTCGGCCTGGTTCTCTCCGAAATCGGCGAGCAGGCCGGCGTCGAAGTGACCGAGGAAGAAATGCAGCGCGCCCTTTATGCGCAGCTCCAGCAGTTCCCGGGTCAGCAGAAGGAAATCCTCGATTTCTTCCGCAACACCCCCGGCGCTTCCGCTTCGCTGCGCGCGCCGATCTTCGAAGAGAAGGTCATCGACAAGCTGCTCACCGAGATCAAGGTCACCGACAAGGTCGTGACCAAGGAAGAGCTGATGGCTGAAGACGAGGAAGGCTCGGAGAAGGCTGAAAAGCCGGCCAAGAAGAAGGCCGCTCCGAAGAAGGCTGTGAAGGCCGAGGCTGCTGATGAAGCCGCCGAAGGCGAAGAAGCCGCTCCGAAGAAGAAGGCTGCTCCGAAGAAGAAGGCCGCTGAAGACAGCGCCGAATAAGCTTCGCATTGATTGTGTAGAAAAGCCGGGTCGGCGACGACCCGGCTTTTTGTTGTGATGAAACCTTTCGAGCCCGCCCGCCCATGATCCGTATTGAAAACATCAGCAAGTCGAACAGCCACCGCATCCTCTTCATCGAGGCGGCCGCGGCGCTGAACCGTGGCGAGAAGATCGGTCTCGTCGGCCCGAACGGCGCCGGCAAGACGACGCTTTTCCGGATGATCACCGGCTCTGAAATGCCGGACGAGGGGCAGGTCAGCGTCGAAAAGAACGTCACGATCGGTTATTTCAACCAGGATGTCGGCGAGATGGCCGGCCGCAGCGCCGTCACCGAGGTGATGGACGGTGCAGGTCCGGTAAGTACCGTCGCCGCCGAACTGCATGAACTCGAATCGGCGATGGTCGATCCGGACCGCCTCGACGAGATGGACCAGATCATCGAACGCTACGGCGAGGTACAGGCGCGTTACGAGGAGCTCGACGGTTACGGCCTGGAAGGCCGCGCCCGCGAAGTGCTTGCCGGCCTGAGCTTCACCCAGGAGATGATGGACGGCGATGTCGGCAAGCTGTCCGGCGGCTGGAAGATGCGCGTAGCGCTCGCCCGCATCCTGCTGATGCGTCCTGACGTCATGCTGCTCGACGAACCGAGCAACCATCTGGACCTCGAAAGCCTGATTTGGCTGGAACAGTTTCTCAAAGGGTATGACGGCGCGCTTCTGATGACCTCGCACGACCGCGAGTTCATGAACCGCATCGTCACCAAGATCATCGAGATCGACGGCGGGTCGCTCACCACCTATTCCGGCGACTACGGTTTCTACGAGCAGCAGCGGGCTCAGAACGAAAAGCAGCAGCAGGCCCAGTTCGAGCGCCAGCAGGCGATGCTTGCCAAGGAGATCAAGTTCATCGAGCGCTTCAAGGCCCGTGCATCCCACGCGGCCCAGGTGCAGAGCCGGGTGAAGAAGCTCGACAAGATCGAGCGCGTCGAGCCGCCGAAGCGCCGCCAGGCGGTCGCCTTCGAATTCCAGCCGGCGCCGCGCTCCGGCGAAGACGTGGTCAACATCAGGAATGTCGCCAAGCGATACGGCAGCCGCTCGATCTACGAAGGTCTCGACTTCATGGTGAAGCGGCGCGAGCGCTGGTGCATCATGGGCATCAACGGCGCCGGCAAATCGACGCTGCTGAAGCTGGTGACGGGCTCGACCGAGCCGGACGAAGGCAGCGTCTCGATCGGCGCCAGCGTCAAGATGGGCTATTTCGCCCAGCACGCCATGGATCTGCTCGACGGCGACCTGACCGTCTTCGAATGGCTGGAGGAACAGTTTCCGCGCGCAGGGCAGGGGTCGCTTCGGGCTCTCTCCGGCTGCTTCGGCTTTTCAGGCGACGACGTCGAGAAGAAATGCCGGGTGCTTTCCGGCGGCGAGAAGGCGCGTCTGGTGATGGCGGCGATGCTGTTCGATCCGCCGAATTTCCTCGTCCTCGACGAGCCGACCAACCACCTGGATCTCGACACCAAGGAAATGCTGATCAAGGCGCTGTCGGAATACGAAGGCACCATGCTGTTCGTCAGCCACGACCGGCATTTCCTCGCCGAACTCTCGAATCGCGTGCTCGAACTGACGCCTGACGGCATCCACCGTTATGACGGCGGTTATACGGAATATGTGGAGCGCACCGGTTACGAGGCGCCGGGGCTGCGAAGCTAGGGATCAAGGCAGGGCGGAAGCGGAGCGGCGTCGGACTCCATCGTTTCCGGCCGGCAGGCGCTGTGGCTTCGGCGACAACTGTCAGCCGGATATCCCTGAACTGCAGGGCGGGAAGTCAACTTTCCGTTAGGAAGACCGTCGTAAGACGTCGTTCTGGCACGCGCGGAAAGACCTCGGTTCGAAGGGGCTTACCGTCAGGCCAACCTGCAGCCGGAACGATTTTCTGCACAGTTTTGATTGTCTCATATGCCGTTTGATCTGAATCAGTTTTTAAGGTATCCCTTTTCACGCCGTAGCGATTTCTGGAATTATACCGCAGGGGGGATATTCATGACGGCGAGCGATAAGGCCCTTCTCCGACCGGCAATCGGTCTGGTTGGAATGATGTTCCTGTCGGCATGCACGTCGGCGCAGACGACGGCGTCGATCTCTCCTGCCACCACGACGGTGAAGCCGGCGCCGGTCTCCAAGAAACAGGTCTACCACTACACGCCGGCCGATCGCGATTGCATGAAGCGGGCAATGTATTTCGAGTCCCAGCGCTCGAGCCGTGAAGGGCTGATGGCAGTCGGCACCGTGATCATGAACAGGCTGACCTCGGACGCCTATCCGTCCACTATTTGCGGCATCGTCGCCCAGGAGCGGCAATTCGCACCGGGCGTGATGACCCGCGCGATGAATGAGGCGACGGTTCCGGAACTCGATGCCGCCGTCGATGCGATCATTCGCGGCGAGCGGAACCCGGAAGTCAAGGACGCGATGTTCTTTCACACGGCCGGCTTACGGTTCCCCTACCAGAACATGCATTATGTCACGGTTGCCGGCGGCAATGCGTTCTACGAGAAGCGCGACAGGGACGGGGATCTGCAGACGCCACCGCCGAAGCCCGTAGATGAATACGTGCTCGCGCTGGTGCAGAGCAATCCCGACCCGTTCAGCCTGATCCAGGCGAAGGAATTCGACGTTGCGTCGATCCCGGCGACCGGCACGGATCCGATGGTGGCGACGAATGTTCCGGTTCCGATCGAGCGGCCGGATCCCGTCGCAGTCCGTTCTGCGAGCATCCAGCCGGCTGGAACTCAGCCTGTAAAGCCTTCTGTCGCGCCGGTGATCCTTGCCAGCTCCATGAGCAATGAGTGGATGCTGCGTTTCGACACCGGCAACGCGAAGCCGATACCGACCCCGTCGCCAAAACGATCGCCGGCCGGTGTCGACCGCTGATCCCTGAAAGCTATCCTGCCTTCTGCAGCTCGGCAGCCGCGGCATTGTCCTTGTCGTTGGCCCGCTGGTAAGCCTCGCGTAGCGCAAGCCGTCCGAAATATTGTTCGAATGCGGCGCGTTTTTCGATCGTGCCGAACTGCAGGCCGTAACCGAGCTGCGAGCCGACATAGACGTCTGCGGCACTGAATGTGTCGCCAGCGATATAGGCGTTCGCCCGGACAGCCGCTTCCAGCGTATCCATGACGTCCTGATAGGTGCCGTAACCGACCATCCGCTCACGTTCCTTCGGCACCTCGAAGCCGAGCACGCGGTTGCTGACGGCTGCTTCCAGCGGACCGGCCGCAAAGAACATCCAGCGGTAATAATCGCCTCGCTGGGCGGGAGCGGGGGCAAGACCCGCCTGCGGAAAGACATCCGCCAGATAGGCGCAGATCGCCGCGCATTCGGTGATCACGGTCTTGCCGTGCACGATGCTCGGCACTTTGCCCATCGGGTTGACGCTTTTATAGGTGTCGCCCTTCATCGTCGTGCCGAAATGCAGGATTTCGGTACGATAGGGGGCACCGACCTCTTCCAGCATCCAGCGGGCAATCCGGCCGCGCGACATCGGATTCGTATAGAGTACCAGTTCATCTGCCATGCGATCCTCCCTGAAGTCATGTCCTATGTTTTGGTGCAACGTAATTCCCAATCAAGGTGCCAGGGCGAATTAGAGCGCCTTTCGGTATTGGATGAAGCCGGAGTTTTGGGCGATGCGGTCGTAGAGCCGCCGTGCGGCGGCATTGCTCTCCTGCGTCAGCCAGTAGAGCCGACCGGCGCCGTTTGCCCGTGCGAGGTCCGCCACCGCTTCGATCAGGGCTGCGCCGGTTCCCCGGCCGCGCAAGGTATTCTTGACATAGAGGTCCTGCAGATAGCAGGTCCATTCGGGCAGCCAGCAGGATCTGTGGAAGACGACATGCGCGATGGCGATCATCTTGCCGGTCTCGTCGAATGCGCCGAGCGCGTGCATAGGCTCGGCGGGGTCGTGAAACCGGCTCCAGGTGACGTCGTACATCTCCTTCGGCAGCACGGTCTCGTAGAAGCGCAGATAGGCTTCCCAGAGCGGCTCCCAGGCGGTGCGGTCGGCTGGCTCGAGCGGACGGATGATCGCAGGTGTCGTCTTGGCGGTCATGGCGAAACTCCCTCACAAAAGAAAACGGCGGGGATTGCTCCCCGCCGTCGAATGATTAGCCGATTTTCCGGACTTAGGAAGCCATGGCCACCTTGAGATTCTCGTCCACCTTGTCGAGGAAGGCGGTGGTCGAGAGCCACGGCTGGTCCGGACCGATCAGCAGCGCCAGGTCCTTGGTCATGTAGCCGGCTTCGACGGTATCGACGCAGACTTTTTCGAGCGTCGAGGCGAACTTGGCAAGGGCTGCATTGTCGTCGAGCTTGGCGCGATGTGCCAGGCCACGGGTCCAGGCGAAGATCGAGGCGATCGAGTTCGTCGAGGTCTCCTGACCCTTCTGGTGCTGGCGGTAGTGGCGGGTGACGGTGCCGTGTGCGGCTTCGGCTTCGACCGTGCGGCCGTCGGGCGACAGCAGAACCGAGGTCATCAGGCCGAGCGAGCCGAAACCCTGGGCGACGATGTCGGACTGGACGTCGCCGTCATAGTTCTTGCAGGCCCAGACATAGCCGCCGGACCACTTCAGCGCAGCCGCGACCATGTCGTCGATCAGGCGGTGTTCGTAGGTGATCTTCAGCGCGTCGAACTGTTCCTTGAATTCGGCGTTGAAGATTTCCTCGAAGATATCCTTGAAGCGGCCGTCATAGGCCTTGAGGATGGTGTTCTTGGTCGACAGGTAGACCGGCCACTTGCGCATCAGGCCGTAGTTCAGCGAAGCCCGGGCGAAATCGCGGATCGATTCGTCGAGGTTGTACATGGCCATCGCCACGCCGGCGTCCGGTGCCTTGAACACTTCCTTCTCGATCACCTGGCCGTCTTCGCCGACGAACTTGATCGACAGCGTGCCCTTGCCCGGGAACCTGAAGTCGGTCGCCTTGTACTGGTCGCCGAAAGCATGGCGGCCGACGACGATCGGCTTGGTCCAGCCCGGAACCAGGCGCGGCACGTTCTTGCAGATGATCGGCTCGCGGAAGATGACGCCGCCCAGAATGTTGCGGATCGTGCCGTTCGGGCTCTTCCACATTTCCTTGAGGTTGAATTCCTTGACGCGGGCTTCGTCCGGGGTGATCGTCGCGCACTTGATGCCGACGCCGTGCTTCTTGATGGCGTTGGCGGCGTCGATCGTCACCTGGTCGTTGGTGGCGTCGCGGTTCTCGACCGAGAGGTCGTAATATTCGATGTCGAGATCGAGATAGGGAAGGACCAGCTTGTCCTTGATGAGCTGCCAGATGATGCGGGTCATCTCGTCGCCGTCGAGATCGACGACCGGGTTGGCTACCTTGATCTTTTGCATGGAATTCCTCTTGGACGTAGAAGGGACCTCAAGGTCCCGACGGGTGGACACCAGTGGGTGCGCTATAACATCGCCGGGCTGGAACGCAAAGGTATTGAGGCCATCATATGCGGCTTTTCGTGCGAGAAATCGCGGTGCGTCCGGACCTGCGCACGATTGCCCTTGCCAAACCATAATGCCTGATTAATGTCCGGCCAAATCGCTCTCCAACACCCGGATTTGATCTTATGCGGACCTTGCCGCTTGCCCTTGCCTTTTCATTGATCTCGACCTTCGCTGCGGCGGCTGATGTGACCGATCCCGTGAAAGAGGTGATGAAGATCACCGAGGACAACTGGAATACGGTCGACAGCGAATGGAAATACATCTTCGATGCCGATCCGTTGTCGCGCCTGTTCAGCAAGAAATTCCAGGGCGCCTATGCGGAAGCCGCCAAACACCCGGCCTATGACACGGAGAACAACCAGCCGGGCGACCCCTTCGGCTACGATGTGATCACCTCGTCGCAGGACGGCTGTCCGCTGAAGGACATCAAGACGACCTCGGCACAGGGCGCCAACGGCATGACCGATGTTACGGTGACCTTCAAGATGTGGACCTGCGTCGATGAGGCGGCGGTGAAGGACAGTGTCAACGAACTGCATTTCGACCTCATCCAGGAAGCCGGCAAGCCGGTCATCGACGACATCCACCGCGTTGCAGATGGCGAGCGGGATTCGGTGATCGAAGAGATGCAGTCGATCGCCAAGGGCGAGTAACCCGGCGGTGATCGGGCGGCATCTCGTTCTCTCGATCGTTGACCCCAGACCCATGCACGGTCTCGCCAAACCTTGCCCAGGCGATATAGTCGGCGGCCAGGAGCGGGTATCGGCACCCGCCCGGGGTGGTCGATGACGTTTGCCGCGAAGATCCGAGACTGGCTGCTCGCCAACGACCCGGCACTGTCGCGCCTGCGCATGGCAGGACGCGTGACCCTGACCGTCATCGCCGCGGTGGCCTGCCTTGCGCTCATCCACATCGCCGGCCTGGCGTTGCCGACGATCGCCTACGGACTTGCGATCATCCTGTCGATCGAAGGTGGCGTCGCGGTGCGCGACCGGCTGCCGTCGGACCAGTTGAAAACGCGGCTGATCGGCGGCGTCGTCAGCTTGATCTGTGTCGGGCTCGCCGCGGCACTGGAAGACTATCGCTACATTTCCGATCCGATGTTCCTGGTCGTTATTGCTGGCGCTACCGTCGGGCGCGTCTACGGACCGCGCGGATTTGCAGTCGGCATGTTCGCGTTTACGTCCTATTTCATGGGCGCCTATCTCAAGCCTAGCCTTTCCAACCTTCCTTTGGGGGCCATCGGTCCGGTAATCGCGGTTGTCACAGGCCATCTGGTCCGCACCTATCTCCTGCCGGACGACTGGCGGCGCGATCTTCTGCAGTCGCTGGTGGCGATCCAGGGCAGGGTGGGCGATATCCTGATGAAGCTCGCGGTTCTGTCGAGCGGCGGGATCATCTCGGATGGCGACCGGCGCGAATTGCGGCAGCTCGAGGAGCGGTTGAAGGACGTGGTGCTGATGGCGGAAGGTTTTCTGCCGCGCACCGCGGACGGCACGATCGATCCGGAAGACGAGCCGCTGACATCCCTCACCATGAAGATCTTCGATGTGCATCTCGCTGCGGAAAGCGTGATCGTGCTCTCCTTCGAGGCGTTGCCGCCCTTCCTGCTCGTTCACGCCCTGATCGAGGACGACCGGGATATGGCCGAGAAGATCGCAGCCAGCCCGGCGGTCGCCGGCGACGACCGGGTGGCGGAGAACGCCCGCGCCCTGATGTGGCTGCAGACGGCGAGGGTGGCCTTGACGGAAGCCATAGAGGAGGGGCGGCGCAACCGTTTCCGGGCCATAGAGGATGCAGCTGCCGCGCCGGCCTCGGCAAAGATCGACTTTTCGCTCGAAAACCCGGTGATGCGATCCGCGGTGCAGATCACAATCGCGTCGAGCCTGGCGATGGCCTTTGGCCTGATGTTGTCACGCGACCGTTGGTTCTGGGCTGTGCTGACCGCCTTCCTGATCTTCACAAACACCAAGTCGCGCGGCGACGCGGCGATCAGGGCCCTTCAGCGCTCGATCGGTACGCTGCTCGGCATTGCGGCCGGCCTCGTGTTGGCAACGCTGATCGGCGGTTATCCGTTGGTATCCGCGCCGATCGCGGTGCTCTGCATCTTCCTCGGCTTCTATTGCCTGCAGATCTCCTATGCGGCGATGACCTTCTTCATCTCGATCGTGCTCTGCCTGATCTATGGCATGACCGGCGTGCTGACCCTCGACCTCCTGCAGCTCAGGATCGAGGAAACGCTGATCGGTGCGCTTGCGGGGACCATCGTCGCCTTCCTCGTCTTCCCGGCATCGACCCGCTCGACCCTCGATCTCGCGCTGGGGCGCTGGTTCGATGGTCTGCGCGAGCTTCTTTCCGCCGTCAGGGAGGGCCGGAGCGGTTTCGAGATCATTGCGCTTTCTCATAAGCTCGATGCCGCCTATCGCGAGGTCACGCTCGCCGCCCGCCCGCTTGGCACCACCTGGTCGGTCGTCAGCCGTCCGGGCGAGGTTCGCCAGACGCTCGGTATCTTCCTCGGCGCCACCTATTGGGCGCGGATCTTCGCCCGCAACGCGGTCCAGGCTGGACACAAGCCGGAAGGCCCTGTGCTGACGGCACTGGAGGATACGTTGGGCAATATCGACGCGCTTTCCGCGCGTGGATCGGAATGTTTCGTGGTGAAGCGCAAGCTGAGCCGTGGTGCCCGCCGCCATCTGCCGATCTTCAAGCACGGCAGCCGCGTTGGCGTCGAAATGATCGGCACCATGCTGGGCAGGCTTTATCCCGCAACGGCATAAGGCTTGCCGATTGCCCCGGTCACCGGTATTCCGGCCTTGGATTTGGATACGGAAACAGACATGTCAGGCACCAACAGCGAGCGCGAACTCATAGCCGAAGGACCGGCGGTCATCCTGGTCGAGCCCCAACTCGGCGAGAATATCGGCATGGTGGCACGCGCCATGGCCAATTTCGGCCTCGCGGAACTGCGCCTCGTGAACCCGCGAGACGGCTGGCCGAGCGAAAAGGCCCGCTCGGCCGCCTCCAAGGCCGATCACGTCATCGATGGCACGAAGGTGTTCGAAACGCTCGAAGAGGCGATCAGTGACCTCAACTTCGTTTATGCGACGACGGCGCGCGAGCGTTACGGCTTCAAGCCGGTGCGCTCGCCGGTGACCGCTGCCGAGACGCTCCGCACCAAATTCAGGGCGGGCGAAAAGACCGGCATTCTCTTCGGTCGCGAACGCTGGGGCCTCACCAACGAGGAAGTGGCGCTCGCCGACGAGATCGTCACCTTTCCGGTCAACCCCGCCTTCGCCTCACTCAACATCGCCCAGGCCGTGCTGCTGATGTCCTATGAATGGATGAAATCCGGCATGGACGATCTTGCCGAGACGGTCTTTCTGCCGATCGAGCAGCGTCCTTCCACCAAGGAACAGGTCATTGGCCTGTTCGAGCACCTGGAAGAGGCGTTGGACGCCCGCAATTATTTCCATCCGCCCGCGAAAAAGCCAAGAATGATCGACAACCTCCGTGCCGTCATCTCGCGGCGGGGTTTTACGGAGCAGGAGATCAGCGTGTTCCGGGGCGTCATCAACTCGCTCGACCGTTTTCCCCGCGGATGGTCGAAAAAGGACGGGCCGAAGCCTGAAAAGGCTGATCTGCCCAGAAGGGGCATCTGGGGAGACTACGGGGAATGACGCAGAAGAATGAATCGAAGCCCGTGCTGATGTTCGATTCGGGCATCGGCGGGCTGACGGTACTGCGCGAGGCGCGCGTGCTGATCCCGGAACGCGGCTTCATCTATGTCGCCGACGATGCCGGTTTTCCCTATGGCGACTGGGAGGAACCGGCCCTGCGCGAGAGGATCATCACCCTCTTTGCAAAACTTCTCGACGAATACGATCCGGAAGTCTGCGTCATCTCCTGCAATACCGCCTTCACCTTGGTCGGCGCCGATCTGCGCGAGACTTTTCCGAAGATGACATTCGTCGGCACAGTACCGGCGATCAAGCCGGCGGCGGAACGCACACGCTCCGGCCTCGTCTCCGTTCTCGCGACGCCGGGAACCGTCAAGCGCGCCTATACCCGCGACCTCATCCAGTCCTTCGCCACCCAGTGTCACGTGCGCCTCGTCGGTTCGCAGAACCTTGCCCGCATGGCCGAAGCCTATATTCGCGGTGAGACGATTTCCGACGAGGCTGTCCTGGCCGAGATCGCCCCCTGTTTCGTCGAAAAGGACGACAGGAAGACCGATATCGTCGTGCTCGCCTGCACCCATTATCCGTTCATGGCAAACGTCTTCCGCAGGCTTGCCCCCTGGCCGGTCGACTGGCTCGACCCCGCCGAGGCGATCGCCAGGCAGGCGCGTCGAAAAGTGCCGCTGGTCGAGGGAGCAGAACATCCCGACAATTACGACTTCGCGGTCTTCACCTCCGGCAATCCCGACTTCGCCACCCGCCGCCTGATGCAGGGTTTTGGGCTGAGGGCCTGAGCGGCATCGAGCAATGTGGCTTATTTGCCACGCTTTTTCGTGATGACTACAATTCGCGATTGTGCGCTTGCTCATCGGGTGGTCTCGTGTATTATTTATCTATTCCGCAAATCGAACACAGGAGGCGTGAAATGAAGTCCATTACCATGTTTATGCGCTTTTCTGGCGGAACGGCCATTGTGGCCTCGGTGTATCGCACATCGATGCCGGCCGGCATGTGCTTCCAGGCTGTATAAGACTGGATTTCCGCCGTTTTTGGCACTTTTCCCATTGATCTGACGTGACCGGCTGACGACGCGATTTACCGCGTTTCCTCGTCCGCATCCGCACGTCTTTCTTCATCTCAGAGGACCTGGTCGCGACATGCGCCGGGACGGAAAATCATGCGTGAATCACAATTTAAGGTTGCTGATACCCTTTCGGCTGCGGTTCATAACCTCTGCCGCGAACATGGCGTCTGGAAGACTGCCGGTGCACTGCTCCTGACAGCCTGGAGAGGTCGTCAAGAACGGAACCAAGTCTCTGATCTCTCCAACCGGATGCGCCGCGATATCGGGTTCCCCGAACTCGAGGACGACCGCGGAAATGTCCGGTTCATCCTTTGGGACATCCGGCTGTGAAAGGGCTGAGATGGGTCCCCAGCGGACTTGCCGCCGGGGCCTCTCGTGGAGGATTCCATGGCTGGAGCTGAAAGAATGACGGCCGTCTTCCGCAAACTTTGCCGTGGCGATATGGCGGAGGCTGCGAGCGTTCACCGTGCTTCCTTCAACGAGCGGCTGCCATGGCTGACTCAGCTTCACACGCCGGAGGAGGATCGCGGATACTGGAGAGGGCATCTCTTCGCGACTTGCGACATCTGGGGCGCCGAAGGGGACGGCACCTTGCTCGGCGTTATCGCCTTTCGAGAGGACTGGGTCGACCAGCTCTATATCCTGCCGGGCGTGCAGGGGCAGGGGATCGGTTCCCGGCTGCTGGACATCGCCAAGGGTGCCCATCCGCAGCTTTTTCTCTGGACCTTCCAGCGCAATGCTGCAGCCCGCCGTTTCTATGAAGCGCGCGGCTTTATAAAGATCGAGGAGACCGATGGCGCGGCCAATGAAGAGAAGGAGCCGGATGTGCTCTGTCGCTGGGTGCGCGGGGACTGAATAAAACACCGCTTGCAAACTGAAAAATTCGATGGCTTGCTCCCTTCATTCTCTGGAGGAACATTCGCATGTCGCTTGAACACTGGCTCGCTTTCGTCGCCGCTTCGTCGGTTCTCCTGGCCATTCCGGGGCCGACGATCCTGCTCGTCATTTCCTATGCGCTGAGCCATGGCCGCAAGGTGGCGTCCGCCACGGTCGCCGGCACGGCGCTTGGCGATTTCACCGCAATGACCGCCTCCATGCTCGGTCTCGGCGCGTTGCTTGCGACCTCTGCTGCGCTCTTCACGGTGCTGAAATGGGTGGGGGCTGCCTATCTCATCTATCTCGGCATCAAGCTGTGGCGTGCACCTGTTTCGGAACGGACTGCCGAGGTGGGCGAGGCCGAGGTGACATCGGTAAGACCGTTCAAGATTTTCCTGCACACCTATGTGGTCACCGCGCTGAACCCGAAGAGCATCGTCTTCTTCGTGGCCTTCCTGCCGCAGTTCCTGGACCTCAGCCAGCCGCTGTTCTTCCAGATGGTGGTCTTCGAAGTGACCTTCCTGGTGCTGGCGACACTCAATGCAACGCTCTACGGCCTGCTGGCCTCGATGGCGCGCAACACCATCCGCAAGCCGAAGGTCCAGCGGATCGTCAACCGCACCGGCGGTTCATTGATGATCGGTGCCGGCCTGCTGTCGGTCGGCTTCAAGCGCGCGGCCGCCTGAGCTTCATCGGGGAGGAACAGCTGATGATCACCGGGCGTTGCCATTGCGGCGAGACCGTTTTCGAGATCAAGGGTGAACTGCCGCAGGCACTCACCCGCTGCACCTGCACCTTCTGCTCCAGGCGCGGCGCACTGCATGCCTATTACGAGCCGAAGCAGGTAAAGGTCACCTCCGATGCCGGGAGTGACAAGATCTATCGCTGGAACACCAAGACGGTAGCGCATCATTTCTGCGGCACATGCGGCTGCACCACCTATAGCGACAGCCCGGATTTCCAGCAGGATGGCACCTGGGATGGCAAGACCCGACGTATCGCCGTGAATGCCCGGCTGTTCGACGATTTCGATGCCGAGGACTGGCCGCATACGGTCATCGACGGCCGGCACCTCTGGTAGGAGAAGAGCGATGAGTGAAGTCCCCCTGCTTGCCTTTGCGATCGTCGCGTTGATCGGCATCGCCACACCCGGGCCGACCGTTCTCCTGGCGCTCACCAACGGCTCGCGTTACGGCCTTCGCCGCGCGCTGCCTGGCATGGCCGGTGCAATGGTCTCCGATTTCGTGCTGATCGGCGCGGTGGCGCTCGGCCTCGGCGCTCTGCTGGCGGCCTCCGAATTCTGGTTCTCGGCCGTCAAGTGGCTGGGTGCCGGTTATCTCGCGTTTCTCGGGCTCATGCTTCTCCGCTCGAAAGGCTCGCTTGACGTAACGGCAGGCGATGCTTCGACCGGTTCGGGTTCCGCTACGTCAATCTTCCTGAAGAGCTTCCTCGTCGCGGTGACCAATCCCAAGGGATACCTGTTCTTCTCGGCTTTCCTGCCGCAATTTATCGTCCCGGATGCGCCGCAGTTTCAGCAATATGCGATCCTGGCGCTCGTCTTCGCTCTGATCGATGTGGCCGTCATGTTCGGTTATGCGCTGCTCGGCTCGCGGGCCGTGCATCTGCTCAAGAAGAAGGGTGCGCTCTGGCTCGACAGGCTCTGCGGCGGGGCGCTTCTGGCGCTTGCCGGCTCGTTGGCATTCTATCGTCGCGCGGCATCCTGAGCGGTTTCGCAAAGGCCTGTGCATTTTCGATCTTGCCCGGCGAAACGAATCCCGATCTCTGTTAGAGTTCTGGAGTCGCGGCTTCTAACGGTCACCGCGAAGAGACAGCATACGAGGTAAGTGCATTGCAGGTCGGCATCGATATGGGAATTGTGTCCGGGGGCGATCCGGCCAAGCTCGATATCGAGGAGCTTCTGGCGACCCGTCTGCTCGTGCAGGGCAATTCCGGCTCCGGCAAGTCGCATCTCCTGCGCCGCCTGCTGGAACAGTCCGCGCCCTGGGTGCAGCAGGTGGTGATCGATCCGGAAGGCGATTTCGTCACGCTGTCTGAAAAATTCGGCCATGTGGTGGTCGATGGCGAGCGTAGCGAGGCCGAGCTTGCCGGCATCGCCAACCGTATCCGCAAGAATCGCGTCTCCTGCGTCCTGACGCTCGAAGGCCTCGATCTCGAAGAGCAGATGCGCGCCGCCGCCGCCTTCCTGAACGGCATGTTCGATGCCGACCGGGAATATTGGTATCCGGTCCTGGTCGTGGTCGACGAGGCGCAGATGTTTGCCCCATCGGTCGGCGGCGATGTGTCGGAAGACGCCAGAAAGCTTTCTCTGGGTGCGATGACCAACCTGATGTGCCGTGGCCGAAAGCGCGGCCTTGCCGGTGTCATCGCGACGCAGCGGCTGGCAAAGCTCGCCAAGAACGTCGCGGCGGAAGCGTCGAATTTCCTGATGGGCCGAACCTTCCTCGATATCGACATGGCGCGTGCCGCCGACCTGCTCGGCATGGACCGTCGCCAGGCGGAAATGTTCCGTGATCTGAAACGTGGCAATTTCGTCGCCCTCGGCCCGGCACTGTCGCGCCGTCCGCTGCCGATCGTCATCGGCACGGTCGAGACCTCGGCGCGCTCTTCGAGCCCGAAGCTGATGCCGCTGCCAGATGCGCCGCAGGACGTCGAGGACCTGATCTTCACGCCGGATCCGGAAGAATTCACCCGGCCGATGGTCCGCCGTGCCCCGCCGGCGCCGCGGCCGACGACCGACATCCTGGCCGAACTGTCACGCTCGACACCCGCCGCCGTGCCGGCGCCGCAGGAGCCGCGTGTTTCCCAGCCGGAACTGTCCGCCGAAGAGCGTGAAGAACGGCTATCCGCCGTCCTGTCGGAAATTCTCGACGATCCGCAATCCGCCTACCGGACGGATTCCGTTCTCTATCAGGATTTTCTGGTGCGCGCCCGGATGCGGCGCCTGCCCGGACCGCCGCTGTCGCTCGGTGAATTCCGCCGCCGCACGGCGATCGCCCGCTCGGGCGTCGATGTGGAAACCGCCTCAAGCGAGGCATGGGGGACAGCGCTGTCGCTGTCGTCTGGCGTTTCGGATGACTTGCAGGGCGTTTTCCTGCTGATGGCGAAGGCGGCGATATCAGGGGAGCCATGTCCCTCGGATGCACGGATCGCCCGTGCCTACGGCACCCATTCGGCGCGTCGCGCCCGCCGTCTGCTCGGTTATTTCGAGGAACAGGGTCTGATCGTCGTGCATGCGGACTTTTCGGGCAAGCGCATCGTTGCCTTCCCGGATCTGCAGGTCGAAACCTCGCCCGGCAGTGCCGACGCGCCGGATGAGGGCGAGGCGAGGGCGGCTGCCGAATGAGCCGTCAGTGGATGTGAAAGTGCGCTTCCACCGCCGCGGCGATAAAGGCGCGCCGGGCTTCCGACGGCCTCGACTTTCCCTTCAATGCTTCGTCGCAGACTTGTTCCGCAAGATGATGCTGGCTGCCGTGATAGGCCGGCCAGAATCGGTCGAGGACGGTTTTCGCATCGCGCACCGTCTTGACGGTGCGGACCATGCCGGTTTCGGGATTTTCGATCCTGATCGGGCTGCTCCAGAGTTTCGATTTCATGACACAACACCTCCTTTCCTTAAGATGGTGCCAACGCCTTGCCGCGTCAAAAAAGCCTGCAGACAGCCTTGCCGAAAGGTTAAGAGACCGGTGCGGTTGACATTCCTGTGACATCCGCCTAAACACCGCGCCAACGCCGGGCCGAAAGACCCGGTGTTTCACTGACATGTCCCGTGGTTTTCTCCGGACGCTTTCGTGAGAGACCTGTCAGAGCTCTTAAATCAGGGCTCAGAGGAGGGCGTGTTTCCTTGATCCGGCTTGGCAACAGGCCGGTGTAACATGTTGAAAGGAAATACGATGAGCAAGCGCGAATCGTCCAAATACAAGATCGACCGCCGTATGGGCGAAAACATCTGGGGCCGTCCGAAGTCCCCGGTGAACCGCCGCGAATACGGCCCGGGCCAGCACGGCCAGCGCCGCAAGGGCAAGCTTTCCGACTTCGGTGTGCAGCTGCGCGCCAAGCAGAAGCTCAAGGGCTATTACGGCGACCTGCGCGAAAAGCAGTTCCGCTCGATCTATGACGAAGCCAACCGCCGCAAGGGCGACACTTCGGAGAACCTGATCGGCCTGCTCGAATCGCGCCTCGACGCGATCGTCTACCGCGCCAAGTTCGTTCCGACGGTCTTTGCTGCCCGCCAGTTCGTCAACCATGGCCACGTCACCGTCAACGGCGTCCGCGTCAACATCGGTTCCTACCGTTGCAAGGCCGGCGACGTCATCGAAGTCCGCCAGAAGTCGAAGCAGATGGTTACGGTTCTCGAAGCCGTTTCGCTCGCTGAACGCGACGTTCCGGACTATATCGAAGTCGACCACAACAAGATGGTTGCCACCTTCGCCCGCGTTCCGGGCCTGACGGACGTTCCTTACGCCGTCATCATGGAACCGCAGCTGGTCGTCGAATTCTACTCGCGTTGATGAATTGCCCTTCGGGGCGGTTCTGCGACACAAAAGAAAAGCCGCCTTTCGAGGCGGCTTTTTTGTTTTCGGCTGATCGCCTATCTGAGGCATCTGGTCACGAGAGGAGCCGCCTCACTTGGAGACGGCTTTTTTCTTCTCTGCTGTCGCGGTCTCGGCCTTAACCGTCGCCACGGTCTCCACCTGTGGAGCCACCGCTTCCTTCGGGCCTTCGCCCATGCGGTTCCAGGCGTCGAGGCCGGCGATCTTGTAGGCTTCGGCGAGTGTCGGGTAGTTGAACGTATTCTCGACGAAATATTCGACCGTGCCCTTGAGGTTCAATACCGCCTGGCCGATGTGGACGAGTTCGGTCGCACCTTCGCCGACGATATGGACGCCGAGCAGGCGGCGGGTCTTCAGCGAGAAGATCAGCTTCAGGAGCCCGGTATCGAGGCCCATGATATGGCCGCGCGAGGTCTCCCGGAAGCGGGCGATGCCGCATTCATAGGGAATGCCGCGCTCCTTCATTTCCTCTTCGGTGAGGCCGCAAGTGGAGATTTCCGGCACCGCATAGATGCCGTAGGGGAAATATTTCGGCGGTTCCTTGGCGATCGCGCCGACGGCGACACGGGCCGCGACGCGCCCCTGTTCCATCGAGGTCGAGGCAAGGCTCGGGAAGCCGACGACGTCGCCGGCGGCAAAGATGCCCGGAACGGAGGTCTCGAAGGTTTCCGGGTTGACCTTGAGGCGGCCGCGGCTGTCGGCCTCGAGGCCGGCCGCGGCGAGGTTCAGCGTATCGGTGGCGCCCATGCGGCCGGCGGCGAACAGCACCATGTCGGTGATGATCTGACGGCCGCTGTCCACGTGCACCATGACCTTGCCGTCCGGCAGCCGTTCCACCTTGTCCGCCTTCTGGCCGAGCAGCAGCTTCATGTTGCGGTCGCGCAGCTGATAGGTGAAGTCCTCGACGATCTCCTTATCGATGAAGTCGAGCATGGTCGGCTTCGGGTCGATGACGGTCACGGCCGCATCCAGCGCGCTGAAGATCGTCGCGTATTCGATGCCGATAACGCCGGCGCCGATGACCACCATCGAACGGGGGAGCTGGTCGATTTCGAGCAATTCGTCGCTGTCGAGAACCGTCTTGCCGTCGAATGGCATGTAATCAGGACGGAAAGGCTTGGTACCGACCGCGAGCAGGATGGACTTGCCCATGACGTGCATGACGTCGCCGTCGTCTTTGGCGATTGCCATCGTGTCGGACGTGACGAAGGTCGCCTTGCCACGGATGCTCTGGACGCGGTTGCGGGCGAATTGATGTTCCAATACTTCGACTTCGTGGTCGAGGGTGATCAGCAGGCGGCGGCGCAGATCTTCGGCGCTGATTTCCTGCTTGACGCGGTAGGCCTTGCCGTAGAAGCCGCGTTCGCGCCAGCCGGACAGGTTGAGCGCCGTTTCGCGCAGCGTCTTCGACGGGATCGTGCCCGTGTGGACCGATACGCCTCCGACCCTCTTGCCCTGTTCGACGACCAGAACCTTCTTGTCGAGCTTGGCTGCCTGGATGGCCGCGCGGCGGCCGGCCGGTCCGCTGCCGACGACGATGAGGTCGTATTGGTTCATGGGATGCTCCGCTCCGAATCTACGGCTGCCGCAATGCGGCAGCATTCACGAATCCCTTTGTAGCCGCCTATTCTAAAGTTTTGATTGCGGCTCGTCCAAGCCTTGATTTCAATTTGCCTGCATCAATTTTGTGCACTGCGAAAATTGCCGAAAAATTAACTTGACGGACGTCTGGAAATGCCGTCCATTCGAACCAATTAAAAATTGGTGCGCTAAATGGTACAGGATGGAGCCGGCGAGGCTCATGACAACTCGAGCTATGCGCTGGATCGCCTGAGAGAGCTTTTAAGGGCGGGAGAATTCGGTTCTGAAGGCCGCCTGCCGACCGAACGCGCTTTGACCGACCTGCTCGGCATCAGCCGGCGTGCGGTGCGACGTGCACTTGAGGTGCTCGAATCCGAAGGTCTCATCTGGCGCCGCCAGGGCTCAGGCACCTTTATCGGCGAAAGGCCGAGCGAGTGGAGCAACCATGTGGGCGCGATCGTCGCCGGCACGGACTTCATGGAGATCATGGAAGTCCGTCTGAGGATCGAACCACAGCTCGCCCAACTGGCGGCCATGCGTGCCAAGCCGGCGGATATCGCCAAGATGCACGAGATCGCCTTGAAGATCATCGAGAGCAGCGATGCCGACGCCCGCGAACTGTGGGACGGGACGCTGCACCGGCTGATCGCCCAGAGCGCCGGCAACCAGCTTTTCCTGTCGATCTTCGACGTCATCAATCGCGTCCGCCAGGACGAGGCATGGCGGGCGATCCGCGAGCGCGCCCGTTCGAGCGGCAATGCGGTCAACATCTCGTTTGCCCAGCACACGACCATCATCGAGGCGATCGCCGCGCGTGATCCGGTGCAGGCGGGGGAGGCGATGCGCGAACACCTGCTGATGCTTCAGGAGCGGCTCATCCGCGCGACGTCCCTTGGCTCCGTGGAACAGGGATCGCTCAGCGAAGCAAGCTGAATGGCCGCCACGCGGCCCACCACCAGAAGCCGGAAACCGGCCAAGACTAAAAACAGGAACCTAAAAACAAGAGAGGAATGTTCATCATGATGCGACTTACCAAGCTTACGACCGGGCTGCTGGCCGGGGCGCTTTTCGCCTTTCCGGCGCTTGCGGTCGATTTGCGCATCGGCCTGCAGGACGATGCCGACGTTCTCGATCCGGCCCAGTCCCGCACCTTCGTCGGACGTATCGTCTATACGGCGTTGTGCGACAAGCTGGTCGACGTTTCGCCCGACCTGAAGATCGTTCCGCAACTCGCCACCGAGTGGAAATGGTCTGCCGACGGCAAGGAATTGACGATGAAGATCAGGGAGGGCGTCAAGTTCCACGACGACACTCCGCTCGATGCCGCCGCCGTGGTTGCCACGATCGAACGCAACATGACCCTGCCGGAATCGCGCCGCAAGAGCGAGTTGACCTCCGTCGCCAAGGTCGAAGCGACAGGCCCCCTCGAAGTCAAGTTCACCCTGAAGTCTCCGGACGTGACGCTGCTCGCCCAGCTCTCCGACCGCGCCGGCATGATCGTTTCGCCGACTGCCGCCAAGGCGCTCGGCGCCAATTTCGGCTCCAAGCCGGTCTGCGCCGGCCCGTTCAAGTTTGTCGAGCGCGTCCAGCAGGACCGCATCGTGCTCGAAAAATTCAAGGATTACTGGAACAAGGACAAGATCTTCGTTGACAAGGTCACCTACCTGCCGATCCCGGATACGACCGTGCGCCTCGCCAACTTGCAGTCGGGCGACCTCGACTTCATCGAGCGCCTGGCTCCGACCGATGTTGCTGCCGTCAAGGGCAATTCGGGCCTGAAATACGATGCGACCGTCAATATCGGCTACATGGCGCTTTACGCCAATATCGCCAACGGTGCGCGTGCCGACAATCCGTTCGGCAAGGACAAGCGCCTGCGCCAGGCCTTCTCGCTGGCGATCGACCGCAATGCGATGAACCAGATCGTTTATGAAGGCACGGCCGTCGGCGGCAACCAGCCGTTCCCGCCGAACAGCCCGTGGTTCAACAAGGCGATCCCGGTTCCGGCCCGCGACGTCGCCAAGGCCAAGGCTCTGATCAAGGCCGCCGGCTTCGACCGCGTTCCTGTCGAGCTGCAGATCCCGAACAACCCGGTCGCCCAGCAGATGATGCAGATCCTGCAGTCGATGGTCGCCGAAGCCGGTTTCGACGTCAGCCTGAAATCGACCGAATTCGCGACCCTGCTCGAAGAGCAGACCCGCGGCAACTTCCAGCTCAGCCGCTCTGACTGGTCCGGCCGCGTCGATCCTGACGGCAATATCCACCAGTTCATCACCTGCAAGGGTGGCATCAACGACGTGAAATACTGCAACCCGGAGGTCGACAAGCTGCTCAACGATGCACGCGCCTCGACCGACGATGCGGTGCGCAAGCAGAAATACGATGCAGCTTCCGTGATCCTCAACGAAGACATGCCGGTCATCTATCTCGGCCATCAGTCGTGGATCTGGGCTTACAAGAAGAACATTACCGGTTTCGTGGCCAGTCCGGACGGCATGATCCGCCTGCAAGGCGTCAAGAAGGGCTAAGCCTCCCGTGCCGCATGGGAGTGGACCCATGCGGCACTTTTCCGCATCGCCTTGTAACAATGTTGCTCAACGGGGGACGGCGTCATGCCTGTCTACATCGGAAAGCGTCTGCTGGTCGCCATCCCGACCTTGCTGATCATCTCCATTTTTGTGTTTTCACTGCAGAAACTCTTGCCCGGCGATCCCATTCTGGCCATGGCCGGCGAGGAGCGTGACCCTGCCGTCATCGAATTCCTGCGCGACAAATACCGGCTGAACGATCCGGTCGTGGTTCAATATTTCTACTGGCTCGGCGGCGTGCTGACAGGCGACTTCGGCATTTCGCTGCGCACCAACCAGCCTGTCCTGGAACTGATCCTCCAGAAGCTGCCGGTGACTATTCAGCTTGCCGTGATGGCGATGTTCTTCGCCATGGTGATCGGCATTCCGATCGGCATTCTGGCGGCGGTCAAGAAGAACACGTTCATCGATTATATTGCCAACGTGCTGGCGCTGACCGGCCTGTCGATCCCGAATTTCTGGCTCGGTATCATGCTCATCCTGTTGATCTCGGTGCAGCTCGGCTGGCTGCCTGCCTCGGGCTTCGAGTCGATCTTCGTCGATCCCGTCCGGTCCCTGCAGACCATGGTCATGCCGGCCTTCGTGCTCGGCAATGCGCTCGCCGCGACCCTGATGCGCCATACCCGCTCGGCGATGATCGGCGTGCTCAGCGCCGACTATATCCGCACCGCCCGCGCCAAGGGGCTTTCTCCGCGGGAGGTCATTCTGAGCCACAGTTTCCGCAATGCGCTTCTGCCGGTCGTGACTCTGTCGGCGCTGCTGTTCGGCGAACTGCTGGCCGGCGCGGTCCTGACCGAACAGATCTTCACCATACCGGGCTTCGGCAAGCTCATCGTCGATGCCGTCTTCAACCGCGACTATGCGGTCGTGCAGGGCGTCGTGCTGTGCACGGCAGTCGGTTTCATCCTGATGAACCTGATTGCCGACGTCCTTTATGTCCTGCTCAATCCGCGTCTGAGGGCCACCCTATGACCACGATCGACCAAGCACCGCCCGTGGCGGTCGCCAAGCGCGACAAGAGCCGCGCCTGGCGCAAGATGAAGAAGAACCGGAGCGCGCTCGTCGGCGCCGTCGTCGTGCTGTTCTTCACGATCCTGGCAGCCGCCGCGCCGATTCTGCCGATCATCGATCCCGTCGCCACGAGCTGGACGGCGATCCGCAAGGCGCCCTCGGCCATGTACTGGCTCGGCACTGACGATCTCGGTCGCGACATCCTGTCCCGCATGATCTGGGGCGCCCGGGCATCCCTGATGGCCGGGGTGTTTTCAGTCGCCATCGCGGTCGGCATCGGCGTGCCCTTCGGGCTGATCTCGGGTTATTTCGGCGGCTGGGTGGATATGGTGATCTCGAGGATCACAGAGGCTCTGCTCGCCATGCCCTTCCTGATCATGGCGATCGCGCTCGCGGCATTTTTGGGCCCGAGCCTGATGAATGCGATGATCGCCATCGGCCTGTCCGCCATGCCGATCTTCGTGCGGCTGACCCGTGGTCAGGTCCTGGCGGTCAAGACGGAGGACTATGTCGAAGGCGCACGCGCCGTTGGCCTGAACCACTTCGAAATCATGACCCGCTACATCCTGCCCAACGTTTTCGCACCCATCATCGTCCAGGCGACGCTGACGATCGCAACCGCGATCATCGCCGAGGCGAGCCTTTCCTTCCTCGGCCTCGGCCAGCAGCCGCCAGCCCCCTCCTGGGGCTCGATGTTGAACGTCGCCAAGAACTTTTTGAGCCAGGCTCCCTGGATGGCGATGTGGCCGGGTGCGGCGATCTTCCTCGTCGTCATTGGCTTCAATCTCCTCGGCGATGGCCTGCGCGATGCGCTCGACCCGCGCGAAGCATGATCTGAAAGGATTTATACCCATGACTGAATTCACCACACGGCCGGAAATCCTCGGCACGTTCGGCGTCGTCACCTCGACCCACTGGATCGCCTCGTCCGTCGGCATGGCAATCCTCGAAAAGGGCGGCAATGCCTTCGATGCGGCTGTTGCAACGGGCTTCTTGCTGCAGATCGTCGAGCCGCATCTCTGCGGCCCGGGCGGCGACATGCCGGCCGTCTTCTACTCGAAGAAGAAGGACAAGGTCGAAGTCATCTGCGCCCAGGGACCTGCACCGGCTGGCGCGACGATCGAGCACTACACGTCGGAAGGCCTGAAGCTGATCCCCGGCGACGGGCTGCTCGCGACAGTCATCCCCGGCGCCTTCGACGGCTGGATGCTGATGCTGCGCGACTACGGCACGATGAGCGTCCGCGACGTGCTCGAGCCGGCGATCTACTACGCCGAACAGGGCCACCCGATGCTTGCCCGCGTTTCCGCCACCATCAAGGGGCTGGCGAGCTTCTTCGAGACGGAATGGCCGACCTCCTACGCGACCTGGCTGCCGGGCGGCGCAGCTCCCGAGGCGCAGAGCAACTTTAAAAACCCGGTGCTCGCCGAGACCTGGAAGCGCGTCATCGCCGAGGCCGAAGCCAAGACCGGCCGCGAAAACCAGATAGAAGCCGCCCGCGATGCCTTCTACCGCGGCTTCGTGGCGGAGGCGATCGACCGTTATGTCTCGACGGCTGAGGTGATGGATGCGAGCGGTGCCCGCCACAAGGGCGTGCTGACCGCCGACGACATGGCCAACTGGCAGGCGACCGTCGAGGCGCCGCAGACCTATGACTATCACGACTGGACCGTCGCCAAGACGCCGGCCTGGGGGCAGGGGCCGGTGCTCCTGCAATCGCTGGCGCTGCTGAAGGGCTTTGACCTCTCGGCGATGGATCCGGCCGGACCGGATTTCGTGCATGTCGTCGTCGAGGCCATGAAGCTCGCCTTCGCCGACCGCGAAGTCTATTACGGCGACCCGGATTTCGCGCAGATCCCGACCGAATACCTGCTGTCGGAAGGCTATAATGCCGAGCGCCGCAAGCTCATCGGCAGCCAGGCCTCGCTCGAATTACGGCCGGGCCGCGTCCCCGGTTACGACCACCAGTTCGATCTCACCATGGGAATGCTGGCCGAAGTCAGCGGCAAGGGCGCGGTCTACGAGCCGACCATGTCGCATCTCACCGAAAAGCGCGGCGACACGGTGCATATCGACGTCATCGACCGCTGGGGCAACATGGTCTCCACCACGCCCTCCGGCGGCTGGCTGCAGTCGTCGCCGATCGTGCCCGGCCTCGGTTTCGCGCTGAATTCCCGCGCCCAGATGTTCTGGCTGAAGCCCGGCCTGCCGACCTCGCTGGAACCGGGAAAACGCCCGCGCACGACGCTGACGCCGTCGCTGGCCCTGCATCAGGGTCGCCCGACGCTGGTGTTCGGTACGCCCGGCGGCGACCAGCAGGACCAGTGGCAGCTGCCCTTCTTCCTGCGTTACGTCCACCACAAGCCGAACCTGCAGGCGGCGATCGACATGCCGCTGTTCCACACCACCCATTTCCCGGGCTCCTTCTATCCACGCACCAGCCAGCCGGGGAACATCATGGTGGAAAGCAATATCGGTGCCGACGTGCTCGCCGAGCTGCGCAGCCGCGGCCACCAGATTACGGTTGCCGATCCCTGGAGCGTCGGCCGTTTGACCGCAGCACGCCGCGACGCGGACGGATTGCTGCGGGCTGCTGCAACACCGCGCCTGATGCAGGCCTATGCGGTCGGGAGATAAGCCATGACATGGTCGATCGTCGCACGCGATCCGCAAACGGGTCACTTCGGGATTTCGGTCGCCAGCCGCTTCTTCGCGGTCGGTGCCGCCGTGCCGCATATCAAGGGCAGGGTGGGGGCCGTCGCCACCCAGGCCTTCGTTAGCCCGCTCTACGGCACCGACGGACTGAAGCTCTTGGAAGAGGGCAGGTCGCCGGACGAGATCATCGAGACGCTGACTGCGCGCGATGATGGCCGGCGTCAGCGCCAGTTCCATCTGATCGACGCCAACGGCCGCAATGCCGCCTATACCGGCGAAATCTGCGTCGACTGGGCCGGCCATCTGGTCGACGACAACGTCTCCGTTGCAGGCAACATGCTGGCGGGTCCGCAGGTGATCGCCGAGACGCTGCGGGTCTACAAGGAAAAGACGGCAGAAGGCGCGCCGCTTGCCGAGCGACTGCTCGCTGCCATGGATGCCGGAGAGGCCGCCGGCGGCGACAAGCGCGGCAAGCAGTCCGCCGCGATGGTTCTCTATCGCGACCAGGATTACCCCTGGCTGCGTATCAATGCCGACGACCACACCGATCCGCTCGCCGAACTGCGCCGGCTCTATGCGGTGGCGCAGGAGCGTTTCCTGCATGTCGCCGAAACCATGCCGACCCGCGAAAACCCGCACGGCATGATCGACCGCCGCGTCATCGACCAGAAGATCGCCGAGCTGGAAGCCGCCCGTGAGGCGGAAGGCCGTGCGTCAGTCTCCTTTGCCACCCCCTGGAAGCCCCAATGACGGAAGCCCCGATGACCGAGACACCTGTCCTTTCCGTCAGGAACCTGACGACATCCTTCCTGGTCGACGGCGAATGGAAAAGCGTCGTCCGCGACGTCTCCTTCGATGTGCACCCGGGCGAGACGGTGGCGATCGTCGGCGAGAGCGGGTCCGGCAAGAGCGTCACCTCGCTCTCGATCATGCGTCTGCTGGCCGCCAATACCAGCCGCATCGAGGGCAGCATCCTGCTCTCCGGGCGGGATCTCCTGTCGATCTCCGAAAAGGAGATGCGGGGCGTGCGCGGCAACGACGCCTCGATGATTTTCCAGGAGCCGATGACCTCGCTCAACCCGATCTTCACGATCGGACGGCAGATCTCGGAAGTGCTGACGCGCCACAAGGGACTGACGAAGGCCCAAGCGCGCGCCGAAACCGTGCGGCTTCTCGAAAAGGTCCGCATCCCGAACGCCGGCGCCCGGTTCGACGACTACCCGCACCAGTTCTCGGGTGGCATGCGCCAGCGTGTGATGATCGCCATGGCCTTGGCGTCGAAACCGAGGCTGCTGATCGCCGACGAACCGACCACCGCGCTCGATGTCACCATTCAGGGACAGATCCTCGACCTCATCAAGATCCTGCAGGAAGAGGAGGGCATGTCGGTGCTCTTCATCACCCATGACATGGGCGTGGTCGCCGAGATCGCCGACCGTACCATCGTCATGTATCGCGGCGAGGCGGTCGAGAGCGGTCCGACCGAAGAAATCTTTCACCGCGGCAAACATCCCTATACCCGCGCGCTGCTGTCGGCCGTGCCGCGGCTCGGCTCGATGCAGGACCGCAAATGGCCGACCCGTTTCCCGGTCGTCGACATCAATACCGGCGAGACCGCCGAACCCAAGGAAGTCGCAGGCACCGTTGATACCCGCAAGACACCGGTTCTGGCGGTGAAGAACCTCGTAACCCGCTTCGCCGTCCGCTCCGGCCTGTTCGCGACGCAGACGGGTTCCGTCCATGCGGTCGAGAATGTTTCCTTCGACCTCTTCCAGGGCGAGACCTTGTCACTGGTCGGTGAATCCGGCTGCGGCAAGTCGACGACCGGCCGATCGATCATGCGGCTGATCGAGCCGACCAGCGGCGACGTGGCGCTCGACGGCTACGATGTCCTGCGCCTCGATCAGACGGGCCTGCGCGACATGCGCAAGACCATCCAGATGATCTTCCAGGACCCGTTCTCGTCGCTCAACCCGCGCATGACGGTCGGCGCTGCAATCTCCGAACCCTTCGTCAAGCACAAGCTCGGCAATGCGATGGAGGCGAAGGAAAAGACCGCCGACCTGCTCCGCAAGGTCGGCCTCTCGCCCGATATGGCGGGCCGTTATCCGCACGAATTTTCGGGCGGCCAGCGCCAGCGCATCGCGATTGCCCGTGCCCTGTCGCTCGATCCGAAGGTGATCGTCGCCGACGAAAGCGTCTCGGCGCTCGACGTCTCGATCAAGGCACAGGTCTGCAACCTGCTCCTCGACCTGCAGCAGAGCCTCAACCTCGCCTTCCTGTTCATCAGCCATGACATGGCGGTGGTTGAACGGGTCAGCCATCGGGTAGCGGTCATGTATCTTGGCGAGATCGTCGAGATCGGTCCCCGCGCCGCGGTCTTTGATAATCCGCAGCATCCCTATACCAAGAAGCTGATGGCAGCCGTTCCGGTGCCCGACCCGGCCCGCCGCGGTATCCGCCGAAGCATTTCCAACGACGAGCTGAAGAGCCCGGTTCGTCCGATGGGTTTCCAGCCGCCGGCGCGCCAGTATCGCGAGGTTTCCGCGGGCCACATGGTGCAGGTGGCTTGAATGGCCAAGAAGCAGGGCGGTTACCTGGCCGCCTTGCGGCTCGCGATCAGCGCCTTCAGCCGTTCTGTATCGTCGGCGGTCGCCGGATTGAAGATGACGAGGCCGAGGTCCGGCCGGCCGTCGACGGCAAAGGATGAGTATTCGAGCGCGAGGTCTCCTGCCGTTGCATGGCGGACGTGCTTGAGGCCTTCTCCGTAGTTCTGAACCGCGTAGTCCCGCCATATGGCCGCGAATTCCGGGCTCGATCGGCTGATTTCAGCGACCAGCGACTGGACCTTTTCGGTGTTTCCGGCCCGTGCCGCTTCCGACCGGAAAGCCGCGACGGCGGTGCGGGCATCTCTCTCCCAATGGATCATATGCGCGCGGGCAGGCGATTTGCCGAAGAGAAGTTTGAGGATGTTGCGTTGTTCGGGCGCAAGCTTGGCATAGTCGGTCAGCGTGATCGCAGCGGCATCGTTCCAGGCGACGATGTCCCACAGGGCGGTCCTCACAAGGGCCGGGCTGAACTCCAGCGAATCCAGCACCCGTTGCAGCTGCGGCGTGATCGGTTCGGAATGCTCGTATCGGACCTCGGGCGGCCGGTGCTGCGCCAGCAGAAAAAGGTGCTCCCGCTCGGCGTCGTTCAGCGAAAGCGCCTTGGCGAGCCGGTCCAGCACATCCGCGGATGGCGCGCCGCCGCGGCCCTGTTCGAGCCAAGTGTACCAGGTGGCGCTGACATTGGCGCGCTGTGCCACCTCCTCGCGCCGGAGGCCGGGCGTGCGCCGGCGTGTCGAAGGAATGCCGAAGGCGACCGGGCTGAGTTTCGCGCGGCGGTCCTTCAGATAGTTTCCGAGAAGGTTTTCGTCCTCAATTGTCGGCATGCTCAGCCTGTTAGTGCTTATACCAGTAAGTCGTCACGGCTTTTTCGCCATCCGGAAAACCCTATCACAGCCTCGTCAGACAACTGAAGAGGACTATCATGCGTGTTTTTGTAACCGGCGCGACCGGGTTTGTCGGCTCGGCCGTCGTCAAGGAACTGATCGAGGCAGGCCATCAGGTCCTGGGCCTTGCCCGTTCGGATGCCTCCGCCGCGGCGCTGACGGTCGCCGGCGCCGATATCCACCGGGGCACCCTGGAGGATCTGGACAGTCTGAAAAGCGGAGCCGCTGCCTCGGACGCCGTCATCCATACGGGCTTCATCCACGATTTTTCGAAATTCAAGGAAAATTGCGAGATCGACCGGCGCGCCATCGAAGCGCTCGGCGATGCGCTTGCCGGCACCGACCGTTCCCTGATCGTCACTTCCGCTACCGGCCTTCTGTCGCCGGGCCAGTTGGCGACCGAAGAGACGCCGCCCGCCTATGGCTCCTCCGTTCCTCGGGTCTCGGAAAAGACGGCATTTTCGGTGACGTCGGGTCCGCGCGTATCGGTCATCCGGCTCCCGCCTTCGGTACATGGCGATGGCGATCATGGCTTCGTTCCGATCCTCATCAATATGGCCCGCCAGAAGGGCTCCTCGGCCTATGTCGGCGAGGGGCTGAACCAGTGGCCAGCGGTGCATCGGTTCGATGCCGCCCGCCTCTACAGGCTCGTGCTGGAAAAGGGCGTTGCTGGTGGCCGGTATCACGCCGTTGCCGAAGAGGGCATTCCGTTCCGCGACATTGCCGGCGTGATAGGAAAACGTCTGAACCTGCCTGTCATTGCTAAATCCCATCACGAGGCAGCCGAACATTTCGGCTGGTTTGCGCATTTTGCGCAAATCAACAACCGGGCTTCGAGCGCCTGGACCCGGGAACAGCTCGGCTGGGAACCCACACAACCGGGACTGATCGCCGATCTCGATCGGGAAACCTATTTCGCTGCCTGAGGCTGCAAAAACTCAGATCAGCCTGAGGCCCTTCAGGCTGACATGCCCATCCTTGCCGATGATGATGTGGTCGTGCACCGTGATACCGAGAGGCTTCGCGGTGTCGACGATCGTCTTCGTCATGTCGATATCGGCGCGGGAAGGGGTGGGGTCGCCACTCGGGTGATTGTGGACTAAAATAAGAGCGGTCGCCGAGAGCTCCAGCGCCCGGCGCACCACTTCGCGCGGATAGACCGGCGTATGGTCGACGGTACCATGGCCCTGCACCTCGTCGGCGATCAGCGCATTCCGCTTGTCGAGGAAGAGGATGCGGAACTGTTCGCGCGGTTCGTAGGCCATTATCGCATGGCAGTAATCGATGACCGAAGACCAGGAGGATAGGACCTGCTTGCCGCGCAGCTCGCTTTTCAGCATCCGATGACCGACGGTCGCGACGAGCTTCAGGTCGAGCGCCACCGCCTCGCCGACGCCCTTGACCTCCTGTAGCAATCCGAGCGGTGCGCCCAGAACGCCGGCAAGCGTTCCGAACCGGGCGATCAAAGTCTTGGCAAGCGGTTTGGTATCGCGGCGCGGTATCGATCGGAAAAGCAGCAGTTCAAGGATCTCGTAGTCGGCGAGCCCGGTGTCGCCATGTTCGCGATACTTGGTTTTGAGGCGCTCGCGGTGACCGTGGTAATGCGCGCCCGGCTCTTCGTCGTCCATCGACGCCGGTTTCTTGATGGCTTTCGGCTTGGTCAGCTGTTCGGCGAAAAAGCCGCGCTCGTCCTCGATGAAGGACGTCTGTTCGTCCGGCGGAGGAGCGGAGCGGCTGGCCATCCGTTACCTCGAAAGCGGCGGCAGGCCGGGTCGGTCGAAACCTCCGGGCGACAAGGTGAAGATCTCGCAGCCGGTGGCGGTGACGCCGATCGCATGTTCGTATTGCGCTGACAGCGACCGGTCGCGGGTCACTGCCGTCCAGCCGTCGGACAGCACCTTCACATGCGGCTTGCCGAGATTGATCATCGGCTCGATGGTAAAGATCATCCCTTCCTTCATCTCCGGACCCTCGTCGGCACGGCCGTAATGGAGGATGTTCGGCGAGTCGTGGAAAAGCCGGCCGACACCATGGCCGCAGAAATCGCGCACCACCGAGCAGCGTTCCGCTTCCGCATAGGTCTGGATTGCCTCGCCGATCGCGCCGGTGCGGGCGCCCGGACGCACCGCCTCGATGCCGCGCATCAGGCATTCGTAGGTGACTTCGAGCAGGCGCTCGGAAGCGCGCTTGATTTGGCCGACCGGATACATGCGGCTCGAATCCCCGTGCCAGCCGTCGAGGATATAGGTGACGTCGATATTGACGATATCACCTTCCCGCAAAGGCTTGTCGTCCGGAATGCCGTGGCAGACGACGTGATTGATCGAGGTGCAGGAGGATTTGGTGTAGCCGCGATAGTTCAGCGTCGCCGGCAGCGCGCCGTGGTCCATGCCGAACTCGAAGACGAAGCGGTCTATCGCGTTGGTGGTGACGCCGGGCTGCACGATCGTCGCAAGCTCGTCGAGGCAGCGCGCGGTCAGCAGGCAGGCCTTGCGCATGCCGGCAAAGTCCTCCGCACTATAGAGGCGGATCGCGCCCGTATTCTTCAGGGGGGCGGAAACCGCCTCGATATAGTTGACCATGGTTCTTCTCTCGCAATCTCCTCGTTCATAAAGCAGCTAGGCCCGGTTCGTCCATGGCGATCGGAGATTTCAGCGCTTTTCTTGCCGGCAATCCCAGCGGGATGATCTGAAACGAGCCTTTTAAAGTGCTTCTCATAGGTCTATATAAGGTGCGAATTGGAGCATTAGAGCCGCCATGGTCAGCATCGTCCTCGCCGAAGTCACCGCCAGCGTTTCCGAGCTGAAGCGCAACCCTATGGGTACCGTCGCAGCAGGAGACGGAGCTCCAGTCGCCATCCTCAATCGCAACGAGCCCGCCTTCTACTGCGTGCCTGCAAAGGCTTACGAAGCGATGATGGACCGGTTGGAAGACCTTGAGCTCAATGCACTAGCCGACAGCCGCGCAGGCGAGACTGTCATCAAGGTAACGCTGGATGAGCTATGAGCTCGCGTTTCTGGATGTTGCGCTGAAGGAATGGCGCAAGCTCGACTCGAATATCCGTGAGCAGTTCAAGAGGAAATTGACCGAGCGTCTCGAAAATCCGCGCGTCGCTGCCGCCCAGCTTTATGGATCCAAGAACCGTTACAAGATTAAGCTGCGCGTCATTGGCTATCGCCTCGTCTATGAGGTTCGAGATACGCAACTGGTCGTCCTGGTGATCGCCGTCGGCCGGCGAGATCGAGACGCGGTCTATAAGGCGGCCGAAAAGCGATAGCCGAGATCCTCGACCGGGATCAGTCCCGCAGGCGTTATTTCCTCCGGCGAAACGCGGCAATGCACTGCATAGGCCTCGACGCCACGGGATTTGGCGCGCTCGAAGGCGAGCGCATAGAATGGGTCTAGATCTCCGCAGATGCGGAAGCGCGAGCAGTCGTACCGCTGGATGAGGTAGATCATTACCGCCCGGTGACCGGCCTCCGCCATGTCGCCCAGCTCTTCCAGATGTTTGGCGCCGCGCTTGGTGACGGTATCGGGAAATTCCGCCAATCCCGGTTCGCGGCAGAAATGAACGTTCTTGACCTCCACATACGCATTCGGAAGGCCGGCGCTGATCAGCAAAAAGTCGATGCGCGAATTGCGGCCGTAGCGCTGTTCGCGCAGGATCGTCTGATAGCCGGCAAGGCTCGGGATCAGCCCGGTACGGATCGCCTCTTCCGTCAGCCGGTTCGGCAGGCCGGTATTGATGCCGACGCGCTCTCCGTCGACCTCGACCATCTCGAACATGTGCCGGTATTTGCGGGTGGGGCTGTCATGCAGCGACACCCAGATCTTCGAGCCGGGCGTCGTCAGCCCTCGCATCGAACCGGTATTGGGGCAGGAGCCGGTAAACGGCGTGCCGTCCTCCAGCACGGCGTCGAACAGGAAACGCTTGTAGCGTTGCAGGAGGGTCGCCGGGACCAGTGGGGGATCGAAGCGCATCTGCGAAAATGATCAGATGCGTTCCAGCACATAGGTGCCGGGCGCATCGGCAATCGCATTCAGCGCCTTGCCGCCGGGCTTGCGGGCCGGCACGCGCTCGTCGTCCTTCGCTTCGGCCCAGGTATGCCAGTGCGGCCACCAGGATCCCTTGGTTTCTTCGGCGCCGGTCAGCCAGTCTTCATACTGGCCCTCGGCCTTGCCGCCGGTCCAGTACTGGTATTTCTGCTTGTCGGGCGGGTTGACGACGCCGGCAATGTGGCCCGAACCGGTCAGCACGAAATCCACTGGCCCGCCGAACAGCGAGGAGCCGAGAAAGACCGATTTCGGCGGCGCGATATGGTCCTCCCGGGTGGCGAGATTGTAGACCGGGATCTTGATGTCCTTCAGCGAGATCGTCTTGCCGGCGAGTTTCATCTCGCCCTTGCTGAGGGTGTTGTTGAGGTAGCAGTTGCGCAGGTAATAGGCGTGGTTTGCCGCCCCCATGCGCGTGCTGTCGGAATTCCAGTAGAGCAGGTCGAAGGGCATCGGTTCCTTACCCTTCAGGTAGTTGCTGACGACATAGGGCCAGATGAGCTCGGAGGCGCGCAGCATGTTGAAGGCGGTCGCCATCTTCGAGCCGTCGAGATAGCCGACCGCGTTCATCTGTTTTTCCATCGAGGCGATCTGCTCCTCGTCGACGAAGACCTTGAGATCCCCCGCATGGGTGAAATCCACCTGGGTGGTGAGGAAGGTCGCCGATGCGATGCGGCTGTTCTTCTTCTGGGCGTGATAGGCAAGCGTCGCGGCAAGCAGCGTTCCGCCGACGCAGTAACCGATCGCGTTCACCTGTTTTTCGCCGGTAGCCTTCTCGACCGTGGTCAGCGCGAAGTCGATCCCCTCGCGCATGTAGGATTCCCAGTCTTTCTTCGCGTGGCGTTCATCCGGATTGACCCAGGAGATCACGAATACCGTGTGGCCCTGGTCGACGCACCACTTGATGAAGCTCTTCTGGGGGTTGAGGTCGAGGATGTAGAACTTGTTGATCCACGGCGGGCAGATGAGGAGAGGGCGCTTCAGCACCGTTTCCGTCGAGGGCTCGTACTGGATGACTTCGCAAACCTCGCTCTGGGCGATCACCTTGCCCGGCGTCAGCGCCATGTTGCGGCCGATCGCGAACTTGGTCGCATCGGTAT
Source organism: Neorhizobium galegae (assembly GCF_021391675.1). NCBI lineage: Bacteria > Pseudomonadati > Pseudomonadota > Alphaproteobacteria > Hyphomicrobiales > Rhizobiaceae > Neorhizobium > Neorhizobium galegae. The sequence continues at coordinate 1,905,509 of NZ_CP090095.1, forward strand.
GGCGCAGCCTGAGGTCACCACCTCCGGCCGCGATGTCCTCCGCGAACATCTTCATGCCGGCCACCAGGTTGGCACCGTTGCTGGCGACCGTCTCGCGATACACCTCCGGATTGGTGAGAGCGAAATTGGCCGGCGAAAGGGCGGCGGTGATCTGCTTCACGTAGAAGCTGGCCTTGTGGCGCGTGTGCTCGTCGAGCCCGTCGGCTTCGGTGACCAGCTTGTCAGCCCAGGAGGCGGTGACGAGATAGAGCTGCCGGAGGAGGGCGAAGAACGGGTTCTTCATCCAGTCATCGTCGGCGAAACGCTTGTCCTTCGGCAGGGTATCGGCTTCAGGCGCGACCGGCTGCCCCGAAAACTGATTGAGCGTGCGCGTCCAGATGCCGATATAGCTGGAGAAGAGCAGGGTCTGTGCCTCGAGCGTCCGCTTCGGATCCGAGATCCAGTATTCGGTGACCTTGGAAAGGGTCTTCACGAGGTCGGTCACCGGGTCTGCGACCGAATCGGTGACCTGTCCCCCTTCGCGTGGTCGGAGCCATTCCGACGCCGCTTTGCCGAGGTTTTCGAGCGCCCGGGCGAAGTTCATGGCGAGTGCCTGCGGGTCCTTGACCACGTAGGCCTCGACCGATTTGGGGTCGAATCCCGGAAATTCCTGTCCGGTCTGCCCTTTGTCGTCGGTCTTTTCCGCCACGTGCTGCCTCCCCACAGTTTGTTAGTTGTTTTCGTTTGTACATTGTGCCTGAAAGCGAATACAAGTGCCAGCGATCGGCGCCTTCAGGTGCATTTGGCCGATGACGGAAACTGGGTTACGGAAATGGAAAAACTGAGGCATCGGATCGGCAGCTTACCGCTTTTCATCGCTCTTGGCGCGCTCTCTCTGCTGGCCGGCTGCAACAGCAACACCTTTGCTCTGGATGACGGTATTCCGAACACCGCACCGCCGGCCGTGGTCGTCCAGACCAAGACCGCGCCGCCGCCAGGCCCTGTCACCAGGCAGAACACCGGCGTCTATCCGAGCTTCGATCCGACGTTGCGTGCTGCGGCCGAGCAGATCGAGGACGAGGATTACAACAAGTCCGAGCCGCGCCTTGCGTCGCTCGCCCGCCTGCGCAGGTCGGGCTCGATCTCGGAAGCCGAATATCAGCGCCGGGTCGCCGAATACCGCAAGCTCGCCGCCGAGCATGGCAAGGACGCATTGGCCAATATCGCCAGGTAGTCCAGGCAAACCAACTCATCCGGGCAACTCGGTATCGGCAAATAGCACTTGCCTTTCGGCGCTTTTGGTCGCAAAGCAAAAAATCGCCAATCATGCGACACCGGCGCGTCGCGTCTGACGCTGCGCGCCTTCCACGGGGAGAAAGATGGAAGAGTTTCATAAAGTCCGACGCCTGCCGCCATACGTCTTCGAACAGGTCAACCGTTTGAAGGCAAGCGCGCGAGCGGGTGGCGCGGACATTATCGATCTCGGCATGGGCAATCCCGACCTTCCGACCCCGAAGGCGATCGTCGATAAGCTGTGCGAAGTGGTCCAGGACCCGCGCACCCATCGTTATTCGTCCTCCAAGGGCATTCCCGGCCTTCGCCGCGCCCAGGCCGCCTATTACGCCCGCCGTTTCGGCGTGAAGCTCAACCCGGATACCCAGGTCGTCGCGACGCTCGGCTCCAAGGAAGGCTTCGCCAACATGGCGCAGGCGATCACTGCGCCCGGCGACGTTATCCTCTGCCCCAACCCGACCTATCCGATCCATGCCTTCGGCTTCCTGATGGCCGGCGGCGTGATCCGTTCCATGTCGGTCGAGCCGGACGACAGCTTTTTTCCGCCGCTCGAACGGGCGGTGAAGCATTCGATCCCAAAACCCTTGGCGCTGATCCTCAACTACCCGTCCAACCCGACGGCGCATGTCGCCTCGCTGGATTTTTACAAGGAAGTGGTGAGCTTCGCCAAGAAGCACGACATCATCGTACTGTCGGACCTTGCCTATTCGGAAATCTACTTCGAAGGCGAACCGCCACCGTCCGTGTTGCAGGTGCCCGGCGCGATGGATATCGCCGTCGAGTTTACCTCGATGTCGAAGACCTTCTCCATGCCCGGCTGGCGCATCGGCTTTGCGGTCGGCAACGAGCGGCTGATCTCGGCGCTGACCCGCGTCAAGTCGTATCTCGACTACGGCGCCTTCACGCCGATCCAGGTCGCGGCGACCCATGCCCTCAACGGCGACGGTGCCGACATCGCGGAAGTCCGCAACGTCTACAAGCGCCGCCGCGACGTGATGGTCGACTCCTTTGGCAAGGCCGGTTTCGAAGTGCCGCCGCCGGCAGCCACCATGTTCGCCTGGGCGAAGATCCCGGAAAAGTTCCGCCACCTCGGCAGCCTCGAATTCTCGAAGCTCCTCGTCGAGAAGGCGGACGTCGCGGTTGCGCCGGGCATCGGTTTCGGCGAGATGGGCGATGACTATGTTCGTCTGGCACTCGTCGAGAACGAACACCGCATCCGTCAGGCGGCCCGCAACATCAAGAAGTTCCTGTCGACGGCCGACGAGACGATGCACAACGTCATCTCGCTCAACACGCGCCGCTGATCGGACCAGCATTTCCGGCGGCCCGCTTGGGCCGCCACCTCCCAGGCAATCAGGAAGAATAGCATGGCAGACGCCCTCAAAGTCGGCATTGCGGGTCTCGGCACTGTGGGTGCCTCGCTCGTCCGGATCATCCAGACCCGCGCGAATGAATTGGCAACGACGTGCGGCCGTGCGATCGAGATTACCGCGGTCACGGCGCGCGACAGGTCCCGCGACCGCGGCATCGATATTTCCGGTATCGCCTGGTTCGATACGCCGGAAAAGATGGCCAACGAGGCCGATATCGACGTCTTTGTAGAGCTGATAGGCGGCGCCTCGGGTGCCGCCGCCGATTCCGTAAAGGCAGCCCTGACCCGTGGTCTCCATGTGGTGACGGCCAACAAGGCGTTGCTTGCAGCGTCCGGTGTCGAGCTTGCCAAGATCGCCGAAGAGAAAAGTGTCCTCCTCAATTTCGAAGCAGCCGTCGCCGGCGGCATTCCGGTCATCAAGGCACTTCGCGAGTCGCTGACCGGCAATACCGTGTCGCGCGTCTACGGCATCATGAACGGCACCTGCAACTACATCCTGACCCGGATGGAGAAGGAAGGCCTGTCGTTTGCCGATTGCCTCAAGGAAGCGCAGCGGCTCGGTTACGCCGAAGCCGATCCGGCTTTCGATATCGAGGGCAACGACACGGCCCACAAGCTCGCCATCCTGACGACGCTCGCCTTCGGCACGCAGATCGCCGCCGACGAGATCTACCTCGAGGGCATCAGCAATATCTCGATCGAGGACATCCATGCGGCGGCCGATCTCGGCTACCGCATCAAGCTGCTCGGCGTCGCCCAGCTGACCGACAGCGGCATCGAGCAGCGCGTCCATCCGACCATGGTGCCGCATGACTCCGTCATCGCCCAGGTCGATGGCGTCACCAATGCGGTGGCGATCGAATCCGATATCCTCGGTGAACTGCTGATGGTCGGCCCCGGCGCCGGCGGCAATGCGACCGCTTCCGCCGTTCTCGGCGATATCGCCGACATCGCCAAGAGCAGCCCGGGCGCTCAACGGGTTCCTGTCCTCGGCACACCGGCGGCGTCGCTGGCGCCCTACAAGCGCGCCCGCATGCAGAGCCATGAGGGCGGTTATTTCATCCGCCTGACGGTCGCCGACCGCACCGGCGTCTTTGCCAGCATCGCCGCCCGCATGGCCGAGAACGGCATCTCGCTGGAATCGATCATGCAGCGGGCCAAACCGGACGCCGCGACGGACACGCCGAAGACGATCATTCTCGTCACCCATGCGACGATGGAGGATTCGATCCGCAAGGCCGTCGATGCGATCAAGGCGGAAAGCTATCTCGTCGGCGAGCCCCAGGTGATTCGCATCGAACGGCCCAAGGCTTTTTAAAAAAGTAGATCGCTTCGAGAAGCCGGCGCTGCCGTTTCCTGTGGGTAACGCCGGAACCTTTCCAGAACGTCTGTGAAAAGCAAGGCCGCAAAGGCTCACTGGCTGGCCGCTCAGGGGCCTCCGGACGTAGATTGTCGCTGGCAATCACTGTCGAGGAGGCTTGCGCGATCGCCATGAAGATGCGGGCCATGAATACGCGGAAAATGACCACGCGGAACAAGGGATACCGGCTGCAACTCGGCAGAATCCTCCCCGAGCCACATGGTTCTCGGTCCATGCGTTTTGCCCATGCCAATGATCAGGCGCGTGTTGACGGTCTTGAAGGGCGGCGGAGTTTTGTTTTCCTGCTTGTGTTCTTCGCCGTCGCGGCCGGCATCAGCGGCTCGGCATTCGTCTGGTCGATGCTGTGACCGGCCGGTTATCGAATGATGGCGCGATCCGACCGGCAATCCCGTCAAAGCGATTCCTCTTGCTCTCGCGATACGCTAAAAGCGCTCCATGACCAGAATTTTCTCCGCGCTTTCGTCGACAGTGGAAACGGTTGATCCCGTCCCGCGCGCATTCCTCGGCGTCGAACGCTCTGCGGGCGACCAGCGCTGGGTGTCGCGTCTCGATCAGGCAGCCCAGAACCGGGCGCTGGCGATCGCCCAGATCCACGGCATTCCCGATCTCGTCGCCCGCGTGCTTGCCGGCCGCGGCGTTACGCTCGACGATGCCCCCGCTTTCCTTGACCCGACGATTCGCTCGCTGATGCCGGATCCCTATACGCTCACCGATTGCGAAAAGGCGGTGCTGCGGCTGGCCGATGCGATCGCCAGGCAGGAAAAAGTGGCGATCTTCGGCGATTACGACGTCGACGGCGCATCGTCTTCGGCGCTGCTCTACCGGTTTCTCCGCCATTTCGACATCGAGGCGGAAATCTATATTCCGGACCGCATCTTCGAAGGTTACGGCCCCAATCCGGCGGCGATCCGCCAGCTGATCGCCAATGGCGCCAGCCTCATCGTCACCGTCGACTGCGGCTCCACCAGTCATGACGCTCTCGCCGCTGCGCGCGAAGAAGGTTGCGACGTCGTGGTCATCGATCACCACCAGCTCGGCCACGAACTGCCGCCGTGCCTGGCGCTCGTCAATCCGAATCGCGAGGACGATCTTTCGGGCCAGGGCCATCCTCTGCGCCGCTGGCGTCGTCTTCCTGGTTCTGGTCGCGGCCGCGCGCCACATGCGCCAGATTGGCGATCCGCGCGCCAGATCGCTCGACCTGCTCGCCTGGCTCGATATCGTCGCGCTGGCGACCGTCTGCGACGTGGTGCCGCTGAAGGGCCTCAATCGAGCCTATGTGGTCAAGGGCCTGCTTGCCGCCCGGCATATGGGCAATGCCGGGCTTTCGGCGCTATTTCGCAAGGCGGGGCTTGGCGGCCCGGTGACGCCCTATCATTTCGGCTTTCTGATCGGCCCGCGCATCAATGCCGGCGGGCGCATCGGCGATGCGGCACTCGGTAGCCGCCTGCTTACCCTCGAAGACCCGATCGAGGCGGAGGTGATCGCCGGCCGGCTGGATGAGCTCAACCGCGAGCGGCAGGCCATGGAGGCGGCCATGCTCGCCGAGGCGGAGGCCGAGGTGCTGGCCGAATACGGGAACGGCGAGGGGGCCAACGTCATCGTCACGGCGCGCGACAAGTGGCACCCAGGTATTGTTGGGCTGATCGCGGCGCGGCTGAAGGAAAAATTCAAGCGGCCGGCTTTCGCGATCGCTTTTGATCCGTCCGGCAAGGGTACCGGTTCCGGCCGCTCGATCAACGGCTTCGACATGGGCCGCATGGTCCGCGCGGCGGTGGATACCGGCCTGCTCGTCAAGGGCGGCGGCCACGCCATGGCGGCGGGGCTGACGGTGGAGCGCAGCAATCTCGGCCGCCTGCGCGCCTTCTTCGAGGAAATGGCGGGCGAGGGCGTTCCGGCACTGGTCGCCAATCACGTGCTGAAGATCGACGGTGCGCTTTCAGCCTCAGGTGCTACGCTCGAACTCTTCGATCAGCTCGAACAGGCCGGTCCCTATGGTTCGGGCCATTCACAGCCGGTCTTTGCCATCCCCGCCCACCGGCTGAAGGATGCCCGCCTTGTCGGCACCGCACATATCAAGGTGACGCTGGAGGCAGCCGACGGCTCGCGTCTCGAAGGGATCGCCTTCCGGGCCGCCGAAACGCCGCTCGGCAATATGCTGCTGAATTCGAGGGGTGCTCAGATTCACGCTGCCGGCTGCCTCAGCGCCGATCAATGGCAGGGCACGCGCCGGATGCAGCTTCGCCTGCTCGACGCCGTGAAGGCGCCGTAGGGAAGCTGGTCGAATTCGGGATGGAATCCGCTTTTGCGGAGAGAGGAAGTGGCACGCCCTAGGGGAGTCGAACCCCTCTTCCCAGAATGAAAATCTGGTGTCCTAACCGATAGACGAAGGGCGCGTGCGCTTCGTGGTGGCGCCCTTATAGTCAGGGTGTTTCTATCTCGCAAGCGCAAAATTGCATTTTCCAGCGCTTGCGTACGCAAAAAATCACGCGGCTGAAAAACGGCGCACGAAGGCTGGATACAGGAATAAAAACAAAAGCTTGGGGGAGGTGGAAGTGGCACGCCCTAGGGGAGTCGAACCCCTCTTCCCAGAATGAAAATCTGGTGTCCTAACCGATAGACGAAGGGCGCCTGCGCTTCGTGGCGCTCTTATAGAGAGGGGATTTCTTTCCTGCAAGCGCCAAAGCCATCTTTTTTACAAAAAAATGACGGCTTCTCCGGCGCCGGCGGTTTGAATGAAAATGGCGTCAAATCAGCAGCTTAAAGGAGTGCCCTGAGCGTCGGTCCCGCAGGCTGCGGCGGGCGTTGCTTGCGGCATGCTGTAGACGCTGGCGGTGGTGGCGTTGAAATTCCGCCGCGGCAGATTGGCCGGAACCGGGCCGTTGCCGGATGGGGCGGCCGCAGCCATCGGCGGGTTCGCCGAAAAGATCGTACCGCTGTCGGCGCGCACGCCGGTCGATTGCGTCGCAAGGCCCGCGATCGAGGCCTGCTGTGGCTGTGCAGGCGCCGGCGGGAAGGTATTTTCCGCGGTGGGAACGGCGGCCGGCGCGGTTGCTGCCGGCGCCTGGGCTGACTGCGCCTCTGCCTTGGGGATGGCCGGATCGGCACGGCGGTTCGAGGCCGTGGTGCCGCCCTTGCCAGGGATGCCCTTGGCGCTCGCCGCCGCCGTGGTGCGCGGCGCCGGCGTCATGGCGTCAGCCGTCTTTTTCGTGGTGGTGCAGCCACTGAGCGTCAGCGCAGAAAGGCAGACGATCGCCAGCGTCACGCGGACGTTCGAACACAGGAAAGGTGTTTTTGGCAAAGGCATGCCCCGTCGGCTCCCATCGCGGGCGTCATGCCGCGAATCATCGTGTCCGAGCATCTCGCGGAAGAGCGCCATGAACAAGCCGGCCGGGGCAGGCGAGGTTAGCCTGGGGCAAGGTTGGGGAAAGAACGCGGCGGTTGAGTAAAAAAGAAGCCGCCGCGTTGAAAAGTTTTACCAGCTGCCGATATTCGGTGCTGAAGCCCAGGGTTCGGCAACCGGCAGGTTGTCGCCTTTCTGGAGGAGTTCGATCGAAATGCCGTCCGGCGAACGAACAAAGGCCATCCGGCCTTCGCGCGGCGGACGGTTGATGGTGATGCCGTTGTCCGAAAGGTGCTGGCAGAAATCGTAGATGTTATCGACCTCATAAGCGAGGTGACCGAAGTTGCGACCGCCGGTATAATCCTCGGTGTCCCAATTGTAGGTCAGCTCGACGCAGGGGGCGAGAACGTCCTTGGCTTCGCTGAGATCGTCGGGGGCCGCGAGGAAGACCAGCGTGAAGCGGCCCTTCTCGTTGTCGATGCGCCGGATCTCTTTCAGGCCGAAAACGGTGGTGTAGAAATGAAGTGAGGCGTCCAGGTCTTTCACCCGGACCATGGTATGAAGATAACGCATTATGGTGTCTTCCTCCGATAAATCCAGTCGCCGATAGACCTCGTTCGGGTCCGTGCTGGATATGGCGCAGACGCCAGCCTGGAGCAAGCCACTCTAGATAGAGATGAAGGTGGATAAAGCCAAGGCAGGGACTTGCGCTAGATGGTTAGCAGGATGTTAATCTATCCTCTAAGAATCAGTTGATCGTCACGTCGTAACGCGTAATCGAGGGGCCGACAGGATATGGCAGACAGAATGTCATCGAAAGACGTTGGCAGTTTCGAAGAGCTCCCGGGCGAGCCGGTCGAGCTGATCGAAATCACTGGCGTCGTCAAATGGTTCGATGTGGCCAAGGGGTTCGGCTTCATCGTTCCAGACAACGGCATGCAGGATGTGCTTCTGCACGTGACCTGCCTTCGTCGAGACGGTTACCAGACCATTCTGGAGGGCACGCGCATCGTCGCGATGATCCAGAAGCGGGATCGCGGGTACCAGGCGTTCCGCATCCTGTCCATGGATCAGTCCACCGCCGTCCACCCCTCGGATCTTCCGCCGGTGCGCACTCACGTACAGGTGACTGCGACCAGCGGCTTGGAACGGGCCTTGGTGAAGTGGTTCAACCGCACCAAGGGTTTCGGCTTCCTGACGCGCGGCGAGGGGACGGAAGATATCTTCGTGCACATGGAAACGCTGCGCCGCTTCGGCCTCACCGAGCTGCGTCCGGGCCAGGTCGTGCTGGTGCGCTTCGGACCGGGTGACAAGGGCCTGATGGCGGCGGAAATCCACCCCGACAATCCCAATCCCGTGAGCCGGTCGCACTGATGCATTTCTCGTTTTCATCGTTTCTGAAAAGCGCCCTTGCGGCGCTTTTTCTCATCCTGGCGGGCAGCGCGGTCGCGCAGGACGTGGCCTTTCCGCGCGAGGAGCTTTCGATCAGGACTGCGGCCGGCCAGACCTACAAGTTTTCCGTCGAGCTCGCTTTCACCGATGCCCAGCGCGAGCGGGGTCTGATGTACCGCAAGGTGATGGCCCCGGATGCCGGCATGCTCTTCGATTTCGGCACGCCGCGGCCGGTCTCGATGTGGATGGAGAACACCATCCTGCCCCTCGACATGCTGTTCATCCAGGGCGACGGCACGATCTCGCATATCCGCGAGAACGCGGTGCCCTATTCCCGCGACATCATCGATTCGCGCGGACCTGTGAAATTCGTGCTGGAGCTCAATGCCGGTCGCTCGAAGTCGCTTGGCATCAAGGCGGGCGACAAGGTGATCAGCAAACGCATCGGCAATCAGTGGTAATTCTCAAACTCTTAGAGCCCGTCCGAGAATTGGGTTGAGTGATCGGGCCGATGATGATTCCAAGAAGGTGTCTGAAGCCTGAATGGAAGCGCCATGTGGAACCCGACCACCCGGCGGCAGTATAGTCGCAAACAGCCACGATACGAAACCGACCTGACGGACGCGGAATGGGCGGTGATAGCGCCCCTTCTTCCGCAGCCTGCGCCAAGGGGGCGTAAGCCAGCTTGGCCGCTGCGGGAGATCATCAACGCCATTTTTTACGTTCTGCGGGGCGGCATTCCCTGGCGTCTCATCCCGAAAGACCTGCCGCCCAAGAGCACGGTTTTCGGGTATTTCTGCCGCTGGCGTGACACTGGTGTCTTCACGCGGATCAATCACTGCCTCGTCATGGCGGATCGCGAGCGGACCGGCCGCCAGGCCTCTCCAAGTGCTGCTGTGTTGGATAGCCAGAGTGTCAAAACCACCGAGAGCGGCGGTCCGCGTGGATATGATGCGGGTAAAAAGATCAAAGGCCGCAAGCGACAAGCAATGGTCGATATGGATGGACGTGCTCTCGTGCTTGATCCTCAACCGGCCGACGTTCAGGATCGCGATGGTGCCATCCCGGTTCTGCGACTGTCTCGGAAGTCCTTCCCGTTCGTTGCCAAGGCATTTGCCGACATGGGATACTCTGGCGACAGGCCGCAAAATGCGACACTGGTCGACGTCGAGATCGTCCGCAAGCCGAAGGATCAGGTCGGCTTTGCCGTTCATCCAAAGCGTTGGGTTGTCGAGCGCTTCTTCGCTTGGATCAGCCGAAACCGGCGGCTATGGAAAGACCCGGAAGCAACCATCAAGTCCGCCAAGGCCTTCCTTTATGCCGCATCCATCATGACCCTCGTCAGACGGATCGCACGCCGCTCGTGAATTCTCGGACGGACTCTTAGGCTTTCGAATGGCCAAGGGTCCATTTTGCAGTTGCGGCACAAGGGGGAACCGTGTATCTCGCAACCACCGTAGGAACGGAGTGTAGCGCAGCCTGGTAGCGCATCTGGTTTGGGACCAGAGGGTCGGGAGTTCGAATCTCTCCACTCCGACCATGCTTTTAGGTGAGGCTCCTTATCCGTTCCATTCCATGGAGCGTTACAGGAATGGCCGCCAAGATCTATCGTCCCGCAAAGACCGCCATGCAGTCCGGCAAGGCCAAGACCCATCTCTGGGTGTTGGAATTTGACCAGGAACAGCCGCGCCGCATCGATCCGATCCTTGGCTACACCTCCTCCGGCGACATGAAGCAGCAGCTTCGGCTGACCTTCGAAAGCCAGGAACAGGCGGAAGCCTATGCCAAGCGCGAAGGCATCGAATACCGCGTCATCCAGCCGAAGGATCCGAATCGTCAGATCGTTTCCTACACCGACAATTTCCGCTTCAGCCGCACCCAGCCCTGGACGCATTGATTTTTTAGCCGCTCGGGCCTTTCCGAGCGCCGCTGCCGAGATCGGCCCCTTAGCTCAACTGGATAGAGCAGCTGCCTTCTAAGCAGCAGGTCGCAGGTTCGAGTCCTGCAGGGGTCGCCAGCCTTGATCTTGTCCGACCCGTTCCAACTGAGCCGCGCGACTACCTGGTGCGGTACACAGACATGGCCACCGGGTATGCATAGACGCCCCGGTAGAAGAACCCATTGCGATACAAACAACCCCGCAACCGCACCGCAGGCAGACTGGTCTCTGCTATCGCTCCAGCCTCCGCCAGACCAGCTTCAGGGAGGCATCGCGCCAGCGCCCTGTTGTACGCCTGCATGAGCTGAGGGCTGCTTTCCACAGGCACTGCTCCGTAGAGCCGCAAATCCGACCGGGCTTCAGCCGCAATCGATGTGCAGGCTAGGCCAAGTGCCACGCCCAATGCGAGCTTGAGGTTCATATGTCCGCTCTCCGCTTGATAGGATGCCGCGTGAAACGCGATGTCAGGCGATTTGTTCCTGAACTCCTTGAAAGGCAGTCCGCCGCTGCCCGCGAAAAATGCTGGGCTCGCGAAACCCCATTCTTGCCGCATTGAGGATTCGGAATTGCCGCATTGTTTCATATGATGCATCTTGTCGGTTCCGTAGCGTCACGCGAGCGGAAGACAGATCGGCGATTGAGCGGCCACGGCCCTCGGCAAACGCCTTCAACACATTGAAATGGTTTTCATTCGGGCAGTTCGAATTGCCCGGACCCTTCGCTTGTTTTGAGCTTAGAGTGGGGATTCATATGAAAAGGATATCATCCGCGGGCGCGGTTTTGGCGCTTGCGTGTTTTTTGACGGCTGGTCCGGGGTTTGCGGAAGACAAGCCACTGATCTGGAAGCCGATCCGAAATTCCGACACCAGCTACTCGGTCAAGCTCGGCCTCAAGCTGCCGACCAGGCTCGAAACCGAGGCCGGCGTGTCGATGGGCGTCGATACGTCGACGAGCGGAACTCCGGTCGATACGCCCATCAAGTTCTGGAGCAATTTCACGGCGGAAAAGATCCAGACGCCCGCCTATCAGCTGAACCGCGGCGTCGGTGTCGATCTCGACGGCAATACCGGCAGCGCCGGGATCACCATGAATTATTACGAAAAGGAAATCGCCACGCCGACGATCGATATCGAGAGGCGCAGCAGCTACGGCCTGCGGTATGATGGGACCTCGGGAGAATGGCGAGGACTCGATGCCAGCCAGTCGGTTCGCCTGTCGCATAGCCCGAGCAGCACGGCGCTGGTCGGGCGGGCAAGCGGCAGCAACGGGTTTCGCACGGTCGGGGCGGGCGTCGCCGTGGAAAAGAGGCTCGGCCGGGACATGACGGTCAGCGGTGCGCTTGACCGCAGCTCGGATGCGCCCGAACCGGTCACGAGCGTCAATGCTCGTTATTCCTTCCGCTGGTGAAACGAAAACGGGGCGCCGAAGCGCCCCGTGATTGCGTGCCCGTAAAGCCGTCAGTGCAGGATTTGGCTCAGGAAGAGCCTCGTGCGCTCGTGCTGCGGGTTGTCGAAGAACTCCGCCGGCGAGTTCTGTTCGACGATCTGGCCCTGGTCCATGAAGATCACCCGGTGGGCGACCTGGCGGGCAAAGCCCATTTCGTGGGTGACGCACAGCATGGTCATGCCTTCTTCCGCAAGGCTCACCATCGTATCCAGCACTTCCTTGACCATTTCCGGGTCGAGCGCCGAGGTCGGCTCGTCGAACAGCATGATCTTAGGCTTCATGCACAGCGAGCGGGCAATCGCCACGCGCTGCTGCTGGCCGCCGGAAAGCTGGCCCGGATATTTGTTGGCCTGTTCCGGGATCTTGACGCGGGCCAGATAATGCATGGCGATCTCTTCCGCCTGCTTCTTCGGCATCTTGCGCACCCAGATCGGCGCGAGCGTGCAGTTTTCGAGGATCGTCAGGTGAGGGAAGAGGTTGAAGTGCTGGAACACCATGCCGACTTCGCGGCGCACTTCGTCGATCTTCTTCAGGTCGTTGGTAAGCTCGATGCCATCGACGATGATGTTGCCGGCCTGGTGTTCCTCAAGGCGATTGATGCAGCGGATCATCGTCGATTTGCCGGAACCGGACGGGCCGGCGATGACGATGCGTTCGCCCTTCATCACCTTCAGGTTGATGTCGCGCAGCACGTGGAAATCGCCGTACCACTTGTTCATGCCGATGATTTCGACGGCAACGTCGGTAGCCGAGACGGTCATTTTTTTGGGTTGGGCGTCTGCCATTTTTATCCCCTTAGTTATCGTTTGTGGCTAGGCACAGCTTCAGGTCGGCTATCGCCTCAGGTTGGTGTCGAGGTGCCGCTCCATGAAGGCGGAGTAGCGCGACATGCCGAAGCAGAACAGCCAGAAGATGAAGCCTGCGAAGATGAGGCCCGTGATTGGTGTGACGGGGCTGATCCAGGTCGTGTCGGTGAAGTTCAGCTGTACGATCCCGAGAAGGTCGAACATGCCGATGATCGACACCAGCGACGTATCCTTGAAAAGGCCGATGAAGGTGTTGACGATGCCGGGAATGACCAGTTTCAGCGCCTGCGGCATGATGATCAGCCGGATCTTCTGCCAATAGCTGAGACCGAGCGAATCGGCGCCCTCGAACTGCCCCTTCGGGATGGCCTGCAGGCCGCCGCGAACCACCTCGGCCATGTAAGCGGAGGCGAAGATCGCCACGCCCACCAGCGCCCGCAGGAAGTTGTCGATCGTCCAGCCGGTCGGCAGGAAGAGCGGCAGCATCACGTTCGCCATGAACAGCACGGTGATCAGCGGCACGCCGCGGATGACCTCGATGAAGGTGACGCAAAGAATGCGGATCACCGGCATCGTCGAGCGTCGCCCAAGCGCCAGCAGAATGCCGACGGGAAGCGAGACGGCAATGCCGACGAAGGAAAGGATCAGCGTCACCATCAGACCGCCCCAGAGCGGGGTCTCGACCTTCTGGAGCCCGAACACGCCGCCATGCAGCAGGAAGAATGCGACGATCGGCAGGCCGACGAAGAGCAGCAGGGCGTTCAGGCCCTTGCGAGGCAGCTTCGGCATCAGGACCGGCACGAGCAGGCCGATGAACAGGATCGCCACCAGCATCGGCCGCCAGCGCTCGTCGATCGGATAGCGCCCGAACATGAATTGCTGGAAGCGGTCGCCGACAAACGCCCAGCAGGCGCCGCTCCAGCCATTCGGCTTGATGCCGCCCTGTACCGCGGTGGTGCAGAACGAGCGGTCGGTCCCGAACCACGCCGCCTGGACGAATAGCCAGTTGATCATGCCGGGCAGCGTCCAGACCAGCAGGGCAACCGCAAGGATCGTCAGCGCGGCGTCTTTCGGTGTGGCCAGAAGATTGGTGCGGATCCAGCCCGAGGCGCTCCTGGTGCTGAGCGGAGCGGGGGTCGGGTCGATCATTTCCTGCCGGACATAGGCAATGTTTTTCGTGCTCATGATCTTACCTCTCCACCAGGGCCATTTTGGCGTTGAACCAGTTCATGAACAGCGAGGTCGTGATACTGATGCTGAGATAGACGACGAGCCAGATCGACACCACCTCGATCGCCTGCCCGGTCTGGTTCATCGTGGTGCCGCCGGTGGCGACCAGTTCCGGAAAGCCCACGGCAATGCCGAGCGACGAGTTTTTCGTGAGGTTGAGATATTGGCTGGTCAGCGGCGGGATGATGACCCGCATTGCCTGCGGTACGACGACGAGGCGGGTCGTGGTGCTGGGCTGCAAGCCGAGTGCCGCGGCCGCTTCGCTTTGCCCCTTGGCGACGGCCCGGATGCCGGCGCGGATCGTCTCGGCGATGAACGAGGCCGTATAGAAGGACAGAGCCAGGTAAAGAGCCACGAATTCCGGCGCGATCACGGATCCGCCCGACAGGTTGAAGCGGCCGGCGATCGGGAAATCGAACGTCAGCGGAGCGCCGACGGCAAGGAAGGCGAGGACCGGCAGGCCGACGATCAGCCCGATTGCCGCCCAGATCGTATGGAACTGCTGACCGGTGCGCATCTGCCGCTGTTTTGCCCAGCGCGCCACGATGAACGTCGCAACGATGGCAATCACCAACGCAGGGGGGATTACCCATGCGGTATCGCCCCAGACGGGTCTGGGGAAGGCGAGGCCACGGTTGTTGAGCACCATGCCAAGCGGCAGCTTGAGCGAGTCCCGAACCTGCGGCAGGGACGAAAGCACGCCCTTGTACCAGAAGAAGATGATCAGCAGCACCGGGATGTTGCGGAACACTTCCACATAGACGGTGCAAAGCTTTGCGATCAGCCAGTTCTTCGAAAGACGGCCGATGCCGATGATGAAGCCGATGGTGGTCGCGGTGATGATGCCGAAGAACGCCACCAGGATTGTGTTGAGGAAACCGACGAGGATGGCGCGCCCGTAGGTCGAATCGCTTGAATATTCGATCAGCGAGGCGCCGATGTCGAAACCGGCGCGGCCCTTGAGGAACTGATATCCGGAAGCGGTACCGGAGCGCGCAAGGTTGGCGACGGTGTTGTCGAAAATCGACCAGCCGACGCCGACGACGATGACGAGCGTGAGGATCTGGAAAAAAATAGCCCGGATCTTTGGATCGTAGATATAGGATCTGAGAGTTCGCGCTTCGGAAGGCGCAATTGCAGCGTGATCTGTCATGCTGGCCTTTTCCCCTGTGACCTCATTTTTGAGGTCTTTTTCTTTTTATGCGTTTTTTTGTTTTAGGTGGGGATAAGGCGGCATTGGCCGCCTTATCCCGTCTTGGTCTGGCCGATTAACGAACCGGCGGAGCGTATTGCAGGCCGCCCTTGGTCCAGAGCGCGTTCAGGCCACGCTGGATCTTGAGGGGGGTGTTCTGACCGATGTTGCGCTCGAACACTTCGCCGTAATTGCCGACGGCCTTGACGATGTTGTAGGCCCAGTCGTTGGTCAGGCCGAGGTCGGTACCGATCTTGGTATCCTTCTCGACGCCGAGGAAGCGGCGGACGTCCGGGTTGGTGGAGGACTTGCGGATGTCATCGACATTGGCCTTGGTGATGCCGAACTCTTCGGCCTGCACCAGTGCGTAATGCGTCCACGAAACGATATCGAACCACTGGTCGTCGCCCTGGCGAACGGCCGGGCCGAGCGGCTCCTTGGAGATGATTTCCGGCAGAATGATGTGCTCATCCGGGTTCGAAAGCGACAGGCGCAGCGAATAGAGGCCGGACTGGTCGGTCGTGTAAACGTCGCAACGGCCTTCCTGGTAGGCCTGGTTCACTTCCGGCAGCTTTTCGTAGACGACCGGCTTGTATTCGAGCTTGTTGGCCTTGAAATAGTCGGCGAGATTGAGCTCGGTGGTGGTGCCGGACTGAACGCAGACGGCAGCGCCGGCGAGTTCCAGAGCCGATTTCACGTTGAGGCTTTTCGGCACCATGAAGCCCTGGCCATCGTAATAGTTGACGGTGCGGAAGTTGAAGCCGAGCGCGGTATCGCGGTTGATCGTCCAGGTCGTGTTGCGGAACAGGACGTCGCCTTCACCCGACTGCAGTGCCGTGAAGCGGGTCTGCGAGGTGGTCGGGGTGTATTTCGTTTTCGTTGCGTCATTAAAAATGGCAGCAGCAACGGCTTTGCAGTAGTCAACGTCGAAACCGGACCAGTTGCCCGATGCATCCGGTGCGGCAAAGCCGGCGAGACCGGTGTTGACGACGCACTGAACGAAACCCTTGGACTTGACGGTATCAAGCGTGGCGGCCGATGCCGCCGATGCGAAGCCAAGGACCGCTGCGCCGATCGCGGCTGACAGAAGCGTCTTTTTCATTTTCCCAACCTTTATCTGTGGTTTTCTGTGACTTGATGGCACCGGGCCGCTCCCCTGTCTTTTCGAATACGGCCGGCCGCCCGCTAACCCTCCCGGTGCAGGCGTTGCTATCTCATTCGCAAAACAACGCAGGGTCAAGTGTCGCCTTTTCGAATTGCGTCTGAAATGAGGTAAATTCGTTAACCCGGCTCAGAAAACGCTCAGTTACCTAAAGTTTAGGCAGCGTATGATCAAAAGAGGTGCGTTTTCCGTGGGATGGAAGGTTGCCTGATGTATCTGATTTAAGCTCCTGTCGCGGGGTTGACCGGGCTTTGCTCCGGCGGCAAAACTTTGTGCCTTCATTGCCAAAGAAAGCTCTCCCCGACATGAAAAAGACGAACGAGTCCCTGTTCACCGGCGCTGGCCCCAACACGCGTCTCGCCCATATGGGCAATGATCCGTCCGACTACCACGGTTTCGTCAATCCGCCGGTCGTTCACGCTTCGACCGTGTTGTTTCCCGACGCTGCGACGATGGAGAAGCGGGCCCAGAAATACACCTACGGGACCCGCAGCACGCCGACGACCGATGCGCTCTGCGCAGCATTCGACGAACTGGAAGGCTCGGCCGGGACAATCCTCGTCCCCTCGGGACTGGCAGCGATCTCGGTGCCGTTTCTTGCCTATCTCTCGGCCGGCGACCACGCCCTGATCGTCGATTCCGTCTACGCGCCGTGCCGTAATTTCTGCAATACGATGCTGAAGCGCCTCGGCGTCTCGATCGAGTACTACGATCCGGAAATCGGCGCGGGCATCGAAGCGCTGATCAAGCCGAACACCAGGCTGATCCATACCGAAGCGCCGGGCTCCAACACCATGGAGATGCAGGATATCAGGGTGATCGCCGACGTGGCTCACCGGCACGATTGCGTCGTCACCATGGACAATACCTGGGCGACGCCGCTTTATTTCCGGCCGCTCGATTTCGGCGTCGACGTGTCGATCCATGCGACGACGAAATATCCGTCCGGCCATTCGGACATCATCATGGGCTCGGTTTCGGCCAATGCCAAGCACTGGCCCAAGCTGGAGGAAGCCCGCATTGGGCTCGGGATCTGCGGCTCACCGGATGATTCCTACCAGATCCTGCGCGGACTGCGGACTATGGGCGTGCGCCTCGAACATCATCAGAAAAGCGCGCTCGATATTGCCACATGGCTGGAGAGCCGCGACGACGTCGCGCGCGTCCTGCACCCGGCGCTGCCGAGCTTTCCGGGCCACGCGATCTGGAAGCGCGATTTCAAGGGCGCCAGCGGCGTCTTCTCCTTCGTGCTGAAGGCCGAGGGCGACAAGGCGAAAGCCAAGGCGCACGCTTTCCTGGACGCACTGTCCTTCTTTGGCCTCGGTTATTCCTGGGGCGGTTACGAGAGCCTTGCCGTGCCGGTCAACCTGTCGGACCGCACCATTCGCAAGGCGCCGCCGGAAGGTCCGGTCATCCGCCTGCAGATCGGTCTTGAAGACGTGGCCGACCTGAAGAAGGACCTGGAAATCGGTTTCGCGGCTGCAGCCGAGATGTGATCACCTTGCCTTGAAGCCGTAAAGCCAGTCGAAATCCGCCGCGAGCGATTGCGGCGGACGCAGCGACAGGACGATGTCTCGGCCGAGCCGGATCGGGCCGCGGGCGTGATAGGCGAAGCGGTTGAACAGCCCGCGGGCGCGAACCTTGGCGATCCGCCCCGCACGTTCGCTCTCGAAATCCGCCAGCGCCTGCGCAAGGGGCAGGGGACCGGCTACCCGGTTTGCCAGCACGAACGCGTCCTCGATCGCCATAGACGCGCCCTGGGCCGCAAACGGCATCATCGCATGCGCCGCATCGCCGATCAGCGCCATGTCGCGGCCGTTG
This sequence comes from Neorhizobium galegae, assembly GCF_021391675.1. Taxonomy (NCBI): domain Bacteria; kingdom Pseudomonadati; phylum Pseudomonadota; class Alphaproteobacteria; order Hyphomicrobiales; family Rhizobiaceae; genus Neorhizobium; species Neorhizobium galegae. Next base: position 1,923,862 of record NZ_CP090095.1, read on the forward strand.
TGCCAGCGCCCGGCACTCACCTTGTAAAGCGGCCAGAAGGTTGGCTGTTCGGCCCTTTCGATCAGTTGAACGATGCGCCGGTTCCAGCGATGGAACTGGCCGAGCAGCATGCGCCGCTGCGCATCGCCGGCTTGTGCATCCCAGGTCCTGCCGGGACTGATGCCCGACGCGATTGCGACGATGTTGAACCCGTCGATCTCCTTGAGCGGGTAAGCAACCACATGGGTCGAGGGCCCGAGAAAGGCGGTGACCTGGCCCGCGTCCAGCCAGTCGGGTCTTGCGCTGCCGGGAATAGTGAAGCGCCAGGCGACATTGCGCGAAAAATCCGGCTGCGGGCTGTCCGGTATGCCGGCGCGCAGGTTGGACCAGACGCCGTCTGCGCCGACGATCAGGGGATAGGTTCTGCCGGTGATCCCGGCCAGCGTCCCGTGCGGATCCTTGCGGACAGGCGTATCCAGATGGATTTTGCAGAGCGGGCTTTGTTCGACGGCCTCAAGCAGCGCCTTTTGAAGCGTCGCACGGTGGAGGACCCCATAGGGCGCACCCCAGCGCTCGCGGGCGAAACGCCCGGCCGGCACATGCGCAAGCGGTCTGAGCGACGTCCCCGAAACGAGCGCAATCCGTTCCGGTTCGGTCCAGACGGCTTCAAGTGCGGGCAGGACGCCGAGTTCGGAGAGCACGTGCGACGCGTTCGGCGATATCTGCAGGCCGGCCCCGACCTCGATCAGGGCGGCTGCTTCCTCGAAAATGTCGCAGGCTATGCCGTGGCGGGCGAAGGCGAGCGCGGCCGTCAGCCCGGCCATGCCGGCACCGATGATCGCTACTCTATCAATGGGCATGTCGGAATGCCGATCAGGCGGCCTTGACGTGGAAGACGCAGCCCGGCGGGTCGGTCTGTTCGGCCTTCAGCGACGGATTGTAGCGGTAGAGGGTCGAGCAGTAGGAGCAGACCTTCTCGTTGTCGTCGCCCATGTCGATGAAGATATGCGGATGGTCGAAGGGAACCGAAGCGCCAGTGCACATGAATTCCTTGACGCCGATCTGGATCAAGCTATGCCCGCCGTCGTTCTGGAAGTGGGGAATGCTGTGCCCGGCCATGATGGTCTCCGATATTTGAATGCGGCGCGTCTGATTTGCGCCGGACATTAGCCGCCCGCTTGGCGATTGTGTAGTGGGAAAACCGCCGCAGGCGCGTCGATTTCGTGTCGGGCACGGGTTCAAACGCCGCGGTTCATCCCTTATGTTCCCGGCGTCAATGAGGACTGCCTTCGATGAATCTCAACGCGCCTGCCTTCTCCAAGTTTTCCCATGAGGGTCTCGATCTTGCCTATTTCGACGAAGGCGATCCGTCCGGCGATCCGGTGCTGCTCATTCACGGTTTCGCATCCAGCGCGCTGGTCAACTGGGTACATCCGGGCTGGCTGAAGACGCTGGGCGACGCGGGCTACCGGGTGATTGCCATGGACAATCGCGGCCATGGGGCAAGCGACAAGCCGCTCGATCCGGAAGCCTATCGGCCATGGGTGATGGCCGATGATTCGATGGCGCTCCTCGATCACTTGAGGATCCCGGAAGCGCATGTCTTCGGTTATTCGATGGGCGCACGCATCTCGGTATTTTCCGCGCTCGCCCATCCGCATCGGGTGCGCTCGCTTGTGCTCGGAGGTCTCGGCATCGGCATGACCGACGGGGTAGGGGACTGGGACCCGATCGCAGACGCCTTGCTCGCCCCTTCGCTCGACGATGTCAGCCATGCCCGCGGCCGAATGTTCCGTGCCTTTGCCGACCAGACGAAGAGCGACAGGCAGGCCCTGGCCGCCTGCATCCGCGGTTCGCGGGATCTGGTGACCCGCGCGGACATGGGGCGGATCGACGCGCCGACCCTGATCGGCGTCGGAACCACGGACGACATCGCCGGTTCCGCGCAGGAGCTGGCCGCCTTGATGCCGAACGCGATTGCCCTCGATATTCCCGGACGCGACCACATGCTCGCGGTCGGCGACCGGGTGTTCAAGAAGGCGGTTGTCGACTTCTACGCGGAGCTCTCCGCACGGCCGTAGGTTTCTTCATTCTTACGATCAACGGAATGCGATTTTGCGCCCATTGGTCTCGGCGTAAACTTATTCTATATACTGGCCCTGGAAAGCTCTGCCATACGGCAAACGAGGAGACGGCGATGGCCGCAAGAACTGAAATCCGCCAGGAGCAGGTCGCAACGATGGATCCCATCTGGGATACGTTGCGCCAGGAGGCGCGCGCGGCAACCGAGCAGGACCCGCTGCTCGCCGCATTTTTCTATTCTGCCGTGCTCAACCATCGCTCGCTCGAGGAATGCGTCGTGCACCGCATCTGCGAGCGCCTCGCCCATGCGGATATTCCGGACGTCCTTCTACGCCAGACCTTCATGGAAATGCTGGCCGACTGGCCGGAATGGGGCGCGATCATGCGCGTCGACATCCAGGCCGTCTACGACCGTGATCCGGCCTGCCTGCGTTTCATGGAGCCGGTCCTTTATTTCAAGGGTTTCCACGCGATCCAGGCGCACCGGCTGGCACATTGGCTGTTCAACCGCGGCCGCCGCGATTTTGCGCTCTATCTGCAGAGCCGCTCCTCCAGCGTCTTCCAGACGGACATCAATCCGGCAGCCCGCATCGGCAAGGGCATCTTCCTCGATCACGCCACTGGCCTCGTGGTCGGCGAGACGGCTGTCATCGGCGACAATGTCTCGATCCTGCATGGGGTGACGCTCGGCGGCACCGGCAAGGAAGGCGCCGATCGCCATCCGAAGATCGCCAACGGCGTCCTCATCGGTGCCGGCGCAAAGATCCTCGGCAATATCGAGGTCGGGTCGTGCTCGCGCGTCGCCGCGGGCTCGGTGGTCCTGAAGGCCGTTCCGCCTAAGTCGACCGTCGCCGGCGTGCCGGCAAAGGTGGTCGGGAGCGCGGGGTGTTCGGAGCCGTCGCGCCTGATGGACCAGCTTCTCGGTGCCGACGACTGATTCGTCTGCGTTTGCCCGCCGCTTGCCGATGTTTGGGGTTCGCTGAACATCGGCCCCACGAACATCGCAAAAGCGCGGCGGAGGCTACCTCTGGCGGCTTTACTTTTGCCTTTGTCCCATGCCAAAAGCGCCGCAACCGAGAACCGCTGACGGAGAGAAACGTGAAACCGGACGAAATCAAGAAGCTCGATGCCTACTTCAAGCGCGTGATCAATCCGCAGGCGATCGTCAAGGCGCGTCCGCGCAAGAACGACTCGGCCGAAGTTTACCTCGGCGACGAGTTTCTCGGCGTCATCTATATCGATGACGAGGATGGCGACCGCTCCTACAATTTCTCCATGGCGATCCTTGACGTCGATCTTTGATCGGATCTCCTGGACGTCGATCTGTGATCGTCCCGGTCGCACGACTTCAAGGCGGGCTGACAGGCCCGCTTTTTTGATTCGTGCGGAACGACCGCCGGGAAAGAAAATGGCTGCGGCGTTTTTGCACGGCTGGTTGAGATCCACTGATATATCTTCGCAAAATCAGACGCCTGAATCCATCTATGCATTTGCATGAATCCTGTTGCAACCAAAGGTGATTTTGCGCCGCACAAATCAGCCTTGACTTTTATCGGTGCGCCGCTTTCTATCAGCGCATCCGAATAGAACAAAGGGACCGGCGATGTTCAATTTCGATGAGGCCAACAAGAAGAGCAAGGAAGCGATGGACGGAATGCTGAAGAGCTATTCCGAGATTGCCAAGGGTTATCAGGCGATCACCACCGAAGCGACCGACTATTCCAAGAAGTCTTTCCAGGACATGACGGGTTTCATGGAAGCGCTCGCTTCCACCCGCAGCGTCGAGGCGGCGTTCGAACTCCAGACCAATTACGTGAAGTCGGCTTATGAGAGCTTCATTGCCGAGTCGACCAAGATTACCGACATGTATGCCGATCTCGCCAAGACGGCCTACAAGCCCTACGAAGCGCCGGTCGCCAAGTCGACCGCCGTGGTGACCGCAAACGCCGCGTAACGCGCATAGCGGCCCCTCCAAGCGACGCCTTCACCATAGAAGGCCGGCGGCGTTCAGCGCTGCCGGCCTTTTTGATTCATGCCAATGCGGAAATACCCGACTTTCGGCATGTTCCATCATCTCTTTAGCGGAATAGTGATTGCGTGGCCGCAAAGGGGGCTTAAAATCCGCGTTCAATGAACTAAGTTAGGAAGACTAAGTCCGGCCGTTCGGCCATTCGGACGAACCCGCCGGATGACTGGGGAATGAATGAAGATGATCGCACTGCCGATCTTGATGCAAGCTGAAAAGGGTGGCGACGGAGACAACGCAAATCGCGGTACCTCGGTCATCACTCGCACCAAGCCGAAAACAAAGAAGCCCAATCTCTACCGCGTACTGCTGCTGAATGACGATTATACGCCGATGGAGTTCGTCATCCACATTCTGGAGCGTTTCTTTCAGAAGGACAGGGAGGCAGCGACGCGTATCATGCTCCACGTCCACAATCACGGCGTGGGGGAATGCGGAATATTTACATATGAAGTAGCGGAAACCAAAGTGTCCCAGGTCATGGACTTCGCCCGGCAACACCAGCATCCGCTGCAATGTGTCATGGAAAAGAAGTGAGGAACCCGACGTGCCAACATTTTCGCCTAGTCTAGAAAAGGCGCTGCATCAGGCACTGACCTTTGCCAACGAGCGGCATCACGAATATGCCACGCTCGAGCACCTGCTTTTGGCGTTGATCGACGACGCCGACGCAGCCGCGGTCATGGGCGCTTGTAACGTCAATTTGGAAACGCTGCGCAAGACCGTCACCGACTATGTCGATAATGAACTTGCCAACCTGATCACCGGTTATGACGAGGATTCGAAGCCGACCTCCGGCTTCCAGCGTGTGATCCAGCGCGCCGTCATCCACGTCCAGTCCTCGGGCCGCGAGGAAGTGACCGGCGCCAACGTTCTCGTCGCGATCTTCGCGGAACGGGAAAGCCATGCGGCCTTCTTCCTGCAGGAGCAGGAAATGACCCGCTACGACGCGGTCAACTACATTTCTCACGGCATCGGCAAGCGCGCGGGCACGTCCCAGACCCGCACGCCGCGCGGCGCAGAAGACAGCGAACCGGAAGCCAAGCCCTCCGCCCGCGACCAGGAGGAAGGTTCCGCCAAGAAGCCGCAGGATGCCCTCAAGGCCTATTGCGTCAACCTGAACGAAAAGGCCCGCGACGGCCGGATCGACCCGCTGATCGGCCGCCATTCCGAAGTCAACCGCACGATCCAGATTCTGTGCCGCCGTTCCAAGAACAACCCGCTCTACGTGGGCGATCCGGGCGTCGGCAAGACGGCGATCGCCGAAGGTCTCGCCAAGCGGATCATCGAAGGCAAGGTGCCGGAGGCTCTCGCCGACGCCACCATCTTCTCGCTCGACATGGGTACGCTGCTCGCCGGCACCCGGTATCGCGGTGACTTCGAGGAACGCCTGAAGCAGGTCGTCAAGGAACTCGAAGAGTATCCGGGCGCGGTTCTGTTCATCGACGAGATCCACACGGTCATCGGCGCCGGCGCCACCTCCGGCGGTGCGATGGATGCCTCGAACCTGTTGAAGCCGGCTCTGTCTTCGGGCGCCATCCGCTGCATCGGTTCGACCACCTACAAGGAATACCGCCAGTTCTTCGAAAAGGACCGGGCTCTGGTTCGCCGCTTCCAGAAGATCGACGTCGACGAGCCGTCGATCGAGGATGCAATCGAGATCATGAAGGGCCTCAAGCCTTATTTCGAGGACTACCACAAGCTGCGTTACACCAACGACGCGATCAAGGCGGCGGTCGAGCTTTCGGCCCGCTACATTTCCGACCGCAAGCTTCCGGACAAGGCGATCGACGTGATCGACGAGACCGGCGCGGCGCAGATGCTGTTGCCCGCTTCCAAGCGCCGCAAGCTGATCACGGAGAAGGAAATCGAGGTGACGATCGCCACCATGGCGCGGATCCCGGCAAAGACCGTCTCCAAGGATGACGAGATGGTTCTCGCCAACCTGGAAAAGGAACTGCGTTCGGTCGTCTACGGCCAGGATGCGGCGATCGAAGCCCTATCGACGGCGATCAAGCTCGCCCGCGCCGGCCTTCGCGAGCCGAACAAGCCGATCGGCTCCTACGTCTTCTCCGGCCCGACCGGCGTCGGCAAGACGGAAGTCGCCAAGCAGCTGGCCGCCTCGCTCGGCGTCGAGATGCTGCGCTTCGACATGTCGGAATATATGGAACGCCACACGGTCTCGCGGCTGCTCGGCGCACCTCCCGGTTATGTCGGTTTCGACCAGGGCGGTCTCCTGACCGATGGCGTCGACCAGCATCCGCACTCCGTGGTCCTGCTCGACGAAATCGAGAAGGCGCATCCGGATATCTATAATATCCTGCTGCAGGTCATGGACCATGGTTCGCTGACCGACCACAACGGCAAGAAGATCGACTTCCGCAACGTCATCCTGATCATGACGACCAATGCGGGCGCGTCGGAAATGGCCAAGGCCGCCATCGGCTTCGGTTCGTCCAAGCGCACCGGCGAGGACGAAGAGGCGATCAACCGCCTGTTCACGCCGGAATTCCGCAACCGTCTCGATGCGATCATCCCGTTCGCACCGCTGCCGACGGAGGTCATCCATCAGGTCGTGCAGAAGTTCGTCATGCAGCTTGAGACGCAGCTCTCGGAACGCAACGTCACCTTCGACCTCCACCAGGACGCGATCGCCTGGCTGGCGGAAAAGGGTTACGACGAGAAGATGGGTGCCCGCCCGCTCTCGCGCGTCATCCAGGAATACATCAAGAAGCCGCTCGCCAACGAGATCCTGTTCGGCAAGCTGCGCAAGGGTGGCGTGGTTCGCGTTACCGTCGGCAAGGGCGAGGATGGCAAGGACAAGCTCATCCTCGACTCGATTTCCGAAGCGACGCCCGTGAAGCCGAAGCCGGAGGCCGAGGTGGAAGAGGCCGCCGAGGAAGCCGGGGCCAAGGTTGTCAAGCCCAAGGCGCCGAAGAAGTCGGCGCCGAAGGATAAGGACGGCGGCTCGGCCCGGGCTCGCGCCATGGTCGATGCGGACGTGATCGCTTCGGAAGAAGCGCCCAAGACGCCGCCGCGCAAGAGCACCACGGTGCCGCGCGTGCCGAAGACCAAATAGGGTTTTCGGATTGAACTCTTGCGATGCCGGGCTTGTCCCGGCATCGTCGTTTTGATGACGAGCCTTTTCCCATATCCGCCGGAATGCCGATGCCTCCAGACAGTGACGACCGCAACGCCCTATCCTGGTTCTTTACCGGCATGCGGGGCCTGCTTTCGCTTCCGGCCCTCATTCTCTTGACCTCGATCGTCGGCTTCAGCGCCTTCGCGCTCGAATCGGGGCTGACGCGCGCCGAGGCGGTCTTCATGTCGCTGGCGATCTGGGCGCTTCCGGCGCAGGTCATTCTGGTCGGCAGCATGGCGGGCGGCGCCAACATTGCAGCCTGTTTCCTCGCAGTCACGCTCTCCTCGATCCGCATGATGCCGATGGTCGCCTCGGTCGTCCCGGAAATGCGCACGAGGCGCACGCCGATCTGGCTGCTGCTGATCCTGTCGCATTTCATCGCCATCACCTCCTGGGTGTTCGCGATCACCACGCTGCGCAACGTGCCGCGCGAATACCGGGCGATCTATTTCGCCGGCTTCGGCGTGACTTTGACCCTGACGGGCACCCTTGTCGTCGGGGTCTTCTACGACATCGTCTCGGGCTTTCCGCCGGTCGTCGCGGGCATACTCTTCTTCCTGACGCCGGTCTATTTCAACGCTTCCATCTGGGTGAGCGCGCACCAGCCGGTGGTCAAGATCGCCTTCGTCATGGGAATGATCCTCGGCCCGACGCTGGCGCTGGTGACCCCGCAATTCGACGTGCTTTGCGCCGGCGTCGGTGGCGGAACGGTGGCCTATCTGATCGACCGGGCGCGTCGGAAGAGAAAGCGCGTCGGGCAGGAGGCCAGGCGATGATTGCGGAATACTGGACCTTCATCGTCATCGCGGTCGCCGGTTTCCTGGCGACCGATGTCTGGCGCTGGCTCGGGGTTTTCACCGGCAACCGGCTGAACGAGGATTCCGAGGCGCTGTATTGGGTGAGGGCGGTGGCGACCTCGCTCGTCATGGCCGTCACCGCCAAGCTGATCGTCTTCCCGAACGGCACGCTCGCCGGCACACCGCTCTGGCTGAGGGTCGGGGCCGCCGGCATCGGGTTTGCTGTGTTCCTAGCGACCGGCCGCAAGGTCGGCATCGGTGTGGCGGTGCCTATGGCGCTTTTGGTAGCCGGTCTCTGGTGGCTCGGCTTCTAGAGGTCAGCTGCCCAGTTCGCCGATGATCTTCTCGGCATTTGCCGCAAGCACGTCATTATTCTCCATCTGGCCCGAATGGGGTTTCAGAGCCTGTCCCTCGTAGCGCGGGACGACGTGGAAATGCAGGTGGTAGACCGTCTGTCCGGCGGCCGGTTCGTTGAACTGGATCACCGTGATTCCGTCCGCTTCGAAAGCTTGCCTGGCGGCCCTGGCGAGCTTCTGCACCACGGGGATCACCTTTGAAAGCACAGCAGGATCGGCATCGAGGATGTTGCGCGATGGGGCTTTCGGGACCACCAGAAGGTGACCTGGCGATTGCGGCATGACATCCATGAAGGCAAGGGTATCGTCATCCTCGTAGACCCGGTGGCACGGGATTTCGCCGCGCAGGATTTTTCCGAAGATGTTGTTGCTGTCGTAAGCCTGTCCGCTCATCGCGATGTCCTCTCCTTGTCGTCCGGTCGTCTTCTGAGACCTAGTCCTGTTCCTGCTGGCGCTCGCCCTTGCGGAACGGGCTATGCTCGGCAAGATATTCCGTCATCTGCTCCACGTCTTCGCGCTCGTGCTCCAGATAGTCGGCGATTGCCCGCCTGAGACCCGCATGGGCGATATAGTGCATCGAATGGGTGGTGACAGGCAGGTAGCCGCGAGCCAGCTTGTGCTCTCCTTGCGCGCCCGCCTCGACGCGCTTCAAGCCCTTGGCGAGCGCGAAATCGATCGCCTGGTGATAGCAGACTTCGAAATGCAGGAAGGGGTGGTCCTCGATACAGCCCCAGTGCCGGCCGTAGAGCGCATCCCCTCCGATGAAGTTGATCGCGCCGGCGACGTACTTGCCATCGCGCTTGGCCATCACCAGCAGGATGTCTTCCGGCATGCGCTCGCCGATCAGCGAATAGAACTTTCGCGTCAGGTAAGGCCGGCCCCATTTGCGTCCGCCGGTGTCCATGTAGAATTCGAAGAACTGGTCCCAGATATCTTCGGTCAGGTCCTTTCCGGTCAGCCATTCGATGCTGATACCGTTTTCCAAGGCCGCGCGGCGTTCCTTCTTCAGCGCCTTGCGTTTGCGCGAGGCAAGCGTTTCGAGGAAGGCGTCGTGGTTCTCGTAGCCCTCGTTGATGAAATGGAACTGCTTGTCGGTCCGGTGCAGATAGTCGGCCTCCTCGAAGGCGGCGACTTGGTCTTCTGCGACGAAGGTCACGTGCGCCGACGAGATTCCGAGCTGGCGTGTCACCTCCTGGAGACCCGCGGCCAGCGTCAGCTCGGTCGAATCCCTGTCGTAACCTTGCGAGACCAGCAGCCGCGGTCCACTCGCCGGCGTGAACGGCACGGTGCATTGCAGTTTCGGGTAATAACGCCCGCCGGCGCGCTCGAAAGCGTCGGCCCAGCCGTGGTCGAAGACATATTCGCCCTGGCTGTGGCTTTTCAGATAACCGGGGACCGCGCCGATCAGCGTGCCCTTGTCGTCTTCGAGAAGAAGATGATGGCCGAGCCAGCCGGTCTTGGCGGTGGCCGAGCCCGATTCCTCCAGCGCCGAAAGGTAGGCGTGCGACAGGAACGGATTGTAGGGCGTTTCCGAGGAGGAGGATTTGGAGGTGCCCGAAAGGCGCGACCAGCTTGCCGGGCTGATCGCGCAGAAGGACTTTTCGATGCGGATGGTAAGATTGCCGGTCATACGCTGCTTTACAGGGAGTGGGAGGTTGCCTCCCGCGGATCAAAACCTTCGAAGGTCATCTGGTCCGCATATTTATAGGTATGTTCGCGGCCGTTTGCATCCCTCACGGTCCAGGTAATGACCGGAATTCCGGTCGTTCTCTGTGCCGTGACGAACGTGTTCGGCAGGTGGGGGTAGTGGTAGGAAATGAAGTCGAGGCCAAGTTGCATGGCTTCGTCGTGCTCGAAGAATTCCTCGGGCTTGTCGCCCATGGCGGTCAGGCCAAGCGGGTAGGGCGCGCCAGCAGTCTTCAGGTCACGCAGGATGTGATAGTCGAAGCTCATCAGCGCCACCTTGCCCTGATAACCTTCGAGAATTTCGAGCACCGCCTCGGCGAACCCGTCGTCCTCGCCGTCGCCTTCGCGCCCCTTGATCTCGATGACCAAAGGCACCTTGCCGGCGACGAGGGCCAGCATCTGCTTCAAGGTCGGTATTTTGTCTTTGGTCTGGCCGACCGAAAGCATGCCGAGCTCCGAGGACGTCTTCTCCCGGATGTCGCCCTTGATGCCGCAGAGCCGTTCGAGATCATGGTCGTGGAAGATCACCGGCACGCTGTCGGACGCCAGCTGCACGTCGCACTCGATCGCAAAGCCGGCCTCGACCGCGCGCGAAAACGCCGACAGGGTGTTTTCCCAGACCTGACGGTTCATGTCGTGAAAGCCGCGATGGGCGACGGGAAGGTCCTTGATCCAGGATACGGAGGTCATGCTTCGATCTCGATGATGGCGTCGATTTCGACGGAGGCGTTGAGGGGCAGGCAGGCCATGCCGACGGCGGCGCGGGCATGTTTGCCGGCGTCGCCCAGCACGTTGGCGATCAGGTTGGAGGCGCCGTTGATGACGAGGTGCTGCTCGACGAAATCGGGCGTCGAGGCGACAAAGCCGTTGAGCTTCAGCACGCGGCGGATTCTGCCGAGATCGCCGTTCAGCGCGGCCTTCGCCTGAGCGAGGATGTTGATGGCGCAGAGTTCCGCTGCCCGTTGCGCGGCGGCCACGTCGACGTCACGGCCGACAAGACCTGTTACCGCGACCTTGCCCCCTTCGATCGGCAATTGGCCGGAAAGATAAAGCGTATTGCCGCTGATCGTGTATGGTACGTAATTGGCGGCGGGTGCTGCCGCGACGGGGAGCACGATCCCCAGTTCCTGCAGGCGGCCCTCGATGGCTCCGGTCATTTTCGACTCCCGTTTTGTTGTAAATTCTTCAAAAATCCTGCATCAAGGCCTTAGCTTGGTCAGATGGCGTTCTTATAACATCACCAACTGAGTCCAACAGGAGAATGTGAATGTTGCGAATGAGCCTCGGGGTGATCCTTGCCGGCGGTCTGAGCCTTGCGGCTGCCACCTCCGCGGACGCGAATACCGACGCTGCTGCCCGGCTGCTCGTCCCGCATCGCGCCATTTACGACCTGAAGCTCAAGAATGCCTCCGAACGTTCCGGCATCGAAGGCATGTTCGGCCGCATGGTCTATGAGTTCACCGGCTCGGCCTGCACCGGGTTTTCCACCAATTTCCGGCTGGTGACCAAGATCAATACGGGCGAGGAGACGCGCCTTAGCGATCAGCAGACCACGACCTTCGAGGACATGGCCGCAAACCAGTTCCATTTCGAGACCAGGTCCTTCACCGACGAGCAGCTCGACAAGCAGCTGAGTGGCGACGCGTCGATCGTCGACAAGGGCATCAAGGTGGAAATCACCCAGCCCGACGGCCGTGAGATCGAATTGCCGTCGAGCGATTTTCCGACCAGCCATATGCTCGACGTCATCGCGAATGCCAAGCAGGGCAAGAGTTTCTTCGAGGCGCGGGTCTTCGACGGCTCGGAAAACGGCGACCAGGCGCTGCTGACCACGACGGTGATCGGCAAGTCGCAGACCGCGCAGAAGGACGACGTGGACGCCGACAAGGCCGGCGAGTTTGCAAAGTCTTCCTTCTGGCCGGTGACGATCGCCTATTTCAACGAGAATGCGGTCGGTGACCCGACCCCGGTCTACAACATGTCGTTCAAGCTCTACGAAAACGGCATCACCCGCGATCTCACCATGGACTACGGCGACTTCGTGCTGTCCGGCAGCCTTGCCAAGCTGGAGCTCCTGAAGCCGCAGCAGGATCCGTGCCCGGCGCCGGCGAAATAGCCATCCCTCGCTGATCGCCGGTCACTCGCCGGCGCGCCGAGGTAATTTCGGCAAAGCTCTTGCTTTTGCGGCAAATCGAATGTATGGCCAGCCGCATTCCACACGTAAGGCATGGGATCGTCCGGGAGAAATCCGGACCGTTCCGCCCGGTGGCATTCTCGAAGAGGGTGCTGTTCGCCTTGCGGAGGTTCAACCGGAAAAGGATAACAAGGCATGGCATTGCCCGATTTCTCTATGCGCCAGCTTCTCGAAGCAGGCGTCCACTTCGGCCACCAGACTCACCGCTGGAACCCGAAAATGAAGCCGTACATCTTCGGCGATCGTAACAACATCCACATCATCGATCTGGCCCAGACCGTTCCGATGCTGTCGCGCGCCCTTCAGGTCGTGTCCGACACCGTCGCCCGCGGCGGCCGCGTTCTGTTCGTCGGCACCAAGCGCCAGGCGTCTGAACTGATCGCCGACTCGGCCAAGCGTTCGGCCCAGTACTACGTCAACTCCCGCTGGCTCGGCGGCATGATGACCAACTGGAAGACCATTTCGAACTCGATCCAGCGCCTGCGCAAGCTCGACGAAATCCTGAACTCGGAACAGTCCGGCTACTCCAAGAAGGAACGCCTGAACCTCGAGCGCGAACGCGAAAAGCTGGACAAGGCTCTCGGCGGTATCCGCGACATGGGCGGCACTCCGGACCTGATGTTCATCATCGACACCAACAAGGAAAAGATCGCCATCGACGAAGCCAAGCGCCTGGGCATCCCGGTCGTCGCCATCATCGATTCGAACTGCGATCCGGACCTCATCGACTACCCGATCCCGGGCAATGACGACGCCTCGCGCGCCATCGCTCTCTACACCGACCTGATCGCCCGCGCTGCCATCGACGGCATCGCGCGCCAGCAGGGCGCTTCGGGTCGCGACATCGGCGGTTCTGCCGAAGCTCCGATCGAGCCGGCGCTCGAAGGCGAAGCTGAAGCAGAAGCCCAGGCTTAAGGGGGCGGAGCGGCCTGCCGCTCCTCCTTTGTGAAATTCGATCGAGGCCAGAGATAGCGATCCCTGGCCTTGGTCGTTTCAAGGCGAGCCGCCACCGCTTGGTCGTCGAGGCGATCGCCTGCATGATGTCTTCATCACGCTGTCACACTTCCGGGTACATTCGTCCCAAAACTTTTGAGTCCGCCGACGTTTTTCCGGCGAGAAGCACTTGAACCGACAAGAGGCAAAACAATGGCTGAAATCACCGCTGCACTGGTAAAGGAACTGCGCGAAAAGTCCGGCGCAGGCATGATGGACTGCAAGAAGGCGCTGACCGAAACGAACGGCGACATCGAAGCGGCGATCGACTGGCTGCGCGCCAAGGGCATTTCCAAGGCCGACAAGAAGTCCGGCCGCACCGCGGCTGAAGGCCTGATCGGCATTGCCAGCGCCGGCCACAGGGCCGTCGTCATCGAACTCAACTCGGAAACCGATTTCGTTGCCCGCAACGATGCCTTCCAGGACCTCGTCCGCGGCATTGCAAGCGTCGCTCTGACGACCGACGGCTCCGTCGAGGCGATCTCGGCTGCTAACTATCCTGCTTCCGGCAAGCCGGTTGCCGACACGATCAAGGACGCGATCGCCACGATCGGCGAGAACATGACGCTGCGTCGCTCCGCCTTGCTGCAGGTCGAGCACGGCGTCGTCGCGACCTACGTCCATAACGCTGCCGGCGACGGCATCGGCAAGCTCGGTGTCCTGGTCGCCCTGAAGTCGGTCGGCGACAAGGAAGTCCTGACCTCGCTCGGCCGTCAGGTCGCCATGCACATCGCTGCCACCAACCCGCTCGCCATCCGCGCCGAAGAAGTCGACGCGACTGTGGCCGAGCGCGAGCGCAACGTCTTCATCGAGCAGTCGCGCGCTTCCGGCAAGCCGGAAGCGATCATCGAAAAGATGGTCGACGGCCGCATGCGCAAGTTCTTCGAGGAAGTTGCCCTTCTGTCGCAGGCCTTCGTCATCAACCCGGACGTGACCGTCGGCCAGGCCGTCAAGGATGCTGAAAAGCTCGCTGGCGCTTCGATCGAAGTCACCGGTATGGCCCGCCTTCTGCTCGGCGAAGGCGTCGAAAAGGAAGAATCGGATTTCGCCGCTGAAGTCGCAGCGGTCGCCAAAGGCTGATATTCGTTAGCTAAAGCTGTCGAAAGCGCAAGGGCACCGGTGACAAGCCGGTGCCCTTCGTGTATCCGCAACCCGTTTGACCCCTCTGCCCGCATTTCGATTTCAAGGAGCCTCCATGTCGCCTCAGCCCCTCTACAAGCGTGTCTTGCTCAAGGCCTCCGGTGAAGCTCTGATGGGCAGCCAGGGTTTCGGCATCGATGTTGCGGTTGCCGATCGGGTCGCCTCCGATATTGCCGAGGCGCGCGCCATGGGCGTCGATGTCGGCGTGGTGGTCGGCGGCGGCAACATCTTTCGCGGCGTCGCTGTGGCTTCCAAGGGCGGTGACCGGGTGACCGGCGACCACATGGGCATGCTCGGCACCGTGATCAACGCACTGGCGCTCGCCACCTCGCTGCGCAAGCTGAACCTCGACACCGTGGTTCTGTCGGCGATTTCGATGCCGGAGATCTGCGAGAGCTTCTCGCAGCGCCAGGCGCTGCATCACATGGCGCAGGGCAGGGTGGTGATCTTCGCCGGCGGCACCGGCAATCCTTTCTTCACGACCGATTCGGCGGCTGCCCTGCGCGCCGCGGAAATCGGTGCGGAAGCGATCTTCAAGGGCACCCAGGTGGACGGCATCTATTCGGCCGATCCCAAGAAGGACCCGACGGCGACCCGGTTCGAGACGCTGACGCACGGCGAAGTGCTCGAAAAGGGTCTGGCGGTGATGGACGTGGCGGCGGTGGCGCTCGCCCGCGAAAACTCCATCCCGATCATCGTTTTTTCGATCCATGAGAAGGGCGGCTTCGCCCAAATCTTGACCGGCGGCGGCCGCAAGACCATCGTAGCGGACAATTGAGGCGCGGCGTCGCGGGCCGCCCAGACAACATACGGGAGTAGACGGATGAGTGGAATCGACCTCAACGACATCAAGCGCCGCATGGAAGGCGCGATCAACGCGTTCAAAAGCGATATCGCGTCGCTGCGCACCGGCCGCGCCTCGGCCAATATTCTCGATCCGGTGATGGTCGAAGCCTATGGTTCGCGCGTGCCGCTCAACCAGGTGGCCAACATCACCGTGCCGGAAGCGCGCATGCTCGGCGTGTCCATCTGGGACAAGTCGATGGTCAACGCCGTCGACCGGGCGATCCGCGAATCACATCTCGGTCTCAATCCGATCGTCGATGGCCAGAACCTGCGCATTCCGCTCCCCGAGCTCAACGAAGAGCGCCGCAAGTCGCTGGTCAAGGTTGCGCATGACTATGCGGAGAAGGCGAAGGTTGCTGTCCGCCACGTCCGCCGCGATGGCATGGACGGCCTGAAAAAGGCCGAAAAGGACGGCGACATCGGCCAGGACGAGAGCCGCTCGCAGTCGGAAAAAGTGCAGAAGATGACGGATGATACGATTTCCGAAGTCGACCGCTTGCTTGCGGATAAGGAAAAGGAAATCATGCAGGTCTAACTTAGGCCTGGTTTGCCGCCATATTCCGGCGGCCAAAGGAGCCGCGTAGAATATGGTGAACCCCGAGCTTGCAATCATCCCTCAACACGTTGCCATTATCATGGATGGCAATGGACGCTGGGCCAACAAGCGCGGGCTTCCTCGTACGGTCGGACATAGCAAGGGCGTCGAAGCGGTTCGCGAAACGGTGCGGGCTGCCGGCGATGCGGGCGTCAAATATCTGACGCTCTTTGCGTTTTCTTCGGAGAACTGGAGCAGGCCCGAAACCGAGGTGAGGGATCTGCTCGGTCTTCTCCGGCGCTTCATCCGCCAGGATCTGGCCGAATTGCACCGCGAGAATGTCCGCATCCGAGTAATTGGCGAACGCGAGAAGCTGCGCAGCGACATTCTTCCGCTTCTTCTTGAAGCCGAGGAAACGACGAGGTTCAATACGGCACTGACGCTGGTCATCGCCTTCAACTATGGTGCCCGCGACGAGATCGCCCGTGCCGTCGCCATGCTCGCCCGGGACGTCGAGGCCGGTGTCCTCAAGGCTTCCGAGATTGACCCGGACAAGATCAGCGCAAAGCTGGATACCGCCGGCATTCCCGACCCGGACCTCATCATCCGCACCAGCGGGGAGGAGCGGCTTTCGAATTTCCTGCTCTGGCAGGCGGCCTATTCCGAACTTGTCTTCCTGCCGGACTACTGGCCCGACTTCGATCGGAAACTCTTCTTCGACGCCTTGAAGATCTATGCCTCCCGCGACCGGCGCTTCGGCGGCCTGTCGAACAAGACGATAGCGGTGGGTGGTTGATGAGCGCTGAACTGAAGCGCCGCATCGCCTCGGCGTTGGTTCTGGCGGTGGTGGTCCTGACGGCCACCTGGTATGGCGGGCTGGCGTTCCGCATCGTGGCAGCCGCCATGGCGGTACTGATCTATTACGAATGGTCCACGATCACGCGGGCCGCCGAGCGCGATTTCCGTGCGAACGCCTTCGGCTGGGTCGCGATTTTTCTGATCGCCATCGACCTTGTGGTCGACGAAGGTGAGCTCTCCGTGCCGATTCTCGGCGGCGCGATAGTCACCGCCCTTCTTCTCGTGCTGCTGCGCAAGGGCAGTTGGTGGCTGCCGGGCGGCATCCTCTACGCGGGCTTGAGCGGGATCTCGCTGGCGGCGATCCGTGCCGAGGACCAGGCGGGGTTCGTTGCGACCCTCTTCATCTTCGCGGTCGTCTGGGCGACCGATATCCTCGCCTATTTCGTCGGCCGCGCCCTCAAGGGCCCGAAACTTGCACCGCGCATTTCGCCCGGCAAGACCTGGTCCGGTGCGATCGGCGGCACGGTGTCGGGCGTGATCGCAAGCTCCGCCCTGACGCTCGGCGTCTTTTCCCGGCTGTCGATCTGGACGGTGGCGATCGCATTTCTGCTTTCCGTCGCCAGCCAGATCGGCGACCTGTTCGAGTCCTTCATCAAGCGCCGGTTCGGCGTAAAGGATTCCAGCCACCTCATTCCGGGGCATGGCGGCGTCATGGATCGCGTCGACGGCCTCGTTTTCGCCTGTTTCGCGGCGTTCCTGCTGACGCTTGTTTATACGGCCATGACGGGCCATCTTGATGTGTCGGTTGCGAGCTTCCTCTTCGGGTTTTGAGGTCTGGGCGGCCGGTACAATGTTGAAACGGAAATTTTGATGGCCATCCTCAGCTTCCTTACCGGCTATATCATCCCCTTCGTGCTGGTCCTGTCCCTGCTCGTCTTCGTGCATGAGATGGGCCACTATCTTATCGGACGCTGGTGTGGCATCCGGGTCACCGCCTTCTCGGTCGGCTTCGGGCCGGAGCTTCTCGGCTTCACCGACAGTCACGGCACCCGCTGGAAGCTCTCGGCGATCCCGCTCGGTGGCTACGTCAAGTTCTTCGGCGACGAGGACGCCGCGAGCCTGCCGGATGCGAGCGGCCTTGCGGGCATGAGCGAGGAAGAAAAGGCTCAGACGTTGGCCGGCGCCAAGCTTTGGAAGAGGGCCGCCACCGTCGCTGCCGGCCCGATCGCCAATTTCATCCTGGCGATTGCCATCTTCGCCGTCCTCTTCAGCGTCTACGGCAAGGTCGTCGCCGATCCCGTGGTCGCCGAAGTCCAGCCGGGAAGTGCCGCCCTTGCGGCCGGTGTTGAGCCCGGCGACCGGCTGGTGGCGCTCGACGGCTCGCGCATCCGGACTTTCGACGATGTACGGCGTTATGTCAGCATCAGGCCGGACACCCCGATCATCGTGACGGTCGAGCGGAACGGCCAGGACCTCGATCTGCCGATGGTGCCGAAGCGCTCCGAGGTCACCGACCAGTTCGGCAACAAGGTCGAGCTCGGCCTGATCGGCATCGTCACCAACGAACAGCGCGGCAATTTCCGCGTCGAGAGGTTCACGCCGCTGCAGGCCGTTGCCGAAGGCGTCACCGAGACCGGCCATATCGTCACCGGCACCTTCCGTTATATCGGCAATCTAGTGACCGGCCGGATGAAGGCGGACCAGCTCGGCGGGCCGGTCCGGGTCGCTCAGGCGTCGGGCCAGATGGCGACGCTCGGCTTTGCGGCCGTGGTTCAGCTCGCAGCGGTTCTTTCCGTCTCGATCGGGCTTTTGAACCTCATGCCTGTGCCAGTTCTGGACGGTGGCCATCTCGTCTTCTACGCCATCGAGGCCATCCGCGGCCGACCGCTGGGTGCCGGCGCGCAGGAGATCGCCTTCCGCATCGGGCTTGCGATGGTTTTGAGCCTCATGGTCTTCGCGACCTTCAACGACATCAGCAATCTGATCGGCTGATGTCCTTCAAATCGTAAAAGAAACCCTTTATTCACCATGTTTCCAACAGTTGCGTGGCCATTGGGTCACGCAAGGGAAGTAAGTAAACAGAAATTAACGCGATACCTTGCTTGTAGGTCAAAAGAAGGTAAAACGACACACGTGGCCGGAGTCGGGCACCACCCGCCGAGGGACAACGGGAAAAGGTAAGAATTGAAATGAAGGCTGGTTCAAAGTTTTTGAACGCAGTGTCGGCGTTTGCGCTGTCTGCTAGTGTTGTTGCATCGGGCGCAGGTGTACTGGTACTTGCTTCCGCACTTTCTGCCGAAGCGGCGGTTATCCGGAGCGTTCAGGTCCGCGGCGCACAGCGCGCCGGCGAGGAGGCTGTCCGTTCCAACCTGACCATCCGCCCGGGTGTCAACTTCTCCAATAACGACATCGATGAATCGGTCCGCAAGCTCTATTCGACCGGCTATTTCTCGGATGTCAAAATCAGTGTTTCCGGCAGCACGCTGGTCGTGTCGGTGAGCGAGAACCAGCTCATCAACCAGGTCGTGTTCAACGGCAACCGCAAAATCACGGACGACAAGCTTCAGGCAGTCGTTCAGACCCAGCCGCTCGGCCCGTACAATCAGGCATTGGTGGACGCGGATATCCAGCGTCTGCGCGAAGCCTATCGCGCGATCGGCCGCAGCGACGTTCAGATCACCACGCAGACTGCCGATGTCGGCCAGGGACGTGTCAACCTTGCTTTCGTCATCAACGAGGGTGACCGCACCAAGATCGCCGACATCAGTTTCGTCGGCAACCAGGCTTATGGCGATGGCCGCCTGAAGTCTGTGCTGATCACCAAGGAATCCGGTCCGCTGTCCTTCCTGACCCGCAAGGACGTCTACAGCGAGGACAAGCTGCGCGCCGACGAGGAAGCGCTGCGTCAGTTCTATTATAACCACGGTTATCCTGACTTCCGCGTCATCTCGTCGGAAGCGGTGCTCGATGAATCGGGCAACAAGTACAATATCAGCTTCACGGTCGAGGAAGGCCAGCGTTACGAGTATGGCAACGTCTCGGTAGAATCCACGGTCCAGGGCATCAGCGGCCAGGACCTCGAAGGTCTGGTCGAGACCCGCGCCGGCAACGTCTATAATGCCCGCGAAATCCAGAAGTCGATGGAAGCGATCTCCAAGCGCGTCGCAGCGGCCGGTTATCCGTTCGCCCGCGTCACGCCGCGCGGTGACCGCAACATGGAAAACCACACGGTCGGTGTTTCCTACCTGGTCGACCAGGGTGAGCGTGCCTATGTCGAGCGCATCGAGATCCGTGGCAACACCCGCACGCGTGACTATGTCATCCGCCGCGAATTCGATTTCAGCGAAGGCGATGCCTTCAACCAGGAAATGATCTCGCGCGCCAAGCGTCGCCTCGAGGCGCTCGGTTACTTCACGACCGTCAATATCTCGACCTCGCAGGGCACTTCGCCTGACCGCGTCGTCATCGTTGTCGATGTCGAGGACCAGCCGACCGGTTCGTTCGGTATCGGCGCCGGTTACTCGGCGGGCGGCGACGGCTTCCTGCTCGAAGCTTCGATCGAAGAAAAGAACTTCCTCGGCCGCGGCCAGTTCATCCGCGTCGCAGTCGGCGGCGGTCTCGACGAAGCCCGCAGCTACAACCTTTCGTTCACCGAGCCCTATTTCCTCGGTTATCGTCTGGCGGCCGGTTTCGACCTGTTCAAGAGCAAGACCTCTTCGAACGAGTATTACGATTACGATGAGCAGGGCGTCACCCTGCGCGTAACGGCGCCGATCACCGAGGATCTGGCGACCACGTTCCGCTACACCTACAAGGAAATCCAGTACGACAACGACGGTGCCTTCGGTACCGACGGCGTCCCTGGCACTGTGGACGATAACCTTTCGTCGCCCTACATCTCGATGATCGACCAGGGCAAGTTCGTTCAGTCGTCGATTTCGCAGACGCTGACCTACAACACGCTCGACAGCCAGACGCTGCCGCGCGAAGGCATCTACGCGACGATCACGCATGAATATGCCGGTCTCGGCGGCGACTCCGACTTCTACAAGATCTCCGGCCGTGCCCGTTATTTCCAGCTTCTGTCGACCGAAGCTGACCTGATCGGCTCCATCGCAGTCGGTGCCGGCCATGTGGTTTCCACCGGCGACAATCTGCATGTCTTTGACCAGTTCACGATCGGCGGTCGTCAGATCCGCGGCTTCGAGAACGACGGTATCGGTCCGCGTACGACCGATCACGGCGATGCGCTCGGGGGCACGACCTACTTTACGGCCTCCGCCGAAATGACGATGCCGATGCCGGCTGTTCCGGAAGACTTTGGTCTGCGTGCTGCCGTCTTCGCCGATGCCGGTACCCTTTACGGCAATGATGTCCCGCTCGGCACCAGCACCGCGCAGGGCACCAGCATGAACTGGCGCGCTTCCGTCGGTGCGGGCATCATGTGGGCGTCGCCATTTGGCAACATCCGCTTCGACTACGCGCATCCGGTCATGAAGGAAGACTTCGACGAAACCCAGGAATTCCGGTTCAGCATGGCGAACCAGTTCTGATCATTTCCGCTCGCGGTTGCGGGCGGAAATCTGTTCTGGAGCTTTAGCTTTATGGACCACAATGAATTCTTTCCGCCCCATGATGGCGTGAGCCTGCGCGAGTTGGCCACCCTTCTTGGGGCTGAACTGCTTGATGGCAGCGTCGGCGATCGGCTGATCCGTTCCGTTGCACCCGTTGCGCGGGCCGGCGAGGGCGAGATCTGTTATATCCTGTCCCGGAAAAGCCGTCACGAACTGGAGAGCTGCAAGGCTTCCGCGATTATCTGTGATACCGCGATCCGTTCGATCATTCCGGCCCATATCCCGGTTCTGCTGACCAGGACGCCACACACGGCGTTTGCCCGGGCCGGTGCTATCCTGCATCCGATCGCGATGCGGCCGTCTCCGATCACTTCGTTTCCCCCGGGCATTTCGCCGGCCGCCTTCGTGGATCCGACCGCCAGGCTCGAACCCGGCGTCGAGATCGAGCCCATGGCCGTGATCGGCGCGCGGGCGGAAATCGGCACCGGCACCCGCATCGGCGCCGGCAGCGTTATCGGTGCCGACGTCAAGATCGGCCGGGATTGCACGATCGCAGCGGGTGCGAGCGTCGTTGCGGCTCTCATCGGCAATGGCGTGATCATCCATAATGGCGTTCGCATCGGCCAGGACGGTTTTGGTTTTGCTCCGGGTCCGAGAGGCATGCTGAAGATCGTCCAGATCGGCCGCGTCATCATCCAGGACAATGTCGAGATCGGTGCCAACACCACGGTCGACCGCGGCGCCATGGATGATACGGTCATCGGCGAGGGCACCAAGATCGACAACCAGGTTCAGATCGCCCACAACGTCCGCATCGGCCGCCATTGCGGCATAGCGAGCGGTGCAGGTATTGCAGGTTCGACGCGGATCGGCGACGGCGTATTGATCGGTGGCGCATCCGGTATTAATGGACACATCTCGATTGGAGACGGCGTCCAGATCGCCGCGATGAGCGGTGTGGTGGGAGATATTCCCGCCGGTGCGCGTTATGGCGGTATTCCCGCCCGCCCGATGCCGGATTTCCTCCGCGATACCGCGGAAGTCTTGATGCGTTCGGACGAGCGGGCGAAACGCAGAGGAGAGAAGAAGAATGACTGATGAGACCAAGCCGGTGCTCGGCGCGGCCGATATTCAGGAAATCATGAAGCTGCTGCCGCACCGTTATCCTTTTCTCCTGGTCGATAAGATCGTCGAGATCGATGGCGACAATTCCGCGATCGGCATCAAGAACGTCACAGCCAACGAGCCGCATTTCACCGGGCATTTCCCGGAGCGGCCGATCATGCCGGGCGTGCTTCTGGTCGAAGGCATGGCGCAGACCGCCGGCGCCATCTGCGCCAGGAAGGAAGGCGAGGGCGGCAATCTCGTCTACTTCATGACCATCGACAATGCCCGCTTCCGCAAGCCGGTTGTGCCGGGCGACCGGGTCGAATTCCACGTCACCAAGCAGAAGCAGCGCGGAAATATCTGGAAATTCCATTGTGACGCGAAGGTGGACGGCGTACTTGTTGCCGAAGCCGATATCGGCGCAATGATCCGGCGCAAGGAAGAAGAATGAGCAGCATTGCAGCCAGCGCGCGCATCCATCCGTTAGCTTTGGTCGAGGACGGCGCCGTCATCGGCGAGAACGTCGTCGTCGGCCCGTTTTCGCATGTCGGCCCGCGCGTGGTGCTGAAGGATGGCGTCGAACTGCTGTCGCATGCCGTGGTGAGCGGTCGCACCGAGATCGGTCGCAATTGCCGTATCTTTCCGATGGCGATCATCGGCGGCGTTTCCCAGAGCCTGCATGAGGCAGGCGAGGAATCGACGCTGACGGTCGGCGACAATTGCGTCATGCGCGAAGGCGTGACGATGAACTGCGGCACGGTCGGCGGTGGCGGCAAGACCGTGGTCGGCAACAACTGCCTGTTCCTCGCCAATTCGCACGTCGCGCATGACTGTCAGCTCGGCAACGATATCATCATGTCGAACAACGTCATGCTGGCCGGCCACGTGCATGTGGCGGACCGGGCGATCCTCGGCGGCGGCTGCGCCGTGCATCAGTTTACCCGCATCGGCCGCCAGGCCTTTATCGGCGGGCTTTCGGCCGTCAATTACGACGTCATCCCCTATGGCATGCTGAACGGCAATCCGGGTGTCCTCGGCGGCCTGAACGTGGTCGGCATGACCCGGGCCGGCATCGAGCGCGCGACGATCCATACCGTCCGCCGCGCCTTCAAGCAGATCTTCGAGGGCGAGAGCAACATCCGCGCCAATGCAGCGGCGATCCGCAACGACTACGCCGACTGCAAGGAAGCGATGGAAATCCTCGATTTCATCGCTGTCGAGAGCGATCGTGCCATTTCCTCGACCTTCCGCGGCAAGGGCTGATCCCACATGGCCGGCCTCCCGAGCCTTGCGCCGAAGGGCCGGCTGGCAATCATCGCCGGGAAGGGCTTCTTGCCCCTCTATGTGGCGAAAGCCGCGCAGGCGGCCGGTGAAACGCCTCTGGTCGTAGCGCTCGCAAATGAATCCGATCAGAGCTTCGATGGTTTCGAGGCGGTCTCCGTCGGCGTCGGCGATCTTTCGGCGATCGAACGCCTGTTTCGCGACAGGGGTATCACCCGCGTCATCCTGTCCGGTGGCGTTGCCCGAAGGCCCGACTGGCGCGACATCCATCCGACCTTCCGTACGATCCTGAAAGTCCCCTCGGTTGTCCGCACGCTTCTTTCCGGCGGAGACGATTCAGTGCTCCAGATGGTCATCAAGCTCATCGAGGCGATGGGCTGCGAGGTGCTGGGCGCCCACGACATCGTGCCCGGCCTGCTTGCCAAGACCGGTCCGCTCGGCGCCCACGCGCCGTCCGAGGATGACCGCCGCGATATCGATCGGGCGTCCGAAGCCGCCAAGCGTCTCGGCGAGCTCGATATCGGCCAGGGCGCGGTCAGCGTCGGCGGACGCGTCGTGGCTTTGGAAGGCGTCGAGGGCACGGACCGGATGCTGGAACGGGTGACGGCATTGCGCGCCGAGGGCCGCATCTCCGCCCGCCGCAAAGGCGTGCTCGTCAAGCTCTGCAAACCGCAGCAGGATATGCGCGCCGACCTGCCGACGATCGGGCCGTCGACCATCGAAAATGCCATCAAGGCCGGTCTCGCCGGCATCGCCGTGGAGGCGGGACGCGCTTTGGTGCTGGAAGAATCCAAGATGATTGCCGCGGCCGATGCTGCCGGTATTTTCGTCTGCGGCATCGATCCCGGCCTGCCGCAAGGAGGATTGTGATGGTCGAGACCTTGAAGGTCGGCGTCATCGCCGGCGAAGTGTCCGGCGATCTTCTCGGCGGTGATCTGATCGCGGCCCTGAAAGCAGCCCATGACGGCCCGGTCGAGCTCGTCGGCGTCGGCGGCGATGCGCTGGAAGCGCAGGGCCTCACCTCGCTCTTCGACTTTTCCGAACTCTCGATCATGGGGCTGACCCAGGTGATCGCGCGCCTGCCGAACCTGATCAGGCGGATCAATCAGACGGCGGCCGCCATAGTGGCGGCAAAGCCGGATGTGCTGATCATCATCGACAGCCCCGATTTCACCCATCGCGTTGCCAAGAAGGTGCGCGCCGCTTTGCCGGACCTGCCGATCGTCGATTATGTCTGCCCGAGTGTCTGGGCCTGGAAGGAATATCGCGCCAAGGCGATGCTCGCCTATGTCGACCGTGTTCTGGCCGTGCTGCCCTTCGAGCCCGAGGCCATGAAGCGTCTCGGTGGGCCGGAAACCACCTTCGTCGGCCATCGCCTGACAGCCGATCCGTCGCTCCTCAAGGTCCGCGGCATCCGGGCCGGGCGCCCGGTGAAGGGGCAGGGCGAAGAAAAGACGATCATGCTTCTGCCGGGCTCCCGTTCGGCGGAGATCAAGGCGCTGCTGCCGGTCTTCGGTGAGGCAGCCCGCGAGTTCGTCGCCCGCAACGGGCCGACCCGCTTTGTGCTGCCGACGATTCCCCGCCAGGAAAGACTGGTGCGCGAGATCGCCGCCGGTTTCGAGGTCAAGCCGGAGATCACCGCCGATACGGACGGCAAATGGGCGGCATTCGCCGAAGCGGACGCAGCACTGGCCGCATCCGGCACGGTGATCCTCGAACTCGGCCTGGCCGGAATCCCGATGGTCTCGGCCTACAAGACCGACTGGCTGATCACCATGCTCGCAAAACGCATCAAGACCTGGTCCGGCGCCCTGCCAAACCTGATCGCCGATTACGCAGTCGTGCCGGAATACGTCAACGATGTAGTGCGTGCGGCGAGCCTCTGCCGCTGGGCCGAGCGCTTGTCCTCCGATACGATGCAGCGTCGCGCCATGCTGGAAGGTTTCGATCTGACCTGGGAGCGCCTGCAGGTGCCTGTGCCGCCGGGCGAAGCGGCCGCCGGCATCGTTCTCCAGGTTCTGGACACAAAAAAACCCGGTCGTCTCTGACCGGGTTTTTTGTTTGGTGTCGTTTGCGGATTAACGCTTGGAGACCGGAATGTAGTCCCGCTGCGCTTCGCCGGTATAGAGCTGACGCGGGCGGCCGATGCGCTGTTGCGGATCTTCGATCATTTCGGCCCACTGGGCGATCCAGCCGACGGTGCGGGCAAGTGCGAAGAGCACGGTGAACATGGTGGTGGGGAAGCCCATCGCCTTCAGCGTGATGCCCGAATAGAAGTCGATATTCGGGTAGAGCTTCTTCTCGATGAAATACTCGTCGGTGAGTGCGATGCGCTCGAGTTCCATCGCGACCTGCAGGAGCGGATCGTCCTTGTGGCCGAGTTCGCCGAGCACTTCATGCGTGGTCTTCTGCATGATCTTGGCGCGCGGATCGTAGTTCTTGTAGACCCGGTGACCGAAGCCCATCAGACGGAACGGATCGTTCTTGTCCTTGGCGCGAGCGATGTATTCCGGGATTTTGTCGACCGTGCCGATTTCCGTCAGCATGTTGAGCGCTGCTTCGTTGGCGCCGCCGTGGGCCGGGCCCCAGAGGCAGGCAATGCCGGCCGCGATGCAGGCGAACGGGTTGGCGCCCGAGGAACCGGCGAGGCGGACCGTCGAGGTCGAAGCGTTCTGCTCGTGGTCGGCATGCAGGATGAAGATGCGGTCCATGGCGCGCGACAGCACCGGGTTGACCACATATTCTTCGCACGGAACGGCAAAGCACATGCGCAGGAAGTTCGACGCATAGTCCAGGTTGTTCTGCGGGTAAACGAAGGGCTGGCCGATATGGTACTTGTAGGCCATCGCGGCAAGCGTCGGCATCTTGGCGATCATGCGCAGCGAAGCGACCATGCGCTGGTGCGGATCGGTGATGTCCGTCGAGTCGTGATAGAAGGCGGAGAGTGCCCCGACGCAACCGCACATGACGGCCATCGGATGGGCGTCGCGGCGGAAGCCGGTGAAGAAGCGGCTCATCTGCTCGTGCACCATCGTGTGATGGGTCACGCGATAGTCGAAGTCCTTCTTCTGCGCAGCGGTCGGCAGTTCCCCGTAAAGCAGCAGGTAGCAGGTTTCCAGGAAGTCGCCATGCTCGGCCAGCTGTTCGATCGGATAACCGCGATGCAGCAGGATGCCCGCGTCGCCGTCGATATAGGTGATCTTGGATTCGCAAGACGCCGTCGAGGTGAAGCCCGGGTCGTAGGTGAAGGTGCCGGTGTGTTTGTAAAGAGCGCCGATATCGACCACGTCAGGGCCGATGGTGCCCGACTTGACCGGCAGATCGACGTGTCTGTCACCGATTACCAGATTTGCGCTTGTTTCCGTCATGCTGATCCTCCAACTTTTTGGCGGCATGGCGCCCTAAAAGCGCCACAAGAATTAAGCGTCCACCGTTTAGCTATATGATCCGAAAGCTGATGCCAAGCTGTCGTGACGGCATTTTGTGCAGCGCGAAAAATTATTGGGCAGCGGCTTTTGCTTGGATGTCCAACTTCCTGTTGCAAGCCTAGTCCGCGCCTTGGAATTCCCGATATTTAACGGCCAGTTGACGACTGAGGAGGAAGCGCGCAGGTTGCATTGCCGCATGTTTGGCGGTCGGGCGAACAGAGCGTTTCATGCCGGAGGAAGATGCATTTCCGACGCGTGCCCAGGCAGGGAAGCTGATATCCCGGCCGCCGGATCTCCGCATAAACGGAGGCGCATCCGACTCGGTCAAGGTGCGGGATCTGGCCGAGCTTTTTCCCGCGATCGAGCGCAGCGCGCCGGTTCATACGTCAGGCGGGGCTTTTCGCCGCTCCCCAAGCCGACGCCTTGACCGGCTGCGGCGCCGTCTGCCGGTCATGCTGGAGGAGGAGGCGGTCTATGGCCATGGCTTCCTTTTTCTGCCCGTTGTCGTCGGGGCAGGGGCCGCCTGCTGGTTTGCGCTGCCGCAGACCCCGGCTTTCTGGCCGTATTTCCTCCTCTTTTGCGTCTGCGCGATATTTGTGGCTGTCTCGCGCTACCGGTCCGGCGCCACGCACCTCTTGCCGCTCGCTCTCGCACTCTTTCTCGCAGGCATGATGCTGGCGCAGTTGGAGACCTGGAGGCGGTCCACCGTCATTCTCGATACGCCTGTCACGACCGAGCTTGCCGGCGTGGTCGAGCGCAGGGAGAGCGACGCCCAGGGCCGCTGGCGTTATATCGTCCGCATCGAGCGGACCTCCAATCCGCAAGTCAGGCGCCCACCGCAGCGTGTATCGCTGCTGGCAAGGTCCCGCCATGAGCCTGCCCAGACCGGCGAGACGATCAGCGGCCGCGCCCGCATTTCACCCCCGTCGGGACCCGCCTTGCCCGGCCTCAACGACTTTGCCTTTTCTTCCTATTTCGACGGTATCGGCGCGGTTGGATTTTTCTATGGGGCGCCGAAAAAGCAGGCTACTCTTCCGTCAACCCGGAGCTGGATAGAGGACGTTGAAACCCAGCTTTTCGATCTGCGCAGTGCAATCGCAACCCGTATCCGGGAGACAGTGCCCGGAGATCCCGGCGCCTTTGCCGCGGCGATCGTCACGGACGAGCGCCGGGCGATTTCCGAAGACACCACCGAGGCGCTGCGACTGTCGGGCCTCGCCCATATCGTCGCCATTTCCGGGCTGAACATGGCGCTCGCCGCCGGCATCTTCTTTGTCGGCGTGCGCACCGTGCTTTCCGTCTTCACGGGCTTCGCCCAGGCCTATCCGGTGAAGAAGATCGCCGCACTCGGCGCCCTGATGATGGCGACGGCCTATTACCTGATCTCGGGTTTCGGCGTTTCCGCCGAGCGGGCCTATATCATGATGGCGATCATGCTGGTCGCGGTGCTTTTCGATCGGCCCTCGATCAGCCTGCGCAATGTAGCCCTGTCCGCGCTGGTGATCATCGCGATGTCGCCCTCGGAAGCACTGGGGCCGAGCTTCCAGATGTCGTTTGCCGCCACCGCCGCCCTGGTCGCCGGCTACGCACTCTGGAAACACAGGGCGGAACGCCGCGATCCCGAACCTCTGCCATTCCGTCACCCTATGGTGACGCCGGTGCTGGCATCCTGGAATTTTGCGGCTGGCATCTTCGTGACCTCGCTGATCGGCGGCATCTCGACCGCCGTGTTCTCGGTCGAGCATTTCCACCGTATCGCCACCTACGGCCTTGCCGCCAACCTCGCCGCCATGCCGATCATCTCCTTCGTGGTCATGCCGGCCGGGCTGGCCGGCATGCTGCTGATGCCGTTCGGCCTCGATGCTCCCTTCATGAAGCTCATGGGCCTCGGCCTGGAGTGGGTGATTGCCATCGCCAAACACGTCGCCGCCTGGGGCGGCGATGTCGGCATGGGGCGACAGCATCCCTGGTTCCTGACCGTCTCGACGGCAGGTTTTCTGCTGCTGACCCTGCTGAGGACGAGACTGAGGCTGATAGGCCTGCCGCTGATGGTGACCGCTCTGCTGCTTTCCTGGCATGAGCGGTCGATGCCCCTGCCGAATATCCTGATCTCGGAAGACGGGACGATGGTAGCACTTGTAGACGGGAAAGGGGTCGCCACCAATCGCGCCCACCCGCCCGACTTCGTCTACGATCAATGGAAGAGGGCGCTTTTGCTCGGCGATCCCACCAAGCCTGAAATGTCGCCATCCAGGGACAAGCCACCCGACGACAGGCCACCCGGCGCGAAAACCAACGAGCGCCGCGAACTGACCCCACAGGAACTCGAAACGGCGAAGTCGAGGATAAAACAGGCGCCTGCCGGCCGCTTCGCCTGTGAGCCGACGGCCTGGTGTGCGGCAAGCATGGGCAAGGGCATCGTTATCGCTGTCGAGGATGGCCGTTATGCGGGTGCCGCCTGCGACGCCGCCAATCTTGTCATTGCGCCGCGTGCCCGCTTCGACCAATGCCGGTCCGGCGCCCTGATGATCAATGGTGCCACGCTTCGCAAGGCGGGAGCCCTGGAGATTTCCCTCAACGGCGCGACCGACATTCGGCGCTGGCAGATCCGTGCCGCCATGGCGGGCGGAGACCGTCCCTGGAGCCGGCACCGCCACTATGATTGGCGAAGCCAGGGTTTCGATAGTTCCTTGCCGGAACCGCTCCGGCAGATGATCAGTGATACCGGCGGATGAGGCCGACGAGCTTGCCCTGGATCTTCACCCGGTCCGGCCCAAAAATGCGGGTTTCGTAGGCCGGGTTGGCGGCTTCGAGGGCGATGGAGGCGCCGCGGCGGCGGAAGCGCTTCAGCGTCGCTTCCTCGTCGTCCACCAGCGCCACGACGATGTCGCCCGGATTGGCCGTATTGCTGTTGCGGATGATCACGGTATCGCCGTCGAGAATGCCGGCCTCGATCATCGAATCACCCTTGACCTCGAGCGCATAATGCTCGCCGGAACCGAGCATCTCGGCCGGCACGGCGATGTCATGCGTGTTGTTCTGGATCGCCGAGATCGGCACACCGGCAGCGATGCGGCCCATGACCGGCACGGTCGTGGCGTTCGGTGAATCGTCGTTGGCGGCGGGTTTCTGAGGCGTTGCGACCGGCTGCGGTTTGCCGAGGCTTCCCTCGATGACGCTCGGCGAAAACCCGCGCCGCGGCTGCATGCTCGGCGAGTAGGCTTCCGGCAGCTTGATGACTTCGAGCGCCCGGGCCCGGTTTGGCAGGCGGCGGATGAAGCCGCGCTCCTCGAGCGCGGTGATCAGGCGGTGGATGCCGGACTTGGACGCGAGGTCGAGAGCGTCCTTCATTTCGTCGAATGACGGCGGGATGCCGGATTCCTTCATGCGTTCGTGAATGAACAGAAGCAATTCCTGTTGTTTGCGCGTGAGCATCTTTTGGCACCCTCAGAGTCGGAAACAAATCCAGAACAGACACTATATGTTCCATATGTGTTCTGCAAGTCCCTAAATTTCTGTGAAGTATGATGATTTTTTCTTCATAGATGCGTGCCAGATATCTCGGGTCTCACCACTTGCGCGGCGCGAGCCGGCTGCCAAAGTAGCTTTGCGATTCCAAATCCGGGGGCCCTCGCGTGAACGCAAGACCAATCGATCATCTCGTGCTGCCGGTGGCGGGACTTACCGCTGCGCGTTCCCGGCTCACGAAGCTTGGTTTTACAGTTGCGCCCGACGCTTTTCATCCTTTCGGCACAGCCAATGCTTGTGTGTTCTTCTCGGATGGCAGCTATCTGGAGCCGCTGGCTGTTGCCAATCGCCGTCATGCAAGCGCTGCCGCCAAACGCGGCAACGTTTTTACCGCACGCGATCTGGCCTTCCGCAAGGGACGCGACAGGCAGGGCTTCTCGGCGCTCGTTGTCGCCACGGGCGACGCGATGGCCGATCACGCACGTTTCAAGATGCGTGGCGTTTCGGCAGGCGACGTGCTGGAATTCTCCCGCGGGATGACCTTGGCCGACGGTACCGAAACCCAGGCGAGCTTCCGGCTGGCTTTTGCGGGTGATGACCGGGCGCCCGACTTCCTGATGTTTTCCTGTCAGCGCATCAATCCCCTGCCGGCCGATCGCGACGAGCTGGAGCGCCATTCCAATGCGGTCATGGGGCTGAGCGAGATCATCCTGTCGGCATCGGCGCCCTCCGATTTCGCACCCCTGGCCGAGCAGGTGCTGATGACAAAGGCCAAGCCGGAGGCTGCGTCGATCGAGCTTGCCGCGGCCAATGCCCGCATTCGCATCCTGCAGGATCACGAACTCGATGCGGAATTCGCCCTGCCGTCGACGCCGGATGCCGAGGGGCTGCGCGGCCGGCTGATCATCTTCAAGACGGCCGATCTTGCCGTGACAGAGATCACCCTTGCTGCTAATGACGTCGCATTCGTCCGCCGGGAGGGCCGTGTTCTCGTCTCGGCGGCGCCCGGCCAGGGTGTTTTGTTCGGCTTCGAGGAATAGGTTCATGGAAGTTACCGCAAATTCCAGCGTCTCCGTCGGCGAAGGAGACGGCAAGGTGGTTTTCGCGCAGGACGCAAAACTGTCGCTGATTGCCGGCCCCTGCCAGATGGAAAGCCGCGACCACGCCTTCATGATGGCAGGCGCGCTCAAGGAACTCTGCGGCAAGCTCGGTATCGGCCTCGTCTACAAATCCTCCTACGACAAGGCCAACCGCACGTCGATTTCCGGCAAGCGCGGCATCGGGCTCGAAGAGTCCATGGAAATCTTCGCAGACCTGAAGCAGGAATTCGGCTTTCCGGTTCTGACCGACATTCATACGGAAGAACAATGCGCTGTCGTCGCAAAGACGGTGGACATCCTGCAGATCCCGGCTTTTCTGTCCCGCCAGACGGATCTGCTTGTCGCCGCCGCCAAGACCGGCCGCGTCATCAACGTCAAGAAGGGCCAGTTCCTGGCACCTTGGGACATGAAGAACGTGCTCGCCAAAATCACCCAGAGCGGCAACCCGAACGTTCTGCTGTGCGAGCGCGGCGCCTCCTTCGGCTACAACACGCTGGTCTCCGACATGCGTTCGCTGCCGATCATGGCGTCCATGGGCGCGCCGGTGATCTTCGATGCGACGCATTCCGTACAGCAGCCTGGCGGGCAGGGAGGCTCCACCGGAGGAGACCGCACCATGGTGCCGGTCCTCGCGCGGGCAGCGGTCGCCGTCGGCATAGCGGGCCTGTTCATCGAAACGCACGAGGATCCGGACAACGCGCCCTCGGACGGCCCCAACATGGTGCATCTGAAGGACATGCCGCGGCTGCTCGAAAAGCTGCTCGCGCTCGATGCCGTTGCCAAGGCGGCTTGAGCCCGCCCACAAAAAGCGCGCAAACTGCTTCGATTGTAATTTTCGTGTCATTGATTATGAGACATTTTCAGTGACCTCGTGACGTCAAGTCCAAACCCAGGGAGAGACCCTTGACCGCCATCACCGATATCATCGCTCGCGAAATTCTCGACAGCCGCGGCAATCCGACCGTAGAGGTGGATGTCTATCTGGAAGACGGTTCGATGGGCCGTGCGGCCGTTCCGTCGGGCGCCTCCACCGGCGCTCACGAAGCCGTCGAACTCCGCGACGGCGGCAAGCGCTATCACGGCAAGGGCGTCGAAAAGGCGGTCGAAGCCGTCAACACCGAGATCTTCGATGCGATCGGCGGTTTTGATGCCGAAAGCCAGATCCATATCGACAAGACGATGATCGCGCTCGATGGCACGCCGAACAAGTCGCGCCTCGGCGCCAATGCCATCCTCGGCGTCTCGCTCGCCGTCGCCAAGGCTGCCGCCGAAACGTCCGGCCTGCCGCTCTACCGGTATGTCGGCGGTCCGAACGCGCATGTCCTGCCGGTCCCGATGATGAACATCATCAACGGCGGCGCCCATGCCGACAACCCGATCGACTTCCAGGAATTCATGGTCATGCCGGTCGGCGCCGATACGCTGAAGGACGCCGTGCGCATGGGCTCGGAGATCTTCCACGTCCTCAGGAAGGAACTGGCGGCCCAGGGCCACAATACCAATGTCGGCGACGAAGGCGGTTTCGCACCGGGCCTGAAGAGCGCGTCGGAAGCCCTCGACTTCATCATGAAATCGGTCGAGAAGGCCGGTTACACGCCTGGCGACGACGTCTGCCTGGCGCTCGATTGCGCCTCGACTGAATTCTTCAAGAACGGCAAGTACGAAATGGAAGGCGAGGGCCGTACGCTCGAGCCGGAAGCCATGGCCGATTACCTGGCCGAGCTTGCAGCCAAGTACCCGATCATTTCGATCGAAGACGGCATGGCGGAAGACGATTGGGCCGGCTGGAAGTACCTGACCGACAAGATCGGCGCCAAGTGCCAGCTCGTCGGCGACGACCTGTTCGTCACCAATTCGGCGCGCCTGCGCGACGGCATAAAGATGGGTGTCGCCAACTCCATCCTCGTCAAGGTCAACCAGATCGGCTCGCTGTCGGAAACGCTCGATGCCGTCGAGACTGCCCACAAGGCGGCCTACACCGCCGTCATGTCGCACCGCTCGGGCGAAACCGAAGACTCGACGATCGCCGATCTCGCCGTGGCCACCAATTGCGGACAGATCAAGACCGGCTCGCTGTCGCGTTCCGACCGGCTTGCCAAGTACAACCAGCTCATCCGCATCGAGGAGATGCTGGGTCCGCAGGCCGTTTATGCCGGCCGCGGCATCCTGAAAGCCTGAGGCTTTTCAATCCGACATTTCCAATGAAAGCCCGCGTCAAAAGCGCGGGCTTTTTCGCGTCATGATTCTGGTCAACGATTGCTTAAGCAAGTTCTGCGAATTTGAAGCTCTGTTTCGGATCCGATTTGAGATCCCGTAAGCGTGGCAAGGCGTTAGAGCGGCATGTGGACAAAGCATCATAAGAAAAGAAGATTCGGCCGTTTTGCCCTTCCAGCCATCACAGTCGCGTTTCTTTCCTATTTCGGCTATCATTCCATCCACGGTGATCTCGGCCTGATCGCCACGGAGGAATTCGAACGTCAGCGGCAGGCGCGTGCAGGCGAGCTCGCAAAGTTGACCGCTCGGCGCGAGACGCTGGAGCGGCAGGTTCAGCTGATGAGCGACGGCTCGCTCGACAAGGACATGCTGGACGAGATCGCCCGCTATCAGCTGAATATTTCCCGGGGCGACGAAATCGTCATCTTCAACAACTACTTCTAAATTAACCTGATTTCGGTTAATTTTACATTTCTGTAACCTTTTCAGTAGGTTGCGCGGAATGTGAGCCATGCATTTATGGCATTGCTGGGGCAGCCTTTCTTGCCTATGGTACGCCCCGAAACCAGAGTGGGAATCTGGCGATACACGTCAGGGCGCAATCTCGCTCTCAACGCAGAACTCAAAGGGAGGGATGAATGGCGCCGACCAAGACCGCGTCTGTATCCGGCCGCAAACCAGCGGCAAAGTCTGCAATCAAATCTGCCTCGAAATCCTCCGCCAAGGAGTTTACGGGCAAGAATACGCCGGATTTCGGCAAGGATCAGGATCTTCACGCCTATCGTGAGATGCTCCTGATACGCCGTTTCGAGGAGAAGGCCGGCCAGCTCTACGGCATGGGCTTCATCGGCGGGTTCTGTCATCTCTATATCGGCCAGGAAGCGGTCGTCGTCGGCATGCAGATGGCGCAGCAGGACGGTGACCAGGTTATCACCGCCTATCGCGACCACGGGCACATGCTGGCAACCGGCATGAACGCACGTGGCGTCATGGCGGAGCTGACGGGACGCAAGGGTGGCTATTCCCGGGGGAAGGGCGGCTCGATGCACATGTTCTCCAAGGAAAAGAATTTCTACGGCGGCCACGGCATCGTCGGTGCCCAGGTCTCGCTCGGCACCGGTCTCGCCTTCGCCAACAGGTACCGTGGCAATGACAGCGTCTCGGTCGCCTATTTCGGCGACGGCGCGGCCAACCAGGGCCAGGTCTACGAGAGCTTCAACATGGCAGCCCTCTGGAAGCTGCCGATCGTCTATATCGTCGAGAACAACCGCTATGCGATGGGCACCTCGACGGCCCGTGCAACGGCGCAGTCGAACTACTCGCTGCGTGGTTCCGGCTTCGGTATTCCGGGCATCCAGGTCGACGGCATGGACGTTCGCGCCGTCAAGGCTGCCGGCGACGAGGCGCTCGAGCATTGCCGCTCCGGCAAGGGCCCGATCATTCTCGAAATGCTCACCTACCGTTATCGCGGCCACTCCATGTCCGACCCGGCGAAATATCGATCCAAGGACGAGGTGCAGAAGATGCGCTCCGAGCACGACCCGATCGAGCAGGTGCGTCTGCGCCTCATCGAAAAGGGCTGGGCGACCGAGGACGAGCTGAAGGCGATCGACAAGGATATCCGCGACGTCGTTTCGGATAGCGCCGATTTTGCCCAGGCCGATCCGGAGCCGGATGCGTCCGAGCTCTACACCGACATTCTGCTCTGATCGCGGGGAGGGAACCCAATGCCAATCGATATCCTGATGCCCGCCCTTTCTCCGACCATGGAGGAAGGTACGCTCAGCAAGTGGCTGAAAAAAGAGGGTGACAAGGTCACCTCCGGCGACGTGATCGCCGAAATCGAGACCGACAAGGCAACCATGGAAGTGGAAGCCGTCGATGAAGGCGTGATCGGCAAACTGCTGGTCGAAGCCGGAACCGAAAACGTCAAGGTCAACACCAAGATCGCCGTGCTCCTGCAGGACGGCGAAAGCGCCGATGCGATCGGTTCTTCGGCACCTGCCAAGGAGGCTCCGAAGGCTGAAGCTCAGGCTGCCCCGGAAGAAAAGCCGGCGGCTGCTCCGGTCCCGGCCCAGCCGAAGGCCGAGGCCGCTGCCGATCCGGATATCCCGGCCGGTACCGAAATGGTCATGACCACCGTTCGCGAAGCGCTTCGCGACGCCATGGCCGAGGAAATGCGCCGCGACGAAGACGTCTTCGTCATGGGCGAGGAAGTCGCCGAATACCAGGGCGCCTACAAGATCACGCAAGGGTTGCTGCAGGAATTCGGACCCCGTCGCGTCGTCGACACGCCGATCACCGAACACGGCTTTGCCGGCGTCGGCGTCGGTGCCGCCATGGCGGGCCTGAAGCCGATCGTCGAATTCATGACCTTCAACTTCGCCATGCAGGCGATCGACCAGATCATCAACTCCGCCGCCAAGACGCTCTACATGTCCGGCGGCCAGATGGGTGCGCCGATCGTGTTCCGCGGCCCGAACGGTGCCGCCGCCCGCGTCGGCGCCCAGCACAGCCAGGATTATGCCGCATGGTATAGTCAGATCCCGGGCCTCAAGGTCGTCATGCCGTACACCGCAGCCGACGCGAAGGGTCTCCTGAAGGCGGCCATCCGCGATCCGAACCCGGTTATCTTCCTCGAAAACGAAATCCTCTACGGCCACCAGTTCGAGGTGCCGAAGCTCGACGATTTCGTCCTGCCGATCGGCAAGGCCCGCATCCACAAAAAGGGCAAGGACGTTACCATCGTGTCCTTCGGCATCGGCATGACCTATTCCCTCAAGGCAATCGCCGAGCTGGAAAAGGAAGGCATCGACGTCGAACTGATCGACCTTCGCACCATCCGGCCGATGGATCTGCCGACGGTTATCGAATCAGTCAAGAAGACCGGCCGCCTCGTCACCGTCGAGGAAGGGTATCCGCAGTCGTCGGTCGGCACGGAAATCGCCACCCGCGTCATGCAGCAGGCCTTCGATTATCTCGATGCGCCGATCCTGACGATCGCCGGCAAGGACGTTCCGATGCCTTATGCGGCCAATCTCGAAAAGCTGGCGCTGCCGAATGTCGGCGAAGTCGTCCAGGCGGTGAAAACCGTCTGCTACAGATAAGGGGAGGATGTTTCGATGCCGATCAACATCACCATGCCTGCCCTGTCTCCCACCATGGAAGAGGGCAATCTTTCCAAGTGGCTCGTCAAGGAAGGCGACAAGGTCAAGTCGGGCGACGTGCTCGCCGAGATCGAGACCGACAAGGCGACCATGGAAGTCGAATCCGTAGATGAGGGCACCGTTGCCAAGCTCGTCGTGGCGGCCGGTACCGAAGGCGTCAAGGTCAATGCGCTGATCGCCATCCTTGCCGCCGATGGCGAGGATGTCTCGGCCGCCGCTGCCGGCGGCGGTGCTTCTCCGGCTCCGAAGGCCGAGGCTGCACCCGCTCCGAAGGCGGAAGCCGCTCCGGTTCAGAAGGCGTCCGAACTGGCGCCTGCTGTCGCTACACCGGCTCCGGCTGCTGCTCCGGCATCGTCGTCCGGCGCAAAGACCTTCTCGTCTCCACTCGCCCGTCGCCTCGCAAAGGAAGCCGGCCTCGATCTGTCCGCCGTTTCCGGCTCCGGCCCGCATGGACGCGTCGTCAAGGCCGATATCGAAAAGGCTGTGGCTTCCGGCGGCGCAAAGGCTGCACCGGCTGTCGCTCCGCAGGCCGCCGCCGCACCGGCGCCGGCCATGGCCAAGGGGCCGGCGGACGATACCGTCCTGAAGCTTTTCCCCGAGGGCTCCTACGAGCTTCTGCCGCATGACGGCATGCGCAAGACGATCGCCTCGCGCCTCACCGAGTCGAGTCAGACGGTTCCGTCCTACTTCGTCTCGATGGATTGCGAGCTCGACGCGCTGATGAAGCTGCGCGCCGAGATCAACAAGTCTTCGCCGATGAAGAAGACCGACAAAGGCGAGGTTCCGGCCTTCAAGCTGTCGGTCAACGACTTCATCATCAAGGCGATGGCGCTCGCTCTGCGCGATGTCCCGATGGCGAATGCTTCCTGGACCTCGACGGCCCGCGTGCTGCACAAGCATGCGGACGTCGGCGTGGCCGTATCCATCCCGGACGGCCTGATCACCCCGATCGTCCGCAAGGCTGAAACGAAGACGCTGTCCGCCATCTCAAACGAGGTGAAGGATCTGGCCAGGCGCGCCCGCGACAAGAAGCTGAAGCCGGAGGAATACCAGGGCGGCACGACATCCGTGTCCAACCTCGGCATGTTCGGCGTCTCCAACTTCACCTCGATCGTCAACCTGCCGCAGGCCTCGATCGTCTCGATCGGCGCAGGCGTCGAGAAGCCGATCGTCAAGAACGGCGAGATCAAGGTGGGCACGGTGATGACGGCAACCTTCGCCTTCGACCACCGCGTCATCGACGGCGCGCTCGGCGCGGAACTCGCGTCCGCCTTCAAGCGCTACATCGAAAACCCGATGGCGATGCTGGTGTAGTCCGGTCTTTCCCTCCCCCTTGCGGGGAGGGTGTCCGCAAGGGGGAGGGGTATCGGAGGTGCGTCCATGAAAACCGTTCTCTGCTATGGCGATTCATTGACCTGGGGTACGGATGCCGCGACCGGCGGCCGCCATGCCTTCGAAGATCGCTGGCCGAGCGTGCTGCAGGCAGCGCTCGGTCCCGCGGTCAATGTGGTCGCTGAGGGTCTCGGCGGTCGTACCACCGCCTATGACGACGGGCTTGCCGATTGCGATCGCAATGGTGCGCGGCTGCTGCCGACAGCCCTTCATAGCCATGGTCCTCTCGAGCTGGTCATTATCATGCTTGGCACCAATGACCTGAAGCCGATCATCCACGGCACGGCCATGGGCGCGCGGCAGGGTGTGAAGAAGCTGGTCAGCCTCGTGCGCTTCCACGACTGGGGCCGGGAATGCGACACGCCTGAAATCCTTATCGTGTCGCCGCCGAGGCTCTGCGAGACCGCAAACCCGATGACCGGAGCGCTGTATCGGGGAGCCATCGAGCAGTCTTCGATGCTCGCATCGCTCTATCGGGACCTCGCCGACGAACTAGGCTGCGGCTTCTTCGATGCGGGTTCGGTCGCCAAAACGACACCGATCGACGGCGTGCATCTCGATGCAGAAAATACCCGAGCCATCGGACGCGGCCTCGAGCCCGTCGTCCGGATGATGCTGGGGCTGTAGAACAAGATTTCCCGAGGCGGGCCGCTTGGAGCTGGCCCCCCAATGAGAAGGCAGGAAAGCAATGGCTCAATCCTACGACGTCATCGTTATCGGTTCCGGTCCCGGCGGTTATATCGCCGCCATCCGGGCATCCCAGCTCGGGCTGAAGGTCGCCGTCGTCGAGCGCGAGCACCTCGCCGGCATCTGCTCCAACTGGGGCTGCATTCCGACCAAGGCGCTTCTGCGCTCGGCCGACGTCATGCACACCGCGACCCATGCGAAAGATTACGGCCTGACGCTGGAAGGCACGATCAAGCCGGACGTCAAGGCGATCGTCGACCGCTCGCGCGGCATCGCGCACCGCATGAACAACGGCGTCGGTTTCCTGTTCAAGAAGAACAAGGTCGACATCATCTGGGGCGAGGCGAAGCTTACCAAGCCGGGTGAGGTCGTCGTTTCGAAGACCGCCAAGAAGCCGGTCGAACCGGTTGGCCCGATCCCGAAGAATACGCTGGGCGAGGGCACCTATACCGCCAAGCACATCATCATTGCGACAGGCGCCCGCCCGCGCGCACTTCCCGGCATCGAACCGGACGGCAAGCTGATCTGGACCTATTTCGAGGCGATGAAGCCGGAAGAGATGCCGAAGTCGCTGCTGGTCATGGGCTCGGGCGCGATCGGCATCGAGTTTGCGAGCTTCTACCGCACCATGGGCGTCGAGGTCACCGTCGTCGAGATCATGAGCCAGGTCATGCCGGTCGAGGACGCGGAGATCTCCGCGCTCGCCAAGAAGCAGTTCGAGCGCCAGGGCATGAAGATCCTGCTCGAAGCCAAGGTCGCCAAGGTCGAGAAGGGTGACAACTCGGTCACCGCGACGATCGAACTCAAGGACGGCAAGACGCAAGCGATCACCGCCGACCGGATGATCTCGGCCGTCGGCGTCCAGGCCAATATCGAAGGCATCGGCCTTGAGACACTCGGCGTGAAGACAGACCGCGGCTTCATCGTCATCGACGGCTACGG
This sequence comes from Neorhizobium galegae, assembly GCF_021391675.1. NCBI lineage: Bacteria > Pseudomonadati > Pseudomonadota > Alphaproteobacteria > Hyphomicrobiales > Rhizobiaceae > Neorhizobium > Neorhizobium galegae. Next base: position 1,963,796 of record NZ_CP090095.1, read on the forward strand.
CAAGACCAATGTGCCCGGCCTCTATGCGATCGGCGACGTCGCCGGCCCGCCGCTGCTCGCCCACAAGGCCGAGCATGAAGCGGTCATCTGCGTCGAAAAGATCGCCGGCCTGCCGAATGTCCATCCGATGGACAAGCTGAAAATCCCGGGCTGCACCTATTGCCATCCGCAGGTCGCCTCCGTCGGCCTCACTGAAGCCAAGGCGAAAGAGCAGGGCCGCGACATCCGCGTCGGCCGTTTCCCGTTCGTCGCCAACGGCAAGGCGATCGCGCTCGGCGAGGACCAGGGCCTCGTCAAGACCATCTTCGACAAGAAGACCGGCGAACTCATCGGCGCCCACATGGTCGGTGCCGAAGTCACCGAACTGATCCAGGGCTTCGTCGTCGCCATGAACCTGGAGACGACGGAAGAGGAGCTGATGCACACCATCTTCCCGCATCCGACCATCTCCGAGACGATGAAGGAAAGCGTGCTCGACGCCTATGGCCGGGCGCTGAATGCCTGACGAGATAGCCTTGCCGGGGATTGTTCCACGGCGAGGCGCCGCCCATATGAGTGTCTCTGGAACGGGAGCGTAGCATGCAGATAGGTTGGATTGCGGCAATCATCATCGGCGGCCTGGCGGGTTGGCTCGCCGGCAAGCTGATGGATGTCCGCTTCGGCATTTTCATGAACATCGTCATCGGCATCGTCGGCGCGGTTCTCGCCAACGGCATCTTCAACAGGTTCAACATCCATGTTGCAGACGGATGGCTGGGTTACCTGGTTGCAGGTTTCATCGGCTCCTGCATTTTGCTATTTATCGCCAAACTCGTCAGGCGCTGACGGTAGCCGCGCTCCAAGCGGTTGAAAGCAGGTATCTATGGTCACCATTCTCGACACGATCGCATCCGGCGATGAAAAGCGCGTCCGTCATCCGGAAAAGGCGCATCGTCCCGATACCGAGGTGATGCGCAAGCCGGAATGGATCCGCGTTCGTGCACCGGTCTCCAAGGGTTATCAGGAAACCCGTGCGATCGTGAAGGAAAACAAGCTGGTCACGGTCTGCGAGGAAGCGGGCTGCCCCAATATCGGCGAGTGCTGGGACAAGAAGCACGCCACCTTCATGATCATGGGCGAGATCTGTACCCGCGCCTGCGCCTTCTGCAACGTGGCGACCGGCAAGCCGAACGCGCTCGACATGGAAGAGCCCGAAAACGTCGCCAAGGCCGTCAAGCAGATGGGCCTGTCCCACGTGGTCATCACCTCCGTCGACCGCGATGACCTGGCCGACGGCGGCGCCGAACATTTCGAGAAGGTGATCTGGGCGATCCGTGCCGCGTCGCCGGCAACGACGATCGAAATCCTGACGCCCGACTTCCTGAAGAAGCCCGGTGCGCTGGAGCGCGTCGTCGCCGCCAAGCCGGACGTGTTCAACCACAATATGGAAACCGTGCCGGGCAACTATCTGACGGTGCGCCCCGGCGCCCGTTATTTCCACTCCGTCCGGCTGCTGCAGCGGGTGAAGGAGCTGGATCCGACCATGTTCACCAAGTCGGGAATCATGGTGGGGCTTGGCGAAGAGCGCAACGAAGTGCTGCAGCTGATGGACGATCTGCGCACCGCCGACGTCGATTTCCTGACGATCGGCCAGTATCTGCAGCCGACCCGAAAGCACCATAAGGTAGAAAGCTTCGTCACGCCGGAGGAGTTCAAGTCCTACGAGACCGTTGCCTATTCCAAGGGTTTCCTGATGGTGTCGTCCAGCCCGCTGACCCGGTCTTCGCACCATGCCGGCGACGATTTCGCCCGCCTCAAGGCCGCGCGCGAGAAGAAAGTCCTGGCCGCCGCCGAGTAGGGCGGCAGCCGGTTCCAGGCTTATTCGGCTGCCTGGATCTTTTCGCTCTTGTCCTGTCCGCGTCGTCTTTCGCGCAGCGTGAACCTGTGGCCGCGCGCTTCGGCCTTAGCCATTTCAATGAGATAGACGAGCATGGGGAGCTGGTTCATGTCTGCAAGCTGCTTTGCGGATTCGAGCAGCTTTATCATCTGCGAGAAATCGTCCATGGATGCCTCTTTCGGCTGCGCCCGGTCTGCTGTCGGTTGAGTATACCAATTGTACGCGCGCTTGCGACTCTGGATCACTGCAACCGGATGGATGCTACATTAAATCTAATTAATCTGAATGCCGTCTGACATCAACAAATGACCGGTGGTTGAACCAGCCCCTCCGACGTCCGCGTCAAAGCTCTGTCACAATCGCATTCGGCGATCTCTATAGCGCCGTCTGTTTGACATTGAAATCCTCCTGTCGTCATCGGCAGTTACCGCCAGTCACGATACCGAGAGCCTGATTCACGGGAGAGCATGATGGATATGGAATCTGGCGCGAATGCGATCCGTTACGTGGGAATTGCCGAAGCAGCACACAAGATACTCGGTGCCGATCGGATTCTGGTCATCGGCTGTTCCGGCGGCGGCAAATCGACGCTGTCGCAGAAGATCGCCCGCCGCTTCGGGCTTGCCTACATCTCGATCGACCGGGATGTGCTCTGGCTGCCGGGCTGGGTGCAGCGCGAAAAGCCGGAACAGCATCGCATAATCGCCGAGTTGACTGCCGGTGAACGCTGGATCATGGACGGCACCAATACGTCCACTTTCGACCTTCGCGTGCCGCGCAGCGATCTCGTCATCTGGGTGCGCATGCCGCGCTGGCTGTGCGTCTGGGGCATTCTCGGCCGCTGGATCACCAACAGGGGAGGCACCCGCCCGGAAATGGCACCCGGCTGCCCGGAAAAGATCGATCTCGATTTCCTCCGCTTCGTCTGGACCTGGGAGAGGGTCTATGGCCCGCGCGTGCTTGCCGGGTTGGCAGCCCACGCGGCCGGAAAGCCGGTTCTGGTGTTGAAATCCCGTCGCGAGATGCGCGATCTTCTTGATCTTATCAGAGCGGACGCTTAACTCGGGATCATGCCAAAGTTCGAAATCCGCCGCCCCGTCAAGCACAGCGCCGAACAGATGTACGCGCTCGTTGCCGATGTCGAAAAATATCCGCAGTTCCTGCCGCTCTGCGAAGCATTGACCGTACGTTCTTCCAAGGAGCGGGACGGCAAGACGCTGCTCGTGGCCGATATGACCGTCGGCTACAAGGCGATCCGCGAGACCTTCACCACCCAGGTCCTGCTCAATCCGGCCGAGCGGATCATCGACGTGAAATATATCGAGGGACCGTTCAAATATCTCGACAACCGCTGGAGGTTCGAGCCGGCGGCCGACGGTTCGCCGGATGCCGGCCCAGAGGGGTGCATCGTGCATTTCTTCATCGATTACGAATTCAAGAGCATGATTCTCGGCGCCCTGATGGGCTCGATGTTCGACCGCGCCTTCCGCATGTTCGCCGAAGCCTTCGAAAAGCGGGCCGACAAGATCTACGCCTGAGCGGCCACCTCGGTCAGCATCGCGAGCGCAGTGCGCACCGTCGCAAGCCTGACCTCCGTGCGGCCGATATCGCCGTACAGCATTTCCCGGTGCAGGATTTTCCCCAAGCGGCTTTTCGCAGCCAGATGCACCAGGCCGACCGGTTTTTCCGCTGATCCGCCGCCGGGACCGGCAATGCCGGTCACCGCAACCGCCACGCTCGCCTGCGAGCGATAAAGCGCGCCATGCACCATCTGCAGCGCCGTTTCCTTCGACACCGCGCCATGCGACGCCAGGGTGGCGTCCGCCACCCCGAGCATGTCCATCTTCGCCTGGTTCGTATAGGTGACGAAACCGCGGTCGACGACGGCCGACGAGCCGGAAATCTCCGTCAACGCCCCGGCGATCAGCCCGCCAGTGCAGGATTCGGCGGTTGCGACCATTTTCCCGCGCGCCGTGAAATCGGCAACGATCTGTCGGGCCTGGTCCTCGATATCGGCGGGAAACAGGCTCACGCGGCGTCTCCGCGATAAACGACGGTCGCTGTGGCGATCGCGGCGATGCCCTCGCGGCGGCCGATGAAGCCGATCTTCTCGTTGGTGGTCGCTTTCACCGAGCAGCGGTCGAGCGAAATGCCGAGGATCTCGGAGAGGGTTTCGCGCATCTCCTGGCGGTGCGGGGCGATCTTCGGGGCTTCTGCAATCAGCGAGATGTCTGCGTTCATGATCGTGCCGCCGCGTTCGCGGACGATCTTCGCCGCATGGTCGAGAAAGATTTTCGACGGCGCCCCGCGCCATTGCATGTCGGACGGCGGAAAATGGTCGCCGATATCGCCGGCGCCGCAGGTGGCGAGCAGCGCGTCGGTCAAGGCATGCAGGGCGACATCGGCATCCGAATGGCCGCTGAGCCTCTGGTCGTGCGGAATGAACACGCCGCAAAGCGTCACCCCGTCGCCGGGTTCCAGCTGGTGCACGTCGTAGCCGTTGCCGGTCCGCACATCGGGAAGGGCAGTCGAGGACCGGGTCTGCGAGAGTTTTTCGTCGGCCATGGCGATATCCCGCTTCACGGTGAGTTTGATGTTGTCGACCGATCCTTCCACCAGCGTCACCGGCAGACCGGCCCATTCGGCGATCGAGGCGTCGTCGGTAAAATCCTCGCGGCGCAGGGCCGCCGCCTTTTCATGGGCGGTGCGGATTTCCGAGAGAAGGAAGCTCTGCGGCGTCTGTGCGGCATAGAGGCCGGAGCGGGGCACGGTCTCGTGCACCAGCCCGTCGGAACCGCCGCGTTTCAGAGTGTCGCTGACGGGAATGGCCGGCAGCACGCCGTCTTGTCCTTCATCGATCGCCTGCGCCACCCGGTCGAGCACGCCGTGGTCGACGAACGGCCGCGCCGCATCGTGGATCATCACATGGGTGGCCTCGGTGCCGGAGAGGGCGCGCAGGCCTTCATAGACCGAGCGCTGCCGGGTCTCGCCGCCGAATGTGGTGATCACGCTGCCCGCGCCCCTGACATCGACGGTCGCCGCCGCGAACAGCGCCTCGTCGTCCGGATGGATGACGACGACGATCGGGCCGCTTCGGGGCCAGGTGAGAAACCGTTCGAGCGTGTGGGCGATGACCGGCTTGGCTCCGATCCGCCTGTATTGCTTCGGACCTTCCTCCGCAGAGCCCGCCCGTTCCCCGCGGCCCGCGGCGACGATGACGATACCGATTGTCTTGGAACCGATTGTCATGGCTTTGTCGTCCCCGACCCGTAATTCGTTTTGGATTGACAGGCGCAGAACTATAGGACCAAAAGCCTGAATTCCAGCATGCCGCTCAAAAATAACGCAGTTCCGGAATTGCTCTTGGCAAACGCCCGAGACCTGAATAAAAATAGTGCAACAATCTCATGTGCCCGAAAGATCATCATTTGAGTTTTCAAGATCTTGCCAAGCCTTTTCAGATCGGGCCTGTCGCCATTCGCAATCGCGTCGTCCTGGCGCCGATGTCCGGCGTCACCGATCTGCCGTTCAGGCGGCTTGCCTGGCGTTATGGCGCCGGGCTGGTCGTGACGGAAATGGTCGCCAGCGGTGAACTCATTCTCAACCGCGGCGAATCATGGGCGCGGCTCAAGGGCGCCGGGATTTCGCCGCACATGGTGCAGCTCGCCGGTCGCGAGGCGCAGCCGATGGCGCAAGCCGCACGGATCGCCGCCGACAACGGCGCAGACATCATCGACATCAACATGGGGTGTCCGGCCAAGAAGGTGACGGGCGGTTATTCGGGCTCGGCGCTGATGCGCGATCCAGACCACGCCCTGTCCATGATCGAAGCGACCGTCAATGCGGTCAAGGTGCCGGTAACGCTGAAGATGCGGCTCGGCTGGGACGAGAACTCCATCAACGCGCCCGAGATCGCCCGCCGTGCCGAACAGGCCGGCATCCAGCTGGTCACGATCCACGGCCGCACCCGCATGCAGTTCTACGAGGGCAGGGCGGACTGGGATGCGATCCGCGCGGTGCGCGACGCGATCTCCATCCCGCTGATCGCCAATGGCGACGTCGAATCGCCCGAGGACGCTCAAGGTATCCTGGCGCGCTCCGGTGCCGATGCGGTCATGGTCGGCCGCGGTGCTCAAGGGCGTCCGTGGCATGTCGGCTGGCTCGCCGGCCACGCCGCGCCGTCGCAGGCCGAGATCGCCGATCTGGTCGTCGAACACTATGAAGCGATGCTGGAGCTCTACGGCCGCGAGGCCGGCCTCCGCCATGCGCGAAAACAGCTCGGCTGGTATCTCGATCGCTACGCGTCGAATCTGCCCGTCGAAGAAAAGGCCGCCATCATGATTTCGAAAGACCCGGCCGATGTCTCGCGCCGGATGATTGCAGCGCTCGGCGGCCAACCCGCCGCCGCTCAGAAGGAGGCCGCATGAGCAAGTCCCCGGCGCAGGATGCCACGATCGGCAACGCGCTCGCCATGGCTGTCCTCAACTCGGTGCAGAACCCGGTGATCCTGGTCGATGCGGCGGGCAAGGTCGCGTTCGCGAACTGGGAGGCGGAGGCCTTCTTCGGCGCCAGCGCCTCCCATCTCGCCAAGAACAAGATCTCCACCTTCATCCCCTTCGGCAGCCCGCTTCTCGCCCTGATCGACCAGGTGCGCGAGCGTAAAGCGCCCGTCAACGAATACCGCGTCGACCTGTCGTCGCCGCGTCTCGGCCAGGACAAGCTGGTCGATCTCTATGTCGCGCCCGTGGTCAGCGAGCCGGGCTCGGTGGTCGTCGTCTTCCAGGAACGCTCCATGGCGGACAAGATCGACCGCCAGCTCACCCACCGCGCCGCCGCTCGTTCGGTAACGGGTCTGGCCTCCATGCTCGCCCACGAGATCAAGAACCCGCTCTCGGGCATCCGCGGCGCCGCCCAGCTTCTGGAAAGCGTCGTTCCCGACGACGACCGGGCGCTGACCCAGCTGATCTGCGACGAGACCGACCGGATCGTCTCGCTGGTCGACCGCATGGAAGTCTTCTCCGACGAACGGCCGGTCGATCGCATAGCCCTCAACATCCATTCGGTGCTCGATCACGTGAAGGCGGTCGCCAAGGCCGGTTTTGCCCGCAACATCAAGATTTCCGAAATGTACGACCCGTCGCTGCCGCCGGTCTTTGCCAACCGCGACCAGCTGGTGCAGGTCTTCCTCAACCTCATCAAGAACGCGGCCGAAGCCGTCGGCGACCAGCCGGACGGCGAAATCATGCTGACCACCGCTTATCGCCCCGGCATCAAGCTTTCGGTCGCCGGCACCCGGGACAAGATCTCCCTGCCGCTCGAATTCTGCGTCATCGACAACGGACCGGGCGTTCCGACCGACCTCGTGCCGCATCTTTTCGATCCCTTCATCACCACGAAGACGAACGGCTCCGGCCTGGGCTTGGCCCTGGTCGCCAAGATCATCGGCGGCCATGGCGGCATCGTCGAATGCGACAGCCAGGCGCGCCGGACGATATTCCGTGTTCTGATGCCCATGCACAAGGAAGAGGCCACCGACGGCCGCGCCTTGAACTCCACAGGAAACGTAAAATGACTGCCACGATCCTTGTCGCCGACGACGACGCGGCCATCCGCACCGTTCTGAACCAGGCCTTGACCAGGGCTGGCTACGAAGTGCGCATCACCTCCAATGCCGCCACCCTGTGGCGATGGATTTCGGCCGGCGAGGGGGATCTCGTCGTCACCGACGTGATCATGCCGGACGAGAACGCCTTCGACCTTCTGCCGCGCATCAAGAAGGCGCGGCCCGAGCTCCCGGTGCTCGTCATGAGTGCCCAGAACACCTTCATGACGGCCATCAAGGCGTCTGAGAAAGGTGCCTACGACTACCTGCCGAAACCGTTCGACCTGACCGAGCTGATCGCCATCATCGGCCGGGCGCTCGCCGAGCCGAAGCGCAAGCCTGCCCGCCTCGACGACGACATGCAGGACGGCATGCCGCTGGTCGGCCGCTCCGCCGCCATGCAGGAAATCTACCGGGTGCTCGCGCGTCTGATGCAGACCGACCTGACGCTGATGATCACCGGTGAGTCCGGCACCGGCAAGGAATTGGTCGCCCGTGCGCTCCATGACTATGGCAAGCGGCGCAACGGTCCGTTCGTGGCGATCAACATGGCCGCCATCCCGCGCGACCTGATCGAATCGGAACTCTTCGGCCATGAGAAGGGCGCGTTTACCGGCGCCCAGAACCGCTCCACCGGCCGCTTCGAACAGGCGGAGGGCGGAACCCTCTTCCTCGACGAGATCGGCGACATGCCGATGGACGCCCAGACACGTCTCCTGCGCGTCCTGCAGCAGGGCGAATACACGACCGTCGGCGGCCGTACGCCCATCCGCACCGATGTCCGCATCGTCGCGGCCACCAACAAGGATTTGAAGCACCTGATCAACCAGGGCCTCTTCCGTGAGGACCTTTATTACCGCCTCAACGTCGTGCCGCTGCGCCTGCCTCCCTTGCGTGACCGTGCCGAGGACATTCCGGATCTGGTGCGTCACTTCATGCAGATGGCCGAGAAGGAAGGGCTGGATGCCAAGCGTTTCGACAGCGAGGCGCTGGATCTGATGAAGGCCTATGCCTGGCCCGGCAACGTGCGCGAGCTGGAAAACCTGGTTCGCCGCCTGATGGCGCTTTATCCACAGGAGGTCATCAGCCGCGAGATCATCGAATCGGAGCTGCGCTCGGATGTTCCCGACAGCCCGATCGACAAGATGGGCACCCGCAGCGGTTCGCTCACCATCGCGCAGGCCGTGGAAGAAAACATGCGCACCTATTTCGCGAGCTTCGGGGAAAACCTGCCGCCGCCGGGCCTCTACGATCGCGTCCTGACGGAGCTGGAATATCCGCTCATCCTGGCGGCGCTGACGGCCACCCGCGGCAACCAGATCAAGGCGGCCGATCTCCTCGGCCTTAACCGCAACACGCTGCGCAAGAAGATCCGGGAACTGGGCGTCTCGGTCTATCGCAGCTCTCGCGGCGCTTGATGGTTAGTTTGTTCCCGACTGCTTGACACCTTCCGCTCATCGTTGCATTTTCGCCACATTGCGTTGCTTAAAGGTCACGCAGGGTTTGGTGAATGCTCGACGGAGTGGCGGCCGTTGATGGGGTAGGCCAGCCCTTTTCTGGAAAGTGGCTGTCGCTTCGCCCGGTCTGACCGGGTTGGATCGATCTCCCGCGAGGGTTTTGGGGATCGGAGTGGATTCGATGACGGAAGGCGTAACAGCGCCGATGGCCGAAGACGAGCCAGCGGTGTCAGTGCAGGATCGGCGCGCGTCGTTTGCGCTCCCCGGCCTTCTGCTCGCCGGCGGAGCCTTGATCTGCGCGTCGGTGACGCTGTTCATCCTGCTCGGCCTGACGCCGATCGCTCCGACCACCAATGTCGTGATCGCCTCGGCTGCGCTGAATTCGCTTTTCATCCTCGGCCTGATGTATCTGATCGGCCGCGAGATCGTCCGGCTGGTGAAGGCGCGCAACCGCGGTCGTGCCGCCGCCCGCCTGCATGTCCGCATCGTTGTGCTGTTCTCGATCGTGGCGATCACGCCGGCGGTCCTGGTGGCGATCTTCGCGAGCCTCACGCTCAATGTCGGCCTTGACCGCTGGTTCTCGCTGCGGACGCAGTCGATCGTGCAGTCGTCCCAGGACGTCGCACGGGCCTATATGCTCGAGAATGCCAGCTATCTTCAGGGCCAGACCGTATCGATGTCGAACGACCTCGAGCGCAACCGGCCGATGTTCTATCTCGACCGGACGGGTTTCGTGGACCTGATGACCCGCCAGGCGCGGGGGCGCGGAATGCTCGGGGCCTTTCTGGTGCGCGAGGACGGTCAGGCGATCGTCCAGGCCGACATCAAGACCGAAAAGCCGCTGCCGGCGATCCCGGAGGATGCGCTGAAGACGGCGGCGGCCGGCCAGCCGACGCTGATCCCGCCAGGCGTCACCAACCTCGTCGGCGCCGTCATCAAGCTCGACGCCATCCCGGGCTCCTATCTCTATACGATCCGTGCCGTCGATCCGAAGGTCATCTCGGCCATGCGGCTGATGGAGGAGAACGCTGCCGAATACCGGGCGATGGAGGCCGGCCGCACATCGCTGCAGATCGCCTTTGCGGTGCTCTATCTCGGTTTCGCGCTGATCGTGCTGCTCGCGGCGATCTGGACGGCGATCGCGGTTGCCGACCGTATCGTCCGGCCGATCCGGCTGCTGATCAGTGCCGCCGACAGCGTCGCGACCGGTAATCTCAACGTCGTCGTGCCGGTGCGCGCCGCCGATGGCGACGTCGGCAGCCTGTCGCGCACTTTCAACAAGATGATTTCCGAAATCCGCAGCCAGCGCGACGAGATCCTCGAGGCCAAGGATGAAGTTGACGACCGCCGCCGGTTCATCGAGGCGGTTCTGTCCGGCGTCACCGCCGCCGTCATCGGCGTCGAGGAAGATCGCCGCATTACCATCGTCAATCCGTCCGCGGAGCATTTCCTCGGCGTTCCCGCCGAACAGCTGATGGGCGAGAAGCTTGAGGATGTCGCGCCGGAGATCGACCACGTCCTGACCGAGGCGCGCACCAGAGCCCGCGGCGAGTTCCGCAAGCAGGTGAACCTGATCCGCGGCGGCAAGGAGCGGACGCTGTCGGTTCAGGTCACCCGCGAGGAACAGCGCTCCGCGCATGATTCCTATGTGGTGACGCTCGACGATATCACCGATCTCGTCATCGCCCAGCGATCGACCGCCTGGGCGGATGTCGCCCGCCGCATCGCCCACGAGATCAAGAACCCGCTCACGCCGATCCAGCTTTCGGCCGAACGCCTCAAGCGTCGCTACGGCAAGCAGATCGCCGAGGACGACCGCGCCGTCTTCGACCAGTGCACCGATACGATCGTGCGCCAGGTCGGCGATATCGGCCGCATGGTCGATGAATTCTCCTCCTTTGCCCGCATGCCGAAACCCGCCAAGGAAGAGGCAGATCTGCGCGATATCCTGCGCGACGCGATCTTCCTGCGCGAGATGGGCACGACCCATGTGGATTTCATCCGCGAACTTGGCGACGAGCCGCTGAAGGGCATGTTCGATGCGCGCATGCTCGGCCAGGCCTTCGGCAATCTCATCAAGAACGCCGTCGAGGCGATCGAGGCGGTTCCGAGCGATCAGGAGCGCGACGGCCGCAAGGTCAAGGTGCGCTCGGTCTACGACGCGGAGCGCGACACCTATGTGGTTGACATCATCGATAATGGCAGCGGCCTGCCGGCCGAAAACCGGCACCGCATCCTCGAGCCGTACATGACCATGCGCGACAAGGGCACGGGTCTGGGGCTCGCCATCGTCAAGAAGATCATTGAAGAACACGGCGGGCAGCTCGAACTGCACGATGCTCCCGCCGATTTCGATCATGGCAAGGGCGCCATGATCAGGGTGCTGCTGCCGCATCTGGAGCAGGTGGCGGTGCCGGGAACGGATAATAACAAGGAATTGGCTTATGGCGTCTGATATTCTGGTCGTAGATGACGAGGCGGATATCCGCGATATCGTTTCAGGTATTTTGTCCGATGAGGGCCATGAAACCCGCACGGCTCACGACAGCGACAGCGCGCTGGCAGCGATATCCGATCGCGTGCCGCGGCTGGTTTTCCTGGATATCTGGATGCAGGGCTCGAAACTCGACGGTCTGGCGCTGCTCGACGAGGTCAAGAGCCGGCACCCAGATTTGCCCGTCGTGATGATCTCCGGCCACGGCAATGTCGAGACCGCTGTTTCGGCGATCAAGCGCGGTGCCTTCGACTTCATCGAAAAACCGTTCAAGGCCGACCGGTTGATCCTGATCGCCGAGCGGGCGCTCGAAAACTCCAAGCTGAAGCGCGAGGTGACCGAGCTCAAGAAGCGCACCGGCGACGCGGCCGAGCTGGTCGGCACGTCGGTTGCCGTCTCGCAGCTTCGCCAGACGATCGAGAAGGTCGCGCCCACCAACAGCCGCGTGATGATCCTCGGCCCCTCCGGATCCGGCAAGGAACTGGTGGCGCGAATGATCCACAAGCGGTCGTCTCGCGTGACCGGTCCGTTCGTGGCGCTGAACGCCGCGACGATCACGCCCGATCGCATGGAGGTCGCTCTGTTCGGTACCGAAGGGGCTCCCGGCCAGGCGCGCAAGATCGGCGCGCTGGAAGAGGCCCATCGCGGCATCCTCTATCTCGACGAAGTCGGCGAAATGCCGCGCGAGACCCAGAACAAGATCTTGCGTGTACTGGTCGACCAGCAGTTCGAACGCGTCGGCGGTTCCAAGCGCGTCAAGGTGGATGTCCGCATCATCTCCTCGACCTGCTACAATCTCGAAAGCCTGATCGCCGACGGCTCGTTTCGCGAAGATCTCTACCACCGGCTGGCGGTCGTGCCGGTCAAGGTGCCAGCGCTCGCCGAACGCCGCGAGGACATTCCTTTCCTGGTCGATATGTTCATGCGCCAGATTTCCGAACAGGCCGGCATCCGTCCCCGCAAGATCGGCGAGGACGCCATGGCCGTCCTGCAGGCCCATGACTGGCCGGGCAATATCCGCCAGCTCCGCAACAATATCGAGCGGCTGATGATCCTTGCCCGTTCCGACGGTCCGGATTCGCCGATTTCCGCCGACATGCTGCCGACCGATCTCGGCGACATGCTGCCCAAGGTTTCCGCCAAGGGCGATTATCACATCATGACGCTGCCGCTGCGCGAAGCCCGCGAAATGTTCGAGCGCGACTACCTGATCGCCCAGATCAACCGGTTCGGAGGCAATATTTCCCGCACCGCGGAATTCGTCGGCATGGAACGTTCGGCCTTGCACCGCAAGCTCAAGTCGCTCGGTGTGTAACCTATGAAGGTGATCATTTGCGGCGCGGGGCAGGTGGGCTACGGCATCGCCGAACGGCTCGCCCAGGAGGACAATGATGTCTCCGTCATCGATACCTCGGCGGCCCTGATCGCCGCGATCACCGAGACGCTCGACGTCAAGGGTTATGTCGGCCACGGCGCTCATCCGGACATGCTGGAAAAGGCGGGTGCCGAAGACGCCGACATGATCATCGCGGTGACGCTCTACGACGAGGTCAACATCGTCGCCTGCGAGGTCGCGCAGGCGCTGTTTTCGGTGCCCACCAAGATCGCCCGCATCCGCGCCCAGAACTATCTGAAGCCGGAATATGCCGATCTCTTCAGCCGCCAGAACATGTCGATCGACGTGACGATCTCGCCGGAGATCGAGGTCGGCAAGATGGTGCTCCGGCGCATTTCCTTTCCCGGCGCCACCGATGTCGTAAAGTTCGCCGACGATCATATCGCCATGGTGGCGATCGAGTGCATGGAGGACTGCCCGGTCGTCGCGACGCCCCTGCATCAGCTTTCCGATCTCTTCCCGGACCTGATGGCGACCGTGGTCGGCATCGTCCGCAATGGCGTCCTGACCGTCGCCCGCTCCGCCGATCAGCTTGAAGTCGGGGACGTCGCCTACGTCATCTGCCAGCGCGAACACATCCGCCGCACGCTCGGCCTGTTCGGCCACGAGGAGCAGGAGGCCCGCCGCATCATCATCGCCGGCGGCGGCAATATCGGATATTACGTCGCCCGAACCATCGAGGAACACCAGCCGAGGACGCGGCTGAAGATCATCGAGAGCGACCGCGAGCGGGCGCTGGTCGTCTCCGAGCAGCTGCGCAATACGATCGTGCTGCACGGTTCGGCGCTCGACCAGCACATCCTCACCCAGGCCGATATCCAGGATACCGACCTGATGATAACACTCACCAACAGCGACCAGATCAACATCCTCGCCGCGGTCATGGCGAAATCGCTCGGCTGCAAGTCGAACCTCGTGCTGATCAACTCCACCTCGTTTCATCAGGTCACCGACGCGCTCGGCATCGATGCGCAGATCAACCCGCGTGCGGTGACGATCTCGCGCGTGCTGCAGCATGTCCGCAAGGGCCGCATCCGTTCCGTCTATGCGGTGCAGAACGGCGCTGCCGAGATTATCGAGGCCGAGGCGCTGGAAACCTCGCCGCTGGTCGGCCGGCCGTTCCGCGAACTCGACCTTCCGGACGGCATCCGTGTCGGCGCGATCTACCGCGGTGAGGCCGTCATTCGCCCGAACGGCGATACCAGGATCAAGGCGCGCGACCGTGTCGTGCTCTTTGCCACCGCCGAAGCCGTGCGCCATGTGGAGCAGCTTTTCCGCGTTTCCATCCAGTATTTCTGACCAGCATTTCCGAAAAGACCAGGGGATATCGATGTCGAGAATTGCCTATGTGAACGGACAATATGTTCGCCATTCCGACGCTGCGGTGCATGTGGAGGATCGCGGCTTCCAGTTCGCGGACGGCGTCTACGAGGTCTGCGAAGTGCGCCACGGCATGATCGTCGATCTGACCCGCCACCTCAACCGCCTCGACCGGTCGCTGAGCGAACTGAGGATGGCGGCGCCGATGGGCCGCGCGGCGCTCACCTTCGTCATCCGCGAAGTTCTCCGCCGCAACCGGGTGAAGAACGGCATCTTCTACCTGCAGGTGACCCGCGGTGCCGCCCGCCGCGACCACTACTTCCCGGCCGAGGGCACGCCGCCGACCATCACGATCACCGCCAAGAGCACCGACCCCTCGGCCGCCGCCAGGAAATATGCCAGTGGCATCAAGGTTATAACCCTGCCCGAGAACCGCTGGGACCGCGTCGACATCAAGACCGTCGGCCTGTTGCCCAACGTGCTTGCCAAGCAGCAGGCGAAGGAGGCCGGTGCTCAGGACGCCATCTTCATCGACCGTTCCGGCATCGTCATGGAAGGTGCCTCTTCGAACGTCTGGATCGTGACGCGGGATGGCGAGCTGGTCACCCGGCCGGCCGAGCACGGCATTCTCAAGGGAATCACCCGCACGACCCTCATCGATGTCGCGAAAAAGCTCGGGCTCAAGGTGGTCGAGCGCGAGTTCAAGACGGAAGAGATGCTGGCGGCGCGCGAGGTATTTTTCACCTCCGCCACCGGGATCTGCGTCCCGATCGTCGAAATCGACAACAAGCCGGTGGCCAACGGCCATCCGGGCACCGTATCGTCAAGTATTCGCGACACCTTTTTCGACGTTGCGGAAAAGACGGCGATTTGATAGTCAAACATCGGGGAAGGGAAAGCACGGGGCGCTTTCCGGTCGTCTTTTATCAAGCTTGATCATGATCCGGCTCCGGGCCGGCAAAAAAGAAAGAAGCGGCGCTATGGCGGAACGTTCTCAGAACCTGCAGGATTTATTTCTCAATACCGTTCGCAAGCAGAAGATTTCCCTGACGATTTTCCTGATCAACGGGGTCAAGCTGACAGGTGTCGTGACCTCTTTCGACAACTTCTGCGTCCTGCTTCGCCGTGACGGCCACTCTCAGCTCGTGTATAAGCACGCGATCTCGACCATCATGCCGGGCCAGCCCATGCAGATGTTCGAAACCGAAGAGAATGCGGCCTAACAGGACAGAACAGATTTCAAATCGCGATACTTCCAACGAATCCATGGTCCCGGAGGCTGAAAAGCGCCGGGACGATATGCGCGCACTCGTCATCGTGCCGGTCCTCAAGCAGGCACGCTCGAAGGCAGGGCAGGGCGACTCCAGTCAGGCACCTGCGCCGCAGCGCTCCAACGAAGCCCGCCTCGAAGAGGCGATCGGCTTGGCACGGGCGATCGACCTGGAGATCGTGCGGGGGCTGATCGTACCGATCAGCCAGCCGCGCCCGGGAACGCTGATGGGCAGCGGCAAGATCGAGGAAATCAAGGCGCTGCTCGACGAGCACGACGCCGGCCTCGTGATCGTCGATCATCCGCTGACCCCGGTGCAGCAGCGCAATCTCGAAAAGGAATGGCAGGCCAAGGTCATCGACCGGACCGGCCTGATCCTCGAAATCTTCGGCCGCCGGGCCTCCACCAAGGAGGGCACGCTGCAGGTCGATCTGGCGCATCTGAATTACCAGAAGGGCCGTCTGGTCCGCAGCTGGACCCACCTTGAACGCCAGCGCGGTGGCGCCGGCTTCATGGGCGGCCCCGGCGAAACCCAGATCGAGGCCGACCGCCGGCTGCTTCAGGAACGCATCGTCAAGCTGGAGCGCGAGCTCGAACAGGTCGTGCGCACCCGCCAGCTTCACCGCGCCAAGCGCCGCAAGGTGCCGCATCCGATCGTGGCGCTGGTCGGTTATACCAACGCCGGCAAGTCGACGCTGTTCAACCGCATCACCGGCGCCGGCGTGCTTGCCGAGGACATGCTGTTTGCGACGCTCGATCCGACGCTGCGCCGCATGAAGCTGCCGCATGGCCGCACGGTCATTCTTTCCGATACGGTCGGCTTCATCTCCGACCTGCCGACCCATCTGGTCGCCGCCTTCCGCGCCACGCTGGAAGAGGTGCTGGAAGCCGATCTGGTCCTGCATGTGCGCGACATGTCCGACCCGGACAATGCCGCCCAGGCCGGCGACGTGATGCGCATCCTCACCGATCTCGGCATCGACGAGAAGGAAGCGGCAGCCCGCATCATCGAGGTCTGGAACAAGATCGACCGGCTCGACCCGGAAGCCCATGAGGCGATCGCCGAACGCGCCGTCGGCCGCGAGAACGTCATGGCGGTCTCGGCGATCACGGGCGAGGGCGTCGATGCGCTGATGGACGAGATCTCCAGGCGGCTTTCCGGCGTGCTCACCGAAACCTCGATCGTCATCCCGGCGGATCAGCTTTCGATCGTCTCATGGGTCTACAGCAACGCCGTCGTCGATGGCCGCGAGGACAATGAGGACGGTTCCGTCACCCTGGACGTCCGCATGTCCGAAGCCGAGGCCGCCGAGTTCGAGCGCAAGCTCGGCAATGGCTCGAAGGCGGCGAAGGAAGACTGGGAGCGATAGCGAGCCCGGTTACGCGACTTGGCATCGGGCGACCGCGCCATGATGTTGCCCGTTTTTTGCGGTGCAACATCAGCCAACGAGGACGGCCACGATTCCCGCAATATCATTCACCGGCCGGCAACAAGGGTGCGTAATGATACAGAGTCGGCCGCACGAAGAGACCGGAACACACCTGGACTATCTCGACGGATGGCGAGGTATTGCGGTCATCTTCGTGATCGTCGGTCATTTCTGGCTCGATGATTTCAAGCCGGGGCTCAGTACATTCGGTGTAGACCTGTTCTTTGTACTGTCCGGCCGGTTGATGTCGGAAATCCTGTTCGTGAAGCGCGCAGAATTGCCGACCTTCTTTTTCAGGCGGTTCTCGCGAATCTATCCGGCGCTCTTCGCATTCGTCGTCATCACGACCCTTGCCTTCCAGGACACCGAGATTTCCCACGGCCCCGTCGCAGCAGCGCTGGCGCTGACGTTCACGCTCAACTACGCCATGGTCTATACCCATCCGGTGGCGTTGCTTGATCACCTCTGGTCGCTGTGCGTCGAGGAACATGCCTATATTCTTCTGGCGGGCGTCGCGTTCCTGTCCCGCCGCAGACTGTTTCCGGTCGGCGCTCTCATCATCGCGCTTGGCACTGCTGCCATGCTGAACGGCATCGTTCGCACCGAACTCGGCGCCAGCGTTTTGGATACCCATTGGCGCAGCGACGTCTCCGTGGCCGGGATATTCATTGCCGGCGGCCTGTGGCTGTTGCTTCGCAAGCGCCAGGCTCCCTGGTGGGTGTCCCCGTTGGCGCTGCTGATTGCCGTCGTGGCGAAAGCGGCCCCTTTCCAGGTCCTCTCCTTCGGCCTGTCGACCACCATGCTGGCACTATCGATCACCACGATCGACAGCGCGGCGCCGGTTTTCCGCAAAATCCTGTCCGCCAAGGTGCTCACCTATGCGGGCCTGTGGTCCTTCTCGCTCTACCTGTGGCAGCAGCCATTCTATAAGCTCTACCGCGAAGGGGTGGCGCCGACCCCTTTATTGCTTCTGGCCGCCCTAGCGACCGCGCTGGCGAGCTTCTACCTCGTGGAGAAGCCCTCACGGAGGGCGTTGAACAGTTTCTTCGAAAACCGTCTGGCGAAACCTGCCACTGGTGGCCGAACAGCGTAGGGTTCTCTTCGCCCTCGATCGTAGCCACCGTCACTCCGTGGCCGGATCATGAGGCGGCGATGTCCTGACGGCTTGGATGATCGGAGATGCCCTCAGCCGATCTGCCGCTCGATCGCCTTCGCCGCCTGCCAGAGTTCTTCCATGCGCTCCAGGGTTGCGTCTTCCAGCGTCTGACTCGACTTTTCAAGCGACGTCTCGATGTAATTGAATCGCCGCCTGAATTTTGTATTGGTGCCGCGTAGCGCCTCTTCCGGGTCGGCCTTCACATGCCGGCCGATATTGACCAGCGCGAAGATCAGGTCGCCGAGTTCGTCCGAGATCTTGCTGTGGTTTCCGTCGCGCAGCGCCTCGCGCAGTTCGCCGACCTCTTCCTCGATCTTGTCGAGGATGGGCTCGGCCTCCGACCAGTCAAAGCCGACTTTGGCAGCGCGCTGCTGCAGCTTCAGCGCCTCCGTCAATGCCGGCTGGGCGCGATGGACGCTTCCCAGGTATCCGGCCTTGAAATCTTCCGTAATGCCGCGCCGTGCCCGCCGTTCGGCCCGCTCGCGCTTCTCTTCCGTCTTGATATCGTCCCACTGCACCTTCACCGCATCCGGCGTCGCGGCATCCGAGACAGCGAAGACATGCGGATGCCGCCGGATCATCTTTTTGGTGATCGCCTGGACGACATCGCCGAAAGAGAATTCGCCGGTTTCCTCGGCCATGCGGGCGTGGAAGACTACCTGCAGCAGCAGGTCGCCCAGTTCTTCGCATAGGTCGTCCATGTCGTTGCGCTCGATCGCATCGCCCACCTCATAGGCTTCCTCGATCGTATAGGGCTTGATGGTCGCAAAATTCTGCTCGAGGTCCCAGGGGCAGCCGGTCACCGGCGTGCGCAAGGCGGCCATGATCTCGATCAGCCGCGAAATATCCTTCGATGCTTCCATCTTCTTGGTCCTTTAATGCTGGATGTCAGGCGAGCGGAATGCTGTTCATGTCCTTGCCGGACTGGTAGACGCCGGAAAGCCCGTCATAGCGCGCCTTGATACGGGTCGTCTGCGCCTGGAGCTCGGTGCGAAGCGGCTCCTCCTCGCTCTCGACGAGGTCGGTAATGGCGTAGGAAAGCCAGAAGGCGTTGTTGCGCCGGTAACCGCCGGGCTCCAGCCCGAACACCTCTTTGAGGATCTTCAGGTCATGCGGGATGGCGAAGGCGTCGCGGGAATCCTCGTGGCTGAAAAAATAGTAGAAATTGTCGAACCCGGCCCAGGTGATCGCCGACATGCACATCGTGCATGGTTCGTGAGTCGACAGGAAAATCAGATCCTTGGTGGGAAGATCTCGCGTGGTTTCATAAAAACGCTTCAGCGTGTGCACCTCGCCATGCCAGAGCGGATTTTCGATCTCGTTATTGGTTTCGGCAATCACCAGCGACAGATCGGATTTTTTCAGGATCGCCGCGCCGAAAACCTTGTTGCCGGTGGCGACGCCCTTTTCAGTCAAGGGCAGGATGTCGTTTTCGATGACGCCGAGAAGGCGGGCGGCAATTGTCATGGGAACTCTTTATCGCAAGGTGTCTAGGCAGTTTATGGCGCGCAACAAGCCGATCGGGGCAAAAAACACTTTAGTCTACAGAAATACTGGAGAAATATCGTCTGCGGTGGCTTTTGCTCAAGAACCGGTTGATCGTAAAACAGAAATACCGGCTCGCAATCCACTTCGCATATCCATTCCTTCAATTCCGCTGCCTTATTGTGGATATTGCTGTCCTATGATTCAGGATAACCGCATGTCTCCAAGCCAACAACGCCTGTCGGTCTTTCCGGCTTTCGTCCGCGTCAGCGGACGGAGCGTTGTCGTGTTCGGCAATGGCGACGAAGCCTATGCCAAGGCCCGGCTGTTGCGCAACACCGATGCGGAGATCGTTGCTTACGTCTCCGCACCGGATGCGGACTATGCCGACTGGCTGGCCGCTCAGGGTATTGAGACCGTTCATTCGGATTTCTCCCCGGATCAGATCAGGGGCGCGGTGCTGGTGTTCGCCGCAACCGGCGATGCCGCGCTGGATCGTACGATCGTCACCGCCGCCCGCGCCGAAAAGATCCCGGCCAATGCGGTTGATCAGCCCGACTTCTGCGATTTCTACACGCCGGCTCTCGTCAATCGCGCGCCGGTGGCGATTGCCATCGGCACGGAAGGCGCCGGCCCGGTTCTCGCCCAGATGATCCGTGCCCGCATCGACCAGATGCTGTCGCCGTCGCTTGGGCTTCTGGCGCGCCTCGCCGCCGAATATCGCGATGCTGCCGAACGGCTGGTGCCGCGCGGCGTGTCGCGCCGCATCTTCTGGCGCCGGTTCTTCTCTGCCGATGTCGCGAGCGCCGTCGATGCCAACGATATCGCCACCGCCCGCCGCTCAGCCAACGCGCTGCTGTCGACCACCGGTCGCGCCGCAGGCCATGTCTGGCTGGTCGGCGCCGGTCCGGGCGCCGAGGATCTTTTGACGCTGCGGGCCCAGCGCGTGCTGATGGAAGCCGATGCGATCGTCTATGACGCGCTGGTGCCACAGGCGATCGTCGACATGGGCCGCCGCGATGCCGAGCGCCTGTCGGTCGGCAAGCGCAAGAACTGCCATTCGAAATCCCAGGACGAGATCAACAGGCTGCTGGTCAGGCTCGGCCGCGAAGGCAAGCGCGTCGTCCGCCTCAAGTCCGGCGATCCGCTGGTCTATGGCCGCGCCGGCGAGGAAATGGCGGCACTCCGCGACGCCGGGGTCACTTACGAGATTGTACCGGGCATCACCTCCGCCTTTGCCGCAGCCGCCGATTTCGAGCTGCCGTTGACGCTGCGCGGCGTCGCGTCGTCGCTGATCTTCACCACCGGCCATGACCTGACCGGCGATGTCCTGCCCGACTGGGCGAGCCTTGCGATCTCCGGCGCCACGATCGCCGTCTATATGGGCCGCACGGTCGCAGCCTCCGTCGCCGAACGCCTGATGGGCGCCGGCCTTGCGCCGGAAACCACGGTTGCCGTGATCGAGAATGCCAGCCGCGCCGACCGCCGGCTTTTCCACGGCGTTCTTCGCGAGCTGCCGGACCTGGAAGCGCGCGACGATCTTTCCGGCCCGGTCATGGTGATCATCGGCGAAGCCGTCGCCGGTGCGAATTTCAAGAAGTCCGAACCGCTTTCGGCTTTCAAAGCCAGGGAGCGCGAGGAGATGAGCCAGGAAGTAGGCCAGGAAGTAGGAATGCAAGGATGACCGACAAGGTTCTGACCGCCAACCGCCTCGCAGACGGCATTGCCGTTTGGCTCGATGCTAACGGCCAATGGGTGGAAAACCTGCAGGACGCGATCGTCGCCCGCCATCCCGAGGCCGTGGCCTCGCTGGAAGCGATCGGCAAGCGCGATTTTGCGCAGAACCGGGTTGTTGACGTCGCCGTCATCGACGTGCAGGAGCAGGACGGAAAGCTCTGGCCGCTGCGCCTTCGCGAACGTATTCGTGCCCAGGGCCCGACCATGGAATATGCTGCCGGCTACCGCCCCGCCGACCCGGCCTTCATCGCAGTTTGAGGAAGTCATG
The DNA here is from genome assembly GCF_021391675.1 of Neorhizobium galegae. Taxonomy (NCBI): domain Bacteria; kingdom Pseudomonadati; phylum Pseudomonadota; class Alphaproteobacteria; order Hyphomicrobiales; family Rhizobiaceae; genus Neorhizobium; species Neorhizobium galegae. Next base: position 1,985,287 of record NZ_CP090095.1, read on the forward strand.
TACCGTTACGACGAATTCGACCACGCTTTTGTTTCGAGCCGCGTGGAGCAGTTCCGCGATCAGGTCGGCCGCCGCCTCGCCGGCGAACTGGCCGAGGATGCTTTCAAGCCGCTGCGCCTGATGAACGGCGTCTACCTCCAGCTGCACGCCTACATGCTGCGCGTCGCGATCCCGTATGGGACGCTGAACGGCAAGCAGATGCGGATGCTCGCCCATATCGCCCGCAAGTATGACCGCGGTTACGGCCATTTCACCACCCGCCAGAACATCCAGTACAACTGGCCGAAACTGTCCGACACGCCGGATATCCTGGCCGATCTGGCGACCGTCGAGATGCACGCGCTGCAGACGTCAGGCAACTGCATCCGCAACGTCACCGCCGACCATTTCGCCGGTGCTGCCGCCGATGAGGTCGCCGATCCGCGGCCTTACGCCGAGATCCTGCGCCAGTGGTCCTCGGTCCACCCGGAATTCTCGTTCCTGCCCAGAAAATTCAAGATCGCCGTCACCGGCGCCGAGCGCGACCGCGCCGCGATCCAGGTGCACGATATCGGCCTGCACCTGAAGAAGAACGAGGATGGCCAGATCGGTTTTGCCGTCTATGTCGGCGGCGGGCAGGGGCGTACGCCGATGATCGCCAAGAAGATCAAGGATTTCCTGCCCGAGGAAGACCTGCTCTCCTACACGACCGCGATCATGCGCGTGTACAATCTGCACGGCCGCCGTGACAACAAGTACAAGGCGCGCATCAAGATCCTCGTGCACGAGACCGGCGCCGAGGAACTGGCCCGCCAGGTCGAGGAGGAATTCTCCCATCTGCGCGGCACCGAGCTGACGCTGCCGGAGAAAGACATCCAGGCAATCGCCGCCTATTTCGCGCCGCCGGCCTTGGCCGACCGTGCCGAAGGCTGGCCGCAACTCGCCGGCTGGAAGAAGACCGACGAGAATTTCGCCCGCTGGGTCGACCAGAACGTCAAGCCGCACAAGCACCCCGACTACGGCATGGTGACCATCTCCCTGAAGCCGATCGGCGGCATTCCGGGCGACGCCTCCGACGTGCAGATGGACGCCATCGCCGATCTGGCGGAAGAATTCGCCTTCGACGAGATCCGCATCAGCCACGAGCAGAACGTCATCCTGCCGCATGTGGCGCTGGCCGATCTCGAGCCGCTCTACCGCGCGCTGGTGGCCCATAATCTCGCGACCGCCAATGCCGGCCTGATCACCGACATCATTGCCTGTCCCGGGCTGGACTATTGCGCGCTGGCGAACGCCCGTTCGATCCCGCTGTCGCAGGAAATCTCCACCCGCTTCGGTGCGCCGGAGCGCCAGGCCGAGATCGGCGAGCTGAAGATCAAGATCTCCGGCTGCATCAATGCCTGCGGCCATCACCATGTCGGCCATATCGGCCTGCTGGGCGTCGAGAAGAAGGGCGCCGAGCTCTACCAGATCACGCTCGGCGGTTCCGGCGACGAGAACACCTCGATCGGCGAAATCATCGGCCGCGGCTTCGAGCCGAACAAGGTGACCGACGCGGTGGAAACCATCGTCGACACCTATCTCGGCCTTCGCCTCGCGAAGGAGGAGACCTTCCTCGAAGCCTATCGCCGCGTCGGGCCGCAGCCGTTCAAGGAAGCGCTCTATGGCGATGCCAAGGCGGAGGCGGCGTGATGACCCAGGAGCCAAGACTCTGGAGAGAAACCGGTTTCGTCGAGAACGACCCCTGGGTGATCGAGACCGAGGAGGTGAAGGCGACCGAGGACCAGAAGGTGCTGCTGCCGCTCGACGAGATGATCGCCCGCGCCGAGGAGAGCAACGATGTTGGCCTCGGCGTGCTGATCCGCCCGGCGGACGACGTGCGCAAGCTCGAACCCTATCTTTACCGCATCGAGATCGTCGCGGTGGATTTCCCGGCTTTCAACGACGGCCGCGCCTTTTCGCATGCCTCGCTGCTGCGCGACCGGCTCGGCTACAGGAACGAGCTGCGCGCGGTCGGCGACGTGCTGATCGACCAGGTGCCGCTGATGCTGCGCTGTGGCATCGACAGTTTTTCGGTGAAGAACGCCACGGCGCTGAAGCGGCTCGAGGAGGGCCGGCTGCCGGGCATCGCCGAACACTACCAGCCGACGGCCCGCCACGCCGAAAAGGGCGAGGGCTATAGCTGGCGCCGCCGCACGGTGATCGCCTGAGGCCCGGCCAGTGATCGGGCAAAGGTGATTTCCCCGCACATATTTTCTTGAAGCTCTGCGACAAAGGCACGCGGATGCCTTCAAATGCGGGACCATATGGTATATTTCGCTTCTGCGAAGAACGATGAGACGAAGAGACCGATAGGCATGAACGCTCCAGCAAAGACGGAAGAATTCGCAGTGGCCCAGGCCAAGATCCCGGACGGCGTTTATGCCGAGACGGTGCTTGCCGTCGAGCATTATACCGACCGCCTGTTCCGTTTCCGCATGACCCGTCCGGCCGGTTTCCGCTTCCGTTCGGGCGAGTTCGCGATGATCGGGCTGATGGTCGGCGACAAGCCGGTCTACCGCGCCTATTCGATCGCCAGCCCGGCCTGGGACGAGGAGCTGGAGTTCTTCTCGATCAAGGTGCCGGACGGCCCGCTGACCTCGCATCTGCAGGCGATCAAGCCGGGCGACACGGTGCTGATGCGCAAGAAGCCGACCGGCACGCTAGTGCTCGACGCGCTGACGCCGGCCAAGCGGCTCTACATGTTCTCGACCGGCACCGGCATCGCCCCCTTCGCCAGCCTGATCCGCGATCCCGAGACCTACGAGAAGTTCGACGAGGTCATCCTCACCCATACCTGCCGCGACGTCGCCGAGCTGAAATACGGTTTCGACCTGGTGCACGAGATCAACAACCACGAATTCCTCCACGAGATCGTCGGGACCAAGCTCAAGCACTACCCGACCGTGACCCGCGAGGATTTTAAGTATCGCGGCCGCATCACCGACCTGATCGTGTCGGGCAAGCTGTTCACCGATCTCGGCGTGCCGGCGCTCGACCCGGCTGTCGACCGCGGCATGATCTGCGGCTCGACCGCGATGCTGAAGGACACCAAGGACCTGCTCGAAAAGGCCGGCCTTGTCGAAGGCTCCAACAACAAGCCCGGCGAGTTCGTCATCGAAAGGGCGTTTGTAGGGTGAGAGGCGACGGCCTTTGGCCGGCAAAACGCTCCAGTGGAGCGTTTTGAGCCTCGAACGCCACGAGCCAAAGCGAAGGGCCGGCAGGAGGCGACGGCCTTTGGCCGGCAAAACGCTCCAGTGGAGCGTTTTGAGCCTCGAACGCCCTGAGCCAAAGCGAAGGGCCGGCAGGCGGTGCGGCATACGCAACCCCTGCAACATCTCCCCGAGTACCACCCCCCGCCGTTATCCACTCCATCTACTGCGCGCCATCTTCCTCCTCCGGCAGGAACTCACCGAACCTCTCGAAGGCTCCCGCGATGCTCCGGGGAGGCGGGGCGGGCGGGGGAAGGCGAATGCGGCGCAGCCATCCGCGAAGCGCGGGGCGGGCCGCTTGCTCGTCGTAAAGCGCGAAGACGGCTGCGCAGGCGCCTTGCCGCAGCACGAAAGCCTGTTCATCATCGACCGCCCCCGGCAGACCTTGCCACGCGGAGAAGCGCTCGGCGCAGAGGACGGCCATCCCCCTCTGGACGGCAAACAATTCGCGGTGACAATCCTGCAGGATGCCGATACAGGCGGGCTCGCCCGCGGCGGAGACGTCGGCCGCGCAATGGCCGGTGCGTCGGCACGCGCGGCGCCGGCACATCTGCGGCATGCCGAGACTATCGGCGACGTTGCGGCTGATCCGGGCGTCGAGCGGCGCGAGCTGCTCGCGGGATGATCGTTCTTCGGGCAATCGCTTTTGGGCCATGGGCTCCTCGGCCGGTCTCGGCATAAGACGGGAAGGGCGGTATCCACCGGACATGCTCCTCCCTTGGTGATCCTCGGTTTTCGCTTCGTCCGCCCGAGGAGGGCGAAGCATGTGTCGGACGGGGCGCTGAAAGCTGCCTCGTAAGGTAAGTAATAAGTGACACCTCTCAGCGCCCCGTTCGGCGGTTATTATCCGCGACTTCGGTCCCTCTGCGATGACGGGGGTTGTGGGAACGGTTGCGTGCCCCTCCGAGAGAGGGCGTCATGCACGCTCTCAGACTACGATGCCGCAGGCCATGACTGCCGCCCGGCATCGTCTTCCACCTGCGCCGCACAATCCGGGTTTTTCAAAAACCCTCGGACGCCGCACGGCGCGGCCCCGATCACCCTGTGTGCCTCACAGGCACGCCCGGCGCTCCATGATGGAAAACGAAACGAGAAGTCGGTCCGACAGCTTCTCACCCGTCCCACGTCGCCGGAGGGAGACCATTTTCCGCGAACCCGAACGCCAAGGTTTTGCGTCTTGCCCTTGACGTCCGCGCCGGTCCCGCCTCGCCGGCACGCCTGCCGGTGTATCCGCGACGGGACGGGGGGATTGTAGGCACGGGCTGGAAGGGCGGGGATGCGGGGGAGGCTAAGTGCTTGATGGGGCTGAGGGGGAGGTGTCGATCATGCCCGGATGGGTCGGCGCCTGGAGGGTGGATCCTCGGGTCGAGCCCGAGGATGACGACCTCAGAGCCCGAGGATGACGACCTTAGAGCCCGAGGATGACGACCTTAGATCCCGAGGATGACGACCTTGGATGTCGAGGTTGCGACCTTGGATCTCGAGGGGCGACCTTGGCAATCGCACGCCTCTCCTCCGTTATCCGCCACCCTCTCCTCCGTCATCCTCGGGCTCGACCCGAGGATCCAGCCGCCGTGCGTCTGCACGGCGAGAGGACCCTTTGTCAGACGTCGTGTACGGGAGAGTCCTTCGCGCCGCGGACGCGGCGCTGCTGGATTCCTGTCACAAGGACAGGAATGAGGGAAGGTGGTGCCTCCACCGCCTAAAAAAACGCCCCCTACTGCCCCAAAAGGTCGCGAAGGCTCCAGGGCTCGTCGCCGGACTGGTCGGCGATGTCGTCCACCTTCCAGCCGCCGTTTTCGCGCACCAGCGTGTAGAAGAGCGTCGCCGAGCGCTTGCCGTTGCGGAAGGACACTTCCAGCTCCGCCGTGTTGTCGAAGACGATCGGCGGGGAAAGCTGGATATTGCTGGCGACGCCATCCTGTCCGGCAAGGATCGGGTCGAAATCCACCGCCTCGCCATTCGCCGTCAGGCTCTCGTTGAGCGCATCGGAAAAATAGGCGGAATAGGGCGAGGGCGCATCGTCCTCGGCCGGGTCGATCGTGTCGGCATAAAGGGATTTGATCAGCGCCTGCGGCGACTTGTAGACCCGCGCCTCGGCGCCGGCCACAGCCAGCAGGGAAAACAGCAGTCCGAAGACGATGGCCGGCATGCGCATGGATGAGTCGTTCCCGGTTGGATGTGGGGAGATGTTTAGGCGAGGGAGGGGTGGAAGGATAGTGGGGTGGAGGTAGTTGTGGGAGGTAGCGTAATGAATTTACGAGAACTCCGAGATATTTAACGCGCGGTGAAGCATTGGATGTACTAAGAATTTTGTGTCGTTGGTAATCGCCTCAGGCACAATAACCGAAACGTCTTTATAAGCATAAATATAGGGCTCATTTGGCGCCAATTTAAGTCCGCCCGCCCCTATTCGATATAGAGTGCTGAACAACAGCCGCGCGGTATTTAAGAGTTTATCGGGACTTTCATTTTTGAGATATTCTCTCGCTTGCTTAGCAATTGGATCGGTTTCCGATTGTATTTTATCGTCGATCTCAAGCACAAACTCCTCGATGAACTCGCGGCCGGATATATCCCCGGGTTTAAATCTACCGCCACGCCCGGAAATTAAGGTAAAGGCGACACGGATGGTGGGGTACGAGCTTTCCCATTCATCCATCAGTGCCTGCATTCTGATTCGTGAATATTCAGACTCCGCCTGCCGAACAGTCTTTTGGGAAACTTTATTCTGCCCTTGGGAAAGGGATAAGCAAATATTTATAAAAGAAATAATGTCACGCGGTCGCAGCAATGTCCTCTCGATCATGTAATCAAAAGTATCTTTTGCCCCAACTTTCTTTTCGAAGATGTCGTAGAAAAAAACATTCTCCGATGAGTATTTTCTTCTGAATAAGAAATTGATTCGTTTTTCAACGAGTTGCCAAAGCTGTTCCTTCGTCCAGCGGATTCTAAGGAAATAGTCATCGTATTTCTCCCGCTGGAAGCCAACATAGGAGCTTTCCTGAATAACACGCTCAAGTACATCAGAGCGAAGTGCAACGACCACTTTGAGACGTCTAAGCTTGCGAAATGATCGCAAACATTCAATCAATGCCCGGATTAATTGATATCTTATCCGATCGTCGACCCATTTTTCATCAAGTTTATCGATAAGAATATAATAAGTTTGAGAGTATTTTTCTTTCCCTTCATACTCGGAAAGAAGGTCAAGTACTTTCGCAAGGTCTGTCAGCATGTCGGAATTGACGATCTTCTTTGCACGCTGAACCAGTGCCGACTTTTTTTCCGAGCTAAGGGTACGCGCATAACCCGCGCGGCCCTTAAATTTCTCAATTTCCGCAGACAGCTCTGCATCAACAGTGTTTTCTATTTTCTGAGTAATTTCTTTGATATTCTCATCCATGGTGATCCAGAAGCGGCTTTCCCACTGCCTGAGATATTCGAGAGCTGCTTTCTTTCTCGCGTCTCCGGAGAAAAACTCAAATATTTTCGAAAAGGCAAAATTCGAAGTATTTATATTTTCCACATTGAATCGCAACCTAATGAACTCAAGACAAAGTACATGTTTCCAAAGTGTTTGGTAAAATATGTCTAAATCAATATCTAACGCATTTAAGAATTGTATTATATCGGAATTTGCTACATAGTTTAGCGCCAGATCTGTAAGGTCTATGCTGGAAACGTTTTCGTTGCTGCGATCTATCATTCTCAGCAGCGCTGTCTTTCCGATTCCTGTTCTGCCGGACGCAAACAACTTTGCGCTTGATACGTCATTTAGTACCGACAGGGAGGGATGATCAAAAAAGCAATCAAACAAGAATTCATCGTCTGCTTCCGCTGACGAGTTGCCAATATTGGCATCTGGACGAAGAATCAGTGGGTTAGAATTCTTGCGGCTTAATTTAGACATGCTTCCCCCAATGAACGAAGGGAAGCATCTACTTAGTCATTAATAAAGAGAAAAATTGCACGGCCCGCTTTTTTCAACAAAAAATTGCATCTGCCTGCTCAAGCGATGAATCTCCGACGCCAGAACATCCAGACAGGACCTTACTAGCCGGGGCCTTTACCTGCGAAATGCACATTGACGCCACGGGCATACCGACCATATGCGGCGGTGAGGCCGGTGCTGCCGTCGTATGTGTTGATCGCCCGTCATCATTTCCAAGCAGGCGCAGTATATCGACAAACGGTCGGCTGAGACGGTCACGCATCTACCGCCCCGGCCGCCCGGTTTTCCCCTTCGTCCGGCTCTTCCGCTTCTGCTCCCCAGCGTCCTCATAACTCCCCGCGCCGACCTTGCCGCGCACGAGGGGGCGGGGGTCGTCGGTGGATCCTCGGGTCGGGCCCGAGGATGACGGAGGAGAGGTTGAGGTTGCAGGCTTCGGCGGCAACTTGCCCATGACCGGTTTTTCGGTACGGCCGACGGTCATTTCGTCGAGGTCGTTCTTGCGGAACAGCGATGGCTTGGCGGGGTCGGCGATGTCGCGGCCCATGTCGTCGAGGTTGGGCTTGGCGAAGAGGGATTTGGCGTTGGGAGCAAGATCGCCCCCCTCTGGCCTGCCGGCCATCTCCCCCACGGGTGGGGAGATCGACTCGCGGCGGGGTTTTGCTCCGCCTTTGCCGTTGCCACTCTTGCCGTTTCCGGCCTTGCCACCGCTGCCTTCGACGGCGCGGGCTTCGTCTCTGGCGATCGGGTCGTCCATGACGGCGAGTTCGGCGGCCTTGAGGCGTTTGATCTCGTCGCGCAGGCGGGCGGCCTTTTCGAAGTCGAGATCGGCGGCAGCGTCGCGCATCGATTTTTCGAGCGCGTTGAGATGGGCCTGCAGGTTGTTGCCGACCAGGTGGCCGCCATCCGCAAAACCCTTGCCGGAGACGCCGGAAATGTCGGCGCGGACGTGGTCGCGCTCGTAGACCGAGTCGAGGATGTCGGAAATCCTGGCCTTCACCGATTCCGGCGTGATGCCGTTGGCGGTGTTGTATTCCATCTGCTTTTCGCGGCGGCGGGCGGTTTCGTCCATGGCGCGCTGCATCGAGCCGGTGATCTTGTCGGCATAGAGGATGACCTTGCCGTCGACGTTTCTCGCGGCACGTCCAATGGTCTGAATAAGGGACGTTTCCGAGCGCAAAAAGCCTTCCTTGTCGGCATCGAGGATGGCGACGAAGGCGCATTCGGGAATGTCGAGGCCCTCGCGCAGCAGGTTGATGCCGACCAGCACGTCGAAAGCACCCAAGCGAAGATCGCGGATGATCTCGATGCGCTCCAGCGTGTCGATGTCCGAGTGCATGTAGCGGACGCGCACGCCCTGTTCGTGCAGGTATTCGGTCAAATCTTCGGCCATGCGCTTGGTGAGCACCGTACACAGCGTGCGATAGCCCTTGGCGGCGGTCTCGCGGATTTCGCCGAGCACGTCGTCGACCTGGGAACGGGCGGAACGGACTTCCACCGGCGGGTCGATCAGGCCGGTCGGGCGGATCACCTGTTCGGCGAACACGCCGCCGGACTGTTCCATTTCCCAGTTGCCGGGCGTAGCCGAGACGGCCACGGTGAGCGGGCGCATCGCATCCCATTCCTCGAAGCGCAGCGGCCGGTTGTCCATGCAGGACGGCAGGCGGAAACCGTATTCGGCGAGCGTCGCTTTTCGGCGGAAGTCGCCCCGGTACATGCCGCCGATCTGGCTGACCGAGACATGGCTTTCGTCGATGAACAGCAGGGCGTTGTCGGGGATGTATTCGAACAGGGTCGGCGGCGGCTCGCCGGGATTGCGGCCGGTGAGATAACGCGAATAGTTCTCGATGCCGGCGCAGGAGCCGGTCGCCTCCAGCATCTCGATATCGTAGCGGGTGCGCTGCTCCAGCCGCTGGGCTTCGAGCAGGCGGCCGCCCTTTTCGAGCTCGGCGAGGCGCAGCTTCAGCTCTTCCTTGATCGACTTGATGGCGCCGTTCAGCGTCGGGCGCGGGGTGACGTAGTGCGAGTTGGCGTAGATTTTTACCGATTTCAGGTCGCCGACCTTGTGGCCGGTGAGCGGATCGAACTCGGTGATCGCATCGATCTCGTCGCCGAACATGCTGATCCGCCAGGCGGCATCTTCCAAGTGGGCCGGGAAGATCTCGATCGTGTCGCCGCGCACGCGAAACGAGCCGCGCACGAAATTGAGGTCCTGGCGCTTGTACTGCTGGGCGACGAGGTCGGCCAATAACTGGCGTTGATCCAGCCGGTCGCCGACCGACATCTGGAAGGTCATCGCCGTATAGGTCTCGACCGAGCCGATACCGTAGATGCAGGAGACCGAGGCGACGATGATGCAGTCGTCGCGTTCCAGCAGCGAGCGGGTGGCGGAGTGGCGCATCCGGTCGATCTGTTCGTTGATCGACGATTCCTTCTCGATGAAGGTGTCGGAGCGCGGCACATAGGCTTCCGGCTGGTAATAGTCGTAATAGGAGACGAAATATTCGACCGCGTTGTCCGGGAAGAAGTTCTTGAACTCGGAATAGAGCTGCGCCGCCAGCGTCTTGTTGGGGGCGAGGATGACGGCCGGGCGCTGGGTCGCCTCGATCACCTTGGCCATGGTGAAGGTTTTGCCCGAGCCGGTGACGCCGAGCAGGACCTGGGAGCGTTCGTTGTCGTTGATGCCCGCCACCAGGTCGCGGATGGCGGTCGGCTGGTCGCCGGCGGGCTCGTAATCGGACGACATGCGGATGGTGACGCCGCCCTCGGACTTTTCCGGCCGGGCGGGGCGGTGCGGCGTCCACAGCTTGCCGTCCTTGAACAGCGGGTTGCCGCTCTCGATCAGCGCCGACAAGGCTTCCACGGTGGCGGTGACCGCGCCGGCGGCGAGGTTCTCGGCGTCCTCCAGCGACGTATCCATGCCGGCGACCGGGTTGAGGCCGGCGCGGGCGCGGGTCTTCGGATCCGAGGAGGCGCCGATCGACACGCCGCGGGCGGTCTTCGAGGCGGTGGTGTTCTTGGCCGTGGTCGGCGCAGACTTGGCGGCGGCCTTGATGGCCTCCTCACGCGCCGCGATCTCTATTCTCTTGCGGTGCTTGCCGGCCTTGGAGGCGATCTCGCGCTGCGTCTCGACGCCGGAGGCTTCCGCCTCCGCCTCGAGCTGCTTCACCCAGTCGGAGACGCTGCCTTGCAGGGGCGCGCCCTCGAACGACGATTGGGGGGCTTCCTCGAAACCCTCGTGATTGTCCGGGTTCGAGGCGGGCGATTTTTTCGGTGATCTGGCCATGCCGCGAATATGGAGAGACTCGTCGCGAAAGTGAAGAGGGGCAGGTCACAAAACGAGTACAAAAGGGAAACGGATTTTGGGGCGCGCGCCGGGAGATGCGGGCGGGTTACGCCACCTGGCGCTGGGTGGCGGCGCGGCGGCATTCGATCCAGCCGGGGATGCGTTCGGCCGGCATCGGGCGGCCGAAGAAATAGCCCTGGGCGAACTGGCAGCCGAGCGCTTTGAGGGCACTGGCCTCTTCCTCGCTCTCGACGCCTTCGACCACCACTTCCATCGATAATGCCCGGCCGAGGCCGACGATGGCGCCGACGATCTCCTGGTTCTGGCGGCTGAGATGCACGCCGGTGATGAAGCGCCGGTCGAGCTTCAGCCGGTCGACCTTGAGCGCCACGAGATAGGCGAGCGAGGAATGGCCGGCGCCAAAATCGTCGACGGCGAGCTTGTAGCCGGACCGCTCGATGCGCTTCAGCTGCTCGCCGGCAACCAGCGTGTCGAGGATCGCCTCTTCGGTGATCTCGATCTCGAACAGCGCCGGATCGATGCGGTGCGCGGCGGTGATGCGGTCGAGCACGTCGGTGACCGAATAGAGGTCGAACTCGCGCGGCGAGACGTTGATGGCGACGGTCGCGCGCGGCAGGCCGAGCGAGGGCAGGCGGGTCAGCAGGCCGCAGGCGGCTTCGGCGATGGTCGCGGTCAGCCGGTCGGCAAGGTTGGCCGCCTGCGCAGCGGCGACGATTTCCGGCGGCGCGATCGGCCCGAGATAGGGATGGTGCCAGCGCACCAGCGCCTCGAAGCCGGTGATCTCCTGGGAGGCGAGGTCGACCTGCGGCTGGAACCAGGCTTCGACGTCGCCGGCATCCAGCGCGTCGGCGAGTTCGTGTTCGATCTGGTTCTGGCGGTCGGCCTGGGAGCGGAAGGCGGGCTCGAATTCGCGCCACTGGCGCCGGCCGCCGTCCTTGGCCCGGTAGAGCGCCATGTCGGCGCTGATGAACAGGTCTTCGGCGGTATCCGCATGCAGCGGAAAAAACGCAAGTCCGATCGAGGTGCCGACCACGGTCGGCTGGCCCTCGAGCATGACCGACTGCCGGCTGCGATCGAGGATGCGTGCCGCCAGGTCGCGAGCGAGATTCCCCGCATCGGAACCGCCGACAATGATCGCGAACTCGTCGCCGCCGAGCCGGGCGATGGTGCCCCTGCCGTCGACCGCCGAGCGCAACCGGTCGCTGACCTCGACGAGGAGTGCGTCGCCGGCGCTGTGACCGAGCGTATCGTTGACCGTCTTGAAACGGTCGAGGTCGAGGATGAGCAGGGCGAGTTGCTCCTCCGCGGTGCGGGCGGCGGAAATCCCCGTATCGAGGGCGGTATTGAAGGCGGCACGGTTTGCAAGCCCGGTCAGCGGATCGCAATTGGCCAGTACTTCCAGCCGGTAGTTGGCGCGCAGGATGTTCGAATTGGCACTGGAGAGGGAATCGGCAAGCGCCGTCGCCTTCAGTTTGCCGAGCACGTTGCCGACGAAGGTCGCCTCGCTGGTGCGGCTGCTGCGGATCAGTACCATCGTCAGCGCCACGACGTCGATGGTGAGGAGCCAGCCGCCGGCGCCGCCGCTGACGGCAAGCGACACCATCACCGAGATGTTGGGCGGTATCGCGAAGGCGAGGGAAACCGGGTTGTGTCCGACGCCCATGAGGACTGCGCCGGTCGCCATGCCGCACATGATCAGATAGAGGCCGCTATCTCCGCCGAGCGCATTGAAATCGGGCACGGTCAGCGGAAGAGCCGCCCAGGCGAGGCCGCTGACGAGCGCTCCGAAGGTCAGCACATCCAGTGCCTGTTGCGGAGCATGGTCTACGGTTTCCCAACGCGTCAGGATCGAGGCCAGGACGACGCGCAGGGCCAGGCTTGCGATCACCGCCGTGAACCAGAGGCCGGCCGAAAAGGTCAGGCCACGGTCGATGGTGGTGACGAAAAGCGCCGAAGCGGATATCGCGGCATTGGTGGCGAGCGTCGAGGTCAGGCGTTCGAGCATGGTCGAAGCCTGTGCTCGCTTCACGTCCAGTGCGAGGGCCGGGTCGATTTGACCTGTTCTGAGTTCGGCTTCCATCGATCTGCTCGGGCTGGAGTTCCTGATCAACGCCGACACTATCGAACGGCGGCGATAAGAAAGTCTTGCTTTCGGGAGATCTTCCTGAAGCCGACCGATTTATCCTAAATGAATAGGTAATCGTCGGCCGTCTGCGCCTCAATATTGAGCGAATGCCTGCGAGTTGTTCTGAGGCCGGGTCGGATCCTGCAATAAATCCGATTTTTCGCGCGTCGCTGGAACTTCCCGGGCCGTCATGAATTACAAATTGTCCATGTCACGAAATGGCCGCAATTCCTGTTGGTTTCCACCACATTTTTTCGGGACTCTGAGGGGGTCCAACGAGGAGTGATTCAATGGCTCTTCCCACCCCGACCCTGGCCGCCATCCGGTACGGTTATGGTCTTCGTCCCGGCGAAGAGCCGCCCCGTGATGTCGAGGCGCTGCTGGGACAGATCGAGGAAGGGGCTTCCGGAAAGCCCCGTTTTCCGCGCGAGGGTATAGCTGGCCGGCTAGACACGGCAACCCGTGTCGTTTCGCTCCTCGCCGCCGAGGCGAAAGCCCGCAGGGCCGGCAATCCGAACGAAGACGTCCGCAAGGCGACCCAGAGCGAGGCGCGGCGCATCTACCGGCAGGATGCGATGGCGCGGCTTGCCCAGGCGATCCATTCGCCGCTCGGCTTCTATGAGCGCCTTGCGAGTTTCTGGGTCGACCATTTCTCGACCAGCGTGATGAAGTCGCTGCCGATGCGGATGATCGTGCCGCTCTACGAAGCGCAGGCGATCCGCCCCAATCTCGGTGGTTCCTTCACCAAGCTGTTGTCCACCGCGATCCTGCATCCCGCCATGCTGATCTATCTCGACCAGGACCAGAGCGTCGGGCCTGACTCCGTTGCCGCCCGCAAGAACGGCCGCGGGCTCAATGAAAACCTCGGCCGCGAGCTGCTCGAACTCCACACCCTGGGCGCCGGCAGCGGCTATACCCAGGAAGACGTGCGTGCCTCAGCGCTGATCCTGACGGGACTTTCCGTCGACAATCGCGCCATGCAGGTCGTCTATCAGCCGCGGTTCGCCGAGGCGGGACCTGTCAATCTGCTCGGCCGGATCTATCGGGACGACGAGGGCGACGGCCAGGACCACGTGCTGATGCTCGAAGACCTCGCCGCCAACCCGAAGACCGCGCAGCATATCTGCGGCAAGCTCGTCCGCCATTTCATCGCCGACGACGCGCCCGAGGAGATGGTCGCGGCGATGGTCGCCGCCTGGACGAAGAGCCGCGGCGATCTTACCGAGGTTTATCGTGCCATGCTCGCACATCCGCGTGCCTGGTCGGATCCCGGCCGGAAGATCAAGCAGCCGTTCGAATTCGTGGTCTCCGGTTTCCGCGCGCTCGATCTGCCGGAGAGGAATTTCGGCAATCTGCTACGCGACATGGACGACGGCGACGAAGACGAGAGCCCGGTCCAGAAGGCCATGGACCTGACCGGCATGGCGGCGAGGGAAGACACCAAGAAGAAGGCGGGGCGGGCCAATGCTCTGACGCTCGGCGCCCTGCAGCGCATGGGCCAGCCGATCTGGCAGCCGCCGAGCCCCGCGGGTTTCGCGGACGAAACGAGCGTATGGCTGACCCCGAGCCAGCTGAGCGAGCGGATTTCGTGGTCGCGAATGGTCGCGCGTATCTTCGGGCAGAAGATGGAGCCTTCCGTCTTCCTTCAGGCAGCACTTGCCGATGCTGCCCATCCGGAGACCAGCAGGATTATCGCCCAGGCGCCCAACAAGGTTCACGGCATCACGATGGTGCTGGCGTCCCCTGAATTCAACAGGAGATAGGAAATGAGCTTTCAACACGGCTTTCCTTTGTCTCGCCGCGGGTTTCTGGCCGGCGCCTGCTGCGCGGCGGGGGCCTCCATCCTGACGCCGGTCAGTTTTGCCGCGATGCCTGGCGACAACCGGTTCGTGACGATCATCCTGCGCGGCGCCATGGACGGGCTCGATTTCGTCCAGCCCTACGGCGATCCGGCCTATGCGGCGCTGAGGCCGAAACTGGGCTTGAGGCCCGATACCGGCCTCATCGATCTCGACGGTTTCTTCGGGCTCAATCCGGCGGCCTCCGCGCTGATGCCGTTGTGGCAGGCGGGCGAGCTCTCCTTCGTGCACGCGGTCTCGACGCCCTATCGGGACCAGCGCAGCCATTTCGATGGCCAGGACATGCTGGAGACCGGCGGCAACGGCAAGGGCGAGCGCACCGGCTGGCTCAACCGCACACTCGCGGTCATCCCACGCTCGAACGCCCGCAAGGCGATCGACATCAACACCTCGATGGAACTGATCCTCAGTGGTCCGAACGAGGCGGATTCCTGGTCGTCCCAGAGCAATTTCGCGCTGGCCGAAGACGAGATCGCCTTTCTCGACCGCCTCTATGCCGGCGATCCGGCTTTCGCGAAAGCCATGGAGGAGGCGAAGAAGACCGATATATCGGCAGACTCCCTTTACGCCGACGGCAAGCGTGGCGCGGGCATTGCCGACATGGCGCGGCTGGCCGGCGGCATGCTGCGTGAGGACTACCGGATCGCCAGCTTCTCGATCAACGGTTGGGACACCCATGTGGGCCAGCAGGGGCAGTTCAGGAAAGCCGTCGGCGATCTTTCGACCGCGATCCTCACGCTGAAGGCGGCGCTTGGCGAAGACGCCTGGAAAAAGACCGCAGTGCTGGCAATGACCGAATTCGGCCGCACGGCCCGCGAGAACGGCACCAACGGTACCGACCACGGAACTGGCGGACTTGCGGTGCTCGCCGGCGGAGCGATCCCCGGCGGCAAGGTCCTGGGCAAATGGCCGGGCCTTTCCGAAGACAAGCTGCTCGACCGCCGCGACCTGATGCCGACCGGCGACGTGCGCGAGGTCGCCGCTGCCATGCTCTACAGGCAGTTCGGCATCGAGCCTGACACTCTTACCGCCAAGGTCTTTCCCGGCCTGAGTTTCGATACGTCCTCGGCCTATCTGAGGGGGTAGCCGACTTCGTGACAGGTTCATGGGCGAGGGTGGCGAAAGATCAGGTCGACCGGATCTCGGCGCGGCGCCGTGGCGTCCAGAGTGCAGCCCAGTCTTTCGGCGAGCCTGCACGAGCGGATATTGTCCGGGTGGACGTAGCTGACCAGGGTTTCGAGGCGACGTGTCGAGAAGGCCCAGTCCCGTAGGGCGGTGGCGGCTTCGCGGGCATAACCTTTGCCTTCGGCGCTCGGATAAACGAACCAGCCGAGTTCGTGCTCGGGAAACAATGGACCGTGATTGATGCCGACCTGCCCGAGGCAGAGGCCGGTCACACGGTCTTCGATCATTAAGGCCCCATGCCCCATCAGTGCCCACTGGCCGATGTCGCCGCTGAACAGGCCCCAGGCAGCATCCACCGAAAACGGGCCTCCCATGAAAGCCGAGCGCGGGGAAAACATCAGCTCGCTATAGTCGGGCCAGTCTTCCATCCTCTGGGGACGCAAAGAAAGCCGCTTTGTCTCAAGTGTGGGTATCGCCGTCATCTGCTCCTCGTTCCCGTCCGCATGCCTATGTCAGGATGTCGTAGACGCGAAAAATCCAATAGAGCTGATAGGCCAGCCCGAAGATGACAAAACCGGCGTGATAGCGCCGGTTGGCGGTCGTCGCGGCGATCAGGCTCAGGACGACATAGATCGCGGTGCGCACCGGATATTCCCAGCCGAGCGAGGTGAAATATTCCCAGCCCTTGAGGATCGTATCGACGATGTCGGTGACGAGCAGGCCGGCGAGGAAACAGAAGAACCATTTTCGGCGCGACAGGAAATAGTCTTCGTAGCTGTCGTAATCCTGCATCGAGGTCGGGAAGAGCAGGGCGCAGAGGAAGAAGAACAGCGCGCAGAAGGCGATCAGGAAGAGATAGGCCGCAAAACCGATCACCGGCAAGGCATGCAGCCGGTATTCCCACCACCAGAAATGCGCCAGGAACAGGAACAGGAACGCCACCCAGCCGAGATGGACGGGGTAGATGCGGGCGGCGCGCGGATGCTGGACGATGCCGGCGAGGCCGTTCAGCAGCCGCGCCAGGCTGAGGCTCACCACCATGCCCATGACCACGCGGATATGCGTGAAGGTTTCGGCGGCGGTCGCGGCGTCCATCGCTGTTCCTCGCTCTATTCCTCGGCCGGCACCGGCACCGGGCGGCCGTCCTCGTCGAGGGCGACCATGATGAAGGTTCCGGCCGTGACTTTCTCGATCATCCGGTGACGCGCCCGCTGCGCCCAGGCTTCCACCATGAGCGTGATCGACGAGCGCCCGACGCGGGTGATCTCCGTGTAGATATTGAGCGTATCGCCGATCTTGACCGGCAGTTCGAACGCCATTTCCTTGACCGCTGCGGTGACCACGCGGCCGCGGGCGCGCTCGGCGGCGCGGATGCCGCTCGCAAGGTCCATCTGCGCCATCACCCAGCCGCCGAAAATATCGCCGGCCGCGTTGGCATCCGCCGGCATTGCCAGGGTGCGGAGCGTCAGTTCACCGGTCGGTTTGGCATTTTCGGTCATCGTCATCTCTCTTTCGAAGCGGTTTCCAGGGCGACTCCTCCGGCCGCGAGACTAACCGGACGCGAGGAGGAAGGAAACTCCAAGAAAAAGCGGTTCAACATCAATAATTTAGGTTGAACTAATGCGCGTTCGCCGCGATTTGTGAGGGCTTCACCACCTGGTAACCAACGATCATTAGAATTTAAGGCGAATTGCACATAAGGGGGGTCCCATGCAACGTCTCGCCATTTCCTGGCGCCTTTATAGTCTTGTGCTCCTGTCGCTCGTCATTCTTGGCGGCGCCATGACCTTCAGCCTGTTCCAGAGCTACGCCTCGTCGGAACGGGAACGGAAGGCGGGCCTTGCCCAGATGAACGATGTGGCGCTGACCGTGCTCAAGAAATACCAGGCTCTGGAGGCTTCCGGTGCCATGACCCGCGAGCAGGCCCAGAGCGAGGCCAAGGCCGTCATCTCGGTGATGCGTTACGGCGAAGGCAGCGGCTACTTCTGGATCAACGACATGCTGCCGCGGATGATCATGCATCCGATCAAGGCGGAGCTGAACGGCAAGGACCTGTCGAACGACAAGGACCCGAACGGCAAGTTCCTGTTCGTCGAGTTCGTCAACGCCGTCAAGGCAGGCCCGACCGGCAAGGGCTTCGTCGATTACTACTGGCCGAAGCCCGGCGCCGAGCAGCCGGTCGAGAAATATTCGCATGTCGCCGGTTTCGCTCCCTGGGGCTGGATCGTCGGCACGGGCGTCTATGTGGACGACCTGCACGCCATGTTCCGGCGCGACGCGATCAACTTCGCCTCGATGTTCGGCATCGGCGCGCTGGTGCTGATCGCCGGCGCCACCTTCGTGGTCAAGACGGTTACCGGCCCGATCGGCAAGATCAAGCAGGCTCTGCAGTCGATCGCATCGGGCGAGGCGCGTGTCACCGTGCCTTGCACCGAACAGAACAACGAGATCGGCGAAATGGCCCGGGCGCTCTCCGTGCTGCGCGATTCGGTCGACGAACGCGCCCAGTTGCAGGCGCGCGAGGCCGAACAGGCCCGCATGATCGCCAGCGAGCGCTCCGACAACGAGCGCACGATGACGGCCGCCGCCGACCGCCAGGGGCGCGCGATCAGCGAGCTCGGCCGCGCGCTCGAGGCGCTGGCCGGTGGCGATCTTTCCGTGGCGCTCGCCGATATCGGCGAGGACTATGCGAAGCTCCGCCACGACTTCAATGCGGCGGTCAGTTCGCTGCACCAGGCGATCGCGGCGATTTCTGAGACGAGCCTTGTGGTGCGCGACAGCGCCTCGGACATTTCCGGCGCGACGGGCCATCTGTCCAAGCGTACCGAACAGCAGGCGGCGGCTCTCGAAGAGACCGCAGCAGCGCTCGACGAGATCACCGCAACCGTCCGCACCGCGTCGGAACGGGCGGTCGAGGCCCGCACCATGGTCAGCGAGACCAAGGACAGCGCCGGCCGTTCGGGCGAGATCGTCCGCAATGCGATCGACGCCATGGGCCGGATCGAGGAGAGTTCCAACCGCATCAACCAGATCATCTCGGTGATCGACGAGATCGCCTTCCAGACCAACCTGCTGGCGCTGAATGCCGGCGTCGAGGCGGCCCGCGCCGGCGAGGCGGGACGGGGTTTTGCGGTCGTGGCGCAGGAAGTGCGCGAACTCGCACAGCGTTCCGCCAATGCGGCCAAGGAGATCAAGACGCTGATCAGCAATTCCGCCCGCGAGGTGGAAGGCGGCGTGGCGCTGGTGCGTTCCACCGGCGATGCGCTGGTCGAGATCGCCACGCTGGTCGACCGGGTCAACGCCCATGTGGACACGATCGCGACGGCCGCCCGCGAACAGGCCACCGGCCTCCAGGAGATCAATTCCTCCGTCAATCATATGGACCAGATGACCCAGCAGAACGCGGCGATGGTCGAGGAAACCACCGCGGCGAGCCAGACGCTGGCTGAACAGAGCCTGCACCTGCAGGGCCTTCTTTCGGCCTTCAGGCTCGCTGACGGCGGCCGTGGGGCGACCTCCGGTCATGTCTCGCGCGCCCGCGCCGCCTGATCCGCACTGATCACTGCCAAGAAACAAAGGCCGCCGGCGCGACAAGCCCGGCGGCCTTTTGATGCCGGCCGCATTGACGAGGGTCAAATACGCGGACCTCCGTTGCCCCTAAACGCTGTGGCACCTTCAACGGAGAATATGATGACGAGGATTGTGATCATCCAGGGACACCCGGACGCCTCGGAGCCGCATCTCTGTCATGCGCTGGCCGACGCCTATGCCAGGGGAGCCGAGGCCGGCGGGCATTCGGTCGAACGCATCGAACTTGCCCGCATCGGCGTGCCGTTCCTGACCTCGCAGAAGGAGCAGCAACACGGAATGCTCAGCCCGCCGATCCTCGACGCGCAGGTGAAGATAAGACGGGCGGATCACCTGGTCTTCGTCTATCCGCTCTGGCTCGGCTCGATGCCGGCGCTGGTCAAGGCGTTCCTGGAACAGGTGGCGCGGCCGGGCTTTGCCTACGATACGTCGCGGGGACCTTTCGACAGCGGCCTTCTGAGCGGCAAGTCGGCGCGGGTGGTGATCACCATGGGCATGCCCGCCTGGTACTACAGGGTCGTCTACGGCTGCCATAGCCTGAAGGCGTTGAAAGTAGGCATCCTGCATTTCGCCGGCATCCGGCCGGTACGGGCGACTTTGGTGGGCACGGTCAATGCCGGGAATTTCGATGGCGCGAAATGGATCGCCAGAATGACGGCCACGGGAAGGCGAGCGTCCTGAAACGATCGCAAATTGCATCGAAAGGTCACGAAAGGGCCTTGATTTCTCAAAGGTTCATTTACCGACTTTGCCTAAACTCCCTGTGTGTGCCATTTCGGCACCGGAAGAGTGGCAACTGGTATGGCGTATGCTCCCCTTTCTCGGCGGGTGATCGGCTCGCTGATAATCCCGACAATGCTGGCTGCCTGTTCCGCCGGGGATCTCGTTCCGCCCGCGCCGATCGACAATGGCCGGGTCGGGGCGATCCAGCCAATGCGCGACATCCCGGGCGAGCGGGTTTCCCAGCAGGCCTATCCGATGAACCCCGCGCCGGTTTCGCAGGCAAGCGGCGTCGATTACGCGAATACGCCGAACCTTGCCGGCACCGGTTACCCCAATTCGGCCTATCCGGGTTCCGGCGCCAGTGACGGCAACCATTACCTGCGGGCGCCGGCCCAGGTGCAGTCCGCGCCCCAGAATGCCCCCTTGAACGCACCCATGTCGCAGCAGCCATCCGGCGCCCGCCAGGGCCGCCTGCCGATGATCGACAGCGATGAGGCGATGCAGCAGCAGGCGTCCGTCGGTGGACGCAACACGGCCCGCAATGCCGGACCGATGACCATTCCGGAAGAGGGCGTCAACATCGACGCCGAGCTCGGTTTCGGCCCCGACGAGAGCGACGTGACGGGACTTGCCGAGGAGCAGGATTCCGATATCGCCGAAGGTGTCGGCGACCAGCCCGTCGTCGACGGCATCGGCACCGACAACCCGCGCGCGCTGCAGCCACGCCGCCAGCCGATCTCGCAGCAGATGCCCCAGTCCATGAACGACGACCGGGTGCTGGTGCCGCCGAAACGCCAGGGCGCCGGCCTGCAGGGCGATCTTTCGAACAACGATATGACGTGGAGCGACGGGTCGCGCGTCATCCCGCCAAGCCGGGCGCCTGCCGGCACCCAGCAGGTGGCAATGCTGCGGCCCAACAATCCGATGAGCGACAGCGGCCCGATGAGCCAGCGCGACATGCCCTGGCAGCGCGATGTGATGCCGCGGTCGGAAGTGAGCTGCCGCGCGGAACTGAGGCGCCTCGGCGTCGAATTCGACGACCGGCCGCCCATCGATGCAGGCCCGAGCTGCAGGGTGCCTTATCCGGTGAAACTCTCCGGCCTGTCCGGCAATATCGACGTCAAGCCGGCCGTCACGCTGAACTGCCAGACGACGCTCGCCTTTGCCAAATGGGTCCGGAACGAGCTCGCCCCTTCCGCCCGCTACCGCTATCTCACAGGCATCCAGAAGATCGTGCCGATGGGCGGCTATTCCTGCCGCCGGATGAACAACAGCAATCAGCGCAACAACCCGATGTCGGAGCATGCCAAGGGCAACGCCATCGATATCGGCCAGATCGTCCTGAAGGACGGCCACGAGATCGACGTGCGCAAGAAGGGCCTGTTCTCGATGCGCGAAGGCGGTCTCCTGAAGGCGGTGCGCAACGACAGCTGCAAATATTTCAACACCGTGCTGGGTCCCGGCAGCAATGCGGAACACTGGAACCATTTTCACTTCGACCTGCGCTCCCGCAGGAGCGGCAAGCGCTACTGCAACTGAGTTCCGACGATGGCCGATGCCGACATGCTCCGCAATCTGGCCCTCTCCCTGGAAGGAACGTCGGAAGCACCGCATTTCGACAGGGCGGCGTTCAAGGTCAGGCGCATCTACGTGACGCTGGCGGCCGACGGCCTGACCGCGAATTTCAAGTTCACGCCGGACGAGCAGCAGATCAAATGCGAGATTCTGCCGAACGCCTTTTCGCCGGTCCGGAACGCCTGGGGCAGTCAGGGATGGACGACGGCTGTTCTTTCGGAATTCGAAGAGGCGGATCTGCGCGACGCGCTGGAAACGGCATGGCGGCATGCGCTTCCCGGCAAACGCCCAGCCTGAACTGCCCAGGCCCGAAACGCCCGAGACACGGGGTAGCCGTTAACCTGTGGACATTAATCGTCCATAAACCATATCCGGCAACCAAACTGGAACCATAAGCGGCGGCGAAGCAAGAGTGGCGACGCCGCAGTCCGCCCCCCGACCTACCCCTACTGCGGTACGAGACCCGGCGTGCGCACCAAGCCCATGGCGGACGCCGGGTCTCACTCAAGCACCTCGCCGTAAATGAGCGCCGCCCCAATAAGCCGGCGAGAGCGGAGATTGGGCCAGAGACGCAAGTCCTGAATTGAAAGCTGGTGTGTCGCACCGGCTTTCTCTTGATCTGTACGTCTGTTTGACGTACAGAGATAAGGAATATGCGACACGAACAGGAGGCAACGGTGTTTGTTTTCGAGGATGTCACGACCGAAATCGACGAGCCAAACGATGCGCGAATGAATTTCCGTACCAAGGAGCGCATAAAGAAGGCAATTCATCGCGCCGCTGTTCTGGCTGGGGTCGATGATTCCGCCTTCGTAATCAATGCGGCCTATCAGTCCGCCATGGCGACGATCACGGCGCACGAAGTCACGCTTGTGCAGCCGGCCGACCATAAGGCGTTTTTTGACGCTCTCGACAATCCGCCGGCTCCGACACAGAAACTGCAGGACGCATTCAAGCGCCACCGTGAGACGGTCGTTTCCAAATAATGCCCGGCGATATGGTTTTGAAACCGACAATAGAGCCGCTCGATCCGTCCAGGCACGATCGGGCGGCTTTTTCCTGCGGGGTACCGCAGGTGGACAACTTCATCCAGAAGACAGCCAACAAGCTATCTCAGGCGGACAATCTGCGTGTCTATGTCATGACGCAGGGCGACGGCACTATCATCGGGTTCTATGCCATCAACAGCCATTCTGTCGATTATCGTGATCTCCCCGCCAAATTCGCCCGTACTCGGCCGGCACATGGCCATATCCCGGCAGTTTATATTTCCATGATCGGCCGCGATCTGAGATTCAAGGGAAGTAGTTACGGAGGCGACCTGCTTGTGGATTGCCTGACGCGAATTGCCCGCGTTGCCGACAGTATCGGCGTCGCTATCGTCATGCTGGACGTCCTCGACTGTGGCGACCAGGAGCGCACTGCACGCCGAACGAAGCTCTACAGGGACTATGGGTTCCAACCCTTGCCATCCAACGAAATGCGGATGTTCCTTCCGGTCGCAACGATCCGGAAAATGCTGGATGAAAGATAGTCGCATCCTCGACTAAAGCCCTTCGCGGCTGATCGGATGGCTTGAAGCTCTACAAAAAAGAACGCCGGCTCAGGGAGCCGGCGAGGGCGGAGGTGGGGCTCGCGGGGATGAGCCGTGCTTCCGGTTACTCAAGAACTCATACTTGAAAACATGACGCATGCGGCAAGCGGAAATAAAAAGCGCTAAAAGACTATGGTTATGACGGTCGCGCGAGGGGTCACGTGCGGCGTAAAGGGCGGGACCGTTGCTTGCCTGGTGGGGACAATGCTGTAAGAACGTCACGGGAAAATGACAGCGGCAGTGGATGTATCTCCTTCCTCCGACCCGATGTCGGACTGGAGACCGGAATTTGTCGATCGCAGCGCTTTTGCCCTTCATCCTGGCGCTTCTGGCCGGCGGCGCGGTCGCTGGAATTCTCGCCGGCATGTTCGGAATCGGCGGCGGTGCGATCCTGGTGCCGATCTTTTTTCATGTCTTCGGGCTGCTCGGCGTCCCCGAGGACGTACGCATGCAGTTGGCGCTCGGCACCTCGCTTGCGATCATCGTGCCCACCTCGATCCGCTCCTTCATGGCGCACCGGCAGCGTGGCGCGGTCGATACCGCATTGCTCAAGGGCTGGGTCGTCGCGGTGCCGCTCGGCACGCTGATCGCCACCCTGATCGCCGCCAAGGCGACCAGCGTCGAACTGCAGCTGATCTTCGCGGTCATCGCGCTGGTGCTCGCCTTCCGGATGATCTTCAATCGTGCGAGCTGGAAGCTTGGCGACGACCTGCCCGGCAATCCCATAAAATTCCTGGTCGGTACCGGCATCGGCATCCTGTCCGGCCTGATGGGCATCGGCGGCGGCATCCTCAACAACACTTTCATGACCCTCTACGGCCGTTCGATCCACCAGGGAGTGGCGACCTCCTCGGGTGTCGGCGTGCTGATTTCGCTGCCGGGGCTCGCCGGTTATGTCTGGGGCGGCTGGGGGAAGCCCGGCCTGCCGCCGTTCTCGACCGGTTATATCAACTGGCTGGCTGTGGCGCTGCTGATTCCGGTCACGCTCTACATGGCGCCGATCGGTGCGCGGCTTGCGCATGTGATGTCGAAGCGGCAGCTCGAAATCGGCTTCGGCATCTTCCTGATCGTCATCTCGGCACAGTTCTTCCTGTCGATTATCCTCTGAAACCGTCAGCAATATTCTTCCACAAGGGATGGTTTTGAAGGTTTGCGTGCCTATATTCGCGGCGCATCCCGAAAATCAATTCCTTGGAAAGATCCTTTCCGCATGGCGTCAGTCGTTTCCATAGATAAACTTACCAAGACCTACGAGAACGGGTTCCAGGCGCTGAAAGGCGTCGATTTGGAGATCGAGGAAGGCGAGATCCTCGCGCTGCTCGGCCCGAACGGGGCCGGTAAGACGACGCTGATCTCGATCATCTGCGGTCTCGTCAATCCTTCGACTGGCAAGGTGCTGGTCGGCGGCCACGACGTCGTCAGGGACTTCCGCCAGACGCGTTCGCAGATCGGGCTGGTGCCGCAGGAACTGACGACCGACATGTTCGAGACGGTCTGGAGCACGGTGAACTTTTCCCGCGGCGTTTATGGCAAGAAGCCGAATCCGGCGCTGGTCGAGAGCATACTCAAGGAACTGTCGCTGTGGAGCAAGAAGGATAACATGCTGCGCGAGCTTTCGGGCGGCATGAAGCGGCGGGTGATGATCGCCAAGGCGCTCGCCCACGAGCCGAAGATCCTGTTCCTCGACGAGCCGACCGCCGGCGTCGACGTCAATCTGCGCCGCGAGATGTGGCAGGTCGTCGAGAAGCTGCGCGAGACCGGCGTCACCATCATCCTCACCACCCACTATATCGAGGAGGCGGAGGAAATCGCCGACCGGGTGGGGGTCATCAACGGCGGCAAACTGCTGCTGATCGAGGAAAAGGCGGCGCTGATGAAGAAGCTCGGCCGCAAGCAGCTGAGGCTCGAATTGTCCGAGCCGCTGAAGGCGCTGCCTGAAAGCCTCAAGATCTACAACCTGACGCTTTCCGACGACGGGGCGGCGCTGGTCCACGAATACCAGGGCGAGGAAGGGCAGGGCACGATCGCATCGCTGCTGTCGACGCTTGCCGCAGAAAACATTCATTTCCGCGATCTTTCCACGCGACAGAGCTCGCTCGAGGATATTTTCGTGGCGCTCGTTGCGGAAAAAGCGGGAGAAGACGCATGAATTTCGAAGCGATCAAGTCGATCTATTTCTTCGAGATGGCCCGGTTGCGCCGCACGCTCTTGCAGAGCGTCATCTCGCCGGTCATCACCACCTCGCTCTATTTCATCGTCTTCGGCACCGCGATCGGCTCGCGCATCCAGACGGTCGAAGGCGTTTCCTACGGGTCTTTCATCACCCCCGGCCTGATCATGCTGACGCTGCTCACCCAGTGCATCAGCAACGGCTCGATCGGCATCTATTTCCCGAAATTCACCGGCACGATCTACGAGATTCTCTCGGCGCCGGTCGCGATGACGGAGATCATCATCGGTTATGTCGGTGCGGCGGCGACCAAGGGGCTGATCATCGGGGTGATCATCCTCGCCACTGCCTCCTTCTTCGTCGAGATCCGCATCGCCCATCCGTTCATGATGGTGCTCTTCCTGGTGCTGACGGCGGTCACTTTCAGCATGTTCGGGTTCATCATCGGTATCTGGGCGAAAAATTTCGAGCAGCTCAACATCATCCCGATGCTGGTTGTGCCGCCTTTGACCTTCCTCGGCGGCAGCTTCTATTCGATCAACATGCTGCCGCCCTTCTGGCAGACGGTCAGCCATTTCAACCCTGTCCTCTATCTCGTCTCCGGCTTCCGCTGGAGCTTCTACGAGATTGCCGACGTCAACCCGATGGTCAGTCTCGGCATGATCGCCCTATTCCTGGTGATCTGCCTGTCGATCCTCGGCTGGATCTTCAAGACGGGTTACCGGCTGCGCAACTGACCGCAGCCGATAACGGATTCGAGGGCAGGCTCAGCCCTGGCTGAGCTGCACCTGGCGTCCGCCGCGCATGACCATCACGGACGCACCGAGAACGGATGCGATGCCGAGGAAGGTCATGACGCCGAGCGGCCCTTGAGCGTCGATCAGCAGGCCGCCGAGAACGGCGCCGCTGGATATGGCGATCTGGAAGGTCGTCAGCAGCAGGGCGCCGGCGCTTTCCGCCTCATCCTGGGCGGCACGGGTGATGTAGCTCTGGATGCTGACGGGCAGTGCGCCGAAGGCAAAACCCCAGAGCGTGATGGCGACCGCTGCGGCCGTGGTCGATGCTCCCAGCGAGACGAGGATCACGGCGGCGACCGCGATCAGGCTGGAGGCGAAGACGACGCCGAGCGCCGAACTGCGTTCGGTGATGATGCCGCCGACGATATTGCCGAAGAAGCCGCCGACGCCGTAGGCGAGCAGGACGAGCGAGACCATCTCGACGTTAAGCCGGGGAACGTCTTCCAGATAGGGGCGGATATAGGTGAAGCCTGCAAAGTGGCCGGCGACGATAAGCAGCGTCGCGATGAGGCCGATGCGGATCTTCGGGCGCTTCAGGACGGCAGCCAGCGTGCCGAGCCCGGCATGTCCGGCAGGCGGCAGCGAGGGCACGGTGACGGCTTGCGCGAGGAGCGCCAGCACGCCGACGGCGCCGGCCAGCACGAAGGCGGCCCGCCAGCCGAGCGTGGAGCCGATATAGGCGCCGAG
The DNA here is from genome assembly GCF_021391675.1 of Neorhizobium galegae. Taxonomy (NCBI): domain Bacteria; kingdom Pseudomonadati; phylum Pseudomonadota; class Alphaproteobacteria; order Hyphomicrobiales; family Rhizobiaceae; genus Neorhizobium; species Neorhizobium galegae. The sequence continues at coordinate 2,012,019 of NZ_CP090095.1, forward strand.
CGGTGCGGCCATGACGGTCGCGACCGACACGCCGGTGAAGATCATCGCCATGGCACGCGGCAGGTGGTTCATCGGCACGAGCCGCATGGCAAGCGCCCCGGCCATGGCCCAGAAGCCGCCGAGCCCGATGCCGAGCAGAACGCGCGACACGAGCAGCACGGTCAGGCCGTTGGCAAGGGCGGCCAGTGCGCAGGAGAGGATGAGAAGGGCGGTCAGCCCGAACAGCGTCCAGCGCCGGTTGAAGCTGCGGGTGCCGATCACGACGGCGGGACCGGCGAACGCCGCGACGACGGCGGTCACCGTCACCGTCTGGCCGGCGACGCCGGGACTGATGCCGAGATCGGCGGAGATGGGAGTGAGCAGGCTCGCCGGCAGGAACTCCGCCGTCACGAGGCCGAAAACGCCGAGGGTGAGCGCGATGACCGCGTCCCAGCGGGCCTTGGCCGATGTGTTCGGGGACGACGTGTCGCGCACGGCATCGTCCTCTTCGAAAGTGCTGTCAGTCATGGTCATGTCCTGTCTTGGGGAGGCGGCACGGAGGACCGTACCGGGAGGATGGACCAGACTTAGGCGTGACAGCCTGTAGTTTCCATGCTAGAAAATCCGATATGCTTGATCATTCGTCCAAAGACGCGCCATTAGACCTCTCTGATCCATTGACCGAGATGCTGCGGGGCTTGCGGCTCGACGGCGTCGAATACGGCCGCTGCCGGCTGCCGGAGCCCTGGGCGACGTCCTTTCCGGCTCAGGAGGCGGCGCGTTTCCACTTCATTTCATCGGGCTCCGCATGGCTGCAGACGCCTTCAGGCGAATGGCTGGAATTGCGGGCGGGGGATGCGGCTCTTCTGCCGCGCGGCGATGCGCATGTGCTGGCAAGCATTCCGGGCCTGACGCCGCTGCCGTTCGACCGGTTCGGGCGCAAGGAAGTCTGCCAGGGCGTGTTCGACGTGCAATGCGCCGATGCCTGCGGCGGCACCGTGGCGCTGACGGCCTCGATGCGCTTCAACATCGACAAGCTGCATCCACTGCTGCAACTGATGCCCGAGGCGATGCTGACCAGCGATCTCGCCAGGAACGAGCCTTCCATCCCGCATCTTCTCGACGCCATGGCGCGCGAGGTGGACATGGACCGGGTCGGGGCCGGCGGCATTCTCGCCAGGCTCGCCGACGTGCTGACTGCGACGCTGATCCGCACCTGGGTCGAACACGGCTGTGGCGACACGACCGGCTGGATCGCCGCGGTGCGCAATCCCGAAGTCGGCCGCGTGCTGGCCGCCATCCATCTCCAGCCGGACAGGGACTGGAACGTCGCGGCGCTCGCCCGGCTGATGGGCGCCTCGCGATCCGGCTTTGCCGAACGGTTTTTGCGCGTGGTCGGCGAAACGCCGGCGCGCTACGTGGCGCGGGTGCGCATGCACCAGGCGCGGCAATGGCTGCGCGACGGCGAGCGGGTCGCGACGGTCGCGGAACGGCTTGGCTACGATGCCGAGGCCTCCTTCAGCCGCGCCTTCAAACGCATCATCGGCACGCCGCCAAGCCATTTCCGCAACAAGGGCGAAGGCGAGGCCATTCGGGATTTCGGCTGACGTCAGTCCCGCAATCTCAGCTCGTCCGTCTGCATCTGCAGGGAGCCGAGGGTGGAGAGGAAGCTCATGCCGAGCAGGCTTTCGCCGAGCCGTCCGTCTTCCGCCACCATCGCCCGGATGTTTTTGCGCACGATCGGGCCGATGGCGATCTCGTCGAGGCGAACAGGCGCTGCCATCGCCCGGCCGTTGGCAGTCATCACGGTCACTGAAAAATCGAGGCTCTGCGGATTGAGGCCGATGGCGCGGGCATCGTCGAAGGAAAGCACGACGGTGCTGGCGCCGGTATCGACCAGCATCGGCAGGACCTTGCCCTGGACCCTGACATTGGTCTGGAAATGGCTGCCCCGGGTCTTGTGAATGATGACTTCGTTGAGACCTTCACTCGTCGTCGTGATCACGGCTGTCCCGGGCAGCAGGCCCGCGGTCACCCTTGCGGCGACATTGCGGGCGTCGTCGCGGTAGAGATAGGCGGTGACCAGCCCGAGGATGATCAGCAGCCAGAGGGCGATGTTGCGCAGCACCTCGCCGGCATTGCCGCGCCGGCCGGCGAGAATGCCGACCGCAAGCAGGCCGGCGATCGGCAGCAGGTAGATGATCTGGCCGAAATCGTCGTTGTCGATGCCGAAGGTCTGCCCGGCATCGTGGTTGAAGATCAGGAATGCCAGGCCGATGCCGAGGACGATGAGGATGCCGGTCAGCGCGTTCATGCCGTATCGCGTTCCTTGGTTTTCCGCTGCGCCAAAAGCTGCCGGCGCGTCTCCCGCCTTGGCTTTCGCTCGACGGTTTCAAGCCGTGCGGGCAAGGCTTCCATCAGCACACTGCGCTCGATATCGGTATAGTCCATCCAGCCGGCGATCTCGTCGCGCGTCCGTCCGCAGCCGAAGCAATAGCCGGTCTTGAGGTCGATGGAGCAGACAAGGGTACAGGGCGAAATCATGCGTCAATATATCGGGGTTTCACGCCACAAGAGCAAGAGTGGCGAGCATGGCGATCTCGCTCAATTGTTGAGTAGCGCCGATCGTATCGCCCGTATGGCCGCCGAGCTTTTGGCGCACGAAACGGGTGAAGCCGAAGCCGGCGAGCGCCGCCGCGATCAGCGATAACAGCACTTTCGGCAGGCCGAGAACCGGGACGAGCAGGACCAGTGCGATGGCCGCGCCGATAAATAGCGAGATATTGCGGGCGCCATCTTCCGGCAGGCCGGCGCTGGCTGCGACGCCGTTTTCCCGGGCCGATGGCAGCGAGCGCCAATGGGCGACCAGGACCGCGCGGCTGACGGCAGCAACAGCAAGGACGGCGAGCGCCGCCGTGATGGCATCCTCGCGGAAAAGTGCGGCAAGCGCCGACGCGCGCAGGCCGAAAGACAGCACCAGCGCCACCACGCCGTAAGCGCCGATACGGCTGTCCTTCATGATGAGAAGCGCGTGGTCCTTGTCGCGCCCGCCGCCGAGACCGTCCGCCGCATCCGCAAGACCATCCTCGTGGAGCGCGCCGGTCAGAAGCGTCAGTATGGCAAGCGCGATGAGACTGACCAGCAGCGGATCGCTTGACTGCAGGAGCAGGAGAATGAGGGCCGGCAGGGCGGCGATGATCAGTCCCGCGACGGGGAAAGCCCGCACCGCCCGCGAGATCGTGCCGTCATGCCCGCGAAAAAATCGGTCCGGCACCGGCAGGCGGCTGAGGAACCCGACCGAGCGGGCGAGGTCCGCGATGAATTCCGTTGCGTTTGGCAGTTGTTCCTCCGTCTCGACCCGACTATGAGTTTGCGCACACAAGCGCGATTTGCGGGAAAAGACAAGTTTTCCCGCCGATATGCGAGACCGAGATACAAGAGAGACTTTCATGAGCGTGAGCGGCCTGCCTTTCGATGATTTCCGTGTCCTGCTGCAGAACCTTCCCGGACCGGATCCGCGGGCCTTGGTTGCGGCGCGCGAGCGTGATGCGCAGCTCACCAAGCCGCCGGGTGCGCTCGGCCGGCTCGAGGAAATCGCCTTCTGGCTGGCCGCCTGGACGGGCCGCGCGCCGGCCGTCAACCGGCCGCTGGTGGCGATCTTTGCCGGCAATCACGGCGTCACCCGGCATGGCGTGACCCCGTTCCCGTCGTCGGTGACCCAGCAGATGGTGGAAAATTTCGCAGCCGGCGGAGCGGCCATCAACCAGATCTGCGTCACCCATGATCTCGGCCTGAAGATCTTCGACCTGGCGCTCGATTACCCGACCGGCGACATCACCACCGAGGCGGCCCTGTCCGAGCGCGACTGCGCTGCGACCATGGCCTTCGGCATGGAGGCGATCGCCGGCGGCACCGATCTTCTCTGCATCGGCGAAATGGGCATCGGCAACACGACGATCGCCGCCGCCATCAACCTCGCGCTTTATGGCGGCGAGGCGGAGGACTGGGTCGGTCCCGGCACCGGTTCGCATGGCGAATTCATGGAGCGCAAGATCGCCGCGGTGAAGGCTGCCGTCGAATTCCACAAGGACCACCTGAGCGATCCGCTGGAAATCCTGCGCCGTCTCGGCGGCCGCGAGATCGCCGCGATCGCCGGCGCGATCCTTGCCGCGCGGGTCGAAAAAATCCCGGTCCTGCTCGACGGTTATGTGGTGACGGCTGCCGCCTCGATCCTCAAGGCTGCCAATCCGGCAGCGCTCGACCATTGCCTGATCGGCCATGTCTCCGGCGAACCGGGACATCTGCGTGCGATCGAACATCTCGGCAAGACGCCGCTTCTGGCGCTCGGCATGCGGCTCGGCGAGGGGACGGGTGCCGCGCTTGCCGCCGGCATCGTCAAGGCCGCCGCCGCCTGCCATTCCGGCATGGCGACCTTCGAGCAGGCCGGCGTCAGCAACAAGAGCCACTGAGCGCGAATGGAAAAGACGCCGCTCGACAGCAATATCGAAAGGGCGACCGGCATTCGCCGGGTGATAGCGGCATTCCGCTATTCCATGCAGGGGCTGACGCGCCTGTGGCAGGAGGAAGCCTTTCGCCATGAGGTAATCGCCTGTGCGGCAGCCATCGTGCTCTTTGCGATCGTCGGTGCCGGCGCACTCGACTATTTCGTCTTCACCATCCTGATGCTGGTGCTGTTTGCGGTGGAATCGCTGAATACCGCGATCGAGGAACTGGTCGACCGCATATCCCCGGAAATCTCCACCGTCGGCCGCCACGCCAAGGATCTCGGCTCCTTCGCGGTCTTCTGCCTGCTGTGTGCCAACGGGTTTTTCGCGCTTTATGTGGTGGTCAGGCAGGTTTGGAACTAGGCGCTTCTGCGTGCCGAGTGGACGAAGCGGGTCACGACGACATCGTCGCCGATAACCCGATAGAACATGACGTAAGGGTAGGGTGCCAGGTTAAGTCTTCGCGTGGATGATTTGGTGGTATTGCGGCCTGAACGTGGCTGATGACCGAGCAGGTCGATGGCCTCGGAAATTCTTTGCGAGACGTTCTTTGCGCCGGATGGCGATCGCTCGCGGATATAGAATAGGGCCTTGTCGATTTGCTGGGACGAAAGTGCCGTGAAACGTACACTCATCAAAGATATTTTGCGAGAACGGCGCGGACCTCTTCCTCGGTCGCGATCTCTCCGCGCTCAATCTCCCGGTCGGCCTCTTCCAGGTCAGCCTCTTCCTCCGGCGTAAGCTGATAGACCTCTCCGTCATCTTCGCCCATGAAGCTCAGAAGAATCGCGGCGATCTCATCCTGCATTTCGGCAGGAAGTTCCCTGGCTGCTTCGATGGCGCGGTCGAGAAGTTTGGTCATGGCCGCATTATGCACCGAAACAAGCCGGTGCAAAAGAGGCCGCTCGCCTTAGGCAAAGCTCTTGCGGCGGCGGGCGACCGTCTGGGCGTCGGCGACGGCCGGCACGCTCTGGAGGACGCGGGTCGCCGGCAGGATGGCGATCGCCTCGGTGCCTTCGCGCAGCTTGGAGCGCAGGATGAACTGGCCGTCGTGTTTGGCAAGGATCGCCTGGACGATCGGCAGGCCGAGGCCGGTGCCCTGTTCGGCGCTCTTGATGGCGATCGAGCCCTGGCCGAAGGCCGAAAGCACGACCGGGATTTCTTCTTCCGGAATGCCCGGCCCGTTGTCCTTGATCGCCACATACTGGCCGCCGCCGGCGGTCCAGCCGACCTTGACGGTGACCTCGCCGCCCTGCGGCGTGAACTTGACCGCATTCGAGAGCAGGTTCAGGAGCACCTGGCGCATCGATTTCTCATCCACCCAGACCTGCGGCAGCTGCGGTTCGAACTGCTGGCTGATCGCGATGTTCTTGGCGCTGGCGCGCAGCTGCACCATGCCGATGCAATCCTCGGCGATTTCGAGCAGCGACAGCGATTCCTCGGCGAGGTCGTAGCGGCCGGCCTCGATGCGCGACAGGTCGAGGATTTCGTTGATGAGGTTGAGGAGATGCTGGCCGGAACGGTGGATGTCGCCGGCATATTCCTTGTAGGTCGGATTGGCGAGCGGTCCCAGAACCTCCGAGCTCATGACTTCGGAGAAGCCGAGGATGGCGTTGAGGGGTGTGCGCAACTCATGCGACATGGAGGCGAGGAACCGGGACTTGGCGAGGTTCGCTTCCTCGGCCCTGCGGCGGGCCTCGTCCGACATGGATTTTGCCACTTCCAGCTCGGCGATCAGGTCGTCCTTTTCCGACTGATAGGACATCAGCGTCAGGTTGGAACGATAGAGCCGGTCGGCGATATAATGGAAGAAGACGACCGCGATGGCGCAGATCGCGATCATGCCGATATCGAGCACGTGGCGCGACAGGATGGCGGTGGCGAGCAGCGCAAGGATCATCGGCAGGAAGCCGAACAGCACGCTGAGGCGCAGCATGAAACTGCTCATCGCGGTGATCGAGATCGCGAAGAGGAGCACTGCGCCCTTGTAGAAATAATAGCTGTCGCCGGAACAGGCATCGCAGTTCTGCAGCGCAAAGAGCGCCCAGCCAGTGCCGACGATCATCTGCGCGGCGAGCAGCCTGCGGCGCCATTTCCGGACATCGACCGCGGCAATGTCCTTGCGGCTCGCACGGCGGGCGAGCAGCACGTTGATGGCATGAACGCTGAACATCAGCAGCGCCCAGGCGAAGAGATTGGCATTCGGGTTGAGATAGACGCCGATCGTCGTCACCACGACGATGAAGATCGGCATGACCGATGCGCCCTGCAGCACGGCATTGACGTGCATGGCGATCATGTCGCGGTCGAAGATCTGGTTGCCCTGGGAACTGGATTGCAGGCGTTCTCGGGTGGCGCGAACGGCTTTGGAGACGGCCTTGTTGCGGTGGCCGCGGGAGCGATCAACGATATTCTTGTCGGTCGATGTGCTGACGCCGCTACTCATGGCCACTGAAACTGATACCCCGGGTGTTGAGAGAGTATGGCCAAAACCTTAAGAGAGTCCTGCCGGGAAAGGTTTTGTTTGCCATTTTCCTGAAGCTTCCGTTTTCCAATAAGGCTGGATTGTGGCCAGAACGTTCAGGATTTTTCGCGACGGCGCGTTTCTCGCGGCCTTCTTCATCCTTCTGGTGCTGATCGCCGCCAAGCTGGACGAGGCGGCCGACAGCGTCGTGCGCGGCCCGTTCCATGTGATCGACGGTGATACGCTGTCGGTAGGCAGCGAGCGCCTGCGGCTGCAGGGCATGGATGCTCCGGAGCTCGACCAGACCTGCGAAGACGATCGCGGCCGGCCATGGGCCTGTGGGGAAGAGGCGAGGCGGCTGCTGATACGGCTCGCAGACGGTGAGATGGAATGCCTCGGTCGCGAGCGCGACAAATATCACCGGCTTCTGGTGCGCTGCCGTTCAGGCGCAACGAGCATCAACGGCATGCTGGTGCGGCGAGGCCTCGCGGTCGCCTCTGGGCGCTATGCACAGGAACAGGTGGAAGCGAGGCGCGAACGGCTGGGGCTGTGGGCCGGCCAGTTCGAAAGTCCGCGCGACTGGCGCGCCAGCCGTGGAATGATGGACGATCTGAGTTTCGTGGAAGCGTTCATGGATTGGGTGAAGCGGGTGACGGCGTGGCAATGAGCATGGATGGCATCGCCGACGGCGAGGAAGACATCAGCGATTTGGCCCGCGCGATCGCTGCCTGCCGCATCTGTCGCGATGCGCCGGCGAAGGGCGAGGGCGACCGTCTGCCGCATGAGCCGCGGCCGGTCGCCGTGTTATCCAAGACGGCAAGGGTGCTGATTGCCGGCCAGGCGCCGGGGCTTCGGGTGCATGAAAGCGGGCTGCCGTTCAACGATGCCTCGGGAAACCGCCTGCGCGACTGGATGGCGGTGACCCGCGACGAATTCTATGATCCGGAGAAGTTTGCGATCGTGCCGATGGGGTTCTGTTTTCCGGGTTATGATGCCAAGGGCAGCGACCTGCCGCCGCGGCTCGAATGCGCGCCGCTGTGGCGTTCTCGGGTGATCGCAGCCATGCCGCAGATCGAGCTGGTTCTCGCCGTCGGCGGTTATGCGCAGGCCTGGCACCTGGGCAGCCGGCGAGGCAAGGGCATGACGGAGACGGTCGCCAGCTGGCGCGATTATGTCTTCGCCAATCAGGGACCGAGGATCTTGCCTCTGCCCCATCCGAGCTGGCGCAATACCGGCTGGCTCAAAAAGAATCCATGGTTCGAGGCGGATCTGCTGCCGGTGCTGCGACAGCATGTGGATAGCTTGATACGTGAAACAAATTTCGGTTAACTGCCACGAACTACGTGTATAACGAAAAATGATTTCGAAAGGGAACTGAATGGACCGCCTCGACCGCAAGATCCTACGTATTCTGCAGGAAGATTCCACTCTCGCCGTCGCGGATCTCGCGAAGAAGGTCGGCCTCTCGACCACGCCCTGCTGGCGCCGCATCCAGAAGATGGAAGAGGATGGCGTCATCCGTCGCCGCGTGGCGCTGCTCGATCCGGTCAAGGTCAATACCAAGGTCACGGTGTTCGTCTCGATTCGCACCGCCAGCCACTCGATCGAATGGCTGAAGCGGTTTTCGGAAGTCGTTGTGGATTTCCCGGAAGTGGTCGAATTCTACCGCATGAGCGGCGACGTGGATTACCTGCTGCGCGTCGTCGTGCCGGACATCGGCGCCTATGACGCCTTCTACAAGCGGCTGATCGCCAAGATCGAAATCCGCGACGTTTCGTCGGTGTTTGCGATGGAGCAGATCAAGTACACGACCGAATTGCCGCTCGACTACATGATGCTGGACAACCAGAAGTCCGGCGAAGAATAATCTGCCGATTGGCGGATCGGGATCATTTTCTGGCAGGACGGGCCGAGTTGAAACGGTCCGTTTTGTTTTATCTGGGCTTCATCGAAACAGATGGAGCTCGCCATGCAGAAGGCCAATAAGGCGATCGTCGCCAGGTATATCGAAGAAATCTGGAACCGCGGTCTGACAGAACGTTTCGCGGATTTTTTCGCGGCCGATTACGAAGAAGCCGTCTATTCGCCCGCCAATGCCGAGGGGCATTGCGCCATGGTGGCGGTGCAGAAGCGGATCATGCCGGATGCGGTCTGGTCGATCGAGCGGATGACCGCCGAAGACGATGGCGTCATGTGCGAGTTGACATTGCGCGGCACACACCAGGCGGCTTTCAAGGGCGTCGAACCCTCCGGCAATCCCATCCGCGTGCGCGCCTACCGAACCTTCGTCTTGAAGGACGGAAAGATCGTCCGCCATTCCGCATTGCTCGACACCGCCGAACTGCTAAAGCAGATGCGGGGACAGCAGGCGGCGTAGAACAAGTCCGGCAGCGATGGCGACGATTTCCCATGCCTATCATCGGATATTTGACGAGCCTTTCGAGATCGAACGGGCCTTCGATGCCGACTACCTGCTCTACGCATCGGCCGGGACATTCATTCTCGATATCGGCGACCGCCGCTGGATGCTGCCGCCGCAAAGGGCGGCGCTGATCGCCCGAGGAACGATAATTGCCGTGCGCAGCAAGGGGAGGGCCACGGCGTCCTCCGTTCTGTTCGGCGACGGCGAATTCGAAGCGCCGCTGCCGGCCTGCCAGGTCTTCGGCCTTTCCGAGCTGGCGCGGCAGATGATCCTGCACGTCATGCGTTGGGATGCAGGGCGCGATGCGGTCGACGAAGCTTCGAATGCGTTCTTCAAGGCGCTCGCATCCGTGGCGGGAGAGCTTGCTACGGACGAGGACGAGACCTGGTTGCCGAAACCGCAGTCGTCGGGCATGGCGGTCGCCGTCGACCGGATGCTGGAACAGCTCGACCGGGATCTCGATTTCAGTGCTTTGGCGGAGGCTGCCCGTCTTTCGGAACGGACGCTGTCACGGCGATTCGACGCAGAATTCGGCATGAGCTTTCGCGATTTCCGGCATCGGGCGCGGATGGTGAAGGCCAAGGAGATGCTGCTCGCCGGTCGCGACCCGGTAACGGAGATCGGGCTCGCCTGCGGGTTCGAAAGCACGAGTTCGTTCATCAAGGCGTTTCGGACGTTTGCGGGCGCGACACCGCGGCAATATCGGGCTGGTAAAGCCGGCTAAGCCTTCAACCGCGCCAGAAGCTTCTCGCTCCACAGTTCCTTGACGGCGTCCTTGCCGATCCAGCGGGCGGTCCTGTCCGGCGAGGCGGCGAGCTTTTCGGAGAGTGCCAGGGCAGGGGCGTGGCTGGTGCGGTTGCGCTTGCCGATATTGCGGAGCGCCCAATTGACCGCCTTTTTCACGAAATTGCGCGGGTCGGCGGAATGCGCCTCGATCAGCGGCAGATAGGCGATGAAGGTGCCGTCCGGCTCGTCCTTGCGATGGACGGCGGCGCCGGCGATCATCGCAAACGCCGTGCGGCGGACGAATTCGCGGTCATCCTCGGCGAAGTCTGCGACGAGTTGCTGCCAGAACGGCGTTTCGACGAAAAGGTCGGCGGCAGTGTCGACGATTTCCCAGGAGGCAAAATCCTCCGACCATCCGCGCGCCTCGGCCGGCGTCAGCGTCGCGGGATCGGCGGTATAGATCGCCAGCATCCGGGCTTCGCGAATGCCGGTGCGCCAGAGGTCCAGCGCCCGTCCGTGGTCGCGTTTGATGGCCCGCGCGATCTTCTGCATCTCGGGATTGGAAATGCCGATCGCCCGGTCGGTGACGATGCCGAACCGGGCCATGCCGGAAATGTTCTCCTCCGAGCGCAGCGTTTCGAGATGCGCGATGATCCCGGCGACGTCGCAGGAGGGGCCGATCATGGCTGGCCTATTTCTTCTCCAGCCGTGCGAGCAACGAGGACGTATCCCAGCGCTTGCCGCCCATCGCCTGGACGTCGCCGTAGAACTGGTCGACCAGCGCGGTGACCGGCAGCTTGGCGCCGTTGCGGCGGGCTTCGGTCAGCACGATGTCGAGATCCTTGCGCATCCAGTCGACCGCAAAGCCGAAATCGTATTTGCCGGCATTCATCGTCTTGTAGCGGTTCTCCATCTGCCAGGAACCGGCCGCACCCTTGGAAATCACCTCGATGACCTTCTCGATGTCGAGGCCGGCCTGCTTGCCGAAATGGATCGATTCGGCCAGCCCCTGGACGAGGCCGGCGATGCAGATCTGGTTCATCATCTTGGTGAGCTGGCCGGCGCCTGCCGGACCCATGAGGCCGACCATGCGGGCATAGGCGTCGATCACCGGCCTGGCTTTCTCGAACGTCGCCTCGTCACCGCCGCACATGACGGTGAGCACGCCGTTTTCGGCACCCGCCTGGCCGCCGGAAACCGGCGCGTCGATGAAGCCGATGCCCTTTTCCCGTGCGGCGGCATCGAGCTCGCGGGCGACTTCGGCGCTGGCTGTCGTATTGTCGATCAGGATGGCGCCCGGTTTCATGCCGGCGAGAACGCCGGTTTCGGTGATCGTCACCGAGCGGAGATCGTCGTCGTTGCCGACGCAGACGAACACGAAATCGGCATCCCTGGCCGCTTCGGCCGGCGTCGCTGCGGCCTGGCCGCCGAACTTTTTGGCCCAGTCCTCGGCTTTGGCAGCCGTGCGGTTATAGACGGTGACGTCATGGCCGCCCTTGACCTTGAGATGCCCGGCCATGGGATAACCCATCACCCCGAGACCGATGAATGCCACTTTCGCCATGCTGAACCTCCACAATTTTGTTGCCAGAGGATTAGAGCAAAGCGGACGTCCGGAAAAGCGCAGTTCGGCGAAAAGCGCAGATTTCAGTTCGGACGAAACGTCGCGAAGGCGGGTTTTGACAGGCCCGAGCTGCTGACCGCCAACATCGGCGCCCGATCGCTCATCAGCCCGAGGGTGCAAGCACGTAGCGGCATTGCCGGATGTTTTCTGCGCGCGGCCGCGAAAAGCGGTCGACGGTATCGAGATGGCGAAACCCGAGCTTGACGAGGATGCGCCCGGAAGCCGGGTTGTCCTGCGCATGCCCCGATTTCAGGACCGACAGCCCGATCGCCTCGAAGGCGAAGCGGATTGCGGCGCGCGCCGCTTCCGACGCATAACCGGACCCCCAGGCGGCGCGTTCGAACCAGTAGCCGAGTTCTCCCTCACCATCGGCAATCTCGTCGATATCGACGAGGCCGATCATACGGCCCTCGACGTCCACGGCAAAACGGCAGGCCTCGCCGGCGAGCCATTCCCGCTCGTGATCGGCGAACCATGTTTCCGTCGCCGGAAGGTCTGGCGGGAAGGCGGCCATGCGCAGCATGCGCGTGACCTGCCAGTCGGATTGGATTTCGAACGCTCGACCGGCATCCTTGGCGGTCGTTGGCCGCAGCACGAGCCGTTCGGTTTTGATTGGGCGGCGCGGGGGAATGGGCATCGCCTTGCCGCTTTGGATCAGAACGGCTTGATGACCGCAAGCGCGACGATGACGACGACCGAGCCGAGGACGATCGGCAGGCCGGCGCGCACGAAGGCCGGCGGGTCGAGATGCGGATCGGCCTCCATGCGGCGCATCCAGGCGCCCTGCATGCCGTGCAGCGCCGACAGCATCAGCACGATCAGGAATTTGAAGCCGAACCAGCCGGTCGTATAAAAGCCGTAACCGAAGGCGAGCCACAGGCCGAAAAGCCAGGCGCCGCCGAGTGCGGCCGTGGTGACGGTGCGGTCGTATTTCCTGAGCGCCGAGATCACGCCGGTGCGGATGGTCGGCGGCACCATGCCGATGACGAAGGCGTTGATCAGCATGCCGCCGATCAGCAGGAAGTCGGAAAGAATGTGCAGGGCCTTGATAACGAAATACAGCATGGTCAACTCCAGATCATGGCTTCGGTGAAGCCGAGTTCGGCAAAATCCTGTTGTCTCAATTGGTCTTCGCCCGTGCAGAAGAACTCGTCGAGCTGCGGTGGTTCGACCGAGGTTCCGGACAGCATGGCGTGAACCTGGCCGCGGTGATGGATCTGGTGCTGGAAGAGATGCATCAGCAGGCGATCGGCAGGTTCGACCTGCACGAAGGTGCGCCGGGGAATGCGGATATCCTCGGCGACGGTTTTCTCATCCAAGCTTCGACAGTGATCAATAAGGCGGTGGTCGGCGGCGCGCTGTTCGCGATCAAGATCGGCAAAGAGGGGACAGGGGATTTCCGGCTCGAAGGCGGCGGGGCCGAGGCAATTGCCTTCGAGCGCGCTGATATAGAGCCAATCCACGGTGAGGATATGGTTGAGTGTGTGGATGATCGACGGGAAGAAGCTGACCCGCGTCGCGTCCAGCTCTTCGCGTGAGAGTTCGCCGCAGGCTTTCAGCAGCCGGTGATTGGCCCAGGCATTGTTATAGGCCTGGGCAAGAAGATAGCGCTGCGGCGTCATCCGAATCCCTCCGTTGCGGAGGGCAAACTATCGGTGAAGAGGGACGATGAGAAGATGGTTCGCGAACACTAGGATGATTTGGACGATTGGTCGCTTTCGGCGCCTGTCACCACCGGTTTGCCACCGTTGGCTCTGGGCGTGGGGCGATGACCATTTTTAGTATTTGCCATTGAATCGGCTCTGGTCGCCTGGTTTTGGTTGACCCCCTTGAGCGGCGTATTCTGAGGATTGCGCTTCGAGTCATCGAAATAGTTCGACCCTGGTTCCAGGCTCGTGGCGATGTCGCTCCAAAGCCGACGCAGCCGACGGACGTGCAGATCATCGGTGATCCAGCACATCAGATGTTCTGCCGAGGTGGATAAGAGGCTGGGGCTTGTGCTGATTCGTTCCCGTGCCCACTTGCAGAATTCATCGACCGGCACTTTCTTTGCTGTCCCTGCTTCGACAATCAGGAAGCTGCTTTTGGAAACGTCCGCAGCCATACGAAGACGTTCAGTGGGCGCCATCAGGACGCTTGCGTAGATGTCATCGAACTCACGCGGCGCATGGATGCTATCAATCGCCCGCTCCAAGTCGAAAATCGTGCGGACGTTCAGTTCGCGCAACAACAGGAAGCGTTCCAGGCCGACGATGTGGCAGAGCTGGGCCTGGGCAATCCAATCGATACACTGATAGATCCCATAGGGCGTTTCGATGTGAAGGAGGATCGGGTTGTATGTTGCAAGGTTCTGCACATCGTAGATTCCACACTCCTCCAGTCGAAAACGCGTCTCATAGTCTACGCCGTCGATCACTTCGGGCGAGGTGATCTTCGTCAGTTGCGAGAAGCGGTCATCGCTGGTCTTGATCCACCGGATCTGTTCCTGCAGCTTCACCAGCAGGAATTTGGTGGAGCTTTGCGGGATGAGGCCAAGTAAGGGCGCAAGCACCAGCCATACGAGCGGAATGCTGCTGGTATTGCCGCCGCCGGTCACCGCGCCGCCAACCACGGCGAAGGGGTCGGAAAGTGCCGCGAAGAGAAGCGTGGTGATGACGACCGACGCGATGCTCTCACCCGTTAGCCGCAGGAAAGTGTTGGAGGAGAGGTCGAATACGGCGAGCCTGCTCAACATCGTGCGAACGGAGGCTATGTACGTGCCCGCGAAGGTGAGCGCTGCGATAACCAGGAGCTGATCAGCTTTGGTCGGTGCTGCGCCATCCGGAAGAGGGCAGGTACCGGATTGAAGTCCGCAGGCGAGCGCATTGCCAAGAAAATGGAATCCGAAATAGGCGAGAGCCATAAAGCCGATCGTCGAGAGCGCCAGCCTATACCCGAAATAGACTCGCCTTTGTTCGGCCGCGCGGACGAGCATTTCCAGTCTCTCGCGCTCATCAAGCGGTTTGGCATCCTTGGGAGGTTCGTCCAGTCTCAGGTCAGCCGTATATTTCGACCGGACAAACTCGAAGGAGGGATTGGTGGCTATCCCTTTTTGATCCGAGTCCTTCTTATCAAAATTTTCGTAAAAATCCTGAATCTGCCGCAGTCGCCGCAACCGCACCTCATGGCGTGCGAATAATACGAGCAGCGGCGTCATGATTGCGAGGAGCAACGCAATCCAGTTGACGGCGCCGAGAATTGCCAGGAGTGGGGCCGGCGTCCCAACTAGGCTGTAGAGCAAGGCCGGCCAAGAAGACTGATCCATTCGCTTGTCCCCCATAGGTTGAGGGCCAAGCTACTCCGGTTGCATTCATGCCGCTACCAATTTATCGCAGCCTATGATTGCGCTCCCAGCCTGCGATTATCAGGACCTTACAATCAGCCGCGCGATCACCAGATGGCCCGGCGTCGGGTTGCCGTCCTGCATCCGCACGTTGATGTCGGAGATTTCGAGAAGTTCGAAGCCGGTGGCGGCGAGGCGTTCGCGGACATAGGTTTCCGAATGGGCGAAACGCTGGTGCGGACCGACGATGTAGGGCCGGCCGGCAAAGCTCTCGTCGGGCAGGGTCTCCGAGGAGAATACGAACAGGCCGCCGGGAGCCATGTTTTCTGCCGCGCCGAAGAACAGCGGTTCCAGCGCGCCGAGATAGGGCAGCACGTCGGTGGCGGTTACCAGGTCAAAGGGCTCGTCGTCATTGTCTTCGAGGAAATCCTCGACTTCCGCCACGTAAAGCGTCTCGTAGAGATCCTTCTCGTGCGCGATTTCAACCATGTTCTCGGAAATGTCGATGCCGGTGATGTCGTCGACCATGTCGCGCAGCGTGCCGCCGGTCAGTCCCGTGCCGCAGCCGAGATCGAGCATCCGCTTGAACGGCCCGAGCTTCAGCTCCTGCAGGCGCTGGCGCACGATCACCGGCACGGCGTAACCCAGCTGCTCGACGAGAATGTCCTCGAAGCTTTCGGCGTGCTGGTCGAACAGGGTTTCCACATAGGCGTCCGGTGCCTTGGGGGGCGTCTCGCCGCGGCCCATGGCCGCGATGCGCACGGCGGCACCGCCGTGGTCCTCGGGATCGAGTTCGAGCACCTGCTCGTAGGCCTTGACGGCGGCGTCGATATCGCCCGCCTTCTCCAGCGCCAGCGCGCGGTTATAGGCCTCTGCCAGGGCTTCCTCGTCGATCTTCTTCATGGCCAGCGTCCTTCTTTTCGCAAGCGGCTTTAAGCCCGCGGCCGGCATTTGTCCATCCGGGGGAACGGGGCGGGTGCTCATTCGTTGAAAGGTCAAAGCAGAACGGCTTTTTGAGAACCACCTCCGGGAGAAGGTCATGCCTGCCGATGAGGGCAAGAGCGTGCTGGAGCAGAATGTCGAGCGGCGGGCGCCGTCGCTACCGATGACCTCCGCCGAAAAGGCCAATATGATCATCCACTATTACCGCGGCGAACTCGGGCGGATGACCAGCTGGCGCGACCGCATCGACCGCACCACGAACTGGTCGATCACTGTGGTGGCGGCGCTGCTGTCGGTCTCGCTGTCGACGCCGACGTCACATCACGGCGTGGTTCTGTTTGCGATGCTGCTGATCTCGCTGCTTCTGCTGATCGAAGCACGGCGATACCGCTTCTTCGACGTCTACCGCGCAAGGGTTCGCAAGCTGGAACGCCATTATTTCGCGCAGGCACTTTATCCGCAGGCGGACCTCAAGCCCGACTGGGCGCAGGCGATCGCCACGAGCCTGCGCAATCCCTGTTTCCTGATCAGTTATCGCGAGGCGTTGTTTCGCCGGGTGAGGCGCAATTACGTCTGGATGTACGTCATCCTGCTGATGGCGTGGCTTCTGAAGATCTCGACCCCAAAACTCCTGCCCAACGATACCCAGGCGGATGTCGTCTTTTCGTGGTCGGAGGCGGTCAGCAACGCCGCGCTCGGTCCGTTGCCGGGATGGAGCGTGATTGCGCTCGTCGCGGTCCTTTATGCCGCCGTGATTTTCTCAGCCCTGCATCGCGAGCCGGACGACGGCGAATTCGCCCATGGCGAAGTGCACGTCTGAAACGCGAGGCCGCTGTTCTCTAGTGCAGGATGATCTCGCCCTTTACGGCCCGCCATTCGCTGGCCGAGATCAGCTTGCGATGAACATAGCGGACGGAATGCAGTGGTCCGTCGAGCTTCTCCTGCCAGAATTTGAGAAAGCCGTTCATCTCGGGAAAATCCGGAGCGAGGTCGTAGTTCTGCCAGACATAGCTTTGCAGCAGGGCCGGATGGTCCGGCAGGCGGTAGAAGATCTGGGCGGTCGTCAGCCCGTAGCCTTTCAGCATCATTTCCATTTCAGACATGCAAGCAGTTCCCGTTTGTTGTTTCGAGGTGACGTCGTTGCGTCATTCGATAGGAGAACATGCCATGTTTAACCGAAGCTTTACAATTGCGCCTTAAGAGCACATTTGTGATAATTTTCAGTATGTTAGCAGCTATGATTTCCGAGTGCTGCTAACGCTTCAGATGGCGCGTCAGGCGCGCCTCGATGAAGGCCCAGAGGTGCCGCAGCGCTTCGACGATGGCGAGATAGAAGATCGCCGCCCATAGATAGCTCTGGTAGTCGAACGTGCGGGAGAAGGCATAGCGCGTCTCGCCCATCAGGTCGTAGACGGTGACGATCGCGACGACGGCCGATCCCTTGATCAGCAGCACGATCTCGTTGCCGTAAGGGCGCAGTGCGACGATCAGCGCCTGCGGCAGGATGACCTTGCGGAAGGCGTTGCGTTTCGAAAGGCCGAGCGCGGCCGCGCCTTCGTGCTGGCCGCGCGGCACGCTTTCGATTGCGCCGCGCAGGATCTCCGCCTGATAGGCGGCGGTGTTGAGCGTCAACGAGAAGAGGCCGCAATACCAGGCCTCGCGAAAAAACCACCAGAGGCCGACGGATTCGAGTTGCGGTTTGAAGCTGCCGAGCCCGTAATAGATCATAAACAGCTGGGCGAGCAGCGGCGTGCTTCGGAATACGTAGACATAAGCATAGGCGATGCCGTTCAGTGCCTTGTTTCTCGACATCCGTGCGAAGGCGATCGGGGCCGACAGGACGGCACCGAGGACGACGGCGAGGCCGACCAGCGAGATGGTGGTCCAGAGGCCGTGGAGGTAACGGGGACCGTAGCGTAGGAATTTGTCCTCGTTCCAGCCATTGATCATCATGAAGGCCAGCGCGATCGCAAGGGCCGCCCACACCACCAGCACGACGATGCCAGCAATGCGCGCCGGCGCCAGCGGTTTGTCGATCAGGGCCGGAGGCGCGCGGGGCGGGATCAGTTCCTTGACGTAACTCATCGATGCCCCTCAGAACGTTTCGCCCAGCGTTCGATGAAGCCCAGGCCGACGGACGAGATCATCGCGAGGATCAGATAGAGCAGGCAGGCTATGCCGTAGAAGAAGAAGGCTTCCTTGCTGACGCGCGCCGCGATGCCGGTCTGGCGCAGGATGTCGGCAAGTCCGATGACCGAGACATAGGACGTGTCCTTCAAGAGGATCAGCCAGAGATTGGTGAGGCCGGGCAGCGCGATGCGGATGAGCTGCGGCAGGATGACGAGAAGCATGGTGCGCGAGCGGTGGAGACCGAGCGCGTCGCCTGCCTCGTACTGGCCACGCGGGATCGCCCTGAACGCCGACAGCAGGACCTCGGAGGAATAGGACGAGAAGACGACGGCGAGCGCCGCCATGCCCGCGAAAAAGGCATTGATCTCGACGCGCCCGTCGTACCCGAAAGAGGCGAGCACCGCCTGGATGAGGATCTGCATGCCGTAATAGACGATGAACAGGGTGAGCAGTTCCGGCAGGCCACGGAAGATCGTCGTGTAGATGCCGGCGGCAAGCCTCAGCAACTTGTCCTCCGACTGCGCCGCCAGTGCGATCAGGAAGCCGATGACCAGCCCGACGGGCAGGGTGGCGAGGGCGAGCGTGATCGTCACCTTGACGCCGAAGGCGATCTCGTCGCCCCAGCCGGCCTCGCCGCAGGCAACGATGCTACCGGAACCGAAGAGTGAAAAAAGCCCGACAGGCCCGCAAAGCGGGTCAAGCGCCGAAAAGAGGGCGGAAAAGAATCCGCTCATAAGGTCGTTTTCCCCTGCGGCCTTTTTGTCTGCCGCTTTTGTCTTGTGTTGACGCCATTAAAAAGAAAAACGGCGGAAGGGCAAGCCTCCCGCCGCGCGGTAACCGGGTTCTCCGGTCGATTACTGGCCGTAGGCGTCGAAATCGAAATACTTGTCGTTGATGGCCTTGTACTTGCCGTTGGCGCGGATCGCGACGATCGCGGCCGAGAACTTGTCGGCGAGCGCCGTTTCGCCCTTGCGGACCGCAATGCCCGCACCTTCGCCGTTGATCTCGACGTCGATCGGCAGCGGCGACAGGATCTTGCAGCACTTGCCGGCATCCGACTTGATCCACTGCGACAGCACGACGATATCGTCAATGACGGCATCGATGCGGCCATTGGTGATGTCGAGCTTGTATTCGTCAGCTGTGGGATACAGCTTCAGCTCCGAGTCGGGCATATGCTTTTCGGCATAGTTCGAATGGGTGGTGGAGCCCTGCGCGCCGATCGTCTTGCCCTTGAGGCCGGCGGCGGTCGCTTCCTTGATCGGCGAATCCTTCGGGACGGCGATGGCCGGCGGCGTGTTGTAATACTTCTTCGAGAAGGCGACCTGCTCCTTCCGCTCGGGGGTGATCGACATGGAAGCAACGATCGCATCGAATTTCTTCGACTGCAGCGCCGGAATGATGCCGTCCCAGTCATTGGTGACGAAGGTGCAAGTGACCTTCATCTCGTCGCAAAGCGCCTTGGCGATATCGACGTCGAAGCCGGTGAGCTGACCGTTGGCTTCCAGGTTGTTGAAGGGCGGGTAGGCGCCTTCGGTGCCGATCACGAGTTTCTCCTGCGCCATCGCCGAACCGGCGAAAAGCGACAGGGCGGCGATCGAGGCGGCAGCAAGGAATCGGGTGGAAATGTTCATGTTGATCCTCTCTGTTGGCAACCTGCGGTGTTGGTCTTTTTCGGCCGCAGGGAGACGGGGCACGCATACAGGCGGGCTCCGAGTGGATTTTTAGATACCTGCTCGGGAAAAATTGCAACGGCATTTTACGTGCACGTCTGGTAGCCATCAGCTGATGAACAACACATTCATGCGAGGTTCAGGCCATCCGCAACAGGCTGCAACGGAACCATTTTGGTGCAATTCAGTTGAGCCGCCGCGTAAGTCTGCCGAAAAAGGCAATAAAGGACGCGCATGAAAGGGATGACACCCTAGAAGAGGAAATGTCCATGTCGAAAAAATTCAGACTGTTCGCCAGTGTCGCAGCACCTTTCGTGTCGCTGCCGCTGATGCTTCAGCCGGCCGGTGCTGTCCCCCTGAAACCCGCTATGGAGACGAGACCCGCCGTTGAGGCCGCCCGGATGCAGGGCGTCGTCGAAGTCCAGCAGCAGATCATCGTCCCTCCGGAAGGGCAGGAAGGCGAGGGGCGTCCGCGCCGCAAGCCGCAGCAGGAGAAGCAGCAGGAGAAGCAGCAGGCCCCGGCCGAACGGCCGCAGGCCCCGCCCCAGGCCCAGCAGCAGGAACAGCCGCAGCGCCAGCGCAAGGCCGAGCCGGAAGCCGCCCCCCGTGAGGCCGCTCCGCGCGAAGCTGCACCTCGCCAGGTGCCGCAGGCCGAGCGTCCGGCAGCCGAGGCGCCCGCGCAGGAACGTCCGCGCCGTCAGCAGCAGGAGACCGGTCAGGGGCAAGGCGGAAACGACGCCCAGCCGCGCCGCCAGCGCGAACAGGCGACACCCCAGACCGAGCAGCCGGCTGCAAAGGAGGCCCAGCAGCCGAAGGCAGCTCCCGCAGAAAAGCAGGCCGAAACGCCGAAGCCGGAACGGCCAGCAACCAATCGCGCCGCTACCCCGGAAGCAGCACCCGAGGCTCCCGTGCGCCGCGACGCCCAGCAGCCGAAAGCTGCGCCGGCCGAGAAGCAGGCCGAAACCCCCAAGCCGCAGCCACCTGCCACCAATCGTGCCGCGACGCCGGAAGCGACACCTGAAAAGCCGGCCAGCGGCAATGCCCAGCAGCCCAAGGCAGCTCCCGCTGAAAAGCAGGCCGAAACACCAAAGCCGACACAGCCACCGGCTACCGATCGCGCCACGGCTCCGGGAGCAGCACCTGAAAATCCGGCTCGCGGCAATGCAACCGGCCAGGCGCCGGGTCAGGTCCCCGGACAGGCTCCGGGCACCGGAACCGCGCAGGACAGGCGCAACCAGCAGCCGCCGGTAAATGGCCAGGCCGCTCCGGGCCAGCCGCCTGCCGGAGAGACGCCGCGCCGTCAGACCACCGAAGGACAGCCAGCGGCGCCTACGGGCCAGCAGGTGCCGGGCCAGCCGCAAGGCCAGCAGGCAACTGGAGCACCGGCCACCCAGCCGACCGCGCCCCAGACGGCGACCACGCCTCAGCAGGTCGAACGCGCCAAGGAGCTTGCGAAGGATCCGGCCGCGGCCAAGAGCGGCGAGCAGGTCGTACTGCCCGTTCAGAACGGTGCCGCCGTGCTCGACAGCGCCAAGGAGGCGCCTTCTGCACGTCCGCCGCGGGATGGAGAGCGTCCGCGCCGTCAAGCTCCGCAGCAGGCCGACCAGCAGCAGCAGCTTGCACCGCCGAAATCCGATGCCGAGGCCCAGAGCGGCACCCGCGCCACCCGCGAGCAGCAGCAGGAGTTTCGCCAGCTGTCCGAAGAGCGTGGCCAGCGCCTCGACCGTCGGCCGGATTTCGACCGCCCCCAGGGCTGGGACTTCCGCGACACTGCCGGCCGGGACGGGAATCGGGACCGCAACGGTCGTGATCGCGACCGGGATGGCGGCCGTGTGATCATCTCGATCGACAACCAATCCGTCGTTCGTCATGACGACAGTCGTCGTTTCTACAACGATCGCGACCGGGCGCCGCAATACGAGCAGCTCCGCGACGGCCGGGTACGTGAGGTCATCGTGCGCGACGACGGCACGCGGATCGTCACCGTCCGCAACAGCTATGGCGAGATCGTCCAGCGCTCGCGTATCGTCAGGGGCGGCGAGGAATACGTCCTCTATTATTCGCCGGAGCTGATGGATAACCGCCGCGGCCGCGACTACGTCTGGCGCGATCCGGGCGACGACCTGCCGCCGATGCGGCTGAGCGTACCGCTCGACAACTACATCATCGACACCTCGACCGAGCCGGACCGGGATTATTACGAGTTCCTGGAACAGCCGCCGGTCGAGCGGGTCGAGCGGGTCTATTCGATGGACGAAGTGCGCTACTCCGCCCGCATCCGGGACAAGGTGCCGCGTATCGACCTGGATACGGTCACGTTTGCCACCGGCAGTGCCGAAATCCCGATGAACCAGGCGAGTTCGCTGCGCAAGGTCGCCGACGCGATCAGCAAGGTTCTGAAGCGGGATCCTTCCGAAACCTTCCTGATCGAAGGTCATACGGATGCCGTCGGTGCCGACGACAGCAATCTCGTCCTCTCCGACGAACGCGCCGAAAGCGTTGCCCGGGTGCTGACCGACGCATTCGGCATCCCGCCGGAAAACCTGGCGACGCAGGGTTACGGCGAACGTTACCTCAAGGTCCGCACCGACGGTCCGCAGCAGGAAAACCGCCGCGTCACCGTGCGCCGCATCACCCCGCTGGTCAAACCGGTCGCGGCGAACCAGTAAACGGTTTCGGGTACCTCAAGCCAAGCCGCCGGATCGATCCGGCGGCTTTTTATTTGTCGGGAAGCCCCGTCAGCTCGGCGATGAAATCGGCAATCGCGTTCGTATCGTCGAGGTCGAAGACCGGGATTGTGGCATCCGGGACCGGATGGTCTGCGGCGATGGCGACGATGTGGGGATCGCTGGGCGCCAGCGGTTCGCGGTTGCTCGCGTCGAGGCGGCGGGCCTCGATCTTCGGGACAGGTTCGCGTTTGTAGCCCTCGATCAACACCAGATCGCAGGGGGCAAGGCGGGAGAGGATTTCCTCGAAGCTCGGCTCCGGCGCACCGCGCAACTCGTGCATGATCGCAAAGCGGGTACCGGAAACGATCGCCACCTCGTGAGCGCCGGCGGCGCGGTGGCGGAAGGAATCGGCCCCCACCTTGTCGATGTCGAAATCGTGGTGCGCGTGCTTGATCGTCGAGATCGCGTAGCCGCGGCGGGTGAATTCCGCCACCAGCCGCACCGCCAGGCCCGTCTTGCCGGAATTTTTCCAGCCGGAAATGCCGAAGACGCGGGGAGGGCTCATGAAAGCTCCTCGGCGTAACGACGCGCCTCTTGAAGATCCTCGGGCGTGTTGATGTTGAAGAAGGGATCGAGCAGCCCTTGCTGCGTCTCGACCATCGGGAATTCGACGGTCACCGTATGGTGATGATCCAGGAGCGCCTTGATCCGACGGTTGTCCGGATCGGAGAGCCAGGTTTGCAGATCGCCGGCGATGGAAATCGGCCAGAGCCCGAAGACCGGATGATCGCGGCCGTCGGAGGCGGCGATGACGATCGCGTTCGGATCGTCCGCCTCAGCCTCGAGCCGGCGCACGAGATCGGCGGGCACAAAGGGGCTGTCGGAGGGGACGGTGAGGAGATGGGTTGCTTGAACGCCGCGGGCCTGGATGTCATGCAGGCCGGCGAGCACGCCGGCAAGCGGGCCGATCTGGCCGGGAACCAGGTCCGGCAGCAGGCGCAAGCCGAGCGGATTGGGAAACTCCATGGGCGCGTTGAGGGTGATTTCCGAGATCTGGGGCAGGAGCCGCCGCACCACATGGCCGAGGATCGTATCGCCGCCGATGGTGAGAAAGGCCTTGTCGGTGCCCATGCGGCTCGATTTGCCGCCGGCAAGGACGAGGCCCGGAGGCCGGATGGGAGGAGCGGCGGGCGTGGTCATCAGTCCTCGTCCTTCGTCGGGATCGCGCCTTCGCGGCGGTCGATCTGCCGGACATAGGCGGTGGCGACGAGCGCCAGGATGGTCGTGACGCCCATGACGACGAGAAGCGGCATGGCGCCACTCTCTTCCTTGAGCAACGCCGCGGCAAGTGTCGACAGCGCGGCGCCGCCGCCCACGGTGATCGCGCCGCCGAGGCCGGAAGCGGAGCCGGCGAGGTGCGGCCGCACGCTGACGATGCCGGCATTCGAGCTCGGCAGGGTGAGGCCGTTGCCGACGCCGGTCAGCGCCAGGGGCCCGAAGAAGGCGAGCGGCCAGGGCGCTTCCGCGACAAGGAACCCGGCGGTGATGAGAACGCCGACAAGGCTGACCAGGCTGCCGGAGATCATCATGGTCATCGTGCCGAATTGGCGGGTATAGCGGCCTGAAATGAAGTTGCCGATCATGTAGCCGGCCGCGATCAGGAAGAACTGCACGCCGAGCATGGTGGGCGACAGATGATAGATCGCCGTGCCGACGAAGGGCGCGCCGCCGAGGAACGAGAAGAACACGCCCGACGAGAAGGTCGACGTAAACGTATAGCCCCAGAAACGCCGCGAGCGGAAAAGGTCCGGCCAGCTGCGGAATTGGGCGGTGAAGCTGGCGGCCGGCGCGTGGTTCGTTTCGCCGAGATCGGTGAGGACGAGCGTCAGGGTCAACAGGCCGAGGCCGAGCATCAACGCGAAATTCGCCTCCCAGCCGAACATGTCGTTGAGCGCGCCGCCGATCGTCGGGCTGATCATCGGCACCAACGACATGCCCATGGTCACATAGGCGATCATCGAGGCGGCGCTCTCCATCGGCACCGTATCGCGGATAATCGCGCGCGGCAGGACGAAACCCGCGACCACCGCGGTCTGCAGCAGCCTTCCGATCATGAAGACGGTGACGTTTGCGGCCATCAGGCAGATCACCGTGCCGACCAGCATGATCAGGATGCTGCCGATCATCACGCGGCGGCGGCCGAACAGGTCGGAAAGCGGACCGAGCACCAGCTGCAGCAAGGCGGTGCCGGCGATATAACCGGAGACGGCGAGCTGCATGACGGCATAGTCGGTGCCGAAATGGGTCGCCATGGCGGAAAGCGACGGCAGGAAGACATTGAGCGAGAGGGCGGCAAGTCCGGCGCAGACGACAAGCGTCAGGATATGGGGCGGGGTTCGTCTATCCAGAAATCGGCTTTGCTGCACGTCGTCTTGTCCTTTCACGCCTGCCTTTCGGCCCTTCCACCTAGGCCCCTCCACTCCGGCTCTTCCTCAGGCCGGCGGGGCGGCAACTGCCTTGTCGGTGGCAATGCCCTGCCGCTTGCGTTCGCGATAGAAGGTATAAAGCCCGGAACCGATAACGACTGCCGCGCCCACGAGCATATAGGCGTCCGGACGTTCGCCGAAGGCGAAAATGCCGATGACCAGGGCCCAGAGCAGGCTGGTATAGCGGAAGGGCGCGATGAAGGAGATTTCCCCCGTTCGCATCCCCTGGATGACCGCCTGGTAGCCCGCGAACACCAGCACGGACGCAATTGCCAGATGTCCCAGCGCATAGCCGCTGACCGGCTGCCAGCCGCCCATCGGCACGATCAGGATCGCCCCGAGAACCGTATTGGCGAGGGACGTGAAGAACGTCAGCGTCAACGAAGGGATGTCTGCCTGGATGCGCTTGGTGGTGAGATCGCGGCATGCCGTGCAGCAGCAGGCGATGACGGCGAGCAGGGCTGCCGGCGTGAAGCCTTCCGGGCCCGGGCGAATGATGATGAGCACGCCGAGGAAACCGACGCCGATCGCCGTCCAGCGTCGCCAGCCGACCGGCTCGCCCAGGAAAAGCGCCGCCCCCAACGTCACGGCAAGCGGCAGCGCCTGCATGATCGACGACATGGCGGCAAATTCAATATGGGCAAGTGCCGAGAGGAAGGTCAGGGTGGCGCCAAGCTCGAATAAGGTGCGCAGTAGCACCAGCGGATGCATGACCGCCTTGGCCGACAGGGTCACGCCCATGTAGCGTGCCACGCAGTAGATCAGCACCGTCGCCATGACGCCGCGCACGGCCACGATCTGGGGGATGCTGAGCTCCGAGGTGACCGACTTGACCAGCGCATCGTTGCAGGTGAAAGCCGCCATGGCGAGCGACATGAACAACGCGCCCCGCGAATTTTCAGACCATGCCATCTGCGAGATTCCTCCGGTACCGGGTCTCTTAAAGCAACGGCTTACGCGTCACCAGCCCGATTGCCTCCCGGGCGGTACTCTTTTGGGTAGCGGCGGGAAATTCCGATATCCGATACAGTGTAATAAAACGAAATGTAAGGGTCCCGAATTAACCCTTGTTCAACCGAATTTGACGATTCTGAACCCATTCATTCCCGCATGAAGCTGGGATCGTGCCGTTGCCGTTCGCGATGCCGCAGACGCGAAAGCCGCATCTGGTTTGAACTTGGGGGGAAAATGTCTTTCATCGATCGTCTTCTTCAGAGCCGCAGGATCGTCACCAAGGTCCTTCTTTTCGTCATCCCGCTGGTCCTTTTGATCGCCGGGGTCGGCCTTGCGGGTTATTATACGGCCAGCATGCTGAACGGTCATATGACGGTGACGCGGGCGACGATCGAGAACATCGGCGATTTCGAAAATCTCCAGGCGGTTCTCCAGGAATTCAATGGCAAGCCCGACAATGCGTCGCTTGCGGCCCTGAAGTCGGCCATCGACAAGCAGGAGAGCGGCGTCCGCGTGCTCGGCGGGCTGCTCGTGACGGCCGGGGACCGCGAGCGCATCGCCGTGGTGACCGGGCTTGCGCCCAAGATGCGCGCCGATACGGACGTGCTCTGGAAGATAAAGCAGAGGCGCGACGAAAACGCCGCAGCGCTCGACGACAGCATCGACAATGTCCGCACCGTTGCGACAGGGGTTTCCGATCAGGTTGCCAACGTCCGCAAGCAGTTCGAAGGCAAGGAAAAGTTCGCCAAGGGCATGGTTCTGGAAGCCTATGCCTACAAGGCGATCGCCGAACAGATCGGCGAGCTTCGCAATTCCGTCAAGGAGACCGGTACCGACGACGGCGCGATCGGCACCGCCGACATGTATCTCGGCATTCTGGACAAGACCTTCCAGGAGGTTCAGGCCTTCCTCACCCCGAACGGCATCAAGCAGCTGAAGCCGATCAACGACGCGATCGGTGCTCTTGCCGCCACCATCAAGGGCAATCAGGACGTTCCGGAAAAGGCGAGGGCGGTGCGCGACACTGTCGCCGGAATGGAGAAATTCCAGGCCAAGATGGAAGCGGAAGTCACCAGCAAGGCCGGCAATGCGGCCAGCCGTTTCGCCAACATCGAAGGTGAGGTTGCCAGCCTGCGCACGCTCCTCGACCGCAGTGCCGAATCGCTGCGCCTGATCGACGCCATGCAGCTCTACGTCGAGCGGTTGCGCGCCAACCAGACGGAGGAGGCGCGCAAGGTCGTCCTCGACGTCATGGCAAAGCTGAAGGCTGCCAGTGCGGAAGTTTCCGAACTTGCCAGAAATCCGGCAATGCGCGAGTTCTCGACGACGCTTCAGCCCCGCCTGAAATCGATCGAGGAGGATACCGCCAAGCTTCTGTCCATCGCCGCCGACTGGAAAAAGGCGCGCGCCGCCGCCGGCGAAACTCTGACGGGCGGCATGGCCGGCCTCAAGAATTTCGTGGCCCAGGCCCAGGAGGTCGGCAAGGAAGACAGCGAACGTTCCGCCCAGTTTTCGCTCATCGCCATGGTGGTCGGCACGCTGCTTGCCATTGCCGGCGGCCTGATGCTGGTGGAAACGCTGCGCGGCCCGCTGCGTCGCGTCACCGAAGTGATGAAGCGGCTCGCTGACGGCGATCTCGAGGTCAAGATCGAAGGCCGCGAACGTGGCGACGAAATCGGCGACATGGTTCGCTCGGTCACCGTCTTTCGCGATGCCGCAGTCGAAAACGTCCGTCTCGAGCAGGATGCCGCGGCAGCCCGCGAGCTCTCGACCGCCGAGTCCGAGCGCCGCGCCTCCGAGCGTGCCCGCATTGCCGGCGAGCAGCGCCAGGCGCTGACCGCACTCAACGACATGCTCGGCAAACTTGCCGAGGGCGACCTCGAGCGCAGCATGGACGAAAACCTGCCGGAAGACTTCATCGAGATGGCGCGTACCTACAACCAGGCTGTCGAGGCGCTCCGTGCCACGCTCGCCGACGTGCGCTCGACCGCCGAAGAAATCGACGGCGGCACCGGCAATCTCGCCGCTTCGGCGGACGATCTTGCCCGCCGCACGGAACAGCAGGCGGCAGCGCTCGAACAGAGCTCGCGCGCATTGCGCCATCTGAGCGAAATCGTCCGTTCGACGGCCGAAAGCGCCAAGCAGACATCCGTGTCGGTCAACGAGACGGAAGATTTCGCGGTCCGCTCCGGCGAAGTCGTGTCTCGCGCGGTCGATGCCATGGGCGAGATCAGCCGCTCCTCGAACAAGATCGCGACGATCATCGGCGTCATCGACGAGATCGCGTTCCAGACCAACCTGCTGGCGCTGAATGCCGGCGTCGAGGCGGCCCGTGCCGGCGAGGCAGGCCGCGGCTTTGCGGTCGTCGCCCAGGAAGTCCGCGAACTGGCGCAGCGTTGCGCCGGTGCTGCCCGCGAAATCAAGGGCCTCATCTCGGCAAGCTCGACACAGGTCAGCAACGGCGTGCATCTGGTCGAGGAGACCGGGACGGCACTTACCGAGATCATCACGCACATCACCGATGTCCGCAAACTGGTGTCCCAGATTTCGGCGGCGACCGGCGAGCAGTCGACCGGCATCAACGAAGTCACCAAGGCGGTGCAGGAGGTCGAGCTGATCACCCAGCGCAACGCGGCGATGGTCGAGGAAAACAACGCCGAGATCCACGGCCTGCGCAGGCGGGTGGAAATGCTGTCGCAAAAGATCGAGCGCTTCAAGACGCGCGATCCGAACCTCAACTTCCATGCTGGCGCCAACGAACGCCGGGGCGGCTTTCGCCGCAGCGACGCTGCCTGAAGCTACGCCTCACATGCTTTAAAAGCCGGGACGCGAGTTCCGGCTTTTTTGTTGGGCGTCTAAAACGAAAGAGGCGAGGTCACGAAGGCGGGGCCGGTGCGGATATCACCCGCCGGTGACGCTCATGTGGCGGGCGACGGCGGGGCGTTTGTGGGTGCGATCGATGATGAAATCGTGGCCCTTGGGCTTGCGGGTGATCGCTTCGTCGATCGCGGCTGACAGGTAGCCGTCGCTTTCGGAGGCGCGCAGCGCGGTGCGCAGGTCGGCCGCGTCGTTCTGGCCGAGGCACATGTAGAGCGTGCCGGTGCAGGTGAGACGCACGCGGTTGCAGCTCTCGCAGAAATTATGGGTCATCGGCGTGATGAAACCCAAGCGGCCGCCGGTTTCCTGAACTTCGACATAGCGGGCAGGGCCACCGGTCTTGTAGGGGATCTCGGTCAGCGTGAACTGTTTTTCGAGATCGGCGCGCAGCTTGGAGAGCGGCAGATACTGGTCGGTACGGTCCTCGTCGATCTCGCCCATCGGCATGGTCTCGATGACCGTCATGTCCATGCCGCGGCCATGCGCGAAACGCAGCATGTCGGCGATCTCGAATTCGTTGAAGTCCTTCAGCGCCACGGCGTTGAGCTTGATCTTCAGCCCGGCCTTCTGGGCGGCGTCGATGCCTTCCATGACCTTGTGGTAATCGCCCCAGCGGGTGATCGCCTTGAATTTCTCGGGGTTCAGCGTGTCGAGCGAGACATTGATGCGGCGCACGCCGCTGTCGTAGAGCTCGTCGGCATATTTTGCGAGCTGTGATCCGTTGGTCGTCAGCGTCAGTTCGTCGAGAGCGCCGGCCTTGACGTGCTGGCCGAGCTCGCGCACCAGAAACATGATGTTCTTGCGTACCAGCGGCTCGCCACCCGTAAGGCGAATCTTACGAACGCCCTTGGAAATGAAGGCGGAACAGAGCCGGTTGAGCTCCTCCAGCGTCAGCAGGTCCTTTTTCGGCAGGAAGGTCATGTTTTCCGCCATGCAATAAGTGCAGCGGAAATCGCAGCGGTCGGTGACCGAGACGCGCAGATAGGTTACGGCACGGCCGAACGGATCGATCATCGGCGCCTTGTCGGCGATGATCGGCGCTGCGCCTCCAACCGGTCCTGCGAAACTGTTCACGTGATAATCTCCCTTACCCGGAAAGTGGGGGTTTCGAGCCGTCGCGTCAAGTGTATGACATCGATCCAGATAGTACAGCGACGGACGCAAAACCGCTTGCGGCGAAACGCCGTAACTCATAATCCTCCGCCAGGCATATGACAATCGGGAGCCTGAAAGCATGAGCGACATCTGGCCGACGGAACTGCGGGTCTCCAAGGACCGCCACACGCTGAACGTTACCTTCAGCGACGGCGCGGCGTTTCCGGTGCCGGCCGAAACGATGCGCGTGCTCTCGCCTTCGGCGGAGGTGCAGGGGCATGGTCCCGGCCAGAAGGTCACCGTGCCCGGCAAGCGCAATGTCGGCGTCGCGGCGATCACGCCGGCCGGCAATTATGCGGTGCGAATCCGCTTCGACGACGGCCACGACAGCGGCATCTTCACCTGGCCTTACCTGCGCGAACTGGGCGAGCACGGAGCCGAGCTGTTTGCCGACTATGAGCGCGATCTCACAGAGAAGGGCCTCTCGCGCGATCCGCCGCAACGGACGCGGTGATCACACCGGTTCGCGGCTGTCCTCCCGGATCTCCGACTGCAGGGTGACGATCAGCCGCTCCATGGATTCCGCCATCGCCATGCATTGATCCAGCGGCTCGGAGGACAGCGTCCGCTCGATCAGCGCCGTCTGGATTGCCATCGCCTTTTCCGTCACCGAGCGGCCTTCCCGGGTCAGGTATAGGCGCAGCACGCGCTTGTCCTTCGTGTCGCCGCGCCGCTCGATCAGCCCGCGCTTTTCCATCTGCGGCAGCGCCATGCTCATGTTGGAACGCCCGACCAGCAGTTTGTGGGCGAGCTCCTGCTGGGAGATCCCCTCGAACCGGTAGAGATTGATCAGGATGTCTAGATGCGGCGGCTTGATATCGAGTTCGGTAAGCTCGCGGGTCAGCACGGTTTGCATCAACTGGCAGGCGCGGGCGACGGCAATCCAACTGCGAAAACGCGGATGATCCCAGGGGAGGGATTGATTTTTGTTCATCGTTGTACTTTATTGTTCAATATTGAACATTATCGGGTTTTCTCACTATGTCATCCTTTGCACTCAAGGTCACCCGTTTCGCGTTTGCCGTCCCCGGACGGCTTTTCCCCGATACCGCGGCCAGGCTCGCCTTTCGGCTCTTCTGCCTGACACCCTCGCGCCGTCCTAGAGGCGGCAAGGCTCTGGCGATGGAGAAAGAGGGACGCGAACGGCTCTCGACCGCCCAGAAGATCCCGCTCACCGTCGGAAGCTCGACGGTGATGGCCTATCGCTTCAACGGCGACGGCAAGCCCGGCCGGCCCCGTTACCTGGTCGTGCACGGCTGGGGCTCCAATGCCGCCTATATCGCCGCGCTGCCGGCGGGCCTGGCCGAAAACGGCGCCGAGGTCGTAGTGCTCGATTTTCCCGGCCACGGCCTTTCCAGCGGCCGCAGCCTCAACATGCGCCAGGCCGTCGAAGCGATCGTTGCGGCGGAGAACCGGTTCGGCCATTTCGATGCGGCCGTCGGTCACTCGTTCGGCGGTGCGAGCATGATGCTCGCCGCCGGCGGGGTGATGAAGGAAGTCGGGGCGATCTCTCCGTCGAAACTGGTGGTTATCGGCGCGCCGAGCCATATCCATTGGCTGTTCGACGATTTTTCGCGGATGGTCGGCCTGCCGCCGCGCGTCAAGGCGCAGCTGATCCGGCGGGCGGAAAAGGTAGCCGGCGCCTCGCTCGACGACTTCGACACGGTGGCAAGCGCCGCGCGGTTGGGGACGCCCCTGCTGGTCGTGCATGCCGAGGAGGACAAGGAGGTCGCCGCCGACCACGCCCGCCGTTTCGAGGGGCTTGCCACAGCACGGCTCGAATGGGCGAACGGGCTCGGGCATCGCCGCATCGTCAGCGACCGCGGCGTGATTGAGACCATTGCCGCCTTCCTGACGAACGATGGCCGGCCGCTGCGCGAAACCTCCATTGTCGCCAAGCCCGGCAACGACGCCGCTGCTTGATCCACAGGGGACGTCATCATAGTGTCGCCCGCGCGGGCTAAGGCCCGCCGATACCGAAGGGGCAACCATGACCATCATCACATCCGTCGAGCAACTGAAGGCGATCTATGACGGCGTCTCGGAAGCGTCGCTCGCCAAGGTGACGAAGACGCTGACCCCGGAATACCGACAGATGATCGAGGCCTCGCCTTTCCTCGCATTCGCGACGGTGGGGCCGGACGGGCTGGACTGCTCGCCGCGCGGCGATCTCGGCGGGGCGGTGCGTATCGAGGACGATTCGACGCTGCTTCTGCCCGACTGGCGCGGCAACAACCGTATCGATTCGCTGATCAATATCGTGCGCGACCCGCGCGTGGCTTTGATGTTTCTCGTGCCCGGCTCGAACACGGCGATGCGCGTCAACGGCCGCGCCGTGATCTCGGTGGAGCCCGCGCTGCTCGAAAGCTTCGAGATGGACGGCCGGCATCCGCGCAGCGTCACCGTGATCACCGTAAACGAGGTCTATTTCCAGTGCGCCCGCGCCCTGATGCGCGCCGAACTCTGGAACCCGGAGCATTTCGTTGATCCGAAGAGCCTGCCGACGCCCGGAACGCTGCTGAAGGCGGCCAAGGCCGACTTCGACAAGGAGACCTACGACCGGGAATGGCCGGAGCGCGCCGCCAAGACCATGTGGTAGACACCGCGCCAGCGTTTTTTCGTGAAGAAGAGGTCGATCGCGGCGTCCTCATGGACATTTCCAGCGCTCAGGGCGACAATCGAATCGACCCGCCATAGGGGACGGGCACGGGGGATTTTATGAAGTTTGGAACCGGCCTTGCGGCGGTGATCCTGGCTGTGACGATGTTCGGCGCCCAAGCGGCGCGGGCCGACCAGTTGATCGAGGAATACAGCGCCTTCATCGGCGAGGACGACCTGTACAATTCGAACAATGTGCGCCTGCAGGAGCCCTGGCAGATCGTCCGCCAGGACCGTGCAAATTTTCATCGCTTCGGCGTCTCGCAGCGCGGCGACCAGAGCGACAGCTTCTTCGACGATGCCGGCAATCGGGAACTCGTCGAGCGCATGATCAGCCGCGGCACCATCGACCGGGCCGCCCGCAACGCCGTCGTTCGCGGGAATGTCATGATCAATGTGCAGATCTTTCGAGGGCCCCGCGGCGATTACGTCAATGTCCTGGTCTACTGACAGGCCGTTTCTCCGGGCAGCAGCCGTGATGCTGCCGGTCCTCGTCTGCGGCCCGGGCGAGGCGCGCGAATTGCGCCTGGAGGAGAAGATCGCGGCCCTCGTGAAGGCCTATCCCGACATGATCGAGGCCAGCCGCGAGGGCAGGCTGATCATGAAGGAGGGCACGCCGATTGCGATCGACGACGGGATCAGGCGCAGCCATGCGCAAATGCTGGCCGAGGGCGATGTCGAGGACAGCCTGTCTCAGGCCTACCGGCCCGGCTCGTGCGAATACCGCCCTCCGGTCGATTCCGATCCGGGCCGCATCCGCAGCGACGAATTGATGAAGCGCCTTTATGGCGCGAGTGCCAATGCCGTGCAGTCGAGCCTCGTGCCGGTCGCGTGGTTTGGAGAGACATTGCGCGTCACCAGCCGTAACGGGGTCGACAAGGCGCTCGCAGCCGTCCGGGACGAGCTTGCCGCCGACCTGGGCCTGAAAACCTACCTGACGCCGTCGGCCGGCGTCTTCAACTGGCGCAAGGTTGCCGGACAGACCAATCTCTCCGTCCACAGCTTTGGCGCGGCGATCGATCTCAACACGAAACACGCCGATTACTGGCTGTGGTCGGGAGGCAAACCCGGCAACGTCCCGAACTACAAAAACCGCTTTCCGATGAAGATCGTCGCGGCGTTCGAGCGCCATGGCTTTATCTGGGGCGGTCGCTGGTATCACTACGACACCATGCATTTCGAATACCGCCCGGAACTGCTGGCCATCGCCGGCGTCTCTGCCTGCGACTGAAGGAACTCTACTTCCTGTAGATCAGCCAGCTCTTGCCGACATAGTCCTTCTTCATGCTGTCATCAAAGAAGACCGAGCGGTTCCGGCCCGAGTTCTTGGCGTTGTAGAGGGCCGTATCGGCATTGGCGTAGAGTTCTCCGGGATCGCTCGCCTGCGAGGCCACCGCAAAGCCGAGAGAAATGGTGACCGGGCCGTAGTCGATGCCGGAGCGCGAATTGCGGAAGATGCGGGTTTCCAGCGCGCGGCGGACCCGCTCGCAGATGATCATCACTTCTTCCGGCGTATTGCCTTCGACGATGATCGCGAATTCCTCGCCGCCGGAGCGGGCGACGAAGACATCCTTGCGGACGTTCGAGCGGATCACGGAAGCAACCGTTGCGAGGATCTTGTCGCCGACCGGATGGCCGTAGCTGTCGTTGATCTTCTTGAAGTTGTCGATATCGGCCAGCACCAATGCGGTGACCGGCAGCAGGGCCATATTGTCGTAAGTCGCCGCGAGGCGCTCGTCGAAGGCACGGCGGTTGGCGATCCGGGTCAGCGAATCGGTGTTGGCGATGCGCTTGTATTCATCGAGTTCGCGGCGGACCTGGTCCATTTCCTGCGAGCGCTGGACGACGCCGCCGACGGTCTTTTCACCATGCGCCATGGTGCTGCCGGTCGCCTCGCTCAGCAGCGCCAGCGCGCTGGTCAGCAGGTCGTTGGAAAAATTGCTCTTGGAGTTGATCCGCTGAGCGGTTTCTCCAAGCAGTTTGCCGTAGCTCTCGAGCGAGCTCTGTTCCTGGCGCAACAGTTTCAGGAGTGCGTCAAGTTCACCAAGAATCCTGGCATGGGCGTCTTCGATGACCGCCACTTGGCCGGTTCCAAGATAGCGATGCGAAAGCGCGTCCAGCTCCTCCTGCGTGGCACGGCTTCCGAGCGCGGCCAGATCACGGGTCAGATCGGGATTGGAACCGATATAGGCCTCGTAGAAAAGCTGATAATTGCGAGGGATCGGCGCAACGCCCATCGATCGCACCGCATAGATGATCTGGCCGATCAGATCGCTAGATTGCGCTCTCGGCGCCGTTGCCGTCGTCATCGACGATCCCCACTAGATCCCACCTGTATGCTATTAAGCGAAGTAGTATGTGAAAAATGTTGGAAAAGAATTAAGGGGTACGAACTGAAGAGCTTGTTCTTAAATTTATTTCGTATTTCTGAAATGCTCGATTTCCCATCAAAAGTAATGGGTTTTCAGACTTGAGGCTCAAAAAGATATTCACCCTTAGGGAGTTGATATATTATCGGAATTGATCATTTCGGATTGATCTCAAGAGAAATCCCGCCACGCGGGAGGCGGGCTTGTTTGTTATAGTGTCGGGCGGATCGGATTATTTAGGGCCGATCATATTTTCGGGGCGGACATACTGGTCGAACTCCTCGTTCGTCAGGTATCCGCCGCCGACCGCTTCTTCGCGAAGCGTCGTGCCGTTCTTGTGGGCTGTCTTGGCGATCTTGGCGCAGATGTCGTAGCCGAGCCTGGTGTTAAGGGCGGTGACGAGCATCAGCGAGTTCTCCACGCCGCGTCTGATATTGTCTTCCCGGGCTTCGATGCCGACCACGCAATTGTCGGTGAAGGAGACCGCGGCGTCGCCGAGCAGCTGCACCGACTGCAGGAAATTGTAGGCCATCATCGGATTGTAGACGTTGAGCTCGAAATGGCCCTGGCTGCCGGCGAAGGTGAGAGCCGCATGGTTTCCGAAGATGTGGGCGCAGACCTGGGTGAGCGCTTCCGACTGGGTCGGGTTGACCTTGCCCGGCATGATCGACGAACCCGGCTCGTTTTCCGGCAGCGACAGTTCGCCAAGGCCCGCACGCGGGCCGGAGCCCAGGAAACGGATGTCGTTGGCGATCTTGAAGAGAGCGGCGGCGGCGGCGTTGATCGCGCCGTGCGCAAAAACCATCGAGTCGTGCGAGGCGAGTGCTTCGAACTTGTTGGGAGCCGTGACGAACGGCAGGCCGGTGATCTTCGAGATCTCCTCGGCGACCTTTTCGGCAAAGCCAACCGGGGCGTTGAGGCCGGTGCCGACCGCCGTGCCGCCCTGGGCGAGCTTGGAAAGCGCCGGCAGCGTCAGTTCGATATTGGCGATCGCCGAGCCGACCTGCGCCGCATAACCGGAAAATTCCTGGCCGAGCGTCAGCGGGGTGGCGTCCTGCGTATGGGTGCGGCCGATCTTGATGATGTGGGCGAAGGCCTTGACCTTCACCTCCAGCGCTTCGTGCAGCTGCTTCAGCGACGGGATGAGGTGGCGCACGATGGTTTCGACGCAGGCGATGTGCATGGCCGTCGGATAGGTATCGTTCGACGACTGGCTCATGTTGACGTGGTCGTTCGGATGCACGGGCTTCTTGGAGCCCATCACACCACCGAGCATTTCGATCGCGCGGTTGGAGATCACCTCGTTGGCGTTCATGTTCGACTGGGTGCCGGAGCCCGTCTGCCAGACGACTAGCGGGAAATGGTCGTCGAGCTTGCCGTCGATGACTTCCTGGGCCGCTTCGACGATGACCTTGCCGATTGAAGCGTCGAGGCCACCCAGTTCCATGTTGGCGCGGGCGGCGGCCTGCTTGACGATGCCGAGCGCACGCACGACCGCGAGCGGTTGTTTTTCCCAGCCGATCTTGAAGTTGCCGAGCGAGCGCTGCGCCTGGGCCCCCCAATAACGGTCGCTCGCCACGTCGATCGGGCCAAACGTATCGGTTTCGGTGCGGGTCGATGCCATCTTCGCTGCCTCTTTTTGCTCGTGGTCGCTGCCGGTGTCTTGAAAGATCAACAACGCGTTACCGCGTCGGAGCCGGCCGGCGGCATTACTATACGATTGGCGAACGTCCGCAAGCCGGCCGAGCAGGCTTTTTGGCAGGCTTTCGTCGTGCCTTTTATGACACGGACCGCGGAATTATACAGCGGAATCCGCCCTCCGGCCGGGTGCTTGTCGGTGGTCGTCAGTAAAAATTTAACGAATAGTTTCTTAACCTTCCGGCTGCGCACCGATGCTGTTTCCGGCGGAGCCGAAACCCGCCGGCCACTCGGGCGTTTCTTTCCATCCCTCACGCGATCGGTTAGATGGCGTGATATATATTCGAGCCCGCGGATCAAGACGCGGATGCAGGTGACGGGGACGACATTGCAGCACAAACACAAAAAAACTTCGATCGCGTTGGCGCTCGTCTCCGGCATCTCGATGTTTACCGGTGCGGCCGTTCCGGCACATGCCGTGACACTTCTCGACCTCTTGCGCGGCGGTCCCGGCGCGGAACGGGCAGGGCGGCCCGATAACGGCCTGCCGGGCGTCGGCGGCAATACCGGCATGCCGACCGAGCGCAGCCTCGCCGATCCCGAGCCGCTGCCGAAAGTCTCCGGTCCTCGATATTACACCTACAAGCCGGATGCCGAGCGGGCCGTGAAGACGACCGCCTTCGCCGCAGCGTCTGCGACGGACGGCACGCGCCTCATCGCCGAGGCCAAGGTTGCGGCGCCGGCGGAAATCGCGACCGCCCTCGAAGCCTTCTACAGCAAGGCTGCCGAGCCTGTGTGGGTTTCCGGAGGCGACGTCAACGAGAAGGCGAGGGGCGTGCTGTCGCTCTTCGAGCGGGCCGGCGAATACGGGCTCGAACCCGCCGACTACATCCTGCCAGTCCCGGCGCTGACCACCGCAAGCGTTGCGGCGCCCGCCGATGCTGCAACCCCCATCAATGTCTCCGCAACGGCATCTGCGCCGGTTTCCGCCGCCGACAGCCACGATCGCGCGCTGATGCAGTTCGAACTGGCGCTGTCGGAAAAAGTGCTGACGTTCGCGCAGGACATGATGCGTGGCCGCATCGACCCGAACAAGGTGTCGGGTTACCACGACTTCAAACGCAAGGACGCCAAGCTCTCGCTCGTCCTGCCTTTCGCGCAGACCGGTACCGATGTGGCGGCCTATCTTGAAGGCCTCGCGCCGCAGAGCCCTCAATTCCAGGCGCTGAAGGCCGAGCTTGCAACGCTGCGCGCCGCAGCGGCCAACGACGGTCCGCAGATCTCGCTGCCGAGCGACATTCTCCTGAAGCCGGGCAAGAGCAGCGCGGATATGGCGAGCATCATCGCCGCCATCCAGCACACCGGTTCGGAAGCGCTGAAGACCAAGCATGCGGCGACGCTGGCGGCCTATCAGCAGACCCCGGACTACACGCCGGAACTCGTCGACGTCGTGAAGTCCTTCCAGGCGGAAGTGGGTCTCAAGGCCGATGGCGTCATCGGCAATGCGACGGTGCGCAAGATGGTCGGCCATACGTCGAAGGACAAGATCGAAAAGGTCGAAGTCGCCATGGAACAGGTGCGCTGGCTGCCGGACGATCTCGGCCAGCGTTACGTCTTCATCAACCAGCCGGCCTTCACGGTCTATTACCATGACCGTGGTGCCGAACAGTTCGCGATGCGCGTCGTGGTCGGCAGCAAGTCCAACCAGACCTATTTCTTCCAGGACGAAATCGAAACCGTCGAGTTCAACCCCTATTGGGGCGTGCCGCAGTCGATCATCATCAACGAGATGCTGCCGCACCTGCGTCAGGATCCGAGCTACCTCGACCGGATGGGTTACGAGGTATCGGTCGGCGGCAGGGCGGTCCCATCGAGCAGCGTCAACTGGTTCGGCTCGACCGACAAGATTTCCGTGCGCCAACCGCCCTCGGGTGACAACGCACTCGGCGACTTGAAGATCCTGTTCCCGAACAGCCACGCGATCTACATGCACGACACGCCCTCGAAGAGCTTCTTCCAGCGCGACATGCGGGCACTGAGCCACGGCTGCGTACGTCTTGCCGAACCGCGCAAGATGGCGGCCGCCGTACTCGGCACCACGATCGACGACGTGAACGGACGGATCGCCGCCGGCGAGAACGTCGCCGCCAAGGTGCCGGTCAAGATCCCGGTCTACGTCGCCTACTTCACCGCCTGGCCGAACAAGGACGGCAAGGTCGAATATTTCGACGACGTCTACGGCCGCGACGATGCGACGGTGAAGGCTTTCGTGGCAACCACCAAGGTCCGGGCAGCCCAGAGCTAAGGTCAGCCTGGGCTGAGAACGAGTTTCGGATTGCAGTAGAAGGCGGCCTCAGGGCCGCTTTTTATTTGGCAGCCGCCAGCCGCTTCACGTCGGTGGAAATCAGCGTTTCCACCATCTTCACGGTCAGTTCGTCATAACTGCCGATCACCCGATCGGGATTGAGCGTATCGACTGCGACGTCGGAATAACCGAAGGTCACGGCGATCGAGGCTATGCCGGCATTCTGCGCGGCAAGGATATCGTTGACGCTGTCGCCGATCATGATGCTCGTCGCGGGATCGCCGCCGGCCCGTTCGATCGTACCGAAAATGTGCCGGGCATCCGGCTTGCGGACGGCGAAGGTATCGCCGCAGGTCATCGCGACGAAGCGATCCGAAAGCCCGAGCTTTTCGAGAAGCGGGAAGGCAAGCCGTTCGGACTTGTTGGTGCACACCGCGAGCCGCATCCCGGCCACCGACAGGCGGTCGAGACACGCGACGACGCCGTCGTAGGGGCGGCTTCTGCCCGGCATCTGCGCCTCGTAGTGCTCCATATAGCGATCGAACAGCCTGGCTGCTGTCAGCTCGTCGAGCGGAGCCCTGCGAAGTTCGAAGGCACGGCGGATCATCACGCGCACGCCCTGGCCGACGAGATGGGTGAGGTCCTCGAAGGTCACCGGCTGCAGGCCGACGTCCTCGATCGTATAATTGAGGCTGTCGATAAGATCCGGTGCGGTGTCGATCAGCGTGCCGTCGAGGTCGAAAATGACGAGTGAAGCGGTCAATGGAACCTCGTGAACGTCGTTCGGGAGATGTCCCGGATTAAGCAATGCTGCCGTGAAAAGCAAATATGCGAGATTCGCGGCCCTTCGTAAAACCCGCCGCGAGGGGACTTTCGTTTGCCGGGAGAGGCGTGTAAACAGCGGGTCGGCGAAAACAGCGGGGAGCTTTTGGCGGATGGACGCCCGGGAAATGAAAGTCAAGGCGGCGCAAGCGGCACTGGCCTATGTCGAGGACGGCATGAGGCTGGGTATCGGCACCGGTTCGACGGCGGACGAATTCGTCAGGCTACTCGCCGAAAAGGTCCACGGCGGCTTCAAGGTCGAAGGCGTGCCGACATCCGAACGCACCGCGAGGCTCTGTGTCGAGCTCGGCATTCCGCTGAAATCGCTCGAAGAGCTTCCGGAACTCGATCTGACGGTCGACGGTGCCGATGAAGTCGATGCCAACCTGACCCTGATCAAGGGCGGCGGCGGCGCATTGCTGCGCGAAAAGATCGTCGCCGCGGCGTCTGCCCGCATGATCGTTATTGCCGACGAAAGCAAGCTGGTCGATGTGCTCGGAGCCTATCCGCTGCCGATCGAGATCAATCCTTTCGGCCAGGCGGCAACCCGGATTGCCATCGAAAAGGCCGCTTCCCGGTTAGGATTGACCGGCGAGTTGAAGCTGCGCAAATCGGGGGCTGAAGTCTTCACGACGGATGGCGGCCACTACATTTTCGACGCATCTTTTGGCCGCATTCCTGATGCAGACGCACTGTCGGCGGAGCTTAATTTCATTCCCGGTGTCGTGGAACACGGGCTGTTCATTCATATGGCGTCCTTAGCGATCATTGCCGGTGAGGCTGGAGCGCGGACGCTTGAGGCGAAGTAAACTAGGAGCAAGCAACTCATGATCAGATTCG
Source organism: Neorhizobium galegae (assembly GCF_021391675.1). Lineage (NCBI taxonomy): Bacteria > Pseudomonadati > Pseudomonadota > Alphaproteobacteria > Hyphomicrobiales > Rhizobiaceae > Neorhizobium > Neorhizobium galegae. The sequence goes on from NZ_CP090095.1 coordinate 2,052,579, forward strand.
CGGTTCTCGGCCGTGCCGCCGCTGTGGCCATCCTCTTCTCCGGCGCCTTCACGGTATCGGCTCGCGCGCAGGAAGTTTCGGAAGCCCAGCTTGCCGCTGCACGCGACGCGATCACGGCGCTCAACGTCACGGATCGTTACGACAATATCCTGCCCAACCTGGCAGAGCGTCTGAAGGCCCAGTTCATCCAGGCCTCTCCGAACTTCCAGGGCCAGATCTCCAACGTCGTCGACGAGCAGGCGCTCGTGCTTGCACCGCGCCGTGCTGATCTCGAAAAGGAAGCGGCGACCATTTACGCCAAGAGCTTCTCGGCCGATGAACTGAAGTCGATTTCCACCTTCTTCAACACGGAGACGGGCAAGAAGCTGCTGACCACCCAGCCGCTCGTCAGCCGTGAACTGACCAAGGCCGCTGAAATCTGGGCAAACGGGATTTCCCGCGACCTGACCAATCAGAGCTCGGAAAAGCTGCGCGGCATCATCGACGCAAACCCGATCCAGGCGCCGGTCGTGGATCCGGCTCCGGCGGCAGCACAGGCCGTTGCACCCGCACCGGCAAAGCCTGCCACTCCGCCGGCCCCTGCCAAGCCCGCTGCTGCGCCTGCGGCCAAGCCCGCTGCTCCGGCCGCCACCGCTCCGGCCAAGCCCGCTGCCCCGGCGGCCAAGCCGGCTCCGGCCCCGGCGCCCGCGCCGAAGCCCTGATGGCATCGTCGACCCGTCGAATTTTAAGGAAGCCCGGAGCAATCCGGGCTTTTCCTTTTGGGCCTCTCATCCCTATATGTGAGCCACAACCGGCCGCCTGCTCTCAAGGAGAATATTATGACCGCCTATGACTATGATCTCTTCGTGATTGGCGGCGGATCGGGCGGCGTGAGGGCAGGCCGCGTGGCGGCATCGCTCGGCAAGCGGGTGGCGATCGCCGAGGAATATCGTTTCGGCGGCACCTGCGTCATTCGCGGCTGCGTGCCGAAGAAGCTCTTCGTCTACGCATCGCAATATCACGAACATTTCGAGGACGCGGTCGGTTACGGCTGGGAAGTCGGAGCGAGCACGTTCGACTGGAAGAAGCTGATCGCCGCCAAGGACAGGGAGATCGCCCGCCTCGAAGGCCTCTATCGCAAGGGTCTTGATAACAACGGTGCGGAAATCCTCGATACACGCGCCGAACTGGTCGGCCCCCATACGATCCGGCTTACGAAGACCGGCAAGGCGGTGACCGCCGAAAAGATCGTCATCGCCACCGGCGGCGCGCCCAACCCGCATGCGGCGCTGCCCGGCCATGAGCTCTGCATCTCGTCCAACGAGGCCTTTGATCTGCCCGAACTGCCGCGCTCCATCCTGATTGCCGGCGGCGGTTATATCGCGGTCGAATTCGCCAACATCTTCCACGGCCTCGGCGTCGACGTGACGCTGATCTATCGCGGCAAGGAAATCCTTTCGCGCTTCGACCACGACATGCGCCAGGGCCTGCACAAGGCGATGGTCGAGAAGGGCATCCGCATCGTGCTTACGGATGTGATCGAGGAGGTCACCAAGGCGCCGGCCGGTGGTCTTGTTGCCAGGACAATGAGCGGCGAGACGATTGCCGTCGACACCATCATGCTGGCGCTCGGGCGCGATCCGAATACCAGGGGGCTGGGCCTGGAGGCCGCGGGCGTCGAGATGAACGAGCGCGGCGCCATCGTCGTCGACAGATATTCCCACACCAGCGTGCCGCATATCTATGCTCTCGGAGATGTCACCGACCGGGTACAGCTGACGCCCGTGGCGATCCACGAGGCGATGTGCTTCATCGAAACCGAGTACAAGGGCAATCCGACCGCCCCCGACCACGACCTGATCGCCACCGCCGTCTTCTCGCAGCCGGAGATCGGCACGGTCGGGCTGTCGGAAGAGGAGGCCGCCAAGCGCTATCCGGAGATCGAGGTCTACCGCGCCGAGTTCCGGCCGATGAAGGCGACGCTTTCGGGACGGGCGGAGAAGATGATCATGAAGCTGGTGGTCGATGTGGCAAGCCGCAAGGTGGTCGGTGCCCACATCCTTGGCCACGATGCCGGCGAGATGGCGCAGCTTCTCGGCATTTCGCTGAAGGCCGGCGTCACCAAGGATGATTTCGACCGCACCATGGCCGTGCACCCGACGGCTTCGGAAGAACTCGTCACCATGTACAACCCGAGCTACCGGGTGAAGAACGGCGAGCGCGTCTGACGCGCTCCCGGCTTCGGCGCCGCGTCAGCTGGTGATGCGCGGCGTGGCGACGATCTTGTGGAAAAGGGTATTCATGGCGTCCGCGATGCCCTGTTCGAGCGAGACCTCGAAGAAATAACCGGGGCTCGCGCATTCCTTCATCTTCGTGGAAATGCTGTCATCGAACGGCTCTACCCACTTTTTCCAAAACTCATTGCTGTGTAGCGGCAGATAGGTGGTGTAGAGCACCGCAATACGGATGTTCTTTTCCTTCAGCTTCTGACAGAATTTTGTATCGATAGGCTCGATACAACGACCCGCCGTCTTCGTCACCAGACCTTCCTCGCTGGTGCAGCCGTTCGGTTTGTAGCTGTCTCCCACACCGTCTGCCACCAGGAAGACAATCTTCTGGCGGTCGGCCTTACTCGTGCCGTTTCCCGGGAGGCCATACGCTGGCTTACTGAGGATCTCATCTCCAATGCGCGTGAGAGCGTCATCAAAGCTGGTTTGTTGATCGCTGTTGTAGTTCTGCTTTGGAATGCTCATCAGCTTGATCTTTTCAGTTGCCGCACCGACAGTAGTGAGGTTTTCGTTCAGTTCGGCGACCTTGAAGAGCTGTGCGTCCTGCGCCCGTTCTCCGAAGGTGTAGGCCGCCATGCGAAACTGGCCGGGCACGGTCTGCGTATCCGTTGCCGTTTTCATCAAAGTTTTGGTTGCTTCGGCGACGACATCGATACGAATAGGGATGCGGTTCTGCTTGGCGACGTTGTAATAGCTGTTCGGATCTTCCTTTCCGTCCTCATGGACGATATGGCAGGCAAAGGCGCACTCTTTGTCCTTGCCCTTGCCATCCGAACCGTAGCGAGTTGCGGATTTCATGCGTTCGATGGCCTCCGAGTTCGCCCCAACGCCCATTGAAGGCGTGTTGTCGAGCAGCATGTAGAAGTCGAGGAACGACGGCGTCTGGTACTGCGCGGTGGCGTTGCCGGAAACGGTGATGTCGTCCTTGCCGAGGATCGTCATGAAAGTGGTTGGCAAGGTCGCGCTGAACGATACGCGCGAGGTCAGGATGCCGTTGTTCTTCGCGACTTCGATATCGACGTTGACCGGCAGGGTGGAAAGCTCGCCGGACATCTGACCGAGGAAGATGCTTCGAGCCTCGGCCGGATCGAGCGCCACGCTTCCGTCGCCCTGCAATTGCATCGCCTGAGCGACAGCCTTCGATTTTTCGGCGATCGCGCCAACGGCGGCCGCATCGGCCGCGCCGACGAGTTGCTGCTTCACGGTAAGTGCGTGGCCGAAATCGAGCGCCATGCCGGCTGTTCCGATCAGCGGAACCAGTAGAAAGGCAGTCATGACGCCGAAATTGCCGCCGCGATCCTTCCAGAAACGTGTCATCGGATGCATTGCCTGCTCCCCAGCAAGAAAACCCTGCAGGAACGTCGCGCGAATTCGTGAAATTGTGGCTAAGAACGGGATTAAAATCCAAGGCATGTCCTGATTTCATACTGCATGCGATCCGCCCGGGCACTGCGTCAACTTGATATTAGTGGCTTCTCGCAGAGGACGGACCGGCGGTGAAAGCGGGCAAAACGGCTATGCAACGCGGCTGTTAAGGTCTATAAGCCGCCTCGATTTTAAAGACTTGCCCGGCAGAGGATGGCCGAGGCTGAAACAGGTGAGCGAGATGGCACAGAATTGGACCCCGAGCAGTTGGCGGCAAAAACCGATCCAGCAGGTCCCGGAATTCCCGGACAAGGCCGCGTTGGCAGCGACGGAAGCTCAGCTCGCGACCTTTCCGCCGCTCGTCTTTGCCGGTGAGGCCCGCCGCCTGAAGAAGCAGCTCGCCAGTGTCGCGGAAGGCAACGCCTTCCTGCTGCAGGGCGGCGACTGCGCCGAGAGTTTCGTCGAACATGGCGCCGACAACATCCGCGACTTTTTCCGTTCGTTCCTGCAGATGGCGGTTGTCCTGACCTATGGCGCCCAGCTTCCGGTCGTCAAGGTCGGCCGCATCGCCGGCCAGTTCGCCAAGCCGCGCAGCAACTCGCACGAGACCCAGGACGGCAAGACGCTACTCACCTATCGCGGCGACATCGTCAACGGCACCGAGTTCACCGAGGCGGCCCGCACGCCGGATCCGGAGCGCCAGATGATGGCTTACCGGCAGTCGGCGGCGACCCTCAACCTGCTGCGCGCCTTCGCGATGGGCGGTTATGCCAATCTCGAAAACGTCCACAAATGGATGCTCGGCTTCGTCAAGGACAGCCCGCAGGGCGAACGTTACCGCAAGCTCGCAGACCGCATCAGCGAGACCATGGATTTCATGACGGCGATCGGCATCACCGCGGAAAACCAGCCGAGCCTGCGCGAGACGGACTTCTTCACCAGCCATGAAGCGCTGCTGCTCGGCTACGAAGAAGCTTTCACCCGCGTCGACTCCACCTCGGGCGACTGGTACGCGACGTCAGGCCACATGTTGTGGATCGGCGACCGTACTCGCCAGTTGGACCATGCGCATGTCGAATATTTCCGCGGCATCAAGAACCCGATCGGCCTGAAATGCGGTCCGTCGCTGCAGGCCGACAACCTGATCGAGCTGATCGATGCGTTGAACCCGGCCAACGAAGCCGGCCGCCTGACGCTGATCTGCCGTTTCGGCTACGACAAGGTCGCCGACAGCCTGCCGAAGCTGATCCGCGCCGTCGAGCGCGAGGGCAAGAAGGTCGTCTGGTCCTGCGATCCGATGCACGGCAACACGATCACGCTCAACAACTACAAGACCCGGCCGTTCGACCGGATCCTGTCGGAAGTCGAGAGCTTCTTCCAGATTCACCGTGCCGAAGGCACCCATCCGGGCGGCATCCATATCGAGATGACCGGCAAGGACGTCACCGAATGCACCGGCGGCGCCCGCGCGGTGACGGCCGGCGATCTGCAGGACCGCTATCACACCCATTGCGACCCGCGTCTCAACGCCGACCAGGCGCTGGAACTGGCCTTCCTGCTCGCCGAGCGGATGAAGAGCGGCCGCGACGAAAAGCGGATGGTCGTCAACGGCTGAACCGCCGCTCACGATGGTTGGAAATCAGAGAAGGCCGGCGGTGACGCCGGCCTTTCTTCGTATCGTTTCCCCTGATGGTCATCATCAGCCGAATAGATTTGACCCCGAGGCTCGTGCTCGCGACACTGAGCGTCTCGCGTTCATTGGGGATGGTGCATGCAGCAGAAAAACAGCGGTCGTTGCCTGTGCGGCGTGATCCAGTTTGAGACGGTCGGTCCGCTGCGGACGATCACGGCCTGTCATTGTTCGCAATGCCGCCGGCAGACCGGGCTCTATTATGCGGCCACCAGCGTGCGCGTCGAGAACATGACGCTCGAAGGCGAGGAGACGCTCGGCTGGTATCGCGCCAGCGATGAAGCGCGGCGCGGCTTCTGCTCGCAATGCGGCTCGGTGCTGTTCTGGCAGGCGGAGGGCGCGGAAAGCATTTCGATCCTGGCGGGCGCCTTCGATCAGCCGAGCGGGCTTGTCATGGGCGAGCATATCTACTGCGCCGACAAGGGAGATTTCTACCAATTGCCGGAGGACGGCGTGCCGCATTATCCGGGCGATCGTCCCGCATCTGCCTGAACCATAAAAAACTCACGGAACAACGTTGCCGCCGCCTGCGGCTGACGCTAAATCGGTACCATGACCCAGGACATCAGCCAGACCTTCCGCATCGCCGTCGCCCAGCTCAACCCGACCGTCGGCGATATCGCCGGCAACCTGGCGCTGGCCCGAGAAGCCCGAAAGGACGCCGCCCGCGAAGAGGCGGATCTCATCCTGTTCACCGAGCTCTTCCTGTCCGGTTATCCGCCGGAGGACCTCGTCCTGAAACCGGCTTTCCTCAACGCCTGCCTGAAGGCGGTGGAGGAGCTTGCGGCCGATACGGCAGACGGCGGCCCCGGCGTCATCATCGGCTTCCCGCGTCAGGGGAGCGAGGGCCGGCACAATTCGATCGCCGTGCTCGACGGCGGCAAGATGATCGCGGTGCGCGACAAGGTCGACCTGCCCAATTATGGCGAGTTCGACGAGAAGCGGGTCTTCATCGCCGGCGAGATGCCAGGGCCGGTCAATTTTCGAGGCGTCCGGCTCGGCATCCCGATCTGTGAGGATATCTGGGGCGATCTCGGCGTCTGCGAGACGCTCTCGGAGAGCGGGGCGGAAATCCTGCTCGTGCCGAACGGCTCGCCCTATTATCGCGGCAAGGTGGATATCCGCCATCAGGTTGTGCTGAAGCAGGTGATCGAGACCGGCCTGCCGATGATCTATGCCGCCCAGCTCGGCGGCCAGGACGAACTGGTCTTCGACGGCGCCAGCTTCGCCTTCAACACCGACAAGTCGCTCGCCTTCCAGATGAGCCAGTTCGAGTCGGCCGTCGCCGTCACCGAATGGAAGCGGATTGGCGAGACCTGGCACTGCGCCCGCGGGCCGATGGCCCGCATTCCGGAAAAGGAAGAGGCGGACTATCGCGCCTGCCTTCTGGGCTTCCGCGATTACGTCAACAAGAACGGCTTCAAGTCGGTCGTGCTCGGCCTGTCCGGCGGCATCGACAGCGCCATCTGCGCGGCGATTGCCGTCGATGCGCTCGGCGAGGAGAGGGTGCGCACGGTGATGCTGCCCTATCGTTATACGTCCGAGGATTCGCTGAAGGACGCGGCCGATTGCGCGAGAGCGCTCGGCTGCCGCTATGACATCGTGCAGATCGCCGAGCCGGTGGACGGTTTTTCGTCGGCGCTGGCCGAACTGTTCGAAGGAACCGACGAGGGGATCACCGAGGAGAACCTCCAGAGCCGCGCGCGGGGCACGATCCTGATGGCGATCTCGAACAAGTTCGGCTCGATGGTGGTGACGACCGGCAACAAGTCGGAAATGTCGGTCGGTTATGCGACCCTATACGGCGACATGAACGGCGGTTTCAACCCGATCAAGGACCTCTACAAGATGCAGGTCTATGCGCTGGCCGCCTGGCGCAACGAACACCTGCCGCCGACGGCTCTCGGCCCGAGCGGCGAGGTGATCCCGAAGAACATCATCTCCAAGGCGCCGTCCGCGGAACTCAGACCCAACCAGACCGACCAGGATTCGCTGCCGCCCTATCCGGTACTCGACGACATCCTCGAATGCCTGGTCGAGTTGGAGATGGGCACCGAGGAGATTATCGCCCGCGGCCACGACATCGCCACCGTTCACCGGATCGAGCACCTGCTCTATCTCGCCGAATACAAGCGGCGCCAATCGGCGCCGGGCGTGAAGATCACCAAGAAGAATTTCGGTCGCGATCGGCGTTATCCGATCACCAACCGTTTCCGCGATCGGTAGGAGAGGATCATGGCCCTGCGCAGCTCGGTCGAGATCTTCAATATTCGAAGCCGGGCGATGCGGGTGGTCTGGCAGACGGAAGCCCTGTTCGAGGCGCCCAACTGGTCGCCCGACGGGCGCTACCTGATGCTCAACAGCGAGGGCCTGATCTATCGTCTGTCACCGGAGGGGGATGACGGGCCCAGACTGGTCGATACCGGCTTTGCCCGCCAATGCAACAACGACCACGGCATTTCCCCGGACGGTTCGCTGATCGCTATTTCCGACAAGGTAGAGTTCGGCAAATCGGCGATCTACGTCATTCCCGCCGGTGGCGGCGTGCCGCGGCTGGTAACCCGGAACCTGCCGTCCTACTGGCATGGCTGGTCGCCGGACGGGAAAAGCTTCGCCTATTGCGGCATCCGCGGCGACGAGTTCGACATCTATACGATCGGCATCGGAGGTGGCACAGAGACGCGGCTGACGTTCGGCGAGGGCCGCAATGACGGGCCGGATTTTTCGCCGGACGGGAAATGGATCTATTTCAATTCCAGTCGCACCGGACTGACGCAGATCTGGCGCGTCCCGGCCGCAGGCGGCGTGGCCGAGCGGATCACCGACGGCGGTTACGGCGACTGGTTTCCACATCCGTCACCGAAAGGTGACAAGATCGTCTTTGTCTCCTACGACGCCGATGTCTTCGACCACCCGCGCGATCTCGACGTCCGCGTCAGGTTGATGGATATGGACGGCGGCAATGTCGAAACGCTGTTCGAGCTCTTCGGCGGGCAGGGCACGATGAATTCGCCGAACTGGTCGCCTGATGGCGATGAATTTGCCTATGTGCGCTATTTCCCCGTCGCATGAGCGCCTTGCGCCGAGGATAACGTAAGGGCATAACCGATCCTGTCAGGTGCCGGTGACAAGCCGGAGAATCGGGAATCCGGGGTGGAACCGGAACGTGCCCAACGCTGTGAGGTGGACGCTCGGCCGCAGGATATGAAAGCCACTGGGAAACCGGGAAGGCGGCGGTGGAGGCGGACGAAGCCAAGTCAGAAGACCGGCCCGACGAGATAGACCAGCCCGCGCGGACGGCGGAAAGGTTTCGGACCTCTCCTTGCTTCTGAAAGGCAGGGGAGCGACGGCATTGTTGGGGACAAACGATGCAGCCTGATCCTTTCGCGCATGCCTTGCTGCCTGCCGGTGAATTTTCGAAGGCCGAGCGCGCGGCCGTTTACCGGGCGATCGAGACGCGCCGCGACGTGCGCGACCAGTTCCTGCCCGACCCGCTACCGGACGACCTGGTAAAGCGGTTGCTTGGCGCCGCGCATTCGGCACCCTCGGTCGGCTTCATGCAGCCCTGGAATTTCATCCTCATCCGCGATCCGGCGGTGCGGGAGGCGGCCCGGGCCGCCTTCTCGCGCGCCAATAACGAAGCCGTGGAGATGTTTGCCGAAGAAAGCCGCGACCTTTATCGCAGCCTCAAGCTCGAAGGCATCGTCAAGGCGCCGCTGTCGATCTGCGTCACCTGCGATCCAGATCGTGCCGGCCCGGTCGTGCTCGGCCGCACCCACAATCCGCGCATGGACGTCTATTCGACCGTCTGCGCCGTGCAGAACCTGTGGCTCGCCGCGCGGGCGGAGGGCGTCGGTGTCGGCTGGGTCAGCATTTTTCGCGAGGAGGACGTGCGTGCACTGCTGGGCATTCCCGACCGCGTGGAGATCGTCGCCTGGCTATGCCTCGGTTATGCCGACCGGCTCTATGGCGAGCCGGAATTGGCGCTCAAGGGCTGGCGCCAGCGATTGGCCCTGGAGGAGCTGGTCTTTCAGGATCGCTGGGATAACCGTTGATCACTGCTGCGGCTGCGGTCCTGCCGATTTCGGATTGCTGAGGTCGATATCCGCTTCGGGCAGAAAAGCCGGCCCGACGGTACGCACCTTCTTGTTTGGATCGTATGGCCGCGACGTGCGCGACCAGTTCCTGCCCGACCCGCTACCGGACGACCTGGTAAAGCGGTTGCTTGGCGCCGCGCATTCGGCACCCTCGGTCGGCTTCATGCAGCCCTGGAATTTCATCCTCATCCGCGATCCGGCGGTGCGGGAGGCGGCCCGGGCCGCCTTCTCGCGCGCCAATAACGAAGCCGTGGAGATGTTTGCCGAAGAAAGCCGCGACCTTTATCGCAGCCTCAAGCTCGAAGGCATCGTCAAGGCGCCGCTGTCGATCTGCGTCACCTGCGATCCAGATCGTGCCGGCCCGGTCGTGCTCGGCCGCACCCACAATCCGCGCATGGACGTCTATTCGACCGTCTGCGCCGTGCAGAACCTGTGGCTCGCCGCGCGGGCGGAGGGCGTCGGTGTCGGCTGGGTCAGCATTTTTCGCGAGGAGGACGTGCGTGCACTGCTGGGCATTCCCGACCGCGTGGAGATCGTCGCCTGGCTATGCCTCGGTTATGCCGACCGGCTCTATGGCGAGCCGGAATTGGCGCTCAAGGGCTGGCGCCAGCGATTGGCCCTGGAGGAGCTGGTCTTTCAGGATCGCTGGGATAACCGTTGATCACTGCTGCGGCTGCGGTCCTGCCGATTTCGGATTGCTGAGGTCGATATCCGCTTCGGGCAGAAAAGCCGGCCCGACGGTACGCACCTTCTTGTTTGGATCGTATGGCCGCTCCGGCGGCGGCGTGAGCACCGGCGGCTGGATAGCGGCCGCCTGCGGCTTTTGCGGGCGGGTCTGCAGTTTGGTGATCCCGGAATAGGGCTGCTCTTCTCTCGGAAGTTCGATGCCCGGCACCTTCCGGCGGTCGTCGACAACAGGCGGCAGCGGCTCGAAAGAGGGGATGCAGCGCTGTTCGCGAATGGCGGCGAGAATGGCATTCCGCTCTTCCGAGGGCAGGATCATCTGCCGCGAACTGTTCCGTTCCGCCGCCAGCGCGTCGCGGCTCTGCTCCATTCTGTCCAGCGCATCCCGCATCTGGCCGCAGACCGCGGCATTCGGGCCACCCAGAACCACGACGCTACCACTGCCGCAGCCGGCGCGGCGCATGTCGACCCGCAGTTCCCGGATATCGGCATTGTATTCGCCAAGCTGCTGGGCGTAGCTGCGCGCCGCAGACGTGTTGCCGATGATCTGCGGGCTGTTTCCAAGTTTCCGGTAAAGGGCCGCACAAACGGCAGGGTCCCCCGCCAGCGCTGCGGCCGGCAGAAGCAAGAGCGGTATGGTCAGCAAGCCGCGAAGCGGTATCGGCAATTCCGGCATCCTCTCCTAATGGGAGATGGCATCATGGAACGTGCCGGTTGATAATCTCATAAAGCCGCGATCACCGCATGGTGAAATCGATCCCGAGTGCCGCTCGAGCCCCCGAAGGGGGCCCGCGCCAAAGCACGGGAAGAATTTCAACTCAGGATTGAATTTGCAGGTTTGGCTGCGAGGCTTCCACGACGGCGAGCGCCGCCATGTTCACCACGCCGCGAGACGTCACCGAGGACGACAGGATATGCGCCGGCTGGGCCGCCCCGAGAAGAATCGGGCCGACATGCAGAGCGTCCGTGAGGTTGCGGACCAGACCGAGCGAGATGTTTGCCGCATCCAGATTCGGGAACACCAGCAGGTTGGCTTCGCCGGTCAGCGAACTGTCCGGCATGGCCCGCTTGCGCAGCGTTTCCGACAATGCCGAGCCACCCTGCATTTCGCCGTCCACTTCCAGCTCCGGCGCCCGCTGGCGCACCAGCTTCAGGGCAGCCCGCATCTTCTGGGCGCTTTCGGAATCGCGCGAACCGAAGTTCGAGTGGCAGATCAGCGCCGCCTTCGGGGTGATGCCGAACCGGCGGATTTCTTCTGCCGCCAGAATGGTGATTTCGGCAATCTCCTGCGCGGACGGGTTGTAATTCACGAACGTGTCGGTGAAGAACATCGCGCCGCGCTGGGAGATGACCAGGCTGAGGCCCGAGAAGGCGCAGACGCCCGGCCGCTTGCCGATGATCTGGTTCACGTCGTTGAGATGCTTGTCGTAACGTCCTTCGACACCGCAGATCAGCGCGTCCGCATCGCCGCGCTTGACCGCCAGCGCACCGATTACCGTATTGTTGGTGCGCACGATGGTGCGCGCCGCTTCCGGATTGATGCCTTCGCGGCCGACCAGTGCGAAATATTCGTCGACATAGTCGCGGTAGCGCGGATCGTCTTCCGGGTTGACCACGGCGAAATCGACATTCGGGCGGATGCGGATACCGAAACGGGCAAGCCGCGCCTCGATGACGGAAGGACGGCCGATCAGGATCGGGGTTGCGGTCTTTTCCTCCAGCAGAACCTGGGCTGCGCGCAGTACGCGTTCGTCCTCGCCCTCGGCGAAGATCACCCGGTTCTTTTCCGAAACCTTGGCGGCGCTGAAGATCGGCTTCATGACGAAACCGGAGCGCCAGACGAAGCGGTTCAGCTGGTCGAGATAGGCCTCGAAATCCTGGATCGGCCGCGCGGCGACGCCGGTCTCGGCAGCTGCTTTTGCGACCGCAGGCGCAATGCGCAGGATGAGGCGTGGATCGAAGGGCGAGGGGATCAGATAGTCTGCGCCAAAAATCGGCGACTCGCCGGAATAGGCGCGCGCCGCGACGTCGGAGACTTCCTCGCGGGCAAGCGCTGCTATCGCCTTGACCGCCGCCATCTTCATTTCCTCGTTGATCGTCCGGGCGCCGCAATCGAGCGCGCCACGGAAGATGTAGGGGAAACACAGCACGTTGTTGACCTGGTTCGGGAAGTCCGAACGGCCGGTGCAGATCATCGCGTCGGGACGGGCGGCGCGGGCAAGCTCGGGCATGATTTCCGGCGTCGGATTGGCAAGCGCCATGATCAGCGGCTTTGCGGCCATCTGCTCCAGGAGCTCGGGCTTCAGCACGCCCGCGGCGGACAGGCCGAGAAACACGTCGGCGCCGCCGATGCTGTCGGCAAGGACACGCTTGTCCGACTTCTGGGTGTAGATTTCCTTCCACTCGTCCATCAGCGTATTGCGCCCGTCATAGACGAGGCCTTCGATGTCGTGGACCCAGATGTTCTCCTTCTTCGCACCGAGCGAGACGAGGAGATGCAGACAGGCGAGTGCCGCGGCACCTGCACCCGAGGTGACGATCTTCACGTCGGCGATGTTCTTGCCCGCGAGCTCCAGCCCGTTCAGGACTGCGGCGGCGACGATGATCGCGGTGCCGTGCTGGTCATCGTGGAAGACCGGGATGTTCATCTTTTCGCGCAGCCGGCGCTCGACTTCGAAACACTCCGGCGACTTGATGTCTTCGAGGTTGATGCCGCCAAAGGTCGGCTCGAGCGCCGAAACGGTCGAGACCATCGCCTCGATGCCGGGGGCGTCGATCTCGATGTCGAAGACGTCGATGCCGGCGAATTTCTTGAAGAGGACGGCCTTGCCTTCCATGACCGGCTTCGAAGCCAGCGGGCCGATATTGCCGAGCCCAAGTACGGCCGAGCCGTTCGAAACGACGGCGACGAGATTGGCGCGGGCGGTATAGTAAGCCGCCATGTCGGGATTGTCGCGGATCGCCAGACATGGGGCTGCAACGCCCGGAGAATAGGCAAGCGCCAGGTCGCGCTGGTTGCCGAGCGGCTTGGTGGCCTGGATCTCAAGCTTGCCGGGCCGCGGGTAGCGGTGGAAGAACAGCGCCTGTTCGTCGAGATCGGCATTGGCTGGGGAAGTTACGGGCATATTCGATGTCATTGCGACCTCGGCGTCTTTCTCGGGAATGGGTCCCTCAATACAACAAATCGAACGGGGGTCCATCCCAGATATTTGGCCTCGCCGAATAAAACAAAGCCCGGAGAGGCGCTTGGCCTGTCCGGGCTTTTCGTCGTTCGGGTCAAGGCCCTTAAGTCACGCTCTTCGCATCAGCCGCCGCTTTTCGACAGCATGGTGCGCATTTCGGCGCCAAACGTCTTCAGGGCCTGCGCTTCCGGCGTCTTGCCGAGCACGATCGCTTCCCAGACCGAAGGTTCCTTGGCGCGGATCGCCGGCATTGCCGGCGGACGCGAGCGCACAAAGGCCACGTCGAGCTGCTTGATGGCAACCGAATAACCGGGCTCTTCGGCGATCGCTTTCTTGGCGATGTCGACGTCGGCGGTTTTTTTCATGATCGGCAGGTAGCCGGTTTCGACGAAGGTGATCGCATTGATTTCCGGGCGCGAGATGAATTTCAGGAACGCCCAGGCGCCCTTGCGATGGGCTTCGTCGGAGGCCGCGTTGATGCCGATCGTCGCACCGCCGATCGGGGCTGCGCATTTGACGCCGCAAGGCAGTGGGGCAACGCCGAGATCGAACTTCACGGCACCGCGGAGTGCGCCGAAGCCGCCGGTCGAGTCGAAATTGATCGCAGCCTGGCCGCTGGTGAAATATTGGCTGCCGAGGCTTTCGTTGATCGCCGCTGCTTCAGGCGAAACCTTGTCCTTGCGGATCAGGTCGGCCATGTAGGTATAGGCGCCGATCGAGGCATCGCTATCCATCAGCACGGAATTGTCCTTGGGGCTGACCCATTCGCCGCCGGCCTGTGCAACGAAGGCCCAGCGCACGAACTGGCCGAGCCCGATGACACCCCACTGCTTGACGTCATTGCCCTGGCGAACCGTGAGCTTGGTAGACATCTGGCGCAGTTCGTCCCAGGTCTTCGGCGGTGCATTCGGGTCGAGGCCCGCAGCGCGGAAGGCGTCCTTGTTGTAGTACATGACCGGCGTCGAGACGTTGAACGGCAGGACGTAGGACTTGCCGAGATATTTCGGGCCTTCGAGCGCGAACGACTGGTACTGGTCAAGGAATTCGGCGCCTTCCTTCTGAAGGTAGGGGTCGAGCTGCTCGAGCACGCCGGAATCGGCGAACAAGCCGTAGCGGGTGACCTCCAGCATCATCAGGTCCGGTGCCTGGCCAGCCGGGATGGCGGCCTGCAGCTTAGTGGTCGTGTCGTCGTAATTTCCGGTATATTCGGCCTTCAGCTTGTACTCGCTCTGTGAGGCGTTGAACTTGCCGACGATCTGGTTGACCGCGTCGGTGCCCTTTTTGGCGAGCGAATGCCAGAAGGTGATTTCGACGGGGGCGGCAAGAGCCGGCTGGCCCGCGAGCACCGCGACGGCCGCCGCGATAAGCAGTTTCCTCAACATCCCATTCTCTCCTTATTCGTTGAAACGCCGGTTTGAACGGCCGGCAGCCGCTGTCGCGAAAGGGTAGGAAGAGCACGTTACAGGCGAATGACGCGGGCCCGTGAAAAACGTCACGAGACTTTCGTACAGGGCCGCTAAGGCAGAGCGTGACACGGAGAAAACGTTGGAATGCGATGCGGATATTGAGGCCCTATCTCTATCTTCTGCCCTGTGTCGGGCTGCTCGGCCTCTTCATCTATTGGCCGATCGTCTATTCCGCCTGGCTCAGCATCCACCAGACCAACATCCTCAACGGGCGCTCCAGATATGTGGGCTTCGACAACTATCTTGAGCTGTTCGGCTCGGATCAATTCCATCATTCCCTCTGGGTGACTTTTCTCCTGATGCTGGTGAGCGTGCCGCCCCGGCTGATCCTGGCGCTGGCGCTCGCCCATCTCCTGAGGGAAAGCCATGCTTTCGCACGGATGCTGCGGGGCATCTATTTCCTTCCCTATGTCACCAGTTCCGTGGCGATTTCGGTGATCTGGAGCTGGATGTTCAACACCGATATCGGCTTCATCAACCTGACGCTCGGCGCCATCGGCATCGGCAAGGTTCCTTGGCTGCAGGACGTCAACCTGGCGCTGGTCGCCGTCGGCATCGTGGCGATCTGGAAACAGCTCGGTTACGATACGCTGCTGTTCATCGCCGGGCTCAACGCCATTCCCGACGATTATTACGAAGCGGCGCGCATCGACCGGGCAGGGCGCTGGCGCCGGTTCAGGGATATCACCTTCCCATTGGTCGCACCGACCACCCTGTTTCTGCTCGTGGTCTCGGTGATCGACAGTTTTCAGATCTTCACGCTCGTCAATGTCATCACCCGTGGCGGGCCAGCCAACGGTACCGATGTCCTGATGAATTTCCTCTACTATCTGAGCTTTACCCTGTTCGACATCTCGACAGGATCGGCGTTGGCCGTGCTCCTGTTCCTCGGACTGGTCGCCATCACGCTCGCAAAGCTCGCCTTTGCCAGGGACAAGGTGAATTATGACCTTTCCTGATCGTCTCCTCCATTTCCTCGGCTGGGCGGGAGCGGCGCTGCTCGGTTTCGGCGTAGTCTTCCCCTTCCTGATCGGCATCGGCGCCTCGCTGCTAGCACCGTCCGACCTCCTCAATCCCAATGTCGGCGAATGGTCGCTGCATCCGGAAAATTATCTGCGAGTGTTCACGGAGGCAGGGCTCGGCGCCTATTTCATGAACTCGATCATTATCGCGCTGTCGACGACGGTCGGCACGATGATCACCTCGATCCTCGCCGCCTATGCCTTTGCCCGTATGGAGTTCCGCGGCCGCAACATGCTGTTCTGGGCCGTGCTCGGCACGCTTACCATTCCGGAACTGATCTGCATCATTCCCAACTATCTGCTGATGGCCAAGATGAAGCTGGTGCCGAGCATCTGGGCGGCGGTGCTGCCCCAGCTTGCCTCCGGTTTCGTGACCTTTTTCCTGCGCCAGCATTTCATGGGCGTGCCAAAGGTTTACGAGGAGGCGGCGCGCCTGGATGGCGCCAGCCATTTCAAGATCCTGGTCGACGTCATCGTCCCGATCTGCTGGGCGGCGATCGCCTCGATGGCGCTGTTTGCCTTCATCGCCCAGTGGAATTCCTATCTCTGGCCGCTGATCGTGCTGCGCGGCGATACGCAGACGGTGCAGATCGCGCTGGCCAATCTTCAGGCATCGGTACGCGAACAGCCCTTTACCGACTGGCCTCTCATCCTTGCGGCGAGCTGTGTGGTCCTGCTGCCGAGCATCGTGTTTTTCTTATTTGCCGAACGCCAGCTGGTGCAGGGCGCGGGTCTCGGCGGCATCAAGTGAGGTTTCGAATGACCAAGATCGCATCCCATCGCGGCGGCACCCATCTGTGGCCGGAAAATTCCAGGCTTGCCTTCCGCCAGACCGCCGCGCTGCCGGTCGAACTCGTCGAATTCGACGTCCACCACACTGCCGACAAGGTTCTGGTCGTCCATCACGATGCGACAATCGACCGGATGACGGACGGCAAGGGCGAGATCGGCAGGCTCACCTACGAGCAGCTGTCGAAATTCGTGATCGTCGGCGCGGCAGGTGAGACCATTCCGACCCTCGACGAGGTGCTCGACATCTTCGCGCCGTCGCCGGTCGACCTGCGCCTCGAGATCAAGACACGGCCGGATGGGACTGCCTACGAGGGCATGGAGGAGGCGATTGTCGAGCGGCTGGTCGCCAGCGGCATGCTTTCCCGCTGCATGGTGACGAGCTTCTCCCTGGAGCGGCTCGACGCCTTCCGCAAGGCGCTTGAGGCGGCCGGCCACAGTGTTTCGGAGCTTCTTGGATTCATATGGCTCTGCTCGCCGGCGGTCATCCGCCAGGTGGGCTGGATCGGCGTTGGCGCCGCCTTGGCCGCCTTTGGCGTTTTCGAGATCGGCATTCGCGCCGAAATGATCTCCGTGCTTGCAATTGCCCCGTTGAGCGACCGTGGCGTGATCATCCACGGATGGGCCGCGCACGACATTGAGATGGCAACGCGGATGTTCGATCTCGGCATTGCGAGCTTCACCACCGATCGCCCGGATATCGCGATTGCGACCCGTGCCAAACAGGAGATGAGGTAGTCATGCGGCACTCTGTCATCATCCTGAAACACGAGTCTGGTTTTGAAGCCATCAGAAGCGGCAGCGAAAGGACGACTTCGTGACCGGTGAGATGGATACAAGACATTTCAGAACGCTCTTCATTTCGGACGTTCATCTGGGCTCCAAGGCGGCCCGAACGGACTTCCTCCTGGATTTCCTGCGCTATCATGAAGCGGATACCATTTTCCTGGTCGGCGACATCGTCGACGGCTGGCGGCTGAAGCGCAACTGGTACTGGCCGCAGGGCTGCAACGACGTGGTCCAGAAGCTGCTGCGCAAGGCGCGCAAGGGCACCCGCATCGTCTACATCCCCGGCAACCACGACGAATTCCTGCGTTCCTTCCCGGGCACGCATTTCGGCGGCATCGAAGTCGCCGAGCGCGAAATCTACGAGATGGCCGACGGCAAGAAATACCTGGTCCTGCATGGCGACGAATTCGACGTCGTGGTCCGCAACGCCCGCCTGCTCGCCTATCTCGGCGACTGGGCTTATGACGCGGCGATCGTCATCAATATCGGGCTCGCCGCCATCCGCCGCCGCCTCGGCATGCCCTACTGGTCCTTCTCCGCCTGGGCCAAGCTGCAGGTCAAGCACGCGGTCAATTTCATCGGCGAGTTCCAGCGGGTCGTCGCCGACGAAGCCCGCCGCAACAATGTCGATGGCGTCATCTGCGGCCATATCCATCATGCCGTCATGGAGGACATCGACGGCATCCACTACGTCAATACCGGCGACTGGGTGGAAAGCTGCACGGCAATCGCCGAGAACTTTGACGGCACGCTGGAGATGATTTCGTGGCAGAACATCGCCGCCACGGCGGAGATCAAGTCCCTGCCGGCGCCGCAATCCATCGAGGACATGCGGGCCGCGTGAGCGGCCTGCAACAGATGGACGGGCCGGCCAGAGGGCTATATCTTGCCATAGGCAGGCACAAGGCTGTGTGTTAGGTAAGCTGAAACTTCAGCAACCCACCCGTGAAATCGTGATTCCCTCAAATACGGCGCAGACAGCGCCCCGGTTCTTCCAGTTGCGCTGTGCGATCGCCTATGGGGCGCCGCTCGGGGTGAACGGAGTGATTCTGCCCTATCTGCCCGTCTGGCTCGACGGGCTTGCCTTTACCGAATTCGAAATCGGCATCGTGCTCGCAGCCCAGCTTTTCCTGCGGGTGGCTGCCGCCCCGGTTGCCGGCCTGCTTGCCGACCGCATGACGGAACGGACCCTGATGCTCGCCTGGTCCGGCGCGTTGTCGTTGTTGACGGCATTCGCAATGTTCTTCACCCGCGACTTCTGGCCGGTTCTCATCGTCGTCGCCGTTCAGGCGGCGGTCTTCGCGCCCTATGCGCCGATCGTCGAATCGATCGCTGTCAGCGGGGTCCGGCGCTGGGGTTTCCAGTATGGCTCGATGCGCGTCTGGGGCTCGGTCGGCTTCGTGGCCGTGGCGCTGTTCGTCGGCGAACTCCGTGGCTTCTGGGGTTTCCAGGCTATCCCGTCGGCGATAGCGGTCGGTTTTCTCCTGACCGTCGCCGTTGCCTTCGCGGCTCCGAAGCTCGGCCGGGCGGTTGCAAGGCCGGACCCGGACAGGATGCCTCAGCAGAGCTCGCTCAGAAGGCTCGACCTGCACGTGCTGATGATCGGCGCGTCGGTGGCGCAGGCAGGGCATGGCATGTTCTATACGTTCGGCACCATCCATTGGCAGCAGATCGGGTTTTCGAGCGGCTCGATCGGCGTCCTCTGGAGCGCGGCCGTCGTGTCGGAGATCATCGTCTTTTTCGCGGCGGGCTGGATCGCCAGACGGATTTCTCCCTGGACGCTGATGCGAGTCGGATGCGCGGTCGCGGTGGTCCGCTGGACGCTCTTTCCGATGCCGCTCGACTTCTGGGGATACCTGGCGCTGCAGGCCACTCACGCCTTCACGTTCGCCTTCGTCCATATCGGCATCCAGCACCGGTTGGTCGAGGCGGTGCGCGAGGACCAGGAAGCCTCGATGCAGGGCGCCTACGTCTTCTACAACGGCGTCTTTCTTGCGCTTGCGACGGTGCTTTCCGGGGTACTCTACCGCCAGTTCGGCCCGATGAGCTATGTGGCGATGTCGGTCCTTGCGCTGGTCGGCCTGTCGATCATCGCGCTTGCGGCAAGAATTCAGCCCCAGAGGGTCGCTTCCGGCGGATAGACGAGGGAACCTTCGTAGCGCAGCCCGTCCGGCCGGTCGCGGGAAAGCAGCAGCGGCCCGTCGAGATCCGCATAGTCTGCATCCTGGGCGAGCAGCACGGCCGGCGCCATGGCGAGCGAGGAGCCGACCATGCAGCCGATCATCACGGCAAATCCAAGCCGCTGTGCCTCCGCCTTCATCGCCAGCGCCTCGGTCAGTCCGCCGGTCTTGTCGAGCTTGATGTTGACCGCGTCGTACCGGTCGCGAAGGCTTTCCAGGTCCTTCGTGGCGTGCACGCTTTCATCTGCACAGACGGAAACGAGGCGGCGGATACGGCCAAGCGCCGCATCCTGGCCGGCGGGCAATGGCTGTTCGATCAACGACACATTGGTTTCCGCGGCAATCGCCATATGGCGGGCGAGGTTTTGCTCGGTCCATCCTTCGTTTGCATCGACGATGATCCGCGTGGCCGGCGCGGCATCACGAACGGCCCTCAGCCGGGTCTCGTCATTGTCGGTTCCGAGCTTGACCTTGAGAAGCGGACGTTGCGCGTTCCTTGCAGCTTCGGCCGCCATGGCCTCCGGTTCCCCGAGCGACAGTGTGAAGGCGGTGACGAAGGGTTTGCGGCTGGTAGCGCCGATCATATCGGCAACGCGCCGCCCGCTCAGCTTCGCCTCGAGGTCCCAGAGAGCGCAGTCGACGGCATTTCGCGCGGCACCCGGCTCCATCCGCCTCCGCAATTCTTCGCGTGTCAGACCGGCACGGATGGCATCGGCGACCGCTTCGATCTCCGCCATCACACCGTCCAGGCTCTCGCCATAACGCTTGTAAGGCACACATTCCCCGCGGCCGGAAACGCCGTTCTCACTGACGACGCAGGTGATGACTTCCGCCTCGGTCTTCGAGCCGCGGGAGATCGTGAACGAACCGGAGATTGGAAACGTCTCTATTGTGGCTTCGAGGTGACGGCTCATGGTTTTACGCGTCCCGTTGTGGCAAATCCCTATGACGCAGCTATATTGCCGGTCTCGAAAGTGCGATCAACCGCATCGTATTGAAACTTCTGACTAGCTTAGGCGCGAAAGAAACACGTGACGTTCCAGCCAGCCGAAATCAAGGCCGAAAATATGCCCGGCGACGGCGGCGAGCGGTACGTATTGGCCGGCGAATGGCGCGGCCCGACGATATCACCTGTGCTCAAGGAGTTCGAGCGGCTCGAAAATGCCGCAAACCGGGGCAAGGTGGAGATCGATCTTTCCGGTATCACCGGCGTCGATACGGCCGGCGCCTGGCTCATCCGCCGGCTGATGACCGCCAAGGGCGGGCAGGGCGGAGAAGCAGCCCTGGTGGGCGGCGAAGGCCCGATCCGGGAACTGATCGGCGTCTTGCCGGAACACGTTCCTGCGCCGCCTGCGGACGCCGGAGCTAAGGGAAACCTGTTCGAACGCCTGTTTGTGCCGCTCGGCAAAGTGATGGTCTCGCTCGGCGGCGATTTCTATGCAGCCATGCATATTCTCGGCTCGGCGGTTCGCGGTGCGCAGATGAAATTCGGCCGAGGTGCGGGCGTCTCGCCGGCGTCGGTCGTCACCCACATCGACCGCATGGGCGTGCGGGCGGTGCCGATCATCGTGCTGATGTCCTTCCTGATCGGCGCGATCATTGCCCAGCAGGGCGCCTTCCAGCTCCGGTATTTCGGCGCCGAGATTTTTGTCGTCGATCTGGTCGGCATCCTGCAGCTTCGCGAGATCGGCGTGCTGCTGACGGCGATCATGATCGCCGGCCGTTCGGGCAGCGCCATCACCGCCGAGATCGGTTCGATGAAGATGCGCGAGGAGATCGACGCCTTGACGGTGATCGGCCTCAATCCGGTCGGCGTGCTGATTTTTCCGCGCCTTGTGGCTCTGACGGTGGCCTTGCCGCTGCTGACGATCATCGCCAATTTTTCGGCGCTGTTCGGGGCGGCCGTCGTCGCCCTTGCCTATTCGGGCATTACCTTCGATACCTACCTGTCCCGTCTTCACGAGGCGATCGACCATACCTCCGTTGCCTCCGGCATGATCAAGGCGCCGTTCATGGCGCTGGCCATCGGCATCGTCGCCGCCGTCGAGGGCATGAAAGTCGGCGGCAGCGCCGAATCGCTCGGCCAGCACGTCACCACTTCGGTGGTGAAATCGATCTTCGCCGTTATCTTCATAGATGCGATGTTCGCCCTCTTTTATTCCGCGATCGATTTCTGATGGAGAACGGTTTGGAAGAGGTGCCGCAGACCGCGATCAAGGACAAGTCGAATGGCCGACAGGTGGTGCTGTCGGTCCGCGACTTGACGGTCGGCTTCGGCGACAAGCTGGTGCTCGACCACCTGAACCTCGACATTTATCGCGGCGAGATCCTTGGCTTCGTCGGCGCATCCGGCACCGGCAAGTCGGTGCTGATGCGCACCGTGCTCAGCCTTTTGCCGCACCGTTCCGGCACGATCCACATTCTCGGCGCCGACTACGACACCGTTTCGGAAGACGAGCGCATGGCGCTCGATACGCGGCTCGGTGTGCTCTTCCAGCATGGAGCGCTGTTCTCGGCCCTGACGGTGAAGGAAAACATTCAGCTGCCGATGCGCGAATATCTCGATCTGCCGCAGTCGCTGATGGACGAGCTCGCCTACCTGAAGATCGATATGGTCGGCCTGCCGCCTGACGCTGCCGACAAATATCCATCCGAACTGTCGGGCGGCATGATCAAGCGCGCTGCGCTTGCCCGCGCCCTGGCGCTCGATCCGGACCTCGTTTTCCTCGATGAGCCGACCTCCGGCCTCGATCCGATCGGCGCCGCCGATTTCGACGCGCTGATCGCCAGGCTGCGCGATACGCTGGGCCTGACCGTCTACATGGTGACCCACGACCTCGATAGTCTGTTCTCTGTCTGCGACAGAATTGCTGTGCTTGGAGAGAAACGGGTCTTGGTCGAGGGTACGCTTGAGGATATGTTTGCCTGTGACGATCCATGGGTACAGTCCTATTTCCGCGGCAAGCGGGCGCGGTCAGTCTTGGTCCAAGAAAAGCAGCCTGCGGCAGAAGTAGAAGAGTGACGTAATCTATGGAAACCAGAGCCAACTACGCCCTTGTCGGTTTCTTCACCTTGCTGGTGATCGCCGCCGCTTTCGGCTTCGTCTACTGGATGGCGCAATCCGGCCGCGGCGGACCGACGGCCGAACTGGCGATCCGCATCCCGGGCTCGGCGAACGGCTTGTCGGTCGGCTCTCCGGTTCGCTTCAACGGCATTCCGGTCGGTTCGGTGCGCAGCCTGACGATCGATCCGGACGATCCCCGTTATTCGATCGCTTTCACCGAAGTGCGGGCCGATGCACCCGTCTATCAGTCCACCCAGGCCGCACTCGAAGTGCAGGGCCTGACGGGGGCTGCCTATATCGAGCTTTCCGGCGGCGCCAAGGGGGAGGAGAACATCCTCCAGAAATCGATCGAGAACGGCCGGCCGGCCGTGCTGATCGCCGAGCAGTCGAGCGTCACCAACCTGCTCGCCACCGCCGACAAGATCCTCGACCGGGCAGACGCGGCGATTAGCGATATTCAAGGCTTTGTCGCCGATGCAAGAGGTCCGCTGACCCAGACAATCCGCAATGTGGAAACCTTCACCTCGGCGCTTGCCCAGAATTCCGACAGCATCGACAAGTTCCTGAACAGCCTCTCGACGCTTTCGACGACGATCGACCGGGTCTCCGGAACGCTGAACTCCACGCTTGCAGCCGCCGAACGGCTGGTGAGCGCGATCGATGCGGAAAAGATCAATGCCGTGGTCTCCAACACGGAGCGCGCCACCCGCAATATCGCCACGGCCTCGGATAAGTTCGACGACCTGGTGACCAATGTCCGGAACGCCGCCGCCAATTTCGAGAAGGCGGGAGCGGACGCCCAGGTCCTTCTGAAGCGCGCCGATACCGTGCTGGGCGCCGTCAATACCGATCAGGTCGCGACGACGATCCGCAATATTACAGCCGCCTCCGAGGACGCCCGCCAGACCATCGGCTCGGCCCGGGACGTGGTCGGCAATTTCGTTCACCGCAAGGACGATATCGACCGCGCGATCGGCGATTTCACGGACCTCGCCCGGAAGCTCAACGACGCTTCGAGCCGCGTCGACGGCATTCTTGCCAAGGTGGACGGGTTTGTGTCGAGCGACGACTCGCAAGGGCTGTTTGCCGAGGCGCGCAAGACGCTGGAATCCTTCCGCACCGTGGCCGACAATATCAATGCCCGGGTCGGGCCGATCGCCGACAACCTGTCGCGCTTCTCGGCAGGCGGCCTGAGGGACATCCAGACGCTGGTCAACGACGCGCGCCGCACGGTGCTGTCGCTCGACCAGACGATCACCAATTTCGACCAGAACCCGCAGCGGCTGATCTTCGGCGGCGAGACGGTGAAGGAATATGACGGCAGGACGCGGCGGTAAGCGCGGCGTTTTCAGTGTTTGAGAATGGGGTTTTAATGACCGGTTCGGAGTTACTGATGCGACGTGCGGCGACCCACGCCTCGGCTCTGCTTGTCCTGCCGCTGATTGCGGCCCTGGTGAGTGGCTGCGGCAGCAAGGCGAACAACGACACGTTCGATCTGTCGATCACTCCGTCTGGCCAGGGGGCTTCCGCCCGCAACCGGCAGATACTGGTGCCGGAACCCACGGCGTTGAAGCTGCTGAACAGTGAGCAGGTGATCGTGCGCGTTTCGCCCTCCGAGATCCAGTATCTCGCCGATTCCCGCTGGGGCGACCGCCTGCCGGCCCTCGTCCAGTCGAAGCTGGTCGAAGCCTTTGAAAACTCCGGCCGCCTCGGCGGCGTCGGCAAACCGGGGCAGGGCCTTGCGATCGACTATCAGGTCGTGACCGATATCCGGGCCTTCGAGGTGACCGCCGGCAGCCCCCGCCTCGCCAATGTCGAGATCTCGGCAAAAATCCTCAACGACCGCAACGGCACGGTGCGCGCCCAGAGCGTGTTCAAGGCGACGTCTCCGGTCTCGGGCGCCGAGAACCGCGATTTCATCGAGGCGCTGGATCGCGCCTTCGCCAAGGTCGGCGCCGAGATCGTCGACTGGTCGCTGAAATCGATGTGATACTCGCAGGGCCTGGTCGTTTCGGCCGGCGAGATCGGGTTCGCATCAATCGCCTGAGTCGCGGATATCCATTGGAACCGGTGCACTTGGACTCGCAGGCCTAAACGGTGGTGTGAAGCTATGGATGACCACGGCCGAACGATGATCGTGCTGGACCGCGGCTCCTCGCGCTTCCAGTTCCGGGCTGGGGCGCTGATCTGGTCAAACCGGCATATCCTGATCCATCGGGCCGTGAACGATCCCTTCTGGGCCTTGCCCGGCGGGCGCGTGGAATTTCATGAGGCAGGTGCCGATGCGCTGGCGCGCGAGATCGAAGAGGAAATCGGCTGTGGAGCTCGCGTCGGGCCGCTCCGCTTCGTGATCGAAAACTTCTTTGAGCTCGGAGGTCGAAAAGCCCATGAGATCGGCTTCTATTTCGAGGCGGAACTTTCACGGCCCCTTGCCTTCGACGAAGATGAGATCATCCATCGCAGCCGTGACGGTGAAACCGATCTGGAGTTTCGGTGGGTGCTGCCAACGCTGGATAATTTGAACGCGTTTGACCTCAAGCCGCTGCCTCTTCGTGGCCTTCTCAACACGACGCCGGAAGGAATGAAGCATATCGTTTACCGGGATGGACCTGTCCCTTGAAACCCGACCGAAACGGTTTTCCTTCCAGTTTTAAAGGCTCCGTCAGTTGCAACCCGCAGCTCAAGTTCTGAAAGCTGTGCAGATCCGCCAACAAAAAGGCCGCCTCGAAAGGCGGCCTTTTGTGTTCGTATTCCGATCCGGTTCTTAGTTGAACCGGCCGGCGGCGTGGGCCAGCATCGTGTAGACCTTGCCGGTATCCGAGGTGAGGTAGCTCTGGGTTACCGTCTTGTCGCGGTCGGTGCGGGCGACGTCGGCGAGCAGCTTTTCGAAATCGGCGATATAGCGGTCGACGGCGGTGCGGAATTCCGGTTCGCGGTCGTACTTGCGCTTGATCTCGTCGAAGGTCTGCTGACCCTTCAGCGTGTAGAGGCGACGGGTAAAGACGTCGCGCTCGCCGCGCTGGTAACGCCGCCACAGGTCGACCGAGGCGTCATGGTCGATGGCGCGGGCGATATCGACCGACAGCGAATTCAGCGATTCCACCATATGGCGCGGATTGCGGTTGTCGCCGTTGCCGCGCGCAGCTGGGGCCGGTTCGGCGGCACGTGGTGCCGGCTGCGGCTGCTGACGGGGTGCCGGCGGTGTATCCGCCATCTCGTCGCGCGATGCGCCGCGCAGCAGGTCGCTGATCCAGCCGCCGTCGGTGCCGCGTGGCTCCGGCGCGCGGGCGACGGGCGCCTGTGGCTGGCGATCGAGCGGCAGCGTGCCGCGCAGGGCGTTCCCAGCATAGGGATCGTTGCGTGGCGCAGGCGGAGCCGGCTGCGGGATGGCTGCGGCGGCAGGCTGAGGCTGCGGACGGGCAGGAGCCGGCTGCGGAGCGGGAGCAGGCGCCTGGCGCGGTGCCGAAGCTTCGGAGATCTCGAAGTTCTGCGTCGAGCGACCGACCAGCGCCGAGATGTCCTGCAGCGCCTTGATCTGCTCGGAGACGGCACGCCGCATGGCGGCCGCACTTTCCTTGGCTTCTTCCGGCAGGTCGAAGGCGCCGCGCTTGAGTTCGGTGCGGGTCGTATCCAGCTCGCGGCGGATATCCTGCGCCGAGCGGCGGATTTCGTCGGTTGCGCCGGAGAAGCGGTTGATGGCTTCCTCGACCGATTCCCGCAGCGTATCGCGCAGCTGTTCGGCGGCACTGCCGGAGCGGGTGGTGGCATCCGACAGCAGCTGCTCGACGTCGGTGAGCGACTGCGAAATGCTGCCGCGCATGCGCTCGGAAAGGTCGCGGGTGCGCTTCTCGGCGTCAGACAGCGTCGTCTCGATGGCGTGGTTGGCGTCGCTGCCGGCGCTGATCAGCGCTTCGCGCATCGCATCGGCGGTAACTTCGGCGCGATGCTGGGTTTCCCCGAGCGTCCGGCCGATATCGGCGAACGAGGCATGCAGGCTTTCGCGAAGCCGCGAGCCGACCTGCAGCGAACGTTCTTCCGCCCGCTCGAAAGCGCCGTCGACCAGGGTCGTCAGGCTGCGCATCGTCGTCTCGATTTCCTCGGAACGCTTGACCAGGCCGGTCGACAGGTTGCGCAGTGCATTCTGGCGTTCGTCCAGCGTGCTGACGAGATTGGACTGTGCCGCACCGAGGAGTTCCGATGCTTCGACAAGCACCCTCGAATGGTCGTCGAAACGGCCGACGAGGCTGCTGACCTGCTCAAGCGTATTGCCGAAGACGTCCGACATACGGCCGATATTGTCTTCGAGCATGCGGGTCGAGCCGGAAACGATATCGGCGGAGTTGGTTGCCGACTGAACGAACCGGTTGGCCGTGACGCTGAGCTTGCGGTCGGCCTCCGAAAGATGGTGGGCGACGGCATCGGCGGTGCTGCCGAGTTCCTTTGCCGACTCCTGGACCAGCGCCGAAATGCTCGAATTGCTTTCCGCCAGCTTGTCGATGAGGCTGTTGACGCTGGCTGACAGGCCCTGTTCGACGTGACGCATGGTGCCGGCGGCGCTTTCGGTCCGCTGCGTGATGGCTGCGAGCGTCTCGTTGGTCCGCGCAGCGATCGCGTCGACCAGCGCCGAGTTCTCGTTGCGGATACGTGCCGTCGATTCGTCCGTCGCAGACGAAAGCCGCGTGGTCGTTTCTTCCGTCGCGGCGGAGAGCCGTGCGGTCGTGTCCTCCGCAGCAGAGGAAATCCGTGCTGTCGTCTCCTGCGCCGCGGCGGAAAGCCGTTCGGCGCCCTGCTGGGCAGCGGTCGTCATCTGTTCGATGGCGGTGCGGCCGGTCGCGGCATATTCCTCGACCATGGGCTTTGCCTTTTCATCGAGGAGGCGTGCCAGTTCCGCCGAGCGACCGGCGAGCATGGAGTTCAGATCGCGGGCGCGGGCGTCGAGAGCCGAGTGGATGGCGTCGCCGCGGGCCGCGAGTGCCCGGTCGACGGCGTCCATGGCGGTGTCGAGCTGGTTTGCGGTATCGGCAAGTGTGGTGCGGATACCGTCGCCGCGCGAGTCGAGCGCCTTCTGTGCTTCGTCCAGCGCCTCGGAGATTGCCGTGACCTGGCGCTTCACCAGGCTGTCGGCTTCCGCGACCTTGTGGACGATCGCATTGCCGGCTTCCGAGAAGGCAAGCGCAACGGTTGCCGCCTGGCCGGCGAGCCGGTTCTGGGTTTCCGAAATCCGGCCGACGATCTGGGTCGACCGTTCCTCGATCGCCTTGGTGAATTCGGCGTTGCGGCTGGTGAGTTCCTCGGTGAACTCGGCACCGGCACGCGCCAGCACTTCGGCGGAGCGGGTGGCTTCGCTGTCCATGCTCTGGGCCGCGGCACCGACTGCTTCGCGCAGTGTCGAGGCAAGGCCGACGGCCTTGCTTTCGATGGTCTTGGTGACGTTGTCGAGACCGATGGTCAGCGCGCGGTCGATCGTGCCGAGGCGTTCCTCGATACGGGCGGTGCGGCCGTCCATGGTCTCGGTGATGCGGTCCGAAGCCTCGACGGCGACACGTTCCAGATCGGCCGTGCGGTTGGTGAGCGTCGCGGAAAGATTGACGCCGGCCTCGTCGACGAGCTGGGCTGCCTCGAGGATTTCGCCCCGGATCCGGCCTTCGAGCCCGCCGAACGTCGATTCGATGCGGCTGCCGGTTTCTTCGAGTGCGCCCTGAACCCCGCCGACCGTCTGACGGATGCGGTTGGAGAAGGCGTCGGCCGAGCGGCCGATTTCGCTCGCGGCATCGGAAAGCCGGACGGCGAGCGTACCGACATTGTCGCGCAGACGTTCTTCGAGCGACTGCCCCGCAGTGTCTATAGCGCTGCGCAGCGCGTTCTGCTGCGTATCGAGCGACATTTCCAGCATTCCGGCGCTGGCCGCGATCGAGGTTCCGAAGGAGGTGACCTGGTCCTGCATCAGGTCGCCGATCTGGCTCTGGGCGTCGCCGAGCGTTGTCGCGAGCGACTTCGTGCGTTCGTCCAGGGTGTCGCGGATCTGCTCGTAACCGGAACCGAGCGTCGTTTCCAGCTGCTGGTGACCAAGGCCGATGGTTGCGGCGATACGCTCCTGAGTCGAGCCGAGAACGGCTTCGACGCGCTCCAGCCCGTCCGCCATGCCCGTTTCGAAACGCTGTGCGCCGGTTGTGAGCGCCGTCTCGATGCGGCCGCTTGCGCTGCCGACGGTCTGTTCGAGGCGATCGCCGCCGCTTTCGAGAACGCGGGCGATCTCTGCCGTCCGGTTTTCGAGCGACTGGTCGAGATTGAGCTGGTTATCGACATAGGCGTTGCGGATCGCTTCGGCGCGGGCCGCGAAGGATTGCTCGATGCGGACGTCGGCATCGATGAAGGTGTTGGCGATTGACGTCGACTTTTCGTCCAGCATGCTGGCGAGGCGGTCTTCACCAAGCGCGAAGGAGGTGGCGATTTCCATCGACTTGTCGTCGAGGATTTCTGCAAGCCTGTCCCGGTTGACGCCCAGCGCCTCGTTGATTTCCGAGGTACGGCGGGCCAGGTCTCCGCTCATGCGCTGTTCGGTTTCCGAAAGTGCGCGGGTGATGGAGTCCGACTTCTCGTCGAGCATGCCGGCGAGGCGATCTTCGCCGAGCGCGAAGGACGTGGCGATTTCCATCGACTTGTCTTCGAGGATTTCGGAAATCCGCTCGCGGTTGGCATCGAGCGACGTCTGCATTTCGGAAGCGCGCCGACCCAGCTCGTCACCGAGCCGCTGTTCGCTGGCAATGAGCGTGCGGGAGATGTGCTCCGACTTTTCGTCGAACATGCCGGCGAGCCGCTCCGGCGCGCCGGACATCAACGTTTCGATCGCACTGGATTTCTGGCTCAGCACTTCCGTCAGATGATCGTGGCTTCCGGAAAGCGCAGCGACAATGGCGCCCGAGCGGATTGCCAGGCTCTGTTCGAACTTGGCCTGGTTTTCCGAAAGCGTGCTGAGAAGGCTGCTGCCGCGGTCGGCGAGCGTTGCTTCGATGTCCTGACGTGCGCTTGCAAAGCCGGCGTGAAGTTCGCCGGTGCCGGATGCAAACACGTCCTTGAGCTCGCCGGTGCGCAACGCAAGCGCGTCCTGAAGCTCGGTGGCGCCCGTTCCGAGCACTCCGTGCAGTTCCCCGGTGCCCGAGGCAAGCACGCCCTGGAGTTCGCTGGTGCGCGTCGTCAATACGTCCTGGAGCTCGGTGGTGCGTGTTTCCAGTGCTTCGTGGAGTGCGCCGGTGCGCGTGGTAATGACGTCCTGGAACTCGCTGGTGCGTGCTTCAAGGGCTCCCTGAAGTTCCTCGGTGCGCGAGACGAGTACGGACTGGAGTTCGCTGGTGCGTGTTCCGAGTACATCCCGAAGCTGGCTGGTCCTCGATCCGAGGACGTCCTGGAGTTCGCCCGTGTGCATCACGAGCGCGTCCTGGATTTCGGTGGCGCGGGAGGCCAGCGTATCCTGAATTTCAGTGCTTCGGGCCGACAACGCGTCGGACAGTTCGCGCGAGCGGCTTCCAAGCATGGCATCCAGCATTTCCTGGCCGGTGCCGAGCGTCGTCTCGAGTGCGAGCGACTGGTCGGTCAGCGAGGAACTGATGCGCTCGACGCTGGACGAGAGGATGTTTTCGATCGCATCAGAACCGCTTGCCACCGTCTCGTTGATGCGGGCGAGGCTGTCCATCAGCTTGCTGTCGAGCGTGCCGGCGCGCTGGTCGAAGGCTGAGGTGAACTGCGAGATGTTGTCGTCGAAGGTCGTGCTGAGCAGGCCGACGGTCGTCTGCAGGCGCTCTTCGAAGAAGCCGGAGCGCATGTCGAGGTCGAGGACCACGTCTTCGACGGTGCTTTGCAGGGTCTGGCGGAAGGACGAGGTCTTTTCTTCGAGCGAGCTGTTGAGCGAAGCAAGGATGCCGCCGAGCGACCCGGTGAGCGTCTGTTCGCTTTCGGCAAGCCCGTCGGTGATCTCGCGGGTCCGGGCAAGCAGCGTCTCGTTCAGCTGGCGGGTACGGTCCGCAAGCGCTGCATTGAGCTTTTCGGTATTGGCGTCGAGCGAGGAGGCGCGTGTCTGGAATTCATTGAGAAGCGCCTGGCCGCGCTGCGACAGCACGGTGTTGATCGCATCCATGCGCTCGTCGAACTCGTGGGCGAGCGCGAAACCGGAGGAGTTGAGCGTCTGCAGCAGGTTTTCGGTCTTTGTCGTCAGCAGGCTGCCGAGTGCTTCGCCGGCCGCGTTGGACTTCTCCATCAGCGCCGCGCCGCGCGTCTCGATCATCGAGGCAAAGGCTTCGCCTGATGTCGCCAGGCGAATGGAGATTTCTTCGGTCGCAAGCGACAGCTCTTCCTTGAGCTGATCATGGGCTCCGACGATCGACGAGCGGATGCGCTCGGCGTGGTTGACGATCGCGTCGCGTTCGGCGCCGAGTTCGTGGACGAGGCCGCGAACGCGCAATTCGTTGTCGGTGAAGCTCCGCTCCAGCGCATTCACTTCCGAATGGACGAGCGTCTCGAGCTCGGCGGCGCGGGCGATGGTGCGCTCGATGCCTTCGTTCATTGCCGAGACTTCGCGGCGCACGGCCTGGCCGACACTCATGATCTCGCTCGGAGGCGACGGTTTCGGGATCGGACAGGCGCAGCGCCACCTCGGCCATCGAGCGGGCGGCGGTTCTCAGATCCTGAGCGCGGGCCATCATGATCGCGAAGGCGAAGAACAGCATGATCGGAATGAGGATACAGACCGCCAGCGCGACGATGCCGGGAGCGGCGAGAACGCCTTCGACCGAGGTGATCTGCCAGAGCTGGTTGCCGTAGATCATCTGTCCGAGCGCGATGCCGCCGATTGCCCAGAGGATCGAGACGATCACCGCATTGCGGATGGACGAGCGCATCGCGCCGCCTTCCAGCGTCCGCAGGATCGCAGTCGAACTGCGTTTGCCCGCATCGTTGGCGGGCTGGAATGTGGGAGACTTTGCAGCGGTTTCGGTGGCTGCCGATCTGTATGATTCGGCGGCATCGTCCTGATACTGGGTCTGACGCGGTTTGTTAGTGTCTGACACTCTTGCCTCCGAGGCATGGGGCACTGATCTAGGGCGCGACTGATCATCGTTGAAGTTGATTTTTAGGGCATCTTCCAACGCCTGGAACGCCGTCTCATCGATCGACTCGCTGCTAGGGTTCTTTGCCATGCGGTTACGCCTCGTTACATACTCGCCCGGCAAATCCCATCTGACGCGCTGCCGCCCGCAGACCGACAGATGGAACGCTGCCTGCCGGAAACTCTCCACCCACAAAGCGGATTTCCAGTTTCCTATTCATTTTCAAGTCGGATGGCCGTTCTTTCAAACGGATGATAATGAAAGCTTACCAACCTACCATCCGGGGCAAAAGGACGATATTCCTCGCCACCTTAGGCGTATTGTAGTGGCACATTCGGCCACCCTGCACAATTATGACGCCTGCCTTCGAATGATGCCGTGGAATGTTGTTAACAGAATTTAAACCATACGAAGATGCAAAACCCCTAAAATCCCGGGAGCTTAGCAGAAATTAACCATATGGGAAGAAACCGGCCCAGATTGTGCCGGAATTTAACGGGATAGCTCCGATTGGCCCGCACAATTCGGGACATTATCAGAAGAGCAACAGGGAAAACAGGTTCATGGCAATGGCAGCCGTCAGTATCGCGTTCGAAGCTCCGGAAACGCTCCGGGGCGCTTGCCCCTCGCAGTCCCGTCCGATTGACCTCGTCCATCTCGCGACCCAGACCATGGGCGACAAAAGCCTTGAAGTCGAAGTGCTCCAGATGTTTGCACGCCAGGCACGCCGCGCACTGCACGATATATCAAGCGCCGATAGCGCCTACGTCGTCGCAGCCGCACACCGCCTGAAGGGCGCTGCCGGTGCAGTCGGTGCCTTCAAGGTTTCCACCGCTGCCGAGCGCCTTGAAGACAATGCCTCCGACGCCTCGTTGCGGGCCGCGGTCGCTGCCGCAGTCATCGAGGCCGAAAACTTCATCAACAAACTCTGCCGCTGAGCGATTCGGCCAATCGGTTGGGCGAGGCGCCGATTGAACAGCCGGCGGCGCCCCGAAATATTGACTGCGCCGGGGTTTTATTGGAAGACAGCACGCTCAAATAGTGTGCCCTGACCTTCAACATTCCGGATTTCCCTATCATGACGAAACTGACCATCGTTGCCTTTGACGGAACGCGTTTCGATATCGAAGCCGAGCCAGGCTCCACCGTTATGGAGAATGCGGTTCGCAATTCCGTCCCCGGCATCGAGGCCGAATGCGGTGGCGCCTGCGCCTGCGCCACCTGTCATGTCTATGTCGACGAGGCCTGGACCGAAAGGGTCGGCCCGCCGGCTCCCATGGAGGAAGACATGCTCGACTTCGCCTTCGAGGTGAAGCCGACCTCGCGCCTTTCCTGTCAGATCAAGGTCAAGGCGGATCTCGACGGGCTCGTGGTCAACGTGCCCGAGCGCCAAGCCTGATCGTGGCCTGATCGTCTTTTCCCGATCGCCCGTTTACGGGCAAAAAAAAGCCTCGCTCCGCAAAAGCGGCAAGCGAGGCCAGGCGGGCGCATCACCAGCAGGGGAGGGAGGAACCACCTGCGGCTTGAAGACGCGCCAGGAGAACTAAAACACCGGAAACCAAACTCAGGAACACCTGAAACAACCGCGTCCGACACATCGGTTCGAAAACCGGAAAGGTACGCTGATCCTGCGGCTATCTACCTCATTTGCCTCGTTTTTCGAAGCGTTGGTAGGTAAGCTATGTCTTAGGTTGTATCCGAAATTTCTATTTTAGACTATCACCATAAATCACCCGTCATTGACGAGGGATGATGCAAGCTCCGCAAAAGCCTGGGCACGGTTGGTCGGGTTGATTCACCCCAAAAAGCGGATCAATTGCCGGATCGCTTCAGGCGATACTGCAGCAGCCGAATCATCCGCGCGTCGAAATTGGCCGCCTCGATCTGGTCGAACCGCAGCTGCTCCCGGTCATGCGTCTCAAGACCACGGCGGGTCGTCTCCGCCACCTGTCTTTCCAGCGCATCGCAGGTTCTGTTGGCGGGGAGGCCAAGCAGTTCCCGTTCGAGTTGGCGCGCGTGGTTGCGGGCGATTTCCGCATGCCGCTCCTCGTGGCGCTTGATGTCCTTCGACAAAGTATCCCAGATGAAGCCGAGATCGGCGGTGGCACGGCCGCGATTGCCCCAGCGCGGCAGGATGATGTGGGTTCGGAGTGTCACACGCGCGCCGCCGACCGAACAGCGCCCGCCCCTTTCCACATAGGTGACGTCGCCGCCGAACTTGATTTCGGTGGCGCCGGGATGGCGATGGCCGGTGCTGCGGGTGAGAGGGCCGCGGCTCTCCAGTTCCTTGTCGAGGTCCTCGGCCGTGCGCCCACCGATCCGGAAATAGGAATAGGTCTTGTTGATGATTGGTTCTGCCATGGCCGTCGCAGGGATCACGCAGAGGAGAAGAAAGACACCGAAAAACCGGCGGACTCTGCGCATGGAGAACATTCTATGGCCTGCGACGTTGAACTTATGGGGACCTTGGGGCATAGCCAGCCTGAGCGCAACACAAAGGCATCAAATTTTGCGTTACCCTTCGAAAGACGGCCATCCGGTGATATCGCAGCGCAACAGAACCTGGCGTGTCGGGCGGGGCCGTGTTCTTGAACTGGGTCGCCAAGGCCAGATTATGGCGATCATCAACATCACGCCCGATTCCTTTTCCGACGGCGGAAACTACGCAAACCTGGATGCCGCGGTGGCTCACGCCGTTTCCTGCATCCGGGAGGGCGCCGCTATCCTCGATATCGGCGGCGAGTCGACTAGGCCTGGCGCCGCCGAGGTGACGGCGGCGGAAGAGCAGGATCGCGTCCTGCCGGTGATCGAAAGACTCGCCGCGGAGACCGATGCGCTGATCTCGATCGATACCTACCGCGCCGAAACCGCTCGCCTGGCGATGGCGGCGGGTGCCCATGTCATCAACGACGTCCACGGCCTGCAGCGTGAGCCGGAGATCGCGACCGTTGCGGCTCAAACATCTGCCGGTGTCTGCATCATGCATACCGGCCGCGGCCGCGAGCAGGAAAAGCGGTCCGATCAGATCGCCGACCAGGAATTTTTCCTGCGGCAGTCTCTCGAGATCGCTCGCAGCGCCGGCATTTCCGACGAGGCGATCGTGCTTGATCCGGGTTTCGGCTTTGCCAAGGACCGTGACGACGACATGGAATTGATGGCGCGTTTTGCCGAACTGCATAGGCTCGGCTTCCCGCTCCTCGCCGGCACTTCGCGCAAACGGTTCATCGGCGCCCTGACGGGACGAGAAAAGGCGAACGAGCGCGACGTCGGCACCGCCGCGACCACGGCGATCCTGCGCTTAGCGGGGGCTTCGATCTTCCGTGTCCACAACGTTGCCGCCAATCGCGATGCGCTGGCAATGGCCGATGCGGTTCTCGCCGCAGCCTCCGTGCATGAAGAAAGAGAGGGCCTTTGATGGCGACCTACACGATCACGCTGAAGAACTGTGCGTTCTACGCCAAGCATGGCGCTTTCGAGCAGGAGGCCACGCTCGGCCAGCGTTTCTTCATCGACGTCATCATGGACGTCGAGGCGGACGAGGCACTCGAAAACGACGATGTCGCGAGCACGGTGCATTACGGCATCGCCTACGAAATCGTCGAGAAGGTGGTGACCGGCCACCGCCGCAACCTCATCGAGACGCTCGCCAAGGACATCGCCAAGGCGCTCTGCGCCTGGTCGCCGCAGATCCGCCGGGCAGAGATCGCCGTGCGCAAGCCGAGCGTGCCGATCCCCGGCATCCTCGATTATGCGGAGGTGCGTGTTGAGCATTTCGCCTGAAAAGACAGTCGAGGTCGCGGCTCTGGGGCTCGGCGGCAATATCGGCGATCCGCCGTCGTCCATGGCCGAGGCGCTCAGGCAGCTCGATGGGCGCGAGGACTGCCGCGTTCTTGCCGTCTCGAAACTCTATTCGACCCCGCCCTGGGGCAAGACCGACCAGGCGGATTTCTTCAACTGCTGCGTCCTGGTGGAGACTTCATTGGAGCCGGAGGACCTGCTGGACGTCTGTCTGTCGATCGAGCGCGGCATGAAGCGCGTTCGCCTGGAGCGCTGGGGACCACGCACCATCGATATCGATATCCTGACCTATGGGGCGCGCGAGCAGAGAAGCGAAAAACTGGAAGTGCCGCATCCGCGCATGACCGACCGCGGCTTCGTGATGATGCCGCTTGCCGACATCGCCCCGGATCTTCTGGTGAAGGGAAGGAAAGTGCGCGACTGGCTTGACGGCGCCGATACTGCCGGCATCAAGATCGCGCAGGACAGCCAGGACTGGTGGCAGGGCGCCTGAGGCGCCCTTTGTTGTCTTATTGTTGGATCGAACCGACGGCGATCGAATCCATGTCGCGGTCGAGGCTGAGCCCGATCACCGGAACCATCTGGTCTTCGACCTTGATCGAGATGGTAATGTTCATCTTGTTCTCGCCGCGCAGGCTGGCGACCATCGCGCCGTTGAGCTGATTGCGGTTGATGCCCATGACGACCTTGTCGCCGCTGACCGAGCCGGAAATGATGTCCAGTCCCTTGCCCTCGGCGCCGTCCAGGAACTTGCCGGTGTAACCGCGGCCGCTCTGGGTGATGGTGGCCGACATCGGCTGCTGGAACACGCCGACACGGCAGGTCCCATCGAGCTTGATGCCGACATCGCTGTCGGGGATCGCTGCACCGGTCAGGTTGCAACTGAATTTCGTGCCCTTGTATTTGCCGGCGACGATTTCGCCGGGACCTTTCCAGACGCCGGCGACCGACTGGAAGAAAGCCTTGTCGCGCGGAGCGGCTTCAGCCTGCGGCGCCATGGCGGAAGTGGTCGCGACTGTCAGAATGGCGAACCCGCCCAGAAGCGAAAAGAAGCGCGAATACATGAACTTTCCCCTGACGAGCAGCAGCTTTAAGTGTCCCGTAATTTAGGTGGGAATGGTTAACGACTGGTGACCATGGCCGGGTCTGAGCCATGGTCGGACACTCTATTGTTCATCTTTCCGCCCGCCGACAGTCGCGATATCCGAGATGAAATCGCTGATTCCGGGCCTTTTGACCGCCCGGAAGGGCAGCGGCCGGCAGAGATCCATGGCGGCGATGCCGATTCGCGCAGTCAGCAGACCGTTGATCACGCCTTCGCCCAAACGCTTGGATAGTTTCGAAGCGAGGCCGTGTCCCAGAACCTGTTGCGCGACACCGTCGCCGACGGCGATCGAGCCGGTCACGGCGAGATGGGCGATGACGTCCCGCATCAGCCTCATGAGCCCAAGCGTGCCCGGCCTGCCGCCGTAGAGCTCGGCCATGGCGCGGATCAGCCGCGTGACTTCAAAGAGCACGTAGGCAAGGTCGACGATGGCACGCGGGCTGATGGCGGTGACGATCGAGACACGCTTGGACGATCCGAGAATGAGAGCACGGGCCTTGCGGTCGAGCGGCGCCAGGAGCTCCCGTTCGGCCAGCTCGATGAGTTGCGGGCCGTCGATGATCTCGTCTTTCGTCGCCTCGAGGTTGGCGCGTCCCTTGGCGGTCTCCGCCCGGTGACTGAGAAGTTTCGCAAGCGTGGCAACGACGGCACGCGCGGCGGTCGGGCGAGGGGAAAGGGCCGCCTCTTCCGCTTGTGCTTTCAGGGTCTGGACGGCGGAAAGCCGCATCATGCCGAAGATCTCGCGGCCGACGATCACGGCAACGGCGACGAGCCCGATGGCAAGCGCGGTTAGCGCCGCATATCCAAGCCAGTCGGCACGGGTGAACAGGTCGCGGATGACGCTATCGGCCCAGAGACCGAAGGCAAGCGACAGGAAGGTGCCGAAGGCCGCCGTCGCCAGATTGACGAACGAGAATCTCTTGCGCGCCCGGGGCTCGGCGACCGGGATGGCTTCTGCGGCGAGTTCGGGCGGCGTCACGAACGGATCCTGTTCGTCGGGCGTCACCACAACGCCGTCCTCGAAGCTGCGCGGGCTCCGGCGAGGGACAGGCAAGGTTTCGTTTCGGGCAGCACTTTCCTCTTCGACCGAGAAGGATGCGGGTCGGCGCTTGCCGTTCTGAGGTGATTCGGGCGGTCTCATGCGAGGCGGTCTCCGAACAGGAACTGCATGGCGCGGTCGAGCCGGATATGCGGTACCGAGAGTTTCATGCCACCATTCGCCTCTTCGAGCGCCGGTGGGCGAAAGCGCACCACGTTGATCTCCGGAAGCTCCGCGTCGATGGAATCCAGCTGTTGAAAGAATGCTTCAGGGTTTTCCGGCAAGTCACCGGGAAATATCGCTGTTTTCTTGTTTCCGTCAAAACGTTCACCATTGATCATCTCGCCCGCAATCGGCGTGCCGACGATGACCGGCAGGAGATGATTGTCTTCCTTGACGGTCGCTTCGCGGGTGGCGCGCACCGATGCGATCGCCATCACCTCGATGCCGGCGCCGGCCATGCCGATCCGCTGCACGGCGCGATCGACCAGCCGGCCGGTGAGCCGTTCCAGGCGGTCATGGCTTTCGTGGTGCAGGTGATCCGCCTTGGTGGCCGCGACCAGGACCTTGTCGATCCGGCGGCCGATCAGGGAGGAAAAGAAGCTGTTGTGGCCGGGCCGAAAACAGGCGAGCACGTCGGTCAGCGCCCGTTCCAGATCCTGCACCGCTTCGGGTCCGCGATTGATCGCCTGCAGCGCGTCGATCAGCACGATCTGGCGGTCGAGCCGCGCGAAATGCTCGCGGAAGAACGGCTTGACCACGACGTTCTTGTAGGCCTCGTAGCGGCGCTCCATCATCGCCCGCAGCGAACCCTTCGGCGCTTTGGCATCAGGCATGTTCGGCAGCGGCGCAAAGTGAGCGCCGGCGAGCCTTCGAGATCGCCGGGCATCAGGAAACGGCCGGGCGGCAGGGTCGAAAGCGACCGCTCGTCCGCCTTGCAGGCCTTGAGGTAGCCCGCAAAGGCTTCCGACAACCGCCTCGCGGTCATTTCGTCAGCCGGGGCGTCTGCATCTATGCCGTTCGCGAGAGCCAGCCATTCCCGCGACAATTCCTCGCGGATGCCGGTGCCGGCAAGCGCCACGGTGTTGTCGCTGAAGGTGCGAAAATCCTGCGCCAGCAGCGGCAGGTCGAGCAGCCATTCGCCGGGGTAATCGACGATATCGATCGACAGCCGGCCGCGCGAAAACATCCGGCCCCAGCCGCTGGCACTCTGGTAGTCGAGAGTGATCCGCAGCTCCGAGATGGCGCGGGTCGAATCCGGCCAGATGCGGTCGCGCACCAGGGCCTGGATATGGTCCTCGTACTGGAAGCGCGGGATGGCATCATCCGGCTGCGGCTCCAACCGCACGGCGGAAATCCGGCCGGATCGGAACGCCTCGAAGAGCGGCAACCGGCCCCCGTTCAGGAGATTGTGGACAAGGGACGAGATGAACACGGTCTTGCCGGCCCGCGACAGGCCGGTCACGCCGAGCCTGATCGTCGGATGCACGAGGCCCGAGGCACGGTCGGCGAGATTGTCGAGCGCGATGCGCGCGTCATCCGAGAAGCTGGTAAGCGAAGGCGGCAAGGCGTCGTTCCGGGTCCAGAGTTTACGCCTATATAGGAAGCCGTCGCGAGGCCGCAAAGCCGTCGCTCGGGTCCAGTTCAGGCCGTCAGGAAGTCGGTCAGTGTCCAGGCGGCATCCGAGCCGGCGACAAAACCGCGATAATCGAGCACCGCGAGGCCGGCAGGAGGATAGCCGCCCGGGACCGCCGCCACCATCTGCTCGGCGCCGATCAGCCCTTCCAGCACTTCTTCCATGGTCGGGTTGTGGCCGACGAGCATGACCGAATTGCTGTCCCGCTGGCCTGCAAGGATGGCGAGATAGGTGCCGAGCGAGCCGTTGTAGAGTTCGTCGATGAAGACAGGCTCGATCTCCTCGCTGATCGCGCGGCGGATGGCTTCGGCGGTCTGGCGGCACCGCATGGCGGTGGAACTGATAAGGATATCAGGCCGGTAGTTGCGATCTGCAGCCTTGTCGGCAACGATCTCGGCCTGTGCGAAGCCCTGATTGTCGAGAGGGCGATCGAAATCGTGCTGTCCCGGCTCCGCCCAGCCGGATTTGGCATGGCGCAGCAGGTAGATGCGGGAAGGAGGAGGAGTGATCGTCGTCATGCCCGGCACCGCTAGTGAGAGGATGGAAGCGATGGGTAGCCTTTCGGCACGAGACTCGTCAACTGCCGCAGATGTTCTGAAATAGCCTGCCCTGGTAAAGCCTCCTGTGGAGAAGAGTTTCGGGTGCTCAGAATAAAAGCTTAAAAAATAGCCGTTTAGCGGATTTTTATGACAGTTTTAAAAATGCCTTAATACTGAGCGCGAGGCTTGAATCCGGATGGGAGGATAGGATATAGAGCGCCGCATGAGATGTTCTTCAGGAGAATCGCGTTGAGTGAGAAGATCGATCTTAGCAACTATGTGCTCTCTGAAAACGATGAGTTCATGAATGCAAACCAGAAGGCGTATTTCCGGGCGAAACTGATCGCCTGGAAAAATGACATTCTGAGAGAAGCGCGCGAAACGCTCGGCCATCTGGCTGAAGAGAGCGCCAACCACCCCGATCTCGCCGACCGGGCTTCCTCCGAAACCGACAGAGCTATCGAACTTCGAGCCCGTGACCGCCAGCGCAAGCTGATTTCCAAAATCGATGCCGCCTTGCAGCGCATCGAAGAGGGCACCTACGGTTACTGCGAGGAAACGGGCGAACCGATCGGCCTCAAGCGTCTCGACGCTCGTCCGATCGCCACGCTGTCGATCGAGGCACAGGAACGCCACGAGCGCCGCGAAAAGGTCTATAAGGACGAATAATCCGCCCGATCAGTCGGAAACGAATTCAAGGCACGGTTTTCCGTGCCTTTTTTCTTGGCGGAAATTCAAACCTCGCGCCGGCTCACTTGTCACGGGTGACGGACATCTCGCCGAAGATGCGCGCAACTTCCGACTGCAGGCTCGGTTCCGGCGTGGCACCGGTGACCGGCGGCACGCCGGGGCTCCTCGGCTGTATCTGACGGTTCGGCTGGGGGATGACGGCGGTCTCGCGGGCCGCGAGGTTGTTGGCCATTTCCTCTTCGAGAATCCGTTCAAAGTCGCTGCCGAGCTGTTTCGGCTTGTCGGCGGCCGATTGCAGGGCCGGCGGCACGATCGCGGCGCTGACCGGCACGGCGCGCGGCTCGGGTGCTTCCTGGAAGACCCGCCCACGGGCGGCGTCGAGCACGTCGGCCGCGTCGTCGAAAGCCGGAACCTGGGCGGGAACTGAGGCAGGCGGCGCCGCCGCGGCGGCTGCCAGCGCCGCGATCGGCCGCAACTGGTCGGATTTTACCTCCGGGGCTTGACGGGCCGGCGGTTCGATCCTGGGGGCGGCCGCCGGCTCGGGAATTGCTGCATTGTTCGCCGGGGCAGGCGATGCGGGTCGTGGCGCGAGTGTACCGCTCATCGGTATCGGTCCCGTCGTGGGAGCCACCGGCGGAGCGGCGCGCGGCGTCTCTCGCGGCGGCACGGCGCTTTCCCGGGCCGGCTCGACGCGCTGTTCCGGAGCCGCGGGGCGTGGGATCGGGGCAGGGCGTGGTTCGGCAACGGCAGCCGGTCGGGCTTCCATGGCGGCTGCGACCTGAACGGGAACCGTCATGTCCATCGGCTGGAACCGGTTGGCCGCTGTTGCCGGCATGGCCGGTGCCGCCGTCGAAATTCCGCTTTCGATGACGATATCGGTCGGCCCGCCGATCATGATCAGGTGTTCGACCCCGTCGCGGCGGATGAGAACCAGGCGACGCCTTGCATCGACGGCCGCCGCATCCAGGACCTGAAGCCGCGGCTGGCGGTTCTTGCCGCCGCGCACAAAAGGCGAAGGGCCGGAACGGCTGCGGATGAGCCAGAGCACGCCGATAAGGACGAGAAGCCCAATGCCGACGCCGGCGACTGCGATCACCAGGCGGCCTCCATAGGCGCCCATCAGCTCTTCGAACATCTCTTGCCACTCCTCATATGAACGCCGCGGTAAAAAACGACTTTTTTGCTACCGAAGCAAGCTGCTAACTGTCACTGTCCCGCGCTGAAAAACAGCGTAGAAAAGCAAAGATAGGTCACTCCGCCAAACTGTCCCGGGTTTTGTGGCCCAGCAGAGCTTTTTGCTGAACCTGCAACTTGCTAATAAGGAATCGCGGGATTCCCGATCCCTGAATGTTCATGGCCGCAGCGTCGGTCGAAATGCGAGGAATTGATGACGAAGTTGCAGCAGAGCGGCAACTACGAGGCGCCCCTGGTGGAAAAAGGGACGCGTGGCGGCACCATCATCCGGATTGTTCTCCTGGCGCTCGTTCTCTGTGGCGTGGCCGCCGGATTCGTGCTGTTTCAGCATGCGCTCGACAATGAGCTGGTGCTCGGCCTGCTTGGCATTCTCGCCATGGTCGGCATCTTCTTCCTGGTGTCGTCGATCATCGGCCTCGTCGAGGTCATGCCGCAGTCGCGTTCCGACGAACTGGCCCGCGGTTTCCTGGCCAACCATCCCGACGGCATTCTGATCACCGACGCCAAGGGCCGCATTCTCTACGCCAATGCCGCCTATGGCCGGATGACCGGTGCGACCAAGGCGAGCAACGTGCAGTCGCTCGAAGCGCTTCTATCCAAGACCCGCGAATCGACCGAGGCGCTCTACCGGCTGACGACGGCTCTGCGCGAAGGCCGGGAAGGCCATGAGGAGTTCCGGCTTCTCCAGCCGATCGGACGGACGACCGGCAACGGTTCCGGTGCCCACTGGTACCGTCTCAAGGCACGGCTGCTGACGCCCGCCGACAGCCGCAAGGGCCAGCTCGACATCTGGCAGATCACCGACATCACCTCGGAACGCGACGACCAGGAACGGTTCTTCCGCGAACTGCAGAACGCTATAGACTATCTCGACCACGCGCCCGCCGGGTTCTTCTCCGCTGGCAAGAAGGGCGAAATCTTCTACCTGAACGCCACGCTTGCCGAATGGCTCGGCATCGACCTGACCAAGTTCGTGCCGCGCTCGGTGACGATCGCCGATCTCGTGGCCGGCGAGGGCATGGCGCTGATCCAGTCGGTGCAGGCCGCACCCGGTCTGAAGCGCACCGAGACCCTCGACCTCGATCTGCGCCGCACCAACGGCCAGAGCCTGCCCGTGCGCCTGGTGCACAATGTCAGCGCCACCCGCGACGGCGCGCCGGGCGAAAGCCGCACCATCGTGCTGGCGCGGCCAAAGGGCGGCGAGGGCGACCAGTCCGCCTCCGCGATGCGCTTCACGCGTTTCTTCAACAATACGCCGATGGCGATCGCCTCCGTCGATGGCGAAGGGAGAATCCTGCGCATCAATGCGCCGTTCCTCAAGCTGTTTGCCGGCGTCGTTTCCCGCGACGACGTGGATAACGGCATCGAACTCGACCGCATCGTGCACGACAATTCCCGCCAGCATCTGATGCATGCGATTGCCGCCGCCAAGGATGGCCAGGGCGATATCGCCCCGATCGATTCGCGCCACCCCGGCGACGAGAACCGCTATGTGCGCTTCTATGTGAACGCCGTGATCGACGAGAGCGACGAGGCGCCGGAAGAGGCCGCGATCGTCTATGCCGTCGAGACGACGGAACAGAAGGCGCTCGAAACCCAGATGGCGCAGACCCAGAAGCTCAATGCCGTCGGCACGCTGGCGGGCGGTATCGCCCACGACTTCAACAACGTCCTGACGGCGATTCTTCTGTCCTCCGATCATCTCCTGCTGCAGGCGCGCCCCTCCGACGCGAGCTTTGCCGACCTGATGGAGATCAAGCGCAACGCCAACCGTGCCGCCGTGCTGGTGCGCCAGCTGCTCGCCTTCTCGCGCAAGCAGACCATGCGGCCGGCGGTGCTGAACCTCACCGACGTCGTCGGCGATCTGCGCATGCTGGTCGACCGGTTGATCTCCGGCACCAATGTGAAGCTCGAAGTGGATTACGGCCGCGATATCTGGCCGGTGCGCACCGATCTGTCGCAATTCGAGCAGGTGCTGATCAACCTCTGCGTCAACGCGCGCGACGCCATGCCCCAGGGCGGCACGATCCTCATCAAGACCCGCAATGTATCCGCCGAGGATGCGGGCGGTTTCCATCAGACGGATCTGCCGGCCGAGGATTTCGTCATGGTCGAGGTTTCCGACACCGGCACGGGCATCTCGCCCGAAATCATGGACAAGATCTTCGAGCCGTTCTTCACCACCAAGGAAGTAGGCAAGGGGACCGGCCTCGGCCTCTCGATGGTCTATGGCATCGTCAAACAGTCGGGCGGCTATATCTATCCCGAATCGGAAGTCGGACGCGGCACGAGTTTCCGCATCTTCCTGCCACGCCACATTCCCGAAGCGCCGGTCATCGTCCATGACGCGGCGTCCGCGACCGGCGCGCCGGCTCAGCCGGTTCCTCTCGCGCCGGTCGTCTCCGCCCCTCCGGCCGAGGATCTCGATCTCACCGGCAAGTCGGCGGTCGTGCTGCTCGTTGAAGACGAGGAGGCGGTACGGCGCGGCGGCAAGCGCATGCTCGAGACGCGCGGCTATACGGTTCACGAGGCCGGATCCGGCGTTGAGGCGCTCGATATCCTGGCCGAACTCGAAGGCAAGGTGGATATCGTCGTCTCCGACGTCGTCATGCCGGAAATGGACGGGCCAACGCTTTTGACCGAGCTGCGCAAAACCTAT
The DNA here is from genome assembly GCF_021391675.1 of Neorhizobium galegae. NCBI lineage: Bacteria > Pseudomonadati > Pseudomonadota > Alphaproteobacteria > Hyphomicrobiales > Rhizobiaceae > Neorhizobium > Neorhizobium galegae. Next base: position 2,096,932 of record NZ_CP090095.1, read on the forward strand.
CCAGACATGAAGTTCATCTTCGTTTCCGGTTATGCGGAGGATGCCTTTGCTCGCAACCTGCCGGACGGTGCCAAGTTCGGCTTTCTGCCGAAGCCGTTCTCGCTGAAGCAGCTTGCCGTAGTGGTACGTGAGACCCTCGATTCGGACTGAGAATCGCACACGCGCCAAAAGTTTCTCGGCCCGTGATTATCACCTAGCAGAGTGACGCGTGATTGTTTTCAAACGCGAATTTTCCACATGCCACATGGCGTGAACATGATGAGAACGGAACCGGAATTCTCATTTTGAGTCAACCTGTTGATTGGCTCTTGCAAAATGAGAACAAAATAGGTACATCACCTTTATCGGCTGCTTCATTGCTTGCGCGGCGGCAATAACCTAAAGGTGGGATCAACATGGCACAGAACTCATTGCGGCTGGTAGAGGATAAAGGCGTGGACAAGAGCAAGGCGCTGGAAGCGGCATTGTCGCAGATCGAACGATCCTTCGGTAAGGGATCGATCATGAAGCTCGGTTCGAACGAGAACATTGTTGAGATCGAGACGGTTTCGACCGGCTCTCTCAGCCTCGATATCGCGCTGGGAATCGGCGGCCTGCCGAAGGGCCGCATCATTGAAATCTACGGTCCGGAAAGCTCGGGCAAGACGACCCTTGCGCTGCAGACGATTGCCGAAGCCCAGAAGAAGGGCGGCATCTGCGCCTTCGTCGACGCTGAACACGCGCTCGATCCGGTCTATGCCCGCAAGCTCGGTGTCGATCTCCAGAACCTTCTGATCTCGCAGCCGGATACCGGCGAGCAGGCGCTCGAAATCACCGACACGCTGGTCCGTTCCGGTGCCGTCGATGTCCTCGTTATCGACTCGGTTGCGGCATTGACCCCGCGCGCCGAAATCGAGGGCGAGATGGGCGACAGCCTGCCGGGCCTTCAGGCGCGCCTGATGAGCCAGGCGCTGCGCAAGCTCACCGCTTCGATTTCCAAGTCGAATACGATGGTGATCTTCATCAACCAGATCCGCATGAAGATCGGCGTGATGTTCGGTTCTCCGGAAACCACGACCGGCGGCAACGCTCTGAAGTTCTACGCCTCCGTTCGCCTCGACATCCGCCGTATCGGCCAGGTCAAGGAACGCGAGGAAGTGGTCGGCAACCAGACTCGCGTCAAGGTCGTCAAGAACAAGATGGCGCCCCCCTTCAAGCAGGTCGAATTCGACATCATGTATGGCGAAGGCGTTTCCAAGACCGGCGAACTGGTCGATCTCGGCGTCAAGGCCGGCATCGTCGAGAAGTCTGGTGCCTGGTTCTCCTATAACAGCCAGCGCCTCGGCCAGGGCCGCGAGAACGCCAAGACGTTCCTGCGCGACAATCCGGAGCTTGCGCGCGAAATCGAGACGTCGCTCCGCCAGAATGCCGGCCTCATCGCCGACCGCTTCCTGCAGAATGGCGGTCCGGATGCTGACGACGGCGATACAGCCGCCGAAATGTAGGCGGTCCCGCCGCACTCGGAGTTTTCTCCGGCCGCTGCCAATCAACCGGTCGCCATCGAAAGATGAGCGGCCGGTTTCTCGTTCGGTTAGGCGGTGGGGCGGCTGGACAGTTGTGGGTGTGGGCGATACAAGCCTTTGGTTTTCGAATAATAGGACCGCATCCGGCGGTAAAAAGGGCGTAGCATGAGCGGCGTGAATGAAATCCGGTCGACCTTCCTCGACTATTTCCGAAAGAACGGGCACGAAGTCGTCTCCTCAAGCCCGCTGGTGCCGCGCAACGATCCGACGCTGATGTTCACCAATGCCGGCATGGTGCAGTTCAAGAACGTGTTCACCGGTCTTGAGAAACGCTCCTATTCGACTGCGACGACGGCGCAGAAATGTGTTCGCGCCGGCGGCAAGCACAACGACCTCGACAATGTCGGTTACACCGCTCGTCACCACACCTTCTTCGAAATGCTCGGCAATTTCTCCTTCGGTGACTATTTCAAGGCGAATGCGATCGAGCTTGCCTGGAACCTGATCACCAAGGAATTCGGCCTCGACGCCAAGCGTCTCCTGGTCACCGTCTACCACACCGACGACGAGGCTTTCGACCTCTGGAAGAAGATCGCCGGTCTTTCGGATGACAAGATCATCCGCATTCCGACCAGCGACAATTTCTGGGCGATGGGCGATACCGGTCCCTGCGGCCCGTGCTCGGAAATCTTCTATGACCATGGCGACCATATATGGGGCGGACCGCCCGGTTCGCCGGAAGAGGACGGTGACCGGTTCATCGAAATCTGGAACCTCGTCTTCATGCAGTATGAGCAGGTGACGAAGGAAGAGCGGATCGACCTGCCGCGCCCGTCGATCGACACCGGCATGGGCCTCGAGCGTGTTGCGGCCGTCCTCCAGGGCCAGCACGACAATTACGATATCGACCTGTTCCGGGCGCTGATCTCGGCCTCTGAAGAGGCGACCGGCGTCAAGGCGGAAGGCGAGCATCGCGGCAGCCACCGCGTCATCGCCGACCACCTGCGATCCTCCGCGTTCCTGATCGCCGACGGCGTCTTGCCCTCGAACGAAGGCCGCGGTTATGTGCTCCGCCGCATCATGCGCCGCGCCATGCGCCACGCACAGCTTCTCGGCGCCCGCGATCCGCTGCTCTGGAAGCTGCTGCCGGCGCTCATCCAGCAGATGGGCCGCGCCTATCCGGAACTGGTGCGTGCGGAATCACTGATTTCGGAAACGCTGAAGCTCGAGGAGAACCGTTTTCGCAAGACGCTGGAGCGCGGTCTTTCGTTGCTGTCGGATGCGACCAACACGCTTCACAAGGGCGATATGCTGGATGGCGAGACCGCCTTCAAGCTCTACGACACCTATGGCTTCCCGCTTGACCTCACTCAGGATGCCTTGCGCGCCCGCGAAATCGGCGTCGATATTTCCGGTTTCACCGACGCCATGCAGCGCCAGAAGGCGGAAGCCCGCTCGCACTGGACCGGTTCCGGCGACAAGGCGACGGAAACGATCTGGTTCGAGCTCAAGGAAAAGCACGGCGCCACCGAATTCCTCGGCTACGACACGGAAACTGCTGAAGGCGTGGTGCAGGCGATCGTGCGCGAGGGCAAGGCGGTCGCCAGTGCATCGGCCGGCGAACAGGTGCAGGTCGTCGTCAACCAGACGCCTTTCTACGGCGAATCCGGCGGTCAGATGGGCGATACCGGGGTGATCTCGACGGACAATGCCAAGCTCACTGTCTCGGATACCCAGAAGAAGGGCGAGGGCGTATTCGTCCACATCGCCACCGTGACCGAGGGCACGTTGAAGGTTGGTGATGCCGCAGCGCTGACGGTCGATCACGACCGTCGCTCGCGCCTGCGTTCCAACCATTCGGCCACCCATCTGCTGCATGAGGCGCTTCGTGAAGTGCTCGGCACCCATGTGGCCCAGAAGGGTTCGCTGGTAGCGCCCGAGCGCCTGCGTTTCGACGTCTCGCATCCGAAGCCGATGTCGGCCGAGGAATTGCAGAAGGTCGAGGACATGGCGAACGCCATCATCCTCCAGAATGCGCCGGTCACGACACGCCTGATGAGCGTCGACGACGCGATCGCGGAAGGCGCTATGGCGCTATTCGGCGAAAAATACGGTGATGAAGTTCGCGTTGTTGCGATGGGCAAGGCGATCGAAGGTCCGAAGGCCGGCAAGCCCTATTCGGTCGAACTCTGCGGTGGCACGCATGTCAACGCGACCGGTGATATCGGCTTGGTCCGCGTTCTCGGCGAAAGCGCAGTCGGTGCGGGCGTTCGTCGTGTCGAGGCGGTGACGGGGGAGGCTGCACGGGCTTATCTCGCCGAACAGGACGAGCGCGTGAAAACGCTCGCAGGCGCCTTGAAGGTGCAGCCGGCGGAATTGGTTTCGCGCGTCGAAGCGCTGATCGACGAGCGCCGCAAGCTCGAGAAGGAACTGGCGGATGCCAGGCGCAGGCTTGCGATGGGCGGCGGGCAGGGCGGTTCGGCCGGTGATCTCAAGGAGATCGGCGGCATCAAGTTCATGGGCAAGGCGCTCAACGGCATCGACGCCAAGGACCTCAAGGGCCTGGCGGACGAAGGCAAGGCGAGCCTCGGCTCTGGCGTCGTCACGTTGATCGGCGTTTCGGAAGACGGCAAGGCGAGCGCCGTGGTTGCGGTCACGCCGGATCTCGTCGGTCGGTTCAGCGCCGTGGATCTGGTCCGGATCGCATCCGTGGCGCTCGGCGGCAAGGGCGGCGGCGGCCGTCCGGACATGGCCCAGGCCGGTGGACCCGATGGCGCCAAGGCGAACGAGGCGCTCGACGCGGTGGCAGCCGCTCTCGGGGCCTGATCATCGACAGGAAAAGCGGGCTCGGCCCGCTTTTTGGTTTCAAGGAAAAAACAAATGGGCGTGACGGCCAAAATCGATGATGAGCTGGACGAGACCGGCAACGGTCTGGTGCCAGCGCTCTTTCGCGATGCGCCGAGTTCCGTCTCGTTCAACAAGCTGCGCAAGCGCCTGCTCAGACAGGTACGGCAGGCGTTCGACGACTTCGGCATGCTCAATGGCCAGAAACGCTGGCTGGTCGGTGTCTCCGGCGGCAAGGATTCCTATTCTCTGCTCGCCGTGCTGCTCGATCTGCAATGGCGCGGTCTGCTCCCGGTCGAACTCCTCGCCTGCAATCTCGACCAGGGCCAGCCGAATTTCCCCAAGCACGTGCTGCCGGACTATCTGACCTCGATCGGCGTGAAGCACCGCATCGAATATCGCGATACCTATTCGATCGTGAAGGAAAAGGTGCCGGAAGGCGCTACCTATTGCTCGCTCTGTTCCAGGCTTCGGCGCGGCAACCTTTACCGCATCGCCCGCGAAGAGGGCTGTGACGCCTTGGTGCTCGGCCACCACCGGGAAGACATCCTCGAAACCTTTTTCATGAATTTTTTCCATGGGGGCAGGCTTGCCGGCATGCCGGCAAAGCTCTTGAACGACGAGGGCGACGTGATGGTGCTGAGGCCGCTTGCCTATTGCGCCGAGGACGATCTGGCCAAATTCGCCGCCGCCATGCAGTTCCCGATCATCCCGTGTGATCTCTGCGGCTCGCAGGATGGCCTGCAGCGCAATGCGATGAAGGCGATGCTTGCCGATATCGAGGCCCGCATGCCGGGCCGCAAGGATACGATGCTGCGCGCGCTCGCCCACGTGAACCCGTCGCACCTGCTCGATCCGAAACTCTTCGATTTCTCCGGCCTGCAAGCCGCTCAAAGCCTCTGAATTCTTCCCGAACCGAGAACCTCCCGAACTGAGACCATTGTCATGACCCTTCCGCTCGACATCACGAAGCTTGCCGATCTTCTGCGCCTTGCTGCCAAGGCCGAAATCCTGCCGCGTTTCCGGCGGCTCGGCAGCGGCGATGTACGTTCAAAGAGCGAGCCGTCCGACCTGGTAACCGAGGCCGACGAGGCCGCCGAGCGGATGATCCGCCGCGAGCTGGAAGCTTTTGCGCCCGGCGCGCTCTTCATCGGCGAGGAATCGGTGGCGGCCGATCCGTCGCTGCTCGCCAAGCTCGCCGATGCGGAGTTCGCGGTCGTCGTCGATCCGGTCGACGGCACGTTCAATTTCGCCTCCGGCATCCCGGCCTTCGGCGTCATGGCCTCGGTCGTCTGGAAGGGTGAGACGGTCGCCGGGATCATCTACGATCCGATGGGCGACGACTGGGTGATGGCGGAAAGGGGCGCCGGCGCGTTCATGAGGCGGCCGGACGGCGAGGCGATCCGGCTTTCGGTCGCCGACGCCCGGCCGATCGAAGCCATGATCGGCATGGCGTCACCCGGATATTTCTTCGGCGGCGAGCGCGAGCGGATCCTCGGCAATCTCGCCAAGGTCCGGTTCTTCGCCAACTATCGCTGCTCGGCCCATGAATACCGCACGTTTGCCGGCGGCCACGTGCAGTTCGTGCTCTACAACAAGCTGATGCCCTGGGACCATCTGGCCGGCACGCTGATCGGCACGGAGGCGGGCGGTTATGTGGCGCGCTTCGACGGCTCTCCTTACATGCCGCACCATGTCGACGGCGGGCTGCTGCTCGCCACCGACAAGGAAAGCTGGCAGATGCTGCGCCACGAGATCATCGGCCACTGAAATAGCGGCCATCAGAAGAAAAGGCCGGATCGCTCCGGCCTTTTTTGTGGGGTGAAATGCCTCAGATCTTCGGATTTTGCGGCTGGAAGAGTTTTCCTTTCTCGCCGATCAGCACGAAGATCAGCCCGATGATCGAGACAGTAAAGAAGCCTGCGACCAGGGGCAGTGCCGTATCGTTGAAGGCCTGGCCGATCGCGACGCCGATCAGCGCTCCGCCGACCGTGCTCATGAAGCCGAGTACGGCGGACGCCGTTCCGGCGACATGGCCGAGCGGCTCCATGGCAAGCGAATTGAAATTCGAGCCGATCCAACCGAACTGGAACATGGAGAGCCCGAAAAACACGATGAAGATCACGAGCGGCATGGGTTGAGGCCCGAAGATCTGTACGAGCATCCAAACGAATGTGATGCCGATAAAGCCAAGCAGCGAGCCGTGCGAAAGGCGCCGCATGCCGAAACGCCCGACAAACCGGGCGTTCAGGAAGGATGCCGCAGACATGAACACCGCCACGCAGGCGAAGACCAGCGGAAACCAGACGCCGACATCGTAGATCCCGACATAAATCTGTTGGGCCGAGTTGATGAAGCCGAACATGGCGCCGAAGATGAATGTGCTGGCAATCGTGTAGCAGAGGGCGAGGCGATTGGTCAGAACGATCTGGAAGGCGTGCAGGATTGAGGAAATGGTGAAGGGACGCACATCGGCCGGATCGAGCGTTTCCGGAAGGCGCGCATACATCCAGAAGCCGATGCAGAGCGAGGCGACGGCCATGAACACGAAAATCAGGTGCCAGTTGCCGAACAGCATGATCACCTGGCCGGTGGCAGGCGCGATGACCGGCACGACCATGAAGACCATCATGATCAGCGACATCACTTCCGCCATGGCGCGACCACCGTATACGTCGCGCACGATCGAAATGGAAATCACCCGTGTTGCGGCCGCTCCGGCACCCTGGATGAAGCGAAGGGCCAGCAGCGCTCCGAATGACGGCGCGACGACGGCGCCGACCGCGCAGATGAAATAGAGGCCGAGGCCGAAGAGCATCGGGTTCCTGCGACCGAAACGGTCGGAGATCGGTCCATAGATGATCTGCGCGGCGCCGAGGCCGAAGAGATAGGCGGAGACTACATATTGCCGATGGTTCTCGTTGGCGACGCCAAGCGAGGCGCCGATCTCCTGCAGGCCGGGGAGCATGATGTCGATGGCAAGCGAATTGATGGCCATCAGCATCGCCATCATCGCGATGAATTCGATCCGGCCCATGCCGCGCAGGCGGTCCGGGGCAGTTTGTGAAGGATTTGTCACAGCAGTTTCCTAAACAACGTGAAAGGCGCCGTTGGGAGCGGCGCCTTGAAAATGTCTTTTAAATATCCCGGACAGCAGCCCGGAAAATCTCAGGCCGCGCCGCGGACTCCGATGCCCTGTTCCTGCAGGTGAGTCTGCAATTCCCCGGACTGGAACATCTCGCGGACGATATCGCAACCGCCGACGAACTCGCCCTTGACGTAAAGCTGCGGAATCGTCGGCCAGTTCGAGTAGTCCTTGATGCCCTGGCGGATCTCCGCATCGGCGAGCACGTTGACGCCCTTATAATCCAGGCCGAGATAGTCGAGAATCTGCACGACCTGGCCCGAGAAACCACACTGCGGGAACTGCGGGGTGCCCTTCATGAAGAGAACCACGTCATTGGTCTTCACTTCGTTGGCGATAAAATCGGTAATTCCGCTCATGTCCTATCCTTTCACATGCGGTTTCAAGGGCCGCTGCGCTGCGTCATCTGCCTTAAATAGCAACGTGGCATCGGGAATTCCAGCGGAATAGTCCGTTGGAAAGCGCTTATTGCCTCGCTGACTGCCGTTTAAGCCATGGACCCAAGTGCATTTGCGTCAGCGGCTGCGCTGCTTGCTGCGACTTGCCGGGGTGCGTCGGCGGCTCACCTGTTTCGTCGCCGGCTTCGCCGCGCGTCTGGCTGTGGTCTTGGTGCGTGCAGTCTTATTGGCGAAACGCCCGGTAGTGGCCGAGCGGATCTGCCGCTTCTTGCGTTTGGCGGGCGTGCGGCCATGCGACTTTCCGAGAAGTTCCTTCAGGGCAGTTTCGACGAGGCCGGTAACGATCTCCTTGATCAGGTCAGGCATCGCTCACTCCGCCGGAGCCGAAGTCTGCAATGCCAGCGCGTGGAGCACGCCGCCCATATTGCCCTTCAGAGCCTCGTAGACCATCTGGTGCTGCTGCACCCGGCTCTTTCCCCGGAACGCTTCCGCCACCACTTCCGCGGCATAATGATCGCCGTCGCCAGCAAGATCCCGGATGGTGACCTTGGCACCGGGAATGCCGGCCTTGATCAGGTCTTCGATTTCACCGGGTCTCATAGCCATGATGTCGTCCCTTTTCTCTCCGCGGGACTCAAAACCGCGGAACCTTTTGTGAGGATACACTGCCTCAAAGCTGCTCCCCGGTCAAAGCTGGATCGAACGGCTCCGCCTCAATGGTGCAAGAATACGTGTTTCACCTTGTGGAGGCTGGCTTTGGCTCGGGTTCTGAGCGGTGGAAGATGCTGCGTGCGGGAGAAGCGGAAAAGCCAGATGGAACTCAGGGTCAGGATCATGAAACCGTAGGATTCAATGCTCTCCTCCATCACGACAATATCGAAATGCTCGGCAAGTTGGCTGCAGGCGAGAACGGCGGCAACCAGGGCCAGCGGCCAGGAAAGGCGTGGATGAATGGCTCGGAGAAGGCCTCCTCTATGGCGATATTCGAACACGATCGTCGCGATCAGCAGGATAAGAGCCGCCGCGCCGATAATAATCGGCAGCCAGGTCTTCGACACGCAATAAACTGTCACATTGTCGCGGCATATTGGCATCTCGCGCATGAAGAAGACGATGGAGATGCAGGCTGTCGTGATTGCGACGAAGCGGGCCAATATCCGCGTCCCCAATGCCGCCATGACGGCAAAAAGGGCGGTGATGGCAAGCGAAGCGGACTGAATGTCTTCGATGGGGCCGTCTTCATTGAAGATATCGCGGGTAGTCATACCCAACTTCGAAAAAACCATCCAAGCCAGAACGTTCAGGCAAAGGGTGATGATCAGTGCATCGAGCCAGATGCGCTTGTAGTGCCAGGTCGGGCCCGATGACCTCAACCAGGTCAAAATCGGCATAAGCATTTTTTGCGCTTACTTTCCTAATTCAGAAAGCCGCAATGCTTATCGGGACAGCCCGAGTCCATCAATCCCTCGGGCTTCAAATTTTGTTCACCTGTGCAAACAAACCGCGATCTGGAAACCACGGTCATGGCGACAGGCTGATCCGGATGGGTTAGGCCATGAAGGTTGGGAACCAGCTCTCATGGGCCTCGGTAAGCTGCGGCACCGCGATGCTGACGAGATCGTCGACCACGAGGCTGTCGCCAGCGACCGTGCCGAGTGTGCGGAAGGGCACGCCTGCGCCTTCTGCATTCGCCTGCACGAAATTGGCGAGATCGGCCGGTACCGCGATCACGTAGCGGGCCTGGTCTTCGCCAAACAGCAGCCCATGGGCCGGGCCGCGCTGCTCCTTGAGGCTGACCTTCATACCCTTGGCCGAGGCCATCGCCATTTCGGCAAGCGTGATCGCAAGGCCGCCCGAGGAAATGTCGTGGCAGGCCGTCACCTGGCCGTTGCGGATGAGGGAGCGGACGAAATCGCCGTTGCGGCGCTCGGCCTTCAAATCGACTTCCGGCGGCGGGCCGTCGATCGTGTCGAGAATGTCGCGCAGATAGACCGAAGAGCCGAGATGGCTGCCATCGGTCCCGATCATGATCAGCTTGTCGCCGTCATTGGCAGAACCGATCTTCGCCATCTTCTGCCAGTCGGGCAGGAGGCCTACACCGGCAATCGTCGGGGTCGGCAGGATCGCGACGCCATTGGTCTCGTTGTAGAGCGATACGTTGCCGGAAACGATCGGGAAATCGAGCGCCTTGCAGGCCTCGCCGATGCCCTTGATGGCGCCGACCAACTGACCCATGATTTCCGGTTTTTCCGGATTGCCGAAATTGAGGTTGTCGGTCGCGGCGAGCGGCTCCGCGCCGGTGGCGACGATATTGCGCCAGCATTCGGCGACCGCCTGCTTGCCGCCTTCGAACGGATCGGCCTCGACATAACGCGGCGTGACGTCGGACGAGAAGGCGAGCGCCTTGGTCGGATGGCTTTCGATGCGCACGACGCCGGCATCGCCGCCCGGACGCTGCAGCGAATTGCCCTGGATCAGCGTGTCATACTGCTCCCAGACCCAGCGGCGGCTGGACTGGTTGGCCGACCCGATGAGCTTCAACAGGGCTTGGTTATAGTCGGCGGGTGCGGCGACCTGCGAAGCGGGCAGGGGCGCGCGAACATTCGACTGGACCCATGGCCGATCGTATTCCGGAGCCTGGTCGCCGAGATCCTTGATCGGCAGGTTGGCGACTTCTTCGCCCTGGTGCAGCACGCGGAAGCGCAGGTCGTCGGTGGTCTTGCCGACGATCGCGAAATCGAGGCCCCACTTGACGAAGATCGCCTTCGCCTGCTCTTCCTTTTCCGGCTGCAGCACCATGAGCATGCGCTCCTGGCTTTCCGAAAGCATCATTTCGTAGGCCGTCATCCGGTCCTCGCGCACCGGCACCTTGTCGAGGTCGAGTTCGATGCCGAGATCGCCCTTGGCGCCCATTTCGACGGCCGAGCAGGTGAGGCCGGCCGCGCCCATGTCCTGGATGGCGATCACCGCGCCGGTCGCCATCAGTTCGAGGCAGGCTTCCAGCAGGCACTTTTCGGTGAAGGGATCGCCGACCTGAACGGTGGGGCGTTTCTCCTCGATGGATTCGTCGAATTCGGCCGATGCCATGGTGGCTCCGCCAACACCATCGCGGCCGGTCTTGGCGCCGAGATAAACGACCGGCAGACCAACGCCCTTGGCTTCCGATAGGAAGATGGCATTCGACTTGGCAAGCCCGGCCGCAAACGCGTTGACCAGGATATTGCCGTTGTAGCGCGGATCGAACTCCACTTCGCCGCCGACCGTCGGAACGCCGAAGGAATTGCCGTAACCGCCGACACCGGCGACGACGCCTGACACGAGATGCTTGGTTTTCGGATGATCGGGCGCGCCGAAGCGTAGCGCGTTCATCGCCGCGATCGGGCGGGCGCCCATGGTGAAGACGTCGCGCAGGATGCCGCCGACACCCGTCGCCGCGCCCTGGTAGGGCTCGATATAGGACGGGTGGTTGTGGCTCTCCATCTTGAAGACGACGCAATCGCCGTCGTCGATGTCGACGACGCCGGCATTCTCGCCCGGCCCTTGAATGACGCGCGGCCCCTTGGTCGGTAGCGTTCGCAGCCATTTCTTCGAGGATTTGTAGGAGCAGTGCTCGTTCCACATGGCCGAGAAGATACCGAGTTCCGTGAATGTCGGCTCGCGGCCGATCAGATCGAGAATCCGCTGATATTCGTCGGGCTTCAAGCCGTGCGAGGCGACGAGTTCGGGGGTGATCGCGATACTGTTCGGGATGGTCATGATCTTCTCTGGATTGAAGGGCCAAGCTCTTGGCGCTCTTTAACCTATGTCGCAATGCGGCGCGACAGGAAAATACTGCCATGCGGCGGTACGGCGTTGCGGCCGGAAAACAAAAAGCGCCGGAAAACCGGCGCCTCAGTTGGAAAATACTCTATCTGGATCAGAACTTGTAGCCGACCGCGATGCCTGCGTAGGAGAGGCCGTCGTTGTGATCGCACAGATCGGCGTTCGAAGAGTGCTCGACGGTCGCAAGAACGCGCCAGTTGTTGGTGATGTTGTAACCGAGGCCGAGCGACTCATGGAAGAGCACATGGCAGCCGAGCTTCGGACCGTCGTTCGGCTTGTCGAGGTTGCCGTTGTTGAAGGCGCCGCCGAAGCCGAGATCGACGAAGATCTTGTCGGTGATCGGTGCCGTCCAGGTGAAGCCCGCAAAGACCTGGCTCGCTTCGCCTGCCGTCGACACGATCGCGCCGACATGGACGCGCGGACGCAGCATGTGGTCCATGAAGCTCTGGGCATGGCGCTGGTCGAAGGGGTCGAAGAAGACGGTGGCGGACGGGAATGCGCCCTTCTCGAACGTGCTCTTGCTCTGGATCGAACCGGAAACGCCGATTCGCACTTCATCGAACAGCCGCTCCTGCGCAAAGGCCGTGGAAGACAGCGCCGACGCCGCCAGAACTGCACCGACCACGGATCCGAAAAATGCCTTGTTCATTCCATCGTCCTCATACGCGCCGCGATTTTTGCGGCTGGCGCGATCCCGCGATACGGGCCGCCCGCTTCTCGATGACGAAAGTGGTACAATGACGGGTAGCGCCCGTCCAGCGCCGGTTCACAGACCGTTATGACTTGTGGCGAAAAAACGCAAAGATTCGGGCGGGCCGGTGCAGAGCTGCAACAGATTGTTTACAGAGATGTAAATTCAAATGGTTAATATCAGCAGCCGCTCGCGCCACCGGCCCAGCGGAGCACATCGCGCTTGATTCTCTCGCCTTCCGGGCCGCCCATCATCGGACCGAACGCGTCGAGACGGGCGGGGTTGCCCTCCGCCTGCACCACCAGCATCGGGCGCGATTCGGGACTGTTGCGCGGCACGGCGAGAATGCGCGGCCGGCCGGAGAAGGAGTTGAGTTCCGGTGCCAGCCGATAGGGCTTGAAGGCCGCGTCGCCCGACTTGAACCAGCAGCTATTGGCGGCGAGCGCCACGCGCTCCATCGTCGGCAGCGCCGCACGGTTCGCCGTCACCGCCGCCGGGCGTTCCGATTGGCAGGCGGAAAGCGCTAAGCCAAGGGCGGCGAGAGGAAATGCAGAGAGCAGGCGATAAGTGAACGGCATCAAACGTCCTGACGTGGTTTCGATCGTTCTGGGATCGATCCGGATAAGATGAAGGTTCAGGCGGTCGCGGCGATCACATCGAGCGCCGAGGCGAAAATCCCGCGCCCGTCATTGCCGCCATGGGCGGCTTCGATCAGGTTTTCCGGATGCGGCATCATGCCGAGCACGTTGCCGCGCGTGTTCATGACGCCGGCGATGTCGTTCAGGGAGCCGTTCGGGTTGGTGCCTTCCGCATAACGGAAGACGATTTCGCCACGATCTTCCATGCCGGACAACGTCTCCGCATCGACGAAATAGTTGCCGTCGTGATGGGCGACCGGGCAACGGAGCACCTGGCCCTTTTCATAGGCCCGGGTGAAATCCGTGTCGGCATTGACCACTTCGAGCTTCACTTCCTTGCAGACGAACTTCAGCGAGGAATTGCGCATCAGGGCGCCAGGTAGCATGCCGGCTTCGACGAGGATCTGGAAGCCGTTGCAGACGCCGAGCACCTTGACGCCCTTGTCTGCCTTGTCCCGGATCGCCTGCATGACCGGCATGCGGGCCGCGATCGCTCCGCAGCGCAGATAGTCGCCATAGGAAAAACCGCCCGGAATGACGATGAGGTCGACATCATCCGGAATGTCGGTCTCGGTCTGCCAGATGGTGATCGGCGCCTCGCCTGAAATCTTGGTGAGGGCGGCGATCATGTCGCGATCGCGATTGAGACCGGGAAGCTGAACGACGGCGGATTTCATGGGTGCGGTTCAAACCTTGCCTGTGCCTCGGCGAGCTCGCGCAATTCGAGGCGGTTTTCGATTCTCTCCAACCTGGCATCCAGCTGATGCAACATGGTATAGAGGTTGTTGATATCGCTCTGATGCGCGTGAACGACCAAACGCATCGAATTCATCTCATTCCGCAGATCGCGAATGGCGGTGTCCGACTTGTCAGCTCGCTGATGGAGTCGTCGCAGAAGCTCATTGATGAGTTCCTGGGAAACGTCAGCCACGATACGCTCCGTATCGATCGAAACGGTCGCCGAAAAGCTCCTTCTTCAAGGCTTCGGTTCGCGCTTGTCCCTCGGCAAGCTCGCGGTTCGTCTCCTTCATGAAGCTGACAAGCTCTTCAAGCGACTCAAGCGTCTGCTTGCTACGCTCGTCGAGCTTCAACATCTCCTCGTAGAGCATTTCGTTTGTGACTTCGGCCATCACACGCTCCGCAACCTTCAGTCGAGGGCTATAGTATAGTTCTCAATCACAGTGTTTGCCAACAGCTTCTCGCACATGGCTTTGAGGTCCGCCTCGGCCTTCGCCTTGTCGGTGCCCTCGAGTTCAAGGTCGAAGACCTTGCCCTGGCGCACATGTCCGACGCCGGAAAAACCGAGACTGCCGAGCGCGCCTTCGATGGCCTTGCCCTGCGGATCGAGAACGCCGTTCTTGAGCGTGACCGTCACGCGTGCCTTGATCACAGATCCAACCCCCAGATTACTTGACGAGAACCGGTCCGGTGCCGCGGACAGGTTCGTTCTCATTGATGATGCCGAGACGCCGCGCGACTTCCGAATAAGCTTCCACAAGCCCGCCCAGATCCTGCCGGAAACGGTCCTTGTCCATCTTTTCCCTGGTTTCGATATCCCAGAGGCGGCAGCTGTCCGGCGAGATCTCGTCGGCGAGAATGATGCGCATCATGTCGCCTTCGAACAGGCGGCCGCATTCGATCTTGAAATCGACGAGCTGAATACCGACGCCGAGGAAAAGCCCGGAGAGGAAGTCGTTGACGCGGATGGCGAGCGCCATGATGTCGTCGAGTTCGGCGGGGTTCGCCCAGCCGAAAGCGGTGATGTGCTCCTCGGAGACCATCGGATCGGCGAGCGCGTCCGACTTGTAGTAGAACTCGATGATCGAGCGCGGCAGGACCATGCCTTCCTCGATGCCGAGGCGGGTCGAGAGCGATCCGGCGGCAACGTTGCGCACCACGATCTCGAGCGGAATCATCTCCACTTCCTTGATCAGCTGCTCGCGCATGTTCAGCCGGCGGATGAAATGCGTCGGGATGCCGATCTTGTTCAGATGGGTGAAGAGGTATTCCGAGATACGGTTGTTGAGTACACCCTTGCCGTCGATGACGTCATGTTTCTTCTTGTTGAAGGCAGTGGCGTCGTCCTTGAAAAACTGGATCAGCGTGCCGGGCTCGGGGCCTTCATAAAGGATTTTGGCCTTGCCTTCGTAGATACGGCGGCGACGGTTCATGATTCTTGTCTCATTGTTGGCGCCCCTGGTGGACGCAATGGATGATGTTGAGCGGTCCCTTATCGGAAAAGAACGGGTTTCACAATGCGGGCCTCCAAACCTTTGTGGGCGAGGGGTGGGCGAAGCGCAACCAGGAATCAGTGAGCTTCAGACTACACGGGTTATCGAAGGGTTTGCTCTGGCAACTGGGGTGTCCGGGCTGAAAGGGCGGTAATAAACAGGAAAAGCGGGGACCCGTGACATATATGCTCTTTGTGACCGGGCCAAAGCCGTTGAGGACCAATTTACCCGTGACCAAAGCTTGCGGTTTCGCGCGGGAACTCGCCGCAAGGGGCTGATGGCCCCCGGATCGCACGGCTGCTCACTGTGCCGATGCAGGCGCCTACGCCTGTGATCTGGGATTCCAATCCTCGACGGCAACCCTCGGCAGGACTTAGCCACCAAATTGCGTCATGATTTCGACGCGACCGGTGTCGCAAATCCAGGCGAGGAGCTGCGATTGGCGATGCCGGACCTGCTGACAGACACGGCCAAGGGGGTGCGGGCAAAGACAGCAGGCACAGGTTTCCCCGAGGCGAAATTCGCATTCGTCAATTGCCGGCCACGATTCCGCTTCCGTCAATGCCGGAATCGACGTTCCGCCGATTGCGCTCGCCTCGTCTTTTGATTAAGGGGTCCCATATAAGTTCACTTTGGGAGACCCGAGATGAGTGGCCTCAGCGATCGCGAAAAAGCCTTTGAAAACAAGTTTGCCCTGGATCAGGAATTGAAGTTCAAGGCGCTCGCCCGCCGCAACAAGCTCGCCGGCCTCTGGGCAGCCGGCCTGCTCGGCAAGGCGGATGCTGACGCTTACGCGAAGGAAGTCGTGGTTGCCGACTTCGAGGAAGCGGGTGACGAGGATGTGTTCCGCAAGCTGCGCAGCGATCTCGATGCCGGCGGCGTCTCCATCTCCGACCAGGATATCCGCACCAAGATGGTGGAGCTTCTGGCTCAGGCGATTGATCAGATCGAGAACCAGTAACCAGCTTGTTCAAAGCCCGATATGAAGGCTGCGTCCTGTCGGGCGCGGCTTTTCTTTATGCCCGTCAAAGTCGAGCTCTCAGTCGTGGGTGGGGTGCCGCTTGCGGCTGTCGGGCTGCGGGCTTTCGCCGGGGCGCCACCGACCGGAAAGTATGAAATCCGGAATGCTACTACGCGGCATCGGTCTTGCGAGCGCATAACCCTGCAGGATGTCGCAGCCGAGATCGCGCAGGATGCGGATCTGTTCCGTGGTCTCGACGCCTTCCGCGACGACTTCGATATTCAGCGATTTGCCGATCTCGATGATCGATCCGACCATCTTTCGTTGCTTTTGCGACTGCGAGACGAGGCGGACGAGCTCGCGGTCGATCTTCAGCGCACGCGGATTGAGCCGCAGGAGGCCGATGATCGAGGCGTGGCCGGTGCCGAAATCGTCGATCTCGATCTCGATGCCGAGCTTCCTGATGCGCGCCAGGTTCCTCAGGACATCCTCGTCGCAGTCGTCGAGGAAGATCGATTCGAGCAGCTCGAAGGATACCGTGCCGGGCTCGATCCTGAGTTTCCTGAGCTTGCGTGACAGCGAGGCATCACGCAGCCGCCGGTAGGAAACGTTGACCGAAAGTTTTGGGATCGGAAGGCCATGCGCGCGCCAGTCCCGGAAATCGGCAAGCGCCTTGTCAAGGATGGTCCCGTCGATCACCGAGACGACATCGAGTTCCTCGGCCATATCGAGGAACTTGTCCGGGGACAGCATGCCGCGTTCCGGGTGCATCCACCGCGCCAGCGTTTCCACGCCGGCGATCTCCAGCGTCTGCGCATCGAACTGCAGCTGATAATACGGAATGAACTCGTCGCGCTCGAGAGCAAGAAGGATCTCGTCCGAAATGCGCTTGGTGCTGATGATCTCATTCTGGGTCTCGGCAGAGAAGAATTCATGCCGATTGCGGCCGCGGTTCTTGGCCCGGTAGAGCGCGATATCGGCGTTCAGGAGAAGCTGTCTCGCATCCACATCCGCTCCCGTATGGCAGGCGATGCCGATGCTGGCGCCGAAACGGCAGTCGTGGCCCTCATAGGATACCGGCTTGCGCAACTCTTTGATGATGCGGTCTGCCAGATGCGAGAGCTTGCGCGGCGATCCTTCGAATTTCGACAGGATGACGAATTCGTCGCCGCCGATACGGGCGACGAAATCGCCCTTGCGGATCGTGCCCTTGAGGACTTTTGCCGCATGCTTCAGCATCATGTCGCCGGCACTGTGGCCGAGCGTGTCGTTGATCTGCTTGAAGCGATCGAGGTCGATATGGAGGATTGCGATGCCGTATCGGTCGCGGGCGCATTCCGCCGCCATGCGATCCAGCATCTCGTCGAGATAACGCCGATTGGGGAGATCGGTCAGGTAGTCGTGCATCGCATTGTGCTCGATGCTGCTGCGCGCGGCTTCGAGTTCGCGGTTGCGCGCCTCGGCAAGGGTCTTTGCCCGTTCCAGTTCCCCGTGAAGCGTCACATCGGGCGTGACGTCCCAGTTGGCGCCGACCATCTTCTGGTGACCGTTACCGTCGATGAAAGACATGGTGCGGGTGCGCACGACGCGTTCGGAGCCGTCCCGCAGTATCACGCGGTATTGGTCCGAGAAACGTTTGCCCTCATCGATATGGGCGGAGACGTTTGCCTGGACGCGTGCGGCATCGTCCGGGTGCAGGAAGCTCTCCCAGAGCCCGCCGATCTTCACTTCCTCGCTCTTTTCCAGTCCGTAGATCCGGAACATCCGTTCGTCCCACTCGACCTCGCCGGTGGAGAAGTCGGATTCGTAGACGCCGATCCCGGATATTTCGAGGGCCATGTCGAGCCGCCTCGACATCTGCGCCGTCTTCTCTTCAGCGGCCTTGCGGGCGGTGATGTCCGTGTCCGTGCCGACGACACGGGTCGCCTTGCCGTTCGCGTCCCATTCGACACAGGCGCCCCGGCATTCGATCCAGACCCAATGCCCCTGCTTGTGGCGTTCGCGATAATCGAAGACGGCGTAGGCGGGATCCCCGGCGATCTGCCGCTCCATGGCATGGATGACAAGCGCATGGTCGTCCGGATGGACAAGTTTGAGCCATTCCTCCGTACTGGCAGCCAGTGGGTCCTCCGCCGACATTCCCCGGATCTGCCGCCACACCGGCGAGTAATATTTCTGGCCTGTCGCGTAATTATGGTCCCAGACGCCTGAGACGGAGCTGACCAGCGCGTTGTCCCAGCGGCTTTCGCGCTCGGCAAGTTCTTCGAACTGCCGCCTCTGGTCGGTGATGTCCGTCAGGTGGGCCGCAAACAGGCACTGGCCCTTGAAATTTTTTCCGAGCGGCGTGACGGTCGCCACCACCCATCGCTGAGACCCGGCCGGGCTCACGATGCGCAGTTCCAGACGTTCCGCTGGGGAATCAATGCTCATGCCCTGGATCGCCAGAGGGACCTTGGCTTGGTCGTCGGGACGCAGGAGGGCCGACAAGGCAGTCGGTAGCCTGCCTTCGCCAAGCCATTCGCGTTTGAATGTGCTGTTTGCGAACAGCAGCGCAGCGGCATGATCGATGATGGCAATCGGGAAAGGAGCCGCCTGGAATACCGTCTCAAGAACGCCGATCTCGTCTCCCGGGCCGGAGTCCAATAGGCGTAAGAGAACATTTGACGGCATCGGCACAGCCTGGCGCGCTAGAAAACGAGCGCGCATCTTAGCAAGTGTCAATTAAGTCCAGCTTAAAAATGCTGTTCGAATTAACGCACCCGAAAATTATGGGTCAACGCCTGTTCCTTCGTATTTTCAAGGCTTAAGGCGACTGAGGAACTGGGCAAAAACCATTGTGCCTTCCGGCCACGGTCCATGGCCGGAATCCTGGTTGATGTGGCCGGCTTCCCCGGCATCGACCAGCATCGAACCCCAGGCGGAAGCGATGTCGTCCGCATGTTCGTAGGAGCCGAACGGATCATTGCGGCTTGCAACCGTCAGCGACGGGAAGGGAAGCGGATCACGCGGGTAGGGGCCGAAGGTCTGCAGGTGCTTGGGCCGGATGGACGGATTGTCCACTTCCGGCGGGGCCACGAAAAAGGCGCCGGCCACCGGTTTCGTGAACAGCGGAACCGCATGAATGACGGTGGGGATGCCGAGCGAATGGGCGACGATGACGACGGGCCGCGTCGCACGGTTCACCTCTTCGGCGACACGTGTGACCCAGTCCTCGCGCACCGGCTTCGACCATTCCTCCTGCTCGACCCGGCGGGCCGTCGTCAGCTTCTGCTCCCAACGGGTCTGCCAGTGATGCGGCCCGGAATTGGTGTAGCCGGGGACGATCAAAATATCTGCTTCGGATGCCTTCATGGCGCCTATCTGGGTTCTCAGAGGGTCAAGATCAAGCCTCGCCGAAGACCCGGCGGAAGATCGTGTCCACGTGTTTGGTGTGATAGCCGAGGTCGAATTTTTCGCGCAGGTCCTCTTCGGAAAGTGCGGCACGGACTTCCTGGTCCGCCAGCAGTTCCTCGAGAAAATCCTTGCCTTCTTCCCAGACCCTCATCGCGTTGCGCTGCACGAGACGATAGGCGTCCTCGCGCGAGACCCCGGCTTGCGTAAGGGCAAGCAGCACCCGCTGCGAGTGAACAAGCCCACGGAACTTGTTCATGTTCTTCATCATGTTCTCGGGGTAGACGAGCAGCTTGTCGATCACGCTGGTCATCCGCGCCAGGGCGAAATCGAGCGTTACCGTCGCGTCCGGGCCGATCATGCGCTCGACCGAGGAATGGGAAATGTCCCGCTCGTGCCAGAGCGCGACGTTTTCCATGGCCGGCAACGCATAGGATCGCACCATGCGGGCAAGGCCCGTCAGGTTTTCGGTCAGCACCGGATTGCGCTTGTGCGGCATGGCCGACGAGCCCTTCTGGCCCGGCGAGAAAAACTCTTCCGCTTCGAGGACTTCGGTGCGCTGCAGGTGGCGGACCTCGATCGACAGCCGCTCGATCGACGAGGCGATCACGCCCAATATCGCGAAATACATGGCGTGACGGTCGCGCGGAATGACCTGGGTCGAGACCGGTTCCGGCTTCAGGCCAAGGGCGGCGGCGACGTGTTCCTCGACACGGGGGTCGATGTTGGCGAAGGTGCCGACGGCGCCGGAAATCGCGCAGGTGGCGATCTCGTCACGGGCTTCGAGCAGGCGCGTCTTGTTGCGGTCGAATTCCGCATAGGCCTGGGCGAGCTTGACGCCGAACGTGGTGGGCTCGGCATGAATGCCATGGCTGCGGCCGATCGTGACCGTGTCCTTGTGCTCGAAGGCGCGGCGCTTCAGCGCTTCGAGCAGCTTGTCGATATCGGCAAGCAGGAGGTCCGTGGCGCGCACCAGTTGGACGCTGAAGCATGTGTCGAGCACGTCGGAGGACGTCATGCCCTGATGGATGAAGCGGCTGTCCGGCCCGACGAATTCGGCGAGATGGGTGAGGAAGGCGATGACGTCATGCTTGGTGACGGCTTCGATCTCGTCGATGCGCGCAACGTCGAACGTGGCCGAGCCACCCTTTGCCCAGATCGTCTCCGCTGCCGACTTCGGGATCACGCCGATCGCCGCAAGCGCATCGCAGGCATGAGCCTCGATCTCGAACCAGATGCGGAACTTGGTTTCGGGCGACCAGATGGCGACCATTTCGGGCCGCGAGTAACGGGGGATCATGGGCTTGTCGTTTCCTTCACGAGTGTCGGCTGCGCTGTAGCAAGAAGCGCGGCGAAGCTCAAGTTTTTGAGGCAATCAAACAGGGATTAGGGCGCTGTCTTGACCGGAACGGCGATCCAGCGTCCGTTCTGGCCCTCGAAACCGGCACTGAGGACCATGATCAGCGCTACTTCGACCGCAGCGCCTTCGAGCGACGAGCCGCTGACGACGCCAGCGAGCCGGTAGCCGGTAACGCAGCCGCGTGACGCCGGAATGCGCTGGTCTTCGTGAACAACGTCGTTGACAGGTTTCCCGTTCCGTTCGGTAAAGCGAAGGCGCAAGGAGACCGTCTTTTCGACTATGCCTTCACATTGCGGGCCGAGCGGCTGCGGGACCTCGTCGAGGACGAGCGTATTGGCTTCTCCGACCGGTGGTACGGCCGGAACGCTGCGATATCGCAGCTGATGGGGATCGTTGCCGATCTCGGTGATCGGGTTGAAAGCGACGACTTCGCCTGGATGATTGGCGAGCTCGTGGGTTTCGATCATTCCATCCGCGTCATTGTGCACCTGCCAGCGGGCCTTGGCGATCGTCGCTCCATCCTGTTCCAGCCGGACCCGGTACGGCGTTCCCGGCAGGTAGGTATCCTTGTTGAGGTCGAGCGCGTAGATATTGGCATAGGGGAAGCCGGATCCGTCCTGGATGCCGTATTCCTCGAAGGCGAAAACGGCGCCGTCGGAGGAAAAGCCGATCGGGCGGACGCTTGCGATATCGGCCGCGGATGTGGAGCCGGCGAACAACATCGCCGCAAATGCCGGAACCGAATATCGCAAGGCTGATATCATCTGCGTCCGTCCTCCGCCGCAGCTTTCAGCCGCGCGATGTTCTCACGATAGGCCGCGATTCCTTCGCCTTTGTAAACCGCAGATCCGGCAACGAAGACATTGGCGCCTGCAGCGGTTGCCGCGCCGATCGTATCGGCGGTAATGCCGCCATCGACTTCCAGCTCGATCGGCCGGCTGCCGATCATCGCCTTGGCAGCGCGGATCTTGTCGGTCATCGCGGGAATGAACTTCTGGCCGCCGAAGCCCGGATTGACGCTCATGATCAGGATCAGGTCGATATCGTCCAGCACGTTTTCGATCGCCGAGAGCGGCGTTGCCGGGTTGAGCGTGACGCCGACCTTCTTGCCGAGCGAGCGGATCGTCTGAAGCGAGCGGTGCAGGTGCGGCCCGGCCTCGACATGCACGGTAATGCCGTCGCATCCGGCCTTGGCGAAGGCTTCGAGGTAAGGATCGGCCGGCGAGATCATCAGGTGGCAATCGAAAAAGGCGGCGGTGTAAGGTCGCAGCGACTTGATGACGTCAGGACCGAACGAGATGTTCGGCACGAAATGCCCGTCCATCACGTCGAGATGGACCCATTCGGCTCCCGCTTCGACGGCGTCGCGCACTTCCTGGCCGAGCTTTGAAAAGTCGGCCGCGAGAATGGACGGGGCGATGCGGATCGGCAGAGCGGTGGCGAGCGTCATGGGTCGAAAGTCTCCGGTTGTCGACGGTCCCTCTAACATTGCGGCGCGGGCGGAACAATCGTCAGTCTGTCGCCGGACGCGAGAGGATGAACGTGGATCCCCGCCATTCGAGCAGGCGGAACGGATTGTCCCTTAGTTCATGACCGCGATCGAAGGCGATCGGGCCGATCACGGTACTGAAGGAACGGCTGCCGATCGTCTGTGCCAGAGGCTGGCCTGTCGCCGCGGTCACCGCCTGGTGAACAAGTTCGGTCGCGGCATAGGCAGGCAGCAGATATCCGTCCGCATCGATATTTTTCGCGCGCAGGGCTGCGACGGCCGCTGCCGCGGAGGGCAGGGTGGCATAGTCCGGGAGGGCGACGGCCAGGACGCCGTCGCGCAGGGGCACCGGACGGTTGGCCGCACGCAAGTTATCGCCGCCGAGCAAGGTGAGGGGAAAGTTTTCGGAAGCGCCGTCGCGGGCGATGATCGCCATGTCGTTGCGGTCGCCGCCGACGAACACATGGCTTGCCCCCGCCTTGGCGAGACGGCGCACCAGCGCCACTTGCTGTTCCTGACCAGGTCGGAACGTGTCGGTGAAGATCGGCGTGATGCCCATCGGTTCGAGGCGCTGACGGATGGCGCTGGCGAGCTCGCGGCCGTAGATCGTGCCGTCCTCGACCAGCGCGATTGGCTCCGCCTTCCAGACATTGACGATGGTTTCGGACAGTTTCTCCGCCTCGTCGCCTTCGGCTGGCGCCATGCGAAAGAACGGCCAGCCGTTGCGCAGCGTGTCCTCCATCAGGATCTTCGAGCGCACCGAGACGGTAATGGCCGGAATCTGTGCGGCCTTCAGCAGCGGCAATGCGGTGGAAAGCGTCTCGACGCAGAGGAAACCGACGGCGGCGGACACTTTCGCGTTGGTGAGGCCCCTGGCGGCGGCAGCGCCACCGTTTTCATCGCAGCTCTCGTCGATCTCGACGACGGTGTCGCCGCCCGCTTCCGCTGCCGCGCGGGCGCCCTGAAAGACCTGAGTGCCAAGCGGTGCGTATGGGCCGGAGCGCGGCGCGACCACCCCGATCACTGCCGCCGGTGCCGATCCGCATCCGAGAAACGAAGCCAGCAGTCCGGCGATGATGAAACGTCGTGCTGTCATGTTTTTCCTGGGATTCTCTCTCGAAGCGACATTTAGCTTTCTGATCGCAGCCGTCAAAGAGAATCGGCTTTCCGAAGTAAAAAGCCGCTACTCCGGTGGACATCAAGGGTTTTTGCCACCATATCTCCAAGAGTAATGCGGGACTGACGGCGGTCCCCCGATGCCTTTCAAGAGATGCCTTTGACGGACCAGCCTCTCCTCGACCCCGTCCACTACCGGAACGGCATGGCACGATACGCTGGCCACGTCCAGGTTGTGACGACGGAATTCGAAGGCGTGCGGCGCGGCGTGACGGTGACGGCAGCCTGCTCAGTCTCGGACAACCCGCCGACCGTGCTCGTCTGCCTGAACGGCAGCAATGCAAGCAATGCCATCTTCGAGAGGAGCGGCGTCTTTGCTTTGAATTCGCTGGCGGCGCATCATCAGGCGCTGGCGACGGGATTTGCGGGCCTGAGCGGCGTTCCCGCCGAGGAGCGGTTTGCGCTCGGAGATTGGAAAACTCTGGTGACCGGCGCTCCGGTGCTGGCCGATGCCGTCGTCAGCTTCGATTGCCGTCTGACCGACATAAAACGGGTTTCGACCCATTTCGTCATGTTCGGCGAGGTGAAGGCCATGCATTTCGGCGAGGCGAACCCCTCGCTCATCTATCTGGATCGCGGCTTTCGTAGCTTATAGGATGCCGTTTGAAAGGGTGTGATCATGCCTGAAGGAAAAACGAGCGCTTTGCCGACCTCGATCGACGAGACGATCGCGCTTTTGGGCGCCGAGGATTATCTTGCCGGACGTTCGCTCGGCACGGTGATCTTCCTGGCGCTGAAGATGAAACGCCCGCTCTTCCTCGAAGGCGAAGCCGGCGTCGGCAAGACCGAGATCGCCAAGACGCTGGCCAAGGCCTTGAACCGGCCGCTGATCCGGCTGCAGTGTTACGAAGGCCTCGATATCTCCTCGGCAGTCTACGAATGGAATTATCCGGCCCAGATGCTGGACATCCGGCTTTCGGAGGCATCGGGCGTCAAGGATCGCACGCGCATCGAGGCGGACCTCTTTTCCGAACGTCACCTGATCCGCCGGCCGGTGCTGCAGGCGCTTGGCCAGCCGGGTGGTCCGGCGCCGGTCTTCCTGATCGACGAACTCGACCGCACCGACGAAGCCTTCGAAGCGTTCCTGCTGGAAGTACTTTCGGACTTTCAGGTGACGATCCCGGAACTTGGGACGATAAAGGCCGCAGAGCCGCCGATCGTCATCATCACCACCAATCGCACCCGCGAAATCCATGACGCGCTGAAGCGGCGCTGCCTATATCACTGGGTCGATTATCCGGATGCGGCACAGGAACTGGAGATCATCCGCCGCAAGGTGCCGCAATGCTCCGAAACCCTGTCGCGGCAGGTGGTCGCCTATGTGCAGAAGCTCCGGACAGTCGACCTCTTCAAGAACCCGGGCGTGGCCGAAACCATCGACTGGGCGACGGCGCTGACCGAGCTCGACCGGATCGCCCTCGATCCGGAAACGATTGCCGATACGCTCGGCACGCTCTTGAAATATCAGGACGATATCGCCCGCATCAAAGGCGGAGAAGGCGAACGGGTGCTTTCCGAAGTGAAGGCCGAATTGCTGGCAGCAGGATAGGGGCCATGGCAGGCTTGAGCGACGACGGAATGATCGTGCCCCCGGTTCCGGCCGGCGCTGGTGGGTTCGGTCCGGGGAGGTCTGGCGATGATGGCCGGCTCGCCGACAACCTCGTCTATTTCTCCCGCGTATTGCGCCGTGCCGGGCTGAAGACCGGGCCGGCCGCTGCCGCCGACGCGATTGCCGCGGTCGATGCGATCGGCATCGGTTCGCGCGAGGAATTCCACGCGGCGCTGTCTGCCGTCTTCGTCAGGCGCCATGAGGACCAGCCTGTCTTCGACGAGGCCTTTCGCCTGTTCTGGCGTTCCCGCGATCTGGTCGGCAAGATGATCGCGATGATGTCGCCCAAGGCTGCCGACAATCGCGAAAGGGAAAAGCAGAAGGCCGGCGCCACCCGCGTCAGCGAGGCGCTGACCGCCGACCAGCCGGAGACCCCAAACCGCAAGAAGCCGCCGGAGATCGAAGTGGACTCCCGCTTCACGACCTCTGTCGGCGAGATCCTCAAGCGCATGGATTTCGCCCAGATGAGCGCGGCCGAACTGGCCGAAGCCCGGCGCCAGCTGGTCAAGCTCGCTCTGCCTCTGGACAAGGTGGCGACGCGGCGGTTCCGGCCGTCCAGCCGCCCGCCGAGGATCGACCCGCGCGCCACCATGCGCCAGGCGATGAAGAGCGGCGGCGATCTCATTTTGCCGCGGTTCCGCGAACGCAAGACCGCGCCGCCGCCGCTGGTCGTGCTTGCCGATATTTCCGGCTCGATGAGCCAGTACACCCGCATCTTCCTGCATTTCCTGCATGCGCTGACCGAAAAGCGCACCCGCGTACATACCTTCCTGTTCGGCACTCGGCTGACCAATGTCACCCGCCAGATGCGCCGCCGCGATCCAGACGAAGCGCTGGCCGGCTGCACGGACGCGGTGCGCGACTGGTCCGGCGGAACGCGTATCGGCGCGACGCTTGCCGAATTCAACCGGCTCTGGTCCCGCCGTGTGCTGGGGCAGGGCGCCGTCGTGCTATTGATAACCGATGGCCTTGAGCGAGAGGGCGTCGAGGAACTGGCGCAGGAAATGGACAGGCTGCACCGGTCCTGCCGCCGTTTGATCTGGTTGAACCCGCTGTTGCGGTTCGATGGTTTCGAGGCCCGGGCGCGCGGCGTGCGCGCCATGCTGCCGCATGTGGACGAGTTTCGCGCCGTCCATAACCTGCGCTCGCTTGCCGATTTGGCGATTGCATTGTCGGATGACCGCACAAAGACCGCGGACCCGCGGCGCTATTTGGACATGAGGAGGGTCGTATGACTGTTTCCGAAATTCTGGACCCGTTGCGGACCGCCGAGAGCTGGAAGCAGGCCGGCCGCAACGTGGCGATCGCAACCGTGATCGAGACCTGGGGCTCGGCTCCGCGGCCGACCGGAAGCCATCTCGTCATCGACGGCGAAGGCAATTTCGAAGGTTCCGTCTCCGGCGGCTGCGTCGAAGGCGCTGTCATCACCGAAGCACTCGACGTCATCGAGAGCGGCGCCCCGAAAATGCTCGAATTCGGCGTTGCCGACGAGACCGCATGGCGGGTCGGCCTGTCCTGCGGCGGCCGGATCAGGGTTTATGTGGAAAGGCTCGGCTGATGCGGCTCGAAGCACTGACGAAGCTCAACGCCGCCCGGCGTTCCCGCAGGGCTGCCGTGGTGGTGACCGATCTCGCCGACGATCAGGTGCAGGTGATCCTCGAGGGCGAACCCGTGTCGGGCCTGCTCGGCGAGGAGATCGCGAAAGTCTTTCGCAGCGGCAAGGCGGGAACGGTCGAGGTCGAAGGCCGGTCGCTGTTCCTCAATGTTCACCTGCCGCCGCCGCGCATCGTGGTGATCGGTGCCGTCCATATCAGCCAGGCGCTGGCCCGGCTGGCCCCGGTCGCCGGGTATGACCTGACGATCATCGATCCGCGCACGGCTTTTGCGACCGAGGAACGTTTCGAGGGCGTCGATCTGATTGCCGACTGGCCTGAAGACGTGTTGAAGGATCGCCCGCTCGACGCCTATACGGCACTGGCGGCCGTCACACATGATCCGAAGATCGATGATTTCCCGCTCTCGGAAGCGCTGCGGGTCGGCTGCTTCTACGTCGGCGCGCTCGGCAGCCGGAAGACCCATGCGAAGCGTGTGGAGCGGCTGAAGGAGATGGGCCGTACCGACAATGAGATCGGCCGCATCGCCGCGCCGATCGGCCTTGATATCGGTGCCGCGAGCCCCGCCGAGATCGCGCTCGCCACGCTGGCCCAGATCGTCCAGGCGTTCCGCCGGCGCGATCTCGTCACCGAGGGGTGACGCCATGAGATACGGGACGTTCGAACTCGGCGAAGCTGAAGGCGTGGTGCTGGCGCACAGTATCAGGCTAGCCGCCGGCCGCATGTCGAAAGGGCAAATACTTTCCCAGAATGATATCGCTCGGCTTTCGGAAGAAGGCGTCGCATCCGTCGTCGCGGTGCGGCTCGATCCCGGCGACATGCTGGAGGACGACGCGGCGCAGGCGATCGCCGATGCGATCGCGCCGGACAATCTGCGTTTCTCGGAGGCGACCACCGGCCGCGTCAACATCTATGCCAGGGTGGATGGGCTTTTTGTTGCCGACAAGAGGGTGGTCGACGCGCTGAACCGTATCGATCCGGCGATCACGCTTGCCTGCCTTGCCGACCATGTGGCGGTGCGCGCCGGCGACATGGTGGCGACCGTCAAGATCATTCCGCTTGCCGTTGGTGAGGCAAAGGTCGCGGAAGCCGTGGCGCTGCTGGCAGAATCGGTCGCCTTCGAGGTAAAAGCCTTCAGTCCCCGTGCGGTGACGCTGGTCGCGACCGAGCTTCCCTCGCTGAAGGCGTCGGTCATGGACCGCACCGCCAAGCTGCTGGAGCAGAGGCTCGCGCCATCCGGTAGCCGGCTAATAAAAGAGATCCGCATTCCCCATTCCGCCGAACGCCTTACCGGGGTTCTTCAACAGATTCGATCCGAGGAAATTAATGAGCCGGCTATGATTATCGTCTTCGGCGCCTCGGCGGTGGCCGATCCGGACGATGTCATTCCCGCCGCCATCCGACGCGCGGGCGGGGAGGTCGATCAGGTCGGCATGCCCGTCGACCCCGGCAATCTCCTGGTTCTCGGGCGGATCGGCAAGGTCCCGGTGCTGGGTGCTCCGGGCTGCGCGCGCTCGCCGAAGGAAAACGGTTTCGACTGGGTGCTGAACCGGCTGATGGCCGGCGAGACGCCGACCTCCTTCGATATCACCGGCATGGGCGTCGGCGGGCTGCTGATGGAAATTCCGACCCGGCCGCGCCCGCGCGATGCGGCGCCCGAAAAGGCGGCGGCATTGTCGGTAGGCGCCCTGATGCTCGCGGCCGGCCAGGCGCGGCGTATGGGCAAGGACGGGCCGCACAAGCTGCTCGCCGAGTTTGACGGCATTCCGCTCGTCCGCCGCACCGCCGGAATACTGCTGGCGTCGCAGGCCTCACCGGTGGTCGCAGTGACCGGTCATCGGCGCGACGAGATCGAGATGGCGCTGGCCGGCCTCGGTATCAGTTCTCACTTCAATCCGGACTACTCTTCCGGCATGGCAAGTTCGCTGGTTGCCGGTTTCTCCAGTCCGGAACTGGCCCAGAAGGATGGTATCCTGGTCATGCTGGCCGACATGCCGGGCGTTACCACGGAGCATCTGAACATGCTGATCGCCGCCTTCCGTCAGGCTGGCGGCGGTGTCGTGGTTCGTTCGGTCTCGGACGGAAAACGCGGCAACCCGATCATTCTGCCGCGGATAGCTTACGATGCCGTGCTGCGGCTGGAAGGCGATGTCGGTGCCCGCGCGCTCATCGAGAACTCGGGGCTTTCGGTGATCGACGTGGATATCGGGCCTGCCGCGCATCTGGACGTGGATACGCCGGAGGCGGTAATGGCTGCCGGCGGGATTTTGAAAAGGTAGGCGAATGGACAATTCCGACATCGAGGAAATGTTCGAGGGGCTCGGCCCGGTCTCGATCCGCCGCATGTTCGGCGGCAAGGGCATCTATCACGATGGTTTGATCGTCGCGATCGATCTGCGCGGCGAGATCATGCTGAAGGTGGATGCGGTCAGTGCGCCGGAGTTCGAAGGCGCTGGTGCCAGGCAATGGTTTTATGAGGGAAAGAAGGGGAAACCGGTGCTGATGCCTTATTGGTCGGTGCCGGAAGACGCCTTCGACGATCCCGACGAGATGCGCAAATGGGTGCGGCTCGCATTCGACGCAGCCGTGCGTGCCAACTCGAAATCTTGAACCTGGATATCCCCGAGTGCTAGATTTCGCATCTTGCTCGACAGAATGTGAAGCGCGTACGTTCGCCTGATACTGAGGGGCGTGGGCTGCCGAATCTCTCGACCAGGGTCGCGTCCGGAAATTCTGTCAAATTGATTTCATCAAGTCGGCCGCTTCGGTTCGCCGGAGCGGCTTTCGTCTATGATCACTTTGGAAGATGTGCGAAGGCCTTCGCTGAGAAGGGCGACAGCGGCTGAGGCGGATCCTTCGGATCGAACCAGCCGATCTCCGACAGCTTGTCGGGCTCGGTGAGCGAGGGCTCGCCGGTGAAATCGCGGGTGACGTAGATCAGCGAGACCCAGTGTTGCCCGTCGGCCTTGATGATCTCTTCAGCCACGCAGAGAAACTCGACCTTGCCGATCGTAAGGCCGGTTTCCTCTTCCGCCTCGCGGCGGGCTGCTTCCGAGGAAGGCTCCATCGGATCGACCTTGCCGCCGACAATGTTCCAGAAGCCCGCTTCCGGCGCCTTGAGGCGACGGCAAAGTAGAACCTTGCCATCGTCGCGCACGATAACAAGCCCGGCGCCGACGCCGGGGAAATCAATGCCGGGTTTGGCCACGGAAGGTTTTAAGCCTTGGCGGCGTTCGCGACGATCAGCATGAAAGCCGGAATGTCGTCGCCGAAGCCGATCGGGGTAGGGCCGTCGTCGTGATCGCGGTGGTAACGCTGGCGACGCTCGCGATTGTCGTCGTTTGCGGGTGCCGGGGCAGGTGTCGGCCGCGAGTTGCGGTTGCCGCCATTGCTCTGCGGTTTCCTGTCTGCCTTGCGTTCCGGTTTCACGGTTTCCACCCTAGCTTCCACAAATGCCTCTTCGACTGCTTCAATCGGATTATCTTGGATCTTCGTGTCAGCCTTGTGACTCGAATCTCCGCGCCCAGAGTCAGCACGTCCCGAATCGCTTCGTCTGCCGCGGCCGCGCTCCTTATCACGATCGCGGCCCTTGCGGCTACCGCGGTCGCTCTCCTGGCTTTCCATGGGGGCGGGAAGCGCTGAGATGTCGCCGTTCAGCCATTCGATCTTCTCATTGATGAGATTCTCGATGGCGGCGAGATATTTGGTATCGGAACGGGTAACGAGAGTGAAGGCTCGGCCCGAGCGGCCGGCGCGTCCGGTACGGCCGATGCGGTGGACATAATCCTCCGCGTGGATCGGCACGTCGAAGTTGAAGACATGGCCGACGTCCGGCAAGTCGAGGCCGCGTGCGGCAACGTCAGAGGCGACCAGCAGCTGGATATTGCCGTCGCGGAAATTCTGCAGCATGGTCGTGCGCGAACGCTGGTCCATGTCGCCATGCAGCGCGCCGACCGAGAAGCCATGCCGCTCGAGCGAACGGAAAAGATCGGCGACGTCGACCTTGCGATTGCAGAAGATGATCGCGTTCTTGAGATCGTCCTGGGCCTTGATGAGATCGCGCAGCACGGCGCGCTTCTCGTAATCCTTGTTGTGCGAAGCGACGAGGCGCTGCGTCACGGTCTTGGCGGTCGAAGAGGGCTTGGCGACTTCGATCCGTTCCGGGTTCTGCAGGAAGCGGTCGGCGAGCTTCTGGATCTCCGGCGGCATGGTGGCCGAGAAGAACAGCGTCTGCCGGGTGAAGGGGATCATCTTGGCGATCCGCTCGATATCCGGGATGAAGCCCATGTCGAGCATGCGGTCGGCCTCGTCGATGACGAGGATCTCGACGCCGGTCATCAAAAGCTTGCCGCGCTCGCAATGGTCGAGCAGGCGGCCGGGCGTGCAGATCAGAACGTCGGCGCCACGTTCCAGCTTGCGGTCCTGATCGTCGAAGGACACGCCGCCGATCAAAAGCGCGACGTTGAGCTTGTGGTTCTTGCCGTATTTTTCAAAATTTTCGGCGACCTGTGCGGCGAGTTCGCGGGTCGGCTCGAGGATCAGCGTACGCGGCATGCGGGCGCGGGCGCGGCCCTTTTCCAGAAGCGTCAGCATCGGGAGAACGAAGGAGGCCGTCTTGCCCGTGCCTGTCTGCGCGATGCCGCAGATATCGCGGCGCTGCAGCGCATGCGGGATTGCCCCTTCCTGGATCGGCGTGGGGATCGTGTAACCCGCGTCTGTGACAGCGGAGAGGACTTTCTGGCTCAGGCCAAGATCAGCAAATGTGGTCAAAGGGAATTCTGTTTCCGTTCCGGTTCTGTACGAACACTATGGGAGTCGATGCATGGCTGCTCGACAACTGGCCCGCGACATAGGGCCAAAATGTCCAAAAGTCAAGGAAAGCAAGGCGATTGGACGCCGGATTGGTGAATGAAGATGCTGGCGGGGCAAGCCGGCTATCGCTCTACCGGTAAAGAATTGCTTTCTGGCCGAAAGCCCGGCTCAATTGAGGTAGGTCGTGAGCTTCATGCCGGCATTGAGGAAGTGCACGGGATCGATGGGATTGCCGTCGCGGCGGACCTCGTAGTGGACGTGCGGGCCGGTGGAGCGGCCGGTCGAGCCTGCTTTGCCGATCACGTCCGCGGCAGCCACTTCGTCACCTTCCTTCACCAGGATTTTTGACATATGGCCGTAGCGTGTGGTGATGCCCTGGCCATGGTCGATCTCGACCATGTTGCCGTAACCGCTGGCGAAGCCGGCCGAAACCACCTTGCCGGCGCCGGTGCTTTTCACGTCGTCGCCGGTCGAGGCCTGAAAATCGATGCCCGCATGCAGCGCAAGCCGACCGAGGAAGGGATCGATGCGGTTGCCGTAGCGGCTGGTGACCGGACGGCCGGGCGCGGGATTGCCGAAGGGCAGGTCGCGCGCCGTCTCGCGCACGGCTTCCAGCCGGCTGAGTGCGGCATCGAGTTCGTCGAGCGAGGCATCGAAGGCGCCGACATGGGTTTGCGGCGCGACATAGGGGCCACCAACGCCGCTCGTGGCATCTTCCGTCACCTTGTCTGCGGATGCCACCTCGACGCCCGTCCGCTTCAGGATTGCGGCGATCGCATCTGCGGTTTCCGAGGCGCCCGTCGTCAGGTTGGCGATCTTGGCAAGCTGTTCCTTCTCGATGTTCTTCAGTGACAGCGTCACTCTGGAGAAGACCCGATCGGCCCTGTCGGCGATGTTTTCGCGCAACGGCGCATAACCAAGGACGGTCGACGTCTGGAGCGGCATGGCGGAGGTTTCGCCGGAGAGGAGCTTCTCGATCGCCTTGACGCCGCCGCTACCACCGGAAAGCGAAGCCTGGCGTTCCTTGGCTGGCGGCTGAAGCACGGTTGGTGCCGGTGTTTCCGGTGCCGTGAGGCCGGACTCCTCGGCGCGGTTCAGAAGAGAACCAAGCTTGCCGTGGCGCGAAAAGAGGGCGTTCTGCTGTTCCAGCAGCTTCTCGACTTTCTGCTCGACCACCTGCTGGTCGAGCAGCTGGCGCGAGGTGATACGGTCGAGCTGGGCGCGCAGCGCGGCGATCCGATCCTCGTAATCGTGCTGCATACGAGCCTGCCGCGCCATGGTCGCGCCGATCAGGTCGTCGCGGATTACCAGATAGGAGGTGGCACCGAGATAGCCGATCGCGAAAACGCCGAGAAAACAGAAGGTCAATGCGGCCATCCAGGGCCGGATGGTCATGTGGCGGATCTTTTCACCGCTGGCGAAAATGAGAACGTGCTGAGGTGCCCGCTTCCCAAACACCCGGTTTTCGGTTCCCTTCGCCACGCGGATCTCCCGGAGATGCGACTCGTTCAGCCGCTGTTCCCATTGGTGGGATTACACATGGATATGGTTAACGAACGCTTTAATTCGAGGCGTTCAAGCGTAGCTGGTGGAGGTCAGCGACCTGTAGAATGACGGCGTCAGGCCCGCCTCGGCCCGGGCGATATCGTTGAATGGTGCCTTGAGCGATCCACGGAAATTGGCGCGCACCAGCTGCTGGAAAGTCGCGGCCGGATCCTTGCGCTCACGGGCGCACAGAAAGCGGAACCATTTCGCGCCGATCGCCACATGGCCCTTTTCGTCATTGTAGATCACGTCGAGAACGGCTGCACTTTCGAGATCGCCGGTCTCGCGCATCTTCGCCTGCAGCGATGGCGTCACGTCGAGCCCGCGGGCTTCGAGAATGAGCGGCACGACGGCGAGGCGGGCGGTAAGGTCGTTGCGGGTGGAATGGGCCGCCTGCCAGAGGCCGTCATGGGCGGGCATGTCGCCATAGTCGGCGCCCATGTCGTTCAGCCGAGCCCGCACCATCCGGAAATGTTTAGCCTCCTCGAAAGCCACCTGCATCCATCCGTCGAAGAAGGAGTTCGGCACCGGCTCGGTCGCAAAGCGGGCGACGATGTCGAGCGCAAGGTCCATGGCATTGAGCTCGATATGGGCGATCGCATGCAGCGTCGCGATACGGCCGTTGACGGTGTGCAGCGAACGTTTGCCGACCGCCTTCGGCGGTACCAGTTCGGGCTTTGCCGGCCGGCCGGGACGCTCGGGCAGGGGCGGATCGAGCGGCGAGCGCAGGGACAGCCGCCGCTCGAACCACCGGGTGGCGGTCTCCTGCGCCAGCCGCGTCTTGATATCGAGATCGGCCGACAGGATTGCTGCCGTTGCGCCGCCCCTCAGCGACGTGATCGAAAACTCGCCCGCCATCGATATCTCCTGCCTACAACGCCTTGAGGCTTTCAAGCACCTCCTCGGCATGCCCATTGACCTTCACCTTCGGCCAGATCCGGGCGATGCGCCCGTCGGCGCCGATCAGGAAGGTCGTGCGTTCCACACCCATGTAGGTGCGGCCATACATGCTCTTCTCCTTCCAGACGCCGTAGAGATTGGCAAGGGAAGTGTCCTCGTCGGCCGCGAGAATGACCGAAAGCGCGTGCTTCTTGGCGAACTTGTCATGCTTCTTGACGCTGTCGGGCGATACGCCGATGACCGGCGCACCGGCCTTTTCGAATTCCGGCAAAAGGCCGGTAAACGAGATAGCTTCCTTGGTGCAGGCCTCGGTGTCGTCCTTGGGATAGAAATAGAGGACGACGGGTTTTCCCGAAAAAGCCTTGAGGGAAACGGTGCCGCCGCCGTCGCGTGGAAGTTCGAAGTCCGGTGCGATGTCGCCAATGGTCAGGTCGGCCATGGATTTCCTTTCTTTCGCCGGTATCGTGAGTGATATTTGCCGCAATCGGTATATATTCGCCCGGGCGACGTCCAGTGCAGTCGCGCCCGGTCCGAATTCCATTGCAGAAAGACGAGTCCTCAGCCTGATGTCGGAAATTCGCGGAGAAAGGATCAGTTTCAGCCGGAAAGAACTCGTTCCGCTGCATGAATTGCCCTCCGCACAAGTCGAGGATCCGATCATCGTGCACTGCCCGCTGCCAAGCCGGCGGGGCAGGCGATTCGGCAAGACCGTGCTGCTTTTCCTCCTGTTGGTGTTTCTTGCGGTCGGTAGCGCCGTTTTCGCGATCGAGGGCGGCATGGTCGACAGCACGCTTTCGTCGCGCGCCCAGAGCGCCATCAACAACGCCATCGGTCCGCGTTACGTGGCTACTGTCGGCTCGACAGCCATCCGGTTCGATTCGAGGTTGCGCCTTGCGCTGGAGGCGCGCGACGTCGATATCGTCGAACAGGCGACCGGCCAACATCTGAGCCGCGCCGGCGCCATGCGCATGGCGGTCGATCCGCTGGCGCTTCTCGGCGGCCGGGTGTCGATCAAGCATATGGAGGCGGAACATATCCGTCTCGACACCGCCCAATTGCCCTCCGGCGATCCGTTGCCGATCTCGGAAGTCCGCATCGACGCGATGCCGGCGCTGCTGGAAGAGATTTTCCAGCGCCTCGACGAAGCTCGCGCGCTCATCGAGCGAACCGGGACGGGCTCCGTCAGCATCGCCGGTATCGAAATCCTGCTGCCGGCAGCACCTGGACGCAAGCCGATCGTGCTGGTCGTCGACGATCTCGAGTTGACGCGCAGCGCCGAAGGAGAGGTCGAGATCAACGGTGCGATCAGCCTCAACGGCCGCAAGGCGGTTCTCGTGGCAGCGTCGAAGACCGTCGAAGGGGTCACGTCGTCGCTCTCGGCCAAGCTGACGGGCCTCGAAGTGACATCTTTCATGCTGCAGCGAACCGAGGATGGCCGGCCGCGCGAGGGGATCGAAGGCTCTCTCGATCTCGATCTCTCGGCGGTTCGCTCACGCGAGGCCGTAAAGCCCGCTATCACCGCGACGCTTCGCCAGTCGCCCGGCCATTTCTATTTCGACGGCATCCAGCAGACCTTGAGCGGCGCCAATATCAATGTGGCCTACGACTTTTCGAAGAATTCGATCGAGCTGCTGAAATCCGAAGCCCGTTTCGGCCCGACCATCCTGCCGTTCACGGGCGCGATGATCGATCTCGACAGGCTCAATCCGGACGACAAGCGTCCCGGTTTCGGCCTCGACGTTCTGATCAGCGGGGCGACGGCCGTCGGCGCCACGACAAGCGAGCAGCCGGCGCGCTTCGATCTCAAGGCGAACGGGCGTTACCTGTCGGCGGATCGCGAGCTTCAGTTCGATGAAATGGGGGTTTCCAGCCCTCTCGGCCGCATGGCCGGATCCCTGAAGGTACGGTTCGGCAACCAGTCTCCCGAGATCAGTTTCGGGGCGCAACTGCCGCATATGGAAGTGACCGGGGTCAAGCAGCTCTGGCCGTTCTGGATGGCGCGGAAACCGCGCGACTGGGTGATGGACAATATGTTCGGCGGCACCATTACCAACGGTTCGATCGCCGTCTTCATTCCGGCCGGCCGGATGAAGGGTCCCGGCATTCCGATGGAGCTCGACAAGAACGAGCTGCAGATCGGCTTCGATCTCGCCGATGCCCGGATCAACCTGCCAGGCGACGTGCCCCCGCTGCGCGATATCGACGGCCGCTTCGATTTGAAGGGCGAGGTGATGCAGGTCGATGTCGCCCGCGCGTCCTCCTTCTTCCCATCCGGTCGGTTCGTCGCCGTCGAGGGCGGCCGGTTCTCGATCCCGTCCACCTATGCCAAGCCTTTGATGGCGGACCTTTCGCTCAAGATTGCGGGACCCGCCGACGCGCTGACCGAGCTTGCGAATTTCCGGCCGATCAACGCGTTGAAGGGGACCGAATTCAAGCCGGAGGATTTTACCGGCCATGCGCGCGTCGATCTCAAGGCCCATATGGGGCTGATCCTGGCGCACAATCCGCCGAAGCCGACCTGGAGCGCCCATGTCGCTCTCGAAGGCATCGATCTCGGACCGCAGTTTTCCGGTCGCAAGATCGGCGATCTGGATGGCACGCTCGAGATCGACAACCTCACGGCACGGCTCAGTGCCAAAGGGAAGATCGATGATGTGCCGGCCGATATCACGCTGGTCGAACCCGTCGGTCCGGCCTCTCCGACAAAGCGCGAGCGGATCATCAAGACCGTTCTCAACAACGATCAGCGAGAAAAACTCGCTCCCGGCCTCTCCGACGTCATCGATGGGACGGTGACGGCTCAGTTGACGCGGATCGACGAAACCCGTCAGACGGTCTCGCTCGATCTAAGCCGGGCGACGCTTTCCATCCCGTGGCTCGGCTGGACCAAGGGCGGCGGCATTCCGGCCAAGGCGCAATTCGAGCTGTCTGACACGGGAGAGCGTTCCGATATCCGCAATTTCGAACTCTCCGGCGACGGTTTTGGCGCGCGCGGCAGCTTCGCGCTTAATGGCGGGAGCCTGACGTCGGCGGACTTCTCGCATATGCAGCTCTCCCCGTCCGACAATTATGCGGTGAGCGTCAAACGCGCAAAGGGCAATTTCGACGTCTCGATCAGCGGCTCCGTCGTCGATATGCGGCCTGTCGTCACCAAGATACGCGGAGGCGGAAAAAGCGGCAGCGGCGCCAAGCGCGGTGACGACGATACGAGCAACGCCACCGTGCGCGGCAAGCTCGACCGCATGATCGGCTTCAACGACCAGACCCTCTCGAACGTGTCGTTCCTGTTTTCAAGCCGAGGCGGCACTATCTCGACGGCGGATTTTTCCGGCTCGACGGAAAGCGGGCAGGCGGTCGTCAGCGAGATGAATGCTGGCGACACGATCTCGATCACCAGCGGCGACGCGGGCGCTATCATCCGCTTCATGAACCTCTACGACAACATGCGCGGCGGACTCCTGAACCTGCGCCTGAAGGCGCAGGGCGATGCCTGGACCGGTGCCATCGACCTGCGCAATTTCGCGCTGGTCAACGAAGCCAAGCTCCAGTCTCTCGTCGCGACGCCGGATCAGGAGGGCCGCAGCCTGAACACGGCCACCAAAAAGAACATCGATGTCAATTCGGCAAAATTCCAGCGCGGTTTTGCAAGCCTGCTTTATCGCAATGGCTCGTTCGCCATAGAAAACGGCGTGGTGCGCGGCGAGCAGATCGGTGCGACCTTCCAGGGCATGGTGCGCGACGCAAAGGGCAATATGGAGATGACCGGGACGTTCATGCCGGCTTACGGCCTGAACCGTCTTTTCGGCGAGCTGCCGCTGATCGGCGCCATTCTCGGCAATGGCCGTGATCGCGGCCTGCTCGGCATCACCTTCAAGCTCGAAGGCCCGTTCGAAAAGCCGAGGCTGACCGTCAACCCGCTATCGCTGATCGCGCCCGGTATTTTCCGCCAGATCTTTGAATTCCAATAAAAAGGGCCGCGAAAGCGGCCCGTTTCAATTCACT
This sequence comes from Neorhizobium galegae, assembly GCF_021391675.1. Lineage (NCBI taxonomy): Bacteria > Pseudomonadati > Pseudomonadota > Alphaproteobacteria > Hyphomicrobiales > Rhizobiaceae > Neorhizobium > Neorhizobium galegae. The sequence continues at coordinate 2,135,060 of NZ_CP090095.1, forward strand.
GCCGAGGAGAGCGGTTCAGGCCGGACGCACCAGGATGTGCTTCTTCTTGCCGAGCGAGAGCTTGATCACCCCGTCGCCGGTGATTTCGCCGGTGCCGATGGTCATGCGTTCGTCGCTGACGGCCTGGTCGTTGATGCGTACCGCGCCGCCCTGGACGTGACGGCGCGCTTCACCGTTCGAACCGGCAAGGCCGGCGCGCACGATCAGCGACAGGAGGCCGATCCCGGCTTCGAGATCGGCAGCGGGGACCTCGACAGACGGCAGGTTTTCGGAAAGCCCGCCTTCCTCGAACGTCTTGCGGGCGGTCTCTGCTGCTTCTTCCGCCGCTGGGCGACCGTGCAGGATGGCCGTGATCTCGGTCGCGAGGATCTTCTTGACCTCGTTGATCTCCGAGCCGCCGAGCGCTGAAAGCCTTGCGATCTCGTCCATCGGCAGGGTCGTGTAGAGCTTCAGGAAGCGCGGGACGTCGGCATCCTCGGTGTTGCGCCAGTACTGCCAGAAATCATAGGCCGACAGCATGTCCGGGTTGAGCCAGATGGCGCCAGTCGCCGACTTGCCCATCTTGGCGCCGGAGGACGTGGTCAGGAGCGGCGAAGTCAGCGCGAAAAGCTGCTGCGTCCCCATGCGGTGACCGAGGTCGATGCCGTTGACGATATTGCCCCACTGGTCCGAGCCGCCCATCTGCAGCCGGCAGCCGGTCCGCTTGGCCAGTTCCACGAAGTCATAGGCCTGGAGGATCATGTAGTTGAATTCCAGGAAGGACAGCGACTGCTCGCGATCGAGGCGCGTCTTGACGCTCTCGAACGACAGCATCCGGTTGACCGAGAAGTGCCGGCCGACGTCGCGCAGGAACTCGAGGTAGTTGAGGCTGCGCAGCCAGTCGGCATTGTTGATCATCAGCGCTTGCCTCGGACCTTCGCCATAGGCGAGATAGTTCGAGAAGACGCGCTTGATCGAAGCGATATTGCCTTCGATCGTGTCGATGGTCATCAGCTGGCGGGCTTCGTCCTTGAACGAGGGGTCGCCGACCATGCCGGTGCCGCCGCCCATCAGCGAGATCGGCCGGTGGCCGGTCTCCTGCATCCAGTGCAGCATCATGATCTGGATCAGGCTGCCGGCGTGCAGGCTCGGCGCCGTCGGGTCGAAGCCGATATAGCCGGTGACGATTTCCTTCGAAAACAGTTCGTCGAGCCCGGTCTCGTCGGAGACCTGGTGGATGAAACCGCGCTCGTCGAGCGTGCGGAGGAAATCGGACTTGAACCTGGACATGATCTAACTCTGGCAGGGGTGGGTTTTGGGATATGTGGCCGCGCCTCTAGCACTGTTTTTGCCGGTAATCACTTCAAAAGTGATGTTGGGTGTGATCAGCGCTACGAATGGACGGCGGCCAACAAGAGGCCATGCCATTTTCGCGGGACGCAATAGCGGGTGCGAGAAGGGCAGGTTATGCATTAACGGTTTCTTGTTTCATACGCTTTTAACATCCGGCCCGGACGCGGTAACCTGGTGGTGTGCAGGTCTCCAGCATTGATGGGCTGATGAACGGGGCTGCCTTTTTCCTCGCGGTGAATTTTATCATCGCCATATGCTTCGGCGCGGTTTTCGTTGTGGTTTCCACGCGCAGCCGCTCGCGGACGGCTGCGCTCTGGTTTGCCGCCGCTTTTACCGTCGCCTCGCTCTCGTCAGTCTGCGAACTGCTGGTCGCCTATGCGTATCTCACGAAATTCTGGGCAATCTGCGCCTTCGCATCGGTGCTCGGCGGCATGACCCTGCTCAGGGTCGGTATCGGCAGTCTCTACGGCCGGAAGGTCGCGCCCGTCTGGGCGGGCTGTTTCCTGGTGACGGGCATCGGCCTCGACCTGCTGATCTATGACCTGCCGCGCGGAACGGCCGCGCATGCCTTTTCCTACCAGGCACCGTTTGCATTGGTGCTCCTTTCAAGTGCGGCGGCCATCTTTTCATCGATCCGCCGGCTGGCGATCGACCGGGCGCTTGGTTATCTGCTGCTGGCGACCGGCCTGCATTTCTTCGCCAAGGCGAGCCTTGCAGTGATTGCGGGGGCGGGCACGACCGCCAAGGATTATATCGGCACCAATTACGCGCTGATCTCGCAAAGCTCGACGGCGGTGCTGATGGTCGCGGTCGGATTGACGCTGCTGTCGGTTCTTGTCCTGGAGATCATGGCGGAAGAGCGCAGCAATTCGGAAAAGGATGCGCTTTCCGGTCTCGCCAATCGCCGCGGCTTCGAGAATGGCGTCAAGGCCGCGATGGCGATGGCGCCGAAGGCCGGGCACGCGGTTATCATCTGCGATCTCGATCATTTCAAGCGGATCAACGACACCTATGGCCACCCCGTTGGCGACCTGGTGATCCAGGCCTTCGGCGATCTTTTGCAGACAAGCGCTGCCAAGAATGCCGTGGTCGGCCGTATCGGCGGCGAAGAGTTCGCGATCTTCCTGCCGAGCACGACGCTCGACATGGCGACACTGTCTGCGCAGGCGCTCAGGGGCGGGACGATGGAGATAGCTGTCGGTGGGCTTGCGCCCTCCTTCGCGGTGACCGCGAGTTTCGGCGTGGCGGAGCTTGCGCCGGGCGGCGATCTTGCAGGGGCTATGCGGGACGCCGATGCCGCTCTCTACGAAGCCAAGCGCTCCGGCCGCAACCGCGTCAGGCAGGCGCGGCATATCGGCTCTCCGCAGCCGAAATCGATCAAAGCCGTCAAATGAAAACGGCCGCTGAAGCGGCCGTTTCCAGCAGTTTTTGCCAACAGTTTTTGAGAGCGATCAGCGAATGCGCTTGGCTGCCGGTTCCGGCACCAGTTCGCCGTTGAGGCGGCGATCAAGGTAGTCCTCGCATTCGGCCATCAGCGTTTCCACCTGACCGTTGAAGAAGTGATTGGCGCCCTCGACCATCCGATGGGTGATGAGGATACCCTTCTGCGTCTTCAGTTTTTCCACGAGCCCGTTGACGTCTTTCTCAGGTGCCACCTTGTCGCTGTCGCCGTTGATGATCAGGCCGGACGACGGACAGGGTGCGAGGAACGAGAAATCGTAGGTGTTCGGCTGCGGCGCGATCGACATGAAACCCTCGATCTCAGGACGGCGCATCAGGAGCTGCATGCCGATCCAGGCGCCGAAGGAATAACCGGCAACCCAACAGCTCTTCGAATCGGGATGCAGGCTCTGCACCCAGTCGAGCGCGGAGGCAGCATCCGAAAGCTCGCCGGCGCCATGGTCGAATTCGCCCTGACTACGCCCGATACCGCGAAAATTGAACCGCAGTGTCGTAAAACCGCGCTTCTGGAACATGTAAAAGAGCTGGTAGACGATCTGGTTGTTCATCGTGCCGCCGAACTGCGGATGCGGGTGCAGGATGATGGCGATCGGGGCGCTCTTTTCCCGGGAGGGCTGGTAACGACCTTCAAGGCGGCCGGCTGGGCCGTTGAAAATGACTTCGGGCATCGGTACTCCGGTCAATATGTTCAGGTTCCAAACGAGTATCACGTCGAGTTTGACTTGACGAAGACGCTCAGCTTTTCTAAACTCAGTTTAGAACCATTCGAAACTTTGGGCTGCATGCTGGATGCGCGCCCGATGCGATGTCTCTTACGGCAAGGCCGACGGAAATTTCAAGGAAAATGCGGGTCCCCCGTCCGCCCGTGTGTAATTCAACATCTATCTAGAAACGGAAGCCGATCAGGCAATGGCACTGAACCGCACATATCTGGACTGGAACGCGACCGCGCCCTTGAGCGCGCCGGCCCGCGCCGCCATGCTGGATGCGTTGCAACTGCCCGGCAATGCCTCGTCGGTTCACGGCGAGGGCAGGGCGGCACGCGCCGCAATCGACAAGGCGCGCCGGCAGGTGGCAGCGCTGGTCGGTGCAGAGCCCCCGCATGTGACCTTCGTCAGCGGCGCGACGGAAGCCGCCAACCACGTCCTGACCCCGGATTTCCGCATGGGCCGGGCGCCTTTGGCGATGAGCCGTGTCTATGTCTCTGCGATCGAGCATCCGGCGATCCGCGAAGGCGGTCGCTTTGATCCGGCCCAGGTGACCGAAGTGCCGGTGACGCCGGCGGGTATCGTCGATCTTTCCGCACTTGAGGCGCTGCTGGCCGAACACGACCGGAGCGTCGGCATGCCGATGGTCGCGGTGATGCTGGTCAACAATGAGACAGGCATTGTCCAGCCCGTGGCAGACGTTGCGGCGATCGCCCATGCCCATGGCGGCTTGATGGTGGTGGACGCCGTGCAGGCGGTCGGCCGTATTCCTGTGGACATCAATGTGCTGGATGCGGATTTCCTGATCCTGTCGTCGCACAAGATCGGCGGTCCGAAGGGTGTCGGCGCGCTCGTCTCGCGCGGCGAAGTGCTGATGCCGAAACCGTTGATCCGTGGTGGCGGCCAGGAAAAGGGCCATCGCTCCGGCACGGAGAATTTCCACGCCATCGTCGGGTTCGGCGCGGCGGCTCAGGCCGTGCGCGAAAACCTTCATGAGCGCAATGCCGCGACCGAAGCGCTGCGCAACCGGCTGGAAGCGGGAATGCGCCAGGCTGCCCCGGATGCGATCATCCATGGCGAGGAAGTTCTGCGCGTGGCGAATACCTGCTTTTTCACTTTGCCGGGGCTGAAATCGGAAACCGGGCAGATCGCTTTCGATCTCGAAGGTATCGCGCTGTCCGCGGGCTCCGCCTGCTCGGCGGGAAAAGTCGGTGAAAGCCATGTTTTGACGGCGATGGGACATGATCCGAAGCTCGGAGCTTTGCGGATTTCTCTCGGCGTCGACACGACGGAAGACGATATCGCGCGGGCGCTTGCCGCCTTCGCCAAGATTGCCGGCCGGCGAAAATCGGCGGGCGAGGCGGCGTGACCGCTTCCAAAATTGCGCATGCGCAAATTTCCGCTTGCCAAAAGGTGTGAAAACCGCCTTCTGGCGCCTACATAAGGGTGGCGATTGTCCCCCCGGAATGATGACAAGAATTGCCGGAATTTGAACCGGCAAGATTTGGAGTATGACATGGCTGCCGTGCAGGAAACAATCGATCAGGTTCGCCTAATCGATGTGGACCAGTACAAATACGGTTTTGAAACCGTCATCGAAGTGGACAAGGCGCCAAAGGGTCTTTCGGAAGATATCATCCGTTTCATCTCCGCCAAGAAGCAGGAGCCGGAATGGATGCTGGAATGGCGTCTCGACGCCTATCGTCGCTGGCTGACCATGGAAGAGCCCACCTGGGCGCGCGTCGAATATCCGAAGATCGATTTCAACGACCTCTACTATTACGCCGCGCCGAAGAGCACCGCCGGCCCGAAGTCGCTTGAAGAAGTCGATCCGGAACTGTTGAGGGTCTACGAGAAGCTCGGGATTCCGTTGCGCGAACAGGAGATTCTGGCTGGCGTCGAGACGCCCCGGGTCGCTGTCGACGCCGTCTTCGACTCCGTCTCGGTCGTGACGACCTTCAAGAAGGAACTGCAGAAGGCCGGCGTGATCTTCATGTCGATCTCCGAGGCGATCCGCGAACATCCTGAGCTGATCAAGAAATATCTGGGCTCGGTCGTTCCGACCTCGGACAATTTCTACGCGACGCTGAACGCCGCCGTGTTCACCGACGGTTCCTTCGTCTTCGTGCCGAAGGGCGTGCGGTGCCCGATGGAACTGTCCACCTATTTCCGCATCAACGAGAAGAACACCGGCCAGTTCGAACGCACGCTGATCATTGCCGAGGAAGGCGCCTACGTCTCCTACCTCGAAGGCTGCACGGCGCCGCAGCGCGACGAGAACCAGCTTCATGCCGCCGTGGTCGAACTCGTCGCCCTCGACGACGCCGAGATCAAGTATTCGACGGTGCAGAACTGGTATCCGGGCGATGCGCAGGGCAAGGGCGGCATCTACAACTTCGTCACCAAGCGCGGCGATTGCCGTGGCGCCCGCTCGAAGATCTCCTGGACCCAGGTCGAGACCGGTTCGGCGATCACCTGGAAATATCCGAGCTGCATTCTTCGCGGCGACGACAGCCGCGGCGAGTTCTATTCGATCGCCGTTTCTAACGGTTATCAGCAGATCGACAGCGGCACCAAGATGATCCATCTCGGCAAGAACACGTCGAGCCGCATCATCTCTAAGGGCATTTCCGCCGGCAATTCGAACAATACCTATCGCGGTCAGGTGTCGATCAACCGCCGGGCCGCGAATGCGCGCAATTTCACCAACTGCGACTCGCTCCTGATCGGCGACAAGTGCGGCGCCCATACCGTGCCCTATATCGATGTGAAGAACGCCTCGGCGCAGATCGAGCACGAAGCGACGACCTCGAAGATTTCCGACGACCAGAAGTTCTACGTCATGCAGCGCGGCATTCCCGAAGAGGAAGCCATCGCGCTGATCGTCAACGGCTTCGTCAAGGACGTCATCCAGCAATTGCCGATGGAATTCGCCGTCGAGGCCCAGAAGCTGATCGGCATTTCGCTTGAGGGGAGCGTCGGCTGATGAACGAGAAGGTCGAAAACCTGATCTTGGAGCATCTACGTGCCATGCGCGCGGACATGCGCAAAATGGCTGACGACATCCATACGCTCCGTGCGGAAATGACCGCGACGCGCGCGCATATGGCTGGTGTCGCAAGTCTTCAGGATCACGACCACGGCGATATCGCTGCTATCAAGGTCCGATTGGACCGCATCGAGAATAGATTGGACCTGGTGGATTAACTCCTCCCCGGCTCCCCATGAAAATCGAAAGACGAGATCATGCTTGAGATCAAGAACCTGCACGCCCGTATCGCCGAAGACGGCACCGAAATCATCCGCGGCCTGAACCTCACCGTAAAGGCCGGCGAAGTTGCTGCCATCATGGGCCCGAACGGTTCCGGCAAGTCGACGCTGTCCTATATCCTCGCAGGCCGCCAGGATTACGAAGTCACCGAGGGCGACATTCTCTATAACGGCGAGAGCATTCTGGAACTCGACCCGGCCGAGCGTGCGTCCAAGGGCATCTTCCTCGCCTTCCAGTATCCGCTCGAAATTCCGGGCGTCGCCACCATGCAGTTCCTCAAGGTCGCGATGAACGAGCAGCGCAAGGCGCGCGGCGAAGCGGAACTGACGACGCCGGACTTCATCCGCCGCGTCAAGGATGCCGCCGAAAAGCTGAAGATCGACCAGGCGATGCTGCGTCGTCCGCTGAACGTCGGTTTCTCCGGCGGCGAGAAGAAGCGCGCCGAGATCCTGCAGATGGCGCTGCTCGAGCCAAAACTTTGCATCCTCGACGAAACCGACAGCGGCCTCGACATCGATGCGCTGAAGATCGTCGCCGACGGCGTCAACGCGCTGAAATCGCCGGATCGCGCCACGATCGTCATCACCCACTACCAGCGCCTGCTCGATTACATCGTGCCGGACACGGTCCACGTTCTCTACAAGGGCCAGATCATCCGCTCCGGCGACAAGGCGCTTGCGCTTGAGCTGGAAGAGAACGGCTATGCCGATATCATCGGGGAAGCGGCTTAAGCGGCCCCAGGGAAGGATGTTGTCATGAACATGCAGACGACAAGCCGTCTCACGGCTGCCGAAACCGCGTTGGTCGAAGCTTTCGGCGCCCAGATCGGCGAACTGCCGGGCAATGGCGCCGTCATCGGCACACGGGATCGGCTTCTGGACGAGCTCAAGAAGGCCGGCCTGCCGACCCGCCGCGTCGAGGCCTGGCATTATACCGACCTCAAGAACCTGCTGCGCAGCGTCCCCGACGTGACGCTGGTTTCCGCCATCGATCCGATCGCGCCTCTGGTCGAGGGCTCTAAGGTCCTTTCGATCCTGCAGGGTGCTGCCGATGCGAAGGCCGCCGTTGACGGCGTCGAGATCGCGCTCTTCAAGGACAGGCTCGCCGATGGTTCGGCCGCTGCCGGTCTGACGGCGCTCGACAAGGATGACGCGATCGGCCGCATCAACGGCAGTTTCGTGCGCGATGGTTATGCGATCACGGTTCCGGCCGATACGGAATTGGACGCGCCGATCGAACTGCAGGCCCTGCATGCCGCGGGCCAGGTCCATACGCGCTTCGCGGTTTCGTTCGGGGCCGCATCCAGGGCGACGATCATCGAACGTCACCGGTCGGTGACGGAAGATGCCGCGCTCGTGTCCTCGATCAGTGACATCACGCTGGAAGACGGCGCCGATATCACCTGGATCATCCTGCAGACTCAAGGCGCGGCTGACACCCATCTTGGCCAGATCCGCGTCCAGCTCGGCACCGATGCCAAGCTGCGCCTTTTCGTCATCAATGCCGGCGGAAAGCTGGTGCGCCAGGAACTGCGGATCGACGTGGCAGGCGAGGGCGCCGAACTGACGCTGCGTGGCGTCAACCTGCTCGGCGCCGAAAGCCACACGGATGTCACGCTGGTTCTCGGCCACAACGTGCCGAACACCAATTCGACGGAAATCATCCGCAACGTCGTGTTCGACCGCGCCAACGGCGTCTTCCAGGGCATGATCCGGGTCGCTCCGGATGCCCAGAAAACCGATGCCAAGATGTCCTGCAATACGTTGCTTCTGACAGACGATGGCGGGTTCTCGGCCAAGCCCGAGCTCGAAATCTTCGCCGACGACGTCGTCTGCGGCCATGGCGCGACGGTTGCCGATATCGAAAGCAGCCACCTCTTCTATCTGATGGCGCGCGGCGTTCCGGAAAACAAGGCACGGGCCATGCTGGTCAACGCCTTCGTCGCCGAGATCGTCGAGGAACTCGAAGAAGAAAAGCTGGTCGAAGCGCTGGAAGGCGTCATTTCGGCCTGGCTTGAAAGACACGCCTGATAAGGGGCTTGATATGGACCAGAGTGCACCCTCGACGACCTACGATGTGGAAGCGATCCGCCGGGATTTTCCGATCCTGTCGACGATGGTGCACGGCAAACCGCTGGTCTATCTCGACAACGGCGCCTCGGCCCAGAAGCCGCAGGTGGTGATCGACGCGATCAGCCACGCCTATTCCAGCGAATATGCGAACGTCCATCGCGGCCTGCATTTTCTCTCGAATGCGGCGACCGAAGCCTATGAGGCGTCGCGCGAAAAGGTGCGCCGGTTCCTGAATGCCGGTTCGGTAGACGAGATCGTCTTCACCAAGAACTCGACCGAGGCGATCAACACGGTCGCCTACGGCTGGGGCATGCCGAATATCGGTGCCGACGACGAGATCGTCGTGACGATCATGGAGCACCATTCCAACATCGTGCCCTGGCATTTCATCCGCGAGCGGCAGGGCGCCAAGCTGGTCTGGGTGCCGGTCGACGACGAGGGTGCCTTCCATATCGAGGATTTTGAAAAGTCTCTTACCGAAAAGACCAAGCTCGTCGCCATCACCCATATGTCGAACGCGCTCGGCACGGTGGTTCCGGTCAAGGAAATCTGCCGCATCGCCCATGAGCGCGGCATCCCGGTTCTGATCGACGGCAGCCAGGGCGCCGTGCACATGCCGGTGGATGTCCGCGACATCGATTGCGACTGGTACGTGATGACCGGCCATAAGCTTTACGGCCCGTCCGGCATTGGCGTGCTGTATGGCAAGTCGGACCGGTTGAGAGAGATGCGGCCGTTCCAGGGCGGCGGCGAGATGATCGTCGATGTCACGGAAGATATCGTCACGTATAACGACCCGCCGCACCGTTTCGAAGCGGGTACGCCGCCGATCGTCCAGGCGATCGGGCTCGGTTATGCGCTCGACTACATGGACAAGATCGGCCGCGCCGCGATCGCCCGCCACGAGGCGGATCTCGCCGCTTACGCCGCGGAACGCCTGCGCGCCATCAACTCGCTGAGGATCATCGGCAATGCGCCGGGCAAGGGCGGAATCTTCTCCTTCGAACTTGCTGGCATCCATGCCCATGATGTCTCGATGGTGATCGACCGCAAGGGCGTGGCGGTCCGCGCCGGCACCCATTGCGCCATGCCGCTCTTGAAGCGGTTCGGCGTCACCTCCACATGCAGGGCATCGTTCGGCATGTATAATACCCGTGCCGAAGTGGATGCGCTGGCCGATGCGCTCGACTACGCGCGAAATTTCTTTGCTTGAGGACTATTGCCATGGCCGCCGATGAAACGGAATTGAAGTGGGATGCCCGCGAAGGACTGATCCAATCCGCCATCCCGGCCGATGAGTTGGCGCGACTGAGCGACGACGTGATCGGAGCGCTGAAAACGGTCTATGATCCGGAAATCCCTGCCGACATCTTCGAACTCGGTCTGATCTACAAGATCGACATCGAGGACGACCGCATGGTGAAGATCATGATGACGCTGACGGCACCCGGCTGCCCGGTCGCCGGCGAAATGCCGGGCTGGGTGGAAAATGCCGTCGGCGCCGTCGAAGGCGTGTCCGGCGTCGAAGTCGAGATGACCTTCGATCCGCCGTGGACGCCGGAGCGCATGTCCGAAGAGGCCCAGGTGGCTGTCGGCTGGTATTGATCGGTTAATCGGTCGGTACTACATTTGAATCGTGAAACACCGGACCTTGAATCCGTGTGCGGAAGGAGAATGAGCCCATGGGCTTCGCCATTATGACCATGACCGATGCCGCCGCGACCCGCGTCAAGCAGCTCGTCGCCAATTCCGGACCGGAGGCCAAGGGCCTGCGTGTCGGGATCAAGAAGGGCGGCTGCGCCGGCATGGAATACACGGTCGATCTCGTCGCCGAACCCAATGCCAAGGACGACAGGATCGAGCACGACGGCGCGAGCGTCTGGATCGAGCCTTCCGCCGTGCTTTATCTCCTCGGCACCCAGATGGATTTCGAAGTCACGCAGATGCGTTCGGGCTTCACCTTCGTCAATCCAAACCAGACGTCTGCCTGCGGCTGCGGCGAGTCGGTCGAGCTGAAGCCTGCGGATCTCGCTGCGCTCGCAAAGCAGCGCGAAGCCGAAGTCCACGCCTGATTACCTTATGAATTCGTCATATAGTCGAGGAGCGTCTCCATCGCTCTTCGCGCAGCGTCGACGTCGCCCGCACGGATGGCGCGGATAACGGCGACATGCTGGGTCACCGCCTGATCCAGCCGTTCGATAGAGGCCGTCGAAAACCACCGCCGCCGCGTATGGGTCTGGAGCGGTGCCAGCGCCGAGGTCAGGAACCGGTTGGGGCAGGCCTCCTCAAGGGCTTCGTCGAAACGCTTGTCGGCATCCAGGAAGCCGTGAATGTCACCGGTCGCCGCTGCGGCACCCATTGCTTTGGCGCAGTCGAGCAGGGCGCTGCGTTGCTCATCGCTGGCATGTTCCGCCACCAAGGCTGCTGCAACCGGTTCGAGCTGGCGCCGCACCTGCATGATGCTGTCGTGGTCGCTCTCGATGATCTCGGTGACCTGCAGCCCGACGCGCGGGCGCACCCGCATCAATCCCTGCCATTCGAGTTTCTGGATCGCTTCGCGCACTGGCGTGCGGCCTTGGCCCGCAAGGCCGATGAGCTGCTTTTCCGTAACCAGCGCGCCGGGCGGCAGCTTCATGGTGACGATCAGGGTTTCAAGCCGACGGTAGGCCTGTCTGCTGAGCAATTCTGCTTCGGCTGCCATGGTGATCCTCTCTGATATATCAGAAAGTGACATGTCGCATTTGGAATGGCAAGCCGAGTTGATATATCAGTCTGCAGTATACAGTTGTTCGTCGGCGCCCCTGGCGGCCAGAGGCCGCTTTGCTCATTCGTGGCGGAGCGCTTCGATCGGATTGAGCTGCGCCGCGCGCCGGGCCGGGAAATACCCGAACACCATGCCGATCGCCGCCGAGAAGGCGAAAGCAAGCAGGATGATTGTCGGGCTGGCGACGAAGGGCACGCCGAGGAAGCTGACGACGCCATAGGCAAGCGCAAGGCCGGCAATGATGCCGCTGACGCCGCCGAAGATCGACAGCATCACCGCTTCGACGAGGAACTGCGTCAGCACCTGCCGCTCAAGGGCGCCGATCGCCAGGCGAATGCCGATCTCGCGGGTGCGTTCGGTGACCGAAACCAGCATGATGTTCATGATGCCGATGCCGCCGACCAGCAGGCTCACGGCCGCGACAGCGCCGAGCAGGCCGGTCAGCAGCACCGTCGTGCCGGTCATCGCGGCGGCGATCTGCGACATGTCGTTGACCGAGAAGTCATCCTCGCGGCCGATGGCGATCCTGCGCCGTTCGCGCAGCAGGCTTTCGACGTCCGACTGGACTTTTGTGGTCGCCACGCCGTCCTGCGCCGACAGGATGATGCTGCTGATCGTCGTCGTGCCGCCGATCCGCCGCTGGTGCAGTTTCAAGGGCATGATGACCGTGTCGTCCTGGTCGTCGCCCATGCCCGACTGGCCCTTGACGGCGAGCACGCCGACCACCGGGCAGGCGACATTGCTGACGCGGATATTCTGTCCGACCGGGTTGGCCGCGCCGAAGAGTTCCTTGCGCACGGTCTCGCCGATGATGCAGGCAGCCTGGCTGCCGCGGTCCTCGTTGGCGAGGAACGACCGGCCGAGCGAGAGGTCCCAATCCTGGGCAATGAGATAATCGTTGTTGGTGCCGATCACGCTCGACGAATGATTGGCGCCTCCTGCAATCACGGTCGCCGTGCCGCGGTTCACGGGCGCCACTGCGCGAAGCCCGGTCACCTGTTCCTGGATCGCCAGGACATCCTTGTCGTTGAAGCGCTTGGCCTCGCTGCTGGCGCGTCCCGGTCCCCATTGACCCGGACGGACGAACAGCGTGTTGGTGCCGAGGCGAGAAAGTTCGGCCTGCACCTTCGCCGTCGTGCCGTTGCCGACCGTCACCATGGCGATGACCGCTGCCACGCCGATGACCACGCCGAGCACGGTGAGGAAGGAACGCAGCATGTTGCGGCTGATCGCCCGCCACGCCAGTTTCGCCGTCTCAAAGAACATGGTCGTGCTCCTTCACCTGCGCCTGATCGGAGGCGAGGCGTCCGTCGACGAAGCGCAGGAGCCGCTTGCCATAGGCAGCGATATCCTCCTCATGGGTGACCATGATCACGGTAATGCCGTTGTCGCGATTGAGCCGGGTGATCAATTCCATGATCTCGGCGCTGGTTTTGGTGTCGAGATTGCCGGTCGGTTCGTCGGCGAGCAGCACGGCGGGATCGGTGACGATGGCACGCGCGATCGCCACGCGCTGCTGCTGGCCGCCCGACAGTTCCTGGGTCGTGTGGCCCTCGCGCCCCTTGAGGCCCACCTGTTCCAGCGCGATGAGTGCGCGCTTGCGCCGCTCGCGGTGATCCATGCCGCGATAGACGAGCGGCAGTTCGACATTCTCGACCGCGGATGTGCGGGCAAGCAGGTTGAACCCCTGGAAGACGAAGCCGAGCATGTGACGCCGCAGCAGCGTCAGCTGCGCGCGGTCGAAGCCGCTCGTCGGAATGCCCTGGAACAGATATTCACCGGATGAGGGCATGTCGAGCCCGCCGATGATGTTCATTGCAGTGGACTTGCCGGAACCGGACGGCCCCATGATCGATACGAACTCGCCCGCCGTGATCGACAGGTCGATATGATCGAGAGCACGGATCGTCGCTTCGCCGTGCCCGTAGAACTTCGAGACCTGTCTGAAGGCGATGATGGGAGGGAGCGGCATCAAAACCCTCCTCAGCTCGCGCGGGCGACGGCGTCCGTGATCAGCAGATCGCCTTGCTTGACCTCGCCGGATTTCAGCACGGTGAACTGTCCGTCGGTCGGGCCGGTCTCGACCTGAACCCGTGTCGGCACGCCGGCGCGCAAGACCCAGACGGCACGGCCTGCACTCGAGGTACTGTCGCCACCGCGATTGCCGCGCGGACGGGGCGGTGCGAAGAGCCGGGTGAGGAAATTGCCGCGGCTGCGCGCCGTCGTCGGCGGCGAGTAGCGCAGCGCCGCGTTCGGCACGAGGAGCGCGTCGGTGACCGATTGCACGGTGATGTCCGCAGTTGCCGTCATGCCGGGACGCAGCAGCAGATCGGCGTTGTCGACCGTCAGGATTGCCTTGTAGGTGACGACGTTGGAGACGGTTTCGGAGGCGAAGCGCACCGCCTGGATGGTGGCCGGAAAGTTGCGATCGGGATAGGCGTCGACCGAGAATTTCGCCGACTGGCCTTCCTGGACGTGGCCGACATCCGCCTCGTCGACGGCGACCTGCAGTTCCATGCGCTTCAGGTCGCCGGCGATGGTGAAGAGCACCGGCGCATTGAGCGAGGATGCGACAGTGGCGCCCGGATCCACGTCGCGGGTCAGCACGATTCCATCGATCGGCGAAACGATCCTGAGCTTCAGAAGGTTGAGCTCCGAGAGCCGCAGATTGGCTTCGGCGGAAAGAACCGACGCCTCGTTGACGGCCTTGGTGGCGAGTGCCGAATCATAGGTGAATTTCGCGGCGTCGAGCTCTTGCTGGGTGGAAATGCGGTTGCTGACGAGACCGGTCAGGCGGTCGAAGGAGTTTTTGGCCGAGGCGGCTTCCGCTTCGGCCTTCAGCACGTTGGCCCTTGCCGAAGCGAGCTGGGCGCGGGCGCTCTGAACGTCCGCTTCCTGCTTGTTGGTGTCGAGTTCGGCGAGCACATCGCCCTGCTTGACGGCGCTATTATAGCTGACATGGACCTTGCGGACGGTGCCGGACAGTTCGCTCGATATGTCCACCTGATCGGTCGGCTGGACCGAGCCGGTCGCCGTGACGATGACCGAGAGGCCGCCGCGCTTTGCCGGCTGGGTGGTGTAGTCGTAGCGTGGGCCGCTGCTGCCGAAATAGCTGTAGGCGCCTGCCGCGGCGGCAACGACAACGATAAGGACCGTCGGCCAGACCCAGCGGCGCTTCTTGCGCTGGTTTCCCGAAGTGGCCAGGATCGCGGCGAGATCGGGCGTGCCGCTGGTCTTTGTTGCCGGGTCGGGGGTGTTCTGCACGTTCAACGGTCTGTCCTTTGCTGGGGTGCGATACAACCGGGACTAAATCTCCCGCAGCGCCGTCCTGCGGCGTAAATCCGCCGGAAGCATGGTCGCTGGACGGAATTCTTCTGCTCTCTCAATGACATAAAACCGGAATCGATAAAACTTAAATATCGGTAACCTGGGGAGTGAAGGAATAATTGCCGCTTCGTCCTGCATTGAAGGCCTGATAGTAGTAATGGAGCGTAAAAATAAGGGTGTTCTTTCAGTATTGCTGTTAGAAAAGTCTCTATTTTGGCTTGCGCTTTCGCAGCTATTCTGACGACCCGCGGCGCCTGC
This sequence comes from Neorhizobium galegae, assembly GCF_021391675.1. NCBI lineage: Bacteria > Pseudomonadati > Pseudomonadota > Alphaproteobacteria > Hyphomicrobiales > Rhizobiaceae > Neorhizobium > Neorhizobium galegae. The sequence goes on from NZ_CP090095.1 coordinate 2,150,252, forward strand.
CACGCCGCTGATGATCTTGTGTTCACCCTGACCAATAAAACCCAAGGCACACTCGACCGGAGGGCGTGGACAGCAGTTCCGGACGTTCCTCGCGAGTGGCCTGTTTTGTGAAAGCCTCGCATTTTCGAAGAGCATGCATCGATATCCCCGTTCATGCGTTGTCGAAACGCAGAAAAGGAAATTTCCCATGATCGATGCTGCAAGAATCAAGGAACACGCCGAAGTCATTGGCGCGGATGGCGCCCATGTTGGAACGGTCGACCGCGTCGAAGGTAGCCGTATCAAGCTGACCAGGAAGGACAGTGGCGAGGGCGGCCATCGAGGCCACCATCACTTCATTCCGCTGGAACTGGTCGCCGATATCGAAGGCGACAGAGTTCGTCTTTCGGCAGCCGGCGATGTCGCGGTGACATTCGAAGAGGAAGAGGGCGGCAAGGCCGTTCATTGATCGGTTCAATATAAATAAGGCCGGCGCCTGGAAAGAGGCGCCGGCCTTTTCGTATTTTCGATCCCAATCCTACCGCGTCGAGATCACTGCGTCGAACCTGGAACGCCGAAGCGTTCCGGCAGGAAGGCGGTCTCCGCCGGAGGACCGCTGAGGCGATCCGACTTCGTGCTGGCGGTCGGTCCGGCGGGATGCATCAGAAGGGCGACGATAAGGCCGCCGGCGATGGCGGATCCCAACGCAATCAGGACATTCTGGGCGCTCATGGCTACGGCTCCTCTATAGCCTGACAACCCCCGGAAAACAGGAAGGTTCCGGCCGGAACCGGAACCTTGAGATCAATGTCGCGTGACAGGCGATCAGGCCTTTTCGCGGGCCGTCTTGAGGGCCGTTGCCCACCAGGAAAGGTCGTCCAGCATGGTCTTCACGCCGGGTTCCAGATGGGCGAGTTCCGACAGCGCCTTGCCCTGCTGCCAGACCGCGAAGAAATCGGCGCCCTGGATATGCACGCCCGGACGGGTCGGAACCATCTGCAGCTCGACAGCGATCGTGCGGAAGTGTTCGACCGCACGGGCGCCGCCGACGCTGCCGTAACCGACGGCTGCCGCGGGCTTGCGGTTCCATTCCGGATAGGAATAGTCGAGCGCGTTCTTGAGCGCGGCCGTGATCGAGCGGTTGTACTCGGCAATCACGAAGATATAGCCGTCGAATTCGGCGACCTTCTTCTGCCAGCGCTGACCGACTTCGTTCTCGGTGGGGACCCAGGCGTTCGAAGCTTTTTCGTTGAAGAACGGCAGCGGGAAATCGCGCAGGTCGACGATCTCGAATTCCATATCGTCGCGCTTGGATGCCGTCTCATAAATCCACTGTGCCGGCTTGTCGCCGAACCGGACGTCACGCGTGCTGCTGATGATGATCGCAATCTTTGGCCTGGCCATGAAAACCTCTCGCTTTGGAAAATGGATTGGGTGGGGCAGCAGGAATATGGCGGTAGGGCCGGAGCGGTCAAGCAGATCCCAGGGGCATGCCGGAAAGATCGACCGCCTCACGCGATCGTGTCAGTTCTGGGCTGAGAGTTCCGTGGGAGAAGCCATGATGTCGCCACCGCCGAGCGACTGGTCGGCATATTTGAATGCCAGGATGCTGAGGACCGAAACGATCATGACCACGAATATAATGCGCATAAAGATGCTCCTTCGGCCGGGCAAACGTCTTTTGCCTACGAAGGTTCCGGCGCGGGTTTCATCAGGAAGCGGTAATTCACGCTTAAGTTTTGGTTAAGGCGAGATTGACTCTACCGTTACGACGCGCCTGACTTTCGGCAGGCGGCTCCCATCTAAGCCCGGATGACTGAGTTCCATAGAACGTGGATGAGGGCGGCCGCTGAAGCAAGGAGCTATCGGCGAATGTATATCCTGGCGGCCGAGATCGTGAGCAGCCAAGCCGCTCCCGGCGAATTGAAGAGAGCGGCCCGTAGGGTGTCTAAGGCTCTGGAGGACGTTGTGGACAAACCGATCGCCGATGCGCTGGTGCTTGCGCGGGCGAGGGCAAGGTTTGCGGAACTCGTCGCCGCGTTGGAGGGGAGTGTGGGCGGGACCAAACGACCGCCGCCCGGTCGCGACAACCGGGCGGCGCCGAGAAGATAAGGCAAGGCCGATGTTCAGCCGATCGAGAAGGGGACGGCGACGAAGGTCTGGTTCTCGCCACGCTGGATGAGGAACAGGACGGACTTGTGCCCGGATTTGCCGGCTTCCGCGACCGCCGCCTTGGCTTCCTTCGCCGACTTGACGGGCTGCTGGTTGATCGAGACGATGATATCTCCGGGCTGTAGGCCGGCGTCGGCAGCCGGCTTGTCGGGGGCGACGCTCTCGATTACCGCGCCGTTTTCCCGACGCGGCAGGTTGAGCGCCTCGCGGATATCCGGCGTGAGGTCGGCAAGACCGATCCCGATGGTCGGAACGCGCTGGGCGCCCTGCGTGGACTTGTCGCCATTGTCGGCGGAAGCCTGCTGCTGGTCGGGTTCGTTGCCGCCAACCGTGATGCTGAGATTGCGGCTTTGACCCTGACGCCAGACGGTCAGGCCCTCCTTGGCGCCGGGCGTCAGGTCGGCGACCATGCGCGACAGATCCCGCGGCGACTTGATCTGCTGGCCGCCGAGCGCGGTGATGACGTCGCCGGTCCGGATGCCGGCCTTGGCTGCCGGTGTGTCGTCGTTGACATTGGCGACCAGCGCGCCTTCCGGCTTGTCGAGACCTATGGCGCTCGCCACATCCGCCGTCACCGGCTGGATCTGCACTCCGATGAAGCCATGCTCGATCGAGCCGTCCTTCATCAGCTTGGCGACGACCTTCTGGGCCTGGTCGGAAGGGATGGCGAAGCCGACGCCGACGCTGCCGCCGTTGGGGGAATAGATCGCCGTGTTGATACCGACGATCTTGCCCTCGAGATCGACCAGCGGGCCGCCGGAATTGCCATGGTTGATCGGTGCATCGATCTGGATGAAATCGTCATAGGGGCCGCTGTGAAGATCGCGGCCGCGGGCCGAAACGATGCCGGCGGTGACGGTCGTGCCGATGCCGAACGGATTGCCGATCGCGAGAATCTGGTCGCCGGCATTGAGCTTGTCCGAATCGCCCCAGGCGATCGTCGCCAGCGGCTTCGGCGCGTTGATCTTGATGACGGCGAGATCGGATTTCGCGTCGGCGCCGATCAGCTTGGCCGGGACGTCGGTGCCGTCGTCGAGCGTCACCTTGATATCGATCGCGTTGTCGATCACGTGATTGTTGGTGACGATGTAACCGTCGGCAGTGACGACAAAGCCGGAGCCGAGAGCTTCGGTCCGGGGAGCCTGACGCTGCTGCGGCATATGGCGCGGCATGGGAATGCCCTGCTGGCCGAAGAACTGCCGGAACTGCTCGTCGAATGGCGAATTGTCGTCGAAGGACGAACTGTCATCCGAAGCGACGTTCTGCGCCTTCATCGTGGTGGTAATGGTGACGACGGCCGGTTTGTCGGCGGAAACGATCGGTGCGAACGAACCACCCGGAGCGACGATGCCGGAAACGGAGCCGGCAGCAGTTGTTGCCGTGGTTGCTGCATGCGCCGCATTGGTGCCGAGAATGACCGGCACGGAGAGCGGGACCGCAACGATGGCGGCGCTAAGAAGTGCCGCGATCCGATGTTTGCGAAGGATATTTGACATGGAGGTCTTCCTTTCAATCTGCAGCCCTTGAGCCGGGAGGCGGCGCATTGGGGCGAAGGGGATCGGAGCCGCGCGATGAGCGCGGCCGATCGGTTGTGGTTCTGGAGATTTGCGAAGCTGAAAAGCCGGCTTTGCGGGCAAGCCGTTGCATCAGAAAACCGGTTCACGGGAAGGCGGGTGAAGCGGCTTCGACCGCCTGGCTATCGAAGTCGATCGCCGGGCGGTCCGGTGAGGTGCATGACCGGGCAGGGCGCCGGCGACACGGGGGAAGGCTGGTTTATTGAGACGAGCGAGCGCATATCTGAGCTCCACCTTCGGCAAACGGTTGTGAAACTGGCTCTGCCGTCACGGCCTCTCCGGCCGTCGGCGTCATTCAGTCTTGAAGATAGAATTACGCCCCAAAGCGTCGAAGGTCAGCTTAACAATAAATAAGGTTTGAAAGCCTTCATCTGCCGAATTTTAGGCCAAATGCTCCGCCCGAGAGATGTCCTTGATCTCACGAAATAAGATATTTCAAGGGCTTGGCGCCGCACCCAGAGTTTTCGCCCTGCCGCCGCAAACGTGACCTGGCTGTAATGATTGGCGTTCGCTCTGAAGATGAGCAAATTGTAATGGGTGAGGCGGGGCTTTTTGCGATGCGATTGAGCGACCCGGATCCAAGACCGAATCTAAAAATGGACGGCCGACGTGATCTCGTGGCAGCGACGTGACGTCAATCGGTCGCCCGACCCCGTTCTAAAGTTAACGGCAGTCGCGTCCTGATCGGCTTGTGACAGACCGGCTGGACTTCGTCCACCCACATTGTGACGAAGCAGGCGCACCGATTCTACCCACCACGGCAAACGAGATAGCGCGCGTAGCCTTGGCCCAAGCGCATCAAGCCACTGCAATCGCATTGGTATCCGTTTAAATGTGTGATTTAGTTGATTTATGGTGAGAGCGTCGGGGTTCGAACCCGAGACCTACTGATTAAAAGTCAGTTGCTCTACCAGCTGAGCTACGCTCTCCCGCGGCCGCGGATGAGCGCGTCCTTGAAAGTGCGCGGAACATAGGCAGGTGACCTCTTGCGGTCAACCCGCAAAAACAGCAAAAATGCGGCTATCTGACGCTTTTGCTTGGCCATGCGAAAAGGTGATTGGCATTCGCTGCCTCGGGCCATTACCTCAAGCGCAAGACGCAGGGCCCCCGAACGGCCTGCCATCCGGAGCCACACGTGTCGATTGCCGAAATATCCCTGCTGAGCGCGCTTCTTGCCGGCGCCCTATCGTTTCTCTCTCCCTGCGTGCTGCCCCTCGTGCCGCCTTATCTCTGTTATATGGCGGGCATTTCGGTCGAGCAGTTCCGCGGCGGCGGTGGTGCGGCGGTTATCGAATCGCGGAGCGGCACCCGCCGGGCGGTACTGAAGTCGGCGCTGTTCTTCACGCTCGGTTTCGCCACCGTCTTCGTGGCACTCGGGGCCGGCGCGTCGACGATCGGCGTGCTCTTGCGCCAGCATCTCGATCTGCTGTCCAAACTCGGCGGCCTGATCATCATCGTCATGGGACTGAATTTTCTGGGTGTTTTCCGGATAGGCCTTCTCGCCCGCGAGGCACGCTTCCAGGGCGGTGGCCAGCCGGCGACGCTCTCCGGCGCCTATGTCATGGGACTTGCCTTCGCTTTCGGCTGGACCCCCTGCATCGGCCCGGTGCTTGGCGCCATCCTCGGCGTTGCCGCATCCCGCGATACGGTCGGCGAGGGAGCGGCATTGCTCGCCATCTATTCGCTGGGCCTGGCCGTGCCGTTCTGGATCGCCGCCGGCTTCTCCGGTGCGTTCATGCGGTTCCTCACCCGCTTCCGCCGCCATCTGGGCATGGTCGAGAAGGTCATGGGAGCCTTCCTGGTTCTGACCGGGCTCGCTTTCATCTTCGGTTTCGTCACTTCGGCCGCAATCTGGTTCCAGCAGACCTTTCCAATCCTGATGCAAATCGGCTAACGGAAAAGCGTCTTCCAATACGGCCCGGTCAGCGGGCAGGGTACCGATGGCCGATATCATTGCATTGCTGTTGCCCTTCTTCGGCCTGATCTTGATCGGCTATCTGGCCGCGAGAGTGACGAAACAGCCCGCTGAAGCGCTGGGCTGGATGAATACGTTCATCATCTACGCGGCCCTGCCGGCGCTGTTCTTCAAGCTCGTTTCCCGCACCCCGGTCGAGCAGCTGACCCGGGCCGACTTCATCTTCGGCGAGATCGGCGCAACCTACCTGGTCTTCTTCGTTCTCTTCCTGATAGGCTTCTTTTTGCGTCGCAATTCGTTCGCCGATTGCACCATCCAGTCGTTTGCCGGCGCCTACGGCAATATCGGCTATATGGGACCGGGTCTGGCGCTGCTCGCTTTCGGCGAGGCGGCAGCGGTGCCGGTGGCGCTGATCGTCTGCTTCGAGAACGCCGCGCATTTCATCGTAGCGCCTGCGATGATGGCGGTGGCCGGCGGCGACAAACGCCCAGCCAGCCAGGTGGCCGGCGATATCGTCCGGAAAGTCGTACTGCACCCGTTCATCATCTCGACGGCGCTCGGATTCTGCTTCGCGGCATTTGCCGTGCAGCCGCCTGCTGCCTTCCAGCGGCTCATCGATTACCTCGCTCAGGCGGCGGCCCCTTGCGCGCTGTTTGCCATGGGGGTGACGCTGGCGCTCCGGCCGATCAAGCGTGTGCCGGTGGAGATCAGCTATATCGCGGTCTCCAAGCTGATCCTGCTGCCGATGACGACCTATACGGTCCTGTCGCTGATCGGCAATTTCGATCCCGTGTGGATCTATTCCGCGACCTTGCTTTCGGCACTGCCGACGGCGACCAACGTTTTTGTCATCAGCCAGCAATACGGCGTCTGGCAGGAGAGGGCGTCGGCCAGCATCCTGATCATCACCGGCGCCTCAGTGGCGACACTGCCGGTGCTGCTCTACCTCATCAACTCCGGAACGTTACCGCCGGATCTCTTTCCGTAAGGCATCGACGACGGCGCGCAGGCCCCGACCCGGTTCGATACCTTCCCGCATCAGCAGATTGCGCAGCGGCGGCGCATTGGTGAGGATGTGCAGGCCGGCGGCGCGCAGCATCTGGACGGGCAGGAAATCCGACAGCAGCGAACGGTTGAGGAGATCGACGCCGACCGTGCGGCTGACGATATCCGGCCCGCGGCGCCGGTTGAAGCGATCGCCGGCATCGGCTGCAATCGGGCGGTCGCTGGTGGCGACAAGCAATTCCGAAAGCGCGATGATGTCGCGCAGCGACAGGTTGAGGCCCTGCGCTCCGATCGGCGGAAAGGCATGCGCTGCCTCGCCGATCAGCGCCAGCCGACCCTTGCCGAACCGCTCCGCCATCAGGCTGGAAAGCGGCCATGCCTGCGCCTTGCCCTCGACCTTCACCTTGCCGAGCATCGATTGCATGCGGTCTTCGACCAGCCGCGACAGTTCCTCGATTGGAAGCTCGACGAGACGGCGGGCTTCATCCGGCTTCACGACCCAGACGAGGCTGGAACGCAGGCCCGGCAGGGGAACCTGCGTGAACGGCCCGCTTTCGGTATGGAATTCGGTCGAGATATTGCCGTGCGGCAGGCTATGGGCGAAATTCAACACTGCCGCCGATTGTGGATAGGACCAGCGGCGCACGCCGATGCCGGCGGTTTCACGGGCCTTCGAATTGCGCCCATCGGCGGCGGCGACGAAGTCGGCACTGATCGAGGCGCCGTCCGACAGCGTCAGCATGGCTCGTTCGGCCGAGAAGTCGAAGGTCTCGACGCTTTGCGCGATTTTGCTGATATTGGATTCGGCGGCAACGGCGGCATCCAGCGTTTCCGACAGCGCGCGGTTGGGAATGTTGTAGCCGAAGGCGTAGAGCCCGACGTCCTGCGCCCGGAATTGCGCCGTCGGTGCACGGAGCAGCCGTTTGGTACCGTCGATGATCTGCATGACCGAAAGCGGGGCGGCAGAAGGCGCAATGTCCTCCCAGACGCCAAGCCGTTCGAGAAAACGGATGGATTGGTCCATCAGCGCGGTCGTGCGTTCATCGGCCTTTTCGGATGGCGGTGCGATCAGCGCTACCTTGCGGCCGGCACGCGCGAGTGCCAGAGCGGCAACCGATCCGGAAAGTCCCCCGCCCACCACCGCAATCTCGAAATGCTGCATGTCCGTCGTCCTGCGCTGCAAATGTACGATGGATTATCTAGAGCTTCGCGGCGTGCATATCCATGGGGCACGGCAGCGCAGCATGGAAAAAGCAATGCTCTATGTCTTGCGGCGGGTCCAAGCCGGTTGCAATGCGCGGTGATTGGCCGCATATCTCGCCGGATAAGGGAAAGGCGGGACTGACGCGTGATCAGACGAATCTTCAATTACAAAAAAGTCCCGTATGCTGAAATCCGCGCCTTCTCGGTTCATCTGCTGACGGCGTCCGGCTCGTTTCTTGCTTTCCTCGGCGTCGTGGCGGCAGCCGAGCATCGTTTTGTCGACATGTTCTGGTGGCTCGGCCTTGCGCTTCTCGTGGACGGCATCGACGGACCGATCGCCCGCAAGGTTCGGGTCAAGGAAGTCTTGCCCAACTGGTCCGGCGATACGCTCGACAACATCATCGACTACGTGACCTACGTGCTGTTGCCGGCGTTTGCGCTTTACCAGAGCGGTATGATCGGCGAACCCTGGTCCTTTGTTGCCGCAGGCGCGATCGTCGTCTCGAGCGCGGTTTATTATGCCGACATGGGCATGAAGACGGACGAGTACTTTTTCTCCGGTTTTCCAGTCGTCTGGAACATGGTGATCTTCACGCTGTTCGTCGTCGACGCGAGCGCCACGGCTGCTCTGATCCTGGTCTCCGTATCGGTCGTTCTCACCTTCCTGCCGATCAATTTTCTGCACCCGGTCCGCGTCAAGCGGCTCCGCCCGCTCAATCTGGCCGTCTGCCTCATCTGGTGTGCGCTGGGCGGCTACTCGCTGCTCCTGCATTTCGATACACCCGACTGGGTCGTCTACGGTGTCGTATTGAGCGGCATCTATCTCTATTGCATCGGCGGCGTGCTACAGCTTTTCCCCAGCCTCGGAAAATAGTTGGACCTTGCTTCAACCCCCTTTCTTTAGTGTTGTGCGAAGCAACAAATACGGTATCAATATCAGTCGAATGTCCGGAGTGATCGCCGGATGTCGTCAAAGTCAATACGCTGCGTCGCCCTGAAAAACCTCGAAGAAGGTAGGCCCGTGGTGAACGAGGGGGTTCAGTGACGTTATCCGAGGGTCCGGCGACCGTTCCGCTTCTGTCGGTTCGAGGTTTGACCAAGCTTTTCGGCAGCTTCGCGGCTTGCAACGCGATCGATTTGGATATCGCGCCCGGTGAAATTCACGCATTGCTCGGAGAAAACGGCGCCGGCAAGTCGACGCTCGTAAAAATGCTCTTCGGCGTGCTGCAACCGAGCGCCGGCCAGATCCTCTGGCAAGGCGCACCAGTGACGATCGCCTCGCCGGGCGAGGCCCGCCAGCTGGGTATCGGCATGGTCTTCCAGCATTTCTCGCTGTTCGAGGCACTGACTGTCGCGGAGAACATTGCGCTGTCGCTCGACCCGAAGATTTCGCTTGCCCGGATTTCGGACGAGGCGGCGTCGCTTTCCAAGGCCTACGGCCTGCCGCTCGATCCCCAGGCGCATGTGGCGGACCTCTCCGTCGGCGAACGCCAGCGTATCGAGATCGTCCGGGCGCTGCTTCAGAATCCCAAGCTGATCATCCTCGACGAGCCGACGTCGGTCTTGACACCCCAGGAGGCCGACCGGCTGTTCGAGACGCTGTTCAAGCTGAAGGCCGAGGGGCGGTCGGTTCTTTATATCAGCCACAGGCTGGAGGAAGTGCGCCGCATCTGCGATCGCGCCACGGTCCTGCGCCACGGCAAGGTCACCGGCGCCTGCGATCCGAGCCAAGAAACACCGGCGTCGCTCGCCCGCATGATGGTCGGCTCCGACGTCGCCGAAGTCCACCGGGACAATGCAGCGGCACTCGGCGATATCCGCATCGAGGTCAGCAATCTTTCGGTTCCGGCGCGCACGCCTTTTGCGGTCTCGCTGAAGAACATCGCCATGAAGGTCCGCGCCGGAGAGGTGCTGGCAATCGCCGGTGTTGCGGGCAACGGCCAGGGTGAGCTCTTCGATGCGCTCTCGGGCGAATATCCGGTCGCCGAAGACGAGGCGATCCGCATCCGCGGCAAGGCGGTCGGCCGCACCGGCATCAACGGCCGCCGGCTGCTTGGCGCCGGCTTCGTGCCGGAAGAGCGCCACGGCCACGCCGCCGTCTCCGCCATGGCGCTTTCGGACAATCTCCTGCTCGCCCGCAGCCAGTCGGACAAGAAGGCCTTTCTGTCCGGCGGCGCCTTTTCCGTCATCCGCTTCGACGCGATCCGCTCCGCCACCCGCCGGATCTGCGAGGCGATGGATGTCCGCAAGAGCGGCGAGGATCCGCAGGCAGGCTCGCTCTCCGGCGGCAATCTCCAGAAATTCATCGTCGGGCGCGAACTCGACCGGCAGCCTTCCGTGCTCGTCGTCAATCAGCCGACCTGGGGCGTCGATGCCGGGGCCGCAAGCCGCATCCGCCAGGCGCTGATCGATCTCGCCAGGTCCGGCTCGGCGGTCGTGGTGATCAGCCAGGATCTCGACGAGATTTTTGAAGTGGCGACGAATATCGCGGTCATCTGCGAAGGCCGTCTCTCCGAGGCCTATCCGGCCGGTACGCTGACGCTGGAACGCATCGGTCTGCTGATGGGCGGTATCCACGAAGGCCATTCCATTCCGGAGACGGCGCATGCGCATTGAGCTCCAGAAGCGCGCCCGCGTCTCGACGCTGTTCTCGGTCCTCTCGCCGCTGCTGGCGCTGGCGCTGACGCTGCTTTTCGGCGCCATCATGTTCTGGATGCTCGGCAAGAACCCGGTCAGCGCGCTCTACAGCTTCTTTATCGAGCCGCTGCTGGAAGTCTGGTCGCTGCACGAACTGGCGATCAAGGCGGCGCCGCTGATCCTGATCGCGGTCGGCCTGTCGGTATGCTACCGGTCCAACAACTGGAATATCGGGGCCGAAGGCCAGTTCACGATCGGCGCCATCACCGGCTCGATCCTGCCGGTTCTCTATCCCACTTGGCATTCGCCGATGATCCTGCCGCTGATGCTGATCCTCGGCATGCTCGGCGGCGCGCTTTATGCCGGCATACCGGCGCTGCTGAAAACCCGCTTCAACACCAATGAAATCCTGACCAGCCTGATGCTGGTCTATATCGCCCAGCTCTATCTCGACTGGCTGGTCCGCGGCCCCTGGCGCGACCCGCAGGGCAATAATTTCCCGATCACGAAGAGTTTCCAGATCGAGGCCGTCGTGCCGGAAATTCTTTCCTCGTCAGGCCGCGCCCATTGGGCGTTCGTCTTCGCGATCGTCGCGGCCGTGGCGCTTTGGTTCATGATGCGCTTCATGCTGAAGGGCTTCGAGGTGTCGGTGCTCGGTCAGTCGGAGCGGGCAGGGCGTTTTGCCGGCTTCTCCGCCCGCCGCATGGTATGGTTCTCGATGCTGCTGTCGGGCGCCCTTGCGGGTCTTGCAGGCATTTCGGAAGTCTCCGGCTCGATCGGCCACCTCCAGCCGGTCATCTCGCCGGGGTATGGCTTCACCGCGATCATCGTCGCCTTCCTCGGACGACTCAACCCGCTCGGCATCATCGCCTCCGGCCTCGTTCTGGCTCTCACCTATCTCGGCGGCGAGGCGGCACAGCTTTCGATCGGCATTTCGGACAAGGTCAGCCGTGTCTTTCAAGGGTTGCTGCTCTTCTTCGTGCTCTCCTGCGATACGCTGATCCACTACAGGATCCGGCTGATCTTTGTGGCGAAAACGGCGGAGGTGAAGGCCTGATGTTCGAGGCAATCCTTCTCACCGTCATCACCGCATCGACCCCGCTGGTTCTCGCAGCCCTCGGCGAACTGGTGACCGAGCGCTCCGGCGTGCTGAACCTCGGTGTCGAGGGCATGATGATCATGGGCGCGGCCTGCGCCTTCGTGGCCGCGCAACTGACGGGCTCCCCTTATATCGGCATCCTCGCCGGCATTTTGGGCGGCGGGATCTTTTCGCTGCTCTTCGGTTTCCTGACGCTGACTCTCGTGGCCAACCAGGTCGCGACCGGCCTTGCGCTCACCATCCTCGGTCTCGGGCTTTCCGGGCAGATCGGCGAGGCCTTCGTCGGCCAGCCCGGCATCAAGCTGCAGCCGATCGTCTTTCCGTTCCTTTCGTACATCCCGTTTTTCGGTCGCGTCCTCTTTCGCCAGGACCTGATCTTCTACGTATCGATCGCGCTTGTCGTCGGCATCAACTGGTTCCTGTTCAGGAGCCGGACCGGATTGAAGCTGCGGGCGATCGGCGACAGCCATGCCTCCGCCCATGCGCTCGGCATCAACGTCATCCGCACGCGCTACCTGGCGGTCATGTTCGGGGGCGCCTGTGCCGGCCTTGCCGGCGCTCAGCTTTCGCTCGTCTACACGCCGCAATGGGTGGAGAACATGTCGGCCGGCCGTGGCTGGATCGCGCTCGCGCTCGTCGTGTTCGCCTCCTGGCGGCCATGGCGGATTCTGGCCGGCGGGTACCTTTTCGGCGCCGTCGGGATCGGCCAGCTGCACGCGCAGATCGTGGCGCAGAACCTCGGCATCGTCATCCCGTCGCAGTTCCTGTCCGCACTTCCTTATGCGGCGACTATTGTCGTGCTGATCATCATTTCGCATAATCGTCGCACGACGCTCATCAATACGCCGGCCTCGCTCGGGAAACCCTTTGTCCCCGACCGCTGACCGCGGAACCAAAAACAAAACGTCTTCAAGCCAATAGAGGTTAGGAAATGAAGAAACTGATTATCGCCCTTGCCGCATCGGCCGCCCTGATGGGCGGTTTTTCGACCGGCGCCGTTGCTCAGGAGAAGAAGAAGGTCTGTTTCATCTACGTCGGTTCGAAGACGGATGGCGGCTGGACCCAGGCGCATGATCTCGGTCGCCAGCAGCTCGACAAGGCACTCGGCGCCAAGGTCGAAACACCCTTCCTCGAAAACGTGCCGGAAGGCCCGGATGCAGAACGCGCCATCGAGCGCATGGCCCGCTCCGGCTGCTCGCTGGTCTTCACGACGTCCTTCGGCTTCATGGATGCCACCGTCAAGGTCGCCGCCAAATTCCCGGACATCAAGTTCGAGCATGCGACCGGCTTCAAGGCTGGGCCGAACCTTGCGACCTACAATTCGCGCTTCTACGAGGGCCGCTATATCCAGGGCCAGATCGCCGCGAAGATGTCGAAGAAGGGCGTCGCCGGCTACATCGCCTCCTTCCCGATCCCGGAAGTGGTGATGGGCATCAACGCCTTCGAACTCGGCGCGAAGTCGATCAACCCGAACTTCAAGCTGAAGGTCGTCTGGGCCAATACCTGGTTCGACCCGGGCAAGGAAGCCGACGCCGCCAAGGCGCTGATCGACCAGGGCGTCGATATCCTGACCCAGCACACCGACACGACCGCTCCGATGCAGGTCGCCTCCGAGCGCGGCATCCTCGCCTTCGGCCAGGCCTCCGACATGATTGCGGCGGGCCCGAAGACGCAGCTGACCGCGATCGTCGACACCTGGGGCAGCTATTACATCAAGCGCACCCAGGCTCTTCTTGACGGCACCTGGAAGTCCGAGCAGATCTGGGATGGCCTGAAGGACGGCATCCTGACCATGGCGCCCTATACCAACATGCCGGACGACGTGAAGGCGATGGCGGAAGAGACGGAAGCCAAGATCAAGTCGGGCGAACTGCATCCGTTCACCGGCCCGATCAACAAGCAGGACGGCACCGCGTGGCTCGCAGCCGGCGAAAAGGCGCAGGACGGCGTCCTGCTCGGCATGAATTTCTACGTCGAAGGCGTGGACGACAAGCTGCCGAAGTAGGGAAAACGGCCGGAAGCGATCACGATATCGTTTCGAACGGCGCGCTCATCTCAGCGACCGGCAATGGTCGGCGCAATAAAAAGGGCGGTCCGTGGACCGCCCTTTCTGTTTCGGCCTTTTTGGCTGTCACGCAGCCAGCGAGGCCATGTCGATGACGAAGCGGTAGCGCACGTCGCTCTTGATGACGCGTTCGTAGGCTTCGTTGATATCCTGGATATTGATCTTCTCGATCTCGGACGTGATGCCGTGCTCGCCGCAGAAATCCAGCATTTCCTGGGTTTCCTTGATGGAGCCGATCATCGAGCCCGAAAGGCTCTTGCGGCCGCCGATGACCGAGAAGGCATGCACCGGGACCGCATGTTCCGGAACACCGACCAAGACCATCGAGCCGTCGAATTTCAGAAGGCCGAGATAGGCGTTCCAGTCGATCGTCGTGCCGACCGTGCAGATGATCAGGTCGAACGTGCCGGCGAGCTTGGTGAAGGTCTCGGCGTCGCTGGTGGCGTAATAGTCCTTGGCGCCGAGCCTCAGGCCGTCTTCCTTTTTCGACAGCGTCTGGCTGAGCACGGTGATGTCGGCTCCCATGGCCGCACCGAGCTTGACGCCCATGTGGCCGAGGCCGCCCATGCCGACGATTGCGACCTTCATGCCGGGGCCGGCCTTCCAGTGGCGCAGCGGCGAGTAGAGCGTGATACCGGCGCAAAGCAGCGGAGCGCCGGCGTCGAGCGGAATATTGTCCGGGAAGGAGAGGACATAACCTTCCTTGACGACGATCTGGTCCGAATAACCGCCATAGGTCGGCGTCGTGCCATCGGCCTCGACGTCGTTATAGGTCTGGATGAGGCCCGGCAGGAAATGTTCGTAGTCGAGATCGCGGGTGGCGCAGCCGACGCAGGAGTTCACGAAGCAGCCGACGCCGACGCGGTCGCCGACCTTGAACTTGGTGACGCCAGAGCCGACGGCCGAAACGACGCCGGCCACTTCATGGCCCGGCACCATCGGAAAGCGGGAATTGCCCCATTCGTTGCGGGCCTGGTGGATGTCCGAGTGGCAGACGCCGCAATATTGTACGGCGATGACGACGTCGTCGGCATTCGGTTCGCGGCGCTCGAAGGTAAACGGCGTCAGAGGTTTCGACGCGTCGGTCGCGGCATAGCCTTTTGCAATAGCCATGGGAGCTCCATTCATCTGTTGGGTTGGGAGGGAATTGGACGGGCGGACTATGCCCTCGGGCTTGACAACAGCGTTAGAGCGATCCTGCTAGCTTTTTGCACGATCCTGCAAAAGTGATCGTCCACCGGTTGGTTTCAGGCGCAAGTCGGCATAGGAAAAGCAGTCACTTGCTCATCCCGGAGGCTCCATGACCTTGCCGTTCAATCCCTATGACGAGGCGGCCTCGATTGCCGCTCGCCACATTCAGAAGGATGGGGAAGTGTTCACGGCCATCGGAAACCTGATGCTCAGCCGGCGGTCGATCCCGACCGCGCCGCTCTATATGGACTACAGGCCGTGCGTCGGCCTGGTCCTGCAAGGCACCAAGAGCGTCAAGCTCGGGGATGAGACGATCGCATACGGCGTCGGCGATTATCTTCTCACCTCGATCGAATTGCCGGTGACGTCGCGGGTCACGGCCGCAAGCCCGAACATGCCGCACTTATGTTTCGCCCTCGCCATCGATCCGGACAGGCTTTCAGCGCTTCTGGAAAGGGTGGAGGTCCCGCGACCGAATTCCGACACCGATGCCATGCGCGGCATCGTCGTCAATGTCGCGCCTCCGGAATTGCTCGACGCCGCCACGCGGCTGCTTCGGCTCCTGGACCAGCCGGCGGATATCGTGGCCATGGCGCCGCTGATCGAGCAGGAAATCCTCTACCGCATCCTCTCCGGGCCGGATGGCCCGCGGCTTCTGCATATCGCGACATCGGAAAGCCGCAGCAACCGGATCGCCCGCGCTGTCGCCTGGCTGCGCGCGAATTTCCACCGGACGCTGAGGATCGAGGACCTGGCGGACCATGTAGGCATGAGCCCGTCTTCGCTGCATCACCATTTCAAGTCGGTGACGGCGATGACGCCGGTGCAGTTCCAGAAGAAGCTGCGCCTGCATGAGGCGCGGCGGCTGATGCTGCTGGAAGGGCTCGATGTCGGCAGCGCCGGCCACCGCGTCGGATACCAGAGCCCGTCGCAGTTCAGCCGCGAATACAGCCGGCTCTACGGCGTGTCACCGCTGCGTGACGTAGATGCGATCCTTGCTGCTGCGGAATAACGGCACCTGAAAGGCCTGACGATCAACCGGGGAATTTCAGCGCCTTGTCGTTGCTGCACCGGGCGAGCTTGAGCTGCTTGAACGAATAGATCCTGGTGATCTGCCCGTCGCCGTCCGTATCGACCTTCATGCAGGCGCAGGCGTAACCGTAGCTGCCATTGGTGCGGACATAGTCGCGCTCGGAAATATCGGTGATCAGATCCATGCCTTCCGGTCCGTCCTCGCTTCTCTGGGTGCGGATCGTCCAGGTATCCTCGGCATCATCCAGCCACCAGTTGCCGGGGGTGGGGTTCTGGATCCAGCCGCAGCGGTTTTCGGCCGCCTGTGCCAGAGCCGGAAGGAGGAGAAGAGCGAAGACGGCAAGAGCGCCGGATATTCGGGTCATGATTGATTCCCTCGACGAGACGGCGGCTACCATATCCGCTTTCACTGAAGGAAAAGTTGCCGTAAAAATAGACTTGACGCCCATATCCGATGCTTTATACGAGCAGAACCGTACCGTACGGTACGATAGAGGATTTGATCGTGAGAGCCGATACCACCGACATGCCCGAATTTTCGCCGCGCCAGAACGCCGTTCTGGAACAGGCGCTTCGGCTGCTCGTGGAAGGCGGCGAGAAGGCGCTGACGACGTCCGGTCTGGCCCGCGCCGCCAATTGCTCCAAGGAAAGCCTCTACAAGTGGTTCGGCGATCGCGAAGGTTTGCTGGCGGCGATGATTGCCCATCAGGCGAGCAAGGTGCGCACCTTCGAGCGTTCGGGCGAACGGCTGACCGCCGATCTCCTGCGTGACCATCTCGAACTTTTTGCCCGCGATCTGCTGGAAGTTCTGGCCGGCGACGTTTCGCTGGCGCTGAACCGGCTGGCGATCGGCCAGGCGACCCGGGAAGGGTCGAAGCTCGGGAAGCTTCTGCTCGAACACGGCCGCCGGCAGATCGATCGCCGTGCCATGGCGCTGATCGATCAGGGGAAAAGGGCAGGGTTGCTGCGCTTCGACAATGCGGACGCCGCCTATCACACGCTTTACGGCCTGATCGTTTCCGACCTGCATGTGCGCATGCTGCTCGGCGAGCCAGGCCTCAAGGATAATGCGCGCCAGGCGGAGAGGGCGGTCGGCGCCTTTCTCTCGCTGCACGGCACGCAGAAGCAATCGGCGGACGCGCTCGGCGTCTCCGCTGGACGATGACAATCATCAACAGACCTCACGCATAGGGAAGGAAAAAACGATGCGCGTTTATTATGATCGGGATGCCGATATCAACCTCATCAAGTCCAAGAACGTTGCCATCATCGGCTACGGTAGCCAGGGTCGTGCGCATGCGCTGAACCTCAAGGACTCGGGCGCCAAGAACGTCGTGATCGCACTCAAGGCCGGTTCCGGGACCATCAAGAAGGCCGAAGCCGACGGCTTCAAGGTGATGACCGTCGCCGAAGCCGCCAAGTGGGCCGACCTGATGATGATGGCGACCCCGGACGAACTGCAGGCGGACATCTACAAGGCCGAAATCGCCGGCAACATCCGCGACGGCGCTGCAATCGCCTTTGCGCACGGCCTCAACATCCATTTCGGCCTGATCGAGCCGAAGACCTCGGTCGACGTCGTGATGATCGCGCCGAAGGGCCCGGGCCACACGGTTCGCGGCGAATACCAGAAGGGCGGCGGCGTTCCCTGCCTCGTTGCCGTTCACCAGAACGCTTCGGGCAATGCGCTTGAACTCGCGCTCTCCTACGCCTGCGGCGTCGGCGGCGGCCGTTCGGGCATCATCGAAACCAACTTCCGCGAAGAATGCGAAACCGATCTCTTCGGCGAACAGGTCGTTCTCTGCGGCGGTCTCGTGGAACTGATCCGCGCCGGTTTCGAAACCCTGACCGAAGCCGGCTACGCGCCGGAAATGGCCTATTTCGAATGCCTGCACGAAGTGAAGCTGATCGTCGACCTGATCTATGAAGGCGGCATCGCCAACATGAACTACTCGATCTCCAACACCGCCGAGTGGGGTGAATACGTCACCGGTCCGCGCATCATCACCGAAGAAACCAAGGCCGAGATGAAGCGCGTCCTCAAGGACATTCAGACCGGCAAGTTCACTTCGGACTGGATGCAGGAATACCGCGCTGGCGGCTCGCGCTTCAAGGGCATCCGTCGCATGAACGACAGCCACCAGATCGAGGAAGTCGGCGCCAAGCTGCGCGGCATGATGCCCTGGATCGGCAAGAACAAGCTGGTCGACAAGAGCGTCAACTAAGCCTCAAATATACAGCGAAATGAAACAAGGCTCGGGCGAATTCCCGAGCCTTTTTTAACTGTTCTCGATTGAAGCATACTTTGGATTTTTGTAAGTTCTGCCAATCGCCTTACCGATTTTCAAAAAAAACCAGTAGGTCCTTTCTAAATAGTTCCTCCGCGATGGTGTAATATTCTCCGCGTCCAAGAAACTGTAGGTTTCTCGAAGTGGTAAAACAAGCGACCCGGTTATCGCCTCCACGGCGTCCGAGTATGCATGTTTGCTGAGGCTTTTGTTTATATCCGCGATCTTTTGGCCGTTGGACATCGATATCACGTTTCCGGGGGAATTACGCCCTTGGTGAGGAGGAAGCAGCCGTAGAAGCGGGTTTCCCCGGTTGCGATGACGCAATAGGCTTTCTTTGCCTCTTCGTAGAAGGCAAAACGCTCGATGCCGTACATCGGCGCCGATTTTCCTTCGACGGCATCGATCTCAGCCTGAACGTCCTGTTGAATGAGGGGAATTTCCTCAGGCTTCCCCATGACTTCCATCCGGCCGACGGAGGGCTGAAGAGGCGTGTCGAGAGGCAGTACGGATAGGATCGCGCGCATCGCCCGTGCCGCGGAGATGTTGTCCGTCCTCAGCAGCTTGCCGAGCACCGTCTGTCGGGCCACCGCATCGGCTGGAAAATTGGTGTCGACGAGCGCTAACGTATCGCCGTGGCCCATGGAGTGCAGGGCATGAAGGACGTCGGCGTTCAATGTCGGATCGATATTCTTGAGCATGTTTCCTCCTCAGGTGCTCTGCGTCGCTTCGTGCCGAACCTGTCTTTTCTTCAGTCTTCTGGCAAGCCTGTCCGGGTGGTGCTAAATAAATCGAAATCGGAAAAGACCGATAGGTCAGTCTTGCTGACCTATCGGTCTTTGTGTAAAGATTGGGCATAGAAAATTGAAACAAGAGGAAACATCCCGTGCTTGATTGGGAACATATCTTCGCGACGCGCTCCAGCCGCATGCGCGCGTCTGAAATCCGTGAACTGCTGAAGCTGCTCGACCAGCCCGATATCATCTCTTTCGCCGGCGGCATTCCGGATCCCGCGCTGTTTCCGGATGTGGCGTTCAAGGAAGCCTATTCGGATATTTTTTCCGGCGCACAGGTGAACGCGGCGCTGCAGTATTCCGTCAGCGAGGGTTACAAGCCGCTGCGCGAGTGGATCGCCCGCGACGTCGCCAAGATCGGCATCGACTGCACGCCCGACAACGTGTTCATCACCTCTGGGTCGCAGCAGGCGCTCGACTATCTCGGCAAGCTGTTCCTGTCGCCGAACGATACGGCGCTGGTCACCTGGCCGACCTATCTCGGCGCGCTTTCGGCCTTCAATGCCTATGAGCCGAATTACGACCAGCTGTCGCTGAACGGCAACCGCACGCCGGAGGCCTATCGCGACACCGCGGCAAAGACCGGCGGCAGCGTCAAGTTCGCCTATCTTTCGGCCGATTTCTCCAACCCGACCGGCGAGACGATCGACCTGGCGGCCCGCGAAAGGCTGCTGGCACTTGCCGACGAGCTCGACATCGCAATCCTCGAGGACGCCGCCTATCAGCACCTGCGGTATGACGGCGAGGCCATTCCCCCGATCCTGGCGCTCGACATCGCCCGCCGGGGCGGCATCGAAAACACCCGCACCATCTACAGCGGCAGCTTCTCGAAGACGCTGGCGCCCGGCCTGCGCGTCGGCTTCGTCGTCGCAGCGATGCCGGTCATCCGCAAGCTGGTGCTGATGAAGCAGGCCGCCGACCTGCACTCCTCGACGATCAACCAGATCGCCATCGAGCACGTCGCCTCGCGCGGTTTCGACGCCCAGGTCGCCAAGATCAAGTCCGTCTACAGCAAGCGCCGCGATGCGATGTTGGCGGCACTCGACAAGTACATGCCGAAGAATGCCACCTGGACGCGCCCGGAAGGCGGCATGTTCGTGTGGGTGACCTTGCCGGAAGGCATGGACGGCGCCGAACTGCTGGCAAAATCGATCGCCACGGAAAAGGTGGCCTTCGTTCCGGGCAGGGCATTCTACGCGGACGGCAGCAATGCCAATACGCTGCGCATGAGCTTCTCCTGCGCCGACGAGGCGATGATCGACGAGGGCATCAAGCGGCTCGGCCGCCTGATCTCCAACGCGATCCGCGCGGCTGCCTGAGCTGTCAAAACATTCGAGCATAAAAAAGCCTGCCGCAGAACGGCAGGCTTTTTTGTTTGCCGGACTTGCCTGTTCGGCTGTCCGTCAGTCGGCGGCCAGGACGATAAGCATGTCGCTGTCGGCATAGGTGGTCATTTCGGTGCGGGGCGGATTGACGACCACGCCGCCGAGGTTTCTGGCATCGGCATCGCCCGGCCGCTGGCGGCGGTGGCCAATGGCGATTTCGCCGCGGCGAAGGGCTGCGAGCGCCACGGTGAAGAAGTTCACCGGCTTTGAGATATCGACATAGTCGCCCATCGGCCGCATGTAGATTTCGGAACCGGCCTCATCCAGAAGCTCGTCGAAGATCGCCGCCATCGATTCGTTTTCGGATGCCTGGGCGAGCATCAGGCTGACCAGCTTGTTGCTGACGACGAAGTCCTCGGCGCGGGTGACTTCCGCAAGCTCGCGGTTACGCACGTCGATCATCTCGCTGACGACGCTGATGTGCTTGCCAGCCGTCTCGCCGATCTTGCGGAGTTGCAGCAGGGTGATCAGCGTGCGCGTGTCGGCCGATTGCGCCATCATGCTGTCGCTGTAGCCGAGAACCAGGACGTGGTCGTAGGACGGAATGTCGAGTGCGTCGAGCGCCGAGCGGCTGCTGGTGTCGATCACGCGGTGATCGACGACAAGCAGGGCTTTGTCGAGGTTGAGCGCTGCGACTTCCCCTTCGAATTCCGGCGTGTCGGCGGCGATCGTCAGCCGCGAGCCGGGCGCCACGTAGCGGGCAAGCTCGGTGGCGATGATCGGGCCGCGGCGGTTCCAGCCGAGGATCAGCGTGCGCTCCGCAGTCTTGATGCGCTTGACGATCGCCTTGATGGCATTCTTGTCGATGCCCATGTCGCCGGACCAGGTTTTGATCGCACCATCGTCTTCGGCGATGATGACCGCGCGATCGCTGGCGACGATCACCTGGTTGGGGTTGGGATTGAGGTGGATGGCGCCATCCTTGTCGCAGAGGCCGATCAGCGTGCTGTTCTCGTAGGCAAGGACGGCATTGCCGAAGGACTTTCCGACGAGGCCGGGCTGTTCGAGCGTGTAGATCTCGCAGCCGTCGAAATCGAGCAGTTCGGAATAGACCGCACTCAGGCCCGCCTGCCGGCTGGTATGGACGACGATGCGGGCGATCAGATCGTCTGCGAGCACGAGCTGCATTTCGCCGCCGCCGACGATCCTTGCCACTTCGGCATTGTCGGCGTTGCGGATTTCCGCAGCGATCATGTATTTCTCCGCCCGGCGGTTCGGATCGTTGACCAGCGCCAGCACGGTCTTGATCACTTGCGGGTCCGCGTCTTCACCTTCCGGTGACAGCACGATGATCGACCGCGAGGTCTGCGGGTTGACGATGCCGAGGTCGTAGAGATCGGTCGGGTCGCCGCTGCGGCAGATGATCTTGGTGTTCTTGCGATCGGCGACCTTGGTGGCGATCTCGTCTTCCATCTCCACCTTGTCCTTGTTCGCCATGATGACGATGCGGGGATTGCGGCGGCTCTGGTTGGCGATGACGAGCTCCGAGATGACGTCGAAGATCGAGGGCGACCAGTTGAGGATGATCGTGTGTTCGGTTTCGAGCACGCGCGAGCGGCCCTTGCGCAGCTCGTCCAGCTTTTCCTCGAGGCCGGACGAGATGACGCCGATCAACGCGGAGAAGACGAAGATGCCGGCCACCGTGACCAGCAGCATGATCAGGCGGAAGCTCCAACCCTGGTCGCCGCCCATGGTGCCGGCGTCGAAGGTGCGCATCAGCGATTCCCACGTTCCTTCCACGAAGCCGAGCGGTTCGGCGCCCTCCGGCGCAATGCCGGTGACCGCAAGGATCGCGCCTGCTATCATGATGACGATCAGCGATATCACCGCCAGCCAGCCGATCAGCGCAATCGCGCCGCCTGCCATGCTCTTGTCGAACCCATAGCGCAGTCGCGCGCCCCAGTTTTCCCGTTTTTTCATCTTGTGTCCCCGAACTATACCCTGGTGCACGGGATGGCAGGATTAGGTTGCGAAACAATTGAAGGGGCGGGTTTTGCGCCGTTGTTGTGCCGGAATGATCTGAGCACAGTAAATTTAGTCTTCGAATTTCGGTCGCCGCTGGTAAAACACGCCGCAAGATCGGCGTTGCCCGCCTGCCTGTCACATGGCTGTCAAGCTGGGATGCTTATCGTCCCCAGCTTATGTTCGAACAGGATGCTCCGATGAAGAACCTTCTTTCCGCTTTCACCGCCCTCGTGGCCATTGGCATGATTGTCGGCGCCGCTGAGGCCGCCGATCTCGTGCTCTATACCAGCCAGCCGAACGAGGACGCCCAGGCGACCGTCGACGGTTTCAAGGCTGCCAATCCGGGGCTCGACGTGCAGTGGGTGCGTGACGGGACGCCGCAGATCATGGCCAAGCTCAATGCCGAGATCCAGGCCGGCAATCCGGCGGCCGACGTTCTCCTGATCGCCGACACGGTGACGCTCGAGCGCATGAAGCAGGCAGGCCAGCTGATGGCCTACAAGTCCCCGGAAGCCGCCAATTACGACAAGGCTCTCTATGACGCCGACGGCTTCTATTATTCGACCAAGCTGATCACCACCGGCATCATCTACAACACCCAGGCCGCCATGAAGCCGACCAGCTGGGCAGACCTTGCCAAGCCGGAAGCCAAGGGCCTCGTCACCATGCCGAGCCCGCTCGCCTCGGGTGCCGCCCTCATCCACGCACAGACGCTCTCCGGCATCCCCAGCCTCGGCTGGGACTATTACAAGAACCTCAAGGCAAACGGCGCGATAGCCGCCGGCGGCAACGGCGCGATCCTGAAGTCCGTTGCTTCGGGCGAGAAGGCCTACGGCTTCGTCGTCGATTACCTGCCGATCCGCGAAAAGGCGAAGGGCGCTCCCGTCGAGTTCGTCTTCCCGAAGGAAGGCGTGTCCGCGGTGACTGAGCCGGCAGCGATCCTTGCCTCCACCAAACATGCGGACAATGCCAAGAAGTTCATCGACTACGTCCTCTCGCAGAAGGGCCAGGAAGGCTTCCTGAAGCTCGGCTACATTCCGGCCCGCAACGGCATGGCCGTGCCGGCCGGCTTCCCGGCGCGCGAGACGATCAAGGTCCTGCCGATCAATGCTCCCGATGCGCTCAAGAACTCCGAGAAGGACGTCAAGGGCTTCGCGGATATCTTCGGCATCAAAGGCTGATATAAGCGCCATATGACGCGACCTCAAAAACAGGGAAACAGCCAGCCACGCTGGCTGTTTCCTTTTGTCGTAACCGTGATCTTCTGCCTGAGCGTGCTGCCGCTCGGCCGGCTTGCCGCGACCGGCATCATGTCCGCCTTCCGGGGCGGGGCGAGCGAGTTGCTGTCAGACCCGGGCCTGTGGTGCTCGGTCTACGACACGCTGTCGACCTCCTTCTTCGGCATGATCGCAGCGGTCGTCCTGGGCGGCGGTTTCGCGCTGCTGCTGACGCTGTTTGACATCCGAGGCAAGGCTCTTCTCGGTTTCCTGTTCATGCTGCCGACGATGATCCCGCCGCAGGTGACGGCGCTTGCCTGGATCGGCATGACCGGGCCTTCGAGCGCGCTCCTGAAGGCGCTGGGGCTTGCGCCGCCGCTCGGTTCACCGCAGCCGCTCTATTCGATCGGAGGCATCGCGCTGCTCTACGGCGTACAGAATGCGGCCCTGGTCTACCTGTCGCTCCGGGCCGGGCTGCTTGCGCTACCGCGCGATGCGGTGGAGGCGGCGAGGCTTTCCGGCGCGTCGTCCTTTCAGGTGTTGAAGGACGTCATCTTGCCCTTGTCACTGCCGGGTTTTGCAGCGGGTGCGGCCATCGCTTTCGTCTCCTGCGTCGGCAATTTCGGCATTCCGGCGATCCTTGGCATCCCCGCCGGGATCTATACATTGCCGACCCTGATCTATTCCAAATTCGCCGCTTTCGGTCCCCGCACGTTCGCGGACATCTCGGTTTTGTCCGGCTTGATTGCGATCCTGTCGGTCATAGGGCTGATGGTCGAGGCCCGGGTACTGCGCGGCCGCGACTATCGCGTCATCGGCCTGTCGGGGCAGGTCGCCGTGTTCCGGCTCGGCGCGTGGCGGTGGCTTGCCGAACTGCTTTTGTGGCTGACCATCTTCCTGATCCTCGCCATGCCGCTGATCGCGCTCGTCGCAAGTTCGCTGGCACCTGCCTATGGCGTGCGGCTCAGCCCGGCGACCGTCACCATCAAGGCCTATGAGGAAATCCTCCTGCGCCAGGCGGCGACGCGCATCGCGTTCACCAATTCCCTCTCGCTGTCGCTTGCCACCGCCTTCGGTCTCCTGGTGGTGACGGTGCTGACCGGCTATTTCCTGGTGCGCAGCAAGAGTCGCCTTGTGGGCCTCATTTCGGCGCTCGCGGAGATCCCCTATGCGCTGCCGGGCATCGTGCTGGCGGTTGCCTTCATCCTGCTGTTCGCCGCACCCATTCCGGTGATCGGCATCTCGATCTACGGGACGATCTGGATCATCCTGATCGCCTATTTCTCAAGTTTCTTCGCGGTCAGCCTGAAACCGGTGGTGAGCGCCTTCCGCCAGCTCGATCCTTCTCTCGAGGAGGCGGCGCGGCTTTCCGGAGCAGGGTTCGCGCGCCGGCTCGTCGATATTCTCGTGCCGCTGGTGGCACCGGCTGCGGGCGCCTCGGTGATCCTCGTGTTCCTGATTGCCTGCAACGAGCTGACCGTCTCGGCACTCCTATGGTCGGCGGGCACCCAGACACTCGGCGTGCTGATCTACAATCTCGATGACAGCGGCAGTTTCAACATCGCTGCGGCACTGTCCGTCCTCGTGGTCATCATGGTGATCGCGATGATGGTGGTGCTGGAACTGATGGCGAAACGACTGCCGAAAGGTGTGGTACCGTGGCGAAGCTGATCCTCAACCGCCTCTCCAAGACATTCGACACCGGCGGCCGTGCGGCCGTCAACGACGTGTCGCTGACGGTGCGCGAAGGCGGCTTCCTGGCGTTGCTTGGGCCCTCCGGCTGCGGCAAGACGACGGTGCTGCGGATGATCGCCGGCTTCGAACAGCCAAGCGACGGCTCGATCCTGCTCGGCGAGCGCGTTCTGGCGAACGCAGGCGAGATGGTGTCGCCTGAACATCGCAACATGGCTATGGTCTTTCAGTCCTATGCGCTTTGGCCGCATATGAGCGTCGCGGAAAATGTCGGCTACCCTTTGAAGGTGCGCGGCATTTCGCGCGAGAAACGTGCACGCAAGGTCAGGGAGGCGCTTGCCGCCGTCCGCCTCGAGGCCTACGCGGACCGCCGTCCGGCGGATCTCTCCGGCGGCCAGAGGCAGCGCGTGGCGCTCGCCCGTTGTCTCGTTACCGAACCGGACGTCGTGCTGCTCGACGAGCCGCTCGCCAATCTCGACCGGCACCTGCGCCAGGAGATGGAAGAGACGTTTCGCGAGTTTCACGCCCGATCCGGTGCGACGATGATCTATGTCACCCATGACCAGTCGGAGGCGATGGCGCTTGCGACCGACGTCGCGGTAATGTCCGAGGGCCGGCTGCTGCAGGTGGCGACGCCGGAGGAAATCTATGCCCGGCCGGAGGGCCGGTTGGTCGGCGGCCTCGTGGGGCAGGGGGCTATCCTCTCACTTCCGTCACCGCTCGGTGATAGGCGGCTTTTCGACTGGCCCGCCATGCAGGAGATCCTCACCGGACCGGCAGGTGAAGCGCGTGCCGATATCCTCGTCCGTCCGCAGGACGTCGAAATCGCGGCGGAAGGACAGGTGGCCACCGTCCTCTCGGTGCTGTTCGAGGGCGAGCGTTATGCGCTGCGTCTCGCTCTGCCGGACGGACAGGCATTGCGCGCTTTCAGCCGCCAGCCGGTCAAGGTCGGCGATCGTCTGTCGATCGTCATCCGTGCGGCCTGGAGATTGTAGCCAGGCGTCGCCATGGTTATGCTGTTCGCCAAGAAAAGGAATCCCTCTCATGTCGCTGTGTCTCGGCACCTTCAACATTGAAAACCTGATGACGCGCTTCGATTTTTCCGGCTGGCGCAACCAGCTCCGGCAGGACCGCGTGCTGCGGCTCTACGACGTGCAGGACAAGGCCGTCTACCAGCAGCTCGAACAGGCCCGCCTGATCGCCGAGACCGACGACACGCGGCAGCTTTCGGCACTGGCGATCGCCGATGCGGATGCCGACATCCTCTGCCTGCAGGAGGTCGACAACATGCCGGCGCTGCAGGCCTTCGAATACGGCTATCTCTACCGCATGGTCGGCAACGGCTACCGCCAGAAATATCTGGTCGAGGGCAATGATTCACGTGGCATCGATGTCGCCGTGCTGATGCGCGAGGAGACCCGCAGCGGCGAGAAGATCGAGGTGCAGGACGTGCGCAGCCACGCCATGCTGACCTATCAGGACCTCGGCCTCTTCAACGACGAACTGGCGCTCAGCAACCAGGCCCACGACAAGATCTTCAAGCGCGACTGCCTGGAACTGGAGCTGACGATCGGGGGCAAGCCCTTCTCGCTGTTCGTCGTGCATTTCAAATCCATGGGCAATGCCCGCGACGGCCAGGACGGCCGCACCGGCACGATGGCGGTCCGCATGGCGGAGGCGAAAGCGGTGCGCCAGATCGTCGAACGCCGTTTCGGCGAGGGACGAACCGCCGACAAGAACTTCGCCATCTGCGGGGACATGAACGACTATCAGGAAAAGGTGCAAGTGATCGGCACACGCCGCGAGGGCTACCTCTTCGAGCCGCGGAGCGAAGAGGTGAGTGCGCTGAATGTCTTCACCGACGACGGCTTCGTGGTCAACGCGGTTACGCGCCGCGAGGTGATGGATCGCTGGACGCTCTATCATGCGCGCGGGCCGGAGGAGCAGCATCTCTGCCAGCTCGACTATATCTGGCTGTCGCCGGCGCTCGCTGAGCACAACCCCGAGAGCGTGCCGGAGATCATCCGCGGCGGCCAACCTTATCGCACCGTCTTTCCCCCGGGACAGGAAGTGGAACGGTTTCCGCGCATCGGCTGGGACCGGCCGAAGGCATCGGACCACTGCCCCGTCGTGATGTCGCTGGAGCTTCGATGACCATCCAGACGATCAGTGGCTGGCCCGCCGAAAATACCGTCTTCGAGGTCGAGGCTTTCGATCTTTCGGTCCTGCCCGGAGCGCATCCCATCTATGTCGCGCACCGGGACGAGATAGAGGAGAATTGGGCGCGCGAAGCGGCGGCCAATCCACATCTCTTCAACGGCCAGATGGTGCTGCAGAACAGGCTTTCGTTCCGGGACGGCGTGATCATCGGCGAGGCGCATGTCATCCCTTATTCGACGCTTCTATGGTGGCGGAGACAGCCTGATCCCGCCGGCGCCTTCCATCTCTTCGGCTTTGCCGTGCCCGTTTCGTCCGATGGGGCGATCATCGCCGTCCGGATGAGCGAAAGGACCGCCAATCCGGGTCAGGTCTATTGCGCCGCCGGCTCGCTCGATCTCCTGGACATCGTCGACGGCAAGCTCGATCTCGAGGCCAATATGTACCGTGAAGTTCGGGAGGAAACCGGCCTCGACCTTGCCGAAGCGAAGGCGGACCGGCAACTCTTCGCCAGCTACGGCGGGCACCGGGTCGTCGGCTTCCGCTTCTATCGCTTCGACCTTACGGCGCAGGAGATGCTGGCGCGGATTGCCGACCATATGGTGCATGACGAGGAAAAGGAGATTGCCGGAGCGGTGGCGATCCGTTCGGCCGATCGCGGCGCGCATCCCTACAGCCCGTTGATGTTCCCGATTCTCGACCTGTTTTTCGGCCGGTCGATGCGCTGAACAGGGTTGCTTTGAGCCGACTGGTCGGGCAGTTTGGCGCCATCGAAACACGGGGAGGTGTGGTTGGCCCGTCGCTACAGCATCTATGACGTCTTCACCGACAGACGACTTGCTGGCAATCCGCTGGCGGTGATTCTCGATGGAGACGACCTTGCCGACGACAAAATGCAGGCGATCGCCAGGGAGATGAATCTCTCCGAAACGGTGTTCGTTCAGTCTTCCGCGAATGCAGCCTATGCAGCCCGTCTGCGCATCTTCACGCCGGGCCGGGAGTTGCCTTTTGCGGGGCATCCGACCGTCGGAACGGCGGTGGCGCTCGCCGAACTCAATCATGGGTCCGGACCCGGGGCCGGGCAGCCCGACATGGATCTTGTCTGCGTGCTGGAGGAAAATGTCGGCCCTGTGCGCTGCGCCGTACGGCTTCGTGCCGGCGAGGCCGGATTTGCCGAGTTCGACCTGCCGAGAAAGCCGGTGCAGATCGAGCTTCCGCTCGACCGGCAGGGGCTGGCCGATGCGCTGAGCGTCAAATCGACGGATATCGGTTTCGAGAACCATGCCGCCTCCATCTGGAGTGCCGGCGTGCCCTTCCTGATGATCCCGTTGCACAATCTGGCGACGGTCCAGAATCTCGAATTCGACACGGCCTTGTGGGAAAAGGCAGCGCCGTTCGTCGAGGGATCGCTTGCATCGGCATACGTCTATTGCCGCAGCGGCGTGAACCATCAGGCAAAGTTCCATGCCCGGATGTTCTCGCCGGACATGGGGATTTCCGAGGATCCGGCCACGGGCGCTGCCGTTGCCGCACTCTCCGGCGCGATCCGGCATTTCGATGCGCTCCCGGACGGCCATCACCCGGTGCTGGTGGAGCAGGGGGTGGAGATGGGGCGTCCGTCGTTGATCCATCTGCATATCGACGTGAAGGAGGGAGAGATCGCCAGGGCCCGCATCGGCGGCCAGGCAATCAAGGTTGCGGAAGGCACGCTCTATCTTTGAATTTCGCCGTCTTGTCGAAGGTTGCGATATTGTGACGCACTAAGACTTTGAAACTTTTCGTTTTTGCATCGCTTGTTGAGCTGCGGAGAGGTTTCCATCAGGCGCAAAATGGGGCCCGATGGATTTTTTGCCCGGTCGGGCGAATAATTTTAGCCGAGCCGCTGGACAAGCCGAACGATCCCCTTTATACGCCCCTCACACCGCTGGCGAGCACGCCTCGCACAGATGGTTCTTGGGTGATTAGCTCAGTTGGTAGAGCAGCTGACTCTTAATCAGCGGGTCGTAGGTTCGAGCCCTACATCACCCACCATCTCCTCTTTCGAAGAGTTGGACGAAGACGGGGGCGCATGTCGCCCTGTCATCATCCGTGATCTCCAATCCTGCTTCTTTTGCTCCCTCGACGGGAACTCCGGCGCCTGATCCGCATTTGGTCTGCAAAACGAAATGGGAGAGCGGTCATGAAGCCAATCCTCTTGCTTTTGGGCAGCCTTGTCCTGCTCGTTCTGGTGTTCCTGAGCGGCGTGATCATCACCGCGAACGTGATCGCCGAACCTGAACCCCATAAGTTCGCCCATATGGATACGCCGGATCTGTGGACCTCCAAACCGAAGGCCGTTGACACCGTCGGCCAGGATTATCAGCGCCTGCCCACCGCGACGCCTCCGGCTTCAGTTGCAGCCGATACGCGGGAAACGCCTGCTGTTCAGCAGACCGACTCGGGGGGAGCCGTTGACAATACGGTGACCGGGTCTCTCAATCCGCAGCAGCCGCCCATATTGCCGCAGCCGACCGAAGAGCGGAAAGCCATGGTCGATCCCGCCCAGGCGGACTGGTGCTTCGCGCGATACAAGTCCTATCGCATCGAAGACAATAGTTACCAGCCCTTGAGCGGCGGCCCCCGTCGGCAGTGCCAGGCACCGGGCGCGCCCGCGATTGAGACTGTTGCCGCCGCACCGGTTCCCGACCAGGCGCAAGCCCCGCAGATGCAGGACGAATTGCAGCCGC
Organism: Neorhizobium galegae; assembly: GCF_021391675.1. Lineage (NCBI taxonomy): Bacteria > Pseudomonadati > Pseudomonadota > Alphaproteobacteria > Hyphomicrobiales > Rhizobiaceae > Neorhizobium > Neorhizobium galegae. Next base: position 2,180,348 of record NZ_CP090095.1, read on the forward strand.
TTCCGGAGACACCGGCTGCCCGCGCCAACCAGCGAGCCGACAACGCTGTGGCGGGCTATGCACAGTCGCAGGCAGTCGATGCCGGCGTTCCGGCCGGATCCCATGAGGAATGGTGTTTTGCCCGTTACCGGTCCTACCAGGCCGAGGACAACAGCTATCAGCCCTTCGCCGGCGGCCCGCGCCGCCAATGCCAATCGCCTTTCGGCTGACCACCAGCTCAGGCGGTGCGCTCGACGAGGTTCTTCGCCATCATCATATGCACGCCCTTGCAGCCGTTGACGGTCTGGGTGATGCGAAGATCGCCGGCGAGGCTGCAGAGCGTATAGGCGTCTTCGCGCGACAGGCCGCCTTTTTCGCCGAGCAGCACGATCATGTCGCGCAGCGCCATGACGGCGCATTGGTCGAGATCCGGATCCATGCCCATGGTGATGTAATGCGTCGGGGTTTCAGCCCGTGGATAGACGAAATCGAGATCGCCGCGCACGGTCAGCTGGAAGGTGCCGCGCAGTGCCGTCTCGATCGCGGTGATGCAGACTTCGCCGTCGCCCTGGGCACCATGACCGTCCCCACAGGAAAACAGCGCGCCCTCGTTGAAGATCGGCAGATAGAGCGTGGTGCCGGCGACCAGTTCCTTGTTGTCGATATTGCCGGCGTGCGAACGCGGCATGATCGAGGTGATGCGGCCCCAGTTCGGCGGTGGAGCGACGCCCATCACCCCGAAGAAGGGCGCCAGCGGCAGGTCGAGACCCCAGGGCAGGCGGCCGACATTCCTCTGCTTGTCGAGCGGAATGGTGATCATCCGCGGCGTCTCGAAATCATAAGGGAGCGTGCCGGCAAGCGGACGGATGACGTTATAGCCCCAGTCCTGGCGCAGCTCGACATCGAGGATCTTCACCTCCAGCACCTGGCCGGGACTGGCGCCGCGCACGGCGACCGGGCCGGTCAGGATATGGCCCTGCATGATCGGCCGGCAGTTCTCGTGAATTTCGAGATGTTCGGGAAGGATGGTGAACCCTTCCTTGGGCAGAACTTCCGCAGGGCCGGAGACCGTGTCGATCACCACCGTGTCGCCGCTGTCGATCGTCAGCACCGGCTCGCGGGCGGCGTCGAAATAACCCCAGGCGCAGGTTTTGGAGGAGGCGGAGACGTGATGTTTCATGGCCGGGCTCGCTTGTCTGATCCGGGAGAGACTAGCCGATTTTACTTTGCACGCCAGCCCGCAAATCGAGCCCGGCTTCCTCGCCGCGCCTTGGTGGATGAGCCATTCTCGACCCTTCTGGCTCACATCGTTCTGGCGGTTTCCGGTCTCGTCGCTGCGATGCGGCGTTCGGTCTGGCGCAGGCAGAGCGCCAGGATTAGGCCGAGGCCCGTTGCTGCGGCGATGTAGAACGGCGCGCCCTGCCAGCCGGATGCCGCAACGATCGAGGCGAGCAGCATGGGTCCGAAGACCTGGCCGATATTGGACCCCTGCATGACGAAGCCGCTGAACGTTCCGACGAGGTCGCGGCGCGGTGCATAGACGGGCAGTGCCCCCATGATCGTGGCCGGCAGGACGCCGCCAGACACCGCGTAGAGCACCGAGGCTCCGTAGCGCGTCCAGAGCGGAAAGCCATGGCCGAAGACGACGAAGGCGGTCAGCGTCAGCATCACGCAGGGGCCGGCGATCAGCACCCAGCGCGGGGCGCCCCAACGCGCGAATACGCCGCCGACCAAGTTGCCGACGCCGTTCGCGAGCACCGCGAGCGCGGTCATGATGGACGCCGCCGTCAGGCCTGTTCCCATTTCCTCTATCAGCAGTGTCGGCAGGAAACCGAAGACGGACATGAAGCTGGCGCTGTAAGCGGCAAAAATACCCGACAGTATCCAGGACATCGGCCGGGAGGCTGTGAGGCTGACGGCTGTCAGCAGCGAGGTTGTCGGATGTCCCGTAGCCTGCGGCTTCGGCACCTTCATCGTCAGCAGCGCGACCATCGGGATGACGCTGAGCATGGCGGCAAAAATCCATGACCCCTGCCAGCCGAAGCTCGGCAGCAGGAAGGGCGAGATCATCATCATCACCGCGACGCCGACCGGCATCCAGATACCCCAGAGAGCAAAAGCAAGGCCGGTGTCGCGCAGCTCGACTGAAGCAGCAATCAGGCCGGGGGCGGCGACCGAGACCATGATGAGGCCGACGCTTTCGAGCACGCGGCTGGCGAAGATCACGGTTTCCGAATGGGTGAGGGCGCCGATCAGGCTGCCGGCGATCAGAAGGGCAAGACCGAGGATCATCGCACGGCGATGGGTCAGGTAATCGGTGAACCGGCCGATCAGGATGCCGCAGGCGGCGCCGAGAGCGCTTGAAAGCCCCATCAGCCAGCCGGCGGCCACGAGGTCTATCCCGAGCTCGGAGCGCAGCAGGGGGATGGCGGGCGGCACCTTGCCCACATGCAGGGCCGCCGCGATTCCTCCCAGAACAGCGATTGTGACATGTCCCCAACGAGTCATGCTGTCGGTATTCCATTCATCGAACAAACGTCCGAGCGCTTTATCATCCCCGTACTAGCTCAGGCATAAATTCCTTTGCGGAGGGCATGATTTTTTGGCTGTCGGAGCGCCGAACGACGCCGTGCCGGGACAACGGCGTCCAATCCAGGAAGGCGCCGAACGACATCAGGGCGGTCGTCGCCTCATTGGCAAGCCAGAGCTAACTCGCCTTGCGCATCTGCTCGCGGCTTTCCTCGACCTTGAGGTTCTGAACCAGCTTGGCGAGCCAATCGACGAAGACCCGCACCTTGTTGGAGAGGTGGCGGGTCTGTGGATAGACGATGTAGAGGGGCAGGGATCCGCAGCGCCAATCGGAGAGCACTTCGACAAGTTCGCCCTTCTCCACCGCCTCCCTCACCATGAAGCGCGGCGATTGCACGATGCCCATGCCGGATATGGCCGCGTTCACATAGGTCCGGGCATCGTTGACGGAGACTACGTAACGGGGTGTGATTTCCACGTTTTCGTCGTCGCGATGGAATTCCAGGGACCTCACCCGGCCGGACTGGGCACTCAGGTAACCGACGGCCAAATGGTCTTCCTGCAGGTCCTGCGGGCGTTCGGGCGCCCCGAAATTGCGGATGTAGAGTGGTGCCGCATAGGCGGACATGCTGATCTCGCCGACCTTGCGGGCAATCAGCGACTGGTCGGTCGGGGTGCCGGCGCGCAGCGCGCAATCGACGTTTTCGGCGATATAATCGACCAGCCGGTCGCCGACGCCGATATCGAGCCTGATCTGCGGAAAACGCGTATGGAAATCGCATAAATTCGGAATGACCAGCAAATCGGCAAAGGCGCCGGCCATTTCCACCCGCAGCCGCCCGGACGGCTGCCGCTGCGAATTCGAGATGCTGCCGTCGAGTTCGTCGAGCTCGGAGATTATCTGCATCGCCCGCTCGTAATAGAGCGCGCCGTCGGTCGTCACCATCACCTTGCGGGTCGTCCGGTTGAGCAGCGTCGTGCGCAGATGGCTCTCGAGGCTCTGGACGAGATTGGTCACCGTCGTTTTCGGCATGTTGAGGGTCGCTGCAGCCCGGGTAAAATTGCCGGTTTCCACGACGCGGACGAATACGCGCATTGCCGAAAGCTGATCCATTGTCCTGATTCCTGCTGCGTCGCAACATTGTTCCGAAATATGGAATAGTGTTGTCGAATGCCGTGAGCTTGTGTGTTTTCACCCGAATAATAATATCAGGTTCAAGATTGACGGCAAGTACCCCGCTTTTACTAGGGGTTTGTCCGAGGATTTTTCAATGACCGCGCAGTGGGAAAACATCGCATTTGACAAGTCGGCCATGCCGGCTGTGCCGATGCGTGTCTATGAAGGAGCAGCCAAGGCTAAGGCTCCGCCGCTGGTACTTTATCTGCGAGGCGGGGCGTTTCTCAATGAGCAGCGCGGCGAAAACGAACGGCCAGTTGCAAAGGCATTGGCCGAGTCGGGGGCCGTGGTACTCGAAGCTGATTACAGCAGTGTCTCGCAGAACATGTTTCCGCAAGCGATGGAATGCGCTTTTGCGGCGCTTCAATGCCTGGCCGGCCGGCGCAAGCAGTTCGGCAGCGCGAAGTCTCTGCTTTTCGTCGCGGGCGACGAGGCGGGCGGCAATGTCGCGGCCGGCGTGGCGCTGAAGGCGCGCGATCTGATGCCGGGCGAACTGAGCGGCCAGATCCTGCTGTCGCCGATGATCGACCCGATGATGACGACGCAATCCTTCCGCAAGGCGGACGAGATCGGCATGGGCGAACGCTGGGCCGAGGGCTGGAGCCATTATCTCGGCTCCCATTGCGGGTTCCAGCATCCTTATGCGGCACCCTGCCTCTGTTCGCGGCTTTCGGGTGTCGCGCCGGCTCTCATCGTGACATCGGAAGACGATCCGTTGCGCGACGAAACGCTCGGTTATGCGGCGCGTCTGAGTGAGGCCGGCGTTTCGGTCAGGCGGAAGATTTTCCCGGCCAGCTGCGGCTGGACGGGCATTTACAGAGAAGGCGACGGCAAGTGGATGAAGACGCTCTGCGCCGAATTCACCGATTTCGTCCAAGAATTAAGTTCGAAGCATAGCATATTTGAAGGTAAATAACGGCCGACTCCCAAGGCCGTAAGGAGATTACAGATGACCTCGAAGATCAAAAGCTGGGCCCTGTGGGGCACTGGACTGAGCACGGCTGCACTGATTGCCGGTGCCTCGGTTTATCTCGATCTGCCGCAGGGCGCCCATGCCGCGCCTGCGACGGCTGCTGCTGCTCCGGCCGTCCCCGTGACGGTCGCCACCGTCGAGCCGCGCAACGTTTCCACCTGGCAGGAATTTTCCGGGCGGTTGGAAGCCGTCGACCGCGTCCAGATCCGGCCGCGCATCACCGGCGCCATCCAGTCGGTGCATTTCCGCGAAGGCGGACTGGTGAAGCAGGGCGACCTGCTCGTCAGCATTGACCCGGAGCCCTACCAGGCGGCGGTCGCTCAGGCCGAAGGTCAGGTGGCTTCGGCGCAGGCGAGGGTGGAACTTGCCAACACGGAACTCGAGCGCGGCAAGAACCTCGTCTCCAAGAACACCATCTCTCAGAGCGATCTCGCCCAGCGCCAGAGCGCCCAGAGTGAGGCGCTGGCCAATCTCCAGTCCGCCAAGGCGGCATTGAAGACGGCGCAGCTCAATCTCGACTATACCGAGATCCGGGCACCGATCGCAGGCCGGGCCGGCAAGTTGGAAATCACGGTCGGCAATCTGGTGGCGGCGGGTTCCGCCTCCGCCCCGCTGACGACGCTGGTTTCCTCCGATCCGATCTATGCGAGCTTCGATGCCGGTGAAGACCTGGTGTCCAGCACGCTCGCCGACCTTCCGCTCGTGGACGGCGTACCGGCGATCGAACAGGTGCCGGTCGAGGCGAGCACGCTCGCCGCCAACGGCACGCCGATCCGCGGCAAGCTGCAGCTCATCGACAACGAGGTGAACGCCTCGAGCGGCACGATCCGTGTGCGCGCCGTCTTCGACAATCCGGGTGGCAAGCTGATCCCGGGCCAGTTCGTGCGGGTCCGCATGGGCCAGCCGAAGGCGCAGGATCACCTGATGGTCAGCGAAAAGGCCGTCGGCACCGATCAGGACAAGAAGTTCGTCTTCGTGGTCGATGCGGCCAATACCGTTGCGTACCGGCAGGTGGAGCTGGGCACGGCGGTCGATGGCATGCGGATCGTCGAGAAGGGCCTCAATCCGGGCGACCGGATCGTCGTCAATGGCCTGCAGCGCATCCGTCCGGGCGCGGTTGTCCAGCCCCAGGAAGAGGCGAAAGTCGCCAACAAGTAACGCTCTGAGCGGCGGTTAGTCCGCCGCTTTCCAACACTCATCCAGTTCCGGTTCGTGGAGCTTGCGGCCTTGTCGGCCGCGAGCCGGGGCCGTTTCGCCTCTTGTTCAACCCCGGAGAGAGGGCTTTGACATGAATATTTCCAGGTTTTTCATCGACAGACCGGTCTTTGCGGCCGTGCTGTCGATCCTCATCGTGGTCGCAGGCCTGATCGGCATGCGGTCGCTGCCGATTTCCGAATATCCCAATGTGGTCCCGCCTTCGATCGTCGTGCGTGCCGTCTATCCTGGCGCCAACCCGACGGTCATCGCCGAGACCGTCGCAACACCGCTCGAAGAGCAGGTGAACGGCGTCGAGGACATGCTCTACATGTCGAGCCAGGCGACGTCCGACGGCGTGCTGACCTTGACTGTGACGTTCAAGCTGGGCACCGACCCGGACAAGGCGCAGCAGCTGGTGCAGAACCGCGTCAGCCAGGCGGAACCGCGCCTGCCGGCGGAAGTGCGTGCGCTTGGGGTTACGACCGTCAAGAGCTCGCCCGACTTCATCATGGTCGTCAATCTCGTCTCCGACACCGATCGTTACGACATCACCTACCTGCGCAACTATGCGACGCTGAACGTCAAGGATCGGCTCACCCGCATCCAGGGCGTCGGACAGGTTCAGGTCTTCGGCGCCGGCGACTATTCCATGCGCGTCTGGATCGATCCGCAGAAGGCGGCCGAACACTCGCTCGCCGCAAGCGACATCTCGAATGCGATCCGTAGCCAAAACGTCCAGGCTGCCGCCGGCATCATCGGCGCATCGCCGAGCCGGCCCGGCGTCGACCTGCAGCTCAACGTGAATGCCCAGGGGCGCCTGCGCACCCCGGAGGAGTTCGGCAACATCATCGTCAAGAGCGGCGAAAACGGCGAGATCACGCGGTTGCGCGACGTCGCCCGTATCGAGCTCGGCGCGGCGGACTATACCCTGCGCTCGCTGCTTGATGGCCAGCCGGCCGTCGCCGTTGCCGTCCTTCAAGCACCCGGTTCCAACGCGATCGAAATCGCCGATAACGTCCGTGCGACGATGGACGAACTTCAGAAAGTGATGCCGGAAGGCGTCAAATACGAGATTGTCTACGATACGACCAAGTTCGTGCGCGCCTCGATCGAGAAGGTCATCGAGACCTTGCTTGAAGCGATCGCGCTCGTCGTGATCGTTGTCATTCTGTTCCTGCAGACCTGGCGGGCGTCGATCATTCCGCTGATTGCCGTGCCGGTCTCGATCATAGGCACGTTTGCGGTCATGTACGCCTTCGGCTTCTCGATCAACGCGCTGACGCTGTTCGGGTTGGTTCTGGCGATTGGTATCGTCGTCGACGACGCAATCGTGGTGGTCGAAAATGTCGAACGCAATATCGAGAACGGCCTCAGTCCGCGTGATGCGACCTACAAGGCCATGAAGGAAGTCTCCGGCCCGATCATCGCAATCGCGCTCGTGCTGGTCGCGGTCTTCGTGCCGCTCGCCTTCATCACCGGCCTCTCCGGTCAGTTCTACCGGCAGTTCGCGCTGACGATCGCCATTTCGACTGTCATCTCGGCGATCAACTCGCTCACCCTGTCGCCGGCGCTGGCAGCCCTTCTGCTGAAGGACCATCACGCCAAGAAGGACTGGCTGACGCGGTTCATGGACGCGATCCTGGGCTGGTTCTTCCGCGGCTTCAACCGTGCCTTCGGGGCCGCCTCGAATGGGTACGGACGCACGGTCGGCGGGCTGCTTTCCCGCAAGAGCCTGGTGATGATCATCTACTTCGCGCTTGTGGCGATGACCTACAGCATGTTCAACGCGGTGCCGGGCGGCTTCGTGCCGGCGCAGGACAAGCAGTACCTGATCGGTTTCGCTCAGCTTCCGGACGGCGCAACCCTCGACCGCACGGAAGAGGTGATCAAGCGGATGAGCGACATCGCCCTGGAACAGCCGGGTGTCGAGCACGCCATCGCGTTCCCGGGCCTGTCGATCAACGGTTTCACGATCGGCTCGAATGCCGGCATCGTCTTCGCAGTTCTCGACGACTTCGAAAACCGCAAGACACCGGAGCTTTCGGGCGGTGCGATTGCCATGCAGCTGAACCAGAAGTTCGGCGCCATCCAGGACGCCTATATCGCCATGTTCCCGCCGCCGCCGGTCAACGGCCTCGGAACGACGGGCGGGTTCAAGCTGCAGATCGAGGATCGTGCCGGCCTGGGCAACCAGGCACTGGACGAGGCGGCCAAGGCAGTCATCGCCAAGGCCTACCAGACGCCGGAACTCGCCGGCATCTTCTCGAGCTTCCAGATCAACGTGCCACAGCTCTATGCCGACCTCGATCGCGCCAAGGCAGAACAGCTCGGCGTCTCGGTGACCGATGTCTTCGAAACGCTGCAGGTGTATCTGGGTTCGCTCTATGTCAACGACTTCAACGCGTTTGGCCGCACCTACAGCGTCCGGGTGCAGGCGGATGCGCAATTCCGCGCCAAGCCGGAAGATATCGGCCAGTTGAAGGTCCGTTCGCAGTCCGGCCAGATGATACCGCTTTCGGCTCTCCTGAAGGTGGATGCCCAGACCGGTCCGGAACGCACGACGCGTTACAACGGCTTCCTGTCCGCCGATATCAATGGCGGTCCGGCACCGGGATTCTCGTCCGGCCAGGCAGAGGCTGCGATTACGAAGATCCTCGACGAGACGCTGCCTTCCGGCATCGAGTTCGAATGGACGGACCTGACCTACCAGCAGATCCTCGCCGGCAATTCCAGCATCGTGGTCTTTCCGCTGGCGCTGCTGCTCGTCTATCTCGTGCTCGCTGCCCAGTATGAAAGTCTGACGCTGCCGATTGCGATCATCATGATCGTGCCGATGGGTGTGCTTGCCGCCTTGACCGGGGTCTGGCTCACCGGTGGAGACAACAACATCTTCACCCAGATCGGGCTCGTGGTCCTTGTGGGTCTCTCGGCGAAGAACGCGATCCTGATCGTGGAATTCGCCCGGGAACTGGAGTTCCAGGGAAGGACGCCGTTCCAGGCGGCGGTCGAGGCAAGCCGGCTGCGCCTGCGTCCGATCCTGATGACGTCGATGGCCTTCATCATGGGTGTCGTGCCGCTGGTCGTCTCGACCGGTGCGGGTGCGGAAATGCGCTCCGCCATGGGTATCGCGGTGTTCTCCGGCATGATCGGAGTGACGTTCTTCGGTATCTTCATGACACCGGTCTTCTACATGCTGGCACGTTTGCTCACCGGCAGCCGCCCTCTGCGGCAGCACGGTACGGAGGAGGCGGCTCCCGCTCTCTCTCCAGCGGAGTAAGGTCTACCTCCGGCGCCGCGCGGGTTCTTTCCACCGGGAACCCGCGCGGTATTTTTGTGTCTAGAGGGCACCGCCGTCGACAATGATTGTCTGGGCCGTCATGGCCGCGGATGCATTCGAGGCAAGGAACAGGCTGGGGCCAACCAGGTCCTCAGCCATCAGCACCCGCTTCAAGGACTGGCGCGCGACCATCGCCGTGATGCTGTCGTCATTCAGCCAGAGTTTCTTCTGCCGTTCGGTGACGATCATGCCCGGCAGGATGGCGTTGACGCGGATGTTTTCCGGCCCGAGCTTTCCGGCGAGGCTCTTCGTCAGGCCGATGATCCCGGCCTTGGCTGTCGCATAGGCGGGCAGCCCGCCCATGTTGAGCAGATAGGCGATCGAGGAGAAATTGACGATCGCGCCGCCGCCGGCCTCGCGCAGGTGCGGGACCGCCGCCTGGGAGACGAAGAACATCTGCTTGATGTTGATCGCCTGGGCGTTGTCCCAGTATTCCTCGGTCACCGTCTCGAATTCGTGGCGGTCGTCCCAGCCGGCATTGTTGACCAGCACCGACAGCGACCCGAGTTCTTGCGCGGCCCTGTCGACGGAGGCTTTCGTCTCCGCGACGTTGCGCAGATCGGCTTTCAGGTAGAGGACCGGATGCCGGGCGGTCTCGGAGAGACGTTCCACCAGTTCGAGGCTCGGCTCGTCCGCAATATCGATGAAGGCGACCTTGGCACCCTGTGCCGCAAAACCTTCCACCAAGGCGGCGCCGATGCCGGAACCGCCACCGGTGATCAGCACGCCGCGATCGGCAAGGTCCGCATGCCGTACAGAAATATCGGCCAAAACACCCTCCTTGTCCGGCTTGGTCGCCAAGTTCTATCGCTTCGATGCGGGAAGACAAGGATGCACGACAAACTCTCGCCATTTGGGCGCGCAATGGTCTCGCGATGACCATTGCGACAGGAATAGCCGTCGGCGTCGGGCTGGGCACGGTGCTCGGGACAGCCGTTTTCGACAATATCGGCATCGGTGTTGCCGTGGGCATCGCGATCGGCGTTGCCCTGTCTCAGTTCCTGCGTTCGCGATCGAAATAGCCCGAACGAGATCACCGGTTCTTTGCCGGCAATTGCCTTTCGACATCATTGCATTTACTCGGAATGCGGCAGTTCCGGCCATATCCCCGAGTCGGAATCCGACGCTAAAGGAACGTTCCGTGCCTCTTCCCGCCGCCGACCTCTCCCTTCCCGAAAAAACCTATGCTGCTTTCCTGTTCGACATGGACGGCACGATCCTGAATTCGATCGCATCCGCCGAACGCGTCTGGGGACGCTGGGCGGCGAAGATGGGTTTCGACGTGGAAGCATTCCTGCCGACCATGCATGGCAAGCGCGGGATCGACACGATCAGCGCACTGAACCTGCCGGGCGTCGATCCGGCCGCTGAAGCCGAGGGCATCCTGCGCGGCGAGATCGAGGATGTCGAAGGGGTCGTGTCTATCCCCGGCGCAGTGGAATTCCTCTCCGCGCTGCCGCCTGAACGCTGGGCGATCGTCACGTCGTCGCCGATCGAGCTCGCTAAGGTCCGGCTTGCCGCTGCCGGTATTCCGCAGCCGCGCTACATGGTGACCGCTGAAGACGTCACCGTCGGCAAGCCCAATCCGCAAGGTTACATCCTGGGTGCGGAACGGCTCGGCGTCAGCCCGTCGGACGTGCTGGTATTCGAGGACGTGCCTGCCGGCATCCAGGCGGGCGAGGCGGCAGGGGCCGACGTCATGGTCATCACCGCCACCCATTCCCATCCGATCGAAACCGGGCATTCGAAAATACCCGGCTATCTCGATGTGGTGCCGCATATCGGCGCGGACGGACGGCTTTCGATTCGCCGCAAGGACTGAGCCTCAAGCAGGCTGGGTCGACGCCCGCATGATGCCGATGGTTGCGAGCCAAAGCACGACGCCGAGGCCGAGCAGGCAGGCGGCGATCAGATACTGGACCGGATCGCGGCCGGTCCAGGGGCCGGCGAGGAAGGCACAGGAGATCGCACCGAGTACCGGCAGGATGGTCGGCGTGCGGAAATGCTTGTGCTCGACCGTGTCCTTGCGCAGGACCAGCACTGCGACGTTGGCGATCGCAAAGACGCAGAGAAGCAGCAGCGCCGTGGTGCCGCCGAGCGCCGGGACGCCCCCGGCAAACAGGATCAGGCCGACCGCAAGCAGCGACGTGAAGCCGATCGCGATATAGGGCGTGCGGCGGCCCGAATGGACCTTGCCAAGCACCTGCGGCAGAACCCCCTCGCGGCTCATGCCATAGATCAGGCGGCTCGCCATCATCATGTTGATGAGCGCGGAATTGGCCACCGCGAACATGGTGATGACCGCGAAGATGCCGATCGGAAAGCCCGGTGCGCCGGCCTGCACGACCTTCAGCAGCGGGGTTTCGCCCTGGCCGAGTTCATTGGCCGGTACCAGCGTGATCGCCGAGATCGCCACCAGGACGTAGATCAGGCCCGTTACCGCCAGACCGGTCAGCAGCACCTTCGGGAACATCCGGCTCGGCTCCTTGCATTCCTCGGCCATGTTGACCGAGTCCTCGAAGCCGACCATTGCGAAGAAGGCGAGGGTGGTTGCTGCGATGACTGGCCAGAAGACGCCGCCATTGTCGGGCGCCGCAAAGGTCCAGGCGCGGGAAACGTCGCCCTGGCCGCCGGCGATCGCCCAGAAGCCGATGCCGATGATGATCAGCAGGCCGGTGAGTTCCACGACGGTGAGAACCACGTTCATCTTGACGCTTTCCCCGACGCCCCGAAAATTGATGGCGGCAACCAGAGCGATGAAACCGACCGCGATCAGCGGTACGCCCCAAGTGCCGAGATCGAGGCTGAGCGAGGTCGCGAAGTTGGAGGCGAAGGCGCGCGATGCGGTCGCCGCCGAGGTGATGCCCGACGACATCACCGCAAAGGCGACGAGGAACGTGACGAAGTGGATGCCGAAGGCCTTGTGGGTATAAAGGGCGGCGCCGGCAGCGCGCGGATATTTGGTAACCAGTTCGAGATAGCTGAAAGCGGTGAGGAGGGCGACGACGAAGGCGATCAGAAAGGGCAGCCAGACCACCCCTCCGACCCGCGCGGCCACCTGGCCTGTCAGGGCATAGATGCCCGTCCCGAGAATATCCCCGACGATGAACAGCAGCAGCAATCCGGGTCCCATGACACGGTGGAGTTCCGTTTTCTGTTCGCCCAATTCAGTGACCGGCTTTTTCATAAACTCCTCCTGATGTTGTCGACTTCTTCCGGGAGATTGTTCAATGGGAACAAGCGCCGGTTGTTCCCGAAAAAATATAGGGGCTTCAAATCGTTCCGTCCCAACCCAGGGCGTAACGCAAAATTCTCGTTAAAATCTTGCACTCGGTGCAAATATCTCTTAAATGTAACGGCGTAGGCGCTGCACTGCACAATTCTGCGGCCGATATGCGTATTTTTCTTGAGCGGAGGTTCCCATGCCTTGGAATTGCCATGCGGGCTGTCAAGGTCGGCGGAATACTCGATTGCATTTTCAAACCGGTGAGTCTCTGACCATGACAGCAGATGCCGCATTCTCCGATTTCCTGCATTTTTTCCGTTCCTGGATCAGCAATCCATTGCGGGTTGCGGCGGTGGCGCCTTCGGGGGATTCGCTCGCGCGGCTGATGACCCAGGAGATCGCTCCCCTCGACGGTCCGGTCATCGAACTCGGTCCGGGCACCGGCGTGTTCACCCGTGCGCTGCTTGCGCGCGGCGTTGCCCAATCCGACCTTACCCTGATCGAATACGGTCCGGAATTCGTTCCCGGCCTGCAGCGGCGGTTTCCGGAAGCGCGGGTTCTGCAGATGGACGCGGCAAAGCTCGCCCATGAAGATATTTTCGAGGGCGAACCGGTGGGCGCAGTCATCAGCGGCCTGCCGCTGCTCTCCATGTCTCCGCGCAAGATTACCGCGATCCTCGGCGGCGCCTTTACCTATATTCGTCCGGGCGGTTCCTTCTATCAGTTCACCTACGGCCCGCGCTGCCCGGTGCCGCGGCCGATCCTCGACCGGCTGGGCCTGAAGGCCGTGCATATCGGCCACACCGTGCGCAACCTGCCACCGGCTGCCGTCTACCGGATTTCCCGCCGCAAACCGTTGGACCTGACGCGGGAGCGTTCCAGACCTCGTGCCGAGGCAGAAGCCGGTTCGGTCCACAATGCCGACGAAACGGGTGGCTGAACAAAATCGGATGCAATGACCAGGACGACTGATGGCGCCAAGGAAGGCCGGCGGGAGCTCAAGCGCCGGCAAACCAGGCAACGCATCGAGGAAGCGGCGATGAGCCTGTTCCTTGAGCGCGGCTTCGACGCCGCGACGATTGAGGAAATTGCTGAACGCGCTGAGGTTTCGAAACGCAGTTTCTTCGACTATTTTCCGTCCAAGGAAGAGGTCGTGTTCGCGTGGCAGGACGGCTTTGCCGACCATCTGATGGCGGCGATCGCGTCTAGGCCAGCGGACGAGCCGGCGGTCAAGGCCGTGCAGCACGGCCTCGTCAGCGCCATCGTCTCGGCAGCCGACGAAAGAGCGATGGCGCTCGGAGAACTGATCCGTCGCACGCCGACGCTGAAGGCCCGCGACCAGCTCAAATATGCCAAACTCGAGCTGAAACTCACGGAAGCGCTGAAGGCCCGAAGCCGAAGCGACGAGGAGCGGTTGCGCGTGCGCCTGCTCGCCGCTGTCGTCATAGGCGCCTTGCGGGCGGGGGAGAACTCTGGAACGAACAGCCGCCGGGCACCTCGCTCGAAACCTTCGCGCATCAGTTCTTCGGCGATTTCTGGAAGACGCTTGCCGATTTCGGCAACGAGGGGCAGGGGCGCTGATCAGATCAGGCTGAGCGTAGCCACCGCAAGCACCACGTAGCGTAGCGCCTTGCCGATGAACACCAGGATCAGGAAGGTCGGCAGCGGTTCCTTGAGCACGCCGGCCGCGACCGTGATGGCGTCACCGCCGATCGGCAGCCAGCTCAGCAACAGCGACCATTTCCCGTATTTTCGATACCAGGCCTGAGCCTTGTCCAGCTTGTCCTCGCTGACCGGAAACCAGCGGCTGTCGCGAAATCGCTCGACACCGCGCCCGAGCAGCCAGTTGACCGCAGCGCCCGCCGTGTTGCCGACCGAAGCAACCAGCAGCAGGGCGATGAGCGAATACCGGTCGGCCAGGATAAGCCCGACCAGGATCGCTTCCGACTGCATCGGAAAGATCGTGGCGGCGATGAAGGCGGCGGAGAACAGTCCTGCATAGGCGGCGAAATCGAACATGATGGAGCTATAGCCGAGCCAAATGAAAAAGGGCGGATGAAAATCCGCCCCTTTCTGTTTCATGCCAAGCAGGCTCAGGCCTGGCTGGGACGCTCGCCGTCGCCGACCGCCTTTTCACCGGCGGCTTCGGCCTGCGCCTTGTGGCGGGTGCGCCAGTCGCCAAGGAAGAGCAGGATAGGCGCTGCGATGAAGACCGACGAAAGTGCTGCGACTGCGATACCGAAGACCATCGGCACCGCGAAGCTCTCCACAGCACTACCACCCCAGATCGCCATCGGCAGCAGAGCCAGGAAGGCGGTTGCCGAGGTATAGAGGCTTCGAGCGAGCGTTTCGTTGATCGACAGGTCGATGACGTCGCGCAACGACATCTTCTTGTAGAGCCGCATGTTTTCACGCATGCGGTCGTAGACCACGACCTTGTCGTTGACGGAATAACCGACCAGCGTCAGCAACGCCGCGATAGCCGTCAGGTTGAAGTCGAGACCGGTCAGCGCGAAGAAGCCGATCGTCTTCGTCACGTCGAGGACGAGCGTCGCGATCGCGCCGACGGCGAACGGCCATTCGAACCGCGCCCAGATGTAGATCATCATGGCGATCGAGGCGAGGCCGACCGACAGGAAGCCTGCGGTGGCGAGTTCGCCGCTGACCTTCGGGCCGACCACTTCGGTGCGTTCCACCTTGGCGGTCTGGTCGATCTTGGTGATCTCCGCCTTCAGCTTCTCGACGGCTTCCGTCTGGGCCTGCTCGCCGCCGGGCTGGCGCTCGACGCGGACAAGCACGCGGTTGTTGCCACCGAATTCCTGCAGGGCCACTTCGCCCAGGCCGAGTTCTCCGAGGCCGGAGCGGAAGGCTGCAAGGTCGGTCTGTTGCGTGGTGGTGACTTCCATCTGGATGCCGCCGCGGAAATCGACGCCGTAGTTGAGGCCCGGCGTGAAGAACAGCACGACCGAGGCGATCGACAGGATGACCGAGACGCCGATGCCGAGGAAGCGGCCCTTCATGAAGTGGATATGGGTGCCGTCCGGAACGAGCTTGATCGGCAGCAGCGGCCTGATGTCGATCTTCTTCAGCTTCCTGCGGGCGGTGATGAACACCATCGCGACGCGAACAACGGACACGGCCGTGAACATCGAGATCATGATGCCGAGGCCCATGGTGACGGCGAAACCGCGCACCGGACCGGAGCCGAACCAGAAGAGCAGGACCGTGGCGATCAAGCTGGTGACGTTACTGTCGACGATGGTCGAATAGGCGCGCTTGAAGCCCGCGTCGATCGCCGCAAAGGCGCTGCGGCCCTTGCGGGTCTCTTCCTTGATACGTTCGTTGATGAGGACGTTGGCGTCCACCGCAAGGCCGATGCCGAGCACGACGCCGGCGATGCCGGGCAAGGTCAGCGTCGAGCCGATCAGCGTCAGGCCGGCGAAGGTCAGGATGACGTTGATGAACAGCGCGACGTTCGCGAGGATGCCCCAGGTGCCGTAGAGAAACAGCATGAAGGCGACGACCAGGCCGAAACCGATGATACCGGTGAAAATGCCCATCTCGATGGCATCGGCGCCGAGGTCGGCACCGACGGTGCGCTCCTCGATGACGGTCAGCTTGGCGGGCAGGGCGCCGGCGCGCAGCAGCGCAGACAGCGTGTTGGCTTCCGAAACCGAGAAGCCGCCGGAGATCTGGCCCGAACCGCCGGTGATCGGCGTGCGGATAACCGGCGCGCTGAGAACCTTGTTGTCGAGCACGATCGCGAAGGGACGGCCGACATTCTGCTGGGTGATCTGCGCGAAGCGGTTGGCGCCGGCCGAGTCGAAGCGGAAGTTGACGACGGGTTCGTTGGTCTGCTGGTCGAAGGCGGCGCGGGCATCCGTCAGGCGGTCGCCGGAAAGTTCGACGCGGTCGAGGACCGGATACTGGTTGCCGCGCTCGTCGGCGAGCATGGTGACGCCGGCCTCGCCCTGCTGGCCGAGCAGATGGAAACTCATCTTGGCAGTCGAGCCGAGGAGCTGGCGAAGACGCGACGGATCCTGCTCGCCCGGAAGCTGCACGAGGACGCGGTCCGAACCGACCCGCTGGATGGTCGGCTCGGCGACGCCGACCTGGTCGACGCGCTGGCGGATGATTTCAAGGCTCTGCTCGACAGCTGCGGTAATGTGCGAGTTGATGCCGGCTTCCGTCTGGGCGATCGAGATCGTGTTGTCGGTCGGCGTGGTGATCGCGAGATCGCTGCCGCCGACGCTCGTGCCGAGGCCGATCGGGTTGGCGAGCGTCTGGAGTTCCGTCACGGCAGCAGCGCGCTGGGCCGCGTCGCGCACCGCAACGGTGATGGTATCGCCGGACCGGCGGATCGCCGAAGTGTTGATGTTCTTGTCGCGCAGCACGCGGCGGGCGTCCTGCAGCAGGCTCTGGACGCGTTCGTTGATCAGGTCGGGACGGTCCACCTCGAGCACGAGATGCGAGCCGCCGCGCAGGTCGAGGCCGAGTGCCACGCGGCTATGCGGCAGCCACGACGGCATGCGGTCGAGCGCCGACTGGGGAATCACGTTCGGCAGTGCGACCAGAATACCGAGAATGATGATGACGGCATAGCTCGCCACCAACCATGGAGAATTTCTCATATGTTTAATCCTGCTGGGCCCAGGCCACGCTCTGGAGCGGTTAGGGCAGAATGCTGATGTCGTTCAAGCGCCTGGGGCGCGATATCTCAGACGCCGGCCGGCGGCGCGCGCGGCAGCGAACCATGCCAGAACGGGGAGGTTGCGGGATGGGAAGACGGTTTCGAGGCGAAGGCCGGGACGAAAATCGGGAAAGTGATCTCGATGGCGCGGGCTTCCAGCGCGCCACCGCCCGCGTGCCAATGGGCGCCCGTTCCGTCCTTGCGGTCCATGGCTGCCAGTGCGCGCAAAGGTTCGCGCTTGCTCAGGTGCGGAGTGTCGCTGGTCCTGTCGGCCGAAAGAATGCCGCGGGGGAATTGTACGTCCTTGACGACACTCGACAGCAGACCGAACAGGGCGGCGATCAGCAGAGCGGCGGCAAAGACCGGCCAGCGCGACAGGTGGCTTTCCTGTTCACGTCCGTTTCTCGTCCGCTTGTCCTGCGAAAACAGCGCCATCCGCATCAGCTCCGGAGCGTTAAAAATCCCGAAGTCTTTGCTTCGGAACGGAATGCCGCCTTCTAAAGGAGAGGTTCGAGGCGGTCAATCTCCAGTAGGCCGGGAGCGTAAAGGCAGATTGCGGCGGCATTTGCGCCGATCACGGCATTGCAGGTCCGAAATCGGCGCTTTTGCCGATCTGCCTGCATGAGACCATGAAGACGCCGCCTCTATTTGTGGATCGGGTCCTTCCACAGGACTTCTTCCGGCTTCTCGATGGGTTCGATGTCGAGATTGACGACCACCGGGTCCTGGCCGGAGCGACAAAGCACGCATTCCAGCGTTTCGTCCGGACTGGCATTGATCTCTTGATGCGGCACATAGGGCGGCACGTAGATGAAATCGCCGGGGCCGGCCTCCGCCACGAATTCCAGGTTGTCGCCCCAGCGCATCCGCGCTTTTCCCTTCAGCACGTAGATGATGCTTTCGAGATCGCCGTGGTGATGCGCGCCGGTCTTGGCGTTGGCATGGATCGTCACCGTGCCGGCCCAGATCTTCTCGGCGCCCGCGCGGGCGTTGTTGATCGCGGTCGCGCGGTTCATGCCGGGAGTCTGGGCGGTGTTGGGATCGAGCGAATTGCCGGGAATGACTTTCACGCCGTGCTCGCGCCAATCGACGTTGGAATGACCGTCATGGTCATCGTCATGAGAGTGGTGATGATCGTCGTGGCTATGGCTCAAGATCGGTTCTCATTGACTAGGACGGGGCTCACCAACTCTTGCGAGTAGGGGGTCCGCGAGCCCCTGACCGGCGTCATGCCGGCTGAAGGCCACGTAGCTTTGCTCAAGGAACATGATCAATGGGAACATCCCAAATGTCAAAGACTTGGTGAGGAAAGAATAACTTTCCTGTTTCAAATCAACGCACTGTCACGCACCGATAGCCCCTTTAGCCTCTCCCGCGCGAGCGGCGGATCGAACTGCCGCTTGGCGGTTGCATCGCGAATGCCGCCGAGGTCCGTGCGTGAAGGAGCTTCATACGCCCTGAATGAGCGGCAGGACTTCAATCGAGCCCTGGTAGATCATGTCGAGGGCCACATAGACGATGACGGCCAGGCCGACATAGGCGATCCAGCGGAAGCGGGACAGGAGTTTGGCGACGAAGTTGGCCGCCACGCCCATCAGCGCGATCGAGATGATCAGGCCGAGGATCAGCACTATGGAATGTTCCTTGGCGGCGCCGGCGACGGCGAGCACATTGTCGAGCGACATGGAGACGTCGGCGACGACGATCTGGGTGGCGGCCTGGAAAAAGGTCTTGTTGGCGGCCCTTTCCTTCGCTTCGTCGGCGGAATGTGCATCGCCGATCTGGCCTTCGCGCAGTTCGCTCCACATCTTCCAGCAGACCCAGCCGAGCAGCAGGCCACCCGCAAGCTGGAGCCCTTTGATCGCCAGAAGATAGGTGGCGACGACCGCAAACGCGAGGCGCAGCACGGTCGCGGCGGAAATGCCGAAGATGATCGCTTTTTTGCGCAGTGCGGCTGGAAGACCGGCGGCGGCAAGGCCGATGACGATGGCATTGTCGCCGGAAAGAACGAGGTTGATGGCAATGACCTCGAGAAGCGCCGCAAAACCGCCTGCGGTGAAGAGTTCCATCATGAAGCGTGAACCTGAATCGGGAGTAGATTGAGGGTATGAGGCTATGCTGATCTTCTAGTCATATTTTTATGCGGACTGGTACAGGATATTTCCAAGCGCTTGGCAAGCGCATTTTGCGTTTTGTCAAACGGCATCGTCCATTATCGAAGCGGATTTTGCCCGGGGAGAAGGCAGAGGATCCGAGCATCAGCTTTTCACCGGCTCTACCTCCACTTGCCGCGACTCACCTGCCTCCTATATGGCCTCACGACGGAGCGGGTCCACGACTGCCATTCAAGGCGCGGAAATTTTTTCGCCTGGGAAGCTGTGGGGGCAAGCGTCCAAAGGATAAAGGAGACGTTGATGGCGCAGAAGGCCGTTGTGCTTGTCGTCGAGGATGAACCGCTGATCCGTTTTACCACGCTCGATGCGCTGGAAGAGGTCGGGCATCACGTATTGGAAGCCGGCAATGCCGACGAGGCGATGGTGCTGTTCCGCAACCGCGAGGATATCGACATTGTCTTCACCGACGTCAACATGGCCGGCTCCATGGATGGCATCCAGCTTGCTCAGCGTATCCGAGCCATCCGCCCGAGCATCGGCATAATCATCACGTCGGGCGTTGTCAGCCTCGATCCGATGCTTCTGCCGGCCAACACCGTGTTCCTGCCGAAACCCTATCAGCACGACCTGCTGCTGTCCTCCATCCACGAGATGATGCCGGGCTGACTTGAACGTGCCGGGCCGAAGACGGGCCGCCGGAACCAAGTGGCATGGCTTCCGGTTATCTCCTCCGATCAACCGGAGGAATTTTCAGATGCTGAAGAGGCTCATCGCGTTTTCCGCCCTCTCGCTGTCGCTTGCAGCACCCGTCCTGGCCCAGACATCCGGCCCTGGCGCAACTCCCACCTTGCCCGGCACGACAACGACCACACCCGATGCCAATTCCGGCGCCTCGACGGTCACGACGCTTCCCGGCGTTACCGATCCGACGACGACCAACAGCACGACGGGCACCGTCGATCAGGAAGATCACTGCCAGCCGCCGGGGACGCCGAGCAATACCAATCCAAGCGCCGAAGCCCCGACGCTGCCGCGGCCTGAACAGGCGTGCAACTGATAGAGACGCGAAAACGCCTTTACACTTCGTCAATCTCTATTAAGTTGGTAGACATTGAAGCGGCCACAGAAGCGGATCCAAAACCGCCTTCCTGCGGCTCCCAAGACAGCCTTTCGCCCAACGCAACCAAGGACGAGGAGTGTGCTTGATGACTTATGATGTCGCCGTCGTCGGTTCCGGTTTTTCCGCAATCGCCCTTACCATCAATCTCCTTCGTTTCCTGCCGGCCTCCGCATCGATCGCTGTGGTCGGCGATGATCCCGGCTTCGGGCGGGGCACCGCCTACCGTACCGAATTTTACCTGCACCGCCTCAATGTGCCGGCGGCGCGGATGAGCGTGTTTCCGGATCGGCCGGACGATTTCGTCGAATGGCTGCGCCGCCAGGGCAAGGCGGCCTTTCCGGAGGATTTCGCCTCTCGCGGCGACTACGGCCTTTACCTGCGCGACACGCTGGCCTCGTTGCTGAGGCCCCGCGAGCGGCGGGCGCATGTGGATTTCATCCGGGCCAAGGCCACCGCCTGCGTCCACTGCGAACAGGACGGGCTCGTCTTCCGTCTCGACAATGGCGGCGAGTTGCGCGCCCGTACCGTTATCCTTGCGCTCGGCGTCGGCAACGCCGATCTGCCTCTGCCGAAGGATCGCATCGATGCGGCCGTCCGCGCCCGAACCATCGACAATCCCTGGCGGCTCGGCTGGCTGTCGCGCGTCGGACGCACCGACGAACTCTGTATCTTCGGCTCAGGCCTGACGATGATCGACCAGGTCCTGTCGCTGCGCGCCCAGGGCCATCGCGGCCGCATCCATGTCCTGTCGCGGCGCGGACTGGTGCCGCATCCGCATCCGACACGGCGCGCCGCCCCGGTCACGCCGGACCTGCCCGATACCCGAGAGATCAGCGCGCTGCTTCACGCTTTGCGCCGGCGGGTGGAGAACGGTGCCGACTGGCGGGGTGTCGTCGATGGCCTGCGACCGCAGACCCAGGCCTTGTGGCAGAGCCTCAGTGCCGATCAGCGTTCCCGTTTCCTTCGGCACGCGCTCGCCTGGTGGAATGTCCACCGCCATCGTATCGCGCCGGAGGTGTTTGCGCGCTTCGACGCGCTTCTGAAGGATGGCACGGTGATCGTGCATGCAGGCTTCCTCCGCTCGATCGACAGGGAAGGCGAGGGTGCGCGTGTCCAGTTCAGGCAGCGGGGCACGCCGGACATCGTCTCCCTCCATGCCGACTGGATCGTCAACTGCACAGGCATGGAGCGCGCCGGCATCGGCCATTCGCCGCTGCTGAGCGAGATGCGCAATCGACAGATGATCTCCATGGACGAACTCGGACTTGGCATTTCCGTCGACCGGCAGTCTCGGGTTCTCGACCCGGACGGCCGGCCGCAGCCGGGCCTGTTTGCAGCCGGAGCGCTGACGGCCGGCCAGTTCTGGGAGATCACGGCGGTGCCGGATATCCGTCTTCAGGCGAAGGCGCTTGCCGAAGAGATCACGACCCAGATCGCCCGCGCTGCGCCGCGGACGGCCCGCATCGCGTGATCAGGTATTCCCTGAGCATGATTTTCTCCTGACTGGATATCTGCGGCAGGTTCCTTGCTTTCATGCTGCGGTACCCACGCTAATCTGGAGAAAGTCATTGCGCAGAGAGGAATTTCCATGGCCCTGAAACTCGTCGGTCTTGCGGGTAGCTATAACCGCCCATCCAAGACCTTTGCGCTGGTCGAACACATCGCTTCCGTGGCGGCCGAGCGTTATGGATTCGATGTCCGGCTTCACGACCTCACCGATGTCGGGCCGTCTCTCGGTCAGGCACAACGCCAGGGCGATCTCGACGAAGCAGCCGCCAAGGTGCTCGCCGATGTGGTGGAGGCCGATTTCCTGATCGTCGGTTCGCCGACCTACAAGGGCAGCTATCCCGGCCTGTTCAAACATTTCATCGATCTGATCGATCCGGAACAACTGCGTGCCAAGCCGATCCTGATCACCGCAACCGGCGGCGGCGACCGGCACGCGCTGATGGTCGAACATCAGCTTCGACCGCTTTTCGGCTTCTTCATGGCCCATACATTGCCGACGGCCGTCTACGCGTCCGATCGCGATTTCGTCGATTATCGGATCGTCTCGGAGTCCCTGCAGCAACGGATCGGCTTTGCCGTCGGCGAGCTTGCCGCCTTCTTCCCCGTCCGGGAACTCGCTGCCGCCGAGTAACTTTACTTTCGCCGGATTTGTCGTCATCAATCCCCGCCATCGCAATCCGGAGGGGAACGCATGACGATCGAAGAAGACATGGCGAAGATCGCGGAACAGGAAAAGGCACTGGTCTTCGACCGGTTCGACCTGACCACTGCCTGGGACCTCGGATCGCTGCTGCGCCACATGGCCGTCGAGCGAGGCCTGAGCGTCGTCATCGACGTGCGGCTGCATTCGATGCCGGCCTTCTATACGGCATTGCCGGGCACGACGGCAGACAACGAAAACTGGGTACGCCGCAAGCGCAATTTGGTGTTCCGCTTTTTCCAATCGAGCTATGCAATCGGGCGGAAGCTCGAGCTCCAGGGCGATACGGTGGAAAGCCGATATGGTATTTCCGCAGCGGACCACGCGCCGCACGGCGGCAGCTTTCCGATCAAGGTCGCCGGTGTCGGCTGCATCGGGGCGGTGACGGTGTCGGGCCTGCCGCAGCGCGAGGATCATAACATGGTCGTCGAAGCCCTTGCCCGGATGACCGGCAAGGATATCTCCGCACTCCGTCTCGACTAAGGAGATATGCCATGGCGCAGGCCGACATAAAAACCCCCGAGGAAGTTTTTACCTTCTGGTTCAGGGAACTGACCCGCAAGGACTGGTTTGAGAAGAACGAGGCGCTCGACGAGGCGATGCGCCGGCATTTCGCGGCCACTCATCTTTCGCTTGCCCGCGGCGAGCTCGACGCCTGGCGGACGTCGCCGGAAAACCGGCTCGCGGCGGTGATCGTGCTCGACCAGCTTTCCCGCAACCTCTATCGCGGCACTCCGCTTGCCTTTGCAACGGATTGGCTGGCTTTGCGTGAGGCCAGACTGGCGATCGAAGCTGGTGCGGATATGGCTGTCCTGCCCGAGCAGCGCGGCTTCTTCTATCTTCCCTTCGAACATTCGGAGACGCTTGCCGATCAGGATCGGTCGGTTGAACTGTTCGCGTTGCTGGGTGATGCGGAATATCGGGATTATGCGGAACGTCACCGTGCGGTGATCCGCGAATTTGGCCGTTTCCCGCATCGCAATGCACTGCTCGGCCGGGAATCGACCGCCGCCGAACTCGAATATCTTGCCAAGCCCGGCGCCGGTTTCTGATCTTGAAATAATTATCGGCGGAACATGCGGGCGACGGCGATCAGGATGCATGCACCGATGAAACCGGCGATCAGGTAGCCGATCCAGCCGCCGAGCGCGACGCCGAAGACTCCGAGAATGGCATTGGCAATGATGGCGCCGACAATGCCCAGAATGATGTTCATGATCAAGCCCATGTCGCTTTTCATGAACTTTTCTGCGAGCCAGCCGGCAATGCCGCCGATGATGATGGCTGCGATCCAGCCGATACCTGCCTGTTCCATGACTTACCCTCAATGATTGTTGGGACGGGGAAACGCGAAGAAATGTTCCAGGTTCCGGGAATTGGAACAATTCCCGGAACCTGGACTCCAGCATTCCTTTTCTTCGCCCAGAAGTCACTCTATTTTCGCCGACGAATCCGATCGAAAGACAAAAGAGCAGACATTTGACAGAACTTCCCACGACCGGCCCTTCAACCATCCAGCGGATAACCCGCGTGCTCTTCGCAGCACTCATGATCGCCGCCGTCCAGCTGGGCTCGCCGTCGCATGTGTTCGCCCAGACGCAACAGCAGGCACAGGGACAGCGCCAGGAGCAGGTGCCACCCGACGTCACCCTCGATTCGATCAATTCGGACATGAAGGGTAAGATCGACACGATCCGTCAGCAGCTCGATAGCTTCCGCAACCGGATCCAAAGCGACGCCGATGACGATGCACGTCTTGCGGAACTCAGGGTCCAGGCGGAAACGATCGTCGGTGAAATGCGCTCGGCCTCGGATGCCATGCGCACCCGCGTCGAACAGATCCAGGCCCGGCTCAAGAGCCTCGGCGAGGCGCCGGCAGCCGGCCAGCCTCCGGAAGCGCCCGCGGTCGTCGAAGAGCGCAACCGGCTGCTGAACGAGCGCTCAGAGCTCAATCTTATCGTCGATGACGCTGGCCAGCTTTCCAACAGCGCGAACCAGGTCGCCAACACGATCACCAATCTGCGCCGCACGCTGTTTACCCAGACGCTGTTTCGCCACACCGAGCTGTCGGGCGAATTGTTCGCCGATGCCGGCCACGCGTTCGTCGCCGAGGTCAGGAATTTCGGCTCCACCTTCAGCGGCTGGATCAGTTTCGTATGGAAATTCAAGAAGCTGCAGCTGCTGGGCGCTCTGGCGCTGTCGCTCGGCGCGGCCATGCTCTTCCTGTCCGGAGGATACCGGCTGTTCGGGCGCTTCATCCGGCGAAGCGACCATGAGCATCCCTCCTACATCCGGCGTCTGTCGGTGGCGTTCTGGTCGACGGTCATCCAGACCGTGTCGCTGGCGGCCTTCCTGGTCGCTTCCTTCCTGTTCCTCGACGGCTTCAACGTGCTCAGGACGGATATCACGCCGATCGTGGTGACCTTCTTCGGCTTCGTCTGGTTCGTCAATTTCGTCTGGAAGCTCACCTATGGCGTATTGGCGCCGGGCGAGCCGGAATGGCGGCTCGTCCGCATCACCAATCGCGGTGCCCGCCTGCTGACGCTCGCCGTGCTCGCCATGGCGATCGTCAACGGGCTCGACTATCTGCTCGGCGCGATCAGCGAGGCGCTGAATTCGCCGCTGGTTCTGACCATCGTCAAAAGCCTGCTCGCGTCGGTGACCATCGGCCTGATCCTGATTGCCATCTCCTTCGTCCAGCCGCGGCTTGTCGAGGGTGAGGATCCCGATGGGCCTGGACATCGGTGGCCGCGCTTCTTTCCGCTGTTCCTTCGTATCATGGGCCTGCTCCTGATCCTGTCGGTGCTGACGGGATATGTGGGGCTTGCCCGGTTCGCTTCGACCCAGATCGTGCTGACCGGTGCGGTGATCGTGCTGATCTATATCGGGCTCCTGTCAGGCAGGGCGGTTTCGAAACAGGGATCGTTCACGGATACGGCGGTCGGCCGCCGGCTCGCCGAACGCTTCAATTTCGGCGAGGTGTCCCTCGACCAGGCAGGGCTCGTGGCGGGACTGGGCATCTATGCCTTTGCGCTGGTCCTCGGCATCCCGCTCATCCTGCTGACCTGGGGCTTCCAGATCGCCGATATCGAAGCCTGGATCTACAGTTTCTTCACGCAGATCCGGATCGGCAACATCTCGATCTCGATCGTCGGCATTCTCGGCGGCATTCTGCTCTTCGGCCTCGGTTTCGTCGTCACGCGCTGGGTGCAGAAGTGGATCGACGGCAATGTGCTGGCGCGCAGCCAGGTGGATCTCGGCGTCCGCAACTCGGTCAAGACCGGTATCGGCTATCTCGGCGTCGGGCTTGCGGTGATCGTCGGCGTCTCGGCCGCGGGGATCGATCTCTCGAGCTTCGCGCTGGTTGCGTCCGCGCTGTCGGTCGGCATCGGTTTCGGTCTCCAGAATATTGTCTCGAACTTCGTGTCCGGTCTGATCCTGCTCGTCGAACGGCCGTTCAAGGTGGGCGACCATGTGGTGACCGGGGCAACGGAAGGTATCGTCAAGCGCATTTCGGTGCGCGCCACAGAGATCGAGACGTTCCGCAAGCAGTCGATCATCGTTCCGAATTCCGACCTCATCAATTCGCCGGTCGGCAACTGGACGCATCGCAACAAGATCGGGCGTTCCGAAGTGCCGGTCGCGGTGAGCCACCACACCGATCCGCAGAAGGTGATGGATATCCTTCTGGAACTGGTCGATCAGGTGCCGGAAGTGCTGCGCAATCCGGAACCGCACGTGGAGTTCCTGAGCTTCGGTCCTTCCTCGCTCAATTTCGAACTGAGGTTCCATCTGGCCGACATGGGCGAGGGTTTGAGAATCCGCAACAACCTGAGGATCGCCATCCTCAGGCGGTTCAAGGAGGAGGGGATCGATATCCCGTTCCCGCAGCAGGAAATCATCTTTCACCGGGGCAGGCCGATCCCGCAGGAGGAGCACGATGCAAGAGGGGGCGCATGACCGTCCCTCCGCTCAAGCCCGCGCGGCCATTCTGATGATCGTCGCGGGCTGGCTCTTGGCATGTCGTAATCAGGCGTTTGGCCCGCCTGTCGGAATTGCATAGTCCCTGCAGTTTGCGAAAAGGCCGCACGAGGCCGAAGAGGGGTTCTTTCCATGAAGACACATGCACGGGCGGTGGTGATCGGCGGCGGCGTGGTCGGTGTTTCGACGCTTTATCATCTGGCGAAAAAGGGCTGGAGCGATGCCATCCTGATCGAACGCAAGGAATTGACCTCCGGTTCGACCTGGCACGCGGCGGGGCTTCTGCCGCTCTTCAACCTATCCTATTCGGTCGGCCAGCTGCATAAATATTCGGTGCGTTTCTATCAGGAACTACAGGAAGAAACCGGCATGAATGTCGGTTTCTCGAAAGTCTCGAACATCCGTCTCGCCCGCACCAAGGACCGCTGGGAAGAGTACATGTATTATGCCGGGATCGCCGAGACGATCGGCGTCAAGGTCAACATCCTGACGGCGGAACAGGTGAAGGAGATCTGGCCGCTCTGCGAGACGGACGGCATTCTCGGTGCCATCCAGCATCCTGACGACGGTTATATCCAGCCGGCGGACCTCACGCAGGCGCTTGCCAAGGGTGCGCGCGATCTCGGCGCCACGATCTATCGCAACACGACCGTCACCGCCATCGAGCAACAGCCGGACGGGCTCTGGAAGGTGACGACCGACAAGGGCGAGATATCAGCCGAGCACATCATTTCCTGTACCGGCAACTTCGCACGCAAGACCGGCGAGATGGTGGGCATCAACATTCCGGTCATCCCGGTCGAGCACCAGTATATCGTCACCGAGCCGCATCCGGCGATCCAGGAGCGCAAGGCCAAGGGCCTGCCGGAAATGGGTGTCTTACGCGAATCGGACTCCTCCTGGTACATGCGCGAGGAGAATGGCGGCCTGCTGCTCGGGCCTTACGAGGTCGGAGCACCCGTCTGTTACGTCGACGGTCCGTCCGACGAGAGCGAATATGAGCTCTTCAACGAGGAACTCGACCGGCTGATGCCCTATATCGAGACCGCCATCGTGCGCGTGCCGGCCTTCGGCGATGTGGGCATCAAGAAGGTCTATAACGGCGCGATCGCCTATACGCCGGACGGCTCGCCGATCGTCGGTCCCGCGCCTGGCCTCAAGAATTTCTGGCTGAACGAAGGCCATTCCTTCGGCATCACCGCCGCCGGCGGCGCCGGCTGGCAGCTGGCGGAATGGATCGTCGATGGCGAACCCACCGTCGACATGATGGGCGTCGATCCGCGCCGCTTCGGGCCTTACGCAACGGAAGGCTACCTCATCGAGAAGAACGAAGAGGCCTATGCCAATGTTTTCACGATGCATTATCCTGACGAAGAGCGTTCCGCCGCGCGTCCCTTGAAGACGACGCCGGTCTATGACCGGCTGAAGAAGATGGGTGCCGTGTTCGGCTCCGTCTACGGCTGGGAACGCGCCAACTGGTTCGCTCCCGAAGGCTATGAAGTGCCTGCGGAAGACCTCGGCGTCGGCGTCGAGGTGCTGACCGGCCACAATCATGCGCCGGCGCTGGAAGATGGCCGTATCGTCGAAAAATGGTCCTTCCGCCGGTCGAACTATTTCGACCACGTGGGCAACGAGGTCAAAAATGTCCACGAGAATGTCGGCGTGCTCGACATGTCGGCCTTCGCCAAGATGGAAGTGTCCGGCCCGGGAGCGCGCGCTTTCCTCGACTCGATCTTTGCCAATGCGATCCCGAAGAAGCGCGGCCGCATCGCGCTCTGCCACCTTCTGACAAAACAGGGTGGCGTGCGCTCCGAATTCACCGTCTACGAATGGGCACCGGATCGTTTCTATCTCGTGTCGGCGGGCGCCTATGAGGCACATGACCAGGATTACCTGCGTAAGCTCGCCCCGACGGATGGCTCGGTCAAGCTAACCCAGATCACCCAGAAGCTCGGCGTGCTGGTTCTGGCCGGCCCGAAGTCCCGCCAGGTCCTGAAGAAGCTCACCCGCACCAGCCTCGACAACAAGGATTTCCCCTGGCTGTCCGGCAAGGAGATTTCCGTCGGCATGGCCTCCGCCCATGCGCTTCGCGTCAATTTCGTCGGCGAACTCGGCTGGGAACTGCATCACCCGATCGAGATGCAGAACTATATCTTCGACAAGCTGATGGAAGCCGGCGCCGAATTCGGCATCAAGCCTTTCGGCATCCGAGCCATGCTCTCGATGTCGGTCGAGAAATCCTACCGGCTCATCCCGCGCGAAATGTCGATCGAGTACAATGCCTATGAATCCGGCCTCGACCGGTTCATCAAGACCGACAAGGAGTTTCTCGGCAAGGAAGGCCTGCTTTCCTACAAGGAAAAGGGGCTGAAGTGGAATTTCTGCACGCTGGTCATTGAGGGCGCCAATGATGTCGATGCCCGCGGTTCGGAGGCGATCTACAACGAAGATGGCGAATTGATCGGTCGCGCCACCAACGGCGCCTACGGCTGGCGTATCGGCAAGTCGTTGGCGCTTGCGATGGTCAAACCGGGTTATGCGGAGACCGGCACCAGGCTCAGGATCAAGATTCTCGGCAGCCTCTACAACGCCAGCGTCGTGGCGGAAAGCCCGTTCGACACCGACAATGCTGCGCTGCGGGCCTGAAAACCGGCTAAAAGTAAGAAGTCATTGACGTTAGCGGGCGGTCTTCGGGCCGCCCGTACCGTTTTGATACCGTAGTGCGGCTCCGATTAACGGTTCTGCAAACCGTTTCCACTAGGGATGTTATCAGAGGGGATAATATCTTATTCGATAGGGGCACCATGACATTCCTCGGCATCTCCGGGATGCAGTATTCCGGCCAATCACTGGCAAACTCCCGCATTCTCCTTGCGGAGGATTCGAACGTCTTCACATCGATGATCGGGACCCGGCTCAAGGAGCTGTTCGGCATCGAGGTCGAGATTTGCCGCAACTTCGAGGAATTGCAGTACGCCTATGACCGCTCCGCCGAGCCGGTGATGCTGGCGATTTCCAATATCAATCTGCCAGGCGCGGAAAACGGGGAGGCGCTGGAGTATCTCGTCGATCTGTCGATCCCAACCATCGTCTTTACCGGGACCTTCCATGAAGAAACCCGCGACAAGCTGCTGACCAAGGACATCGTCGACTATATCCTCAAGGACAATGTCTTTGCGGTCGAAATGCTGGCCGAATCGGTCTGCCGGTTCCTGACCAATCATCGCCACCATGTGCTGATCGTCGACGACAGCCCGACCGCCCGGGCACTGCTCTCGAGCCGCCTGAAGCGCTACAATTTCCGGGTCAGCGTCGCGGAGAACGGTGCCAAGGCACTGGAAATCCTCAAGAAGAACCCGGATATCGGCCTCGTCGTCACCGACTACAACATGCCCGATATCGACGGATTCGAACTCACTCGCCGCATCCGCTCGGTG
This sequence comes from Neorhizobium galegae, assembly GCF_021391675.1. Classification (NCBI taxonomy): domain Bacteria; kingdom Pseudomonadati; phylum Pseudomonadota; class Alphaproteobacteria; order Hyphomicrobiales; family Rhizobiaceae; genus Neorhizobium; species Neorhizobium galegae. The sequence continues at coordinate 2,210,317 of NZ_CP090095.1, forward strand.
CGCGGCTCGCACGAACTCAGGATCATCGGCGTCTCGTCCTCTTCGAACAGGCTGCTTTCGGCCCGCTTCCTGAAGGCCGGCGGCAATGACTTCATGCTGCGCCCCTTCATCGACGAGGAATTTTACTGCCGCGTCAACCAGAACCTGGATACCCTCATCCAGATCCGGTCGATGCAGGCAAGACGTCAGGAAACGGCGGTGAAGAACGTCGCCTGATCCCCGAGGAACTCCGCATGCCGTACCTTCTAAGCCAGCATTTCCGAGAGACGGAGCGCCTGACCTACGGTTTGGCGGCGCCGTCGCGCGTCCAGATGGAGGCGGCCAGTCTGGCTGCCGATCCGTTGACCGGTTTTGCCAACCTGAAGGAATTTTACCGGCTTGGCGAACCGGTGGTGAGGAAATGTCTTGCCGAGGGGATATCCTGCGCCGTCGCGATCGTGGACATCGACCATTTCCGGCGATTGAACGATGTTCATTGCAAGGAAACCATCGTCCAGCTCCTCAAGGCCACCGCCGCTAGGCTTGGTTCCGCATGCGGCGGCGGCCGGCATCTTCTTGCCCGGCTGGGTGACGAAGAATTCGGCATGCTGCTGGTCGGTCTCGACCCAGCCGCCGCGACGGAGTTGTGCGAGAAGCTGAGGCTTGAGATCGCCGGCATCAGGACTATCTCCGGCGCTATCGATTTTTCGATTACGGTTTCGATCGGGCTGGCGGAGGTCTGCGGCCCGGAAACGTTCGACAATTATCTCAACGCTGCAGAACAATTCCTGTTCATGGCGAAAAGCCATGGCCGGAATAGAGTGTTCTCGGACTATACGATCGTTCTGCAGGCGGCAGGCTGACCCGCCGCGATCCCACGGGTCAGGCCACGACGCCCGTGCGCGACGTATTCATGTTGAGCTTGCGCTCGGCCCGTTCCTGCTGCGGCGAACGGTTATAGACCTCCCGATAACATTTCGAGAAATGCGACGCGGACACGAACCCGCAGGCAACCGCCACCTCGACCACGGGCATCGACGACTGCACGAGCAGGTGCCTTGCCCGGTCGAGCCGGATCTCCAGATAATAGCGCGCCGGCGAGCGGCCCATTTCCTGGCGGAACAGGCGTTCGATCTGGCGCCGGGAGAGGCCGGCGTCGTCGGCGATCTCGACCAATGACAGCGGCTCGGAGAGGTTGTTTTCCATGACCTCGATGATCGACAGGACCTTGGCGTTCTGCACGCCGAGGCGGGCCCGCAGCGGCAGGCGCTGGCGGTCGTGCGGATTGCGGACGCGGTCCGTCAACTGCTGCTCGCAGACTCGGTTGACGAGGTTCTCGCCGAAATCCTGGCTGATCAGGTTCAGCATCATGTCGAGCGAGGCGGTGCCGCCGGCGCAGGTATAGAGGTTCGAATCGACCTCGTAGAGATCCGCATAGACCTCCGCCTGCGGGAATGCCTCGGCAAAGCCTGGCAGGTTCTCCCAGTGGATCGCACAGCGCTTGCCGTTCAGCAGCCCGGCCTGGGCCAGAACGTGCGCTCCGGTGCAGAGGCTTCCAACGGCAATGCCGCGGTTATAGGTTTCGCGCAGCCAGGCGTTGACCGACTTGTTGTTGAACTCCTCCACGTAGACGCCCGAGCAGACCAGAACCATGTTCGGACGGTTTTCACCGGAGAGGTTGCGACGTTCGTCGGCGAGAGAGGAGTTTACCTCGATCCCGATGCCGCTGGAGGAATAGACCTTTTCGCCGTCGGCAGAACAGAGCCGCCAGGTATAGGCCGAGTATCCGAGCATGCGATTGGCGATTCGCAGCGTCTCCACCGCTGCAGCAAAAGGCAGCATGGTGAAATGGGGAACAAGAAAAAAGACGAGAGAGCGCTTGGCTGCCGGGTTTTTGGTCATCACATTCATGCCGTCATTCCCCTTGTTCGTGGCCGTACATTGCGGCCCGCTTTTCTTCAAAAGCGACATTGGCACGGGGAAAGGCGGCGGAGAAGGGCTTCTGACGACAGGCTGATAACATTTTTGCGACATAAGCGGGTCGCACGCGTATTTGCCAAAGGCAGCAGGCTCAATGCGTGTCTCAGACTACATGGCCCGCTTCGCTGTTCGCGTCGGCGGGCCATGGGGCGGGAGGGTTATCGGCGATGCGGTGCGGCATTGGTCGTCGGCCATCCGATGTCCTTGCGGATTTCTGCCGGCAGACCTTCCAGCATTCTTTCGGTCTGGCGACGACGCCATTGATCGCGAAGGCTGATAACGGCATTCAGGGCAGGGCGGATCAGCGAGGCGAACGATGACGGCCGCAACCGGGAGCGATCGCTCTCCTGATAGGTGATCATAGTCATGTCAGTTCTCCTTGGGTGTCTCATGGGGACAACGCTCAATCGGGACAATGAACGCCATCAATTCATCAATCAATCGGATGCAAGTTATGCGTCTCATGAAATTCTGTTTTGTATCGACGCTCGCTTCCGATGTTTTTGAGTATGCCGCCCGTTTGACATTCAATCAAACGAAATGATATGGTGCTTAAGTTCAGAATTATTGATAGAGGCTGACATGACTGTTCCATTCCGCCCGCCGCTTCCGCTGCTCGATAATGATGTATTGCGCACGTTCGTGGCGATTGCCGAAACCGGCAATTTCTCGACCGCGGCCGATGCAGTTCTGCGCACGCCGTCAGCGGTCTCGATGCAGATCAAGAAACTGGAAGAGCAGTTGAAGACGACGCTCTTCCTGCGCGACGCCCGCTCGGTGTCGCTGACCCAGCATGGCGAGATGTTGCTTTCCTACGCGCGGCGCATGCTGGCGCTCTCCAACGAGGCAGTGTCACGTTTCGTCATGCCGGAACTCTCCGGCGTGGTCCGTCTCGGCGCGCCGGACGATATCGCCGAACGCCTTCTGCCAAAGGTGCTCAAGGACTTCGGCGAGAGCTTTCCGGGCATCATGGTCGATGTCACGGTCGACATGAGCTTGGCGCTCAAGAAGCGCATGGACGAGCAGCGGCTGGACCTGGCGTTGATCAACTGTGCCACCCGGCCTTTCTCGACGGCCGGAGAGATGATTCACACGGAACGACTGGTCTGGGCCGGCGCCAAATGCGGCACGGCCTATCTGCGCGATCCGCTGCCGATCTCCGTCTGGGAAGACGGATGCGTGTGGCGACATGATGCAATTTCTCAGCTCGAGAAGCACAAGCGGAGCTATCGCATCGCCTATGCCAGCGCCCATACGATGGCGCAGCGCGCCGCCGTGCTGTCCGATCTGGCGATCGCGCCGTTCCCGCGCTCCTACGTCACCGACGACATGCAGATACTCGGGGCGAAAGAGGGCCTGCCGGAGCTCATCAACTTCGATATCCGCCTGTTGACGGCACCGCAGCTTTCCGTGCCCGGCAAGGCCGTGGCCGAAAGCATCCGCGAGGCCTTCGGCTCCCTGGTCGCCGCTGCTGCCTGATCCTACTCGCGGCTGCGGCGACGTCTGCGGCCGCCTTCTCCCGAAGGCTCGGCCAGCGCCTTGCGCTCAGGCAGGGTCACGACAGAGGCCAGATGCGGGAAGGCATCGACCTTGTTCGGCAGGGCCATGGCATAGACGAAATGCTCCTGGAATTTCGGCTCCAGCGCCGTCTCGATCTTCTCGATCCTGCGCACGGTTTCCTCGATCTCGCGGCGGTAGCCGCGGTTCAGCAGGCACATCCGCGCGCCCGTGCCGGCGGCATTGCCGACCGATTTGACACGGGCCAGATCGCAATCCGGGATGAGACCCAGCACCATCGCGTATTTGGGATCGATGAACGTGCCGAAGGCGCCGGCAAGGCCGATGCGATCGACATGGTCGACGCCCTGCTTGTCCATCAACAGCTTCACGCCGGCATAAAGCGCCGCCTTGGCGAGCTGGATGGCGCGCACGTCGTTCTGGGTCACGGTGATGCGCTGCTCGCCGTCATGCACGAGATAGGAGAAGGTCCGGCCGTTCTGGAGGATGCGCGGGCTGCGCTCCGCCATCGTGCCGTCCACCACTCCGTCTTCCGAGATCAGTCCGGCGAGATACATTTCGGCAATCACCTCGATGATCGCCGAGCCGCAGATGCCGGTGATGCCGGTCGCAGCGGCTGCATCGGCGAAACCCGGCTCGTCCGACCAGGGCTCGATGCCGATCACCCGGAAGCGCGGCTCGAGGGTTTCGGCGTCGATGCGGATACGCTCGATGGCGCCTGGTGCTGCCCGCTGGCCAGACGAGATTTCGGCACCTTCGAAGGCCGGACCGGTCGGCGAGGAGGCCGCGACGACCCGGGTCGAATTTCCGAGCACGATTTCCGCATTGGTGCCGATATCGACCAGCAGCATCATCTCCTCCTGCCGGTGCGGACCTTCCGACAGGGTTGCCGCGGCGGCATCGGCACCGACATGGCCGGCGATGCAGGGCAGGAGATAGGTGCGGGTGCCTTCGTTCATCGGCAAGCCGATCTCGGAGGATCTGACCTGAACCGCTCCGGAAACGGCAAGCGCGAAGGGGGCGCCGCCAAGCTCCGTCGGATCGATCCCAAGGAACAGATGGTGCATGATCGGATTGCCGACGAAGACGCTGTCGAGAATGTCGGTGCGCGACACGCCGCCGTCGGCGCAGACCTTGTCGATCAACCCGTTCAGCGCCTCGCGCACGGCTAACGTCATCGCCTCGCGGCCATCGGGGTTCATCATCACATAAGAAACGCGGCTCATCAGATCCTCGCCGAAGCGGATTTGCGGGTTCGATGTACCCGCGGACGCCACGGTGCGGCCCGACAGCAGCGACGACAGATGCATGGCGATCGTCGTCGAGCCGATATCGCAGGCAATCCCGTAGGCCTCGTTCTTCAGGCCGGGGTAGAGCGCGACGAGGCGGGCGCGGTCCTCGTCCCGGTCCTTGTGGATTGCCGCCGTGACCTTCCATTCGCCCTTGCGCAGGATCTGCTGCATCTTGGGAATCAGGTGGAAATCGACATCCAGATCGTCGAAATGCCACTCGGCGGCAAGCGCCGCCTTCAGGCGATCGAGATCGCCGAGCGGTTTTTCCATGTCGGGCTCTTCCACCTCGACATAACACATGCGGATCGCCGGATTGCGGTCGAAGACACGCTCGTCGGCGGCCTTACGGACCACCTGCGCGTTGATCACCGTATCCTGCGGCACATCGATGACGAGATCGCCGAGGATCTGGGTCGAGCAGGAGAGGCGGCGCCCCTCGGGAAGCCCGCGCACGCGGTCGTAACGCTCCTCCTTGGGGCCGAACGGCGACAGGTGGTCGTTTGCCGAGGTAATGCCGTGCTTGGCGAAATGTCCCTCCTGGACCGAGATCTGGCAGCGCCCGCAGGTCGCCCGCCCGCCGCAGACGCTCTCCACGTAGACGCCAAGCTGGCGCGCGGCATCGAGCACCGGCGTGCCGACCGGAAACCTGCCGCGCTTGCCGGACGGCATGAAAAGGACGAGGGGATCTCTCTTGGAAATATCCGCCATGATACCTGTACTTACTCCGTCCGCGCTCCGGCGCCAGCCCGTGCAGCCCGGCCGCCACGTCGGCCGCTGGCAGCCGAAGGTGCAGCAGTGGCCGCGGCTCCACCGCCTTCCACCGGCTTATAGTCCCGATAGGTCATGATCCAGTTGCCGCAATTCTGATCGGTGCCGTTCAGCACGTTGGCGGCGCGTACCGCTTCCATTTCCTGCGGCCGGCAAGGGTTCATGATCGCCGACGTCATTCCGGCGCTGATCACCATCGGGATGAAGCCGGCATTGATGCCGTGGCGGTGCGGTAGGCCGAAGGAGATGTTGGAAAGCCCGCAGGTCGTGTTGACCTTCAATTCTTCGCGCAGGCGCCGCAGCAGCGCGAAGACCTGCAGGCCGGCCGTCCCGAGCGCACCGATCGGCATGACCAGCGGATCAACGACGATGTCGTGGGGCTTTATGCCGTAGTCGGCGGCGCGTTCGACGATCTTCTTGGCGACCGCGAAACGAACGTCCGGATCCATGGAAATGCCGGTCTCGTCGTTGGAGATCGCCACGACCGGTACGTCGTATTTCTTGCAGAGCGGCAGGATGGCCTCGAGCTTTTCCTCCTCGCCGGTGACCGAATTGACCAGCGGCCGGCCCTTGGCGACCTTCAGCGCCGCCTCGATTGCGGCTGTCACCGAACTGTCGATCGACAGCGGCACGTCGACGAGGCCCTGGACGATCTCCAGCGTCCGGACGAGCAGGCCGGGTTCGGTCTCGTTGGGATTGACCGAGGTGACCCCGGCATTGACGTCGAGCATGGTGGCACCCGCCGCCACCTGTTCCAGCGCATCCCTGATGACCGTGTCGAAATTGCCCTCGATCATCTCGGCCGCGAGCTTCTTGCGGCCCGTCGGGTTGATGCGTTCGCCGATCACGCAGAAGGGTTGGTCGAAGCCGATCACGATCTCCCGGGTTGCGGATGCGACGATGGTGCGGGTCATTTCTTCCTCCAGGCGCGCGATGCGGCGCAGAAACGATGTGATTGTCTGAACGTCAGGCGGTTTCGCGACCGCCGGTCTTCACCAGCGCGACGAGTTTTTCCCTGTCATAGGCTGCTTCCAGCTCGGCTGCCGCCCTGTCGGCCTCGGCTTCGAGATCGTCGGAAACGGCGGTCGGTTCGGCCTTGCGCCATTCTGCGAGATAGTCGTCGGTGCCGGCGGCGCCGCTGCGCATGGCGCACATGTCGATCGCCTCGGTGAAGCGCAGCGACAGTTCCCGCTTGGCGGTCTGGCGGCCCTTCTTGATGATCACCTGCGCCGGAATATCCCGCCAGAAGACGACGATGCGGTCGGCCATGAATTCCTCCGTGTTGAGGCGCAGCATGCACGGGTGCGGGCGACAAGACTGCGCTTGCGACGACGTCGCACCCAGCAAAATACGACGCGGCGATGGGATTGCCTTGCCGGATGCGGGGCCGGATGCCGGTTACCAGATCTTCCGGGTCAGCCCGTGATAGAGCCAGGTCCAGATCGGCGGCGGAAAACGCAGTGCGGACTGGCCTTGCGGCTGGTACGGCTTCAGCGTGCCGTCGATGGCATCCTGAAGCGCGCGGACGCTGATATCGACCGAAGAGGCGGTCATCAGCAGCGGATAGGTGGCGAGCGAATCCGATCGCGCCGGGTCCATCCGCTTCTCGTAGAGCGTCCCCCCGGTATCGATTCCCTTGTCGACCAGATGCACGGTCGCGCCGAAGTTCTTGTCGTCGCCTTCGACGCGCGACCAGTAGCCGCCCATCTGGCCGCGATACATCGGATTGATGCCGGCGTGGAAGTTGATGACCGGGCAGGGGATCGCGGCAAGCGTCTCCGGCGACAGGATGCGGCAGGATATGGTGAAGATCGCAGCGGGCTTCAGGGCTGTCACCGCCGCGTGACATGCCGGATCGTTGAGGGAAGCCACGTGCGTCACGGGGATCGCCGGGTTCGGTTCGGCGGAATGGCCGTAGTCGCGGATGATCTCGGCGGAGCGCCTTGCTGCCACGCTCTTGGTCAGCCTCGAGGCGATCATCGTCGCGAACTGGCCGAGTGCGGTGAACCAGCCGAACCGCCGGGCGCGGCGTTTCAAAAGCGTGCCCTTCGATTCCGGCTGTTCCTCGACGACATGCAGGTCGGGAAAATGTTTTGCCAATGCGTTGATCATCACCTGCGGGTTCGCCCCGCCTGATGTCATCACCACGATCCGAGAATTCACGTCCTGCATCGATCCCCCCGCAAAAAGCGCAGGGCCGCACTCTTCCGCCGAAGGCCCGAAGAAACGGTTAAATCGAGCGTAACGCCTGCGTGAGATCACCGTAGCCGGTGAAACGGTACTCGTACTCCAGGCCGAGATATTCGGCGGCCCCGCGCGCCTTTTCCTGAAGGGCCTGATCTTCCTCCTGGCTGAGATAGACGAGCTTTCGGTAATTGCCGAAATACATGTCCTTCAGCTGCGGATGACGGTCGAGGCCGAGCGGTTCGATGACGAAGGCTTCGAACTGGCGGGCGAGGAAGTCGGTGAGGAAGAATGAGAACAGGTCTTCGTCCGCTTTTGCGGCAAAAGCGTCGTTTCCGGCGAAGAAGGAATAGCAGTGGGGACCTTCGATGCGGGCGATGCCTTCGCGCTCGCAGAGCCGGTCGATGTCGCCGCCGGTTCCGCAATCCGCATAGGCGAAAAAGATCTTTTCGAAACCCGCTTCCCGCGCCTCGGCGACGGCTTTTTCAAGACCCGGAACGATCTTCTGCGGATAGGCGTGCCAGATCGCCGGCAGACAGTTGAGGTCGATGTGGCCGAGGCCTTGCTGCCTGGAAACAGCAAGGATTTCCCTGGCGATCGCTCCGCACGCGATCACGTGAACTTTTTCGCGAGTTGAACGTTCCTCTGCCGGAAATTCCATTTCCGCCACGATTTCATCTCTCTCCATCGGAGTATTCTAACATGACGGCCAAGACAGTCACGATGATCGCCGCTCTTCTCGCGACGATGGTTTCTCTTACCTCCTGCGGCAATACCATTCGCGGCATGGGCCAGGATACGGCCAATACCGTCAATGCCACGCAGGACGCGGGCCGCCGGGTCGATCGCGCTGCGCGCTAAGACATCGCTGTCGGCAAGCCGTTCGGCGCTTCAGGCGCCGGCGGCAAGGCTGTTGTGCTTGCGGCGGATATATTCCTTTGCCGTTTCGACGGCGACCGCCGCATCACGGCAATAGGCATCGGCGCCGACCGCCTTGCCGAACTCCTCGTTGAGCGGCGCCCCGCCGACCAGCACGATATAGTCGTCGCGCATGCCCTTTTCCTTCAGCGTATCGATGACGACCTTCATATAGGGCATGGTCGTGGTCAAAAGCGCCGACATTCCGAGAATATCCGGCTGTTCCCGCTCGATCGCATCGAGATAGTTCTCGACCGGGTTGTTGATGCCAAGATCGACGACGTCGAAGCCGGCCCCTTCCATCATCATGCCGACGAGGTTCTTGCCGATATCGTGGATATCGCCCTTGACCGTGCCGATCACCATCTTGCCGAGTTTCGGAGCGCCGGTCTCGACCAGCAGCGGCCGCAGGATGAACATGCCGGCCTTCATGGCACCTGCCGACAGCAGCACTTCCGGCACGAAGAGAATGCCGTCGCGGAAGTCGATGCCGACGATGCGCATACCCTCGACCAAGGCCTTGGTGAGGACGTCATAGGGCGTCCAGCCGCGCGCGAGCAGGATGTTCGTCGCCTCCTCGATCTCCTCCTTCAAGCCGTCGTAAAGATCGTCGTGCATCTGCTGCACGAGTTCCTCGTCGGAAAGTTCCGCCAGGATGATTTCGTCGTCGGACATGCAATGCTTCCCTTCGTTCGAGGGGCCGGTTCGGAGGCCGGCAAATCAGACGTTTACCGTCCCGACTATCTGTACCTTTAATTTGCTTGGCAATTTCTTTCGTATGCGACAGCGGCGCGTCGGAAAAGCGACGGAAGATCGCGGCGTGATGTCTGTCCTGTACAAACCCGTGACGCAGAAAGGCGGGGCTCCGCTTGCGCTTGAGCCTAGCATGGCGCATCAAAAAAGCTTGAGGCGCTTTTCAAAGCGGAGGCGAGGAACATCATGGACGATTTAACCCCAGAGACGGAACCGGCAGGCAGCGGGGCCAGACGCGGCCGCGGCGAGCGGGGAGCGGCAGGCCGCCGCGCGGCCCGCGCAGGCAACGGTCCCGGCCCCTCCTTGCCCTATATCACCCGCAGAATAGGCGTCTACGAAGTGCTGGACGAGGAGGGCCTTGCTCTCATCGAGCGCAACGCGGATCTCATCCTCGAAGAGATCGGCATCGAATTCCGCGAGGACGAGGAAGCGCTCGAACTCTGGGCGAAGGCGGGTGCCGACGTCAGGGGCCACCGGGTGCATTTCCCCAAGGGCCTCTGCCGGGAACTCCTGAAGACCGCACCGAGCGAATTCACGTGGCATGCGCGCAATCCGGAGCGCAACGTCCAGATCGGCGGCAAGGCGACCGTGTTCGCGCCGGTCTACGGACCTCCCTTCGTGCGCGATCTCGACGGCAAGCGCCGTTACGCGACGATCGAGGATTTCCGCAATTTCGTGAAGCTCGCCTATATGGCGCCGTCGATGCATTCGTCGGGCGGCACGGTCTGCGAGCCGGTCGACGTGCCGGTCAACAAGCGGCACCTCGATATGATCTACAGCCATATCAAGTATTCCGACAAGCCGTTCATGGGATCGGTCACCGCGCCGGAACGTGCCGAGGACACCGTCGCCATGGCGAAGCTGGTATTCGGCGACGAGTTCGTCGAAAACAATTGCGTCACCTTGAACCTCATCAACGCGAACTCTCCGATGGTATTCGACGGGACCATGCTCGGCGCACTGAAGGTCTATGCGCGGCATAACCAGGCCTCGGTCGTGTCGCCGTTCATTCTCTCGGGCGCCATGAGCCCGGTGACGGTGACCGGCACGCTGACGCAGATCCTTGCCGAGGTGCTGGCCGGTGCTGCGCTGACGCAGTTGATCCGCAAGGGCTCGCCGGTGCTGTTCGGAACGTTCGCGGCGTCGATCTCGATGCAGTCGGGTGCTCCGACCTTCGGTACGCCGGAGCCGTCGCTGGTTTCTTACGGTGCGGCCCAGCTCGCCCGCCGCCTCGGCCTGCCGTTCCGCACCGGCGGTTCGCTCTGCGGCTCGAAAGTGCCCGACGCCCAGGCGGCGCACGAATCGGCCAATACGCTCAACACGACGCTGCTTGCTGGCACCAATTTCGTGCTGCATGCCGCCGGCTGGCTGGAGGGCGGCCTGGTGTCTTCGTACGAGAAATTCATGATCGACCAGGACCAGCTCGGCATGATGCAGAAGATGGCGCAGGGCATCGATTTGTCCGAGGAGGGCCAGGCCCTCGACGCGATCCGCGAAGTCGGTCCCGGCAGCCATTATCTCGGCTGCGCCCATACCCAGGCGCATTTCCAGACGGCCTTCTATCGCTCGGCGCTGATGGACAACAATTCCTTCGAACAGTGGGAGATCGAGGGCGAGAAACGGATCGAGCAGCGCGCCAACGCGCTCTGCCGCACCTGGCTCGACAGCTACGAAGCACCGCCGCTCGATCCTGCGATCGACGAGGCGCTGCTCGCGTTCATCAAGGATCGCAAGGATTCGATGCCCGACGCCTTCACCTGAAGGGAGCCCGATGCCGCCAGGGAGCAAGGCGGTGCCAGACTGGTCGCGGATTTCGTCCAGGAGGGGGTTTGGCGCCCTCACTACAAATACCAGGGGCCTCGGTGAGGCCGCCTTCGCCAGTCCTCGACGAGATTGCCGCTGGGCTCGAACCCCACGGCATCCTGATCCGCGGCGTGGTGAATTTCGGAGCGGGCGAGGGACCGTCGCTGGGCGACGGCACGCTTGCCCGGTCCGTCGTATTGCTCGGCAATGTCGGCGGTTCGATCTGGCCGTCGTTTACGGAATGGCGAAAAGGCCGTGACGGCCGCGATCCCCTCGACACGTGGTCGAAGACGCTGATCCGGCCGCTTGCCGAGCAGCTCGGAGCCACTGCCTATTTCCCCTCCGATCCGCCCTGGCAGCCGTTCCAGCGATGGGCGATGAAGGCCGAAGGTCTGAAGTCGTCGCCGCTCGGCATCCTCATCCATCCGCAGTTCGGGCTCTGGCACGGTTATCGCGGCGCTCTCGGTTTTCCGTTTGCGACAGAGAATTCGCCTGATGAGGCCGAGCATCCTTGCGAGAGCTGCGCGGATAAGCCCTGCCTGTCGGCCTGTCCCGTCAATGCGGTCAGCCTGTCGGGCTTCGACATTCCCCGATGCAGCGCCTATCTTGCAAGCGACGCGGGCAAGGCGACCTGCATGATTTCCGGCTGTGCGGCCCGCAACTCCTGTCCGGTCGGTGTGCAACATCGCTACCCGCCGGGGCAGCTCCGGTTCCATATGGAAGCGCTGGTGCGGTGAACGAAAAAGTTTTTCTTGGGCACCCAAGGAATTTCCGGAGCGAAACGTCTAAGCTCGTAAGCGACGGAAAAGCGGGCGGATAAGTGAGCGCGGAAATCCTCGATAAGGCATGCCAGGGCGATCGCCATGCGTTCTCAGCGCTCGTCGAGACGCATTACGATTTCATTCATGCCGTCGCCTGGCGCTGGTCCGGCTCGCAAAGCGATGCGGAAGACATCGCCCAGGATGTTTGCATCCGGCTGGGAAGGGCGATCCGCAGCTTCAAGGGGCAGTCGGCGTTCCGCACCTGGCTCTACACGCTGACACTGAATGCGGTGCGCGACCATCAGCGCCAGTCCTCCCGCCGGCGACGGGACCACGACCGGCTTGCAAACGACCCGATCTTCTTTTCGCATCTGGAGTCGGAGGAAGACGATCGCGGCGACTGGCTGTGGGCCGCGGTGCGCCGCCTGCCGGAAAAGCAGCGGGATGCGGTCCTGCTGGTTCATGGCGAAGGGCTCTCCCATGCGGCTGCGGCGGGCATTCTCGAATGCAGCGAAAACACGGTCTCCTGGCATCTGCACGAGGCGCGTAAACGATTGAAGGACCTTCTGAAGAAGGAGGCGGTTTGACCATGACGGACGAATTCGACCAGCTCGGCAATTTAGCCCCGGCGCCCCGCGCTTCTAGCTCGGCGCGCGCTCGCGCGCTTGCCGCCGCCATGCAAGCCTTCGACGAGACGGGAAAAAATGCCGCACGCGGCAAAGGAAGCTCCTGGTGGCAGCGTCAAAGCTCCGTTCTCAACCGGATCTGGAGCACTCGCATGGTCACCCAACACCGTTATCTCGCCGGCTCTGCGCTTGCGACGATGCTGATCATTCCCACAGCCGCACTGCTGACATTCGAACTGACGCGCGGAAACCTGCCGAACTCAGGCCAGGTCGCCCTGCCGCAAGTCCTGGACGCGCCGAAGCCCGCCGTAGAAAGAGTTCCGGTGCCGCCGGTCGAGAAGCCGGCTGAACCGCGGCAGCAGGAAGCGGTACGGGGGAGTGACGCTGCACCATCGGTTCAATCCTCCAGGCAACGCGATTTTCCCGCGTCGGATATTGCCCGGCTGCTGAACAAGCAGGAGGCCAGCGGTGGCGCGGCCAAACGAAGCGTGGCGCCCGTTCCCGCGGCACCGCCGCCGGTCATGGCTGAGCGTGCAGTACCAATGGCCGCCGCTCCCCGTTATGCGCCAACTGAGCGCGAAGTCCTGCCGCCGCTCGAAGAGAGCCGCGACCGTTTCGCCAATGCGGACACCAATCCGGTAAAGAGCGTCGCAACCGATCCGGTCTCGACCTTCTCCGTCGACGTCGATACCGCGTCCTATGCCTTCGTCCGACGCTCGCTGCTGGAGGGACACCTGCCCGATCCCGACAGCGTGCGCGTCGAGGAGATGATCAATTATTTCCCCTATGACTGGCCACGGCCGCAGACGGTCGACGAACCGTTCCGAACCACCGTCACCGTCACGCCGACGCCGTGGAATAGCGGCACGCGGCTGATGCATGTGGCGATCAAGGGGTACGAGGCCGCGCCGGCCGCGCAGCCTGCCACCAATCTCGTTTTCCTGATCGACGTCTCGGGCTCGATGAACGCGCCGGACAGGCTGCCTTTGCTGAAAAGCGCTTTCCGGCTGCTGGTCGGCAAGCTGAAGCCGGAGGACAAGGTCTCGATCGTCACCTATGCAGGCAATGCCGGGACGGTGCTTGAGCCGACGTCTGCCCGTGAGCGGGACAAGATTCTCGCGGCAATCGACAATCTTCGACCCGGCGGCTCGACGGCCGGCGCCGAAGGCATCGATGCGGCCTATCGCCTGGCCCGCCAGGCCTTCATCCAGGGCGGCGTCAACCGGGTGATGCTGGCGACCGACGGCGATTTCAACGTGGGCGTTTCGAGCGACGAAGAGCTCAAGCGGATCATCGAGCAGCGCCGCAAGGACGGCATCTTCCTGTCGGTTCTTGGTTTCGGAAAGGGCAATCTCAACGACAGCCTGATGCAGACGCTCGCTCAGAACGGCAACGGTACGGCCGTCTATATCGATACGCTCGCCGAGGCGCAGAAGGCACTTGTCGACGAGGCCGGCTCGACGCTTTTTCCGATCGCCAAGGACGTCAAGATCCAGGTGGAGTTCAATCCGCAACAGATCGGCGAATATCGTCTGGTCGGTTACGAGACCCGGGCGCTGAAGCGCGAGGATTTCAACAATGACCGGGTGGATGCCGGCGATATCGGCTCCGGCCATGCGGTGACGGCGATTTACGAGGTGACGCCGAAGGGCAGTGCCTCGGCGCTCAACGACCCGCTGCGTTACGGTCCGGCAGCGCCCTCCGCTCCGGTTGCGGTCTCCGATGAAATGGCCTTCGTCAAAATCCGCTACAAGCAGCCGGATGGCGACACCAGCAAGCTGATCACCACGCCGGTCACGGAGATGAATGCGGTGCGCGACTTCTCGGCGGCGCCTCAGGATGTGCGCTTCGCCGCGGCCGTCGCCGCCTTCGGTCAGAAACTGCGCGGCACCGATGCGCTCGACGCCTATCCCTACCGCTTGATCCTCGACATGGCGCGCAATGCCCGCGGCGAGGATGCGTTCGGATATCGGGGCGGGTTTCTCGACCTGGTGCGGCTCGCCGAGACCCTGGACCGTCGTTAGGTGGCACTCAAACCTTTGGGTACGCCCGCTCCAGGCCGCCGGAGCGGGCGAGCCCGTCGCGAAACGCTGAATAGGCCGGATGCTGGCTGGATTTCGCCGCTTCCATCAGCCGGATCTGCAGCCGGGCAGGGGCGATGTCGCCGATCCACTCGCCGCATTTCTGCAGCTTCAGCGAATTCAGGAACTTCGCTTCCGACGCGTTATGCAGGTAGAGGTGCAAACCATCGAGCAGCAGGTCGTCGGACGTCGGATTGTCCATCAACAGAGTAAGCCAGGACTGATTTTCGGCCGAGAAGGTGGAAAGGCTCTCCGCCACCGTTTCCCGGCTGCCGATCGGCGATATGTTTGCCATGTCTCTATCCTTCAGCCTTACACGTCAGCCGCGGCGGCGACGTCTTTCCCGGCCAGAATCTCCGCCCGATTCACTGGCTGTCTTATTGCGCAGCGGGCCGATCTTGTCGACGATTTCCTCGATCGTCGGTCGCGGTCGAGGGGTATAATCGTCAAGTGCGGCGCGCATGGCGGCCAGATGTTCGCAGGACGTGCCGCAGCATCCGCCGATGATCCTTGCGCCGGCATCCCGGGCGAGCCTTGCATATTCGGCCATCAGCGGCGGCGTGCCCGAATAAAAGATCTCGGAGCCGCGAAATTCCGGAATGCCGCAATTGCCCTTGACGATGGTGACGGCGTCAGGATCGGCGGCGGTGATGTCGAGCAGGCTCGACAGGATATCGGAGGCGCCGACACCGCAATTGGCGCCGGCGGCGACCGGGCCTTCGCCGACATCCTTCGCCACGCCGTGGATCTGCTTGGGATCGAGGCCCATCATCGTCCTGCCGGCCGTGTCGAAAGAGCCGGTATAGGTATAGGGCAACCCGGCCCTGACGGCAGCTTCGGCCGCCGCGCGGATTTCTTCCGGCGCGGACATGGTCTCGATCCAGGCGATATCGGCGCCGCCGGCCTTCAGGCCCTCGATCTGTTCCGCGAAGGCGGCGACCGCATCCTCATAGGTCAGGGCTCCGAGCGGAACGAACAATTCGCCGGTCGGTCCGACTGAACCCGCGACGATCACCTTGCGGTCCGCTCCGTCTGCCACCTTACGGGCAATCTCGGCGGCAAGCCGGTTGAGTTCGTGCACTCGGCCTTCTGCCTTGTGCAGCTTCAGCCGTTGGCGCGTGCCGCCGAAGGAATTGGTCAGGATGATGTCGGCGCCCGCATCGACGAAATCCTGATGCAGCTTCTCGATCTTTTCAGGCGCGGCCTCGTTCCACAGTTCCGGCGCTTCGCCGGCCTCGAGGCCCATGGCGAAGAGATTGGTGCCGGTCGCGCCGTCGGCCAGCAGCACGCCCTTTTCGGCCAGAAGTTCGGTCAGTGCGTTGGCGGTCGGCATGGCGGCGCTCCTTGCAATGGATGCATCATATAAAGAAACCTTTATATGATTGCAACTCGCAGCCGCGTGCCTCTTCGCGACGCCGGCGGCTTCAGCAGCGCCGGTTCAAACAATCACTTCAGAGCGATGCCTTGATCTTGTCAGCGACATCAGGAGCGACCCACTTGGTCCAGATATCCGGACTGCTTTCCAGAAAATATTTGGCGGCAGCTTCGTTGGTGCTCTTGTTCGCTTCCTGCCAGGCGAGCACGCTGTTGACCGTCGTATTGGTCCACTTGCGCCTCTTGATATAGTCCATCGCCACCTCCGCCTTCTGAGCGAATTGTTTGGTGACCAGCGTGAAGGCCTGAGACGTCGGATAGGAGTTGACCTTCGGGTTCGGGCAGTTCGGCACGGCGGTGCAGGCGTCCCAATCGGCCTTGTCGTGCGGGACGTTGAAGGAGAGCTTCACCATCTCGTATTTGCCGAGGAAAGCCGTCGGAGCCCAGTAGTAGCCGAGCCAGCCGGTCTTTTTCTCGAAGGCGTTGGTGATCGAACCGTCAAGACCGGCGGCAGTGCCGGTATCGATCAGCTCGAACTTCTTTTCCTCGGCGCCTAGCGCCCTGAAAAGGTTGGCACTCGAAACCTGGCAGCTCCAACCGGACGGGCAGTTATAGACGGCACCCCTTCCGGGTTTCTGCGGCGCCGGGAAAAGATCCGGATGGGTCAATGCCTGCTGCACGGTCTTGATATCGGGATGGGCGTCGGCCAGGAATTTCGGGATCCACCAGCCTTCGACGGCCCCGTCGGAGAGGATCTCCGCGCCGACGATCATGCGGCCGTCGGCAACGGCCTTGTCGAGTGTGGTGCGCACAGAGTTGATCCAGAACTCCGGCGCGAGATCCGGCTGGCCTCTTTCGTTCATGGAAGTGAAGGTCGGAAGCGTGTCGCCCGGGACGAGCTGGACCGTGCAGCCGAAACCTTGTTCGAGGATGATCTTGTCGAGATTGGCCGCAATGCCGGCCGAAGCCCAGTTCATTTCGGCGATAGAGACCGTACCGCAATCCGCCGAGGCTGACCCTGCGAAAGCATAGAGACCGGCAGCAAAGACCGTGGAAGCGAGGATTTTTTTCATTCAGGGACCTCCCGGTCTTTCCTTTCACTGTTCACTTCAATCGAGCGCGAGGTGTGCACACTGTTGGATTCAGTCTGAGCAGGCCGGAGAGAGTATAGGTCACGTTCGCATCTGCGACAGCTTTCCACGGATACTGTGCACTTATTATGTCAGTTCAAATCACGGTACGTCTTCCTCCTCAGAAATCAACATGCACACACCCGCGCAATCTGCGCCGGTCGTCGACTTCAGCCCTTGAGATCGTCACTCGCGACGAGGAAAACACTCACTGAGTGCGAAGCAGTGTCGTGTCAGGCTGGGCCTTTTCCGCCAGCCGCCGCCATTCACTCTGCCATTCCATCGGAAAGAACAGAAAAAATGAGAAAAGCGCGCAGCTTACGGAGTTCACTAACCATCCGGTAAGAATGTGGCGCTATTGCTTTTCGTGCGGGCGGTTAGCTCGCGCTTGGCGCCGGATCAGGTAGTGCGTACCGGTCGCCCTTGCCGTCCGATGGCAGGCCCTGTTTTGTTGGCCCGCGGACACTTCATCTTCCGATCGTTGTCAAATTCGCGATTGTCAAATACGGGGCCGCGGCCTCATTTGCCAAATGCGCGGATTTGTGGCCGAAATCGGCTGGCCGGACCCGGCCAGCCGTGGCTGCCTGCGGGCGATGAAACCGAGCAACGGCAAGCGGGTGTTGGTTGACACTACGCGTAGATAGCTGCACCATTTGACCGTAATGCGAATCCAGAGACATCATCACCAACAGGGCCGGACGCCTCCTGTCTACGAATCGTCCGGTCCCCTCTGGTTCAGGCCATTTTCTCCATGACATGCAACGGTCACGTCACCCTTGTCCTCGGCGGCGCCCGCTCGGGCAAATCCGGGTTTTCGGAAAGGCTTGCCAAGGAGAGCGGCCTGGAACGGCACTACGTTGCCACCGGTCGTGCCTATGACGACGAGATGCGCTCGCGCATCGCCCGGCATCGTGTCGATCGCGGAGACGGCTGGACCACGCACGAAGTGCCGCTCGACCTGGTCGAGCAACTGACCGAAATCGATGCGCCGGGGAGGGTCATCCTTGTCGATTGCCTGACGCTCTGGCTCACCAACCTGATGATGGACGAGCGCGATATCGGCACTGCCGCCACCGCACTCGTGCATCGGTTCGAAAGCCTCTCGGCGAAACTGATCGTCGTCTCCAACGAGGTCGGCCTTGGCATCGTGCCGGACAACAAAATGGCGCGGGAGTTCAGAGACCATGCCGGAAGGCTGCATCAGCGGATCGCGGCATCTGCCGACGAGGTCTTCTTCATCGCCGCCGGTCTGCCGCTCAGGATGAAGGGCTAGAAGCCGAGCCAGACGCGGACGGGATGGGTTGGATCGGCGAGCAGCTTCAGGGCGAGTGCCAGACAGGAGATGACGAGCAGCGGCTTGATCAGCTTCGCGCCGTTCTTCATGGCCAGCCGTGAGCCCACCTGGGCGCCGAGGAACTGGCCGACGCCCATGATCAGGCCAATCTTCCAAAGTACGGACCCGGTTGCCGCAAAGACCAGGAACGAGCCGAAATTCGAGCCGAGATTGATGAGTTTGGTATGGGCGGTCGCCTTCAGCATGCCAAAGCCCGCGAGCAGCACGAAACCCAGCATGTAGAACGAGCCTGCGCCAGGTCCGAATATGCCGTCATACAGGCCGATCAACGGGACGATCGTCACCCCGAACACCAACGGCGTCACCCGGCGGTGGCTGTCGATATCGTTGAGATTGGGCTTGATGGCGAAGAACAGCGCGATGGCGATCAGCAGGAAGGGGATTGCCGCGGCAAGCCAGCCTGCCGGCACCAGCGACGCGAGCGTGGCGCCGACGGCCCCGCCGACCAGCGACATCGCCGCCATCGGCAACTGGCTTTTCAAGTTCACATGGCCACGGCGCGCATAGGCGATCGTCGCGGATGCCGATCCGAACTGCGACTGCAGCTTGTTCGTCGCAAGCGATTCGAGCGGCGGGATGCCGGCAATCAGCATGACCGGGATGGTGATGAGCCCGCCACCGCCGGCGATCGAATCGACAAAACCGGCAAAAATCGCGGCGAGAAACAGCAGGAAGAGGAATTGGAATGCGAGGTCGGTCAAGGGGAGGAGACTCTGTAAGCGGAAGCGCACCCGGACGGGTGCGGCGTGCTTCTCGCATCGAACAGTGAGGACTGCAACCGCTTCCGGCAGGACCCCAGCCATGTCGCTTCCGGGATTGCGCATCATCGGTTTGGCGTTATTGTGCGCGGCTTTCGAAGAGCCGAACGAGGAAAAGCTTATGCACAAGGTCATTTTCGATACGGACCCCGGCGTTGACGACGCGATGGCGCTGCTCTTTCTGCATCGGCACCCGGAAATCGATCTTCTCGGCGTGACGACCGTTTTCGGCAATGTTTCGCTCGATCTCACCACCCGCAATGCGCAGTTCCTGCATCGGGAATGGGGAATTTCAGCCCCCATCGCCAAAGGCGCCGACAGAACGATCGATCCGCTGCGCAGCGACGATCGCGCCGCTTCCGTCGTGCACGGTCTAGACGGTCTCGGCAATATCGGCCTGCCTGAGACGATCGATTGGCCGCTCGATCCGCGTCCCGCCTACCAGTTCATCATCGATACCGTCCGCGACAATCCGGGCGAAGTGACGCTGATCGCCGTCGGCCGCATGACCAATCTGGCGCTGGCGCTGCAGGCCGATCCGGATTTCGCCGGTCTAGTCAAGGAAGTCGTCGTCATGGGCGGCGCCTTCGATGTGAACGGCAACGTCACGCCGGCAGCGGAAGCCAACATCCATGGCGACCCGGAAGCCGCCGACATCATCTTCACCACGCCCTGGAAGGTCACCATCGTCGGGCTCGACGTGACGCTGAAGACGATCATGACGGGGGAGTATCTTGCCGACATGGCCAAGTCGGGCGAAAAATCGGTGCAATTGCTCTCCGACCTGTCGCAATATTACATCGAGTTCTACAAGAGCCGGGTCGGCATCGCCGGCATGGCGGTACATGACAGCACGGCCTGCGTCTATCTGGTGCGGCCGGACCTCTTCATTTTGCGCAGCGGCGCGGTGCGGGTCGTCTGCGGCGGCATCGCCGACGGCGAAACGATCCAGGCCCCCGACAGCGGCCGCAAATTCGTCGGCACGGCCTGGGACGGCCAGCCGAGCCAGTGGGTGTGCACCGACGTCCGATCGGGCGAGGTTCTGGAGGTGATCCGGGCTGCGCTGGTCGAGAGCCGGGCCTCCGGCGCCTAGGCGATTGCTGTTTAGGCAACAGTTCCGGTGCAAATTTTCACGTGGGAACACGAAGCCATTGGCATTTGTGATCGATTTCCCTATGTGGAACCTTGATTTTGATATTCTGCGAAGGACATGGGCGTGACAGCTACATTCGATAAAGTTGCCGACATCATTGCTGAGACCAGCGAAATCGATCGCGAGACCATCACGCCGGAAAGCCACACGATCGATGACCTGGGCATCGATAGCCTGGACTTCCTGGATATCGTGTTCGCCATCGACAAGGAATTCGGGATCAAGATTCCGCTGGAACAGTGGACCCAGGAAGTCAACGAAGGCAAGGTTTCGACCGAAGAGTACTTCGTGCTGAAGAACCTGTGTGCCAAGATCGACGAGCTGAAGGCGGCCAAGGGCTGATCGTCACTGATCATCCCGGGCCGGCAAACTCATGCTGCTCGAATATTTCCAGATGATCGACCGCGTCGAAGCGGTCGATCTTGGGGCCAAAGTGTTGAAGGCGCGGTCTGTCGTGCCGTCTAAAAGCCCTGTCTTCGAAGGCCATTTTCCCGGAATGCCGCTGGTACCGGGTGTGCTCCTGATCGAGACCATGGCCCAGGCCTCCGGTTTCCTGGTGCTCGCCGCCACCGATTTCGCCGCCATGCCGTTCCTGATGTCGGTCGACGGCGCCAAGATGCGCGCCTTTGTGGAACCCGACGCGGTTCTCGACATCGAGGCGTTTCTGGAGCATGAGGGGTCCGGTTACGCGGTGACCAAGGCTAAGATCACGTGTAACGGCAAGAAGGTCTGCGACGCACAGCTCAAACTGCGTACCATGCCGTTCAGCGAAATCCCGCTGGCGCCGGTCATCCGCAAGCGTGCGGAAGAGGTCGGCCTGATGGATGCGATTGCCGCAAGCGCATAAAAGCCCGCCCGTTCAGTCCGGTGGGTCAAAGAGGACATTATGAAGTCTGACAATGATGTCGTGATCACTGGTATCGGGATCGTCACCAGCCAGGGCGTGGGCAAGGAGCCGCATATCGCGCTCCTGTCGTCGCCAGAAACCGGTGCCCCGAAAGTCGAGATCGATCGTTTCGCGCCGTATCCGGTGCATCCGATGCCCGAGATCGACTGGTCGGCGCAGATCGCCAAGCGTGGTGACCAGCGCCAGATGGAGAACTGGCAGCGGCTCGGCGTATTTTCCGCAGGCCTTGCGCTCGACGACGCGGGCCTGAAGACGGATGCGGACGCCTGCGCTTCCATGGACATGATCGTGGCCGCCGGCGGCGGCGAGCGCGACATCAAGGTCGATTCGCTGATCGTCGACGAAGCACTGAAGCGCAACGACCGCGAAATGCTGCTCAACGAGAAGTTGACGACCGAGCTTCGCCCGACGCTGTTTCTGGCACAGCTTTCCAATCTGGTCGCCGGCAATATCTCGATCGTCCACAAGGTCACCGGTTCGTCACGCACCTTCATGGGCGAAGAGGCGGCCGGCATTTCCGCCGTCGAGACCGCCTTCCATCGCATCAAGGCCGGCCAATCCACCCACTGCCTGGTCGGCGGCGCATTCATCGCCGAACGCGCCGACATCATCCTTCTTGTCGAGGGTATTCGTGCGCATGCGACGGGCGGCTGGCATCCGCTCTGGTCGCGTTCGCCCGATAATGGCGGCGGCATGATCATGGGCACGGTCGGCGCCTTCCTGGTGCTCGAATCGCGCGCCCATGCGCAAGCCCGCGGCGCCCATATCTACGCCGTCATCGACGCGATCGAAGGTGATCGCGGCAATCGTGACGAGGGCCGCCTCGAAAAGCGCCTCACCCGTCTCGCCGGTCATGCGTCGGGCATTTCCAAGGCCGATACGATCGTGTTTTCGGGCGCGAGCGGCGTCGTCGATCTCGCGACGCGGGAGAAAGCGCTGCTGGAGACCGAATTCCCCGGCGCTGCGATCCGCGGATTTGGCGGCGTCACTGGCCACGGCATGGAAGCGCAGTTCCCCTTGGGTCTGGCGCTTGCGGCATTGGCCTTGGATGGCGCGGCTACAGTACCCACATTCGATGCCCAGAACGAAAAGCCGATGGCGGCGCCCGCAAAGCATGCGGTGGTGACGACCGTCGGTTATACGCGCGGCGAGGGCCTTGCAGTCCTCTCGGCCGCGTAAAGGAGCTATGATGAGCGACAACCGCTTCAAGGATCATCTCGGCCGCCCGATCATCGCGATCACCGGCATGGGCG
Source organism: Neorhizobium galegae (assembly GCF_021391675.1). NCBI lineage: Bacteria > Pseudomonadati > Pseudomonadota > Alphaproteobacteria > Hyphomicrobiales > Rhizobiaceae > Neorhizobium > Neorhizobium galegae. The sequence goes on from NZ_CP090095.1 coordinate 2,232,909, forward strand.
TCATCACCTCGCTTGGCCAGGGCCTCGCCGACAACTGGGCGGCGCTGACCTCCGGCACCTCGGGCATCCACAAGGTGACCCGCTTTCCGACCGAGGGCCTGTCCACCCGGATCAGCGGCACGGTGGATTTCATCGCCGTTCCGGCCGAAAATTCCGTCGAACGTTCCTTCGCCTTTGCCCGCGAGACCACCACCGAGGCGCTCGCCCAGTCTGGCCTTTCCGGCGATTTCGACGGGCCGCTCTTTCTTGCAGCACCGCCGGTCGAGCCGGAATGGAGCGACCGTTTCGCGCTTGCCGATCGCGCCCCGCCGTCGAAGGCCGAGGGCGACGCCTATGACCGTTTCCTCGCCGCCATGCGCGAACGTCCGGACCCGGTCTTCCTCGAAGCCGTCCAGTTCGGCTCGATCTCCGAACGCCTTGCCGACAAGTTCGGCACCCGCGGACTGCCCGTGACCCTCTCGACGGCCTGCGCCTCAGGCGTCACGGCCATCCAGCTTGGCGTCGAAGCGATCCGCCAGGGCCGCACCGAGCGCTCGCTGGTGGTTGCGACTGACGGTTCGGTCAGCGCCGAGGCGCTGATCCGCTTCTCGCTCCTTTCCGCACTCTCCACCCAGAACGACCCGCCGGAAAAGGCGTCAAAGCCCTTCAGCAAGGATCGCGACGGGTTCGTCATCGCCGAAGGTGCCGCGACGCTGGTGCTCGAATCGCTCGAATCGGCAATCGCCCGCGGTGCGAAGGTGCTCGGCATCATGAAGGGCTGCGGCGAAAAGGCCGACCATTTCCACCGCACCCGGTCCTCGCCTGACGGTGGCCCGGCGATTGCGACGATCCGCGCGGCACTGGCAGACGCCGGCATGGATGAGAGCCGAATCGGCTATATCAATGCGCACGGCACCTCGACGCCGGAAAACGACAAGATGGAATATGGCGCGATGCTCGCCGTCTTCGGCGACCGGCTGAAGGAAATCCCGGTTTCCTCCAACAAGTCGATGATCGGCCACACGCTCACCGCCGCCGGCGCTGTCGAAGCCGTCTTCTCGATCCAGACGATGCTGACCGGAACCCTGCCGCCGACCATCAACTATACCAACCCCGATCCGACGATCGTGCTCGACGTCGTGCCGAACAAAAAGCGGGACGGGCAGCCGACGGCGGTCCTTTCCAACTCATTCGGCTTCGGCGGACAGAACGCCAGCCTTGTCATGGCGCTGGAACCGGCTTAGAGACCGTCGCCAATCACGTTTGACGAATTGGGACGCCTCCGGGCGAAGGAAGACCTATTATGCGCGCTCTGCAACTGATCGATGACCGGAAGCTCGAAGCGGTGGACATTCCCGAGCCGGAGGCCCCCGGCCCAGGCGAGGTAACGCTGCGGGTCAAGGCCGTCGCGCTCAACCATATCGACGTCTGGGGCTGGCGCGGCATGGCATTCGCCAAGCGCAAGATGCCGCTGACGATCGGCGCGGAAGCCTCCGGCGTGGTCGAAGCGATCGGTCCGGGCGTCTCGAGCGTCCTGCCGGGCCAACTCGTATCGATCTACGGCGCGCGTACCTGCGGCCTCTGCAAGCCCTGCCGCGAGAAGCGCGACAACCTCTGCGAACACGTTTCCGGCGTGCACGGTTTCCATCTCGACGGTTTTGCGCAGGAAAAGGCCAACCTTCCGGCCCGCCTGCTGGTGCCGGCGCCTCCGGGCGTCGATGCGGTTGCCGCAGCACTGGCGCCGGTCACCTTCGGCACCGTAGAGCACATGCTGTTCGACAATGCCAAGCTGCAGCCGGGCGAAACCATTCTGGTGCATGCCGGCGGCTCGGGCATCGGTTCGGCGGCGATCCAGCTCGCCAAGAAGATCGGCTGTACCGTCATTACGACCGTCGGCTCGGACGACAAGATCGAACGGGCCAAGGCGCTCGGCGCCGATCACGTCATCAACTACCGCACCGACCGGTTTGAAGGCGTCGTGCGCAAGCTCACCAAGAAGAAGGGCGTCGACGTCGTCTTCGAACATGTCGGCAAGGACACATGGGCCGGCTCGATGCTGTGCATGAAGCGCGGCGGGCGGCTCGTCACCTGCGGCTCCACGTCCGGCGTTTCGACCGACATGAACCTGATGATGCTGTTCCAGCAGCAGCTGAAGCTGTTCGGCTCCTTCGGCTGCCGCATGGAGAACATGGCGAACGCCATGCAGAAGATGGCCCAGGGCATCGTTCATCCGGTGATCGACACGGAAGTCACCTTCGCCGAGATCGACAAGGCGCTGGAGCGGATGGAAACCCGCCAGGTGTTCGGCAAGATCGTGCTCCGGATGGACTGAGGCGTCCCCCCGTGAAGATGTTCCTGACCCGGATCGCTCTGGCGCTGCTTCACTTCCAGCAATGGCTGGTGGCGCAGAGCGCGTTCGGTCTCCTGAATTTCCTGAAGATCTTTCCCGCGGATCCGGGCATCCGGTTCGCCGACCGCATGGCGCGTCGCATCGGGCCGAAGCTCGGCCGCCACAAGCTGATGCTCGTCAACCTGCGCAACGCCTATCCGGAGAAGACCGACGAGGAACTTGAGGAGATCGCCATGGCGAGCTGGGGCCATATGGGCCGGCTCGCCGCCGAATACGTCTTTCTCGACCGGTTGTTCGATTTCGATCCCGAGCAGGAGAAGCCGGGCAGGGTGGAAGTCTCCGGCATTCCGATCTTCGCCGATTTGCGCGACAATCCGCGGCCGTTCATTGTTTTTACGGCCCACACGGGCAATTTCGAACTGCTGCCGGTCGCCGGCAACGCGTTCGGCCTCGAAGTGACGGTTCTCTTCCGGCCGCCGAACAATCCTTATATCGCCGACAAGGTCTTCGCCTTCCGCAGCGCCCGCATGGGCCAGCTCGTGCCTTCGCATGCCGGCTCGTCCTTTGCTCTGGCGCGCAAGCTCGAAACGGGCGGCGGCGTCGGCGTTCTGGTGGATCAGAAATTCCGCAAGGGCCTCAAGACCAGCTTTTTCGGTCAGCCCGTCCAGACGAGCCCATTGCTCGCAAAGCTGGTTCGGCAGTTCGATGCGGAAGTTTATCCGGCCCGCTGCATCCGGCTGCCGGGCAACCGCTTCCGGCTCGAGATCGAACCGAAGATAGAATTGCCGCGGGACGCCAACGGCAAACTCGATCTCCAGGCGACCGGCCAGCTGCTCAACGACAAGGTGGAAAGCTGGGTTCGCGAATATCCCGAACAATGGCTCTGGTACCACGACCGGTGGCATATCAAGCGCTATCTGTAAGCAGATTTTGAGATTTTTCGGAGCGCGTTACTGCAATTTCTACTTTATGTGACCGGCTAGAAATCGGGTCTGCTTTTGAGGGATAAATTAATCTGATTCGCGTTGAATATTTGGAGGCGTCGATCTTGGGGAAGGGTCGCGATAGTCTCCGGCACGAGGGGGAGGGCATTTTGGAAGCGTTGATCGATCTGTTCTGGTCAAAATACGCCGATCTGCGGCGGGCCGTCGAACGCAACGATGATGATGCAACCGCCTCGCTCGATCGTGAACTCGATCCGCTTCTGCTCGCTGTCTTTTCGAGCCAGAGCAAGGATCCGGCCAGCATCCAGGCGCAATTCCGCTTCGCACTCGATCTCCTGAACGAAGAGGCCGACGACCGCGGCTGCGTCCGTCGCAACGGGCATCTGCTGCAGATGCTTGTGGAGCGCTACGTCGTTCCGGAGACCGGCGTGTCGGCCAATCGCCGTCCGGAGCCGGAACCGCAGGAGCACGCGGTGATCGCCGATGCGACGGCAGACGGTTTTCTCGACGATGCCCTGCTGAACCGGATTTCCGACCGCATCGTGGTGATCGCGCCGGGCTATCGGATATTCTACTCCAACGAGACCAACGCACGCCGTCTCGATCTCGCCCGCGACGCGCTGATCGGCCGGCATTTCGCAGAATTTGTCGGTCTCCACCGTTTCAGGAACGATTTCAAGCCGAGCCTCGACCGTTGCTTTGCAGGCGAGAGCATATCACTGACCTATGCGGATCAGATCGACGGGCAGACCGTGGTGATCCGCTGCCGCATGTCGCCCTGTGTTTCTGGCTCGTCACAGCTGATCGGCGCGCTCCTGGTCATGCAGGAAACAGCCGACCGCCGCCGGCGTCCCGCGGCCTGACCTCTACCTGTCGGACCAGATAGCCAGCTCGTAACCCTCCGGATCGGCGAAATGGAAACGGCGGCCGCCGGGGAACGAGAAGATCGGCTTGACGATCCGGCCGCCGGCTTTTCCGACCCGCTCAAGGGCGCCTTCCAGATCTTCCGCGAAGAGAATGACGAGTGGGCCGCCTTTGGCGGTTACTTCTGTCGATTTCGCAAATCCGCCCGTCAGCCTTCCGTCCTGAAACTCGCAGTAGTCCGGTCCGTAGTCCGTGAAAGTCCAGCCGAAGGCCGAGCCGTAAAAAGCCTTGGCGGCTTCGACGTCCTTCACGTTGAACTCGATATAGTCGATCTTGCGATCCGCTCCCTTGGTTTCCATTGGACTCTCTTATTTGGTTTCTTCCAGCAGTTTTTTCAGCGCTCTGAGATCCTTCCGCACATGGGCGGCATCTGCCTCGAAAGCCGCGTCGTCAAGGTCCGGGCGCTGGAACAGCGTGAACATGACTTCCGCGCCATCGCCGTTCGGCACGACGCGCAGCGGGTTTTCGACGACAAGGCCGTTTTCCATCGTCACGGTGTGGTCGAGGATGCCGAATGGATTGTCGGGTGAGAACCGCACGCGCACCAGGCCGACCGGTCCGCCGTCGCCGATCCAGTCGTCACCGTCCGGGGTAAGCCCGGCGGCAAGGCCGGACGCCCAGAGCGGCATGTTTTCGGGCCGGCTCGCGAAGGCATAGACGTGCTGCCAAGGTCTCTCGATGCCGATATGAATGATACGGGCGGGCAGGGTGGTCATGGGGCCTCCTCAGTTTCCCCTCGGTCTATCTGAAGAGAAACGGCGTTTCTTGAACAAAACGGACAATCAGGCGCAAAGCTGTCTCCGGATTTCCCACGGCGTAAAGGTGGTCAGCTCCTTCACGTCGCGCGTCATGTGCGCCTGATCGGCATAACCGGCTTCAAGCGCGAGAAGAGCGAGGTTTACGGATGCGGGCTGGCGGACCATGCGAAGAAAGCGCTGGAGGCGCAAGATGCGCTCGAGCGTTTTCGGTCCATACCCGAAGTGATCGTGGCTCCGGCGGCGCAAGGTGCGTTCGCCGAGCGCCTGCATCGCCGACGAGCCATGCAGCGCGCCGCTGCCGAGCTCATCGAAAAGGGTTTCCACCAGGCTTTGGGGTGCGGCGGCCAGTGATGCCTCTCCTGCCGCCCAAGCCTTCAACAGTCGCTGCCTTTCCAGTGCACAGTCCTCTTCGGCCAACTGTTCTTCGACCGTCCGGACGTTGTCCCGGAACTCGCGGAGCGGCACGGCTCGTCCGACCAGCTCGCGGAGCGGCACGTCGAGCCAGTGCAGGGCCGCACCCGGCCTGAAGCGCAGGCCAAGGATGGTTTCACCGGGGGCGAGGGCAGGAAAGGCGGCGGTGCGGTCGGGGCCGATCACCATCAGTTGACCGCCCGCCCAGATCAGGTCCGCGCAGCCATCTGGCACGACGGCAATCCGTCCGTCGAATCCCTCCGGTAGGCGATGCGACCAGACACGGCAAAACAGCCTCGAAAGCGGCCCGTGCGCCGCTCGCTCTCGGTAAGTGCCGACGCGCATTGCCAGTATCGGCGTATCCCTGCGCATATCTTTGCCCGTATTCATACCTTGTTGTCGCATCCGAATTGGGCAGTCGCAAGACGCCGTCCGCCGCGGAGAATACAGGTCGCCGCGTCGCCTGGACGAAGACGGAGTGTCATGGAAATTTAATCGTTTAGCGTCGCCATCGCCTTGCCGTTTCCCCATATGAATGCGACAACACCCTCGAATCTCAATAAGGAGGCACATCCGTGGAACAGGCAGAAATCGGCCTTATCGGGCTCGGCGTCATGGGCTCTAACCTCTCCCTCAACATTGCCGAAAAAGGCAACAAGATCGCCGTCTTCAATCGGTCTCCGGAAGCGACCCGCAAGTTCTACGCCGACGCCGGCGAACTGCAGGGCCAGCTTGTCCCCTGCGAGACGCTTGAGGAATTCGTCGCCGCCATCCGCCCGCCGCGGCCGATCATCATCATGATCAAGGCCGGCGATCCGGTCGACCAGCAGATGGAACTTCTGAAGCCCTACCTTTCGGCCGGCGACATCATGATCGATGCCGGCAACGCGAATTTCCGCGACACGATGCGCCGCTTCGACAATCTGAAGGACAGCGGCCTGACCTTCATCGGCATGGGCGTCTCCGGCGGTGAAGAAGGTGCGCGCCACGGTCCGTCGATCATGGTCGGCGGCACCGAGGACAGCTGGAAGCGCGTCGAGAAGGTGCTGACCTCGATCTCCGCCAAGTTCAACGACGAGCCCTGCGTCGCCTGGCTCGGCGAAAACGGCGCCGGCCATTTCGTCAAGACCATCCATAACGGCATCGAATATGCCGACATGCAGATGATCGCCGAAATCTACGGCATCCTGCGCGACGGCCTCGGCATGAGCGCGACCGAAATCGGCGACGTATTCGGCAAGTGGAACGAGGGCCGCCTGAACTCCTATCTGATCGAGATCAGCCAGACGGTCCTGACCGCCGCCGATCCGATTTCCGGCAAGCCGATGGTCGATGTCATCGTCGATGCCGCCGGGCAGAAGGGCACCGGCAAGTGGTCGGTTATCGAAGCGCAGAACATGGGCGTTGCCGCCACCGCCATCGAGGCTGCCGTCGCCGGCCGTGTCCTCTCGTCCCAGAGAACCGAACGCCTGGCTGCCGAAAAGATCTTCGGCCTCCCGAAGGTCGCGGAAGCGCCGAAGGACAGGGCATCGTTCATCGCCGACCTCGAAAGCGCACTGCTCGCCGCCAAGATCGCCGCCTATGCGCAGGGCTTCGCCGTCATGTCGGCAGCGTCCGCCGAATATAACTGGAACCTGCCGATGCCGACGATCGCCAAGATCTGGCGCGCCGGCTGCATCATCCGCTCGGCCTTCCTCGACGAGATCACCTCGGCCTTCACCAAGGATCCGCATGTGCCGAACCTGATCGTCACGCCGGCCTTCGCGCAGATGGTCAAGGATACCGACGCCCCGCTGCGTCGCGTCGTTTCCTACGCCGCTCTCTCCGGCCTGCCGGTTCCGGCGCTTTCCTCGGCGCTCTCCTATTTTGATGCCTATCGTCGCGGCCGTGGCACGGCGAACCTCATCCAGGCGCAGCGCGACTTCTTCGGCGCCCATGGCTTCGACCGCCTCGACGGCGTCGACAAGCATCACGGCCCGTGGGGCAGCGGCCTTAGCGAATTTGCCTGATCATTGATCCACGCAACGCAAAACGCCCGCCAATCCGGCGGGCGTTTTCGTTTCAGTCCTTTGGCGCCATCTTCGACCAGACGGGCTTTGCGACACTCTGCAGCAGTTCGGGGCCGACGCCGTCGATGCGCGCCATCAGGGCCTTGGCGAGCTCGCGCCCGGCCTGGCGGATATCCTCGCTGACCGTATAGATCTCCGGGCGAATCCAGTTGAGGAAGTCGGCCGACTGTTTCGATACCATGTCGACGTCGTGGCCCAGTTTCCTGCCCGCAGCCTCGATGCCTGCCACTAGGGCGATCGACGCCGATCCGCTGATCGAGATGATGCCATCCGGCGGCTCGGTCGCGCGCATCATCCGTTCCGCATAGGCGCGGGTCTCTTCAAGCGGCGTCTCGCTGGTCACCCGGCCCATTGGCACTTCGGTAGCACCGAAATCGGCAAGCCCGCGTTCGAAGCCGATGCGGCTGTGGACGTAGAACGAGAAGCGGCTTCCCGGCGACAGAAACGCGATCCTCCGGCGGCCTTTTTCTACCAGTTTCTGAACGGCCTTATAGGCATAGGCCTCGTTGTCATAGTCGTGATAGGGATGGACAATCCCCATGTCGGTGCGGCCGTGGGTGACGAAGGGCAGGTTCCGCTCCGTCATCAGCCGTACCCGCGCGTCGTCGGGCTCGATGCGTGAGATGATCACCCCGTCCGCCGAGCCGGTGTCGAGGATATAGCGCACCGGCACCATCGGGTCCTTCTGGAAGGAATGCGGCGTCACCACGAGGTGATATTGCGTGCCACCCAGCACTTCCGAAATGCCGTGCACCATCTGGCTGGTGAAGCCCATCAGCTCTTCGTCGATGCTGAGCACGAGGGCGATGACATTGGTCTTGCCGGTTCTGAGGCGCACGCCGGCGCGGTTCGGCTGGTAGCCGAGCTGGTTGGCGACGAGGCGGACGCGTTCCTTGGTGTCGGCGCCGATATCCGGCGCATCCTTCAGCGCCCGCGAAACGGTAGTGATGCCGAGGCCCGTCATATAGGCGATCGTTTTCAAGGTTGGACGTTCACGGACCGCTGTCTGCGTTCCGGCCGTCCTTGGTCTTCCGCTGTCATCCATGATTTGCCGTCGCTGCCCCCGAGTCAGGTGGCCACTATAAAGGGCCGAAGCTTGCCCGGAAACGTCGCGACACCTCCCTGTCCTCCAATATGAAATCAATAACTGAAACGATACAGGTAAAATGTCGAGAGGAATTTTGCCCAATGGGAAACCCCTATTCCTCAGAGTTGTACAACGCAGATGCGAAATGACTTTTTGCAGATGCGAAAATCAGACTTCCTGATATTGCCCATCAGTCGCCGATATCCTACCTTTTGGACCTCCCGTCGGGGCGAATGAACAAGCCAGCAAATTTCCCGCAAATCCTCTTTCGGTTGTATCTTCTCCACTCGCAAATTTTTTCGGACAAAAGCGGTTGCGTCATATCAGCGATTGCCTTAGGTTTTTACGGCAACGTTTCAGTGAGGGAGGAGACTCATGAATATTCGTTCTATGGCGGCTGTTCTTGCCGCAACCGTGATGCTGCCGTTAGGCGCGGCTCATGCCACAGATCTCGAAGTCACCCATTGGTGGACATCCGGAGGCGAGGCTGCCGCAGTCGCGGAACTCGCCAAGGCTTTCAACGCAACCGGCAACAAGTGGGTTGACGGCGCGATTGCAGGTTCCGGGGGCACCGCCCGTCCGATCATGATCAGCCGTATCACCGGCGGCGATCCGATGGCGGCCACCCAGTTCAACCATGGCCGCCAGGCCGAGGAGCTGGTCCAGGCAGGCCTGATGCGCGATTTCACCGATCTCGCCAAGAAGGAAGGCTGGGACAAGATCGTCCGCCCCGCGGGCCTGCTGAAATCCTGCACTTTCGAGGGCAAGATCTACTGCGTGCCGCTCAACATCCATTCCTGGCAATGGCTGTGGCTTTCCAACGACGCCTTCAAGAAGGCGGGCGTAGCAGTTCCGAAGAACTGGGACGAATATGTCGCAGCCGCTCCGGCGCTTGAAAAGGCCGGCATCGTGCCGCTCGCAGTCGGCGGCCAGGCCTGGCAATCGACCGGCTTGTTCGCCGTGCTGACGGTCGCGATCGGCGGCAAGGACATCTACCAGAAGGTCTATGGCGACAAGGACGCAAAGGTCGCTGCCGGTCCGGAAATGGCCAAGGTCTTCAAGGCAGCCGACGACGCCCGCAAGATGTCGAAGGGCACCAATGTCCAGGACTGGAACCAGGCGACCAACATGGTGATTACCGGCAAAGCCGGGGGCCAGATCATGGGTGACTGGGCGCAGGGCGAATTCCAGCTTGCCGGCAAGAAGGCCGGCGTCGACTATACCTGCCTGCCTGGCCTCGGCGTGAACGAGGTGATCTCGACGGCGGGCGACGCCTTCTATTTCCCGGTCCTCAAGGACGCGGCGAAGACGAAGGCACAGGAAGCGCTTGCCTCGTCGCTTCTCGACGCCAAGACACAGGTTGCCTTCAACCTCAAGAAGGGCTCGCTGCCGGTGCGCGGCGACGTCGATCTTGCGGCCGCCAACGACTGCATGAAGAAGGGTCTCGAGATCCTCGCCAAGGGCAATGTCGTCACCAGCACCGACCAGCTTATTACGCAGGATACGCAGAAGCAGCTGGAAGACCTGATGTCGCAGTTCTTCGCCAACACGTCGATCACTGCCGAGGAAGCCCAGAAGCGCTTCGTCGCTATTTTCTCCAAGGCCGGTTGATCCAACAGACAGCGATCCAACAGCCGGCTCCGCGTCCGAGAGGGGCGGGGCCGGTGGTGGCTTGCTTCCAGCAGCCTTTGCTATCCAGAGGAGTTGACCATGGCGGCGCACACTCAGCCCGGCCGACCCAACCAGTTATTCCGCAATCTCAATTCGAAGATTGCCTCGATCCCGATGATGCTGACAGCCGTGGTGATCTTCCTCGGCGGCACGATCTGGACCGTCGTTTATTCCTTCACCAATTCCAAGCTCCTGCCGCGCCTGTCCTTCGTCGGTCTGGAACAGTATGAGCGGCTCTGGGATACGCCGCGCTGGATCGTCTCGATCCAGAATCTGGCGACCTACGGATGCCTGTCGCTGATCTTCAGCCTGACGATCGGTTTCCTGCTGGCCGCGCTGATGGACCAGAAGATCCGTTTCGAAAACACGTTCCGGACGATCTTCCTCTATCCGTTCGCGCTGTCCTTCATCGTCACCGGCCTTGTCTGGCAATGGATCCTGAACCCCGAATTCGGCGTGCAGTCCGTGGTCCGCTCACTGGGCTGGACGAGCTTCACCTTCGATCCGCTCTACAATTCCGATATCGTCATCTACGGCATCCTGATCGCCGCGCTCTGGCAGGGGACGGGCCTCGTCATGTGCCTGATGCTCGCCGGGCTTCGCGGCATCGACGAGGACATCTGGAAGGCGGCGCGCGTCGACGGGATCCCGATGTGGAAGACCTATCTCTTCATCATCATCCCGATGATGCGGCCGGTCTTCGTCACCACGCTCGTCATCATCGCCAGCGGCATCGTCAGGATCTACGACCTCGTCGTGGCGCAGACGAGCGGCGGCCCCGGCATCGCCTCCGACGTGCCTGCCAAATACGTCTACGACTACATGTTCTTCGCCCAGAACCTCGGCCAGGGATTTGCGGCATCCACCATGATGCTTCTCGCCGTCGCCATCATCATCGTGCCCTGGGCCTACCTCGAATTCGGAGGACGCAAGCGTGGATAAATCGCTCACGATGCCCGCCATTTCCGTGGCTGCGGGCTCCGGCCAGGCCGGTTCCCGGCTGGAATCCGGTCCGCAGGGCAAACGCCCCCGCAAAACGCTCTCGTCGCGCAATATCATCGTCTATGGCGCGCTCGGCCTTGCGGCAATTTATTACCTTATTCCTCTCTATGTGATGGTCGTCACCTCGCTGAAGGGCATGCCGGAAATCCGTCTCGGCAATATCTTCTCGCCGCCGATGGAGATCACCTTCGAGCCCTGGGTGAAGGCCTGGGCTCAAGCCTGCACGGGCTTGAATTGCGACGGCCTTTCGCGCGGCTTCTGGAACTCGGTTCGCATCACCGTGCCATCGGTGATCGTGTCGATCGCGATCGCCTCGGTGAACGGTTATGCGCTTGCCAACTGGCGGTTCAAGGGCTCGGAGATCTTCTTCACGATCTTGATCGTCGGCGCCTTCATCCCCTATCAGGTGATGATCTATCCGATCGTCATCGTGCTGCGCGAACTGGGCCTCTACGGCTCGCTCTACGGCCTCATCCTGGTGCATTCTATCTTCGGCATGCCGATCCAGACGCTCCTGTTCCGCAACTATTTCGTCTCGCTGCCGGAGGAACTCTTCAAGGCGGCGCGCATCGACGGGGCGGGGTTCTGGCAGATCTATTTCCGGATCATGCTGCCCATGTCGCTGCCGATCTTCGTCGTCTCGATGATCCTGCAGACCACCGGCATCTGGAACGACTTCCTGTTCGGCGTGGTGTTCACCCGGCCGGATACCTATCCGATGACCGTGCAGCTCAACAACATCGTCAATTCCGTCCAGGGCGTGAAGGAATACAACGTCAACATGGCGGCGACGCTGTTGACGGGTGCGGTTCCGCTGATCGTCTATTTCGTTTCCGGCCGGCTTTTCGTCCGCGGCATCGCGGCCGGCGCAGTCAAAGGGTAAAGCCTGATGCTCAACAATGTTTCCACGCGCACTCAGAGCAGCGTTTCCATCCGCGAACTGTCGCTGTCCTTCGGCTCGGTCAAGGTCTTGGAAAACCTCAACCTCGACATCTATGACGGCGAGTTCCTGGTCCTGCTCGGCTCGTCGGGCTGCGGCAAGTCCACGCTGCTGAACTGCATCGCCGGGCTTCTGGAGCCGACCGATGGCCAGATCTTCATCAAGGACAAGAACGTCACCTGGGAAGAGCCCAAGGACCGTGGCATCGGCATGGTGTTCCAGTCCTACGCGCTCTATCCGCAGATGACGGTGGAAAAAAACCTATCCTTCGGCCTGCGCGTCGCCAAGATCCCGAAGGACGAGATCAATCGCCGCGTGGCACGCGCCTCCGGCATCCTGCAGATCGAACCGCTTCTCAAGCGCAAGCCCTCGGAACTTTCCGGCGGCCAGCGTCAGCGCGTCGCGATCGGCCGAGCGCTGGTGCGTGATGTCGACGTCTTCCTGTTCGACGAGCCGCTGTCGAACCTCGACGCAAAACTGCGCTCCGAACTGCGCGTCGAGATCAAGCGGCTGCATCAGGCGCTCAAGAACACGATGATCTACGTCACCCACGACCAGATCGAGGCGCTGACGCTTGCCGACCGCATCGCCATCATGAAGAGCGGCGTCATCCAGCAGCTCGACGATCCGGTGACGATCTACAACAAGCCGAAGAACCGTTTCGTGGCAGCCTTCATCGGCTCACCGGCGATGAATTTCCTCACCGGCGAACTGGCCGAGGAGGGCGGCCGCGCCGTCTTCAGGACGAATGGGGTCAGCTTTTCTCTGGACGGTTATGGTGCTTCCGAGCCGCTGAAGCCCGGACGCAAGGTCACCCTCGGCGTCCGTCCGGAACATATCAAGGTAGACGGCGACATAACCGGCGGCGAAATTCACGAAGCGGTGGTCGATATCGAGGAGCCGATGGGCGCGGACAACCTGCTCTGGCTGAAGCATGCGGGCCATGTGATGTCGGTTCGCATCGGCGGCGCAAGGCGTTATGCCGTCGGCGCCAAGGTACGTCTCGCCTTCGACATGACCATGGCCTCGCTGTTCGACGCCGAGACGGAAGAGCGGATCTGATGTTTTCGCCGAGCCAGTTGCAGGTGGGCCGATCGCTCTTGGGGCAATTGTGGTCGCGGCAGGAAATACCCCCCTCTGTCCTGCCGGACATCTCCCCCACAAGGAGGGAGATCGACTCGTGGCAACGTCTCGCCATCTTCGAGGCTCACGGTCGAAGTGACCTGGGCGCGCCCAGCCAATCTCCCCCTTGTGGGGGAGATGCCCGGCAGGGCAGAGGGGGCTGGCCCGGTACGCCCTGAATTTTGCGGGTGGGCATCGTAATGGATATCGACCTCTCCGGCCCCTGGCAGCTGACCTCTGCCGACGGAACGCATCGCACGCGGATGCCGATCCCCGGCGACGTCCACAGCGCGCTAAAGACGGCCGGCATCATCCCCGACCCGTATTTCGGCCGCAACGAGAACGACGTGCAATGGGTCGCAAATGCAGACTGGACGATCGAGCGGCGCTTCACGCTCGATGATCCGGCCGGCTCCTGGTATCTCGACATCACCTATCTAGATACGGTCGCGACCGTCTTCGTCAACGATGTCCCCGTGCTCCAGGCGGACAACTGTTTCCACCGCTACCGGCCGGACGTGTCGAACGCGCTGAAAACCGGTGAGAATACGATCCGCATTCTCTTCCGTTCCAGCATCGCCGAGGGGGCGGAGCGGCAGGGGCGCCAGCCGTTCTACATTCCCTATTCCACGAACAATTCGCCGATCCCGAACGGCAACATGCTGCGCAAGCCGCAATGCCATTTCGGCTGGGATTGGAATATCGCGATCGCGCCCCTCGGGCTTTACGGCGAAATCGCGTTGAAGAAGCTCGAAACTGCCCGCCTTGAGCATGTCATCACCAGTCAGAGACATGACGCAGGCGAAGTGGACCTCGTCGTCACGGTGACCCTTTATGCCGAAGGACCGGGTGTCCTGCCGGTCTTCTTCTCGTTCGGCGGTGAACGGGTCCGGCTCGATTGCGGCGTGCGCGCCGGCGAAATCACGGTGACGCACGTTTTTCATATCGAAGAGCCGGAATTCTGGTGGCCCTCCGGCAGCGGCAAACAGGCGCTCTACGAGCTGACGGTCGGCACCCCCACCGAAGCCATCACCCGCCAGATAGGCATCAGGACCGTCGAACTGCTCACCGACCCGGACGAAGCCGGCAGCCGTTTCGCCTTCCGCATCAACGGCCGCGAGATCTTCTGCCGCGGCGCGAACTGGATTCCAGCCGACGCGCTGTTTTCTCTCTCGAGCCGGGAGAAGACCGAGGACCTGCTGCGCTCCGCCGTCGATGCCAACATGAACATGATCCGGGTCTGGGGTGGTGGTTTTTATGAACCGGACTGGTTCTACGATCTCTGCGATCAACTCGGCCTGATGGTCTGGCAGGACTTTCAGTTCGCCTGCAATCTCTATCCGTCGACGCCCGATTTCCTCGAAAACGTCGCGGCGGAAGTCGAGTACCAGGCCTGCAGGCTGATCTCGCATCCCTCCATCGTGCTCTGGTGCGGCGATAACGAGCTGGTCGGCGCGCTGACATGGTTTCCGGAATCCCGGGCAAACCGTGATCGCTACCTCGTCTCCTACGACCGGTTGAACCGCGTCATCGAACAGGCGCTCGAAAGGGCCGCGCCCGATGCCATCTGGTGGCCGTCCAGCCCCGCATCCGGCTATCTCGATTACGGCGACGCCTGGCATGCGGACGGTTCGGGCGACATGCATTACTGGTCCGTCTGGCACGAGAACAAACCGTTCGCCGACTACCGCTCTGTTCGCCCGCGCTTCTGCTCGGAATTCGGCTTCCAGTCCTACACGTCGCTGCCGGTCATCGAGACCTATGCCGCACCTAAGGACATGAACATTGCCTCGCCGGTCATGGAGCACCACCAGAAGAATGCCGGTGGCAACGAGCGCATCGCCGGCACGATGTTCCGCAACTTCCGCTTCCCGACGGATTTCGCCAATTTCGTCTATCTGAGCCAGGTGCAGCAGGGATTGGCGATCAAGACGGCCGTGGATTTCTGGCGGTCGCTGAAGCCTCATAACATGGGTACGCTTTACTGGCAGCTCAACGACACCTGGCCGGTCGCCTCTTGGTCGAGCCTCGACTATGGCGGCAGCTGGAAAGTGCTGCACTACATGGCGAAGCGCTTCTTCCAGCCGGTCACGGTTGCGGCGATCCCGTCCGATGACGCCCAGGAAGTCCGCTTCTCGCTCGTCAACGATACGGCGGAGGACGTGACGGCGACCCTCAATCTGTCGCTCCTGACGCTCCAGGGCGAGCGCAGCTCGCTTCAGAGCATGGAAGCCGTCTGCACGCCCGATGCAGCTGTCACCGTGTTCACCTTGCCGAGCGCGGATATTCCCGACGGCGGGATCCTCGCCTGGAGCTTTACCGTATCGAACGGCATGGCGGGCGAGGGGCATCATGTACCGGGCAGCTACAAGGCCCTGGAGCTCGAACCGGCAGGGCTTGAGCTTGCCGTGTCTCCATCCGGTGACGGAGCCTTTGACCTCGTCGTCAAGGCCGACGGCCTTGCGCTTTTCGTGCTGATCGAGAGCGGCACGGCCGGCCGTTATTCCGACAATGCTTTCGATCTCGCCAGCGGCGAAAGCCGCAGCATCCGCTTCACGCCCGCCGCCCCGACGGTCGCGATCCCGCAATTCCGCATCTACGACCTCTATTCCTGCCAGGCGGCAGGCTGAGGTCTCTATCAAGGGAGGAACACCATGTCGAAACTCGGTTTTCAGCTTTATTGCGCACGCAACTTTCCGCCGCTCTCGGATGTCCTGAAGAAGGTTGCGCAGGCGGGCTATACGGAGGTCGAAGGTTATGGCGGCATCTATGCGACGCTTGACGAAGCAGGCCTGAAGACGCTCAAAGGTGATCTCGATGCCAATGGCCTGACCATGCCGACCGGTCACTTCGGTATCGACCTTCTCGAAAAGGAGCCGGAGCAGGCGCTGCTGATCGCCAGGACGCTTGGCGTCGAGGCGATCTACTGCCCGCATCTGCTTGCCGACCAGCGCCCGACCGATGCCGCCGGCTGGTGCGCCTTCGGCCAGCGGCTGCAGAACGTCGGCAAACGCTATTGGGATGCCGGCTACACATTCGGCTGGCACAACCACGACTTCGAGTTCAAGACGCTGCCGGACGGCTCGACGCCGCAGGAACAGATCCTTGCCGGTGGCCCCGATCTCGCCTGGGAAGCGGATATCGCCTGGGTCATCCGCGGCGGCGCCGATCCATTCGCCTGGATCGAGAGCTACGCCAAGCGGATCACCGCCGTTCACGTCAAGGACATCGCGCCGGCCGGCGAAAACGCGGACGAGGACGGCTGGGCCGATGTCGGCCACGGCACCGTTCCGTGGAAGGACCTGATGGCGGCGCTCAAGAAGACATCCGCAAAACATTACGTCCTCGAACACGACAACCCGAAGGATCTCGACCGGCTGCTGACGCGCTCGATCGCTTCCTTCAAGAACTATTGATCACAGATTTTTCGGAGTTTTCCATGTCCAAGGAACTTGGCGTCGGCATCATGGGATGCGGCAATATTTCCACGACCTACTTCAAGCTGTCGCCGCTCTTCAAAGGCCTGAAGGTTCTCGCCTGCGCGGATCTCAACGCGCAGGCTGCCCAAATGCGCGCCGAGGAATACGGCGTCAAGGCACAGTCGATCGAGCAGATGCTTGCCAATGACGAGCTCGACGTGATCGTCAACCTGACCATCCCGGCAGCGCATTTTGCCGTCTCGAAAGCAATTCTCGAAGCCGGCAAGCACGTCTACTCGGAAAAGCCCCTCGTCATCACGCTGGAGGAAGGCAAGGCGCTGCAGGCGCTCGCCAGGGAGAAGGGCCTGTCGGTCGGTTGCGCGCCGGACACCTTCCTCGGCGGCGCGCACCAGCTCGCGCGCAAATATATCGATGAAGGCGGTGTCGGGCGCATCACGTCAGGCACCTGCCACGTGATGAGCCCGGGCATGGAAATGTGGCATCCGAACCCCGGCTTCTTCTTCCTCGAAGGCGGCGGCCCCATCCTCGATCTCGGACCCTATTACATCGCCAACCTCATCAATTTCCTCGGCCCGGTCAAACGGGTCGGGGCGTTGACGTCGATGGCGAACCCCACCCGCCTCGTCACCAGCGAGCCGCTGAACGGCCAGATCATCCCGGTCGAGACGCCGACCAACATCCACGCGCTGCTCGAATTCGTCAGCGGCGCGACGGTCACGCTCTCGGCAAGCTGGGATGTCTGGTCGCATCGCCACGCCAATATGGAGCTCTACGGCACCGAAGGGTCGATCTTCGTGCCCGACCCGAACTTCTTCGGCGGTGTCGTCGAGGCGAGCGGCCGCAACAAGGATATCCAGCCGCTGGAGCCCTGGGATCACCCGTTCGGCATCGACAACCAGGAACACCCGCAGGGGCCGCGCGCCAACTACCGCACGGCCGGTCTTGCGGACATGGCGATAGCGCTGATCGAGGGGCGCGATGCCCGCTGCTCGCTGGAGCGCACGCTCCACGGCGTCGACGTCATGACCTCGATCCTGAAATCCGGCGAGGAAGGGCGGTTCATCGAGCTTTCGACCACCTGCACCCAGCCGGCGGCGCTCGGCATCGACGAGGCGCTGGCGCTTCTGCGCTGATCGGCTATGAATGCGGCGCGCACCGCTTGAGACACCGGCGCGTCGCATTTCATTCGGAGGAAACGACATGACCTGGCAACCAGCGTCCAACCGCTACGAAACCATGAAGTACAACCGCTGCGGCCGTTCGGGAGTGAAGCTCCCGGCGATCTCGCTCGGCCTCTGGCACAATTTCGGCGACGACACGCCGCATGAACGCAAGGTCGCGATCGCCCGCAAGGCCTTCGATCTCGGCATCACCCATTTCGATCTCGCCAACAACTATGGCCCGCTGCCCGGCAGCGCCGAGACCGCCTTCGGCCAGATTCTCCGCGAGGATTTCAAGGGATATCGCGACGAACTGATCATCTCGTCGAAGGCCGGCTACAACATGTGGCCGGGTCCCTATGGCGAATGGGGCAGCCGCAAGTATCTGATCTCCTCCTGCGACCAGAGCCTGAAGCGGATGGGCCTCGACTATGTCGACATCTTCTATTCGCACCGCTTCGACCCGGATACGCCGCTCGAGGAGACCTGCGGCGCGCTCGACCATATCGTCCGCTCGGGCAGGGCGCTTTACGTCGGCATCTCGTCCTACAATTCGAAGCGCACCCAGGAAGCGGCGGCGATCCTGAAGGAGCTCGGCACGCCGGTCCTCATCCACCAGCCAAGCTATTCGATGATCAACCGCTGGGTCGAGGAAGATGGCCTGCTCGACACGCTCGAAAACCTCGGCATCGGCTCGATCGTCTTTTCGCCGCTCGCCCAGGGCATGCTGACCTCGAAATATCTCGGCGGCATTCCGGAAGGCAGCCGCGCCGCGCAGGGCAAGTCGCTGCGGCCGGCCTTCCTCAACGACCGGAACATCGCCAACCTCAAGGCGCTCAACGCAATCGCCGAAAAGCGCGGCCAGACGCTGGCGCAGATGGCGCTCGCATGGGTCCTGCGCGGCGGCCGCGTGACCACGGCGCTGATCGGCGCCAGCCGTCCGGAACAGGTCGAGGACTGCGTCAGGGCGATCGACAATCTGGAGTTCACGGCGGCCGAACTCGCCGAGATCGACACCTACGCCAAGGATGCCGACATCAACCTCTGGGCCAAGTCGGCCGAGCGGGCAGGGCCGGCGCGGTAAGAATGCCGTCAGAGGGTTGCGGGCTTGCCCCTCATCCCCCTGCCGGGACCTTCTCCCCGTTCTGACGGGGAGAAGGGAGATGCGGCGCGGCCGGCGCTCCACAGTCCTTCTCCCCGTTTGCGGGGAGAAGGTGGCGGCAGCCGGATGAGGGGCAAGCCCGCGGTTTCAATCTGGGAGAAGCTTATGATCCACAACCCCATCCTGCCGGGCTTCAATCCCGATCCGTCCATCTGCCGCGTCGGCGAGGATTACTATATCGCCACCTCGACCTTCGAATGGTACCCGGGTGTGCAGATCCATCAATCTCGTGACCTGGCGAACTGGACCCTGGTACGCCGGCCGCTGGAGCGCGCGAGCCAGCTCGATATGCGCGGCAATCCCGACAGCTGCGGCATCTGGGCGCCGTGCCTCTCCTATTCGGACGGACTGTTCTTCCTGGTCTACACGGACGTCAAACGCCTCGACGGCAACTTCAAGGATGCGCATAACTACATCGTCACGTCGCCGACGATCGAGGGCGAATGGTCCGATCCGATCTATGTGAACTCCTCCGGGTTCGATCCCTCGCTCTTCCATGACGACGACGGCCGAAAGTGGTTCCTCAACATGCAATGGAACCACCGCACCGAGAGTTACGGCGGCGCGCCGAAACATCCGGCCTTCGACGGCATCCTGCTGCAGGAGTGGGACTTCGAGACGAGGGCGCTCAAGGGCCCGATCAAAAACATTTTCGCCGGCAGCGCACTCGGCCTGGTCGAGGGGCCGCATGTGTTCAAGCGCAACGGCTGGTATTACCTGACGACCGCCGAGGGCGGCACGGGTTACGACCATGCCGTCACCATGGCGCGCGCGCGTTCGATCGACGGGCCGTATGAGATGCATCCGCAGACGCATCTCATCACCTCGAAGGACCATCCGAAAGCCGTTCTGCAACGTGCCGGCCATGGCCAGTACGTCGAAACGCCGGATGGCGAAGCGTATCACACCCATCTCTGCGGCCGGCCACTCGCCCCGCAACGCCGCTGCACTCTCGGCCGCGAAACCGCGATCCAGAAATGCATCTGGGAGGACGACTGGCTCTATCTCGCCCAAGGCGGCGCCGTGCCGGATGTCGACGTGCCGGCACCGCACGATGCCAAGCGCATCGAGCAGCCCGTCCGCATCGAGCGCTCATTCGACGACAAGGTCCTGCCTCCGGAATTCCAGTGGCTGCGCACACCTCATCCGGAGCGCCTGTTCAGCCTGACCGAGCGTCCCGGTCATCTGCGTCTCTTCGGCCGCGAAAGCATCGGATCCTGGTTCGAACAATCGCTCGTCGCCCGCCGGCAGGAACACCATTCCTTCCGCACCGAGACGGTAGTCGATTTCTCGCCCGAGACCTACCAGCAGGTCGCCGGCCTGACGCATTATTACAACCGCCACAAGTTCCACTCGCTCGTGGTGTCACTGCACGAAAAGCTTGGCCGCGTGGTGACGATCTTCTCCTGCCCGGGTGATTTCCCGCATGGGCGCATGAGCTTTCAGGCAGGGAGCGGTGTTTCCGTGCCCGACGGCCCGATACATCTCGCCATGGAGATCCGCGACAACGACCTGCGATTCTTCTGGCGCGCCGGCGGCTCCAACGAGTGGCAGGAAATTGGCCCGGTGCTCGATGCCGGCGTCATCTCGGACGAGGGAGGCCGCGGCGAACACGGCTCTTTCACCGGCGCATTTGTTGGCCTCTTCGCCTTCGATACATCAGGCCGCGCGAAGACTGCGGATTTCGATTATTTCGTTTATGAAGCACTAATGCAGTAAATTCTAAATATCAGAAAATCAGCGGAAGGCATTAATTTAATTACGAAAATGTAATGTATCGGTTCAGATATGGTTCATCATTCGGGGCCTAGTTTCCGAGCGTGCTCAACACGAGGAGACACCCGATGAAAAAGTTCTTTGCAATCCTTCTTTCTGCAACCGTGCTTGCCGCTCCGCTTGCCGCCCAGGCGCAGGATCGTCATTCCGGCCCGGATCGGACCAGGACCGTGACCCGCACGGTGACGGTTCAGAAGAAGGTCGTGGTCGTGAAGCCGCGCTGGTCGAAGGGGCATCGCATGACGGCCGCCGAACGTCGCCGCATGGCGGAGATCCGCGATTACCGCCGCTACCGCCTGTCGGCTCCGCCGCGCGGTTATCGCTGGGTCAAGGTCGACAACGACTTCCTGCTGGTCGGCATCGCGAGCGGCGTGATCTCGAGTTTCATCGTAGCTCGCTGAAAAAGATCGGCCTGCGGTGGTATTTGCCTTCCCTCCCGCAGGCCTCGCGCGTTCGCCGCTATGCGTATCGGCGGTCGCACTTTTCGATGCCCGACCTTACGTCCCCTGCGACAGGCAATTCTTCATGGAGCGGGCAAGTCCGCGCATCAACTCGAAATAAAGGCCGGAACCCGACTTCAGCGTCGCTGCTTCCGGATCGAGCGTGCCTGATCGAGCCGGCGTGCCTTCGGTCACCACCGCCACCAGCTTCGGTTCGAACTGCGGTTCGGCGAAGACGCAGGTTGCGCCGAGCTCCTTCACCTTCTTCTGGATCTGGTCCACGCGTTCGGCGCCGGGCATGGTCTCCGGGCTGACGGTGATCGAACCCGCGACGCTCACCCCATAACGATGCTCGAAATATTGATATGCGTCGTGAAACACGATGAAGGGCTTGCTCTTGACCGGCGCGACCGTCGCCTTGATCTCGGTATCGAGCGCATCGATATCCTTCATCAACATGGCGCCGTTTGCCTGATAGGCTGCGGCATTCACCGGGTCGGCACTGACCAGCGTCTTTTCGATTTCCGCCGCCATCGCCTTGGCATTCATCGCATCGAGCCAGAGATGCGTGTCGAAGCCGCCATGGTCGTGATGGTCATCGTCGTGGTCGGCATGGTCGTCACCGGCCTTTGCATGGTCGCCATGTTGATGGTCGTCATGCTCCGGTGCTTCTCCCGCTTCATGCCCGTCGTCATGGGCCTCGAAGGCGCCGCTTTCGCGGAAGGGGAGTTTTTGCAGTCCAGGTGCATCCTCCAGCTCGATCACCGTTGCCGAGGCGGCAAGCGCATCCAGCGGCTTTTCGAGGAAGGCTTCGATGCCGGGGCCGATCCAGAAGATCACGTCGGCGCCTTCGATGGCGGCTGCATTGGAGGGCTTTAGCGAGAAAGTGTGTGGCGAAGCGGCGCCGTCGACGATCAGTTTCGGCTCGCCGACGCCCTTCATGATCGAGGCGACGAGCGAATGGATCGGCTTGATCGAAACCACCACGTCCGGCGCTGCGGAACCTGTGCCTGCACTGGCGGAAAACACCGCGGCGGAGAGGAAGGAAATCGAAGCCAGTTTCATGCTGCGTCCTTGCATTGCATCGTAATGTTATTACATCAATTGCGTTATGCTATAACGTGTGTCATAGCCACTGACAACAGGGAATCCGGAAAAACATGCTGATGTCCAATCGGGCTCGTGCCCCCAAAACCGAAAGCCAATTGGTATCGCTTGCCAATGCCGGCATCCGCCGCGATGGTCGCTGGCTGGTGCGGGGCGTCGATTTCTCGATCCGCCGCGGCGAGGTCGTGACGTTGATCGGCCCGAACGGCGCAGGCAAGTCGACGACCGCAAAGCTTGCCATCGGTGTGCTGCGCCCGGACGAAGGATCGGTTGCACGATTGTCTGGCCTGCGCGT
The DNA here is from genome assembly GCF_021391675.1 of Neorhizobium galegae. NCBI lineage: Bacteria > Pseudomonadati > Pseudomonadota > Alphaproteobacteria > Hyphomicrobiales > Rhizobiaceae > Neorhizobium > Neorhizobium galegae. The sequence continues at coordinate 2,255,546 of NZ_CP090095.1, forward strand.
GGGGTATGTCCCGCAGAAACTGTCGATCGACTGGACCATGCCCCTTTCCGTGCGCCGGCTGATGCGGTTGACCGGCCCGCTTGATGACGCCGATCTTCTGGCGGCGCTGGCCTCGACCGGCATTTCCCATCTCATCGATGCCGAGGTACGATATCTGTCGGGCGGCGAGTTCCAGCGGGCACTGCTTGCCCGGGCGATCGCCCGCAAGCCGGATCTGATGGTGCTCGACGAGCCGGTGCAGGGCGTCGACTTTGCCGGCGAGAGTGCGCTTTACGACCTGATCCGCTCGATCCGCAATTCCACCGGCTGCGGCATCCTGATGATCTCGCACGACCTGCATATGGTGATGGCGGGAACCGATACCGTCATCTGCCTCAACGGCCATGTCTGCTGCCGCGGCACGCCGGAAGTGGTGAGCCAGAGCGCCGATTACCTGAAACTCTTCGGCAACTCTCGTTCGCTAGCGGTCTACAGCCATCATCACGATCACACCCATCTGCCGGACGGCCGGGTCATGCATGGCGACGGTTCGGTCACCGATCACTGCCATCCCGATGACGGGCACCATCATCAGGATGAGCACGACCACGACCATTCCCACCATGACCATCATGGCGGCGATCATGCCGAGGCGAAGGGAGAGGGCCGTGCTTGACGACTTCTTCACCCGCGCGCTCGTCGCCGGTATCGGCGTAGCGTTGACTGCCGGGCCGCTCGGCTGTTTCGTCGTCTGGCGGCGGATGGCCTATTTCGGCGATACGATGGCGCATTCGGCGCTGCTCGGCGTGGCGCTGTCGCTGTTCTTCCAGATCAACCTGCTGGTCGCGGTCTTCGGCGTCGCGGTCGTCGTGTCGCTGCTGCTTCTGGCGCTTCAGCGGCGGCAATCGCTGTCGGCGGATGCGCTGCTCGGCATTCTCTCCCATTCGGCGCTGGCGATCGGCCTCGTGCTCGTCGCCTTCATGACCTGGGTCAGGATCGACCTCATCGCCTTCCTGTTCGGCGATATCCTCGCGGTGACGCGCACCGATATCGCGCTGATCTGGGGCGGCGGCGTGCTGGTGCTCGCAGCCCTCGTCTGGCTCTGGCGGCCGCTGATCGCCTCCACGGTCAGCGAGGATATAGCGGAAGCCGAGGGCATGAAGCCGGCCCAAACACGGCTGCTGTTCATGCTCCTGATGGCGCTCGTCATCGCCATCGCCATGAAGATCGTCGGCATCATGCTGATCACGGCGCTTTTGATCATCCCGGCGGCGACGGCCCGGCGGTTTTCCGCAAGCCCGGAGCTGATGGCGGTGCTCGCCTCGCTGATCGGCGCGCTGGCCGTGATCGGCGGCCTGTTCGGCTCGCTGCACTACGATACGCCGTCCGGCCCTTCCATTGTGGTCGCGGCGCTCTTACTTTTCATTTTAAGCCTGCTTCCCGCTGCGGGTAAAAACACGGCCGAGAAGGCCGGCAACCAAGGAGTGCGATGATGAACGCACCAGTTTCGACACCGACATCCGCTCCGGCGCTGACCAAGAACCAGTCGCTCGTCTTCGACGTTCTCGACCGGTCCGATGCGCCGATGAGCGCCTATACGATCCTCGACCGGCTGCGCGACCAAGGGTTTCGTGCGCCGCTGCAGGTCTACAGGGCGCTCGACAAGCTGCTTGAATTCGGCATGGTGCATCGGTTGGAAAGCCTCAACGCTTTCGTCGCCTGCGCCCATCCGGAAAGCGAATGCTGCGGCAAGGGGCATGGCCACGGGCACGGCACGGTCGCGTTTGCGATCTGCGAGAGTTGCGGCCACGTATCGGAATTCCACGACCACGAGGTCGATCACCGCCTCGGCGACTGGGCGAAGGCCAAGAACTTCAAGCCTGCCAAGACAACGATTGAAATCCGCGGGCTGTGCGGCGCCTGCGCGGCCTAAAGAAGCCGAAGATCGCGCGCAAAGCGCTTCCAGTTGGCGACATAGCGGACAGCCGACTGTTTCAGCTTCTCGACCGCTTCGTCGTCCAGCACGCGCATTACTTTTGCCGGCGAACCGACGATCAGGGAGTTGTCGGGAAATTCCTTGCCCTCGGTGACAAGGGCATTGGCACCGACCAGTGAATTCCGGCCGATCTTCGCGCCGTTCAGGATCGTCGCGCCCATGCCGATCAACGAATTGTCACCGATCACGCAGCCATGGATGATCGCGTGGTGGCCGATCGTGCAGTTTTCGCCGATCGTTACCGGATAGCGCGGATCGGTGTGGATCATCACGCCTTCCTGGATGTTCGAACCCTTGCCGACGACGATCGGCTCGTTGTCGCCGCGCAGCACCGAACCGAACCAGATGCCGACATCCTCGCCGAGTTCGACCTTGCCGATGATGATCGCATCCGGCGCCAGCCAGAAACGGTCGAGGCCGGGCGTTTTCGGTTCGAATTCTCCGAGTGCATAGATCGGCATGGTTTCCTCCCTGTCGCGGTTCCCTCAGACGACCGTCAGCGACAGCGTTCCGACGCCGTCGATGCCGCAGGTGACCTTGTCGCCGCGCACCACGGCGCCGACGCCGGCCGGCGTGCCCGTCATGATCACGTCGCCCGGAGCGAGGACGAACAGCTTCGACAGTTCGGCGATGATCTCCGGCAGTTTCCAGATCAGCTGATTGAGGTCGCCGGACTGCTTGCGAGCGCCGTTGACGTCAAGCCAGACGCCGCCCGCCGAAGGATGGCCGATCTTTTCGGCCGGGACGAGGGCCGAGACGGGAGCCGAATTCTCGAAGGCCTTGGCAGCCTCCCACGGACGGCTCATCTTCTTGGCGACATCCTGCAGGTCGCGGCGGGTGAAGTCGATGCCGACGGCGTAACCATAGACCTTGGACAGCGCGTCCTCGACCGAAATATCGGCGCCGCCGCCGGACAGCGCCACGACCAGTTCCACTTCGTGATGGACGCTGGAGGAGAGCGGCGGGTAGGGGAAGGTCAAGCCGTTATAGATGTTGTCGGCATTCTTCTGGAAAAAGAACGGCGGCTCGCGGGTCGGATCGCCGCCCATTTCGATCGCGTGGTCGGCATAGTTGCGGCCGACGCAATAGACCCGGCGGACCGGAAAGCGCTCCGCCACGCCCTCGACCGGGAGAAGAACGGTTTCGGGCATGGGGATCACGGTCGCAAGCATGGAAGATATCCTGGAAAACTGTGGGCACGGGGGGCGATAAAGACGGCGCCCTTTGTCTCCCAATTCGTCGGTTAATCCTAGTACTTTTTCAAGAGCGCAGGAAAAGTCCCGAAGGGTGGCTTGCAGGCTTTTATCGCGCGCCTTCACAGCCAATGCCGCGTTACCGGTATTACAGTCTTCAGGAAGTATCGGGGACACTCATGGAGCGCAATTTCAACCCTTGATAGTTCATGCTAGGTTATTTCAGTGATTCGTTGAACAATCCGTCCGGGCCGTTCTGCGACCTTTCTCGTCAGGAATAGTGCCACGGGCAGGCGGCACGGAGGCGGTCTCACGAACACAGTTGGACATTACAGCGGCTAAGCTGCGGGCCCATTGTATCGAGCGTTAGGTTCCCAAGCCGGTGCCAGAATGGGGCTACCTGGTTGTCGACACAGCAGATACTCACCGGAGACTTCCTGGCGGGCGGTGGCGAAATGGCCGAGCTCGTCCGGACAAAGGACTGGAGCGACACACCGCTGGGGCCGATCGACCAATGGCCCCAAAGTCTGAGGACAACCGTCAGCCTTTGTCTCGCCTCGAATTTTCCGATCAACGTGATCTGGGGCGACGACAACGTCCAGATCCCGTTTCGGGGATAACGCGCGGTCCCGCATGCAGGCTCAGGGTGGCTTCCCCGAGGCGTATGCCGGTCTGGTGCAAAGCGTGTTCGCCGGATGGGAGCAGGAGCCGTCGGCTGTCACCCGGCCGCTTGACGTGGCCGAGGCAGTCTGGCTTGCGGCAACCGATCCGTCGTCGCCGGCTCGCATTCCTGCCGGGGCCGATGCCGTGGCACTGGCTGGCTGACGCTGGTTGGCTGACACTGGCGCCAACTACCTTTCAAGCGCCACGAACCGGCTTGCTGCGGAGGTCCTCCGCGGCAAGTCGGCCCCTCGTCAAAGATCGCATTTATTGCAGCAAATCCGCGAAGGTATAGAACGCTGCCGATATCGCTGCAGTTGCCGGCATCGTCACGATCCAGGCGATCACGATGTTGCCGGCGAGACCCCAACGGACCGCCGAAACCCGGCGCGCCGCGCCGACGCCGACGATCGCTCCCGTGATCGTGTGGGTCGTCGAGACGGGAATGCCGAGCCAGGTCGCTCCGAACAGTGTCAACGCTCCGCCCGTCTCGGCGCAGAAGCCTTGCATCGGGTTGAGCCTGGTGATCTTCGAGCCCATGGTATGGACGATCCGCCACCCGCCAAAGAGCGTGCCGAGAGCCATGGCGGATTGGCAGGAGAGCACCACCCAGAAGGGCACGTAGAAGGTCGAACCGAGATATCCCTGGCTGAACAGAAGCACCGCGATGATGCCCATCGTTTTCTGCGCGTCATTGCCGCCATGGCCGAGGGAATAAAGCGAGGCGGAGATAAACTGCATCACGCGAAATGTCCGGTCCACCGCAAACGGCGTCTGCCGGACGAAAAGCCAGGAAACCAGGAGCACGAGCGCGAGGGCAAGCAGGAAGCCGATGGCTGGCGAAAGGAAAATCGCTCCGACCGTCTTCCCGAGACCGCTCCAGACGATCGAGCTGAAGCCGACCTTTGCCAGGCCGGCGCCCACCAGCCCGCCGACGAGTGCGTGCGAGGAACTGGACGGAATTCCGAAAATCCAGGTGAGGATATTCCAGATGATTGCCCCCATGAGGGCAGCAAAGATCACCCGGGGCGAAACGATCCCTGGATCGATGATGCCTGTGCCCAGCGTTTCCGCCACGTGCAGGCCGAAGAAAAGGAAGGCGATGAAATTGAAGAATGCCGCCCAGGCGACCGCATATTGCGGCCGCAGGACGCGGGTCGACACGATCGTCGCGATGGAATTGGCCGCATCATGAAGACCGTTGAGGAAATCGAAGAACAGAGCGAGTGCAATCAGCCCGAAGAGAAGCGGCAAGGCGAGAGACATATCCATTAAACGTTCTCGATAACGATGCCGCTGATCTCGTTGGCGACATCCTCGAAGCGGTCGACGACCTTTTCCAGTTCGCCGTAGATCTCGCTGCCGATCATGTAGGCCATCGCATCGCCGCTCGCTCCGTGACGCCGGTACAGGTCTTTCAGACCCTGGTCATGAAGGTCGTCCGACCGGCCTTCCACGCGGGTGATCTCCTCGGCGATCGCGGCAAGGCGGTGAGCATTGGAGCCCACCTTGTTGAGGAGGGGAATTGCTTCCGAAATAAGGTTCGCCGCCTTGACGATTTCGTCACCCATCTGCTGCATGAGCGGATCGAAGCCGGATTGCTCGAACAGCCTGATCGTCTTGACCGTTTTATGCATCATGTCGATCGCGTCATCCATCGACTGGATGAGATCCTTGATGTCACCGCGGTCGAAGGGCGTGATAAAGCTACGCCGGACGGCGAGAAGCACGTCCCGCGTGATGTCGTCGGCCTCATTCTCCAATGCGACGATCAACTCGCAGTTCTTCTCGACCTCGTTGCCCTTGAGGAGCTGGTCAAGCGCGTGGGCGGCCGCAACGACAGCTTTCGAGTGCTGGGAAAACATTTCGAAGAATCTGTCTTCGCGCGGCATCAGCTTCCGAAAAATACTCATCATACCGTGCGACCTTCCATGCGGCTGACTGTCATAAATGTGTCATAAACATGCTCGGGCAATTGAAGCAACACGCAAAATCGACAGTTTGATCCGCATGAAATCCACAAAAAAACGCAGCAAGCCGCGACCGGACAGGTCCCAGACGCTACTCAAGCAACTCGCGGCGGTTCCCGGAAGGCTCTTCGCCGGAGCGTTTCACCAACAATATGGCGCCTTGTGCTTTCGATATCGGGGGGATGGCCCTCACGTTGAAATCCTGGTGGTCACCTCGCGCGAGGCCGGGCGGTGGGTCATCCCGAAAGGCTGGCCGATGAAGGGAAAAAAGCCGTTCGAAGCGGCGGCGACGGAAGCCTGGGACGAAGCCGGCGTACGCGGGACGGTGAAGAAGAAACCGGTCGGCCGCTATACCTACCTGAAAGAACTCGACGACGGCGATGTGGTCCCCTGTATCGTCGACGTGTTCCAGATCGAAGTCACGGAGGTCGCGGGTGGCTTCAAGGAACAGGGGCAGCGTATTCTCGAATGGGTCAGCCCCGATGAAGCGGCACGACGCGTTCGCGAGATCGAGCTCAAGTCGCTGCTCGTCGAATTTGAGCCGCGGGGTCGCAAGAGGCGCAATCGCGGCTAATTCTGAACCTGATCGCCGACGCTTTGGTGGGTGGTCCTGCTCTGCAGCAGCTCGCCTTGCCGTTCCAGAACCGGATAGGCCGTGGCTGCGACGAGGTGCGAATTGATCTGCTTGAAATCCCGCAACAGGTCGAGATGCAGAGAGCTGGTTTCCGCCGTATCGAAATCGCCCTCGCGCAGCCGCTGGAAATGAGCGTTGGTTCCGTCACGCTCCGCCCGCCGGAAGACGATTTTTTCATCGGCGAGCATGCGTGCGACGCGCTCGTCCTGCGACATGAAAAGCGCAGCGGCGGTGCGCAGATTGGTGGAGAGGCGGTCCAGCAGGCCGCTGAGCTCATGCTGCCCTTCCTTCGAAAAGGTCATGCCTCGGCGCAGTCTTTTGACAAGATGGGGAAGCACGTTTTGGTCGATGACGTCGCCCGCGTGTTCCAGGCCGGTCGAGAACAGCAGAATCTCGTCAAGGCGCCTCCGGTCGATATCGCTGAGTTCTTCCGGATCGATGGACGTGAGGTACCGTTTGACTGCCGTATTCAGGCGGTCGAGGACGTTGTCCTTGCGCCGTAGTTCCGCCAGGGCGCGGCGATCGGTGCTCGTCAAGGCAGCCTTCGTTCCCGCCAGCATTTCCTCCAGCACGTCGACCAGCCGCAGGACTTCCCGCGCCGCTCCCTGTAGCGCGACGACCGGCGTTTCCTTGGCGGAAGGATCGAGATATCGCGGATGGCCGGGATCGCTCTCGTCGATCCGCCGCGGCAGCAGCCTGACGAGGGCGTTTGCGAACGGCGAAAGGAACGGCATGAAGACGACCGCGACCAAGAGGTTGAATGCCGTGTGAAAATTCGCGACCAGCCGGGCTCCATCCCCCTCGATCTGGATCATCAGTGCCGTAATCGGGGAGAGAAGCGCGAACGCTGCCAAAACGCCGAGGATCCTGGTGATCAGATTGCCGATCGGAAGCCGTCTGGCCGCAAGATCCTTCCCGGACTGACCCTCGACAACCGGATTGATCGCCGTTCCCAGGTTGGCGCCGAGGGTCAGAGCGAAGGCCTGGTAGGGATCGATCAGCCCCTGGCTCGCAAGTGACATGACGAGCAGGACCACCGCGACGCTGGAATGGGCCGCCCAGGTCAGTGCGGCCGCGAGCAGAAGGCTGAGGAGCGGCGTGGTCGAAATGGCTGAAAGAACCGCAGCGAAGGCCGGTGTACCGGCATATTGCGTCAGCACATCGAGCAGTTGGTGCAGGGCGAGCAACATGAAGCCGAGCCCGATAAACACGCGACCGAGGTCATGGACCTGCGGATTTTGCGTCCGGCGGAACATCAGGACGCCGAGCAATACGAGAGCCGGTGACGCGGCGGCCACGTCGAAGGACAGGACCTGCACGATGAGCGTGCTGCCGACATTGGCGCCCAGCATGACGGCAAGGGCCGGAACAAGATCGACCAGCCCGTCGGCCGCGAACCCCGATGCCATCAGCCCGGTTGCCGTGCTGCTCTGAAGAATTGCCGTGACGCCCAATCCGGAAAAAAACGCTTTTATCCGATTGTTCAGCGCGCGGCCGAGAAAAGACCTGAGATTGGGGCCGAAAGCACGCTGGATGCCCGTCTGCACCATCCGCGTCCCCCATAGAAGGAGGGCTATGTGTCCGGCAATGGTGATGATTGCAATAATGAAGGGCATGGCATTTCCGTAAATAATCAGCCGGATGGAGAATCGACTGGCAGCGCAGGATGTTAGCCAGCTAACATAGTTGCCGGGATTCGTTGCTTTTTCAAGGCTGAGGTCTGACCGGTAGGCATTGGGGGGCTACCATCCGGCACTGCCCGGAAGGTGGAGCTTTTTTTGAAACGAGACGAGAGGATGTCGGGTTGGCAAAGTCTGGTTCGTCCTTAGAGTCGTCCATTCCGCAATTTAAAGGATCACGACCATGCCGAATACCATACGCCTGCATCGCGTTCTGGCAACCAGCCCAGAAAAGATCTATCGCGCATTCATCGAGGCTGACGCGCTTGCCAAATGGCTTCCGCCCAACGGTTTTTTGTGCACTGTGCATCACTTGGAACCGAAAGTCGGCGGCAAGTTCAGAATGTCCTTCCGGAACTTCACGACGGGCAACAGCCATGCCTTCGGCGGTGAATTTGTTGAGCTCGTCCCAGGCGAACTTGTCCGCTACACGGACAAATTCGACGATCCCAACCTGCCGGGCGAAATGGAAGTCACGGTGACGTTGAAGAAGGTTTCGGTGGGTACCGAGGTGAATATAACGCAGGCAGGGGTGCCGGACGTCATCCCGCCCGAGGCCTGCTATCTCGGCTGGCAGGAGTCGCTGCGGAACCTGGCAAGGGTCGTAGAGCCTGAGATCAACGAATAACGTATCGTGACGGCGCAAGCCGTGGGACCGGATCGCGTCGGTGACTTTCGCGATCCGGTATGGGAAGCAGTTGCCTGCGTTTCGAACCCTGCGGCCGTCGGGGCGTGCGCGCAAAACTAAGGCAGTGGGGTTAAAGACCGCAGCCCTATTTGTGTTACCATCCCAGCGGTCTCAGAGCGGAAAGGTCGAATGCCCCTTCAGCGTGTCAGTTTTTATGTGCTTCTGGTCCTGGTGACCATTGCGTTCGTCGCAGTTGTCCTGCCGTTTTATTCAGCGATATTCTGGGCAATCGTCCTCGCTATCATCTTCTTTCCTCTCCACGCTCGTATCGAGGCCCGGCTGGGTGGGCGCAGAAATGTTGCCGCGGCGCTTTCCGTCCTGATCTGCCTTTGCGTCGTCATCATTCCGGGGCTGATCGTCCTCAGCTCGCTCGTCCAGCAGGGCAACCTTCTCTATGGACGCATCGACAACGGCGAGATCGATGTCCGGAGGTTTTTCCAGGAGCTGCAGGAGGCGCTGCCCCTGTTCGTCCGCGGCTGGATCGAGCGGATCGAGCTGGAGGGCTTCGACACGCTTCGGGAGCGTATCTCCACGGCGCTGATGCAGGGCGGCGGTTTCTTTGCCGGCCGCGCCTTGAGCCTTGGTCAGAACACCCTGCAGTTCTTCGTCACTTTCGGCGTGATGCTCTATCTGCTGTTCTTCATGTTCCGGGACGGGCAGGTGCTCGCCCGTACAATCCGAAAGGCACTGCCTCTGAGCGACGCGCATACCCGTCGTTTCACCTCGAAGTTCACCGCCGTCATCCACGCGACGGTGCGGGGCAATATCATCATCGCCATCATCCAGGGTTTGATCGGCGGCATCGCCTTCTGGGCGCTCGGCGTGGAGCCGGCCTTGCTGTGGGGCGTTCTGATGAGCGTCCTGTCGCTGCTGCCGGCGGTCGGTGCTGCATTGATCTGGATGCCAACAGCCGTTTACCTGGCGCTTGCCGGCTTTTGGGTGAAGGCCATCGTGCTGGTTGCGGTCGGCGCTCTTGTCATCGGTCTTGTCGATAATCTTCTGAGGCCGCGCCTGGTCGGCAGGGAGACCAAGCTTCCCGACTATGTCGTCCTGATTTCCACCATTGGCGGCATTTCTCTGATGGGTATCAATGGGTTCGTCATCGGACCGCTCGTCGCTGCTCTGTTCATCGCCGCATGGGGAATATTCGTCGAGGAGGAGAGTGTTGCTGATATCCGATGAGGGCAACGACCTCTCCGTGCATTTTTAAGACGGCCTTCGGAACTTCCGTCTCATGGAGGTGAAGCCATGAGTGGATGCGGATCGGCAGTTCTCGAAGCCGTCGCCCCGTGGCATGGAAGATCGCGTTGCCGATCGTTGCGGCGACCCATGGCTCAGACCACGAAGTCGAAGCGCGCGAACTGACCGTCGCCCGCGGGGCTGATCGTCATGAGCAGCGTTTCATCGAAGATCCGATCGCGCGCATTGCTAGGCTCGCCCGGAAAGAAGAGCTGCGTCGTCAGGACATCTCCGCCCGGCCGTTGAACCCTGAAATGGAAGTGTCGCGTGCGTCCCGGATACAGCGCCGGCACGACGGTGTTGAACCACCAACGTCCCTGCTCGTCGGCGAACTGATGTCCCCGCAAGCGGAAGCCCTGACGATCGTACTCGCCGCTTTCATCCGCTTGCCAGATCTCAACGAGGCTCCGCGGCGTTGGGCGACAGCGATCATCGCGGACATAGCCGGCGATGGTGATGCGCTCGCCGCGCGGCGCATCCAGATAGAGATCCTGCTTCAACGGTGAATTCGGCTTGAAGAACGGACCGGCCTCACGGGCGGGCGTGGGTTCATCTCCGTCGGCGCAGGCGCGCGTCAGCGGCAGCAACGGTGCCTCCTGTCCGAAAGCGATCGCTCCGGAGAGCGGCACGAGCGGAATTGCGAGAAAACCCGAAAGAAGTGCGCGCCTTGATGTCGTCATTGCGGGGCCTCCGTTACTCACCGAATTAGAACTGCCAACTGACCGGGACCCAGGCATAGCCGGCGTCTGTCTTGAGCATACGGCCAAGGCCAGGGAACGGATAGTGGAAGCCGAGAACGAGGAGCCGATCTGCCGCCGCCATGTCGAAGATGCGGCGGCGGGAGGCGAGTGCGGTGTCCTTGTCGCGATCTGGCCCAGGCACCCATGGCCGGTCGACATTGACGATCGGGTGGTAGGCGAGATCGGCCGTCAGCAGGAGTTGATCGTTCCCGGATTGAACAAGGAAGTTCGCCATGCCGGGGGTGTGGCCCAACGCCGGAAGCGTGGTCAGCCCAGGGACGATCTCCGCGCCGGCTTCGTACAACTCGATCCCATTCGTGACGGGTTCGACGCTCCGCTTAATGGCCGCTGCGAAACTACGGCGGAAATCCTCGGGCACCGGCATGTAGGAAAGGTCCGGATCGTTGCGGACGAAGAAGTCCCAATCGGCCCGAGGCGCAAAGACGGCCGCCCGCGGAAATGCCTTGCCGCCGTCCGCGGTTCGAAGGTTGCCGACATGGTCCGGGTGCGTGTGCGAGACAACCACGACGTCGATGTCCTCGGGCCGTAAACCGATGGCGGCCAGGTTCTGGAAGACGCGGCCGCCTTGCGGACCCATGGTCTGCCCGGCCCCGGCTTCGAGGAGGATCCGCCTGCCATTCGCCTCGATAAGAAGTGTGTTGAGATTGAGCGTCAGGCGGTCGGTCGGCAGGAAGGCGAGCCTCAGAACCTCCTGCAGCTCCGCCTCCGGCGCATCGCTGGCGTAGACCCGCGGAGGACCGCCGATAAGCCCGTCGCTCAACACGGTCGCTGAGATGTCGCCGACGCGAAAGCGGTAATGGCCGGCATTGCCATCGCGGGCTGGGGGCGACGCTGCGGGAGCAGCCTGCGCAACGGCCATGCCGGTCGGCAAGATCAGTCCCGTCGCGGCCGACGCGGCTGTCAGCATGATCTTCCTGCGGTTCAATGTGATTTCGTTCATACTTGCCATCCCGTCCAAATATCTGATCGCTGGTGTCGCGTTTGATTTCAGTGTCGGTGGCAAGGGCCGCGATTGTCCGTGGCGCCGCCTCGCGACATGTTCTCTAGGGATGACACGGATCGGCCGTGCGGATAAGCTAACCAAAACGGATCAGCTTATTAAGCAGGACTTTGCAATGCGACCGCTGCGCCTTGACAGCTTGGAGATCTTTGAGGACGTCGTGCGCTGTGGTGGGTTTAGAGCCGCCGCGCTTGGCAGGGGCGTTTCGTCGTCTGCCATCAGTCAATCGATCAGCGTGCTCGAGGAAGCCCTGGGCATCCGGCTGCTGAATCGGACGACACGTAGCGTCGCGCCGACTGAAGCAGGCGAGCAGCTTCTCGAGCGGCTGAGGCCCGCTCTTCACGACATCAGAACAGCGATCGACGATCTCAATCAGCTTCGCGAGCGCCCATCGGGCACCGTGCGGATCAATGCACCGGGTCCGGCCGCCGACCACGTTCTGTGCCCTTTGGCCTTTGAATTCATGAAAATCTATCCCGACATCAACGTCGAAATCGTCAGCGATGCTGCGATCATCGATATCGTGGAGCAGGGTTTCGACGCCGGTGTTCGCTTCGGGAACCAACTCGCCCAAGACATGATCGCAATGCCCCTGGGCCCCGCTTTGCGATATGCGATCGTGGCCTCGCCCGATTATCTTCGCAAGCGTGGTCGACCCGACTCGCCGCGCGATCTTTTGCAGCACGACTGTATTCGTCGCCGTTTCCCCGGCGGAACAATGGTGACGTGGAAATTTGAGAAGGACGGCGACGAGGTGGAAATCACCCCGAAAGGTCGGTTGACACTGAGTTCAGCGCATCAAGAGCTCCAGGCTGCGCTGGCGGGATCGGGGGTCGCTCACCTGTTTGAGGATTATGTCCGTGATGATGTCGAACAAGGCAGAGTTGTCGAATTGCTGAACGACTGGAAGCAGAAGCTGCCGAGCTGGTATCTGTATTATCCGAGCCGGCGGCATACGAGCGCAGCCGTTCGGGTTTTCCTCGAATACATCCGCGATCAGAGATGATGTCCAATCATCAGCGCGCCGCGGAAGCCCAGGATTATTGGGCCGAGGAGCTGCTGCGCCATTTCACGGCCGAGGCCTGATGACGCGCCAGTGATGAACCAGGTTTTGCTTATGGGATATTCAAGCCAGAATGCGACGCCTTGAGATCCGATAGACGGCGGCAGGAGGGATATTGTGCGAGGTCCAGCCGATGCGAACCGCCTTCAGCCCCAGCCGGTCGAGAATTCGACGGGGAACCGGACAACGTGGACCGTAGGTGAACTGATAGAACCTGCCGTTTCCACTCATGTGTCGGAAACTGCCCAAGAGTATTGCAACGACCTTTGGCAGTCACGACAGTATAGATCGATCACGTTCGCAGGATCCTGCGTGTCCGCCGTTCCCCGATCGTCTCGGTGAGCGCGAGCGGCAGCGAGCGCAGGCGCCTGCCGGTTGCAGCGTGGATGGCGTTGGCCAAGGCAGCGGCCACGGGCACGATCCCCGGCTCGCCCGCGCCGCCCGGCGGGAGGTCGCTCGGCACGATGTCGACCACAATGTCCGGCACGTCGGTAATCCTGAGCATGGGGAAGTCGTGGAAGTTGGATTCCATCACGGCGCCGCCCTCGAGCGTGACCGCGCTCATGAGAGCGGTGGTCAGCCCGAATATGATGCCGCCCTCCATCTGCGCCACCACCGCATCGGGGTTCACCACCATCCCCACATCGATCGCGCAGAAGACGCGGTCCACGGCAATCTCTCCATCTTCTGCCACGGTGACCTCGGCCACCTGCGCCACCACGCTTCGATAGCATTCCTCGATGGCGATGCCGCGCCCGCGCCCCGACGCCATGGCCGTGCTCCATCCGGCCATTTCCGCCACCCGGTTCAGCACGGCGAGATGTCGCGGACTGTCCCGCAAAAGCGCCCGGCGATAGTCCAATGGGTCCGCTGCCGCAGCCAGCGCACATTCGTCGATGAAGCTCTCGGTAAAGAAGGTGTTGAATGAGAAGCCGTTCGATCGCCAGAAGTGGATTGGCATGTGACTGGGCACATGTTGGCTGCGCATCCGGCGGTTGGGGATGGCATAGTGAAGCTTGTCCAACCCCTCGACCGTGAGGCGATCACCATCGGGACCCAGGTTGAAAGGCATGTTGCGGCTGGCGACGGACTGTATGATCGATTGTGCCGCGACAAGCGCATCGTAGGCGACAGGCAGGCCATCGGGCCCTAGCGCGGCGCGCAGCCGCGCGGCCGCATGACTGCGGAAGAGGCCGCGGGCGACGTCCTCCTCACGCGGCCACATCAGCTTGACCGGCCGCCCGCGGTGACGGGCCGCCAGGAAGGCCGCCTGTGCGACGACGTCCTGATCGCTGCGGCGGCCGAAGGCGCCTCCGTTCATCGTGACGTTGCAGGTGACGGAGGTCAGTTCCACTCCTGCCCAACCGGCGCCCTTCTGCGCACCCTGGCGCATCGCCATCGGAGATTGGGACGGTACCCAGGCCTCGGCCGATCCGTCCTGCCGGACGATCACCGTGGCGTTCATCGGTTCCATGCAGGCATGCGTGACGAATGGGACGTCGTAGGTGGCTTCCACCACCGATCCGGCATCGCCTGAAATGACGGCTTCCCCGTCACCTTCATTGAGATGCTCGTGTGGGTCATCGCTATCCAGCGCCGCGTGCAGCCGCTTGGACATGTCCGCGCTCGTCATTGCGTCGGCCTCGGTCTTTGCCCACGCGATATCCAGCAGCCAGGCCGCCTGTTCTGCGCGCCACCAGGAATCGGCCACCACGGCCACGTGACGCCCGTCGATGATCGCGACATCCAGCACGCCTGGGGCAGCGCGCATCTCGGCCTCGTTGGCGACGCTCGCCACCAGTGTCCCAAACACTGGTGCCTGACGGATCGTGGCATGGAGCATGTCCGGCAAAACGACATCCATGCCGAAAACCGGCTCGCCCCGGACCTTGGCGGGCAGGTCGACACGGGGCTGCGATTTGCCGATCAGCCTCCACTCGGCGGCAGGTTTCAGCTCCGGTTCGCGCGGTGGCGGCAGGACGGCAGCCTCCCGTGCAAGCTCGCCATAAGACAGGCTGCGGCCCGAAGCCACGTGCCGGACGAAACCGTCGCCGGTCGTGAGCTGCGCCACGGGAACGCCAAGCCGCGCTGAGCCTGCCGCAAGCAGCATCTGCCGGGCTGCTGCGCCTGCGACCCGCATCGGGTGCCACATTCCCATCGTCGATCCCGACGCCCCGGTGGCGATGAAGCCGAGTTGTCCAAGCACCCGCCGCCCGAGCCAGACGACAGGCCCCGAAGCCTCCTCCGGCCGGACCTGCAGCATGTTGAACCAGGTCGAATAGGCCGGAAGGGGCTCGACCGGGAATTCCACGCTGATCCGATCGTCGAAAGGAATGTCCAGTTCCTCGGCGACAACCATGGCAAGGCCGGTATGGATGCCTTGACCCATCTCGGTCTTCGGCACGTTGACGACCACCCGGCCGTCGTCATGGATGACGACGAAGGCATTGAGAACGGCGCGGTCGCCATCGACAAAACCGGTGAGCCCGTCGACATCGATCGTGGACAAATAGCCGATCCCGGCCAGAGCAGCAGCGGCTGCCGTGCCGCCGATAGCTGCGCCGGTGATGAGGAAGGTGCGTCGTGAAAGAAGACGGGACATGGGGAACTCCTCAGCCTTCAGACAGCACGGCAGCGGCGCGATGGATGGCACGGCGGATGCGGGGATAGGTGCCGCACCGGCAGATATTGGTGATCGACTCGTCTATCTGGGCATCGGTGGGTCGCGGAACGCGCGCCAGCAGCGCCGTGGCAGCGATGAGGAATCCGGGCTGGCAAAAGCCGCATTGCGGAACCTGCTCATCGATCCATGCCTGCTGCAAGGCCGAAAGTGTCCCGTCCTGGCCCGAAAGGCCTTCCACGGTTACAATCGAAGATCCGGCGAGACTGCCAAGCCGGACAGCGCAAGATGGTGTCGACTCGCCGTCGATGAGGACCCGGCAGGCGCCGCACTGGGCGATGCCGCAGCCATATTTGGGTCCAAGAAGGCCAACATCCTCCCGAAGCACCCAGAGGAGGGGCTTGTCGTTCTCCGCTTCAACCTGCACACGAGAACCGTTGATTGTCAGGGATGCCATCTCGATCTCCACTGGCTATGTGTGGACAGTAAGGCTTGGTCGACATTCGAACGTGACCGTACTGTTCAATACAGTTCATCGTTACGTCGGCCGACCTGGTATCCCCATGCCCAAATTCTCGGAAAATTTGCCTGATCCTGCACCAAGTCGCGCCTTTACAGATTCGCAAGAGGCCCCGATGGCGGGCAGCTTGCCGCGTCGATCGCCGTAAAGAGCGCGGGCAGGGCGCCTTGCCATGCGGGCTGGAACAGGAACGGTAGAACGAAGATGCCGGGAAGCGCTGCCAGGCTTTCTACGCCCCATCCGGCGTCTTGCTGGGCCGGCTGATTTCGGAGGCGAGCATTACTACGTCGAAGAATGACTTGCCGAGCAACGGTTCGATGACGTGCTTTAGTCATGTCATTGCGCACGATGCAGGACGGTGGTCCGGCCGAGCGTGGGCGTTCCCATGTAACCGCGGAGCTCCATCTTCTCGCCCACTAAGGTCACGCGGGCGGAAACGGTTCGACCGGTAGCCCCACTGTAGAGACTGACGCCTTCCCAGCGATGATCGCCGGCATCCCACTTGAGATCGTTCAGGAAGACGATTCCCTTCAAGGAACGGCTTCGGAGCTCCGGATCTGGATTGAGGGTGTCTTTCTTGAAGGTCTTACCATCAGCCTCGACCAGGGGCTTTGCGTAGATGACCCGGGCCGCATAGGTTTCTCCGGCGTCAAACATCTCAAATTTGAAGTCGCCGTCGTCCGATTCCCAGACGCCGATAATTCGATCAGGCGAAGGGGCCTGTGCGAAGGTGTCCCCAGCCGGGAGAGCTGTCATTCCCGCCGTGAGCGCTGCGGCCAACAAAGGCCCGCTTACCGATTTCAACATTGTACGTTTCCTTCGTGATGATCTTGGACGGACGATCGACCCGAGAGGTCGTGCCGCCGAGACTGGCTACCCAATGATCCAGCGCTTTTCCTTGAGAAGGAGCGCGGCCTTGGACCCTGCCCGGAGGATTGCCGGGCATTGCGCTGTCAAGCTACACGCCGGCAGCGCGGTGCCGAATGCCGAAAAGCGCAAATTTTCTGCCTAATCCTCCAGGCTGGCGGAGGTCTCCCAGCTCCTGCGGTTAACCGAAAGATACCTCACCTGGCCGCTCCAAAGAGGCCCACAAGTTGCCGCAGACCGTCGATCCCGAGCAGCGGCAGGGACGCCCGCGATGCCCGTTAGACCTGTCAAGCCTTGAAATCCTTTTGGCCCCTAGTAACCGCCGGCGACAGCTTGCTGCGAAGTCGCCGCGTAGAGCGTTGGAAGGGCGGAATCAGGCCCCTTGCAAGGGGCCCGATCGCATCCGCTTATTGAGATCGAGAGTGCCGCTCCCAGCAAGAACCACAAAGGGCGACCTCTTGAAGGATGATCTAAGCGCTGCGTGCTTTGCGGCTGGCGTACTGGCTATACATGCGCTGGTGGTTCAGCGCGTCCTGCTTTGGAGCAACTGCGAACATTCGGGAGTATTCGCGGCTGAATTGCGAAGGGCTTTCGTAGCCGACCTGGTAGGCGGCCTGCTCCACGCTGGCAGCTTCCGCCACCATCAGGCGCCGTGCCTCGAGAAGGCGCAGCTGTTTCTGGAACTGGAGCGGCGTCACCGATGTGAGCACCTTGAAGTGCTGATGGAACGATGATGGACTCATTCGCGCCACCTCAGCCAGTTGTTCCACACGCAGCGTCTTGGCGAAATTGTCGCGTAGAAAGTAGATGGCTTTGGCAACCCGCATGGTATTTGATTCCGGCAGGGCAAGATGGCAAAGCTCGCCGCCGTTCGGGCCGGTCAGAAGCCAATAGCAGATCTCGCGCATGACCGAAGGGTAAAGGATCGGAATAGCCTTTGGCGTCTGAGCCATCCGGATCAGGCGGACAACACATTCCGCTAACGGTTCGTCGACCTGGGCCACAAACACACACCGCCCGTGTCCGGCTGGCGCAACTGGTGACGTATCCAACTGTTCCAGCACCTCGCGCAGCATCGCCACGTCAAGATCTATGGTAACACCAAGATATGGTACCTCTGGGCTGGCCTGGACGATGCGCCCGCTGGCCGGCATTTCCATGCTGACGACCAAACACTGCATGGAACCGTAGCGAAGCCTGTCCTCGCCGAAGAGAATTTCTTTCGCCCCTTCTATCACGACGCAGAGCGACGGCCGATAGATCTGCCGCATCGGCATCCTTTGCTGGAAGGATCGGAGGATGTTGACGCCGCCAAGCTGCGTCGGAAACAGGCCTTCACCACCACCCTGGCTCTCGATGTAACCTGTGACTTCGGCAAGAAGCGCTGATGACACGTGGGCCCCTGATCTGCTTGACGGCCAGTGCAACACGCCACCTTCTCGCGACAAGGTATCGTCACCTGTAGAAATAGGCAAATTTATTGCAGTATCAGGCATTCTTGTCATCTGGCTATTCCTCTAACTTCGGGGAGCTGGTCGAAGCTGGGAAGTGCGTAGAATGACAGAAATCATCGCACCGTCAACAGGAACCCCACAAGGAAAAAAGAATAAATATAAAATTTCTTCTCCCGCACATAAGGAATCTTCCAGTGAAGAAGCGCATGGATGGCGTTTTATTGCAATATTTGTTGCGCTATTTCTGGTAAGCATGATTTGTCAGATTGACAGGATGCTGCCATTCATCCTGGCAGAGTCGATCAAAGAAGAACTTTCGCTTAGCGATACACAGATCGGATTGCTCACCGGCGTTGCCTTTGCTGTCTGTTACTCGTTTCTGTCATTGCCGCTCGCGCGTGCTGCCGATAGGGGATCGCCCCGGCTTGTCCTCGTTTTGTGCATTCTAGGGTGGAGCGCAATGACTGCGCTGGGTGGGCTCGCCGCGAGTTTCCTGTTCCTGGCTTTCTCGCGGTTTGGCGTCGCGTTTGGGGAAGCCGGTGGGACCCCTGCCGGGCATGCGATCATAGCCCGAAAAATCAGGCCGGAGCGCCGTGGCTTGGCGATCGGTCTTTTCGCCATGGGCATCCCGCTCGGCACCATGGTCGGCTTTGCTGCTGGTGGCGCGATTAGCGACACGTTTGGCTGGCGGACCGCTCTGATCGGTGCCGGAACCATGGGAGCCTTGATCGCTGTGTTCGCGTTGGTAGTCTTGGGACCGACGCCGCCGTTCAAAAGCGCAGGCCCCCGCAGCGAGTCCTTCTTGCGGTCGAGCCTGCAACTGCTTTCGTCTCAGGCATTCCGTTGGCTGTTCATTGGTGCGGTTGCGGGCAGCTTTGCCGCAGCGCCGTTTTACGCTTTCGCGACGACCTTCCTCATTCGCACCCACGGATACACGGCCAGCGAAGCCGGACTGGCCTTCGGGCTCCTGCAAGGCATGATGGGCATTGTTGGAACGCTCGCCGGCGGACGCTTGTTCGACCGAGCGGTCAGTTCGGGCACCGGACGGGTACTTGGACCTCCCGGTGTTCTCTTCCTGATCGCCAGCGTAACGACGGCCGCAGCGTTGTTCACACCAGTCGGATGGATTTCTATTCTGCTTCTGGTGCCGAGCATGTTGTCCTTTGCATTCATGCTGCCATGGGGTTTTGGTGCAGCGCATCTGGTCGCAGGCAAAGGCAAGGAGGCGATGGCGACGAGCCTTGTCATGATCGGCTCCGGCCTCCTGGGTCCGGCATTTGGACCCCTCATCGTCGGCATGATCAGCGACTGGGCGACAGCGGCGCAAATTCCCAATGGCCTCGGCCTTGGGCTTCTGACTATCCCGGTCGCCAGTGTCCTGACGGGCCTCGCCATGCTGATCGCAAACCGGCGCATTTCCGTTTCGCTTCGGCGGTCGTGAAGGGCTGGATCCGGACGTATCGGCAAGCCGCGGCAAGCCGCAGGACGTCGCGAACGGGGTCGCTGCCCTGGGTGCGACCGAGGGCGAACAGATCAATGGCCAACTCGTGTTCGCCAACGGCGGCTTCGTCTGAGACGTGCACCGCAGCCGCCGCTGGTCACGATTCCGGTCACGACGGACAGAAATCGGATCGGGGAACCACCCCATTCCCTCAGATCCGATGGAGGTCGCCGCCCGCCCCAATCCCATGGCGTCCTCCAGGGCCACCGAAGGTCACTCCCGACATGAGCGCCTTCGGTGGCCGCACCTGGATCAGCGGCTTATCTGAACGAAAGGAACTACGATGCCCAAGAATTGGACCACCGAGAGTATCCCGTCCCAACGTGGCAGAACGATCGTCGTGACCGGCACAGGCGGTCTCGGCTTCGAAGACGCGCTGGCGCTCGCCCGCGCCGGTGGCGATGTGATCATCGCTGGACGGAACCCGGCAAAAGGGGCCGCCGCCGTCACTCGGATCAACCAGAGTGTGCCAGGCGCAGCTGTAACCTTCGAGGCGATCGATCTCGGAGATCTGGGCTCGATCGCCGCATTCGGCAGGCGGCTTGGCGATAGCCGAGAGAGCGTCGACGTCCTCATCAATAATGCAGGAGTGATGACGCCGCCACATCGCAGGACCACCGCCGACGGCTTCGAGTTGCAGTTCGGCACCAACTATCTTGGCCATTTTGCCCTGACGGCGCATCTTCTGCCGCTTCTCGGACGCGGCCAAAATCCGCGCGTCGTGACGCTCTCCAGCGTCGCCGCCCGCAGCAGCAGCGCCGCGATCAACTTCGATGACCTGCAGGCCGAACGGGATTACAAGCCCATGCCGGTTTACAGCCGGTCCAAGCTCGCCTGCCTGATGTTCGCGTTCGAACTCCAGCGCCGAAGCGACGCCGCCGGCTGGGGCATCACGAGTATCGCCGCGCATCCCGGTATCTCGCGGACAGATCTCCTGCACAACGCGCCGGGTCGCCGCAGTGCTCAAGGCCTCGTTCGCTCGCTGCTGTGGTTCTTGTTCCAGCCGGCAGCGCAAGGCGCTCTACCGACCTTGTTCGCGGCAACGTCTCCCCACGCCCGCAAAGGGGGGTACTACGGTCCGGACAAGCTGAGCGAGACGCGCGGCTACCCGATCGACGCAAGGCCTCCGAAGCAATCGCTGGAGACGCAGGTCGCCAGCCGGCTTTGGGACCTATCCGAGAAGCTGACGGGCGTGAGATTCGGCGAGCAGAAGGCGCTGCCAACCGTCGCGGATCTGGATGCGTCGGCAGCCGATCGTGAGATCTAAGGGCGTGGACTCCTCTGTGTAGCGATTGATGGCTTTCGCCAAGGTCGGGTCAACCGCAATAGCGCCGGCGATAGCTCCCGGCTTTTCGAGTTCACGCTCGCGCTTCTTCATCCACGCGGCGGCCACCTGCCGTCTGTTAAAAGTCTCTGTCTCGTGATAAGTTGCGCCATTCCGCATAACTCGCAAGCGTGCCATGTAGCTGACGCTGCCATCTTTTCGATTGCGCGCGGTGATAGTGCCCATGACCGTATCCCCGTTTGGTACATGGCGATTCCAGTTGGTACATTGTGCCAGGTCCGGCCTCAAAACAGGCGAATTTGGTACAAAACGAGCGTAGACAAGACGGAGAACTGAGTGCTGCAACAGCCTGCAAAAAAAGATAAAAACAGATATTTCAAGGCTCCAGTTTTCGCCGTTGCGCCGATGATCGATTGGACCGACAGGCATTGCCGTTTCCTGCATCGGCAATTGTCGAAATCCGCGCTGCTCTATACCGAGATGGTGGTGGCCGATGCGATCATTCATGGGCCGCGCGAGAGGCTCTTGTCCTTTTCGCCGGCCGAACATCCGGTTGCGCTGCAGCTCGGCGGTTCGGACCCGGAAAAGCTTGGCGAGGCGGTGCGGATCGCGGCCGATTACGGCTATGACGAGATCAACCTCAATGTCGGCTGCCCGTCGGACCGGGTGCAGTCGGGCACCTTTGGCGCCTGCCTGATGCGGGATCCGGCACATGTCGCTGACCTCGTCGCGGCGATGAAGCGGGTGTCGAGCGTGCCGGTCACCGTGAAATGCCGCATCGGCGTTGACGACCAGGAGCCGACGGACGTGCTGCCGGACTTTCTTGGCCGGGTGATCGGGGCGGGGGCGGATGCGGTCTGGATCCATGCCCGCAAGGCCTGGCTTCAGGGGCTTTCGCCGAAGGAAAACCGCGAAGTGCCGCCGCTCGATTACGAGCTGGTCTATGCCATGAAGCGGGAAAACCCGGACGTGTTCATGGGCATCAACGGCGGCATCGCCGATCTGGAACAGGCGGCAAACCATCTCGCCCATATGGACGGGGTGATGCTCGGCCGCGCCGCCTATCACAATACCGGACTTCTGGCCGGGGTGGATGCGTTCCTGAAGGATGCCAGCCCTGCCGGGGTCGCCACCGCCGAATTCGACTGGCCGGCGCTGCGCGATACGATGGCGGACTATGCGGCGGAGCTGATCGGCCGGGGCGGGCGGCTGCATCACGTCACAAGGCACATGGTCGGGCTGTTCCAGGGATTTGCCGGCGCACGGCGGTTTCGTCAGATCCTCTCCACCGACGCCACCCGCCCGGGTGCCGGACCGGAGGTCATCGCGGCCGCCTTTGCGGTGGTCGATATCGACGGCGGCCCGCGGGTCCAAGCCGAGGAGAAAAAGCTGGCGGGGTGAGGGCGGAGATTTTCGAGCTCCCATCGGACACACTCCTCCCTTGGCGAGCTTGAGTTTCTTTTCGTCATCCTCGGGCGGCCCTCGGGTTTAACCCGAGGGCGAGGATCGGACGGGGCGCTGAAAGCTGCCTCGTAAGGTAAGTAATAAGTGACACCTCTCAGCGCCCCGTTCGGCGGTTTATGCCCGCGACTTCGGTCCCTCTGCCGTGGCCTTTCCGGACGGTGTTCGTATGACCCGGGACGCCCCATCCGATCTGATCGGCAAGGCATCCACAAATCTCCGCCGGTTTCTCCGATGCCCTCGGGTTATCCTCGGGTTTAACCCGAGGACGAGGGTCGGTCGGACTTTGAAAAATCCGGCGACACCATCCGGTCAGCCACCATGTGTGCCGCACAGGCACGTCCGGCGCGCGCTTTCGGGCTTCAAGAGACGAAGGCTCGGTCCGTTTGCCTTCATCTCTCCCCGTTGTCGCCGGAGGGAGACCATTTTCAGCGAACCCGAACGCCAAGGTTTTGCGTCTTGCCCTTGACGTCCGCGTCGGTCCCGCCTCGCCGGCACGCCTGCCGGTGTATCCGCGACGGAACGGCGGGATTGTAGGCACGGGTTGGAAGGGAGGGGATGAAAGAGGATGGAGATTTGCGGTAAGGTGTTGAAAGGGTTGGAGGACGTGTTCAGGAGTATCCCCGTTGAGGAGGGGCTACTAACGCCCCCAAAACTATAATCCACGCAAAAAGCCAATGCCAAATGCATAAGACCATGGCTGCTTTGCGGGACAAACCGGGCTTTCGCCGCACTTGTTCGAACGACCGCTTTAGTGTGCGCTAGATGAGGCCCGGGTCCACCGAGGTATTGCGCAAGTTGCCTGCAAAGCCGAAGGTGCGACCATGGCAATTGAATTAGATTTCTCCTTCGCTGCGCTGACCGTTCCGGCGAGACGGCACATCCGGGTATTTCAGGTCCACCAGTTTCTCGATCGTTTTGCGATGGGTTTGACGGTTGCCGTTGTTGCACTGGCCTTGACCGATCGAGGCATGGACCTCTTCCAGATCTCACTACTTTTTGGGGTCTACTCACTTACGACCATGGCGATGGAACTCCCGTTCGGCGGGTTGGCCGACAACATTGGACGCAAGCCGGTCTTTTTGGCCGCGGTTGTCGTCAGCTTGATCTCCCTCGCACTCTTTCTCTCGACAAGCGATTTCTATGTTCTCGCGCTCTCATTTGCCTTCATCGGTTTTGGACGTGCACTACGGTCGGGCACGCTCGACGCTTGGTTCGTTGAAACCTTTAAAGCCGCTGCGCCGAATGTGGATGTTCAACCCGCTCTCGCAAAAGCGCAATGGGCCAATGCCATGGGCTTGGCGGTGGGGGCTGTTTTGGGGGGCCTTCTGCCCGATCTCTTTGGCTCAGTGGCAGAGAGGCTGGGTTTCAGTATCTATGATGTGTCTTACGCGGCGAGCTTGGCAGTGATGCTTGGGGTGTTCGTCTATACCCTGTTTTTCATTGTGGAAAAACCGCGCCCGCTGAACCCCCATGCTCTGAAACAGGGGGTCGCAACTGTACCATTGGTGGTCAAAGACGCAGGTCTTCTCGCACTGAGACATCCGGCGTTGTCGGTACTTTTGGCAGCTCTGGCGTTTTTCCTAATGGCGACCAACCCGGTAGAGGTGATCTGGCCGACCCATGCAAAACCCATGTTGGAGGAAGGCTATGCAAATACAATTATCGGTGTCCTGACCGCTGCCTATTTCTTCTCAATCGCATTCGGCGCATGGTTGTCTCCACGGATCAGTCGGATTTTCAGACGGCGGCACGCGATTACACTTGCGGCGGCTTTTGCCTGCTTGGCGGGCGTTCAGATCGCATTGGCTTTACAAGGCAGCATCGTCGGCTTTGTGACGGTTTTCATCCTCTATTCTGTTCTCCTTGGTGTTTCTGAGACGCCGGCCAGCAGTATTCTGCATAGATGCGTAGAAGACCGCCAGCGATCCACAATGCTGTCTCTGAGGTCACTGATACAGCAACTCGGAGCAGCTTTGGGCCTGATTTTGGCGGGAGCCATCGCTGAGGTCTACTCAACACCTACGGCTTGGATTGTCGGCGCCGTGTTTCTTGTTATTGCCGCGATCCTGATCGGTATCCTAGCCAAACGGCTTGCCGCACAGAATGAATAGCGGTCATTCATGCGACCTGCAGCATCAATCGGTCAGGGCCGACAGCAGTCATATCGTGCCAGACTCTCGCCTAACGCCGTCTGCGTGAGGCAGACGGCTCCCTCAATCCCGCTTGATGCTCATCAGCACGTCCCACATGTCCGCGCCCGTCTCGAACGCTGCCGCGTTGGCGGCAAAGCCCTGCGCCGAGGTGAAGGCGTCGAGCATTTCGCTGGCCATGTCGACATTCGAGCTTTCGGGGAAGGTGACCGAGGTGGACGGGGTGACGGTGGTGGTGACGCCGCCGGAATTGGGGAGCGAGGAGACCTGGGTGTCGAGGCGGTTGTAGCCGGGGGTCTGGGCATTGGCGATGTTGTGCGCCGCGGTCGCAAGGCGTTTGGCCTGGGCCTGCATGCCCGAAACCGCAATGTTCATCACCGCCGACAGACCCATGGCAAGCATCCCCAAACCCGATGACAGATGTTTTAGGGCAAGAGCTTCAAGGAAGACTGAACGGGAAGGGTAAGGGAAGCGTATTACGGCGCGGCACAGATGTGCCGGAACGGGGCGACATATTCTGCAGATTGTTGCTTGAGCCCCGATGACTGACCATTTTCGTTTATCTGCGGATCTCCCCTGGACACTTCCAAGCTAAACGTAGAATAACTAAATTTAACGCAAAAGTTGAAATGTGATGCAATTTGAAAAGGCTCCTGTATTCTCGAGGTTCACATTCCTCGAGTTGATAGTATTCACGGGAGGCGTTGATGGATGAGATTCAGCTCCAGCTGGAGGCTCTTCGGGAAATCAGAGGATGGGGGACATGGATTGTGGGTATCGGCGGGGCCGTATTGGCATTTGCCGTCTCGTTCTCTGAAGATGTTCGCCACCACTATGTCAAAGAAATAAAATCAATTCTTATACTTGGTTGCATTGCATTTTCATGTGCAATTTCCCTGATCATCACGGTGCCGTCCGCGATTGAGGAGCTTCCGATAAAAATATCAACAGGTTTAAAGATCATGTCTTTTGATCTATCGGGAGTTTTTGGCTATCCGATTTTAGGAGCCATTCCCATTTTCTATGTATATGTCTCTTTATATATCTCAATAACAATTACTGCTTTTATTCTTCTGACTATTCTATGGAGGAAACTATTCCAGTGATATTTTGATGGTGAATTCACTTTCTTACAACCGCTGGCCGATGCCAGCGATTGTAGATTGATCAACTAAAATACCGCATTTTTACATTTGGCTGAGCATATGTGAGCGCCTTACTCGGCTGCCTCCGCGTAAGCCTCCAGCGGCGGGCAGGTGCAGACGAGGTTGCGGTCGCCGTAGACGTTGTCGACGCGGTTGACCGGGGACCAGTATTTGTCGACGCGGAAGGCGCCGGGCGGGTAGCAGGCCTGTTCGCGGGAATAGGGGCGATCCCATTCTCCGACCAGGTCTTCCACCGTGTGCGGGGCGTTCTTCAGCGGGTTGTTCGTCCGGTCCATGCGGCCTTCCTCGATGGCGCGGGCTTCCTCGCGGATCGCCAGCATCGCATCGCAGAACCGGTCGAGTTCGGCCTTGGTCTCGCTTTCGGTCGGCTCGATCATCAGCGTGCCGGCGACCGGCCAGCTCATGGTCGGGGCGTGGAAACCGCAGTCGATCAGGCGTTTTGCGACATCGTCGACGCTGACGCCGGCCGAGACGTTGAGCGGGCGCGTGTCGATGATGCATTCATGCGCGACGCGGCCTGCCTCCGACTTGTAGAGCACGTCATAGGCGCCCTTCAGGCGTGCCGCGATATAGTTGGCGTTGAGGATCGCCACCTTGGTCGCCTGGGTCAGGCCTTCGCCGCCCATCATCAGGCAGTAGGACCAGGAGATCGGCAGGATCGACGGCGAGCCGAAGGGCGCGGCCGAGACGGCACCGTCACGACCATCCGTCGCCGGGTGGCCGGGGAGATGTGCCGCCAGATGCGACTTGACGCCGATCGGGCCCATGCCGGGACCGCCGCCGCCATGCGGGATGCAGAAGGTCTTGTGGAGGTTGAGGTGGGAGACGTCGGAGCCGATGTCACCGGGGCGGGACAAGCCGACCATGGCGTTCATGTTGGCGCCGTCGAGATAGACCTGGCCGCCGTGGGCGTGGGTGATCTCGCAGATCTCGCGCACCGTTTCCTCGAAGACGCCGTGGGTCGAGGGGTAGGTAATCATGCAGGCCGAGAGGTTTTCGGCATATTGCTCCGCCTTGGCGCGGAAATCGTCGAGGTCGATATCGCCGTTGTCTCGGACTTTTACGACGACGACCTTCATGCCGACCATCTGGGCGGACGCCGGGTTGGTGCCGTGCGCGGAGGTCGGGATGAGGCAGACGTCGCGGTGAGTATCGCCCTTGGCGATGTGGTAGTTGCGGATGGTGAGCAGGCCCGCATATTCGCCTTGCGCGCCGGAATTCGGCTGCAGGGAGAAGGCG
Organism: Neorhizobium galegae; assembly: GCF_021391675.1. NCBI lineage: Bacteria > Pseudomonadati > Pseudomonadota > Alphaproteobacteria > Hyphomicrobiales > Rhizobiaceae > Neorhizobium > Neorhizobium galegae. The sequence goes on from NZ_CP090095.1 coordinate 2,282,674, forward strand.
TCGTAGCCGGTGATCTGGCAGAGCTTCTGCGACAGGTCGTCGATCATTTCCTTGTAGCCGAGCGCCTGGTCCGCTGGCACGAAGGGGTGGATGTCGGCAAATTCCGGCCAGGTGATCGGCAGCATTTCAGCTGTGGCATTGAGCTTCATGGTGCAGGAGCCGAGCGGGATCATCGCCCGGTCGAGCGCCAGGTCCCGGTCCGAGAGCCGGCGGATATAGCGGGTCATTTCGCTTTCGGCGCGGTTCATGTGGAAGATCGGGTGGGTCATGTAGTCGGATTTGCGCAGCAGCGCGGTCGGCAGGCGCCAGGTGGGCTCGAAATCCGAGACCTTGAAATTGCCGCCGAAGGCACGCCAGACGGCTTCGAGCGTCGCCGGCCTTGTACGCTCGTCGAGCGACATGCCGATGCGGGTTTCACCGACCTTGCGCAGGTTGACGCCTTCGGCGACGGCGGCGCGCATGATCAGGCCCTGCATGTGGCCGACCTCGACGGTGATCGTGTCGAAGAAGGTGTCGGGTTCGATCGTATACCCAAGCTTTTCGAGGCCCTTGGCCATCAGCACGGCCTTGCGGTGGACCTGCTGGGCGATCGCCTTCAAGCCGTCCGGGCCGTGGAAGACGCCGTACATGGAGGCCATGACGGCCAGCAGCACCTGGGCGGTGCAGATGTTCGAGGTCGCCTTTTCGCGGCGGATATGCTGCTCGCGGGTCTGCAGCGACAGGCGGTAGGCGCGATTGCCGCGGCTGTCGACCGAGACGCCGACCAGGCGGCCGGGCATGGCGCGCTTGTGGGCATCCTTGACCGCCATATAGGCCGCATGCGGGCCGCCGTAACCGACCGGCACGCCAAAACGCTGGGAGGAGCCGATGGCGATGTCGGCGCCCATTTCGCCGGGGGATTTGAGCAGCGTCAGCGCCAGCGGATCGGCAGCGACGGCGGCGACGGCGCCGGTCTGGTGCAGGCGGGAGATCAGGCCGGTGAAATCGCGGACATGGCCGTTGGTGCCCGGATACTGGAAGATCGCGCCAAAAACGTCGACCGGATCGAGATCGGTCATCGGGTCGCCGATGATGACGCTCCAGCCGAGCGGGGCGGCGCGGGTTTCGATGAGGGCTATCGTCTGCGGGTGGCAGGCGGCATCGACGAAGAAGGCGGTCGCCTTCGACTTCGCCTGGCGCTGGCAGAGCGCCATGGCTTCGGCGGCGGCGGTCGCCTCGTCGAGCAGCGAGGCGTTGGCGACGTCGAGGCCGGTCAGGTCGCAGATCATCGTCTGGAAATTGAGGAGCGCTTCGAGGCGGCCTTGCGAAATTTCCGGCTGGTAGGGCGTGTAGGCGGTGTACCAGGCGGGGTTTTCAAGGATGTTGCGCTGGATGACCGGCGGGGTGATCGTGCCGTAATAGCCCTGGCCGATCAGGGAGACGAGCGGCTTGTTCCGGTTTGCGGTATCGCGCAGCTTGTCGAGCGCCTCGCGTTCGGTCAGCGCCGGTCCCCAGGCGAGCGGTGTCGTCTGGCGGATTGAGGATGGCACGGTGGCGTCGATCAGGGCGTCGAGGTTTTTGTAGCCGACGACCTTCAGCATCTCGGCCATTTCGGTCGGCGAGGGGCCGATATGGCGGCGGTTGGCGAAATCGTAGGGCTGGTAGTCGGTGAAATGGAAATCGGTGCTGTCGGTGGTCATGCGATCAGTTCCTGGTAGGCGGCCTCATCCATCAATGCGTCGGCGTCGGGCACGTTCTTGAGCTTCAGCTTGAAGAACCAGCCCTTGCCCTGCGGATCGGAATTGACGATCGAGGGATCGTCGACGATCGCCTGGTTGACCTCGGTGACTTCGCCATCCAGCGGACAATAAACGTCGGAGGCAGCCTTGACGCTTTCGACGGTCGCGGCATTGCCGTCCTTGGTGAGCTGGCTGCCTACTTCCGGCAGTTCCACGAAAACGAGATCGCCGAGCTGTTCGGCAGCGTGAGAGGTGATGCCGACGGTGGCAACACCGTCTTCGAGCTTCAGCCATTCGTGTTCGGCGGTGAATTTCAACATGGTTCTCTCCGGAGGATTATCGTTTGTAAGTAGGGGTGATGAAAGGCAGGGCGGAGACGGTGAGGGGCAGATATTTGCCGCGCACCTCCGCGAAGATCTGGCAGCCGGGTTCGGCAAAGCGGGTCGGCACGTAGCCCATGGCGACGGGGCCTTCGACCGAGGGGCCGAAGGTGCCGGAGGTAACTTCGCCGAGCTCGGTCCGCCCTTCCGCATCCGCATAAAGTTTTGCGTGGGCGCGGACGGGCGCCTTGCCCTCCGGCTTCAGGCCGATACGGCGGCGGGAGGTGCCGTTCGCCAGTTCACCGAGGATGCGGCCCGCGCCCGGAAAACCGCCGGCGCGGGCGCCGCCCAGGCGGCGGGGTTTCTGGATCGCCCATTCCAGCGCCGCCTCGATCGGCGAGGTGGTCGTGTCGATGTCGTTGCCATAGAGGCAGAGGCCGGCTTCCAGGCGCAGCGAATCGCGGGCGCCGAGGCCGATCGGCTGGCAGTGCAGGTCTTCGAGCAGCGCGCTCGCGATCTGCTCTGCCTGGTCTGCCGGAACCGAGATCTCGAACCCGTCCTCGCCGGAATAACCGGAGCGGGAGATGATGCCGTCGACATCGTGCAGAGACGCGTCGCGGACGTCCATGAACTTCATGGAGGTGACATCCGGCCAGAGAGCCGCCAGGGCGCCCTCGGCGCGCGGACCCTGGAGGGCGAGGAGCGCGCGGTCTTCAAGGAGCGTGACATCGCAGCCGGCCAAGTGCGCCTGCATATGGGCGAGATCAGCGTCCTTGCAGGAGGCGTTGACGACGACGAACAGGTGGTCGCCGCGATTGGTGATCATCAGGTCGTCGAGGATGCCGCCATTGTCGTCGGTGAAGAAGCCGTAACGCTGGCGGCCGGGTTTCAGGCCGAGAATATCGACGGGCACCAGGGTTTCAAGCGCAAGGGCTGCATCCTCGTAAGCGCCGGATTTCGCACGGATGACGACCTGGCCCATATGGGAGACGTCGAAAAGCCCCGCGGCGGTGCGGGTGTGCAGATGTTCCTTCAGCACGCCGGCCGGATATTGCACCGGCATGTCGTAGCCGGCAAAGGGCACCATCCTGGCGCCGAGCGACAGATGGAGGGCGTGAAGCGGGGTGGTCTTGAGAACGGTTTGATCGTCCAAGGACGCCTCCAGGGTTGGCGCATTTCGAGCGCCGGCTCAGATTCAGGCGCAGTGACGCACCGGTTTATGAGCCCCCTCTGTCCTTGTCGCCTGAGATTGTTATCCCTTCGGCGGGCCCTCTTCGGGCCTCTCTCCAGAGTTCCTGTCGGTCGACTGCTGGTCCTTTTGCCTGAGAGTTTCCGGGGCGGTTGCTCCTTCGGCACCGCATCTAAGCGGCTTCTCCCAGCGAGTCTGAGTGGTATTATCGACCTCGATCACGGTTTGGCAAGCCCCTGATGTCGCGGTGGGCACGATTTTTGTCGCAGCGCAGCAAACGCGATTTGATCTAATGCAATGCGAGGCGACAGAGATGCGGTATCACGCGACAAAAGGGCTTTTGCGCTTTATCGTGATCTGGGTTATTCCCCGCATCGGTCGAACAGGCGGAACAATGACGGCAAGACTGGACATGGCGGCGAGCTGGACGCGCGTTTTCTGCGCGATGCTGCTGCTTTTGCTGGGGTTTGCGCATCAGCCGGTGCAGGCCTCGGCACCCATCGATTCCTACAGCGAAGCCTATCGGCTGCCGGACGGCACGTTTGCCGATATCTGTTCCGAAGGCGAGCACGGCCACCGGATGCCGGCGGCAAAACCGCTCTGCGAAGTCTGCCTGCTGGCCGCATCGGTCATCCTGCCGCCGCCGGACGACGAGGCCTGGCTTGCCGGCGAGCGCGCCTCGCTTGCCAATCCGCTGCGCCGGTTTTCCGAATTGCTCGGCATCACGGCCGTCGCCCGGCCGAAATCCCGCGCCCCGCCGATCTCGATCTGATCCTTTAATCTGCTCAGATCAATCGCGGTCGACCGGCATGGATCCAGTCACCGTATGGGGATATTTCATGAAGACCTTCACCAAACTCGCTTTCCTCGGCATTTTCGCTGCGACCAGCATCGCTTTTTCTGGGGCGGCGGCCGCTGATGATGCGCCCGTCAAACTCGGCGACCTGGAAATTACCAGCGCCTTCACCAAGGCCATGTTGCCCGGCCAGCCAGTCGGCGGCGGCTATCTGACCATCAAGAACAGCGGCAAATCCGACGACATGCTGGTCTCGGTTGCCTCGCCCGTCGCAGGCACCGTCGAGCTGCACGAGATGGCCATGCAGGGCGAGGTGATGAAAATGCGCAGGCTCGATACCGGCATAGCCATCCCGGCGGGCAAGACCGTCGAACTGACGCCCGGCGGGCTGCATCTGATGTTCATCAAGGTCAAGGAACCTTTCACGCAGGGCGGCAAGGTCCCGGTGACCCTGACCTTCGAGAAGGCCGGTAAGATCGACATCACACTGCCGGTCGAGGCCGCGGGGCCGGGCGGCCACGTACACAAGTGAAGTTCGACAGAGCCTGCTCCTCGGAGCGGGCTCTTCGTCTCTAGCGCAGCAGTTTGAGGCTGCCGGTCAGCGACTTTATCCATTTAGAAGGCCCGGCAAGGCCAAGGCCGTCGATCTCCTCTTCCGCCAGATCGCGATCGGGGAAGGCGGCCTCGTAGGCCCGATAGTCATGCAGCGATCTGGCGAAAGCCGGAAAGGGGACAATCGCGTAGTCCTGCGACAGCAACAGGGCCTTCAGCAACAGGGATCTGATCGTATCCGCCGGCGCCTGCAGGATCGGCACCGGCAGGGAAGAGCTGATATCGATCGTGCGACCTTGGCGATCGGTCAGCCGGCGAGCCGCGAGCGCGGGCACGCGAGCGCCGAGGCCGATCGAGATGGCGCCGGCCGTGTTGGCAAGGAGGCCGAGCGGCAGGGCAGGGTTGACGATGATGGCGATGCGGATTTCGTCGGTCATGGGCGGGCAGGGTATCCATCAGTGGAAGAGGGGCCGCAGATTACTCGAGATCGTCCGGTCGATCCTGCCTTTTACTTCTCCCTTCAAGCATTTTGGGGTAGGATCTACCTATTGAAATGGAACTGTGGGTAGAGTTTGATGGCGAACGACGTTGAGCCGGCAGATATACGAATTCTGGAAGCGTTGCAGGAGGACGGCCGCCTGACCAATCAGGCGCTCGCGGACAGGATCGGGCTTTCGACATCGCCGAGTTGGCGGCGCGTCCGGCACCTCGAGGAGACGGGCGTCATCCAGGGCTACAAGGCGGTGCTGAACCGAAAGGCGATCGGCCTCGGCGTACTCGCCTTCATCCGCGTCAAGATCGACAGCCATAGCGAAGAAGAAGCGGAAGCGTTCGCGGCGGAGGTGATCGGGCTGGACGAGGTAATCGCCTGTTACAGCATCGCGGGCGACGCGGATTTCCTGCTGCAGGTCGTCTCACCGGATCTCGACGCCTATGCGGATTTCGCCATGTCGACGCTGCGGCGGTTACCGCGCATCAAGGAAATGCAGACGACCTTCGTCCTGAAGGAAATCAAAGCTTTCGACGGACTTCCGCTGCGTTTCGCAGGCCGCCGGGCCTAAAATCCTCTCCCGGCTTGCCGGACGGAGATGCCCATTCGGCCCGACTTGCGCGGGCAGTACGCAACCGGCAGGGCTTTAGAAATTGCTTCGATACAACCTGATCGAGTTGCATCAAGAAATCTTAACAGAAGTCCGCGATGAATGTCGCCAAGACCTCTCATCAAAGGTTTCGGCAATGGAACTGCGACGTTCTGGGGTGATTGCGGCGGCCATTTTTCTCGGCCTGCTCGGGGCAATCGTTCCGATTGGCGCGATGGTCTACATTTCGTGGGTCATCACGGTCGAGAAACAGCAGAACAATCTCGAACGGCTCGCCGAGCAGACGATCATGCGTGCGAGCAGGACGTTCGAGGACGCGCGGGCGGCGCTCGATTCGCTCGCCTATCCGCGCCTGGTGCCCTGTTCGGACCAGCATATCGCCCGGATGCGGGTGATCGCCTTCAATACGCCCTCGGTCAAGGAAGTCGGCTATTTCGAGAACGGCCTGCTGAAATGCACCTCCTGGGGGATCGAGGAGCGCAAGGTCGACAGGCCGTGGATCGACTACATGACGCCCGACGGCGTGGAAGTCGCCACCCGCGTGCAGCCGGCGGTCAGCATGGGCAATCCGATGATGGGGCTGCATTACGGCCCCTATAACGTGCTGGTAGACCCGGCCCGTTTCATCGACATCCTGGTGGACGCCGACATTTCCCTGGCGCTCGCCAACCGGCAGGGCATGCTGATCAACGAACTCAATTCCCCCGAAACGGACCTGGTCAACGCGCTGATCGACGAGCCGAAGAACGGCATGACCTCCTCGGTTCTCTACGCGATAGCACGCAACAAGGGGTTGATCGCGATCGCCATGGAGCCGCGCTCCAACCTGACCGGCAGGCTGCGGGAGGAACAGCTCCTGCTGCTGCCGGTCGGTGCCTTCGTCGCCATCTTCATTGTCGGCGTGGTGGTCTGGCTGTCCAGGAAAAGACTGTCACCGCTCGGGGAGCTGGCGATCGCAGTGCGCAAGCGCGAATTCATCGTCCACTACCAGCCGATCATCGAGCTCAAGACCGGCATCTGCGTCGGCGCCGAGGCGCTGGTGCGCTGGCGGCGACCGGATGGGTCGCTGGTGCGCCCGGACCTGTTCATTCCGCTCGCCGAGGAGAGCGGACTTATTCTGCCAATCACCGACCAGGTCATCGAAGCGATCATTGCCGATCTCGGTGGACTGCTCAGGGCGGACAGTTTGCTGCATATCGCCGTCAACCTTTCCGCCGCCGACGTCACCTCCGGGCGCATACTCGACGTGCTCGACAGGAAACTCGCGAAGACTGGAATAGCGGCGGGGCAGATCTGGCTGGAGGCCACGGAACGCGGCTTCATCGACATCGAGGCGGCGCGGACGACATTAACCGCGGCTCGGCAAAGAGGCCATTCGGTAGCGATCGACGACTTCGGTACGGGATATTCCAGCCTGCAATACCTGCAGGGGCTGCCGATGGATGCGCTGAAGATCGACAAGTCCTTCGTCGACACGATCGGCCGCAACAGCGCCACCAGCTCGGTCACCGGCCACATCATCGAGATGGCGAAGACGCTCGACCTGCAGATCGTCGCCGAAGGCGTGGAGACGGAGGAGCAGGCGGACTATCTGAAGGCTCACGACGTGCATTTCGGCCAGGGCTGGCTGTTCTCCAAACCGCTGCCGGCCGCCGATTTCATCGACTATCACTGGAACGCGAGATCCCGCTCGGGGAGCGGGCGGCATAATATCCGGTGCGTGGCGGCATGAGGGCCCGCCGGGCGATATCAATCTTCCAGATCGCGATAGGCCGACTCGACCTGGCTGAACGTGACCTGCTGGCGCGGCTTCTGGTCGGCGGTGAGCATGTCGAGCGAAACGGTGGTGGCGGGGATCATGAATTCGGTATCGCCGGGGTCGCCGGCGTTTTCGGCGCGGCGCTGGTTGCGGTCCGAATCGGCCTTGATGTCCTTGACCTGATCCTTGGCCGAGATGCGCCGGCCGGGCTTCAGCGCCTCGATGGCGAGTGCGGCGGTGCTTGCCGATATGCTGACCAGTAGTGTCATCTCGCCCATCACTCTCTTTTCTCAGAATATGATAATTACGGCGGCCCTGATTTGTTCCCCTTTAAACAAAACGTCGGCATTTTATCGATTTGACGATTCTCGTTTCTGCCCTAGAGAAAGTTCCATGACCAACATGCTTCTCGTCGCCGTCGGCGGAGCGATCGGCTCCGTCTGCCGTTATCTCGTCGGGCTCTGGGCGCTGCGCCTGTGGGGGCCGGCGTTTCCGTGGGGGACGCTTGCCGTCAATATCGCCGGCTCGTTCGCGATCGGGTTCCTTGCGGAGCTGATCGTCCGGCGCTTCGATGCGTCGCCCGAGATGCGGTTGCTGATCATCACCGGCTTTCTCGGCGGCTTCACGACGTTCTCGGCCTTTTCGCTGGATGTCGTGTCGCTCCTGGAGCGGGGCGCGACCATGGTGGGCGTCACCTATATCGTCGCGAGCGTGGCGATCTCGCTCTGTGCGGTTTTTGCCGGACTGGCGCTCGGGCGGGCAATGCTCTAAAGACCGGGCAAAGGGCCGTTGGCCCACATCCAGATATGAAAGAGCTTTGATGGCAGGCATCGAGCATATCCGCGTCGAAGCGGACGAGGCGGGCATGCGGCTCGACCGTTGGTTCAAGATCCATTACCCGGGCCTCGGCTTCGGGCCGCTGCAGAAACTGCTGCGCTCCGGACAGGTGCGCGTCGATGGCGGACGCGTGAAATCCGACGCCCGCGTACAGCCGGGACAGACAGTGCGCATCCCGCCTTTGGACGTGGATGCGAAGAAGACGGGTCCGATCGCCGGCAAGGATCTCAAGCATTCCAGCGATTTCGAACTGCTGTCGCGCATGGTGCTGCACGAGGACGAGAAGGTGATCGTGCTCAACAAGCCGGCGGGCTTGGCCGTCCAGGGCGGATCGGGCGTCGCGCGCCATATCGACCAGATGCTCGACAGCTGGGTGAGCCCGAAGGGCGAAAAGCCGCGGCTCGTCCACCGGCTCGACCGCGACACATCGGGCGTGCTGGTGATCGCCCGCACCCGTGGTGCCGCGCAGAAGCTGACGGCCGCCTTCCGCGAACGCGACACCAAAAAGACCTATTGGGCGCTGGTCAAGGGCGTGCCGCGCAAGCACGAGGACAAGATCTCCACCTGGCTGGTGAAGGAACAGACGCCGGACGGCGACCGCATGCGGATCGCCAGGCATGGCGAGGACGGCGCCGATCACGCGGTGTCCTATTACCGGGTGCTGGAAATGGCGGCGCAGACGCTCTGCTGGATGGAGATGGAGCCCTATACCGGCCGCACCCACCAGCTGCGCGTGCATGCGCTGCATATCGGCCATCCGATCATCGGCGACCCGAAATATTTCGACGACGATCACAACTGGGATTTTCCGGGCGGCATCCAGAAGAAGCTGCATCTGCATGCGCGCCATATCGACATACCGCATCCGAACGGCGGACGGCTGAAGGTCACGGCACCTTTGCCGCCGCATATGGTGCAGAGCTGGAACCTTCTCGGGTTCGACATGGAAAACGGCCGCAGGGACGACGACGACGAATGAAACTGGTCCTTTTCGATTGCGACGGCACGCTGGTCGACAGCGCGAACCTGATCCATGAAACCATGCGCCGCACCTTTGCCCATTTCGGCAAGCCGGAGCCCAAGGTTGAAGACACCAAGGCGATCATCGGGCTGACGCTCGACATCGCCATTGCCCGCATGCAGGGCAAGCCGCATGCGGACGACGAAGCCGTCGAGATGATGGCCTATTACAAGACGCTGTTTGCCGTCGTGCGCCAGGATCTCGGTTTCAGGGAGCCGTTGTTCGAAGGGATTCGCGAACTGATCGACGCGATCGGTCCGCGCAAGGATCTGCTGATCGGCGCGGTGACCGGCAAATCGCGGCGCGGCCTGAAGCTGGTCGTGGAGACGCATGGGTTCGACAAGTATTTCATGGTGTCGCGCACCGCCGACGACTGCCCCTCGAAACCGCATCCGGCGATGGTGACCGAATGCTGCGACGAGACCGGCATGAAACCGTCCGATACCCTTGTCATCGGCGATGCCATTTACGATATGCAGATGGCGAAGGCGGCCGGTACCACGGCGATCGGCGTTGCCTGGGGTTACGCCTCGGTGGACGAGCTGAACAAGGCCGGAGCCGACGCGATCATCCATCATCCGAGCGAGTTGCTGAGCCATATCGGCTGAGGTTTTATTTCCATGCGTGACATGTTTCCCGATCCATCCGAAGCGCTGAGCCATCCGGACCCGACGCGGCGGGCGCAGATCCAGATGCACAAGCCGCTGCCGAAGCGCTTCTACAAGGAAGTATCGGTTGCCGAAGGCGAGGGCGGCCACGCCATCCATCTCGACGGCCGGCCGGTCCGGACGCCCGCCAAGAACGGGCTCATGGCACCGACAGCGCGGCTTGCCGAACTGATCCGCGACGAATGGGCGAACCAGGTGGATGTGATCGATCCCGGCACCATGCCGGTGACGCGGCTCGTCAACACGGCGATCGACGGCATCGCGATAGATCCGCAGGCGGTGTTCGAGGATATCCTGCGGTTCTCTTCGAGCGACTTGCTCTGCTACCGCGCCGAAGCACCGGAAAACCTGGTGGCACGCCAGAACGACCTGTGGGACCCGATCGTCGATTGGGCGGCGAACGAACTCGGCGCCCGCTTCATCCTGGTCGAAGGCGTGATGCCGCAGGAACAGCCGAAGGAGGCGACGGCCGCCTTTGCGGTGACCCTGAAGAAATACGATACGCCGATCGAACTCGCCGTGCTGCACACGGTGACGACGCTGACCGGCTCGGCGATCCTGGCGCTCGCGTTTGCGGAAGGCCACCTGACCGCCGACGAGGCCTGGACGCTCGCCCACCTCGACGAGGACTGGACGAACGAACATTGGGGCGCGGACGCGGAGGCCGAGCATCGGCGCGCCAAGCGGTTCAAGGAAATGCGGGCGGCAACCGAAACTTTTCTTGCCTTGAAGCCCTCGGCTTAATCGTTCTCTAACCGTGTTCGTTGGAACATCTGAAGGTGCCGTCTTGCAGGTCCCTTCATGTTTCGTCGTCTGTCTCGTTTCTGTCTCATTGCTTTGACGGCCCTGCCGCTGATGTCGTTCCGTCTGGAACAGGCAAATACGGCGCAGGAAAAACTTCTCTATGACGTGCGCGGCGCTTTCGTGACCGCGCGGCCGGATGTGCCAGAAGGGATTGGTGATCGCCACCGACATGCTGGTCGACGAGGCGATCCGTGCAACCGTCAGGTCGATCGCCCTGCCGCGGACGATCATCTCGGTGCGCATCGACGAGATGTCGCATCTGCCGATGCTGATCGGCAGCCGGCATGAGGCGAAGGTGACGGTGCAGGCGATATCGGTGAATACCGGCGAACCGATCGCCAGGGGGACATTCAAGACGTCGATCTTCCTGCTGGACGGAGATACCGCGGACCGTGACCTCGCCGAAAAGATCGCCGACCGCATCTCCGGCGAATTCCGCCTCGACGGCCAGCGCCGCCCGACCATGGCGACCGCGCTGTTTCCGTGAGACCTAGGAAACGTATTTGTGCAGGATCGAATTGATCAGCGTCTGATAGGGCATGCCCTGTTCAAGCGCCTTGGCTTTCAGGCGTGCGGCCCTGCCGTTTACTTTCGATCGCGCCCTGCGCGCGGCATCTTGCCAGACGCGTCTGCGGTTTTCGGTGTCGCCAACCGGCACCCATTCGTCGGTCTCCGATAGCGCGATGATTTCCTGTTCGCTGAGTTCGCCGGCGGACCCGCTCTTGCTCACGACCTGACCCTCTCCATAACAACGCCAGCCTTTTATCTCTACCTAAAAGTGCGTCCGATCAAGAGCTCAGCCCAGCCGTTCCGCGTGCCAGCGCAGGTGATCGTCCATGAAGGTCGAGATGAAATAATACGAGTGATCGTAGCGCTCGTGCATCCGCAGCGTCACGTCGATATCCGTTCCCTTGGCCGCCTCCTCGAACAGCCAGGGGCGCAGGCCGTTTTCGAGAAAGCCGTCGGCCTTGCCCTGGTCGATCAGGAATTCCGGAAAGCGGGCGCCGTCTTCGACCAGTGCGCAGGCATCATATTGGCGCCAGGCCGAGGGGTCGGCGCCAAGATATTTCTCGAAGGCGGATGCCGACCAGTCGGCGGTCGAGGGCTCGACGATCGGCGCGAAGGCGGAGCAGCTCTTGAAGCGGTCGGGGTTCCGGAGCGCGATCGTCATCGCGCCGTGACCGCCCATGGAATGGCCGAAAATGCCCTGGCGGTCCATGTCCATGCGAAAATGCTGGCTGACGAAGTTCGGCAGTTCCTCGGTGATGTAGGTGTACATCTGATAATGCTCGGCCCACGGCTTTTCCGTCGCATCGAGATAGAAGCCGGCGCCCTTGCCCATCTGCCAGTTGGTGAGCTCGTCCGGCACGTCATTGCCGCGCGGGCTGGTATCCGGGCAGATGACGATCAGCCCGAGTTCCGCGGCCATCCGCCTGTATTCGCCCTTTTCCATGACGTTGGCATGGGTGCAGGTGAGGCCCGAAAGATACCAGACGACCGGGCAGGGCTCCTTGATCGCCTGCGGCGGCACGAAGACGGCGAACGTCATCTCGCATTTGCAGGCTTCGGATTCGTGCATGAACACGCCCTGCATGCCGCCGAACGCGGTGTTCTGGGAAAGGACCTTCATCGACGCTCCTCGAAGATATCAGTTGCTCATCGACACGACGGCGTTGACGGCCGCGGCGACAAGGACGGTGTTGAAAAAGAAGGACACGACCGCATGCAGGAGGTTGATGCGGCGCATGCCGGTCGTGGTGATCTGGACGTCCGAAGTCTGGGCGGTCATGCCGATGACGAACGAGAAATAGAGAAAATCGTAGGCGCCGGGCTCGTCGGTTTCGGGAAAATCGAGGCCGCCGCGCTTCGCCTCGTTCTGCTCGGCCTGCTCGTCCGGCCGCCAGAAGCGGTGGGCGTAATGCATGGCGAACATCGTGTGGATCGTCAGCCAGCCGAGCACGACGGATGCGAAGGCAAGCGACACGGCGGCAAGGCCCGCAGGCTGCGAACGGTTCAGCGCTTCGAACAGCGAAACCACGGCAGCGGCAACGGCGAGCAAAGTTACCCCCAAGATGACCGGCGCGGGCTCGTCGTCGTTTTGGCCTTTCTTTCTGAACGTGGCGCCATCGAGCTTCGGGATGCGGGCGGCCATCATGACGAGGTAGATCAGGAAGAAGACGATGACTGCAATGCCGGGCGCGAGTTCCGGCACGTAAAGGAGCAGGAACGGCAGACAGACCAGCGAGGCTATGGTGCCGGCGAAGAACGGGCCATGCCGGTGATAGGTCACTCTGCGCCAGGGGCTCGGCATCCGGGTTTTCCGATCGCTCACGTGGCTGATTTGGCGCGGCGGCAGAGCCTGTCCAGCGTTTCCAGGAATTTCGAGCGGTCGCGCGGCGAAAAGGCGGCGTTGTAGCCCTTGCTTTCTCCGGTCTCGCGCAGATGCGCCCCAAGGTCGCGCATGGCGCTCGCCATGCCGATATTGGTCTCGTCGAAGACCCGGCCGGTCGGGCCGGTCACCAGCGCGCCCGATGCAACACAGCGTACCGCCAGCGGCACGTCGGCGGTAACGACGATATCGGTGGGTCCGGCGCGTTCGGCGATCCAGTTGTCGGCGGCGTCGAAACCGGCCGAGACGATGACGTTGTGGACCATCGGATCACGAGAGGGTCGCAGGCCGGAATTGGCGACGAACGTCACTTCGAGGTTATGGCGTTCCGCGACTTTCAGAGATCTCCGGCTTGACCGGACAGGCATCGGCGTCGACGTAGATCATGAATGGATAACTCCGGCCCAATCCGGCGACCTCCCGCGCGACGGGAGGCAGCGTAGCCCGCCCCAGCGGGCTACGCGCAGGATATGGCTCAGGCGACGGAGGTCGTCTGGTCGTCGACTGCTGCGCCGGGTACGTTTTTCTTGATCGATTCTATGGCCGAAACGGCGGAAGCCTTGGCCGAATACCCTTCCGAAGAGAACATCGCCTGGCCGTTCGAAGCCTTGAAGCGAAAACGGTATTCCCCGGCCTTGTCCTGGTAGATTTCGAACTTGTACATCTTCTGCGTTCCTCACATTAAACGGAGTTAAATCCTAGTCTATTCGCAGCATTGGAGCGTGTTCCGGAACGTGTCGGAACCGCGCTCAATAAATTACTACGCTGCGAATCGATTCGCCGCCATGCATCAGCTCGAAACCCTTGTTGATGTCCTCGAGCGGCATCGTGTGGGTGATCATCGGATCGATCTCGATCTTGCCCTCCATGTACCAGTCGACGATCTTCGGCACGTCGGTGCGGCCGCGGGCGCCGCCGAAGGCGGTGCCCATCCAGGTGCGGCCGGTAACGAGTTGGAAGGGGCGGGTGGAAATTTCCTGGCCGGCGCCGGCAACGCCTATTACCACCGACTTGCCCCAGCCGCGATGCGACGCTTCCAGCGCCTGGCGCATGACCCTGGTGTTGCCGGTGCAGTCGAACGTGTAGTCGGCTCCGCCGATCTGGTCGGCTCCACGTTTCGTCAGGTTGACGAGATAGGGGACTATATCGCCGTCGACTTCCTTCGGATTGACGAAATGGGTCATGCCGAAGCGTTCGCCCCAGGCCTTCTTGTCGTTGTTCAGATCGACGCCGATGATCATGTCGGCACCGGCAAGCCGCAGGCCCTGGATGACGTTCAAACCGATGCCGCCGAGGCCGAAGACGATGGCAGTTGCGCCGATCTCCACCTTGGCGGTGTTGATGACCGCACCGATGCCCGTGGTGACGCCGCAGCCGATGTAGCAGACCTTGTCGAAGGGGGCGCCCGGGTTGATCTTGGCAACCGCGATCTCCGGAAGGACCGTATAGTTCGCAAAGGTCGAGCAGCCCATGTAGTGATGGATCTTGTCCTTGCCGATCGAGAAGCGCGAGGTGCCGTCGGGCATCAGGCCCTGGCCCTGGGTGGAGCGGATCGCGGTGCAGAGATTGGTCTTGCGCGACAGGCAGGAGGGGCATTCGCGGCATTCCGGCGTATAGAGCGGAATGACGTGGTCGCCCTTCCTGACCGAGGTGACGCCGGGGCCGACGTCGACGACGATGCCGGCGCCCTCATGGCCGAGGATCGCCGGAAAGAGGCCTTCAGGATCGGCGCCGGACAGGGTGAAATCATCGGTATGGCAGATGCCGGTCGCCTTCACCTCGATCAGCACTTCGCCGGCGCGCGGGCCTTCGAGCTGTACGGTCATGACTTCGAGCGGTTTGCCAGCCTGAACGGCGACGGCGGCGCGGACATCCATGATGTTCTCCCTTGAGGCTTTATAGATTCGGCGCGACCTTTGCACAGGCGAGGGGGCCGGCTCAAGCCGGAACGAGCCGTTCGCAGTCGTATTTCGGTGAGCGGATCAAGGTCCGATGAGGGGCACGTGCGGGGACGTCGTGCGCGGCATCAGGCCGGTCAGGCGCGGATCGTCGAGGACTTCGACCATCACGGCATAGGGCGTGAACCCGGACCGCTGATAGAACTGCATTGCGGCCGGGTAGTCGAAGTGACAGGTATGCACCCAGAAACGGCGGATCGGATGCGCCCAGGCCTTCTCGATCGCCCAGTTCATCATGAAACGGCCGGCACCCTTGCCGATCGCACCCGCGACGAGGCCGAAATAGACGAGCTCGCATTCGCCCTGCTTCCGGAAATCGAGCTCCAGGAGGCCGATCCGGCGGCCGCCGTCGAGAAGCGCGTAAATCTCGACCTTCGGATCATTAAGGACCGAAGCGAGTTCGTCCTCTCCCATGACAAGCCGCGAGACCCACATCCAGCTCTCGCCGACCGCGCGGAACAGCGCGCGGTATTCGTCGGGAGCAGGAGACTGCCAGCGTTCCAAGACGAGCGTATCCGGCGCCGTCGCGGTTTTCCTGCGCGGCCTTTCGAGCATCTCGAGGCAGGTAACGACAGTGGCAATCTTGCCCGGAGGTACGGCGGAATAGCCGGACGGTAATGTGGGGTTTTCGCTTTTCATGTAACCTTTGGAGCCGCTTGGCGGGTTGATGTCAATGGGCGGAGACGTCGATGGCAAGTGATGTCGAGGGCAGGTGATCAGCCGAAAAGGCGGTCGCAGGCGTATACGATACCGTGGGAATGGATGGCGACCGCGGCGTAGAGACCAAGGCCCGCCATCAGCCGCTCGCCCGGATGCATGGGGTCGAGACTTTCGCGCGGCTTGGCGGACGAAATGCCCATCAGGCTCATCAGCGTGAAGACGGCAAGTGCCGCGATCAGGGCCGTCGACGACAGTCCGATCCGGTAACCGACCCACAGCATCAAAAGCGTGATTCCGAAACTGCCGGTGACAAGCAGGCTGCGGGTCGGAAAGATCTGTCTCAGCACCCGGCCGCCGTCGAACTGGGTCATCGGCAGAAGATTGAGGAGGTTGAAGGCCCCGAGGATCAGCAGGAAGACCAGAGCCGGTTCACGCAGGGACGAGGACAATAGGTGGGCGTTTGAGAGGTCGTGGACGGAAATCACCACCGGTACGAGGAAGGCGGACATGCCTGCGCCCATGAGCGCGCAGGTGGCGACTTCGAAGCGGCTGTTGTAGGGCCGCCCGCCGATGGCGATGCCTCCGAGAAACGGCACGAAGATCATCCTGACCCGTTCATGCCCGAAGGCGCGATAGGCCGCCATGTGCCCCAGCTCGTGCAGCACGATGACCAGCGTCAGGATTATGGAAATCGTCAGGCCCGCCGCGGTGAGCCCGAAAAAGGGCCAGAGCAGCAGCGTCGAGAGGAGCGCCAGGACTATCTGGACGACCGGGTGTTCGATCATGCCGCCTGTTTTCGGCCGGCCGTTTTTCAGCCAGGCAGTCAACGACGAAAGCTCACGGCGGATCATGAAATAGCGAAACAGGTAGACGGCGAGGCCGCGATAGTCGTCCGTCTGGGCGAGGGTGATCGTGGAACCGCCGGGCACGGCCGACACGGCGCGGTATTCCTCGAAGTTGCGCCAGAAAGAAATGTCGAGCGCGGTGTCGTCGACCACGCGTGCACGGCTCTCGTAGCTGCGCTGCGTACTGTCGACATTTTCCTCCACCTTGAAGACCCGCCGGATCGGCGCACCGTGGCGATCGGGATGGCTGTAGGCGATCTCGATCCCGCCGCGCTCCCTTTCCGTCCCTGAGGAGAGGATCGAAGGGTTCCAGCTCGCTTCCTCGCCACCGGGGTGAAAGGCGTGCCAGAGACGTTCAGGAGCGATTTCGAGCGTCCGATGCAGCGTGATGGTGCGGCGGCCGACGGGTGCAGCCATCAGCAGCCAGAGCAGACCGAGATTGATCGTCAGCAATAGGACGGCGGAGACAATGGGAGTCATATCGACCTCGGGAGCCTGTCGGCTCGCCATTGGCCGATCATCACGGACACCATTAGGCCGATTGATTTTCCAGGCGGTTTAGCCAACCGCTAAAATGTGAACGAGCAGCCGTGCAACGCGGCGCGACCGGCGGTTCGTCAGGCCGCCACCTCTCGCGTCATCAGGCGATGCCCGGCATCGGTCACCAGCCAGGGACCGGAGCGCAGCACGTCCTTCGGCCTTTCATAGGTCGCCACCGTGGCGATCATTTCCCGCCAGGCGGGATGATGGGCTTCAGCATCGGCCAGTTCGTCGATCCCGCGCAGGACGCGCGCTTCGACCGGCGAGAGCATAAGCCGGCCACGTTCCATCGCGCCGCGCAGCACCCGCCAGATATAGGTGAGATCAAAGGCGGCGATGCCAGGAGAGTTGGGGCGGGCGGCGTGGTAGGCGCCGCGTGCGCCGGGCTCGAGGGCAAGGCGCACCTGGTCGAGAGCAAAGGCCGAGAGGCTCTCCGGCACCTCGGACGCCACTTCCATGGCATGCAGCAGCAATTCGAGCTCCAGCGCGGAATGAACGGCACCGTCGGCGGCGATCGTGCGCATCAGCCAGCTGGCTTTCGCGTCGTCGATGCGTCCCAGCGGCTCCGTGCCGCGCACGAGATATGCCGTCAGGCTTTCGACGAAATAGGTCGACCATTCGGGGCTTTGTTCGGGACAGGAATCATTCAGCGCAAAAAGGGCGAGCGCGTCTTCGGAGGAGCAAATGCCATCCGGGAACGCGTATTTGCGCAGCATCAAAATATCGTCGGCCACAATCCGACCCTTCCCGGCGATGACACATGCCGGAAAAGAAAAGCGGAACCCGCTCATCTTCATTTCTCCGTTTCATCATGAAACTCAATGTGGGTGATAATTGAGAGAAGTTGAGAGGCAGAAAAGAAGCGCGGTTAACCGGTGGGAAACGGCGCCTTCAGACGGTCTCCAACTGCTTCGATTTGGAACGCTCCCGCCAGATGATGAACAGGCCGGAGGCGACGATGATGGCGATGCCGAACCATTTGGAGGCGGTCGGGAAGTCGCCGAACAGGGCGTAACCGAGCACGGTCGCCGAGATGATCTCGAAATACTGGAAGGGTGCAAGCAGCGACAGCGGCGCCAGCCGGAAGGCACGCACCACGAGCAGATGCATATAGCCCGAGATCGAGCCGAGCAGCATCAGCAGGACGAGACCGAGCCAGGAGGCGGGGAGCGACGGCGTAAAATCCCCAGCCCCCGTGCTATCCCCGATGACCAGGGCCGCGGCCATGAACAGCGTTCCCCCGACGCCCGCCATGGTCTGCATGACGAGCGGCAGATCGGCTTCGCCGATCGCCCGGTTGAGGAAAAGGTAGAGCGTGAAGAGGAAGGCGCAGGCGACCGGCAGAAGCGCCGTCCAGCCGAAGATCGCATAGCTCGGCTGGATGACGATCATGGCACCGCCGAAACCTGCGACGATCGCCAGCCAGCGCCGCCAGCCGACCTTTTCCCGCAAAAAGATCGCCGACATCATCGTGAGCATGAAAGGTTCGACGAAATAGATGGCGAAGACATCGGCGAGCGGCATGTATTTGACCGCCGCGAAGAACATCAGGCTGGCCGCCGCATGCAGCACGCCGCGCAGCAGGTTCATCCAGGGGCGCTTCGGCCGGAAGATGGCAGCGCCCGTGAAGACGGCGAGCGGCAGAATGCAGACGAGCTGGAAAAAGAAGCGGTAGAAGGTCACCTGGCCGGGCGACATCGCCTCGAAGGTCGCCATGTATTTGGCGATGGCATCCATCACCGGCAGGATGACCATGCAGGTGGCCATGATGGCCATGCCCTTCAGCGGATTTTCAGGTGTGGAAGGGGGCATGCCCGGGACTTTCGAGGAACCGGGTTCTTCAACCACAGCGACCGGCAATGTTCAAGCCACAATCAGGCGGCGGCAGGGTCAGAGGCCGTGGCGCCGAAGATTTCCTCGAAGGCTTCGCGCAGGCGCATGTCCACATCGGCCATCATCACCGGAAGGCCGAGATCGACGAGGCTCGTGACGCCATAGGCACTGATTCCGCAGGGCACGATGCCGGTGAAATGCGAGAGGTCCGGGTCGACATTGAGGGACAGGCCGTGGAAGCTCACCCAGCGGCGCAGGCGGATGCCGAGGGCGGCCACCTTGTCCTCTGCCATAGAGCCGTCCGGCAGAAGCGGCTTTTCCGGACGGCGCACCCAGACGCCGACGCGGTCTTCGCGCCGTTCGCCGCGCACGTTCATCATGTCGAGGGTGCGGATCACCAGTTCCTCGAGCGCCGCCACATAGGCGCGCACGTCCTGGCGCCGGCGCTTGAGGTCGAGCATCACGTAAGCGACGCGCTGGCCGGGACCATGATAGGTGTATTCGCCGCCTCGGCCTGTGGAAAACACCGGAAACCGGTCCGGCTCGATCAGGTCGGCGGCGTCGGCGCTGGTGCCGGCGGTATAGAGCGGCGGGTGTTCGAGCAGCCAGACGAGCTCGTCGGCACGGCCATCGGCGATCGCCGCCACCTCGCGCTCCATCTCCGCCACCGCGGCCTCGTAAGGGACAAGCCCATCGGAGATTCGCCAGCGCACCGGCGGAGAGCCGGCTTGCGGCAGCATGGACAGATTGAGGTCGGTGCGTGTGAGCATGGAAAATCTTCTGGCAAAAACAAAAGGGTGCGGCAAGAGGCCGGTTTTCGGCCCGGTTTATATAGGCATTCGGGAGAAGAATTTTTATCCTTCAAAAATCTGTCACGGCGCACTTGTGCACCCCAAATGCTTTTGCTACATGCAGCCCCGCCGGCGCAAGTCGGCATCTACCACGATGCGGTCGTGGCGGAATTGGTAGACGCGCAGCGTTGAGGTCGCTGTGTCGCAAGACGTGGAAGTTCGAGTCTTCTCGACCGCACCAAAATAAAAACCCGCTTCGGCGGGTTTTTTGTTGCCTGGATGAAATGGCATCTGGGAAATTGGGCCATCTGCCGCTCCGATGGCAAAACATCGAGCTATATCGCGTATCGCGGATGCGATCCTGAAATTCCTCGCCTATCTTGGGTTCGCTCCAAGCTCGTATGTGCAAGGGAAGGACAAGCCCATGGTCGAACTGAAAATCAAGACACGGCCGATCGGTGCGACCGCCATCCTCGGACGCCTCGGTCACCCGCGGGTGACAAGTGAGACGGGTGGTCAGGTGGAAGTGGTCACCGGGGCTTCCGAGCCGGGGTTCAACCCGCTCGACCTGATGTTTTCATCGCTTGCCGCCTGCCTTGTACTCAGCGGCCGGATCGCCGCGAGCAAGCTCGGCATTCTCGACAGGCTGAGCGAGGTGAGGGTGCATGTGACGGGCGAAAAGGCCCATGAAGGACCGTCGCGCATCACCAAATTCATCGTGGATTTCCGCGTCGAAGGGGAGTTCGACGACGAGCAGAAAAGGCAGATCGCCCATATGGCTGAGGAGATGTGCACCGTCAGCAATACGCTGAAAAGTTCGCCGGATATTTCGCTGACGATCGGTTAGCGTCGCCAAGCCCTTAGTCGTCGTCGGGAATGTGGCTGTCGACGCCTTCGAGCCGGAGATTGTTGACCAGTTCGCGGACGCCGGCGACGCGTTGAATCCGTCGGGCGATCTTGCGTGAGGTCGCCGCATCGTCGACGGCGCCTTCGAGCGTCACCGTGCCATCCTCGACATGCACATCGATCGACGCCATGTCGATCATATCGAGCTCGTCGATCGCGTCGGTGACCCGTTCTTCGAGATCGTCGGCATCCTCGATCCCCTTCGTGCCGGGGCGAATGGTATCGACCAGCCGTTCTTCAGAGCCGTCGCTTTCGACGTTATCCACCTGATAGCCACGATTGCGGTCCGTGTCGAAATTGGCCTTGGGATCGCCATAGGCGGCGTTATCGACGGGGCGGGCGCCGGTTGCATCGTCATAGGGCCAGCCGTCATCGATATTTCGGTCATCGTAATCGCGGAAATCTTCTTCGCGCGAAATATCGTCAGCTTTTTTCTTGCCCGGCACGAGCGCCTCCTGTCAGTTCAAAATGGACCCGGCGCACCCCCAATTCACAAAAAGGCTGATGCGCCGGGTACTTCGCTTCAATGGCTCGTGGATGCGCCATTCTTGTTACCCGTCAGGGTCAGATGGCTTTCGACATCATGTACGCCATCCACGGTTTCCGCGCTCAATACGGCCTTCCTGGCCGAGAACACGGTATCGACGGAACCCTCGAGGATAACCTTGGTTCCCTCGGCATGGGGTTCGATCGTCGATGAGTCGACGTCCGGCAGTGCGGCCAGACGCTCGGATACTTTTCGCTCGAGCTCGGCTGCGGTCTTGTCTGCTGTCGCATTCATGGTCGTAGCTCCTCGCTGGACTTGCGACCTGACAACGGGCGAACGCGGATTTGGTTCGGTTCGGGATTTTTATTTTCCCTTGCCCCATTTGCGCAGCAGCCGATCCCGCTTCAGGCGGGACAGCCGTTTCAGCCAGAAGATGCCATCGAGCTGGTCGATCTCGTGCTGCATGCAGATGGAATAGAAGCCCTCGGCGTCCTCTTCATGAACGGCACCGCCGAGATCCTGATAGCGGAACCGGATCCTTTTCGGGCGCTCGACCTCGTCGTTTGCACCGGGCATGGAGACGCTGCCTTCCATGTGCCGCATCAGTTCGTCCGAGGACGCAAGGACCTGCGGATTGGCGTAGAAGCGCGGACCGCTTTCCCTCGACAGTTCCAACACCACGAGCCGGGTGAAGACGCCGATATGCGCGGCGGTGATCCCGACGCCGGGTGCCGCCCGCATCGTATCGAGAAGGTCATGGGCCAGCGCCGTCAGGGTCGCGTCGAAAACCATGACCGGTTCGCAGGGGCTGGATAGGCCCGGATCGGGATATTTCAGGATGGTTCGGATGGCCACTTTTCGAACTCCTCTCGCTGCCCTTCGGGGTTTTTCCGCATCGTTTCGCCATGCGCTCTGGACCCGGAACGGCAATTGTTCTAGCAGGAAAACAGGTGGCATGAGCAATAGCGCCGGGTGTAGCTATCCGGTTGTTGACAATATGTTTTTTGCCGCCATTCTCCTTTTGTCAAAGACCAGCAGCGAGGGCGGCAGATGAGCGATATCGGCGAGGACGACCGCCTGCGCACAAAAACCGACGATGCCGGTGACGACATCTATTCCGAGGACGGCGCGATCCGCGCCGACTTCCTGGCGATGGTTGGCGCCGCAATCGCCGATCGTGACACGCTTTTCCTGCGCAGCCACGTAGCGCGCCTGCACGAATCGGAACTTGGCGACCTGCTCGAAGCGATCCTGCCCGACCAGCGCCATGCGCTTGTGCGGCTGCTCGGCGACGACTTCGACCTGACCGCGCTGACCGAGGTCGACGAAAACATCCGCATGGAGATCGTCGACCAGATGTCGAACGCGCAGATCGCGGCGGCGATCGGCGATCTCGATTCGGACGACGCGGTCTACATTCTGGAAGACCTCGACCACGAGGACCGGGAAGAAATCCTCGCGCAACTGCCGTTCACCGAGCGGGTGCGGCTGCGCCGCGCGCTCGACTATCCCGAACAGTCGGCCGGCCGCCGCATGCAGACGGAATTCGTCGCGGTGCCGCCGTTCTGGACCGTCGGCCAGACGATCGACTACATGCGCGACGAGGAGGATCTGCCGGAGAGCTTTACCCAGATCTTCGTGATCGATCCGACCTTCAAGCTGCTCGGCGTGCTCGACCTCGACCGTATCCTGCGCGCCAAGCGGCAGGTGAAGATCGAGACGATCATGCGGGAGACGAACTATCCGATCCCGGCCGACATGGACCAGGAAGAAGCAGCCCAGCTCTTCGAACAGTACGACCTGCTCTCGGCCGCCGTCGTCGACGAGAACGGCCGGCTGGTCGGCGTGCTGACCATCGACGACGTGGTCGACGTCATCCAGGAGGAGGCGGAAGAGGACATCATGCGCCTCTCCGGCGTCGGCGACGAAGAACTGTCCGACTCGGTGCGCGAGACCTCGCGGTCACGGGTGCCGTGGCTGCTGGTCAATCTGTTCACCGCCTTCATTTCAGCGTCGGTGATCTCGCTTTTCGAGGCGACGATCGAACAGGTGGTGGCGCTCGCCATCCTGATGCCGATCGTCGCCGGCATGGGCGGCAATGCCGGCTCGCAGACGATGACGGTGACGGTGCGCGCGCTTGCGACCCGCAATCTCGACATTCACAATGCCTGGCGCGTCGCGCGACGCGAGGCGGGCGTCGGCCTGATCAACGGCGTGGTGATCGGCTGTCTCGTCGGCATGGTGGCCGGCCTGTGGTTCCACGACGTCCATATCGGCGGGCTGATCGCCACCGCCATGCTGATCAACATGTTTGCGGCCGCCATGGCCGGCATCATGATCCCGCTGCTGCTCGACCGGGCCGGTGCCGATCCGGCGGTATCGTCGGCGGTGTTCGTTACGGCGATTACCGATACGACCGGTTTCTTCTCGTTCCTGGGATTGGCGACCTGGTGGTTCATGACGGGCTGAGCTCAAAAATTGACTGTTACGTAAAAGTCAATTAGTTTGGCTGACGAGTAGCAGGACATGATCGTGAACAAGTATTATAGCATTACGGAGCTGACGCGTGAATTCGGGGTCTCGACCCGCACGCTGCGCTTCTATGAGGACGAGGGGCTGATCCACCCCGAGCGCCGGGGTCGCACGCGGCTTTTCCGGGCAACGGATCGCCGACTGATCCAGGAAATCCTGCGCGGCCGCCGGATCGGCTTCACGATCGCCGAGATCCGCGAAATCATCCAGGTCTACAAGGAGCCACCGGGAGAGCTGGGGCAGCTCAAGCTGTTGATGACGCGCCTCGACGAGAAGCGCAACGACCTGCGCCAGAAGCGCAAGGATATCGACGACACGCTGAGCGAACTCGACAATGTCGAGGAAGCCTGCCTGACCCGGCTTGCCGAAATCGGCGTAGGGACCTGATCTTTCAAAATCCGGCTATTGCGCCTCGATCGAGCATTGTTCGGCGAGCGACTGCACCCGCTCGTCCTGCGGAGCGATGGCGCCGGACTGCAGCGGCGTCATCAGCGACTGGGCGATCAGCTTGTCGGCTGTACAGCCGCAGAACTTCTGGCAGAGGCCGGCGTCGTTGCCCTGGCCCGTGCAGCCCGCCTCGCAGCTTCTGACATAGCCGATCCGCGGATCGGGCGGCGGGGCTGGATGCACCAGCGAGAAGAGGTAGACCAGCGCGATCAGGACCGGCTGGTGGACGAGATAGACGATCAGACTGTGTCGTCCGGCCTTCGAGAGAAGGTTCGGCCGCGTCTGGACCGCTGCGAGCTTCGGAAGCCAGTTTTTCGATAGCGCCAGCCGCGTGACGGCCACCCCGGCCAGAAGTGCCGCGATCCAGGGAAACAGCGGCACATAGTCGTTCGAGCGCGGCGGGATTTCGGCAAAGCCGAGCCAGCTCAGGTAACGGGCGTCGAACAGGGCCGAATCCAGGGCGCCGGGCACAAGACTGTAGTCGACGATCATTGCTACAATGACCAGAACGACAATCGCACCCGTCAGCAACGGTGGCAGGCGCAGGAAGGCGAGGCCGATCAGGCTCGACAGCGCGATATTGTGCAGGATGCCGAAATAGATCCATTCGCTCGGAAAGGCGACCAGCGTCGCGATGCTGATCGCGACTGCAGCGCCTGCGACCATCGCAAAACGCTTCCAGAAGGGCTTCCAGCGGATATTCGGGAAATGCGCGAGGACGAGGCTGACGCCCGCCAGGAACAGGAAGGAGCTGGCGATCGAGCGGGCATAGACCTTGAAAAAGCCCTGGGTCGCCGTGCCGGGATCGACATAGCCGAAAAACTCGAGATCCCAGGTGAAGTGATAGGTCGCCATGGCGATGAGGGCGACGCCGCGCAGCGTATCGATCAGCGTGATGCGGGGTCTGCGCGGGGCGGGGTTCTGGGCTTCGGCAACAGTCACTGCTTGTCTTTCCGGATCCAATTTCAGGGCGTCCCGCGGTCCATGATCGCCAGCCGCGCCTCGGAAAAATACTGGCGGCGGGTGAGCACGACAATCACGACGACGGTCATCGCGATGAACATATAGGGTCCGATGAACCAACCGAGATAGCCGATCGACAAAAACAGCGCGCGCAGGCCGGAATTGAAGTGACCGGCCGCGATCGTGTTCATCCGCACCACCTGATCGGCCGCCCGCTCGGCCGCCGCCCGGTCGGCATGGGTGTCGTGCATCATCGGCAGGGCGCCGAAGAGAATGGTGCAGTAGTTGAACAGCCGGTAGGACCAGCCGAACTTGAAGAAGGAATACCCGAACAGGAAGGTGAGGCCGGCCACCTTGAGTTCAAAGGCCGTGCGGCCGCCGTAAGCGACGAAGGGCAGGTCGCGGAAGACCGCTTCCACCTGTTCGGTAGCGCCCAGCAGCGCGAAACAGCCGCCGATCGCAAAGATGGACGTCGAGGCGAAGAAGGCGGTGCCGTTCTGCAGACCCGCCAGGATCTGGGTATCGATCATCTTCAGGTCACGGCGCAGCGAGTTGTAGATCCAGTCCTTGCGCCGTTCTGCCATCGCCCGGTTGAGGCTGGCGCGCGGAAACAGCCGTGAGCCGGCGCCGGCGGTCACCCAGGAATAAAGGGCCCAAAGCACGGCAAAGAGGGCAAGCGCAACATAATCAGCGTTCGTCATAGGCCTCACCGTCGGAATCGGTCTTGATCCGTCCCGTCATGCTTTGTTTCGGTTTCGGCGGCAAGCCTCCTGCATCCGGAAGGGAACTATTAGGGCCGGGCAGGCGTTGCGAACACGACCAACCTGGACTTCCGCCATGTTTCCGCCATTTTTGGATTGCGCAGGCAGCGGGATTTTAATAGACCATTAGCCATGACGACCCGGAGCGGACGTTGATCAATGCGCCAAGAACCTGGAGACGACATGGAAGATACCGTTCAGAAGTCCTGCTGGGGCGTGACCTTCAAGGCGCTGGTAGGATTTGCAGGTGCCTTGGCCCTCGCGTATCTTTTCGGCGCTATCTGACTGTCTCAGTGAAATTCCGGAATTTCGGTCCTCGGCGTGGTATTCGTACCGCGCCGTTTCTATTTTAAGACCATGTCGCGGCCGGTTCACCGGATGTCGGGCAACCGCCGAGGCACGGCGGCGGTCTGACATAGGCTCGGCCACCCTCGTATCACCGCACGGATTCTCATGTTCCTGTCCGTTTTCGACGTTTTCAAGATTGGTATCGGTCCGTCGAGCTCCCACACGATGGGACCGATGTCGGCCGCCAACCGCTTCCTGGATCTCATTCTGTCCAACGACTGGCCGCGGCCGACCGGCGCGCATGTCGCGGCGCTGAAGGTGAGCCTGCACGGTTCGCTCGCGTTCACCGGGATCGGTCACGGGACGGGCAGGGCGGTGATACTGGGCCTGGTCGGCGAGGAGCCGCACTCCGTCGACCCCGACAGGATGGACGAGATTATCGGCGAAGTGGAGCGCAGCGGCCGCGTCGCGCCGCCCGGCCATCCGGCTTACGAATTCCAGCCGAGGACCGACCTGATCTTCGACAAGAAGCAGCCCTTGCCGGGCCATGCCAACGGCATGAGTTTTTCCGCCTTCGACCGCGACGGCCGGCTTCTCCTGAAACGTATCTACTACTCGATCGGCGGCGGTTTCGTGGTGACCGATACCGAGCTGGAGGCGATGCGTACGCCTAAGAAATCGGCAGGCGATGCGCGCATTCCCTATCCCTTCGCCTCCGCCAGGCAGATGCTCGACATGGCACGCGGTTCGGGACTGACGATCGCGCAGATGAAGCGCGCCAACGAAGAAACCAGGATGAGTTCCGCCGAACTCGATGCCGGTCTCGACCGCATCTGGGAGGCGATGTCGAGCTGTATCGACCGCGGCCTCAAGGTCGACGGGATCATGCCCGGCGGGCTGAAGGTGAAGCGCCGCGCGAAGTCGATCCACGACAAGCTGAACGAGGAATGGCGCAGCAACCGGTTGAACCCGTTGCTCGCCAACGACTGGCTGAGCGTCTATGCAATGGCGGTAAACGAGGAGAATGCCGGCGGCGGGCGGGTGGTCACGGCACCGACCAACGGCGCGGCGGGCGTTATTCCCGCAACGGTACGTTATTACCTGCATTTCCACGACGACGCGACTCAGGCCGACGTCCACAACTTCCTGCTGACGGCGGCTGCCGTCGGCGGCATCATCAAGCACAATGCCTCGATCTCGGGCGCCGAAGTCGGCTGTCAGGGCGAAGTGGGCTCGGCCGCCGCCATGGCTGCGGCAGGCCTTGCGGCTGTCATGGGCGGCTCGCCTGAGCAGATCGAGAACGCCGCCGAGATCGCGCTGGAACACCATCTCGGCATGACCTGCGACCCGATCGCCGGTCTCGTGCAAGTGCCCTGCATCGAGCGCAACGCGCTCGGGGCCGTCAAGGCGGTCACGGCCGCCTCGCTCGCCATCAAGGGCGACGGCACGCATTTCGTGCCGCTCGACGCCTGTATCGAGACGATGCGCCAGACCGGCAACGACATGAGCGAGAAATACAAGGAGACGTCCACGGGCGGCCTTGCGGTCAACGTCGTCGAGTGCTGAACCGTCCGCGCTGTGGAGTGAACCGAGCAAACGCTTGACCTCACGTGCGGATGGGTCTTCAACCAAACCATGGCTCTACATCTCATCAAACTCTGCGTCGGCGCCGATTCGATCCAGGATCTCCAGGACTGGGTCGCCGAGCGGTCGCTCAATGCGATGGCTGCCGGCCTCGAACCGCACAGCATCCATACGACCCGCATGGCGCCGAAGCGCATGGAGGAACTGCTTGAGGATGGATCGCTCTACTGGGTGATCAAAGGGCAGGTGATGGCGCGGCAAAAACTGCTCGATATCCGCACGGTTACCGGCGGCGACGGCATCCAGCGCTGCCAGCTGGTGCTCGGGCCCGAGGTCATCGAGACCGCACCGCAGCCGAAACGGCCTTTCCAGGGATGGCGGTATCTGAAAAGCGAAGAAGCGCCGCGCGACCTCGGCAAACTGGGCGAGGACGTGGCGGCGCTTCCGGAAGATCTGCGGCGGGAACTCGCCGAACTTGGACTTCTGTAGCTGCTGATCTTCCGATCAGCGAAGCTTGATACGGACCGGCGCACGGCCGGCGCGGATGCCGATATGCAGGTGGACATTGGCTTCCGGCTGGGAATGCCGCCAGGCGCGGGCACCGTGGCTGAGCAGCATCGTGACCAGGTCGCGGGTCTTTTCCTTGGAACGGTTCAAGCCGAGAC
The DNA here is from genome assembly GCF_021391675.1 of Neorhizobium galegae. Lineage (NCBI taxonomy): Bacteria > Pseudomonadati > Pseudomonadota > Alphaproteobacteria > Hyphomicrobiales > Rhizobiaceae > Neorhizobium > Neorhizobium galegae. Next base: position 2,311,087 of record NZ_CP090095.1, read on the forward strand.
CGGCCAGCCGCATGGCCGCCTCGTGAAGCGGGTTGAGGGCGACGCCCTTTGCTCTGGACTTCTGCGCCGGCCTGAAGGCCAGTTCTGCGCTGTTTTCATTCATTGCCATCGGAAACCCCGTCTACTCGTTACTTTCGAGATCCCTCCGCGCCGAACACCCGGCGCGCGGGTATTTCCTTGATCGCCGGCGGCGACGCTCACTGAAGCGACGCCCAGCAGCTGATGCCCTTCTTCTTCAACACATTGCAGGCATCGATGGCCGTCTTCTGGTCGTCGAAGCCGCCGAAGCGGGCGCGGTAGATCTGTTCGCCATTATTGCTGAAGGCGACAGTGAAGGGTTTGGCGGAACGCAATACCTTGCCGCCTTTATCCTGCGCATTTTGCAGGAGATCCTGAGCTTGCTTCTGGTTCGGCGAGGCGCCGATCTGGATGACCCAGCCGTTGGAAGCCATTGAAGCCGCAGACTGCGTGGCCTTCGCGGACACGGTGGACACCTTGGTGGATGATGTCGTCACGTCGTCGACGGTCGACCGGCCGCTGCGGTGTGCCACGACTTCCTCGGTGCGGGCCGGCATATATTCCGGAGCCGGCGTCGGCACGGCGGAAACACCTGCCATGGCCGAGTTCATCGCCTGGGTGATGACCTTCTTCTGCTCCGGCTCAGCGGCATAGGCCGATGCGGCAGGAGGAGCGAATGCCGCAGCCTGCTGTTCGGCGTAACGGGCGCCCGGCAGCGGGCCGCTCGGCGGCAGGTCGAGGGCAGCCATCTGGCGCACGTCGGACTGCGTCGCGGCGACGGCCGGAGCGGCCCGGACCGGCGCTGAAGGAGCGGGCGCAACCGGGGCAGCGGGAGCAGCCTGGGCAATCAGGTTGCCGTTGCCGCCGCGGGAAGCTTCCGGAAGATAATCGGCGACCAGCTTGCGCATCGTCGCGTCACGGGCGGCGCTGGAACGGCCGCCGAGCACGACGGCGACGATCGAGCGGCCATCGAGCTGAGCCGAGGTCGCCAGGTTGCTGCCGGCAGCGCGGGTGTACCCGGTCTTGATGCCATCGACGCCCCTGACGTTGCCGACGAGGCGATTGTGATTACCGATCGTCTGCTTGCCGAAATTGAAGCTGCGGATCGAGAAGTAACCGTAATACTGCGGAAAATGCTGGCGCAACGCCATGCCGAGACGCGCCTGATCACGTGCCGTCGTCATCTGCGCGGTGTTCGGCAGGCCGTTGGCATTGCGATAGGTGGTGCGGGTCATGCCGAGCGCACGCGCCTTGCTGGTCATCAAGGAAGCGAAGCGATCTTCGGAGCCACCGACGAATTCCCCAAGAGCGGTCGCGATGTCGTTGGCGGAGCGGGTAACGAGTGCGCGGATGGCCTGATCGACCGAGACCGAACCGCCGGCGCGAACGCCGAGCTTGGAGGGTGGCTCGGAAGCGGCGTGCGCTGAAACCGGAACCTGCGTCTCGAGGCTGATACGGCCCGATTCAAGCGCTTCGAAGGTGAGGTAGAGCGTCATCATCTTGGTGAGCGACGCGGGATAGCGCAGACCGTCCGGATCCTCGGAATAGAGAACCTTGCCGGTCTTGGCGTCGACGACGATGCCGGCGTATTTCGGACCGGCAGATGCCGGCGTCGAAAACATCGAAATCGCCACAGTCAATGTGAAGAGAAAACCGAGGAACCGCCCCGGGACCGTCGCACCACCCTTGGAAAGGGATGCAGAAATCATTTTTTTCGACACTGCCGCACTCATCGCTTGCATCACATTAGTCACACATCCGGACGCGCCCCCGCCACGACCGTTACCGCTCAATCTAGAAGATTAGCGTTACCAAGAGGTTTATGATGAACAGCAGCTTGCCTCGATATACTGCATTTTAGACATCAACTTGGGGCTTGGACCCGACCCGTCCGTGGTGGCTTATTTCGCCAGCCGGTTTTCGACAAAGAGGCGAACTGCGGCATCAATATGTTGCCAATCCTTCAAAAGCGCGCTGGAGAAGCGATAAAGTATCGTCAGGTCCTGCCCGATGTGGATATCCCTCTGGCAGTCGCCGCCGGTCGCCTTTTCGCCGGCGGCCGGCAGCACGCAGCGCACGACGTAATCCGGCGCGCCGGCGACCCGCCCCGTCAGGACGATTTCGCTGCCATAGCCCGAGTCGGCGCGCAGCCGGTGAAACGTCAATCCGAAGGCCGCCTGCTGCGGCTCGCCGTTGAACAGTTTTGAGTATATCGGCTCCAGCCGCCCGGACATGTCGCGCGACATGGTGCTCTGGGATAACTGTAGGAAAATCAACGAGGAAGACTGCGCGACATCATCGAAGCGCGACCGCGCGCCTGCGCTATAGCCTTCGAGTTCCGGCCAGGTGAGATAGAGATCGACGCGTTCGGCGATACCGGCCCGGCGCTGGTCGCGGAAGCGAATCGTGTTGGCCGGAAGCTTGAGATTGTCCTGGCCGATCCGGATCAGGAATTCTTCGATACTGTCGGTATGGCCGGCAAGCGCGATACGCTGGCCGAACCAATGCCCACTGATGCTGATCGCTGCCGTCAACAGAGCAAGGACGGCGATGACGACAGTCAGCCGATAGACGAAGCGATTGGACAGGAGCGGTGCTTCTTCTCCAGCCGAGAGGTTCTGTGCTGAACCTGCCATAACGCGCTCCATGTTCTCGACCGAGAGGGAATTCGCCAGCGCCGGAATGGGACAGAACGGGGATACGGAAACGCGGCCAGGCGATTTGGCCGCAGTCTGGATCGCTATGGTTAACGCTTCGTAAATGGATCCGGGTCCGGAATGGTGGCGGATCCGGCGATCCCCTCAGCGCTCGCCTCCAGATGCACAGTCGCGCGCGTTGGCCGCGGCTCGAATCGCCGCGGCTTTTACCGGCAGGGCAGGTGGATTACTGGCCGACCGAGCCGACGGCGGTGGCGCGACCGTCCTGCAGCTTGACCCAGCGGGCCGGATCGTCGTTCGCCTGACGCTTCAGGAAGGTGTATTCGGTATCCGACCAGACCATGACCTTGTTGCGCATGTTGTCGAGCACGAAGTCGCCGCGATCGGTGCGGACCGTCAGGACCGCGTGACCTTCGCCATTCGGCTGCAGAACGACGGTAATCAGCAGGTCGGACGGCGAAAAGCCCTTCGCGATCAGCATCTTCCGCTTCAGAAGCACGAAGTCTTCGCAATCGCCGACGGTGCGGGGATAGGCCCAGCGCTCTTCGACGCCGTAGATGTCCTGATCGGTCATCGGCGTGATCGAGGAATTGACCGTGTAGTTGACGTCCAGAAGCGAACGCCACTTGTCTTCGGTCAGCGCCAGCGGGCCGGCGTCCTTGTAGGTCGCGGCGCATTCGCTGACATAGGTCTTGCAAAACTCATAATGGCCGAGCGGCGGATTGGCCTGCCCGAGAACCCGCACGGAGCCGGTCGGCATGCCGAACGAACTTCCGGCGGTAAAGATTGCGACGACGGCGGTGATGGCGGCGAGGCCCAGTCCCTTGCTGTACTTCATTTTTATGTCTCCCCGTTGTGGGAAGAACACTGCCAGACAGGGCTTGATAGACTGGAAAATCTCGCAGTAAAATCAATATCTTATTTGAATTCAATTCGCCTAAAACATGGCTCAAATGCATCTCGAACTTTCATAAAATTCGAGGCAAATTTGTCATTGGTTTTCATAAAATTCGCCCCATCGGCGACGGCCGCCATTGCCGTTTTCCCGCTATCCAACTGTAACTCAAGCACTTCTTGCGAACGTCAGGAGCAGCCGCCGAAGCGTCGGGAACCCGGAAATGGCGGCGGCTGGTTGTGTCCGAGCAGGAGAGGAAAGGGCAGAGTCAGGGTGCACCACAGTCAAACCGGGCCCACCAAGGTCGATTCTCGGCCCCAAAAAAAGTGCCGAAAGGGGACATTTTTTTGAAAGAAAGCCCGTTTCGGCACAGGCCGCCGAATTTTTCCGCCCCGTCCGGCAACGAAATGGGACGGTTGGCAGAGGTGCACGACAAAAAAGCGCCCCGAACGGGACGCTTCCGGATGGCTAAAATAAAGAACGCTCTTAGAGGAATTCGGTCAGCGTTTCGCGCGACTGGACCGAATTGAACTCGATCGCCACGCCTTCCATGAAGTGGCGCACGACGCGGCCGCGCATGTTGCCGAGCCGGACGGGTGTGCCAAGCGCCGGGCGGATATCGATATCGACGGCCGCGCCGGACAGCGAGAGGTCCACGATGCGGCAAGCATAACGCCGACCGTCGTCGAGTGTGATCTCCGTGCGGGTAATACGCGGCGCCAGGCGATCATGGCGGCGATCTTCCGGCAGGCCGAGTTCATGCTTGTTGGCGATCCAGGTCAACTGGGCGGCCAGTTTCTCGCGCTTGCGGTCCGTCGCGTTGATCGACATCACGAAGCCGGTGTCCGACAGGCTGACGACCATGCCTTCCAGCCGGCCGATATGATCGAGATAGGCAATCACGCGTTCGCCGACGAGAGGGCGACCGACGCAAGCAAAGCTGACGTCGCCCGGCGACATGTCTACGACGTTGCAGGGAAATTCCTCATGCGTCGCCAGCATCAACCGTCCTGGAATATTGACGGACACCCGCTGGAAGGAGCGCTGCGCGGGAACACTGGATGTCGATGGAGTATGAGCCGGCTGAAATGAATACATTTGAGAAAGCTTTTCTCTTCTAAGTCTATCGTTAAGAGTATTAGCGCGCCGCGGTTAACAGAAGGTTTTGGAAGACAGCGCGCTGCTGCCTGCCGCGACCGGCATTCGTCTCATGAGGGAGGACGGTCGGACGGAAGCCGGCCTCGCGTGTTGTGGAAAATCCCGCGATCACCTGTGACCGGTACGCCGAAATGCGAACCGCTGCCGGTCAGGAACGTCCAGTTCTCGAGCGTCAGGAACGCGGCCGGCGTTGCCGTTACGGGATAGGGAGAGAGCCGGGGGAGCAGGGCGCCGAAAATGCGGTCACTCGCCGTCGTCTCCGCCGATCGGATTGGCAGAAGCAACATTTCATAGGCATGGCGGATGTGGCCATTCGAGGCAAGAACGTCCAGAAGCGCCGGCTGTTGCGAGTGGATGACGTTGTGGGCGATTTCCACCGGCTGCCGGTGATCGGTTTCCGGCCAGACATCCGCAAAAGCCTGGCCCCGGAATTCACGGTCGAACAGCTCGCAGATGCGGGTACCGGCCAGGCGGAATGTCAGGGTGCCGGCAGGGTCCGGGGCAGCCATGAAAAGATGCGGGAGAAGATGACGCAAGGCGGCTGGATCGATCTCGGTCTTGAGGGGAACTGCCCCGTCGTGCTTGAGATTGATCCAGTAGTCGAAGATCGCCCGGCTGGCCTGGTTGCGCATTCATCTTACCTGTTACATTTCGAGACAGATCGCGCTTCATGCGCGGCTGGTCCTTCTCCAGCAGCGAAATCCATGCCACGGCAAAGGGGTCAGGGTTAACGATCCATGACCTGCCGATGCGCTGGCGCGACTGTGATCCCGGTACGCTTTCCTTTGAACGGCCGCTCCTATATGGCTGTCGGCCATTCGGCAGGGGAATGAGAAGACGGAAGGGGCTGGCATGAACGACGGGCCGGATATGGCAAACGAGCAGCCCGAGGCGGATGAGGGCGCAGAGCGCTCGCAGCCGATTTTCAATCTTCCGCGGAGCCTTGTCGTGACGCTGGCTCTGCTTGCGGTCATCTACATCGTGCAGGACTATCTGCTGGACGAGGATACGCGCGCCTATATGGTCGTCAATCTGGCGTTCTCGCCGTTGCGTTACGTCTATCCGCTCGGCGAGCAGGGCTTTGCATGGGCGTGGACGCCGGTCACCTACTCGCTTCTGCACGGCGGCATCGAACACATCCTCTTCAACGCGCTTTGGCTGATGGCCTTCGGGGCGCCGGTCGTGCGACGGATCGGCACCCTGCGCTACGTGATCTTCTGGATCCTCTCGGCGGTGGCCGCCGCTTTCTTCCATGCCGCGCTCAACTGGGGCAACGAGACGCTGCTGATCGGCGCATCGGGGGTCGTCTCGGCGCTGATGGGGGCCGCCTGCCGTTTCGCCTTCCCGGAACGTCGGGGCTATGATCGAACCCACGGCCATCTCTATCCGCGTCAGTCGATCCTCGGCTCCTTCCGCAACCGCACCGTGGTGATCTTCACTGCCATGTGGTTCGCCGGCAACCTGCTGATCGCCTTCGGGGTGACGCTGTTCGGCGCGGATATGGGACCGATCGCCTGGGATGCGCATATCGGCGGCTTCCTGTTCGGCTTCCTCCTGTTCGGTTTTTTCGATCCTTTGCCACGCCGCGTCATGCCGCTCGCGCGTCCTTGATCTCTTTCTTGATCTCTTTCCCGCCTCGCTCTACACTTCCGCATACGTGCAGGGACGGTTCCTCCACCCGGGCGCTTTGCTTTTCGGGAACGGACGATGTCCAAGCCGAACTGGTAGCGAGGAGAGAGCCATGGCAATAGTCGTCAAGAACATGCTGGATGCAAAGGGGCGTGACGTGGTGACCGTCGGTCCCGACAAGACGCTGCTCGAAGTCGCCGGGATCCTCAACGACAAGAAGATCGGTGCCGTCGTGGTGACCGGCATGGAAGGCCGCATCGCCGGCATCTTCACGGAACGCGATCTGGTGCGCGCCGTCGCCAGCAAGGGCGCTGCCGTGCTCGATCAACCGGTCAAGTCGGCGATGACCACTGCGGTGCAGCGCTGCAAGGACGAAACGACTGTCGATGAACTTATGGGGATGATGAGCTCCGGCCGTTTCCGCCACGTGCCCGTCGAGCAGGACGGCAAGCTCGCCGGCATCATCTCGATCGGCGACGTGGTGAAGTCGCGCATCCGCGAGATCGAACAGGAGGCCGAACACATCAAGGCCTATATCGCCGGCTGATATTTGGCCGAGCCTCGCCGAAAGGCGAGGCTTTTTACATGCGTGGCGAGGCCAGCCGCCCGCTCAGCGCGCGAAAACTTCCTGCATGCGCTTCAGCGCCGAGATCTGCGCCATCGTCTCCGTATAGCCGCGGTCGATCGCTTCGCCGGCGCGGTGGAATTCGGACAATCCGATATCGGCAAGCCGCGGATGCAGCGCCAGATCCGGCGGATCGCCTGCGAGACGCGCCCGGGAAATGCGCTCCTGGATGATATTGAAGGCCTGCACCATGGTGCCGGTCATGCCGACGCGAACGTCATCGGCTTTCCTGCGGCCGTCATCGATCGGCTGGACGCTCGCATTGTGCTTGACGACGGCCGAGCGACCGAAAATCTCGTAGTTCAGGTTGACGGCGACCACGAGCGGCTGTTCGTAGGCGCGGCAGACGGAGGTCGGCACCGGGTTGACGAGAGCGCCGTCGACCAGCGTGCGGTTGTTGCATTTCACCGGTTCGAAAATGCCGGGCAGGGCGTAGGAGGCGCGAAGCCCGGTGATCAGCGAACCGCTGGAGATCCACACTTCATGGCCGGTGTGAAGTTCTGTTGCCACGGAAACGAACGGGCGGTCGAGACCCTCTATCGACAGACCCTCGAGATGTTCCTGCATCCGCTTGGTCAGCCGCATGCCGCCGAAAAGGCCACCGCCGCCGATCGTCAGATCAAGAAGGCCGGCGATGCGGCGCATGGTGAGCGAGCGGGCGAAGTTCTCAAGCTCGTTGAGCTTGCCGGCAAGATAACATCCGCCGACCAGGGCGCCGATCGAGGTGCCGGCGATCATGCCGACTTCGATGCCGGCCTCGTCGAGAGCCCTGAGGACGCCGATATGAGCCCAACCGCGCGCAGCGCCGCCGCCAAGGGCGAGGGCAAGCTTTGCTTTTTTGGGGGCTTCGATAGTGGGAGGAGGGGTCGGTTCGAGAACTTTCGTTTCGCCGCCTTCGGCCGGTGCCGCAAGCGGATCGTGACGGTTCCAACTCCAGTTCAGCATCGACAAAAACCCTCCACAGCTGAACAAACCCCGGTCTGTCGATTAACGCACCGACAGGTTTCAAAATCGTTTATTCAGTCGAGACCTGCCAAAAAACGGGGCAGATCCCTAAATGGTTCCTTGATCCGAATAGACGACACCCGGGTCAAAATGACGCTGATCGTCGGTGATTTCAAGAACCGCCCGCCCATCACTTTGGGTGACAACCCGATAGAAACAGGAGCGGCGTCCCGTGTGGCATGTGGCGTCATGTCCTGCGACCGAGACCTTGAGCCAGACGGCGTCCTGATCGCAGTCGGTGCGCAGTTCATGAACGGTCTGGAGATTGCCGGAGGATTCGCCCTTCTTCCAGATCTTGGCACGCGAGCGGCTGTAATAATGGGCGATGCCGGTCTCGACGGTCAGCGCCAGCGCCTGCGCATCCATATGCGCGACCATCAGCAGCTCGCCGTCACGGACATCGGTGACGACGGCGGTGACGAGACCGTTCTGATCGAAGCGGGGGGTGAAGGCGCCAGCGCCTTCGAGTTCCGTCTTGTCGGCGGAAGGCTGGTCGAAAGAAAGCGACATCGGCAAACTCCGCCCGGAAACCACGCCTTAGCGGTTCCGGGCCAGCGTAAAGAAACGGGCCTGTTCGGCGGCGTTCGCCTTGAACTCGCCGGTAAATGTCGTCGTCATCGTGTGCGAGCCCTGCTTCTGCACGCCGCGCATTTCCATGCACAGGTGCTCGGCCTCGATCATTATGGCGACGCCGCGCGGCTTTAAAGTTTCCTCGATCGCATTGGCGATCTGCGCCGTCAGGTTTTCCTGGGTCTGCAGGCGACGGCCGAAGATTTCGACGACGCGGGCGATCTTCGAGAGCCCGAGGACGCGGCCGTTCGGCAGGTAGGCGACATGTGCCTTGCCGATGATTGGCAGCATGTGGTGTTCGCAATGGGAGAAGAACGGGATGTCGCGCACCAGCACGATATCGTCATAGCCAGAGACTTCCTCGAAAGTGCGGCCGAGCACGTCTTCCGGCGACTGTTCGTAACCGGCAAACAGTTCGCGATAGGCGGCGGCGACGCGCTTCGGGGTATCGAGCAGGCCTTCGCGGGCCGGATCGTCACCTGCCCAGCGCAGCAGAACACGCACCGCTTCTTCGGCTTCCTGCTGCGAGGGGCGGACCTGCTTCTCTTTCGAAGCCGGGAAATTCTTCACAATGGCATCCATCTATCGTCTCCTGATGCGGTTCAAGGCCGCATCCGACTGGCGTTACTCACGGACTGACCAGCCGCTGGGCACCTGCGGCTGATTTTTGGGCAATCCGGCGATATCTGACCTTCGGCGAACATTTTTACAAGATATCCTGTTCCGTTTTCGGTAGGATTTCGTGAAAACATCCTTTCTTGATGATCTCGCCCGGACATCACATATAATGGCAGGAACCCTTTTATGGTAGCCCGCCGGACGTGACGCAGTGTTCAACGAGCGACGGCGGTTTCAAAAGCGAGCCTTGATGGACGACATCTATAACAGCAAGATCCTCGAATTCGCCGCCAACATCACCCATGCGGGGGTGTTGCCCGATGCGGATGCCAGTTCCGAGAAACACTCGAAGCTGTGCGGCTCGAAGGTGCGCGTGCATTTGAAGATGGACGGCGACCGGGTCACGGACTTCGCCCATGAGGTCCGCGCCTGCGCGCTCGGCCAGGCCTCGTCCTCGATCATGGCGCGGCATGTGATCGGCGCAACGACTGCCGAAATCCGCAAGGCGCGCCAGGACATGCTCGCCATGCTGAAGGAAGACGGCGAGGGGCCGGACGGCCGGTTCGAGGAGATGCGCTACCTGAAGCCGGTCAAAGATTACAGAGCCCGTCATCCCTCCACCATGCTGACCTTCGAAGCGGTCGTCGATGCGATCGACCAGATCGAGGCGAACGAGCGGTCCGAAGCGGCTACCGTCTGATCCGATGTGCGACGCTCCCGACTGCGGGCATGACCATTCCAAGCCCAAGCCCGGCTTGTCCCGCAACTGGTCCGGACCTTTCGCCAAGACGCCCGGCCGGCTGTTCGGCATGGGGCTGATCCGCCTCTACCAGCTGACGCTGTCCGGCTTCATCGGCAATTCCTGCCGGCATATTCCGACCTGCTCGGAATATGGTTACGAGTCGGTGGCGAGGCATGGGCTGTGGCCCGGCGGATGGATGACGCTGTTTCGGGTGGCGCGCTGCGGGCCGGGCGGCACAGGCGGGCTCGATCCGGTGCCGGAAACGCTCGAAGCCCGGCAGCATTGGTGGACGCCGTGGAGATACTGGCGCCGTCATGTCAAACCGGCATCGCAACCATGAGTATCCGATGATTACCTATGTCGCGCTGCTTCACAGCATCGTTCTCGGCGGCGGCAAGCGGGTCGTGATGGCCGACCTGCGCGCCATGGCGGAGGATCTCGGCTACCGGAATTGCCGGACCCTGGTTTCGACCGGCAATCTCGTCTTCGAAACCCGCAGGTCATCGATCAGTGATCTCGAGCAGAGACTGGAGACCGCCTTCGAAAAGCGGTTCGGCAAACATATCGATATCATCGCAAGAACCGGTGCCGATTGGCTGAAGCTCGCGGCCGGCAATCCTTTTCCGTCGGGAGAAGGTTCCGAGGTCGGCGTGCGGGTGATGCGACAACCGCTCGACGAAAGCGTCCTGGACCTGCTCGAGCGCCATCGCGGCGAGGAGAAGATTTCCATCGTCGACGGTAATCTCTGGGTGGATTTCGGCGGCAAGGCGAGCGAGACGCGGCTGCTGTCGGCGATGACCACCAGGAAGCTCGGGATCGGCACAATCCGCAATGCCAACACGGTCGGCGGGCTTGCCGAAATGATCGGCTGAGCGGCCGCTCGCCTTTACTAAAACGCCAAAAGCATTTATCAGCCACGCCGGCTGCGCCTAAAGGCGAACCGCCATTTATTCCAACACCACCCGCATTCGTTGGCGGGACTGGACAGGAGAAAGACATGTCCCAATCCGTTTCCCTTACATTTCCCGATGGCTCCGTCCGCGTTTTCGACGCCGGCACGACCGGCCGTGACGTTGCCGAGAGCATTTCCAAGTCGCTCGCCAAGAAGGCTGTCGCCGTCACCATCAATGGCACCGTGCAGGACCTTGCCGAGCCCGTGACCGACGGAAAGATAGAGATCGTCACCCGCACCGACGCCCGAGCGCTGGAACTTATCCGCCACGACGCCGCCCACGTGATGGCGGAGGCCGTGCAGGAGCTTTGGCCCGGCACGCAGGTCACCATCGGCCCGGTGATCGAGAACGGATTCTATTACGATTTTGCCCGCAACGCGCCTTTCACGCCGGACGATCTGCCGAAGATCGAGGCGAAGATGAAGGAAATCATCGGCCGCAACAAACCGTTCACCAAGCAGGTCTGGTCTCGCGAGAAGGCCCGCGAAGTCTTCGCAGCCAAGGGCGAAGGCTACAAGGTCGAGCTGATCGATGCGATCCCGGAGGACCAGGATCTCAAGATCTATTATCAAGGCGACTGGTTCGACCTCTGCCGCGGTCCGCATATGGCCTCGACCGGCCAGATCGGTACGGCCTTCAAGCTGATGAAGGTTGCCGGCGCCTATTGGCGCGGCGATTCGAACAACGCCATGCTGACCCGCATCTACGGCACCGCCTGGGCGACGCAGGAAGAGCTCGACCAGTACCTTCACGTACTGGCGGAAGCCGAAAAGCGCGACCACCGCAAACTCGGCCGGGAAATGGACCTCTTCCATTTCCAGGAAGAAGGCCCGGGCGTGGTGTTCTGGCACGGCAAGGGCTGGCGCATGTTCCAGACGCTGACCGCCTACATGCGTCGCCGGCTTGCCGGCACCTATGAGGAAGTCAACGCGCCGCAGGTTCTCGATGCCTCGCTCTGGGAGACGTCGGGCCACTGGGGCTGGTACCAGGAGAACATGTTCGCGGTGAAGTCTGCCTATGCCTTCACGCATCCGGAAGACAAGGAAGCGGACAACCGCGTCTTTGCGCTGAAGCCGATGAACTGCCCGGGACACGTGCAGATCTTCAAGCATGGCTTGAAGTCCTACCGCGAACTCCCTATTCGGCTTGCGGAATTTGGTCTCGTGCATCGCTACGAGGCATCCGGCGCGCTGCACGGGCTGATGCGCGTGCGCGGTTTCACCCAGGACGACGCGCACGTCTTCTGCACCGACGAGCAGATGGCCGCCGAATGCCTGCGGATCAACGACCTGATCCTGTCGGTCTACGAGGATTTCGGCTTCAAGGAAGTCGTGGTCAAGCTGTCGACCCGGCCGGACAAGCGTGTCGGCACCGACGCGCTTTGGGATCGTGCCGAATCCGTCATGCTCGATGTGCTGAAGACGATCGAGGCGCAGTCGGAAGGCCGCATCAAGACCGGCATCCTGCCGGGCGAGGGCGCGTTCTACGGTCCGAAGTTCGAGTATACGCTGAAGGACGCGATCGGCCGCGAATGGCAGTGCGGCACGACCCAGGTCGACTTCAACCTGCCGGAACGGTTCGGCGCCTTCTATATCGACCAGAACTCGGAAAAGACCCAGCCGGTGATGATCCATCGCGCCATCTGCGGTTCGATGGAGCGTTTCCTCGGCATCCTGATCGAGAATTTTGCCGGCCACATGCCGCTCTGGTTCGCGCCGATGCAGGTGGTGGTGGCGACGATCACCTCGGACGCCGACGATTACGGCCGCGAGGTCGCGGAAGCTCTTCGTGATGCGGGCATGGTCGTCGAGACCGATTTCCGCAACGAGAAGATCAACTACAAGATCCGCGAGCACTCGGTCACCAAGGTGCCGGTCATCATCGTCTGCGGCAAGAAGGAGGCCGAGGAGCGTTCGGTCAACATCCGCCGCCTCGGCTCGCAGGCCCAGACCTCGATGACGCTGGACGAGGCGATTGCTTCGCTCAGCCTCGAGGCGACGCCGCCGGATGTGCTGCGCCGTCTCGAAGCCAAGAAGGCCGCGAAAGCAGCGAAAGCAGCAGCCTGATCCAATCCCTGACAGCGCCCGTGAACGCGGGTGCTGTCAGAAGACGGCAATGTCAGTGGAAAAAAGGCCGTTGGCCGGTCTGAAGCGACCCGCCGAAATTGGCTAGTTCCGGTCGTTAGAAACCGCGCCGGCGACCTGGGGCGTTTCGCGCATCAGCACTTCGACCTCGGTATTGCGGCCGGCTTTGACGGTGAACGAGCGCTGATAGATCTTGGTCTTGTTGCGGGCGACAGCAAGATATTCGCCCTCTGACAGCACCATGGTCGAGAAAGCGCTGACGCTTTCGTTGACGATGTCACCGGCGGCGGTCAGGACGGACCATGCCGTATCCGCAATCGCTTCGCCGCCCGGCTGGGAGACCAGCTTGAGGGTGATCTGCGCCGCGCGATGCTGCAGCACTGCCTGGGTGAGCTTGCCGGCCTCCACCTGGATATCGGCCCGCACCACCGCGTTGACGCCGCCATATTCCGAAACGACATGATAGGTGCCGGCATTCAGCCGCACGACCGTATTCGGCTTCACGTCCGACATAACCAGCGCCCGGTCGCCGTTGTCGCGCACATCGGCCGAATAGACGGAAAAGCTCAGTTCCTTGGGCGGAATGCGCTGGTCGGTGCCGGCGACCGCATTCAGCACGAAACCGCCGGCATCGAGCACCAGCGTCTGTTTCGGCACGTTTCCGCTTTCGGGGACCTTCAGTTTCTTGGTAACGCCGGCGCGGCCGAAGGCGCAGTTGACGAAATAGTCGCCGGGGGCGAGCTGGAACGACGCGGAGCCGCCTTCGGAACTGGCCACCAGCGGCAATTTTCCATCTTCGCCAGCGATCGGGCTGAAGACGCGCCAAGTGAGGCCTTCCTGCATGGGCTGGCCGTCGGACGTCAGCTTGGCGTCGAACTGCACGTCCCTCGAGAGGGCGCCGGGCGGGCCGCCCGGCAGAGCCGAGAAGGCGTTGAGCTTGGGCATCTTCGCCGTGCTGTCCAGCGCGCGAAAATTCTTGAAGGCCTCTTCCTGGGCGAATGCGCTGAAAGCTGGGCCGAGAGCCATCGCTCCGGCGAGGAACCAGCGTGCCGCAAGGGAAGTGCCTGCCATCTGTTGTACCGGTTGACTCTTGTTTTCCGAGACGTCACTTGAAGACCAATGACAAGGCAATTTCAAGACCTTCCCGACCGCCAGCTCCAAATGAAAGCTTTGACCATGCAAATTGACGTTAAACTCATCGATTTTCTGCGCGACAGGCATTCCACGCCGGTCGCCCAGATCAAGGAGCCGGCTCCGTCGCAGGAAGAACTGCAGGCGATTCTCACCTTCGCAACCCGCATTCCGGATCATGGCAAGCTCGCGCCCTGGCGCGTCATCGTCTATCGCGGCGACGTGCGCAGAACGCTCGGCGAACAGTTTCTGGCCCTGTCGCTGAAGAAGACGCCCGACATGGCCGAGGCCGCCAGCCAGGCGGAGCTGACGCGCTTCACCCGTGCGCCGCTGGTCGTCGCCGTCGTCAGCACCGCGGCGCCGCATCCAAAGATCCCCGAATGGGAGCAGGTGCTTTCGGCCGGCGCCGTCTGCTTCAACATGCTGATGGCTGCCAGCGCGCATGGCTATGTCGCCAACTGGCGTACCGAATGGGTCGCCTATGACGACGAGGCGCTGGCGCTTCTCGGTGTGAAGCCGGGCGAAAAGGTCGCCGGTTTCATCCATATCGGCTCGAGCGATTTTGCGACGCCGGACCGCCCGCGGCCGGAATTGTCGCAGATCGTCACCTACGCAGGCGAATAGGGTTTTCGATGTTCTACACGACCGACACCAACCAGCATGGACTGAAGCACGATCCTTTCAAGGCGATCGTCGCGCCCCGCCCGATCGGCTGGATCGGCACGAAGGGCAGGGACGGGTCGATGAACCTGTCGCCCTATTCCTTCTTCAACGCCATTTCCGACAGCCCCAAACTGGTGATGTTTTCCTCCAGCGGCCGCAAGCACAGCCTGAAGAACGCCGAGGAAACCGGCGTCTTCACCGCAAGCCTCGCAAGCCGTCACCTGGCCGAGCAGATGAACGCCTCGTCGGAGGCGGTACCCTACGGCGTCAGCGAGTTCGAGGTGGCGGGGCTGACGGCCAAGATGGCGGAACTCATCGATGCGCCTTACGTCGCGGAAGCCTATACGGTACTGGAATGCCGCGTCACGCAGGTGATCCAGCCGGTCGGATTGGACGGCGAGCCGGCGGAAGCCTACATGGTTTTCGGCCAGGTGGTCGGCATCCATATCAGCGAGGAGATCCTGCGGGGCGGGCGGATCGACATGGGGCTTGCCCGGCCGATCGCGCGCATGGGTTATCGTGATTTCGCCGACGGCGGCGCGGACGTGTTCGAAATGACCCGGCCGGCCGGCGCCGAGCCTAAACGCTGAAAATCCGATTGACGATCGGAACTTGATCGGAGCTGCGGCAGAGCTTGCCGGAGAAGCCGTTCGCTCTTGCTCTTTCGCAGTCGGACAGAAGGATAGCCGCGTCCCCCGCGGGCGAGGCGGCGTCGACGGCCGCTATGCCTGCGGCGGCGGCGGTGAGCGCGATGGTCCCGGCCGCAAGACGTGCGGTATCGGAGGAGGGATCGTAGCCGCCTTCCCAGCCGAGGGCCGCCAGGCGATTGCTGCAGCGCGCGAAACTCGAAGCGGCAAGGATGCCGGCGGCATCGGCAAGCGCGACGATCTGCGTCTTGCCCGGCGCCAGCCCTGCGCGGATTTCCGCCACGCGCAAAGCCATGTCGAGCCTCTGGACTTCGGCCCCGCTGCGGGCGCCCGGAAGCACGACCGAGGCGGCCCCATATCGGATGGCGAGATCGATGGCGGCCTCCGTCCGTGCCGAAGACAAAGCCGGGAGGAGGAACGCCAACTCCGCGGCCGGCGCCAAGTCGGCCCATGCCCGGCAGAAATCCCCAACCGCATTCCGCGACTCAGGGACGTCCGTAAGATCGAGCACGACCACATCCGCGCCCGCCGAATGGACGGTTGCAGCCTTTGCGGAGGGGTCGACGATAAACCAGGACCGTATTTTCAAGGACTTCGCCATAGTTAAGGAACGTGGTGAACCAATCTTAAACTTTTTGGCACTAGCTTGACGGATCAAGCCAGCCAGATCCGAACTGGCATGTGTAGTCGAGGCCGAGTGTGATCGTACAGGCATTTCTTCGTTGGGCAGAAACGGCAAGGACGGCTGAGAGGGCGAAGGCGGCCAATGCTCTCGGCCGGGCTTATCTCCATTCGCCCATGGGCGGTGAGCAGCATCGCGCCGCGGGCCTTGCCATGACCTATCTCCTCGACGATCCATCGCCGCACGTGCGCCTGGCGCTCGCGGAGGCTCTGGCGGACTCTCCCAATGCGCCGCGGGCCGTCATCATGTGCCTTGCCGAAGACCAACCGGAGATCGCCTGCACGGTCATCGCCTGTTCGCCCGTACTTACCGAAAACGACCTCGTCGATCTTGCCGGGCGCAGCGACAGCCTCACCCGCGGAATGATCGCCGCAAGGCCGAACCTTTCGCGCGGGGTTGCAGCCGCGATCGCCGAGATCGGCGACGAATGCGAGGTCACCATCCTGCTGGAAAACCAGACCGCCTCGATCACCCGGGTTTCGCTCAGGCGGATCGCCGAGCGGTTCGGGCATTGCTGCGAAATCCGCAACCTGCTGCTGGAACGCGACGCACTGCCTGCGGATGCCCGCCACATGCTCGTCAACCACATTACCGCAGCACTTGCCGGCTCCGGACTGGTGCGGACCAGCATGGCGCCGGCGCGGATCGAGCACATGACCCGCGAGGCAGGCGAGGCTGCGGCCGTCGCCATTGCCGGCACCGTGCTGCAGGCAGAAATCCCGGGCCTGGTCGAACATTTGCGCACGGCCGGACGGCTGACGCCCGCCTTTCTCATCCATGCGCTCTGCAGCGGCAAGGTCGATTTCTTCGCGGGCGCGATGGTGTCGCTTTCCGGGCTCGACGACCGCCGCGTGCGGGCAATCCTTGCGACCGGCCGTATGCATGCGGTCCGGGCGCTCTTCGAAGCCTCGGGCCTCGGACGCGATATCGCCGCCGTCTTCGTCGAAGCGGTCTTCCTCTGGCGCAAGGCGGCGGCAACCGGCACACTCGACAATATCGCCGGCCTGCTGCTCGAACAGTTCCAGCGGCCGGACATGCAGCTTTCGCCGGTCTCCGACCTCCTCGACATGATCGAGAAACTGCATCGGCTGGAAGTCCGGCTCAGCGCACGGTCCTACGCAAACGGAGTGTCGCTGGCGGCGTAACCGCCGGCTTAGCGCTGGAATTTCTTGGCGACCCAGGAATAGCCGTTCTCGACCAGCCGCACCGGACTGGTCATCAGCGTTTTCACCCCTTCGGTGGTCGGCAGCACGGTCTTGACCCGCTGGATGGCACGCCCCGCAAGCGTTTCCTTCTCCTGCTGCGTCACCGGTTCCTGAGCAAGCGTCGCGGCCGGCTGTCCGGCTGGTGCGGGCGGCGGCGTCTCGGGTCGAGCCCGCGGCACCGGCGCATTGGCGATTTCGGCGGCTTCCGGCTTCTGGCAAACGGCGATAAGCATCGGATAGGGCTGGTTGGCATAACCGGACAGCTGCTGTTCCGATACGGAATTGCACAATTCGATGCTCGGCCAGCGGTTTTCAGCGGTGGCAATATAGTGGCAGTCCGTTCCGGCGTCGTTGCAGCCGAGAATGGTCATGACAATCAGTGCGGAATTCATGTCGTCCCCTGGAATGTGGTGGATGACTTAGATCGGACAATCTTGACCCGACCAAGGCAGGTTTCGCAGGCATGCCGCATCCGCTAAGTCATGCTCTTGCAAAGCTCCGGGAGGCAGAAATGACCGTCACGATTGCGATCGAACCGCCGCGCCAGGCGGGCGTGCTGAAGCTTCTTGAACTCTCCGACGCCTATGCGGCCTCGCTCTATCCCTCTGAGAGCAATCACATGGTGGACGTCGCGACACTCGAAGGTCCCGGCGTTTCCTTCTTCGTGGCGCGCACTGGAGACACGGTTTTGGGCTGCGGCGCGCTGGTCGAGGCGGGTGACGGCACCGGGGAGATCAAACGGATGTTCATCGACGAGGCGGCGCGAGGGCTGAAACTCGGCAGGCGACTGATGGATGCGATCCTGGAACGGGGCGGCGAGCTTCAGCTGTCGGCGATCCGGCTGGAGACGGGCATCCATCAACCGCAGGCGATCGGGCTTTATCGCGCCTACGGCTTTTCAGAGATCGGACCATTCTCGAACTACCGGCCAGATCCGCTCAGCATCTTCATGGAGAAGAGACTTTCCTGACCACGGGAAGATCGGGCGGAAGGTCCGGGGACACCGCCGGCCCTTTGGCCAGGTCGGCCGATTCGACCTCGGTCACATCGGCCATTTTCACTTCCCGGATCCATTCGCGCCAGATCGAGACCAGCAGCGCCATCAAGACAGGGCCGATGAACAGGCCGAGGAAGCCCATGGTGCTGACGCCACCGACGAGGCCGAAAAATGTCGGCAGGAAAGGAAGCTTGATCGGGCCGCCGACCAGGCGGGGCCGAAGCGTCTTGTCGACGATGAAGAGTTCGACCGTGCCCCAGATGAAAAGACCGCCGCCGGCGACATAGGCGCCGTTGGCAACCAGATAAAACGAGATCAGCGAGAAAGACAGCGGCGCGCCACCGGGGATGAGTGCCATCAGGCCGGTCAATACGCCGAGGGTGACGGGCGAGGGAACGCCGGCGATCCAGTAGGCGATGCCGAGCACGATACCTTCGCCGATCGCAATCAGCGTCTGGCCGGTTACGGTGGAGCTGATCGTTCTTGGAACGATGCGCGAGATGCGCTCCCAGCGGGTCGGCAGGATGCGCTCGCCGAGAAGGTCGATCTGCTCGCTGAAGGAGCCTCCGTCGCGATAGACGAAGAACAGCGCAATCAGCATGAAGAGCAGCGTCAGCGCCAGATGGAAGGCGCCATCGCCCGCCGCCACGATGGCGCGGTAGATATTGCCGATATTGGCGCCCGAGACGATCTGGATCAGTTCGCCGACCGCACCGGGCGAGCCGACATGCTGGACCCACTGGATGCCGAGCCATTCGCCGACCCAGGGAAGGCCGGTGATCCAGGCGGGCGGCGGGCGCGCCAAAACGGTTCACTTCGGCAGCCCACATGATCCACTGGCGCACTTCGCCGATCGTGTAGGAGATTGCAATGCCGATCGGCACGATGAGGAAGGTCAGGATGAAGACGATGGAAAGCGAGGCGCCGATGGTGGTGTTGCCGCCGATGCGGCGCAGCAGCTCCCGATAGAGCGGCCAGCTTGCAAAGCCGATTACCAGGGCGGCCAGAACCGGAACCAGGAAGCCGTGGAAGAAATAGATGCCGGCGGCCGCGACAAGCACCAGAAGCCAGCGAGCAGCGGAGATCGGTGGGATGAGCGCGACCCTGCTCGGTGCGACTGGCCCAAGCCAGCGCGGCTCCTTCGGGCCCCTGCGATCGTTATTTCCGCTCACCGAATTTCCTTTTTTCATTTTCACCATCATATGGCTTATGAGGTTCACTGGTACAAGACTAATGCGTCATCCATTAAAAGGAAGCTTACTCCTTGCCCTAGACGGCAGATGCGATAGAAATATGAAATCACCTTCCGGCAGAGCCGGAAGTAGGATGCAAACCTTCTTGATGAAGTTTTCCTAACCTTAAGGATGCCGAAGCGTCTGCTGTCCCCATTGTATTGGCCGGACTGTCTTCAGGGACTTGTAACATGCCTCACAGGGATGCGGTCGACCTTAGCAATTGCGACCGAGAGCCGATCCATATCCCCGGCAGCATTCAACCGCATGGATGTCTTATCGCTTGCGACGCAGCTGGCGCGGAGATCGTGCAACACTCCGCCAATGTGGCGGACATGCTTTCGATCACCGGAGACATCAACGGCCGGCGGCTGGAGGAGATCGTTGGCGGGGAGGCGGCGCACACATTGCGCAATGCGCTCGCCACGTCCGACAACCCGGCGAGGCCGGCGCTTCGGCATGGTCTCAGGTTTGCCTCGGGGGCCGCTTTCGACGTCGCGATCCATCGTTTCGAATCGAAGGTGATCCTGGAATTCGAGCCGGCATCGATCGATTCCGACCAGCCGCTCGAAGTGGCGCGCATGCTGATCAGCCGCATCCGCAACGTCGCCAGCCTCGACCGGCTGATCGAAAGCTCGGCGCGGCTGATCTATGCCATGCTCGGCTACGACCGGGTGATGATCTATCGTTTCGAGGAGGACGGTGCCGGAAAAGTCGTCAGCGAATACAAGAGGCGCGATCTCGAAAGCTTCAAGGGCCAGTATTTCCCGGCGGGTGACATCCCGAAACAGGCACGCGCGCTTTACGTCAGGAACACCGTCCGGGTGATTTCCGACGCCAGCAACCCGCGCATCCCGATCGTGCCGGAAACCGACGAGACAGGCGAGGCGCTCGATCTGTCCTTCGCGCACCTGCGCAGCGTTTCGCCCGTCCATTGCGAATATCTGCGCAACATGGGCGTCGCCGCATCGATGTCGATCTCGGTCGTGGTGGACAACGAGCTCTGGGGCCTGATCGCCTGCCACCATTATTCTCCGAAAGTGCTCTCGATGCCGCAGCGGGTGGCGGCGGAAACCTTCGGTGAATTCTTCTCGCTGCATCTGAGCGCATTGAAACAGCGGCAGCTCATGGAGACCGCGGGACAGGCGAGACGGTCGCTCGACCGTTTCCTGCAGGCGGCCTCCCACCATGCGGACATCACCGGCCTGCTGCGCAGTTCGCTTGCAGAATTCAGCCAGATGCTGACCTGCGATGGCGTCGGCCTGTTGCTCGACGGCGTATGGACCGGTGAAGGGGCCGTGCCGCCGCAGAGCCTGATAGCAGAGCTCGCCGAACTTGTCGGCGGTGCCGCGGGCGGCAGGATCTGGTCGAGTTTTCAGCTCTCGGTGGATCTGCCGGGGCTGCCCGTTTCTCCGGACACGATATGCGGCCTGCTGGCCATTCCGCTCTCGCAGAGGCCGCGTGACTACCTGTTTTTCTTCCGCCGCGAAATGGTGCAGACGCTCGACTGGGCGGGTAATCCTGAAAAGTCCTACAAAACGGGGCCGCTCGGAGATCGACTGACGCCCCGCAAGAGTTTCGCCATCTGGAAGGAGATGGTGCATCAGCAGGCCCAGCCCTGGAGCGACGCCGACCGCGAGATCGCCGACGCGATCCGCGCAGTGCTTGTCGAGGTGGTCCTGCATCACAACGAGTTGCTGGCCGACGAACGCGGCAAGGCGGACGTGCGTCAGCGGATGCTGAACGAGGAGCTCAACCACCGGGTCAAGAACATCCTTGCGGTGATCAAGGCGCTGGTCGGACACTCGGTCGACGCCGAGGTCAGCCTCAAGGATTATGTCGCCTCGCTCAAGGGACGCATCCAGGCGCTTGCCTTCGCCCATGATCAGGTCGTGCGCGGCGGCGACGGCGGCGTACTGTCCGATCTTCTGGAAGCGGAGCTGAAGCCCTACAGGGAGGGAACGCGCAACGTCACACTCAAGGGTCCGCGCATATGGCTCGACAGCCGCGCCTTTTCGGTGATGGCGCTGGTCTTGCACGAGATGTCGACCAATGCGGCAAAATACGGTTCGCTCTCCGTCAATGGCGGACGGCTGGATGTCGAGTGGCGACGGCTTGCCAACCACGAGTGCGAGCTCGTCTGGACCGAAAACGGCGGGCCGCCGGTAAGCCTCCCGTCACGAGCCGGATTTGGCAGCGTCCTGATCACCCGCAGCGTGCCTTACGAGCTGGAGGGCGAGGCGAAGATCGAATATCCGCCCGAGGGGGTGAGGGCGCGCTTCGTGGTGCCGTCGAAACACATCCACGGCGATGAGGAGCTGGCGGAAGTCGAATCCGAGGAGAGCAGCAGCACTGTCAGCGATGACACGGCTATGCCGCGGCTTCAGGATCTCGAATTCCTGCTGGTGGAGGACCAGATGCTGATCGCCGCGGACGTGGAAGCGATGCTTGCCGAGCATGGCATCGACAAGGTGACGACGACGCCCTCTGTCGCCGACGCGTTCCGCAAGCTCAAGGAGTTCAGGTTCGACGTCGCGATCCTCGACGTCAATCTCGGCTCCGGCACATCGCTGCCGATCGCCGAGGAACTGATCCGCCTGGACATTCCGTTCATTTTCGCGACCGGCTACAGCGACAAGTCGATCATCCCGGCAAGCTTTTCGGCGCCTGTCGTCCTCAAGCCCTATGAGGCGGCCGCGTTGATCGGCGCCGTTACCAAGGTGCTCGTCGAACGGAGCTGACTTTCATGACCAAGCCGGAGGTATCCGAGCCGGAAAACCGGCTCAGATATCGAGGTTTTCGGCAAACGCCGCGCGCTCCTGGATGAAGCGGAAGCGGGCATCCGCCTTGGTGCCCATCAGATTGTCGACGGCTTCGCGGGTGCCTTCGAAATCCACGTCGTCGATCGAGATGCGCAGCAGCGTGCGATGGGCAGGATCCATCGTGGTTTCCTTCAGCTGCGCCGCCATCATTTCGCCAAGGCCTTTGAAGCGGCCGATCTCGACCTTCTTGCCCTTGAACATCGTTTCCATCAACTCCGCCCGATGGGCATCGTCGCGGGCGTAAACGGTCTTGCCGCCCTGGCGCAGGACGTAGAGCGGCGGCACCGCCAGATAGAGATGGTTGCCGCGGATCAGCTCGGGCATTTCCTGGTAGAAGAAGGTGATCAGCAGCGAAGCAATATGGGCGCCGTCGACGTCGGCATCGGTCATGATGATGATGCGCTCGTAACGAAGGTCTTCCTCGCGGTATTTGGTGCGCGTGCCGCAGCCGAGCGCCTGGATGAGATCGGCGATCTGCTGGTTGGCTGACAGTTTTTCGCGGCTGGCGCTGCCGACGTTGAGGATCTTGCCACGCAGGGGCAGGATCGCCTGGTTGGCGCGGTTGCGGCCCTGCTTGGCGGAGCCACCTGCCGAGTCCCCTTCGACGATGAAGAGTTCGGCACCCTCGGCGGTGTTCTGCGAGCAGTCGGCGAGCTTGCCGGGCAGGCGCAGCTTGCGTACCGCCGTCTTGCGGTTGACTTCCTTTTCCTTGCGGCGGCGCAGCCGCTCCTCGGCGCGTTCGATTACCCATTCGAGGAGCTTTGCAGCCTCGGCCGGATTGCCGGCAAGATAGTGGTCGAAGGGATCGCGCAGGATGTTTTCGACGAGGCGCTGGGCTTCGACGGTCGCGAGCTTGTCCTTGGTCTGGCCGACAAATTCCGGCTCACGGATGAAGACCGAAAGCATGCCGACCGCCGAGATCATCACGTCGTCGGTGGTGATTTCCTTCGCGCGCTTGTTCTGGGTCAGGTCCGCATAGTTCTTGAGGCCCTTGGTGAGCGCGATGCGCAGACCGGCTTCATGGGTGCCGCCTTCGGGCGTCGGGATGGTGTTGCAGTAGGAATGCAGTTCGGGATCGCCGCCATACCAGGTGATCGCCCATTCCATCGCGCCATGGCCGCCGGTCTTCTCGGTGCGGCCGGCGAAGATTTCGCGGGTGACGGTGAAATCCTTGCCGAGCGTGGCGGAGAGATAATCCTTGAGGCCGCCGGGGAAGTGGAAGACGGCCTTTTCCGGAATGTCGCCGCCGGCGGGCACCATTCCGGGATCGCAGCTCCAGCGGATTTCGACGCCGCCGAACAGATAGGCCTTGGAGCGCGCCATGCGGAAGATACGGCCGGCATCGAATTTCGCGTGGTCGCCGAAGATCTGCGGATCGGGATGGAAGCGCACCCTGGTGCCGCGGCGGTTATGGACGTCGCCGAGTTCCTCCAGGCCGCCCTGCGGCACGCCGCGCGAAAAGCGCTGTCGGTAGAGTTTTCGATTGCGGGCGACTTCCACCTCGAGAAGATCGGACAGGGCATTGACGACGGAAACGCCGACGCCGTGCAGACCACCGGATGTCTCATAGGCCTTGCCGTCGAACTTACCGCCCGCATGCAGCTTGGTCATGATGACTTCGAGCGTCGATTTGCCCGGAACCTGGGGGTGGTTCTCGACGGGGATGCCGCGGCCGTTGTCGGTGACCGTCAGGAAACCCTCGGCATCGAGATGGACGTCGATGAAGTCCGCATGGCCGGCAACCGCTTCGTCCATCGAATTGTCGATGACTTCGGCGAAGAGGTGGTGCATCGCCTTTTCGTCGGTGCCGCCGATATACATGCCGGGGCGCATGCGCACCGGCTCCAGGCCCTCGAGCACACGGATCGAGGAGGCGCCGTAATCGTCGCCGGACAATGTCGTCGGCGCCGGACGTGGTGTCGAGGGCTCCGCCTTGAGGGCAGGCGCGGGTTCGACGGCGACCGCCTTGGCTGTCACCGGCAAATCGGCAAAAAGGTCGTTATTGTCATCCATTGGCTGCGTCGGTACTACCTGTCGGGGTGCGGAAGAGGAAGCCATACCCATCTCGTGCTGTTTCGAATCACTCGCGATTCTGCCAGAAACCCGGCTTTTTCGCGATGCCGCATGGAAACGGTCGTTTTTCACCAATGCTGCGCCGATCGGGCCATGGCAAGCTTGCGAGGCTGAAGGAACCGGATGAAACAAAGCATGTCCACAGTTCATTTCGTTTTCGGCACGGTTCTTGCTCTTCTGTCAACTCTTGCCACTGTGCGGGCAGAAGCGCAGGAAGGGCCGATAAAGCCTTTCAAGGACGAGCTGTTTTCGCAGATGACGGTGCAGCAATCCTCGGACGGCGGCGCCTACGAGGTAATAGACTACCAGGAAATGCGCGACATCAACGGCCGCGACCGCGAGCCGGCGCGGCGCGTCAAGGACGAGTATGTTTCCCTGGGCGTCAGGCGCTATCAGCAGAACGAGACGCTGAACCTTTCCGGGCGCCGGCTCGATGTCACCAGGGTGGGACAGCCGGACGGCGCCGCCTTCACGGTGATCTTCATCCACGGACGCGGCGGCGACCGTCGGCTCGGCGTCAACGACTATACGTTCGGCGGCAATTTCAACCGCCTGAAGAACCTCGTCACCGGCAATGGCGGCACCTATTATTCGCCGAGCGTCACCTCGTTCGACGACCAAGGGGTTGCCGATATCGCGGCGCTGATCCGCTACGCCTCCGATCAGTCGTCGGGACGGCCGGTGATCCTCGCCTGCGCGTCGATGGGCGGCTTCATCTGCCAGGGCATCAGCCGCGACGCACAGGCCGTGCGGTATCTGAAGGGCGTGGCACTGCTCGGCGGCCCGCCGGACCCGGAATTGCCGAAATCGCCTCTGGCAAAGCGCAGGCTGCCCATTTATTTCGCGCATGGCGGCAGCGACAGCGTCTACAAGTTCGAGGATCAGGAAGCGGTCTATCGCAAGCTGAAGGCCGCGCGCTACCCGACCCGGTTCACGCTGTTTGCAAGCGGCAGCCACGGCACGCCGATCCGGATGGTCGATTGGAGGAAGGTCCTGAATTTTCTGCTGACCGGCCACTGAAAGACCGCTCGTTAACCAAGGTCCTGAACCAAAACCTGTCTTTTGCATACCAATTCACGCAGGATATGTCTAAAACCAGTTTCCCGAATAGACGGAGGCCTCGGTTTTGCTGGTCGGAACCGAACGGAGAGGAATTATTTGCCTATGACGCCTGATGTGCGCCCGCTCGTTGCCGGAAACTGGAAGATGAACGGCACCCGCGAGTTCCTGACCGAAATCAAGACGATTGCCGATGGTGTGATAGGACCGTTGTCGGAAAAGGTCGATACGCTGATCTGCCCGCCGGCGACGCTGCTCTATGTCGCAACCGCCCTGGCGACCGACAGTCCGCTTGAAATCGGCGGCCAGGATTGCCACCAGAACATGTGCGGCGCCCATACCGGCGATATTTCCGCGGAGATGATCGCCGACTGCTTCGGCACCTATGTGATCGTCGGGCATTCCGAACGCCGCGCCGACCATGCCGAAACCGATCATCTGGTCCGCGCCAAGGCGGAGGCGGCCTATGCCGCCGACCTGACGGCGATCATCTGCATCGGCGAAACCGGCGACGAACGCGACGCATACCAGACCCTCGATATCCTGAAACGCCAGATTTTCGGCTCGCTGCCCCTGTCGGCAAACGCCGCCAACACTGTCGTCGCCTATGAACCGATCTGGGCGATCGGCACCGGACTGACGCCGACCGTCAAGGATATCGAAATCGCCCATGCCTTCATGCGGGCAGAACTTATTCAGCGGTTCGGCGACGAAGGCAGACAGATGCGCATTCTCTATGGCGGTTCGGTCAAGCCGGGCAATGCCAGGGAGTTGATGGGCGTCGAGAATGTCGACGGCGCACTGATCGGCGGCGCGAGCTTGAAAGCCGAGGACTTTCTCGCCATCTATCGGGTCTATGAGGGACTGACGGCCTAAAGCTTTTTGATAAGGGCTTGGAATGCACGCGAGCCTCATGTAAAGAGCCGCCAATCTTCTTCTATTGCCTCGTCGAGGGGCAGGGATCTTTAATTCATGCAGACCGTTCTGATCGTTATTCATCTCATGATCGTGCTGGCGCTCGTCGGCGTAGTGCTGATCCAGCGCTCCGAAGGCGGCGGGCTCGGCATCGGCGGCGGCTCCGGCTTCATGTCGGCACGCGGCACCGCCAATGCGCTGACCCGCACGACCGCCATCCTCGCGACGCTGTTCTTCATCACCTCGCTGGCACTCGGCATCCTGGCGCGGTACGAATCCCGCCCGAGCGACATCCTGAACCGCATCCCGCAGAGCCAGCAGGGCACCGGCGGCGGCATTCTCGACCAGCTCGGCCCGGCGCCTGCGCCCGCTCCGGCAGGCAACGGCGTTCCGTCCGGCTCCGGCGCATCCGCTCCGTCAGCCCCGGCAACCGGCGCTGCGCCTGCAACGCAGGCTCCTGCGGCGCCCGCGACCGGTTCGGCTCCGGCCGCACCGACGGGTGTTCCGACCGGCCAATAAGGCTCGGTCAACGTTTCAAGCTCCGGCAGGCCAAAAGCCTGCCGGTTTTATTTTGTGAAGATTCCACAGCCGTTTTTATAAAGCAGACGATTTGGGCTGGCGGAATCACCAATGAAAAGGTATCCGGTGAATCCCATGGCGCGATATGTATTCATAACTGGCGGCGTGGTTTCTTCCCTCGGAAAAGGAATTGCGGCCGCGGCACTCGGAGCTTTGTTACAAGCACGAGGTTACCGGGTTCGGCTGAGGAAGCTCGATCCTTATCTCAACGTCGACCCGGGCACGATGAGCCCGACGCAGCACGGCGAGGTATTCGTCACCGACGACGGGGCGGAAACCGACCTCGATCTCGGTCATTACGAGCGCTTTACGGGGCGTTCGGCGACGAAGACCGACAACATCACCACGGGTCGCATCTACAAGAACATCATCGACAAGGAACGCCGCGGCGACTATCTCGGCGCGACCGTCCAGGTGATCCCGCACGTTACCAACGAGATCAAGGATTTCGTCACCGAAGGCAATGACGACTACGATTTCGTCATCTGCGAGATCGGCGGTACGGTCGGCGACATCGAGGCGATGCCGTTCATGGAAGCGATCCGCCAGCTCGGTAACGACCTGCCGCGCGGCACTGCGATCTATGTCCACCTGACGCTGATGCCGTTCATTCCGGCGGCCGGCGAACTCAAGACCAAGCCGACCCAGCATTCCGTCAAGGAACTGCAGGCGATGGGGATCGCACCGGATATCCTGCTGGTGCGCGCCGACCGCGAAATTCCGGAGGCCGAACGCCGCAAGCTTTCGCTGTTCTGCAACGTGCGGGCCTCCGCCGTGATCCAGGCGCTTGACGTCGCCAATATCTACGACGTGCCGATGGCCTACCACAAGGAAGGCCTCGATAACGAGGTGCTCGCCGCCTTCGGCATCGAACCGGCCCCCAAGCCGCGCCTCGACGCCTGGGAGGAGGTCTGCAACCGCATCCGCACCCCGGAAGGCGAAGTGACGATCGCGATCGTCGGCAAGTACACGGGCCTCAAGGACGCCTACAAGTCGCTGATCGAGGCGCTGCATCACGGCGGCATCGCCAACCACGTCAAGGTCAACCTCGAGTGGATCGAGTCGGAGATCTTCGAAAAGGAGGATCCGGCGCCGTGGCTTGAGAAGGTTCACGGTATTCTGGTACCGGGCGGCTTCGGCGAGCGCGGTTCGCAGGGCAAGATCAATGCGGCCCGTTTCGCGCGCGAACGCAAGGTGCCGTATTTCGGCATCTGCTTCGGCATGCAGATGGCCGTCATCGAGGCGGCCCGCAATCTCGCCGGCATCGAGAAGGCGTCGTCGACGGAATTCGGCCCCTCCAGGGAGCCGGTGGTCGGCCTGATGACCGAATGGGTGAAGGGCAACGAGCTCGAAGTCCGCTCGGCGGCCGGCGACCTCGGCGGCACGATGCGCCTCGGCGCCTACAAGGCGGCGCTCAAGAAGGACACCAAGATCGCCGAGATCTACGGTTCGACCGATATTTCCGAGCGGCACCGTCACCGTTACGAGGTGAATATCGACTACAAGGACCGGCTGGAAAGCTGTGGCCTGGTCTTCTCGGGCATGTCGCCGGACGGCGTATTGCCTGAAACGATCGAATATCCGGACCATCCGTGGTTCATCGGCGTCCAATACCATCCGGAGCTGAAGAGCCGGCCGCTCGATCCGCATCCGCTGTTTGCGAGCTTCGTCGAAGCGGCGCTGGAACAAAGCCGCCTCGTTTGAGGATATGAGACAAAAGGCAGGATCCCGCATCCTGCCTTTTTGCCATCAGGCGGAGATTTTCGCTCTGGCGGCACTGCCGCGACATCCCCTATGCTCGCCGGAATTGCTCTTTTCATTTCAGCGGTGCGATATGGGTATTTTCGACAGATTTTCTCTTAACGGACGCGTGGCGCTGGTGACAGGCAGCGGCCGAGGGCTTGGCCTGCAGATGGCGACGGCTCTGGCGGAGGCCGGCGCGCATGTCGTGGTCAGCGGCCGCTCGAGCGAGATGCTCGAACAGGCAGTGGCTTCCATCACCGGTGCGGGCGGCAAGGCGAGTGCTGCTGCCTTCGACGTCGCAGATCTCGATGCCGGACGCGAGACGATCGCCAGGCTTCATGCAGATCATGGCCGGCTGGATATCCTGATCAACAATGTCGGCGCCCGTGACCGGCGCCCGTTTGCAGCATTCAGCGATGCCGAAATCCTGAACCTGATCCAGACCGACCTGCTCTCGGCAATCGCGCTGTCGCGCAATGCCGCTGATATCATGAAGGCTCAGGGCCATGGCCGTCTCATCTCGATCACGTCGATCATCGGCAGCATGGCCCGTCCCGGCGACGCCATCTATCCTATCGCCAAACAGGGCCTGACCGGCTTGGTCCGAAGCCTTGCGGCCGAATACGGCCCGTTCGGCGTCACCAGCAATGCGATTGCGCCGGGAATGTTCGCCACAGAGACCAATGCGGGGATTTCCGCGGATCCCGACATGATCGCATTCATGCGCCAGCGCGTGCCGCTGCAGCGCTGGGGCCAGCCCGAAGAGATCGCCGGCGCCGCATTGTTCCTGGCAAGCGACGCCGGCTCCTTCGTCAACGGCCATGTGCTGACCGTCGACGGCGGCATGTCCATCCAAATGTGATCGCCAGTCACGCCGCCTGGGGCAGGGGGCCGACATAGACCGAGCGGGGCCGGATCAGCCGGCCTTCCAGCGCCTGTTCGCGGGCATGGGCGATCCAGCCGACCGTGCGGCCGATGGCAAAGACGCCGGTGAAGGCAGCCCGCGGAAATTTCAGCGCATCGAGCAGCAGGGCCGTGTAGAACTCGACATTGACGTCGAGCGGCCGGTCCGGCTTACGCTCCCTAAGAACGGCGAGTGCCGCCTGCTCGACGGCTTCGGCGAGCCGGATGCGGTCCGGGTCCACCTGTCCGGTCATGACCAAGGGACGCAATGCACCTTGCAGCGCATCGGCGCGGGGATCGCGGACGCGGTAGATACGGTGGCCGAACCCCATCAGACGCTCGCGGCGATCGACCGCCTGACCGAGCCAGGTCCTGGCATTGTCCTCGCTGCCGATCGCATCCAGCATGTCGAGCACCGGTCCCGGCGCACCACCATGCAACGGTCCCTTGAGCGCGCTGATGGCAGCCAGCACCGATGAAGTGAGGCCTGCCCCGGTCGAGGCGACGACGCGCGAGGCGAAGGTCGAGGCATTCAGTCCGTGATCCGCAATCGTCACCAGATAGGCGTCCAGCGCTGCGATCTGTTCACGCGTCGGCAGGCTGGCGTTCAGCATGGCGAGGATATCGGCGGACTGGGAAAGCGACGGGCTGGGCGCCACCGGCGTTTCTCCCTTCTGGAGCCTCAGCACGCCCGGCAGGAAGACGGCGGGAGCGGCCAGCAGTCGGAGCGTCGTTTCGAAATCTTCGCCGTCCGGCAACCGCGCGATCAGGGCGCGCATGGCATCGACTGGCGGCAGGTTCAGAAGCGCGGCATCTGCCCCGCGCACATGCGCAAAAACTTCGGCGCGGGCCTGACCGAGGCGCGCCTTGAGATCGGCCGCCGTGACGGAACGCTCCAGGAAACCATCCAGGAGCAGCGCTGCAGCGTCTTCATAGGTCGCGCGCTCGACGAGCAGGTCGAGAGATACGCCGCGAATGACGAGGCGGCCCGCTTCTCCGTCCACGTCCGAAAGCCGGGTTTCGGCGGCGATGACATCTTCAAGTCCGTTGTTTTTCATGGGTGTTTCTCCTTTACGTGAAGGATGATCGGACCTAGTCTTATTGACGTCAATCTTGATGCAATCGATCAATATGAACATGCTCTGGATCACCGCCGAAGAAGCGCTCTCCCGCCTCGGGACCAAACCGCAGACGCTTTATGCCAATGTCAGCCGCGGCCGCATCCGCGCGAAGCCGGATCCAGCCGATCCGCGCCGCAGCCTCTATCAGGCCGACGACGTCAAGCGCCTTTCGGAACGGCATGCGGGGCGGCGACAATCGGCGGCGGTGGCAGCGGACGCGATCCGCTGGGGCGATCCGGTCCTGCCGACGACAATCTCGACGATTTCCAACGAGCGGCTTTTCTATCGCGGCCGCGATGCTGTCGAGCTGTGCGAACATGCGAGGCTGGAAGAGGTCGCCGCACTTCTCTGGGATACGGAAAACGTTCTGGTTACGGCGGGCAGGGCAGGGCATAGCGGCTCCCCCCGCATGGCTGCGGCCTTTGCCGGGCTTGCCTGCCGCGTTATGATCGACCTGCCGGCTCTGCGGCGGAAACCCTTCATCCTGCGCGCCGAAGCAGCCGACGTGCTATCGACAATTGCCACGGCGCTTGCGCCTTGGCCGGAACCGCTGCCCCTGCATGAGCGGCTGGCGCTCGGCTGGCAGCGTCCCGATGCGGCCGAACCGATCCGCAGGGCACTGGTGCTGGCGGCCGAACATGAACTCAACGTTTCCGCCTTCGCGGCGCGCGTAACGGCGTCGTCGGGTGCCGCACTCTCCGCTGCGACGCTTTCGGGCCTTGCGACGCTGACGGGTCCGCGGCATGGCGGCGCCTGGACCAGCGTACCGGTGCTCGCGGAAAAGGCGGCGTCCGTCGGCGTGCGGGAGGCGATCCGCAGCATGTTATCCTCGGAAGGCGTCGTCAGGCCCTTCGGCCACCGGCTCTATCCGCATGGCGATCCGCGGGCACGGGCGCTGATGGCGAGTTTCGAGGCGCCGCCGCTCTACGCCTCACTTGCCGAGGCCGGGGAGGAACTGCTCGGCGAGCCGATCAACATCGATTTCGCACTGGCATCGCTTGCCGCGACCTTCCAGCTTCCGGAAGACGCACCGCTCGTGATCTTTGCGCTTTCGCGCACCGCCGGCTGGCTGGCGCATGCCATGGAGCAGGTCGAGAGCGGACACCTGATCCGGCCACGGGCGCGTTATGCGGGCCCCGGTAGCGAATCCGGTGCATAGCGTCCGTTAAAGGCCGGAGGCCTCCACGGCTGACATGACACCATCACAATAACTCCTTTATCCTGACGGGGAATCACGGGTGAACATGGACGATGTTGGGTAGTAATTTCAGCTTGAGTTTGAGCCTGTTCGTGGCACAGGGGCGCGAGCGCGACACGGCCGAGTTCTACAAGAACGTCTTCGGCGCCACGGAAACGAATTCCTATGAAATGCTGCGCCTCACGATGATCGAGCTGCAGCTCGGACCGATCGGCATCGTCGTCTGCGGATCGGATCCGGAACGGGAGGCCGCGCCTTCCTATCAGGGGCCTTACCATCCGAAAAACGACGGTGCCGTCAGCACGATCTTCCAGCTGACGGTGCCGGATGTCGAAAGCGTCGTCGAGGCGGCGTTCCAATTCGGCGGCATGATGCGTGACAGGATCCAGACGGACATGGACGGCCGGCAGGTGGCCTCGATCTTCGATCCTGCAGGCCATGTATGGGTGTTGACCGAACAGGAACCGGAAGAGGAATAGTCTCGCCTTGGCCGTTCGGCTCGATCAACGGATGTCGCGATAGGCAGCCAGTGCCCGGTCGCGGGCAAAAGCGTGATCGACGATCGGCTTCGGATAGGTCTTTCCGAGCTCGATGCCCGCCTTTTCCAGGACATGCTCTGGCGCTTCGAAAGGCTTGTGGACGTATTTGCGATCCAGTCTTGCCAATTCCGGTAGATATTCCCGGACGTAATCGCCATCCGGGTCGAATTTCTCGCCCTGCAGGACGGGGTTGAAGATCCGGAAAAACGGCGAGGCATCGGCGCCGGAACCCGCCACCCATTGCCAGCTGGCCGAATTGTTCGCCGGGTCGGCATCGACCAGCGTGTCGCGAAACCATCTTTCGCCCTTGCGCCAGTCGATCATCAGGTCCTTAATCAGGAAGGACGCGGTGATCATGCGGACGCGATTGTGCATGAAACCGGTGCGCCAGAGCTGGCGCATGCCGGCATCGACGATCGGATAGCCGGTCATGCCCATCGTCCAGGCGTGAAACTCCCCCGGGTCGTATCCCCATTTGAAGCGGTCGAACCTGTCGTCCCAGTTCCTGTCGTGAAGTTCGGGGAATTCGGTCAGCAGATTGTAGCAGAAGTCCCGCCAGGCGAGCTCGCGGCGGAAATGGGCAACATCCTCCGACGCCTTGGAGGGCAGGCCCCGGACGGCGTGCCAGATGCGAGCTGGCGAGACTTCGCCATGCGCCAGGTGTGGCGAGAGGAGGGACGTGGCATCGATCGACGGCAGATCGCGGCCGCGCTTGTAGTCGTGCAGCTCGCGATCGACGAAATCGCGCAGTTTCTCCTGTGCTCCTGCTTCACCCGGTACCCACATCTTTCCAAACTCCGCGGCCCAATCGGGTTTCGTCGGCAGCAAGGCCCAGTGATCGAGGTTTTCGGACGGCGGCAGGTGCTGGGGCGAGAGGATTTTCGTTGGCGTGTCGATGGGCTCGTGCGGCTCGCCCGCCTTCTGGAGCGCATTCCAGAATGGCGTAAACACCTTGAAGGCGTTTCCCGTACCGGTGCGGATGGATTTCGGCTCGTGCAGGAGCTGGCCGTGGAAGGCGCGGATAGCGATGTCGTGCTTTTTCAGCTCAATGGCGATGCCCCGGTCGAACAGCGTCCGCTCATAGGCGCGGTTGACGAAGACGGTTTTTGCATCGGCCTTGCGGGCGAGATCGGCGAGCACGTCCTCCGCCTTGCCGGAGATGAGGATGAGGTCACTGCCCAGAGACCTCAGCGATTCCTTGAGTGCTGCCAGCGAGTGGTGCAGCCACCAGGCCTGTGCGGCACCGAGCGGCCCGACGTTCAGGTGTGCCGGCTCGCGGATATAGACCGGGATGACCGGGCCTCCGGCCTCGATCGCAGCGTGCAGTGCCGGGTTGTCGTCGAGACGCAGATCCTTGCGGAACCAGAGGATGGCGGGGGCCGGCTTTTCAAGAGACACGGTCTTCTCCGTTCAGGGCATGGCTGCCCCAAGGTACGGATTTCGAAAAGGATCGGATCACCGTCAGGGGCGGATCAGCAGGATCGGGCAGGGGGCGCCGGCCGGCAGTTCCGGCGCGTGCGCCGGGCGGATGATGAGGCCGTCGGAATGGGCGAAGATCTTCATCATCGACGAGTCCTGCTTCTCGAACGCCTCGGCGACCAGATTGCCGTCGCGGTCCCTCGTCAACCTGGCGCGCAGATAATCCTGGCGCTGGTCGTTGGCTGCAAGCCTGTGTGCCATGATACCCTGCACCTCGCGGCGCCTTTCCGGCAGGCGAGCGAGCTTGCGGATCAGGGGTTCAAGGAAGAGCATGCTGGTGACAAGGCTTGCGACCGGATTGCCCGGCAGGCCGAGAACCTGCATTTCGCCGAGCGCGCCGACCATCAGCGGCTTGCCCGGCCGCATGGCGATGCGCCAGAAATCCAGTTCCATGCCGGATGCCTTCAGCGTCGATTGTACCAGATCATGATCGCCGACCGAGGCTCCACCAAGGGTCACCAGCACGTCGGCCTCGGCCGCACGGGCCTTGTCGATGGCTGCGGCGATATCTTCAGGCCGGTCGCGGACGATGCCGAGATCGAGGACCTCGCCGCCATTGTCGCGCACCAGGGCCGAAACGCCGAAGGTGTTGGAGGCGATGATCTGCGCTCTTCCGGGTGTGTCGCCGGGCGGAACAAGCTCGTCGCCGGTTGCCAGGATTGCCACGCGCGGACGACGGTAGACGGGAAGCGCCGCATGGTTCATTGCGGCGGCGACCGTCAGGTGCGAGAAGTCGAGCACCGCGCCAGACGGCAGGACCGCTTCGCCCTCGGCAAAATCCTGGCCGCGGGGGCGGACATGCCGGCCCTTCACCACTTCGAACTTGGTGCGAATCCGGTCGCCCTCGAGCTTTTCGGCATCTTCCTGGATGAGGATGGAGTCGGCGCCGTCCGGTACCGGGGCGCCGGTGAAGATGCGCGCAGTCTCGCCCTTGCCAACCGTGCCTTCGAAGGCGTGGCCGGCGGCGGCGGTACCGATCACGGTCAGTTCGGCCCCGATCGCCGGTGCGTCGGAAGCCTTGAGCGCATAGCCATCCATGGCAGACGCGTCGAAGGGAGGCTGGGTGAGGCGGGCAACGAGGTCCGTCGCAAGGACTCGGCCGTTCGCTTCGCCAAGAGCGACCGTCTCCACCGTGCCGATCGGATTGGCCTTGCCGAGCAGGCGGTTCTTCGCTTCGGAAACGGGCAGCAGCGCCATTTCTCAGTCCTCCGCGCGGTAGGTTCCGGATTTGCCCCCGGTCTTTTCGAGAAGGCGAATGCCGCCGATCTCCATGGCCCGGTCGACGGCCTTCGCCATGTCGTAGATCGTCAGGCAGGCGACCGAGGCGGCCGTCAGCGCTTCCATCTCGACGCCGGTCTTGCCGGTGAGTTTTGCGGTCGCGGTCACCCGCAGGCCCGGAAGGGTCTCGTCCTCGGTAATGTCCACGACCACCTTGGTGAGCATCAGCGGATGGCAGAGCGGAATGAGGTCGGAAGTCTTCTTGGCGGCCATGATGCCGGCCAGCCGCGCCGTGCCGATCACGTCGCCCTTCTTGGCATTGCCCTCGCGGATCGTCGCCAGCGTTTCCGGCAACATGCGGACATAACCTTCGGCGGTCGCCGAGCGGGTGGTCTCGGCCTTGTCGCCGACATCGACCATATGCGCCTCGCCGGAAGCGCCGATATGGGTGAGGCCGGTCATTATTCTGCCGCCTGGGCCGCAGCCTCGCCGGTCAAAAGAAGGCGGGTGGCGGCGGCCACATCGTCCTTGCGCATCAGGCTCTCTCCGACGAGGAAGGTGTTGATGCCGACCTTTTTCAGGCGCTGGCAGTCCTCGTTTGTAAAGATGCCGCTTTCGCCGACGAGCAGCCGGTCGGTCGGCACCATCGGCGCCAGCCGCTCGCTCGTTTCGAGGTTGAGCTCGAAGGTACGCAGATTGCGGTTATTGATGCCGATCAGCGGCGAGGGGAGTTTCAGCGCCCGCTCGGTTTCTTGCTCGTCGTGCACCTCGATCAGCGCGTCCATGCCGAGTTCGGCCGTAACATCGTAGAGCTCGCGCGCTTCGTCGTCGGAAAGCGAAGCCATGATCAGCAGGATGCAATCGGCGCCCCAGGCGCGCGCCTCGTGGATCTGGTAGGTCTCGAACATGAAATCCTTGCGCAGCGCCGGCAGCGAACAGGCGTTGCGGGCGGCGGTCAGGAATTCCGGCGCGCCCTGGAAGCTTGGCGCATCGGTAAGGACGGAGAGGCAAGTGGCGCCACCGGCTTCGTAGGCTGCTGCAAGCGAAGGCGGGTCGAAATCCAGGCGGATGAGGCCCTTGGACGGACTTGCCTTCTTGATCTCGGCGATCAGGCCGAAGCCACCGGTATCCTGCCTCGCCTTCAGCGCGCGATGAAAGCCGCGCGGGGAGGGCTGGTCCGCAGCGCGGGCCTTCAGCTCCGCAAGCGGTACGCTCGCCTTGGCAGCGGCGATCTCTTCGCGCTTGTAGGCTTCGATCTTCTTGAGGATATCCGTCATGGCCTCAATCCTTTTCGTTCGAGACGGCAACCAGGCGGTCGAGAGCTGCCGCCGCTTCGCCGCCATCCAGCGAACGGGTGGCAAGCCTCATGCCGTCGGCGATTGTCTCCGCCTTGCCGGCGACGACCAGCGCGGCAGCCGCATTGCAGAGCGAAATATCGCGATAGGCATTTTTGGCACCGCCGAGCACGCTCCGCAAGGCAGCGGCATTGTGAACACCATCGCCGCCCTTGAGCTCGTCGAGCGTTGCGGGCTGGACACCGAAATCCATCGGCGTCAGCTCGAAGGAGCGGATCTTGCCGTCTTCCAGAGCCGTCACCTGGGTAACGCCCGTGGTGGTGATCTCGTCCATGCCGTCGCCGTGGACGATCCAGACCGTCTCCGAACCGAGATCGCGCAGGACCTCGGCGATAGGCCCCAGCCATTTCGGCGCGAAGACGCCGAGAAGCTGGCGTTTGGCGCCGGCGGGGTTTGAAAGCGGGCCGAGCAGATTGAAGATCGTACGCGTGCCGAGCTCGACGCGGCTCGGACCCACATGGCGCATCGCCGCGTGATGCATCGAGGCGAACATGAAGCCGATACCGGCCTGGCTGATGCAGCGCGAGATCAGGTCCGGCCCAATGTCCAGGTTGACGCCCAGGACGCCAAGCGTATCGGCCGTGCCGGATTTCGAGCTCTGCGCCCGGTTGCCGTGCTTGGCGACCGGAACGCCACAGCCGGCGACGATCAGCGAGGCGAGGGTGGAGATGTTATAGGTGCCGAGGCCATCGCCGCCGGTACCGACGATGTCGATGGCATCGGCAGGGCCGGAGACGGGCAGCATCTTCGATCGCATGGTTTCGACCGCGCCGGTGATCTCGGCAACCGTCTCGCCGCGCACGCGCAGCGCCATCAGGAAGCCGCCGATCTGCGACGGCGTCGCTTCGCCGGACATCAGGATGTCGAAAGCGCCTCGCGCCTCTTCGTGACTGAGGCTCTCGCCATTGGCAACCTTGGCAAGCAGGGGTTTCAGCTCAGGCATGGTCGGCCGTCCCTCTGGTTTACTGCAGCATGGCCTGGTCGACCACGGTCTGATTAACGGACACGCCGTAGCTGGTCTTCAGACTGTTGACCATCTGATCGAGCATGTCGTCGCCGGCAGCGTTCGCCATCTGCTGCAGCTGCTGGTCGCCGGAAACCGCATCCGTCGTTGCCTGGTCGACGGCGGCTACCTTCATCAGAAGGCGGCTTTCACCGTCGGAACCGATCGCGGTCGCTGTCATATTGACCGGGCCGGAAAAGGCCGCCGAAATCGCCTCGTTGCCGAAGATCGCATCCTCGGCGCCACGGCGCAGGCCCTGCTTGTTTTCGACCGCTACGCCAAGTTCGGTGGCGATGGCTGCAAGCGTCTCGCCCTTGTCGAGGCGGCCCTTGAGTTCGGTCGCGCGGGCGGTGAGCGACTGGCGCTGCTGTTCGGCGGTCCAGTCGGCAACGGCCTTTTCGCGTACGTCGGCGAGCGGCCGGTCGCGCTCGGGCACGATGTTGCGCACCTCGAACCAGACATAACCATCATTGCCGAGGTTGACCGGAATGGTGTCGGCGCCCGGCTCGGTACGGAAAACATCGCCGAGCAGCGCGGTGGAAGCCGGCAGTTCAGTGATGCGCTGCTCCTTCTCGTCGCGGCCGGAGGCATCGGACGTCACGGTGACAGCCTTGAGATTGAGCGCCTTGGCAGTCTCCTCGAGCGAGGTGCCGCCGCTGCGCATGTCCTCGAAACGGTCGTGAACGCTCAGGACTTCCTGGGATGCGGAAGAGACGGCAAGCCGCTTGCGGATGTCTTCCTTGACCTCGTCGAACGAACGCGTCGTCTCCGGGCGGATATTGGTGACGCGCAGGATGACCGGGCCGAAGGTGCCGTCGATGACCGGCGTCGTTCCGCCGCTGGCAGCAACCTTGAAGGCCGGATCGACAAAGGCCGGATCGGGCACATTCTCCCTGGTGAAATCGCCGAGCAGAACGTCCGTCGCCGTCTTGCCCTGATCCTTGATGATCTGGTCGAAC
The DNA here is from genome assembly GCF_021391675.1 of Neorhizobium galegae. Classification (NCBI taxonomy): domain Bacteria; kingdom Pseudomonadati; phylum Pseudomonadota; class Alphaproteobacteria; order Hyphomicrobiales; family Rhizobiaceae; genus Neorhizobium; species Neorhizobium galegae. Next base: position 2,349,564 of record NZ_CP090095.1, read on the forward strand.
GTGGCAGTACCGTCCTTCAGCTGCGTTGCGGCGGCCTGCGCCATTTCCTTGTTGGGGAAGGGGAGCTGCTCGATCGTGCGCGTTTCGTGCGTCTTGAAGCTGTCCTTGCGCTTGTCATATTCGGCGCGCGCGGCTTCGTCGGTGATCGAAGATGCGTCGGCGATATCGCCCGGCTGCAGCTTCACATAGGTGAAGGTGCGGTATTCCGGTGCGCGGTAACGGGTCTTCACGCCCTCGAACCAGGCGGCGAGTACATCGTTTGCCGGCGCCTTCACCGGATCGATATTGGCGTTGGACAGCAGGACGTAGTCGATCGTGCGGGTCTCGTCGCGATAGCTCTTCAAGGCATCGACCAGCACTTTCGGCGGCTGGAAGCCGTCCGAAACCGCCTCGACGATCTGGCTGCGGACCGCGACCTTGCTGCGCTCCTTGATGTAATCGTCCTCCCGAATGCCGGCATTGCGCAGGCGGGAGGTGAAGAGGTTGCGGTCGAACTGGCCGTTGACGCCCTTGAAGGCAGGGTCCTCGGCGATCAGGTTGGCGAGGCGGTCTTCCGAAAGGCCGAGGTTCATGTCGTCGGAAAGCTGATCGAGCGCGGCGCCGGCTGCGAGCTGTGTGAACACCTCGTTCTGGATGCCGAAGGCGCGGGCCTGCTCGGCCGTCAGCTGTGTCCCGAACTGGCGGCTGAGATTGGCGATCTGCCGCTGATAGGCGAGGCGGAATTCCTCGCTCGAAATCTGCTGGTCCCCGACGGTCATCACCGTGTTGCCACCGGTCGTCACCAACGATTGAGAAGCACCCCAGATGGCAAACGAGGCAACCAGAAGCAGGAGAAGCGACTTGGCAACCCAGGAGCGGGCGGCGTTTCTGAGGGAATCAAGCATCGATCAACATACCTTGCGAACAGTCCTACCGCCCGGAAAAGGCGGATTGAAGGACTGTCTCTAAATCAAACCGAGATAGAAATGAAGGCGTGCCGACGGAAAAGCGAAAACCTCCCGTTCAGGCACGTCTGGCGGTCTTTACAATCGACGAAATCGGCCCCGCATCCAGCCGGTCGGCGAAGGCCTGCGCATCCCGCGGCGCGTGCAGCGCCCAGCGGTCGAGCGCCTCGTCATCCAGCCCGAAATGCCGATCCGGGTATCTTCTTCATTGCACCACCTGACGTCATGGTGGCCCGAACACATCTGCGGCGCGCCGGTTCCCGGTACCCGCTCTATTTGGTGAAGATGAAGAACGCTCCGAGCGCGATGAAACCGAAGCCGACGATCTGCTTCCAGTGAATTGGCTCGCCAAGATAAAGGACGGAGAAAATGACGAAGACCGAGAGCGTGATGATCTCCTGAATGGTCTTCAGCTGCGCTGCATTGAAGTAGCCGTAGCCGATGCGGTTTGCCGGCACCTGGGCGCAATATTCGAAGAAGGCGATGCCCCAGCTTACCATGATGACGAGATAAAGCGGCTTGCTCTCGAATTTCAGATGCCCGTACCAGGCAAAAGTCATGAAGACGTTCGACAGAATCAGAAGGCCGATGGTGAGGAAGGGCGTGGCGCTTGCGAACATGATGGAGAATCCGTGTGGGCTGCTAATGCCGTACGGCAATCATGTTCGCACGCAAAAGACAAGCATGTTCCAGCCCTCGAGCAGCACGGAAGATCTAGTGAAACGTTTCGGGACGGACCTCGTCTTCGAGAATGCGGAAGGCTTCGTAGAGCGCCTCGACCAGAATATCGGTCAGCTTGTCGGCGTCGTTGTCCTGAAGAAACAGCGCGAGCGACTGTTCGGACGGCTGGTGGCTATTGGCTTCGTTCGACATATCATTGTCCTCAATCTGAGCCGGAGTCATTCCGGGTGAGGCCGACGTTAGGGACGCTTGCTTGCGCCGAGCTTGACGAAGAGGCCAGCGGTCTGGAAAGCCTCAGCGAGAGAGGGAACGGGCGTTCGTCGGTAACGTTCCCGTGTGAGTTCATGCTGAACCGCGACTTGCGGGGCTGCCCAAGCTAACCGGCGTGTCTCATCTGAGCGAGCAGTTTTTTGCGAAAGACTTCGGCTGGCGTTCGATAGCCAAGACATTTGCGCGGTGTCGCATTGAGCCGATTGCAGATCTCGATCAGATCGGCGTCTGTGACCGACAGTGGATCGACCTCTCTCGAAAGCCATTTCCTTACCCTGCCGTTGGTGTTCTCGACCGTGCCCTTCTGCCAGGGTGATTGTGGATCGCAGAACCACGTTTGGGTGCCGATGCTGGCCTGGAGATACGGCCAGTCGGTGAACTCCGTCCCGCGGTCGAAGGTGATCGAACGGCGGGCAAGATGGGGCAGGGACTGCAGGGCTTGTATGAGGCCGTCCATAACAGGCCGGGACTGCCGATCATTGTTGCGCAGAAAGATCGCAAAGCGGCTGACCCGCTCGACAAGCGACGTCACATTGGCCTTTCCGAACTTCTTGCGGAACTGGATCAGATCGCATTCCCAATGGCCGAACTGCTTGCGATCGGCAACGACGTCTGGGCGGCGCAGGATGTTCAAGTCCGGGCTAAACCGTTGGCCGTGCTTGCGTCTGGCGTGTCGTGGTCTGCGCCTGGCACGATGCTCCGGCAAATGCCGCCACAGCTTGATGGCATGGCCGTCGGCCGAATAGGCGAACTTGTAGATCGTCTCATGGCTCACCGAGATCGGATGACGTTCCAGCCGCATTCGACCGGCGATCTGCTGCGGTGACCAGCCGTGCACGATGCGCTCGATCACCGATTGTCGAACGTGTGAGAAGCGCGCAAGCTTCCGCAGCTTCGCACGACGTTCGCAAGCCATCTCATGCGCCGTCACGCAATAATAGCCGCTGAGATCGGGTATCTGCTTGTCGACGAACATATTGCGTCTGACTTCACGAAAGATCGTCGAACGATGTCGTCCGAGCTTCTCGGCGATGACCGCGACACTGAGGCCAGCCGTCCTCCAGCGAGCAATCTTACGGCGTTCGTCCAATCCAATCTGGGAATAGGTGCGTCTCATTGCGTCTTCCTTGCGGAGTGATAACCCATTGGCATCATTCGCAAGTCGCACTTCATCCTTGAACCCACCCCGATACGATACAAATATCGCATAAGGTAAATTATGGAACTACACCAATACGCGGCAAGCCTGGTAAACCGGGGTTTTCGGCCACTCCACTAGTTCTGCCAGCGATCAGAGATCAAGAGCAACCTCGAACGCGAGACCGTCATAGGCCGGTTCGACATGCTGCGGCGTCTGCGCCATCACCGTGTCGTAGTCGAGCGGAAGATGCATATGCGTCAGGATCGCGCGTTTCGGCGCAAATTTGGCGATCCATTCGAGCGACTGTTCGAGCGACAGATGGCTCGGGTGATATCTGTACTGCAACGTGTCGATGATCAGCACGTCGAGCCCGCCGAGCCTCGAGACGCTCTCAGGCGGAAAGTCGCTGACGTCGCTGCAATATGCCACGTCGCCGATCCTGAAACCCAGCGAATGGATGTCGCCATGCACCTGCAGATGCGGCAGGAAACGGATCGGTCCGCCCGGCCCGTCCACGACGATCGGCTCGTCCATGGTCTCGATCAGGAACGGCCGGACGATCGGCGGGTAATTGCCGCCCGGCGGCGTTTCCAGGCAATAACCGAACCCCTGGCGGATTCGGTCCATGGTGACCGGATCGGCATAGATCGGGATGCGATGGTGCTGCAGGATGAAATAACCGCGCAGGTCGTCGATGCCGTGCAGATGATCCGCATGGGCGTGGGTATAGAGAACCGCATCGACCCGCTGCACATTGGCGGAGATCATCTGTTCGCGAAAGTCGGGACCGGTGTCGATGACCACCACGGTGCTGCCGCCATCGGGCGCGATCTGCTCGACCATGAAGGCGGCACGCGTGCGGCGGTTCTTCGGGTTATTCGGATCGCAGGCGCCCCAGTCGCCATTCAGCCTTGGCACGCCGGGCGACGACGAGCAGCCAAGAATGGTGAAGCGTCGCCGATACCTCGCCACAGGTCAGAGCCTCGGCATCTTGGAGAAGATGCGGAACGCGTTCTCCGTGGTAACCTTGGCTATTTCCTCGTAGCTGACGCCCATGCATTCGGCGAGCACCTCGGCCGTATTGACCACATAGGAAGGCTCGTTGCGTTTGCCGCGCCAGCGCTTCTGGCGCCAGATAAGGCGCGTCGGTCTCGACCAGCAGCCGGTCGAGCGGCACGGTTTTGGCGATCGCGCGCAGGTCTTCCGACTTCGGGAATGTCAGGATGCCTGAGAACGAGACGTAACCGCCGAGCTCGATGCCGATGCGGGCAAGCTCTGCGCCGGACGAGAAGCAATGCAGGATGAAAGGGAAGGCCCCCTTCCCGCTTTCGCTCGTCAGGATCTCGCCCATGTCATCGTCGGCGCTGCGGCTGTGAATGACAAGCGGCAGACCGGTTTCCCGGGCGGCGGCGATATGGCGGGTCAGCCCGGTCTTCTGGTCGGCCGGCGTCTGCGTGTCGTAGAAATAGTCGAGCCCGGCCTCGCCGATCGCGACGATCTTCTGATGCGCATTGGCGAGCCGCACCAGGTCTTCCGTCTGGATGTCCAGCTCTTCGCCGGCATTGTTCGGATGTGTTCCGACCGAGCAGAACACCGACGGATATTGCTCGGTGAGAGCCAGCAAGCCGTCGAGTTTTCGCACCCGCGTCGAGATCGTCACCATCTGGCCGACGCCGGCCTCGTGGGCACGCGACACGATCGCGTCGCGCTCCTCGGCGAAATCGGCAAAATCCAGGTGGCAATGGGTATCGATCAGCATGGATAAGGCCTTATGCGCTCGCTTCCGACGCCACATAACGCGGGAAGACCGGCGTCGGGGCTTCGAGCGGCGTGCCGGGCTTCAGGCGACCGGCTTCGCCAAGCGCCGCAAAATCCCGCTTATCGGCCGGAGAAGCCACGAGATCGAGCAGCTTGGCCGACGAGTCCGGCATGAAAGGTTGCAACAGGATGGCGATCTGGCGCACGACTTCCGCCGTGACGTAAAGCACCGTGCCCATGCGGGCCGGATCGGTCTTTTTCAGCACCCACGGCGCCTGCGCCGCAAAATAGCGGTCGGTGTCGGAAACGATACCGATGATCGCCGCAAGAGCGCGGTTGATGAGCTGCTTGTCCATTTCCTCGCGGCAGATGGCGATCAGGCCGTCGGCAGCCGCAAGCAGTTGCCTGTCGGCATCGGTGAGCTCGCCCGGTTCCGGAACATGGCCGTCGCAATTCTTGACGATCATCGACAGCGAACGGCTTGCAAGGTTGCCGATGCCGTTGGCCAGATCCGCATTGACGCGGGTGGCGATCAGTTGGTCGTTGCAATTGCCGTCCTGGCCGAAGGAAATCTCGCGGCAGAGATAATAGCGCACGTAGTCGAGCCCGAACTTCTCCAGAAGCTCGAACGGATCGACGACATTGCCGACCGACTTCGACATTTTCTCGCCGGCATTCAGCACGAAGCCGTGGGCAAAGACGCGCTTCGGCAACGGCAGCCTGGCCGACATCAGGAAGGCCGGCCAGTAGATCGCATGGAAGCGGATGATGTCCTTGCCGATGATATGCACGTCCGCCGGCCAGTATTTGGCGCGCGGGCCGTTCGGGTCTTCCATGTAGCCGGTCGCGGTGAGGTAGTTGGTCAGTGCGTCGACCCAGACATACATGACATGCGCCGGATCGTTGGGTACCTTGATACCCCAATCGAAGGTTGTGCGCGATACCGACAGGTCCCGCAGGCCGGATTTCACGAAGGAGATCACCTCGTTGCGGCGCTCGTTGGGGCCGATGAAATCCGGGTTTTCCTCGTAATGCTTCAGCAGCTTGTCGCCGTATTCGGAAAGCTTGAAGAAGTAGCTGGACTCCTCAACCCACTCCACCGGCGTTCCCTGCGGCCCGTAGCGGACGCCATCGCGGACCGACGTTTCGTCCTCGGCATAAAACGCTTCGTCGCGCACCGAATACCAGCCGGCATAGGTGTCCTTGTAGATGTCGCCATTGTCGGCCATGCGGTTCCAGATGTTCCTGGAGGCCTCGTGGTGGCGCGGCTCGGTGGTGCGGATGAAATCGTCGTTGGACGCGTTGAGTAGCTTGCCCATGGCCCGGAATTCACCCGAATTGCGCTCGGCAAGCGCTTCCGGCGTAATGCCTTCGGCGCGCGCCGTCTGCTGCATCTTCTGGCCATGTTCGTCCGTGCCGGTCAGGAAGAAGACATCCTTGCCGTCCAGGCGCTGAAAGCGCGCCATGGCATCCGTCGCGATCAACTCATAGGCATGGCCGATATGCGGCTTGCCGTTCGGGTAGGAAATCGCAGTGGTGATGTAATAGGGCGTCTTGTCGGACATCAGGGGCACTCGGGCACTTGGATTTGGATCATGCCGCTCTTAGCGCATGTTTCGCGGATGCGAAACACAAAGTTCCTTGTGAGCTTCCCGCCCCTGCCCTTCGATCAGCGCCGCGCGGCATCGAGGATCGACAGGATCGTCTGCTTGCGGTCCAGATTATAGGCCTGCGCGATGGTGATCTTCTCGGTCATGTCGCTGACGAGTTTCGCCTGCCTGTCGGCCGTCGGAAGATCGCCGGCAAGGGCCGCGTTGCGCGCCTTGGCGATCAGGTGGTCGCTCAGGTGCTCTAGGAAAAAGCCGAAGATCACTTCGCTGTCCTTGCCGGACAGCACATCCGCCAGCCGGTGCATCGCCTTGCGGGCTGTCGGACCGTCGGCCGCGACTACCTCATCGAAGGCGGAAATGATCTCTGTGCCGCCATAGTTCAGGAGTTTCAGCGCCTGGGAAACGCTGCCCTTGGACATGCCGAGCACCATCTCTTCCGTCTTGCCGCCGTCGAGCGGCATGCCCAGGCCCGCGAGCGCCTTCGCAAGATCCCGGTCGCCGAGCGGTGACAACCGCAGCGACTGGCATCGCGAACGGATCGTCGGCAGCAGTTTTCCGGGCGCATGCGAGAGGACCAGGAAAAGCGCACGGCGCGGCGGTTCCTCGAGGATCTTCAGGATGGCGTTCGCGGCGTTGCGGTTGAGATCATCGGCCGGATCGATGATGACGATCCGCCAATTGCCAGTGCCCGAAGTCTGGGAGAAGAAATGCCCGGCCCGGCGCACCTCGTCGACCGTAATCGCGGTTTTCGTCTTGCCGGTCTTCTCGTCCACCGGCCGCGCCAGATGCAACAGGTTATGCGAGGCGCCGGTGGCGATCTGGCGGCTGATGGGCGAATTGAGATCGGGATCGGCGATATGATCGGGGGCGATCGCGGGATCGGGATGGGAAAGCACGTGGTTGGCAAAGCGGAAAGCGAGCGTCGCCTTGCCGATCCCCTCCGGCCCCTCGATCAGGATCGCGTGGTGCCCCTTCCCCGAGCGGTAGCTGCGCGCCAGAAAATCCTCGGCGGCCTGATGCCCATAGAGATGCGGATTGCGCGCCGGCGGCACGGCGCCTTCCAGAATGCCGGCGGTTTCCTCGCTCATCCGACCGATTCCGCGCTGCTCTTCTGAGTAAAGCTCAGTTCGCGCACCAGCGGCTCGACGATCGCGAAAATCTCGTCGGCGATCTCGTCTTCGGAGCGCTCGGCGTCGACCACATGGCAGCGTTCCGGTTCCGCCTCGGCGATTTCGAGATAGGCCTCGCGGCGTTTTTCGTGGGTTTCGATCTCTTCGCGCTCGAAACGATCGGGCGCGCTGTCGGCACCGCGCTTGCGGGCACGTTTCAGCCCGACTTCGGCCGGCAGGTCGAGAATCAGCGTGCAATCCGGCACCACCCCGTTGATCGCCACCCGCTGCAGCGCCTCGATGTAATCGGGCTCCAGATTGCCGGTGACACCCTGGTAGACGCGTGAGGAATCGATGAACCGGTCGCAGAGCACGACTGCGCCACTTTCGAGCGCCGGCCGGATCACCTCCTCGACATGGTCGTTGCGGGCGGCGGCAAACAGGATCGCCTCCATCCGCACGCCGAACTCTTCCGCAGCCCCTGAGAGCAGAACGTGGCGCACGGCTTCCGCCCCCGGCGAGCCGCCAGGCTCGCGGGTCATCAGCACATCATGGCCGCGGCGGCGCAGCTGATCTGCGAGCCGGCGAATCTGGGTGGATTTGCCAGCCCCCTCGCCGCCTTCGAAAGTTACGAACAATCCGGAATGTTCTGCCACGCGTCTTTCCGCACTCATTTTATGCTTCAGCTTATAACGCATATGGGTGCGCTGCGAAACATCGTGTTGTCAAAGCCAGAAGAACATCAGTTCGAGCAGCGCGTCCGTCGCCTGGCTGACGAGGCTACCGGTTTCGATCGGCTTGGCCGTCACCAGCGGCACTTCCCGCACCACCCGGTCGCCCGAAGAAATCCTCAGCACGCCGACATCCTGACCTTCGGTCACCGGAGCCCTGAGCGGCCAGCGATAGACGATTCGTCCGGAAAGGCGGTCGGGATTGTTGGCCGGCAGATAGATATCGACCGGTTCCCGGGCCACGAGATCGACATGGCTCGACGTGCCGCCATAGACGCTCGCCTGGCCGATCACCTCGCCTTGCTTGAACAGGACCTTGGTCTCGAACGAAGACAGCCCCCATTCGAGCACCCTTCTCGCCTCTTCCAGCCGTTCCTTGTCGCTCGCAAGCCCGCCCATGGCAAGGAAGAGCCGGGTGCCATTGCGTGCCACCGACGCCACCAGCGCATAACCCGAACCCTCGGCAAAACCGGCGCCAAGGCCGTCGACGCCGATATTGAGCGAAAAAAGCGGGTTCTTGTTACGCTGGAAGATCTTGTTCCAGGTAAAATCCGGCTGCGCGTAGATCGGATAGAATTCCGGATATTCGCGAAAGATATGACGAGAGAGTTCGACAAGGTCGCGGGCGGTCGTGCGGCTCTCCGTGTCCGGCAGGCCGGTGGAATTACCGAAGACGGAACGGCCGAGCCCGAGATCCTTGGCGCGCGCCGTCATCCGCGCTGCAAACTCGCCTTCCGAATGGGAAATGCCTTCCGCCAGCACGATGCAGGCATCATTGCCGTTCTGGACGACGACGCCTTTGACGAGATCTTCGACGCGTATCTGCGATTTCAGCGCCGCGAACATGGTGGTGGTGCCCGAGGGCGCCCCGCCGGTGCGCCAGGCAAATTCGGTGACCGGGAAGGTCGTGTCGCGGCTGATCTCGCCGCGCTTCAATGCGCTGAAGACCACTTCCATGGTCATCAGCTTGGCGAGCGAGGCCGGTGGGAATCCCTGATTTTCGTTGGAGGCGAGCAGCACCGTGCCGGTCTTCGCCTCGACCATATAGATCTGCTTCGCCTTGGTCACGAAGGCGGGCGGTGGTTCCTGTGCGTTGACGGCTCCCGAAGGCGCACCCGCTTGCAGGAATACTTGCAGCAATACTAGGCAAAGCAGAATCAGCAGGCGCCGCATGATCACCCCACGAACCGTCCCTACCTATGCCTAGCAGTGGCGATTGCAACCTGCAATCGCCCAAGAACTATCGCACGGGCTTTTGAGCGGCCTTGGGACCTTCCAGCACCATGTTGCCGAACACGACCCGCGGAGTTTTTGCCTGCGGAGCGGATGAATAGGCGGTTTCCAGGCTCCGGCCCTGCGACGGCCGCGTCTGAGCCTCGACGGGGTAGGAAGAGGCTACCTGCCGGTTCTGCGCGGGAGCAACCCCGGCGACCGGCCGCTCGATCGGGTGCGGACCGACCTGCGGCGATGTCGAGAAATTCTCGAGAGCCTTGAAGGCCGGGGGCGCAGAGGCTACCGGCGCCGGGCCGCTCGGCGTGCGGCCTGCCAGCGCGGTCGGACGCGGCATGGCCGAGCCGTAATTCTGGAGCTGGTCGCCCAGCGTCTGGTTCGACGCGACCATGACGCCAGTTGCGATCTGGCCTTCCGGCCGGATCGACGGCAGGCGATCACCCTTGCGGACATAGGAGGCCATCAGGAACGGCATGTCCTTGCCGTCCATGCGGGCGCGGCCGACATATTGCACGTTGACCTTGGCGGTGCCGATCCGCTTCATATCCAGCATCTCGGCGGTCTTGTCGGAAACGTCGATGATACGGCCCGGATGATAGGGGCCGCGGTCATTGACCCGGACGATGACCGAGGTGCCGTTGTCGATATTGGTCACGCGGGCATAACTCGGCAGCGGAAAGGTCGGATGCGCGGCAGACAGGTGGTCGCTATCATAAACTTCGCCATTGGCGGTCAGACGGCCGTGGAAGGCGGACCCGTACCAGGAGGCAAGACCGCTCCTGTTGTAATTCGGATCTTCCTTCGGAACGTAAGTCTGGCCCTTCACCTCATAGGGCTGGCCGACCATGAAGCGGCCGCCACCCTTCGGCACCGGCCGGTCGTCGCCGACCACGCGCGGGCTCGCCTTGACGCCATATTCCTTTTCGGAAAAATACTCTTTGCTGCGGGGTTTCGACTTCGGTGCCTCGGTCGTGGCGCAGGATGCCATACCCGCGCAGACCATCGTTATCCCGAGCCATTTCGCACCCAGCGAAAGCTTGCAGCCACTCACACCCAAACTCATCCGTCCCATGCCGCCTTCACTGCACCAGGCTGCGAACGATCCTCGCGACCGTACCGCCTTTCACAGCCATTGAACCAGTCCGGGACATACCCCTATGCCGACGGACACAATGAAGGCGAACCTTTGCTAGCATCGCGGCAAAAATGCGAACGAAAACGGGGGAAAAGATAAAATTCTATTTGATATGGTTAATCATGCGCTAACAACGAGCACTTGCAGCCAAGATTAACTTCTCAGGAATCCAGGAATTGCACAATCAAAGTTCCGGATCGTCATGCCATTGTGTCTGGAACGACAGGTGGCCGGTAAATACCGACTGCCCAGACTCGTTACGCACCTCGATGGAGATCGAGCCCTTCCCCCGCTCGGGAAATTCCTCGCGGGCGATGTCCGCCAATATCCGGCTCACCTCCCGGCTGATCTCCTCGCGGGTCGATATTTCCTGGCCCTCATTGTCGCGCACAGGCCCGTCGCCGTTGATCAAATCGAAGAAGTATCGCGCCATGCCATGCTCACTGCCTTGAGTATTACCGACCAAATTTCTTTCGACCGCATTTGTTCCCGCCCAGTGGTCAGTTCTTCCGAGGGATCTATATGGCCTCCTCATCCGTTCTTTCCCTGGATATTGATGCCCGCCGAGGACAATCGTGATCGACTCTCTACTTCTAAATCTCGAACAGCATGACGTTCTTACCGATGAAGAACGCAACATTCTCAGGCGAATCGTCGGCCGTGAAAGGCGCTTTCTGACGGGAGAAGATTTCGTCTCGGAGGGATCGAGGCCGGGCTACAGCAGCCTCCTCGTCGACGGGTTCGCGGCCCGATACAAACTGACGGCGGAAGGCACGCGGCAGATCACGGCAATCCACGTCGCCGGCGATTTCGTAGACCTGCATGCCTTCCTGCTGAAAACCATGGATCACGGCGTCGTCGCGCTGTCTCCATGCCATATCAGCCTTTGCGACCATGCCGATCTGAAGCAGGTGACGGAACAGCATCCGCACCTGACCCGGATGTTGTGGCTCGATACGCTGGTCCACGGCTCGATCCACCGGGCCTGGATCGTCGCCATGGGGCGCCGCTCCAAGACCTCCCATCTCGCCCATATTCTTTGCGAACTCTACGTCCGGCTGGGAGTGGTCCGCCGCACCAACGGCTGGAGCTTTCACCTTCCGCTCTCACAGGGCGAGATGGCAGATGTGCTGGGATTGTCGCTCGTCCACATGAACCGCGTCATCCAGACGCTCAGGCGAGAACGCCTGATCTCCTGGTCCAACCACACGATCACCATTCTCGACTGGGACCGGTTGCAGGAAGTGGCGGAATTCGATCCCACCTATCTGAGCCTGTCTGTGGAGCCACGGTGACGAGGCGTGACAACTTCAATGGTCGGCAGAACTCGAACGCGCGCCGTCCAACGCCTTCGGACCGGCCAAGCGTAACGCTGCCTGCCCTACGAGGTGGGCGATGCGGTCCGACAACTCCGGGTCCGATACGGCACGGGCAAGCGTAACGCCTCCGCTGAGCATGGCGAGCAGCACGATCGCCTGATCTTTTTGCGAACCGGCGGGCGTGCCTGGAGCATCATTCTCCGGCAAACCTGCGGCGACCTCTTCGACGAGGCGCTTCAACTCTGCCGTATAAGCAGCGCGCGTATCGTCATCGGCGCGCATCACGTCGGTGGACAGGCTCGGCAAGGCACAGCTTTCGCCAAGATCGCAGGTCCGTTTGTAACCAAGATAGAATCCCACGAAGGTCGTCAGCCAGTTCGTCTGCTCGCTGCCTTTGAGCGCTGCAATCCCTTGCCGCAACTCTTCCAAGCCTGACAGCACGGCGGTACGGAAGGCTTCGCTCTTGGACTTAAAGTGCCCATAGAAGGCGCCGTTGGTCACGCCAGCGGCCTTGGTCAATGCTTCGATGCCGCCGCCACCATAGCCCTCCTTCCGGAAAACCCGGCCCGCCGCCGCCACGATCTTCGATTTGGTCTCCTGCTTATGCTCCGGGCTGTAGCGCATGCCATCCTCATTAAGAGTGACTGCTCTTTATCCCTTGAATAAAGAGCGATCGGTGTTTATAGATAGAGAGCATTCGGTATATATCAAATGCCTTTCCTGTTCAAATGAGGAGACCCCATGCCCATTACGCTCACCGTGCCCGAAGGCCTGCTATCGCCACAAGCGCAGGCCGAGGCCTTTTCCGGATTAACAGACGCGATTCTCGAAGTCTCGGGTCTGACCGGCAATGCCTTCATGACAGCCAACATCGTGGGTTCGATCAACGTGTTGCCGAAGGACAATATGCTTGCCGGTGGCAAGGTGGTGGCAGCAGCTTTTATCGAACTTAAGCTCCCCGAGATCGCCCTGGCGACGCCTGAGGCTAAAAACGCTTTTATCGAGAAGGCAACGGATGTCGTCGAAAAGGCGGCTGGGGGACGGCTGAAGCGTGAACATATCTGGTCAAACATAGTCTACGCTCCCGAAGGAGCCTGGGGCATCGCCGGCCGCAGCTACGACAATGCCAGCTTGATCGAGGCCATAGCGGGCACCGGTGTCACCCTGTAGCGTTCGCATCTCTAAATTCCTCAAAGCTGGACTGCGAAACGCCAAGATTTCGCGGTCTGGTACCTCTCATTGGAGGCCATGCCATGCAGCTTGCCAACTATCTCTTTTTTACGACCCAGTGCGAAGCAGCGCTCGACTTCTATACCAAATGTGGCCTTGGTCGGGTCACTGCGCTCATGCGTCACGGCGACCACGGAGTGCCGCTCGCCTCTGAAAGTATGCGCGGCAAAGTCATGCACTCCCGCTTCGAGGGACCTGGCCTTTTGTTCTTCGCCTCGGACAATCACGATGCCGAGCCGATGCGAGGCTCCGCTCACATGCTCATCATCGACGATCGCGCCACGACAGACCGATTATTCATGGCGCTTGCCGATGGCGGCAAGATTACCACACATCTGGCGGTGCAGCCGTGGGGCAGTTATTACGGCAAACTCACCGACCGGTTCGGTGTCCAGTGGATGCTGGACTGCCTATCCCAGACTGCCGCGCGGTAATAGCCGGCCGGTGATCGGAGTGCGATGTAGCTGCTGCGCAGAATATCGCGCTTGGCGCGGACCGTCAGCAGTTTGGCGGAAGAGGTGGGATTCGAACCCACGGTACGGTTTCCCGCACGCCGGTTTTCAAGACCGGTTCCTTAAACCACTCGGACACTCTTCCAGTGCGCTGGCTTTATAACGGTCACGCGTCCAGCGTCAACCTCACCTGCCCCATCAGCCCTCGGCAAAGCTTTTCAGCGTCTCGCCCGAAAGCCTGTAACGGATCCACTCGCTCATCGGTTCGGCGCCGATCGCCCGGTAAACCCGGATCGCCGGTTCGTTCCAGTCGAGCACGCTCCATTCGAACCGGCCGCAACCGTTCTCGACGGCGATCTGCGCCAGCCGCTTCAGCAGCGCTCTTCCGGCGCCGAGCCCGCGCGCCGTCGGCGTCACATACAGGTCTTCGAGATAAAGCCCGTTTCTCGCCTGCCAGGTCGAATAGCTGAAGAACCAGATCGCCATTCCGACAGGTACGCCGTCCTGTTCGCAGACCAGCGCCCGGGTCACCGAGGTCTCGCCGAAAATGGAGCTTTCGATCGTCTCCACGGTGGCCTCGACCTCGTGCTCGGCCCTTTCGTAGATCGCCAGTTCGCGGATGAAACCGAGCAGCGCCGCGGCATCCTCACGAACGCCCTCCCGTATGGTCAATGCCATCGAAAACCCTTTGAATTGAATGGGCTGAAGCTATGTCTTGAAGCTGAATTCGGTGTCAAGAGACGTGCCGCGGCCCTCACTCGGCGGCGGTCTTGATCTCGATCACCTCGACCTCGTAGGAATACCCGTCCAGCATGCCGTAGGCCTGCTCGATATTCCCGATCTCGGTCTCGGCCCTGCCGATCGCGTCGTTGATCGCTTCACACCGGGATTTCAGCATGCGGCCCAGCACGTCCGTCTCGGGCTTGCGGCCGATGCGATCGATGTGGTTGCGGATGCGGGCGCGGTGGCGCTCCATCTCCAGAATATGGAAGCGGGCATTGACGATCTTGTCGGTCAGCTTGCGACGTATGGCGGCGACCGGATCGAAACTTCCCGGCTCGCGCTCGTCGAGGATGATCTCGTTGACCAGCGTTTCGAGAATCACCAGCCCCTGCAGGTCCTTCGTGTCGGCGAGTTCCGGGTCGTAACCCGTATCGTCGTAGACTTTTCGGCGTACCGGATCGGAGAGCAGTTCATAGGACACGGTCAGTTTTCCGAATGCATCGACGTCGCCGCCGGCATCCGGATGAACCGTTTTTGCGCGTTTGCGATAGGCCGACTTGATGGCTACGCCATCCGCCTCGCGCGAAACACCAAGCATCTCATAAGGGTCGATCACAGTGTCACCTGTTTTCGGCAAATCCGGTTTCATTGTCTAACGGCTAAGGCCAGCGGTCTCAACCCCTCACCGACTCTTGTGGCCAATTATGGGCAGCCCTTACCCTTGCCGGATTTTCCCACAGAGCAGTTAAGCCGGCCAGCGGCGCGGGCGCGGCCATGACGGGCGGCGGCCCTCGGCCACGGGTGCCATCAGGAAGCTGACCAGCACGCAAGGCAGCAGCACCAGGAAGGTCGCGACGAGATCGACATGTTCGGCAATGAAGCCGAGCATCGGCGGCACGCCGATCGTTGACAACATCAGCGTCAGGCCCAGCGCCGCGAGGTTTTCCGACGGCTGCCCCTTGCCAAGCTCGATCGTCGTCGAGACCGCGAGCGGGTAAGCAAGTGCCACGCCGCAGCCGATCAGGAAAAGCGCAAGGCCGGAAAGCGTCAGGCTTGGCGTCGCGACGAGAAGGATGATTCCAAGAGCGACGGAAACGGCCGAGGCACGCACCAGCACCATGGATCCGAAACTGTCCCGCAGCATGTCGCCGGAAAGCCGCGTCAGCCCCATGCCGATGGTGAAGGCCGCATAAAGCACGCCGGCAATCGCCGGATCGGCCTTCAACTGTTCGCGCAGAAAAAAGATACCCCAGTCGTAGACCGCGCCCTCGACGATGCAGAGGCCGAAAACCATGACGCAGATCAGCACGATCATCCTGTCCGGAAGCACGTATGCCCCGCGCTTGCGGTCCGGCCGCGTCTGCGGAGACGCCTCCCTGGGGGTGATCCAGAACACCAGCAGGCAGGCAGCGATTACGAAACCGGCGGCCATGGTCTGCTGCACAAAGGGCGTCACGGCCTGTTCGGCCAGGAAGCCGGAACACAGGGAGCCGGCCAGCAGACCCACCGACCAGAAACCGTGGCTGCGGGACAGTACCTTCCGGCCGGTGCGCTGCTCTATGCCGGCGGAAATCATGTTGGCAGCCACGTCGAAAATCGTGCGGAAGAAACCGAAGAGAAAGAAACAGATCACAAATCCCACGACCGGAAGGGCGGTCAGCGCGGGCGTCAGCATGGCGCAGATCGGCAGAGTGACGAGTGCCGTCATCCGCGGCGTCAAGCGGTCGTTGATGCGTCCTGCAAGCGGCAAAGCGAGAAAGGTACCGACAGGGGCGCTCAGCAGTGCCAGACCGAGAGCGGCCTTGTCGATTCCCAGCGACGCCTGGATAGCCGGCAACCGCGTGAACAGCGAAATGAACAGGATGGCGTTGCTGAAATAAAGCAGGGCCGGCGGTAAAAGGTTTTTCATCGAAATTGCATGTCCGGGCGAATCAATATTCCCGCCGCATTCCTGACAGTGTCGGCAGAAACCGACAAGCCGCGATAACGGGACCCTGCCCTGCGCCTCCGATGGCCGGAATATCACGAAAATGTGCGGATAACGGCGGCGGGCACATCAACGCGTCATCGTTCTGTAATCATTCGGATTCGTTTGCCTTCAAGAAAGGCGTTGCGCAAAAAACTCGCAGGCGCCATCTTCTCCTTGCGCCCAAAGGCGCTAGCCTTCTGGTGCTCGCCCTTGGAGAAAGCCCGATGCTGGTTCGATATCTTGCAGTCGTTCTGTGTTTCGCTCTCTGTTCTTTCACCGCCGTCAAAGCCGAGGATCCCGTCGCCAACGCCCAGGCGGTGATTTCCGGCCAGATCGCCGCGCTCATGCAGGATGACGCCGAAAAGGCCTATTCCTTCGCCTCGCCCGGGATCCGCAGCCTCTATCCCAACAAGGACCGGTTCCTGGATATGGTGCGGAAAACCTATGAACCCGTCTATCACGCCGGCAACTATGCCTTCGGCCGCTCGAAGATGATCGGCGGCGGCGAAGTGGTGCTGCAGGAAGTGATGATCAGCGCCAGGGAAGGCAAGGACTGGACGGCCATCTACGAGATGCGGCTGATGGACGACGGGTCCTACAAGGTCAACGGCGTGCGGATGATCCGCAACACCGCCAGCCAGGGCATCTGACGCCCCTTTAATCAGACGGGATCGATGTCGCCCTTCGCCCACATTTCCTGGGTTTCGGCATAGAAATCGGCGAACCGGCCTTCGGCGATCGCCTGGCGGATGCCCTTCATCAGGTCCTGATAGTAGTTCAGGTTGTTCCAGGAGAGCAGCATGCCGCCGAGCGCCTCGTCGGCGCGCACGAGATGGTGCAGATAGGCGCGGGAATAATCGCGCGCGGCCGGGCAGTTCGATTCCTCGTCCAGCGGCCGCATGTCCTCCGCATGGCGGGCATTGCGGATGTTGACCTTGCCGCGGCGGGTGAAGGCAAGCCCATGGCGGCCCGAACGGGTCGGCATCACGCAATCGAACATGTCGATGCCGCGTGCCACCGATTTCAGCATGTCGTCCGGCGTGCCGACACCCATCAGGTAACGTGGTTTTTCGAACGGAAGAACCGGAAGCGTCGTTTCGAGCATCTTCAGCATGACGTCCTGCGGCTCACCGACCGCAAGCCCGCCGACCGCATAACCCTTCAGGTCGAGCTGTTTCAGGCCTTCGGCCGAGCGGATGCGCAGTTCCGGCTGGTCACCGCCCTGGACGATGCCGAACATCGCCTTGCCTGGCTGTTCCCCGAAGGCGACGCGGCAGCGCTCGGCCCAGCGCAGCGACAGTTCCATCGCCCGCTCGATCTCCTTCGGCTCGGCCGGCAGCGCCACGCATTCGTCGAGCTGCATCTGGATGTCGGAGCCGAGCAGGCCCTGGATCTCGATCGAGCGCTCCGGCGACATGTGATGCAGGCTGCCGTCCACATGGCTCTTGAAGGTGACGCCCTTTTCGTCGAGCTTCCTGAGGCCCGAGAGTGACATGACCTGGAAGCCGCCGCTGTCCGTCAGGATCGGATGTTTCCAGCGGATCAGCTCATGCAGGCCGCCCAGCCGCGCGACGCGCTCCGCGCCCGGCCGCAGCATCAGGTGATAGGTATTGCCGAGAATGATGTCGGCACCGGTATCGCGTACCTGGTCGAGATACATGGCCTTGACCGTGCCGACCGTGCCGACCGGCATGAAGGCGGGCGTGCGGATCGTGCCGCGCGGCATGGTGATCTCGCCAAGCCTGGCGCCGCCATCGGTGGCCTTGAGATTGAACTGGAAAGTCTCGGTCATCGGTTGTCCCGGAAAAGAAGGCTGGAATCGCCATAGGAATAGAAGCGGTAGCCGGTTTCGATCGCGTGGGCATAGGCCGACCGCATCGTCTCCAGCCCGCAGAAGGCCGAGACGAGCATGAACAGCGTCGATCGCGGCAGGTGGAAATTGGTCATCAGCATATCGACAGCCTTGAAACGGTATCCCGGCGTGATGAAGATGCCGGTCGCACCGCTCCAGGGTTTTATCGTGCCGTCATCGGCAGCGGCGCTCTCGATCAGACGCAGCGATGTGGTACCGACGCAGACGATGCGCCCGCCGGCGCGCTTCACCGCATTCAGCCGCGCGGCTGTCTCGGCGCTGACATGGCCGATCTCCTGATGCATCTTGTGCTCGGCAGTGTCGTCCGCCTTGACCGGCAGGAAGGTCCCAGCCCCGACATGCAGCGTCACGAAATGCCGTTCGATGCCGACGGCATCGAGGCTCGCGAAAAGTTCCGGCGTGAAATGCAGGCCTGCCGTTGGAGCCGCAACCGCACCCTCCTCGCGGGCGTAGATGGTCTGGTAGTCCTTTTGGTCCTGCGCATCTTCCGGGCGCTTGGCGGCAATATAGGGTGGCAGCGGAATGTGCCCGACCGCCATGATTGCTTCGTCGAGTGCCGGACCGGAAAGATCGAAGCGCAGGGTGACTTCGCCGCCCTCGCCCTTGTCTTCCACAGTCGCGGCAAGCGAACCTATCAGGCAGGCATTGCCACTATCACCGAATTCGATCCGGTCGCCGGTCTTGATGCGCTTTCCAGGCTTGGCGAAGGCCTTCCAGCGATCGGGGGCGACGCGCATGTGCAGCGTCGCGGACACCTGCTGGCCGCCCGCTCCTTCGCGATGGCGAATGCCCTCCAGCTGCGCCGGTATGACCTTGGTGTCGTTGAAGACCAGCGCGTCGCCCGGTCTCAGAAAACCCGGCAGATCCGACACGCGGTGATCGGCAAGCACCGGCTCGCCTTCCGGCCGGACGACGAGCAGCCGGGCGCTGTCACGCGGGCTCGCGGGCCTCAGCGCTATATTTTTTTCCGGGAGATCGAAGTCGAAGAGATCGACGCGCATGGATTTTCCAAAAAAGCGAAACCCGCCCCGCCGACAGACGGAGCGGGCCATTCGTTCCGTCGAGATCAGACGTCGGCGGCGACGCGGACCGAAACGATCGAGTCGGGATCCTTGACCGGCTCGCCCTTCTTGATCTGGTCGATGAAGTCCATGCCTTCGATGACCTGTCCCCACACGGTGTACTGCTTGTTCAGCCACGGCGCATCGGTGAAGCAGATGAAGAACTGCGAGTTGGCCGAGTTCGGGCTCTGCGAACGGGCCATGGAGCAGGTGCCGCGGACATGCGGGACGGCGGAGAATTCAGCCTTGAGGTCCGGCTTTTCCGAGCCGCCCATGCCGGCGCGGGCCGGGTTGAAGCTTTCGGAACCCTGCTTGCCGAACTTCACGTCACCTGTCTGGGCCATGAAATCGGGAATGACGCGGTGGAAAACCACGCCGTCATAGGCTTTCTCGCGGGCAAGTTCCTTGACGCGGGCGACGTGGCCCGGCGCCAGGTCGGGCAGAAGCGAGATGACGACCTTGCCCTTGGTGGTTTCCACGATGAGGGTGTTTTCCGGATCCTTGATCTCGGCCATATGCTTTCTCCTTGATTCGGCACCCGATTGTCGTCTGCGACAGGGGCGCCCTTCGTTTAGTTCTTAGCCCTTTGGGGCACTTACTTCTTGCCGACGGTGACCTTGATCATCTTGTCGGGATTGGCGACCTCGCCATTGCTACCTTGGCCGCGCTTGATCTTGTCGACCAGTTCCATGCCGGACACGACCTTGCCGACGGCGGTATATTGGCCGTCCAGGCTCGGATATTTGGTGAACATGATGAAGAATTGCGAGTTCGCGGAATTCGGATCCTGCGACCGCGCCATGCCGACGATACCGCGCTCGAACAGCACTTTGGAGAATTCGGCCGGAATATCGGGCATTTCCGAGCCGCCCATGCCGGCGCGGGCCGGATTGAAGCTTTTCCCGCCCTGCTTGCCGAACTCCACGTCGCCGGTCTGGGCCATGAAGCCGTTGATGACCCGATGGAAGACGACATTGTCGTATTCGCCCTTGGCGGCGAGCGCCTTGATCTGCGCCACATGTTTCGGCGCGACTTCGGGCATCAGCTGAATCACCACCGGGCCGTCCTTCAGCTGGATGGTCAGGAAATCATCGGGCGCAGCAAGAGCCGGCAGGATCATCGACGCGAGGGCGAAAGCGCCGGCAACGGCAAGACGAAGCAGTTTCATGGAAAGATCTCCGGGGTTCGGAAACGATCAGCGTTTCAGCTTGTTGTTCAGGGCCTTGAGGACCGCGGCAGGCACGAAGGCGCTGACGTCGCCGCCCATCGCCGCGATCTGCCGGACCAATGTGGCCGTAATGGGCCGCGACGCGGTGCCTGCCGGCAGGAAGACGGTCTGGATATCCGGCGCCATCTGCCGGTTCATGCCGGCCATCTGCATTTCGTAGTCGAGATCGGTGCCGTCGCGCAGGCCGCGGATCAACAGGCCGGCGCCGTTGGCGCGGGCGGCATCGACCACCAGTTTGTCGAAGGAAACGACCGATACGTGGCCGGCCCTGCCCGGCAACGCTTCGGCAAGCGAGGCGCTGATGAGTTCGGCCCGCTCCTCGAAGGTGAACATCGGCACCTTGCCCGGATGAATGCCGATCGCGACGATCACCTTGTCCGCGACATTCAGCGCCTGGACGAGCACGTCCAGATGGCCGTGGGTCATCGGATCGAAAGAACCGGGATAAAAAGCGGTGGTCATGCTGAGGTCCGGACCTGTTTCAGCGAAATTTCACGCGCCTTTTGTCACGGAAGCCGCCCAACCGCAAGCATCTCCCAATTCTGAACGAAAGATGAATGGCCCGTTCAAGGGCGTTTCAGCGGCGCTGTGGTCTTATGACGATCGTGGCGGGCGAAAGACCCGTGCGTATCTGGGGAGAAATGACGACAAATGCTTGCTTTGATGGTGATGGGAGCCGTGGTTCTCGCTTTTGCACTGGAGGCCTTCGTTGTCGCCTTCGGACCGGAAGAAGCCTGAAAAAGACTTCGAATTCTGAACGCCAGATGAACAGAGCATTCAAGGACGCTTCAGAGCCACAAGGTTAAGTATCTCTCAAAATGCGGTGGAACCTGTTTGCGCGATGCGCGTTCAGGCTAACAAGAAGGACAAATGGCGATGATCGCGAGAAGGAAAACGGTCATGCTGGACAAGATCACTATGATCAACCTGGTCTGGACGGCCATGATTGCGGTGATGCTGACGGCAACAGTAACCCTTTATCAAGATAAATCCCAATTGGCAGATATGAATTATCCGCAAGTAACCGGTCGTTATAGCGATCTCTCTTACTACTGAGGCGGATACACGAACGAGAAAGGAATCCCATGTTCGTGACGTTGACAGTACTTGCAGGCTTGATCAGCATCATGTTCGTGGCTTCCGTAGCCTCAACGATTTCCGAGCTCCGGCGCGAACGTGCCGACATGAAGGATTTCAGGGATTTCTCGCGCCGCCACAGCGTGTTCTGACGGATTGCCCGATTTGACGATTTAACGGTAGCGAACCGCGTTCACGCAGACTTTCCCGTCGCAAGCGGTTCAAACAAAAGCCGGAGGATTTTCATCCTCCGGCTTTTTATTTTGTCAGGTTTTTGATTGAGGTGCGGCCTATTCCGCCGCACCCTCATCCGTCGGACCCGCTTCCGGGGCGGCAGCGCCGAGATCACCGGTCTCGCTGACGATTTCCTCCGGCAGGCCATTGCCGTTTTCCTCGTCGCCTTCCGGCTCGCTGATACGCTCGACCGAGACAACCTTCTCGTCCTTGGCCGTCGAGAAGATCGTGACGCCCTTCGTGGCGCGGCTGGCAATGCGGATGCCGTTGACCGGCACGCGGATCAGCACGCCGCCATCGGACACGAGCATGATCTGGTCGTTGTCCTCGATCGGGAAGGCGGCGACGAGTTCGCCGATCTCCGCGGTCTTGGACGTATCGGTAGCGCGGATGCCCTTGCCGCCGCGGCCCGAGGTGCGGAAGTCGTAGGAGGACGACCGCTTGCCGAAGCCCTTCTCGGAAACCGTCAGCACGAACTGCTCGCGGGCCTTCAGTTCCTCGTAACGCTCGTCGGAGAGCTGTCCCTCCTCGGTGACTTCCTCACCCACGAGAGCGATATCCTCCTCGTCGACACCTGCGGCACGCCGTTCGGCAGCCGAGCGCTTGAGGTAGGCCGCACGCTGCCAGGGCTCCGCGTCCACATGGCCGACAATGGTCATGGAGATGATGCGGTCGCTTTCGCCGAGCGTGATGCCGCGTACGCCGATCGAATTGCGGCCGGCAAAGACGCGCACGTCGTCGACGGGGAAGCGAATGCACTGGCCGAGCGCGGTGGTCAGCAGCACGTCGTCCTGATCGGTGCAGGTCTCGACGGAGAGGATTTCATCGCCCTCCTCCTCCAGCTTCATGGCGATCTTGCCGTTGCGGTTCACCTGCACGAAGTCCGACAGCTTGTTGCGGCGAACGGTGCCGCGGGTCGTCGAGAACATCACGTCCAGGTTCTCCCAGGTCGTTTCGTCCTCGGGCAGTGGCATGATCGTGGTGATGCGTTCGCCGGGCTCCAGCGGCAGCATGTTGATCAGCGCCTTGCCGCGCGACTGCGGCGTGCCGATCGGCAGGCGCCAGACCTTTTCCTTGTAGACGATGCCGCGCGAGGAGAAGAACAGAACCGGCGTGTGGGTATTGGCCACGAACAGGCGCGTGACGAAATCCGCGTCGCGCGTCGCCATGCCGGAACGGCCCTTGCCGCCGCGACGCTGGGCACGGTAGGTGCCGAGCGTGACGCGCTTGATATAACCGAGATGCGAAACCGTGACGACCATGTCCTCGCGGGCGATGAGATCCTCATCGTCCATTTCGAGGCCGCCCTCAAGGATCTGCGTGCGGCGCGGCGTGCCGAATTCGTCGCGGACGGCAATCAACTCGTCCTTGACGATGGTCTGGATACGAAGACGCGATGACAGGATATCGAGATAATCGCTGATTTCCGCGCCGATCTTGTTCAACTCGTCGCCGATTTCGTCACGACCGAGTGCGGTCAGGCGTGCGAGACGCAGTTCGAGGATGGCACGCGCCTGTTCCTCGGACAGATTGTAGGTGCCGTCCTCGTTGATACGGTGGCGCGGGTCGTCGATGAGGCGGATCAGCGCATCGACGTCCTGAGCCGGCCAACGACGGGTCATCAACTGCTCGCGCGCCGTCTGCGGATCGGGTGCGCGACGGATCAGGAGAATGATTTCGTCGATATTGGCGACCGCGATCGCAAGGCCCACCAGGACGTGGGCGCGTTCGCGAGCCTTGCGCAGCAGGTATTTCGTGCGTCGGCTAACCACTTCCTCACGGAAGGATACGAAGGCGCGCAGCATGTCGAGCAGCGCGAGCTGTTCCGGCTTGCCGCCATTCAGCGCCACCATGTTGCAGCCGAAGGAGGTCTGCAGCGGCGTGTAGCGATAGAGCTGGTTGAGGATCACGTCCGCATTGGCATCGCGCTTCAGCTCGACGACGACCCGGTAGCCCTGGCGGTCGGATTCGTCGCGCAGGTCGGAAATGCCCTCGATGCGCTTTTCACGCACCAGCTCGCCGATCTTCTCGACCATGGTCGCCTTGTTCACCTGAAAGGGAACTTCGGTGATGATGATCTGCTCGCGATCACCGCGCATCGGCTCGATTGCTGCGACGCCGCGCATGATCACCGAGCCGCGGCCGGTCTCGTAGGCGGAACGGATGCCGGACCGCCCCAGGATCAGGGCGCCTGTCGGAAAGTCCGGACCGGGAATGATTTCCATCATTTCCGGCAGTTCGATCGCCGGATTGTCGATCAGGGCGATGCAGCCGTTGATCACTTCCACCAGATTGTGCGGCGGGATATTGGTCGCCATGCCGACGGCGATGCCGCCTGCGCCGTTGACCAAAAGGTTCGGGAATTTCGCCGGCACAACGACAGGCTCGGACAGCGTGCCGTCGTAGTTGTCGCGGAAATCGACGGTTTCCTTGTCGAGATCGTCGAGCAGGGCGTGGGCCGCTTTCTCGAGGCGGCACTCGGTGTAACGTTCGGCCGCCGGCGGGTCGCCGTCGATCGAACCGAAATTGCCCTGACCATCGATCAGCGGCAGGCGGAGCGACCAATCCTGGGCCATGCGCGCCAGCGCGTCATAGATCGCCGAGTTGCCGTGCGGATGGAATTTACCCATCACGTCCCCGGTTACACGGGCGCATTTAACGTATTTCTTGTTCCAGTCGATGCCCAGTTCCGACATGCCGTACAGGATGCGCCGGTGGACCGGCTTCAGTCCGTCGCGGACGTCAGGAAGGGCGCGGCTGACGATGACGCTCATGGCGTAATCGAGGTAGGACCGCTGCATCTCTTCCATGATGGAAATGGGTTCGATGCCTGGAGGCAGCTTTCCGCCGCCGGGTGTGCTTTGCTCAGTCAAATCGGATCACGATCTCTGTTCGGAATCAGTTTCTTTTTTATAGCGGAAAGCGGTTCCGAGCGCCAATTTCCACAATGGTTTTGAACAGCTTTTGCGGCTTTAACACGGCTTTTGGACAAGGTCGAAACATGCCGCGACGCTGACGGGGTGGGCTTTCTTTCGCTGCCGGCCTGTCCTAACAATCTTCGCATGCGACTGCAAGGATTGCAGCCTGACAGGGAGAGGATATGGCGACCCCCGATATGCTGGTCAATGCCCTGACCACGATGCTCGTGACACTCGACCCGCCCGGGCTGGCGCCGGTCTTTCTGGGCCTGACCGTCGGCATGACCGCCCTCCAGCGCCGCCAGGTCGCGTTCCGAGGATCGCTGATCGCCTTCGGCATCCTCGCCGTCTTCGCGCTGTTCGGTTCGAGCGTGCTCGGGCTGCTCGGCATTTCGATCGGGGCCTTCCGCATCGCCGGCGGCCTGCTGCTCTTCTGGATCTCCTTCGAAATGGTGTTCGAGAAACGCCAGGAGCGAAAGGAGAAGACATCCCAGGCGGCGATCACCATCGACCACATCCACAATATCGCGGTGTTTCCGCTGGCGCTGCCGCTGATTGCCGGGCCAGGCGCGATCTCCGCCACCGTCCTGCTTTCCGGCACCCTGCCCGGCATTGTCGACCGTGCGCTCTTCATCGGTGTCATCGCGCTGATCATGCTGCTCGTCTACGCGACGCTTCTGGTCGCCGAGCGGCTCGACCGTTTCCTCGGCGTCACCGGAAGGGCGATCCTCACCCGCCTGCTCGGCGTCATCCTCGCGGCACTCTCCGTTCAGTTCGTCGTCGACGGGGTGCGCTCGGCCTTCAATCTTTAGGTCTCAGTCTTTAGGTAAGACCCAGCCTTAGGTAAGACACGGACGACAGAGCGGAATTTTCTGCTAAAACGCGATTCATCTCACCTCACTCGAAGGTCTCCATGATGCGCCGCCTGTTGCGCCGGCTCCTGCCGGAAGCCACCCCCGTCAGCCCCAGGGAAAGACTGCGCGCTGCACTGGGCGCGCTCGCGGGAATTCTGGTGACGGGCCTGCTGGGAAGCCTGGCTTTGAAGGTGGATGCAACGCTTCCGGCGCTGGTCGCCCCCATGGGGGCTTCGGCCGTGCTGTTGTTTGCGGTGCCTTCCAGCCCGCTTGCACAGCCGTGGTCGATCCTCGGCGGCAATACCGTCGCCGCCCTTGTCGGCGTGACCGCCGCTCTTTTGATAACCGACCCATTCCTGGCCTCGGCGGTGGCGATCGCCGTTGCCATCGCCGCGATGATGACGCTTCGGTGCCTGCATCCCCCAAGCGGGGCGATCGCGCTCACCGCCGTGCTCGGCGGGCCGACGATCCACGAACTCGGATACGGCTTCGTGATCTGGCCGATCGCCGGCAATTCGCTGGCCCTGCTGCTGATCGCGTTGGTCTTCAACAATCTGACGGGACGTCGGTACCCGCACGCGGCCAAGCCGGCGACGGCCGATCACGGCACGACCGATCCCGCCTCGATCCAGCGCATCGGCTTCACCTCTTCCGACCTCGACGATGTCCTGAAAGAATACGACGAGTTCCTGGATATCGACCGCGACGACCTAGAAACGATCCTGCGGCGGACGGAACTGCGCTCCTATCGCCGGCGTGCCGGCCATCTCGATTGCGCCAGCATCATGTCACGCGATGTGGTGGCGGTGGCTCCGGACAATTCGCTGAAGGAGGCGCACGACCTGATGCGCGCCCACCATTTCAAGGCCCTGCCGGTCACCAACGACAGGGCGGAAGTGGTCGGCATCGTCACCCAGACCGATTTCCTCGATAAGGCGAACTGGACGAGAGGGCGGCCAAAAATCGGATTTGCGCAGCGCCTGCGCCTGGTTCTGTCGGGCGCCAGCGCGCCGAACGACACGGTCAAGGACATCATGACAGCGCCGGTCAAGACGGTTGGCCCGGCCACGCCGATCGCAGACGCGATCGTCATCTTCGCCGAAGAGGGATTGCACTACCTGCCGGTAACCCGGGAGAACAACAAACTGGTCGGCATTCTCTCGCAATCGGACGTCCTGGTCGCGATGCTCGCCGACAAGGCGGCCGCCTGATCGATAATTCAGGCAGCTGCCGTTTCAGAAATCGATGGCGACCGACCGATCAGAACGGGATGTCGTCGTCGAGATCGCGCGAGAAATTGCCGCCAGCCGGCTGACCGCCGGAGGACTGACCGCCACGGCTCGCACCGCCCGCCGCAGGCCGGCGCTCGTAATCGTCACCGCCGCCGAAGTCGTTGCCGCCGAAATCATTGCCGACACGATTGCCGCCAGCACCACCACGGTCGCCGCCGCCCTCGCCGCGGCCATCCAGCATGGTCAGCGTCGAGTTGAAGCCCTGAAGCACGATTTCCGTTGAATAGCGGTCGTTGCCGGTCTGGTCCTGCCACTTGCGGGTCTGCAGCGCGCCTTCGATATAGAGCTTGGCGCCCTTCTTCACATATTGCTCAACGACCTTGCAGAGACCTTCGTTGAAGACGACGACCGTATGCCATTCGGTCTTCTCGCGGCGTTCGCCATTGTTGCGATCACGCCAGGTTTCGGACGTGGCAATGCGAAGATTGGCGATCGGCCGGCCGTCCTGCGTCCGGCGGATTTCAGGATCAGCCCCCACATTCCCCACCAGGATTACCTTGTTCACACTACCAGCCATATTCATCACCTCATCTGCCGCCCGGTAACGGCACCAAAAATCAATCGCGGCACTCTAGCCCATCGGGCCCAGCCATTGGGTTTTTGCGATCTTTAATCCACAGGCAAATTTGTTCTTTATTTGTTCTATTTTATTCTTATAGTGCTGTCAACCGACTCGGGAACGGCATTGCATGGCAGCAGTTTCGTCTCGACAGTCGTGGATCAATCACTACATAAGGGCCTTCGATCCTCCCGAGAGCATGAAGATGAGCGAACTGAAGAGCATTTCCATACGTGGTGCGCGCGAGCATAATTTGAAGGGCATCGACCTCGATTTGCCCCGCAATTCGCTGATCGTCATGACCGGCCTGTCCGGTTCGGGCAAGTCTTCGCTCGCCTTCGACACGATCTATGCGGAAGGCCAGCGGCGTTATGTCGAAAGTCTTTCGGCCTATGCGCGCCAGTTCCTGGAAATGATGCAGAAGCCGGATGTCGACCAGATCGACGGGCTTTCCCCGGCGATCTCGATCGAGCAGAAGACGACGTCGCGCAATCCGCGCTCGACGGTCGGCACGGTCACCGAAATCTACGACTATATGCGCCTGCTTTTTGCGCGCGTCGGCGTGCCTTATTCACCGGCGACGGGCCTGCCGATCGAGAGCCAGACGGTCAGCCAGATGGTCGACCGCATCCTCGCCTTCGAGGAAGGCACGCGTCTTTATATTCTGGCGCCGATGATCCGCGGGCGCAAAGGCGAGTACAAGAAGGAACTCGCCGACCTGATGAAAAAGGGGTTCCAGCGCGTCAAGGTCGACGGGCAATTTTACGAGATCGCCGACGTTCCGGCGCTCGACAAGAAATACAAGCACGATATCGATATCGTCGTGGACCGGCTCGTGGTCCGCTCCGATATTGCCGCGCGTCTGGCCGACAGTCTCGAAACCTCGCTGAAACTGGCAGACGGGCTGGCGGTCGCCGAGTTCGCCGACAAGCCGCTGCCGCCGGAAGAGACTTCGGCCGGCGGATCTGCGAACAAGTCTCTCAACGAGACGCACGAACGGGTGCTGTTCTCTGAAAAGTTCGCCTGCCCCGTTTCCGGATTCACCATTTCGGAAATCGAGCCGCGGCTGTTTTCGTTCAACAATCCCTTTGGCGCCTGCCCGACCTGCGACGGCCTTGGCTCGCAACAGAAGGTGGACGAGGCGCTGATCGTACCGGAGCCTGCCCGCACGCTGCGCGACGGCGCGATTGCGCCATGGGCGAAATCCACGTCTCCCTACTATAACCAGACGCTCGAAGCACTGGGCAAAGTTTTCGATTTCAAGCTGTCCAGCCGCTGGAACGAGCTTTCTGCGGAGGCCCAGAAAGCCATCCTCGAAGGCACCGAGGAAAAGATCGAATTCCACTATGCCGACGGCGCCCGCTCCTACAAGACGGTCAAGAATTTCGAAGGCATCGTGCCGAACCTCGAGCGCCGCTGGAAGGAAACAGATTCCGCCTGGGCGCGCGAGGAGATCGAACGGTACATGTCGGCAGCCCCCTGCCCGGCCTGCAACGGCTATCGCCTGAAGCCGGAGGCACTCGCTGTAAAGATCAACAAGCTGCATATCGGCCAGGTCACCGAGATGTCGATCCGCATCGCGCGCGACTGGTTCGAGGTGCTGCCGGAACAGCTGAACGCCAAGCAGAACGAAATCGCAGTCCGCATTCTGAAAGAGATCCGCGAACGCCTGCGGTTCCTGAACGATGTCGGCCTCGATTATCTCAGCCTGTCGCGAAATTCCGGCACGCTCTCCGGCGGCGAAAGCCAGCGCATCCGGCTTGCCTCGCAGATCGGCTCGGGCCTGACCGGCGTGCTTTACGTGCTCGACGAACCGTCGATCGGCCTGCACCAGCGCGACAATGCCCGCCTGCTCGATACGCTGAAACACCTGCGCGACATCGGCAATACGGTGATTGTCGTCGAGCATGACGAAGACGCGATCATGAGTGCCGACTACGTGGTCGATATCGGCCCGGCAGCCGGCATCCATGGCGGACAGGTGGTGGCCGAAGGCACGCCCAGCGAGGTGATGGCCAATCCTAAATCGCTGACCGGCAAATATCTGTCAGGCGAGCTCGGCGTGCCGGTACCGGCGGAGCGCCGCAAGCCGAAGAAGGGCAAGGAAATCAAGGTTTTTGGCGCCCGCGGCAACAACCTGAAAAATGTCACCGCCGCCATTCCGCTCGGCGTGTTCACCGCTGTGACAGGCGTGTCCGGCGGCGGCAAGTCGACCTTCCTGATCGAGACGCTTTACAAATCCGCCGCGCGCCGCGTCATGGGCGCCCGCGAAATCCCCGCCGAGCACGACAGGATCGACGGTTTCGAGCATATCGACAAGGTGATCGATATCGACCAGTCGCCGATCGGCCGCACGCCGCGTTCGAACCCGGCCACCTATACCGGCGCCTTCACGCCGATCCGCGACTGGTTTGCCGGCCTGCCAGAGGCGAAAGCCCGCGGCTACCAGCCGGGCCGTTTCTCGTTCAACGTCAAGGGCGGCCGCTGCGAAGCCTGCCAGGGCGACGGCGTCATCAAGATCGAGATGCACTTCCTGCCGGACGTCTACGTCACCTGCGACGTCTGCCACGGCAAGCGCTACAATCGCGAAACGCTCGACGTGACCTTCAAGAGCAAGTCGATCGCCGACGTGCTCGACATGACGGTCGAGGAAGGCGTCGAGTTCTTCTCGGCGGTTCCGGCGGTGCGCGACAAGCTGCAGTCGCTTTTCGATGTCGGCCTCGGCTACATCAAGGTCGGCCAGCAGGCCAATACGCTTTCGGGTGGCGAGGCGCAGCGCGTCAAGCTAGCCAAGGAACTGTCGAAACGCTCGACGGGACGCACGCTTTATATCCTCGACGAGCCGACGACCGGCCTGCATTTCCATGACGTCGCCAAGCTTCTGGAAATGCTGCAGGAACTGGTGAACCAGGGCAATTCCGTGGTGGTCATCGAACATAATCTCGAGGTCATCAAGACCGCCGACTGGATCATCGATATCGGCCCGGAAGGCGGCACCGGCGGTGGCGAAGTGATCGCGGCCGGCACGCCCGAGCAGATCGTCAAGGAAAAGCGGTCCTATACCGGCCATTTCCTGAAGGAACTGCTGGAGCGGCGGCCGGTCAAGAAGGTGGAAGCGGCGGAGTGAACCTCCGCACAAGGGAGGCAATTCATGACCAAAGCCGGCACTATTCGCACGGGCATCGGCGGCTGGACCTTCGAGCCGTGGGAAGGCACGTTCTACCCTGAAAAACTGGCCAAGAAAAAACAGCTCGAATATGCCGCAAGCAAGCTGAAGGTCATCGAGGTCAACGGCACCTATTACGGATCGCAAAAGCCCGAGACCTTCGCCAAATGGGCATCGGAAGTGCCGGACGGCTTCATCTTTTCGCTGAAGGCGAGCCGCTTCACCACCAACCGCAAGGTTTTGGCCGAGGCGGGAGAATCGATTGAGAAGTTCCTGACCCAGGGCCTGACCGAGCTTGGCGACCATCTCGGGCCGCTGCTCTGGCAGTTCGCGCCGACCAAGAAGTTTGAGGCCGACGATTTCGAGGCCTTCCTGAAATTGTTGCCGAACAAGCTCGATGGCTTGAAGCTGACCCATGTGGTCGAGGTCCGCAACGACAGTTTCAAGGTGCCTGAATTCATCGCGCTGCTTTCGAAATACAACATCGCGCCCGTCTGTGCCGACCATTTCGACTATCCGATGATCGCGGATGTCACGGCGGATTTCGTCTACGCGCGCCTGCAGAAAGGGTCGGACGACATCAAGACCTGTTATGCGGAAGAGGATATGAAGGCCTGGGCGAAAAGGCTGGAAACCTGGGCGGAAGGCGGCGTGCCGGACGATCTGCCGCTGGTTGACGAGAAGCGTGAAGTCAAGAAGAAGCCGCGCGACGTCTTCGCCTTCTTCATCCACGAGGGGAAGGTGAACGCGCCCTATGGCGCGATGGCGATGCGCGAACTCCTCGAAAGCCGACGCTAGGGATCCAGCCCGATGCCGGCATGGGCGGCGAGGTCCTCGGCCGTCATGCCCCTGCCCGCCCGCTTTCCGGCTTCTCCATGCAGGTAGACGCCCGCAGCGGCCGCCTCGAAGGCGGGCATGCCCTGGGCGAGCAATGCGCCGATCATGCCGGCCAGAACGTCGCCGGAACCGGCAGTCGCCAGCCACGGCGGTCCGTTGGTATTGATGTAAGCGCGACCGTCGGGGCCAGCGATCACCGTATCGGCGCCCTTGTAGACAATGGCAGCGTGAGCGCGGGCGGAAGCCGCCACCGCCTTTTCCACCTTGCTCAGGTTGTCATCCGCGGCGATGTCGGGAAACAGGCGGGCGAATTCGCCCTCGTGCGGCGTCAGCACCAGATGGGGCTCCCCGCCGGCAAAGGCATCGAACAAATCTGAGGGCTTTTCCTTGAAGGAGGTAATTCCGTCCGCGTCGAGCACCAGCGGCCGATCCTTCAATGCCAGCGCGAACTGCCTCGCCTTCTTGCCGATGCCGAATCCCGGCCCGAGCACGAAAGAGGCAAGCCTCGCCGTGCGAAGCCAGTTTTCCAGGTCCTTCACCGTGTCGACCGGATGCAGCATGATCGCGGTCAGCGAGGCCGCATTGGCCGGCATGGCATCACTTGGCGAACCGACCGTCACCAAGCCTGCCCCCGCCTTCAGGCCTGCGGCCGCCGAAAGCCGAGCCGCACCCGTCTTGCCAGCCTCGCCCGAGAACACGGCCAGGTGTCCGCGGCGATATTTGTGGGTGTCGCTTTCCGGCTCGGCCAGCAGACCACTCCACAATTCGGGTCCATTCTCTCTCATCTTGCCGGTAACCTCGCGGATGATGCGGGCCGGAATGCCGATATCGAAAACCTCGACGTCACCGCAGAGAGACCTGCCCGGCAGCAGCAGGTGACCCGGCTTGCGAGTCATGAAAGTGACCGTATGGGCGGCCAGGAAGGCGGCGCCGAGCGGGACGCCCCGCCTCCCGCAGAGACCGGACGGCAGGTCCACCGCAAGAACTGATACCCCCGCCTCGCCGACCTTGCGGATCACCTCCGCGACAATGTCCGGCACGTTGCGGGTCAGGCCGGCACCGAACAACGCGTCGACCACCACGTCGCCGGCCTGCGGCCGATAGGCTTCGAGCGGTTTCGACGGCAGGCCGCAGAGATCGCAGGCCCGCCTTGCATCGCCTTTCAGTGTTCTGGGATCGCCGAGATGATGGACGTCAACGGTGGCGCCGGCTTCGGCAAGCGCGCGGGCCGCCACATATCCATCCCCCCCATTGTTTCCGGGACCGCAGAGTGCGACAAACCGCAAGGCGCCGGGAAAATGCCGAAGTGCAGCGGCAGCAATCGCGCGGCCTGCCCTGTCCATCAGGTCAAAGCACGGAATGCCGGATCGGGCTGAGGCGGCATCCGCCGCCGCCATCTCGTCGGGCGTCAGAAGCAGTGAAACAAGCGAAGCATCCATAGCGCTATTGAACGGAAAGATGATCAGAAAACAAGCGCCACTTCCCTAGCCGCAACGGAATAAAAATTATGCAATTGCCTAAATAGGAGGCCTTACCTTGACTATATTTGATATCGCTTAAGTTTCGAAAAAACTTCAAAAAACTCCGATTCTTGTGTCGCAACGCACAAATTTCGAGAAAACGGCAGAAATTTTGCCACTGAAGCCGCTGTTTTGTCGGGAATTAGTGCAAAACCGCATTATTTTTTTGAAAGTGGCTTCCGAGTTTGGCACGATAACTGCATTGGCATGGGCGAGCGGGTAACGGCCTGCTTCAAGAGAGAAGCGGAGATATAGTTTCTCATGAAAAAGATCGAAGCGATCATCAAGCCTTTCAAGCTCGACGAAGTGAAGGAAGCCCTTCAGGAAGTCGGCTTACAGGGGATCACAGTGACCGAAGCCAAGGGCTTTGGCCGCCAGAAGGGCCATACGGAGCTCTATCGCGGCGCGGAATACGTTGTCGACTTTCTGCCCAAGGTGAAAGTCGAGGTCGTCCTGGCGGACGAGAATGCGGATGCGGTCATCGAGGCGATCCGCAACGCTGCACAGACTGGACGGATCGGAGACGGCAAGATATTCGTCTCCAACATCGAGGAAGTCATTCGCATCCGCACCGGTGAAACGGGCGTGGACGCCATCTAAACGCCCCCAATTACCGCCCCAAGGCCAAAGGCCGGGGTTCATCGTCATCGTACATCGAGGAGGTCATATGACGAGCGCAAGCGAAATCATGAAACAAATCAAGGAAAACGACGTCAAGTTCGTGGACCTGCGCTTTACCGACCCCAAGGGCAAGCTGCAGCATGTGACCATGGACGTCGTCTGCGTCGATGAGGACATGTTTGCCGATGGCGTCATGTTCGACGGTTCCTCGATCGGCGGCTGGAAGGCCATCAACGAGTCGGACATGGTGCTGATGCCGGACCCGGCGACGGTCCACATGGACCCGTTCTTCGCTCAGTCGACCATGGTCATCTTTTGCGACATTCTCGATCCGATTTCCGGCGAAGCCTACAACCGCGATCCGCGTGGCACCGCCAAGAAGGCCGAAGCCTATCTGAAGGCATCCGGTATTGGCGATACGGTATTTGTCGGCCCCGAGCCGGAATTCTTCGTCTTCGACGACGTCAAGTACAAGGCCGACCCTTACAATACCGGCTTCAAGCTCGATTCGTCTGAACTGCCGTCCAACGACGACACGGACTACGAGACTGGCAATCTCGGCCACCGTCCGCGCGTCAAGGGCGGCTATTTCCCGGTTCCGCCGGTCGACAGCCTCCAGGACATGCGCTCCGAAATGCTGACAGTGCTCGCCGAAATGGGCGTGGTCGTCGAAAAGCATCACCACGAAGTGGCTTCCGCCCAGCACGAGCTCGGCGTCAAGTTCGACACGCTGGTGCGCAACGCCGACAAGATCCAGATCTACAAATATGTCGTCCACCAGGTCGCCAACGCCTATGGCAAGACCGCGACCTTCATGCCGAAGCCGATATTCGGCGACAACGGTTCGGGCATGCACGTTCACCAGTCGATCTGGAAGGACGGCAAGCCGACCTTCGCCGGCGACGAATATGCCGGCCTTTCCGAGAGCTGCCTCTTCTATATCGGCGGCATCATCAAGCACGCCAAGGCGATCAACGCCTTCACCAACCCGACGACGAACTCCTACAAGCGTCTCGTCCCGGGTTATGAAGCGCCGGTTCTGCTCGCTTACTCGGCTCGCAACCGCTCGGCTTCGTGCCGCATCCCCTTCGGCACAGGACCGAAGTCGAAGCGCGTCGAAGTCCGCTTCCCGGATCCGCTGGCAAACCCCTATCTTGCCTTTGCCGCCATGCTGATGGCCGGCCTCGACGGCATCAAGAACAAGATCCATCCCGGCAAGGCCATGGACAAGGATCTCTACGACCTGCCGCCGAAGGAACTGAAGAAGATCCCGACCGTCTGCGGTTCCCTGCGCGAAGCCCTCGAAAACCTCGATCGCGACCGCAAGTTCCTGACCGCCGGCGGCGTCTTCGACGACGACCAGATCGACGCCTATATCGAACTCAAGATGGTGGAAGTCATGCGCTTCGAAATGACGCCGCATCCGGTCGAGTTCGACATGTACTATTCGGCCTGATCCGACTGGGCGCGATTTCCGCGCTTGCTTGCGTTGAAAACGGCGGGCCGCAAGCCCGCCGTTTTCCATTTCGCCGAGCCTTGTGGCTTGCGCCTCCATTGCCGGTGTGCCGATGACCTCCCCCAACTCTCCACAGCTGCGCCCGATCGACTGGGTGGTCTTCGCGCTTGTGCCCGTGTTCTTTTCCAGCAACCTGATCTTCGGACGCGGCGTGATCGGCGAGATCGGGCCGTTCATCACCGCCTTCATCCGCTGGGCCGGAGCAACGCTGATCATCGTGCCGCTGCTGTATCTCGACTGGGCGGCTGCCTGGAGCTTTGTACGCCGGCATACCTGGCTCTGGTTGTGGCTGGGTTTCTTGAGCATCGGCATCAGCGGCGGCTTCGTTTATTGGGCGCTGACGCTGACGACGGCATCGAATGCGACGCTGATCTACACGACCTCATCGCTGTTCATCATCCTTTTCGAATGGCGGTTTTCCGGCCGCCGGATCGGCGGCCGCGAGCTTTTGGGCATGGTGGTCGCATTCGCCGGCGTGGCGGCGATCGTGCTGCGGGGCGATGTCGGCGCCCTGGCGCACATGAATTTCAATGGCGGCGACCTCGGCATGCTCGTGGCGGCGATCGCCTTTGCGATCTATTCGCTCCTGCTGCGCCGCCCGGCGGCCCAGGCGATCCGGCCATTCACGCTGTTCGGGCTGATCGGCTTTTCCGGGTCGCTCCTCCTGCTGCCCCCGGCGCTCTGGGAATTCTTCCATGGCGGGCTGCTGCCGACGACGTTTTCAGCCTGGTCGAAGATTGCCGGCATCATCCTGTTTGCTTCGCTTGCAGCGTTCTTCTGCTTTCAGCATACGGTGCGGATATTTGGCCCGGCGACGGCGGGAGTGACGCTTTACATGATGCCGCCGGTCTCTATCGTCATGGCGGTGATATTCCTCGGCGAGACTTTTGAAAGATATCACGCGGTCGGCATCGTTCTGGTGCTCGGCGGCATAGTTCTGGCCACGACCCGGCCGCGGAGGCTTACTAAGCCTTAAGTCTATCCCGTGGAACGAAGCGGGCCGGTCTGCATTAATCTCTTGATGTCGGAGAATTTTGTTCCCACATTAGGATGCGAAAGGACATCGCACCATGAAACAACGCAACGCTAAATTTACCATCGGAGAAGTGGTCCGCCACAAGGTCTTTCCGTTCCGGGGCGTCGTGTTCGATGTGGATCCGGAATTCGCCAATACGGAAGAATGGTGGAATTCCATTCCCGCGGAAATCCGGCCGAACAAGGACCAGCCCTTCTATCATCTCCTCGCGGAGAATGACGAGACGGAGTATGTCGCCTATGTCTCGGAGCAGAACCTGGAACATGACGAAAACGATGCTCCACTGCGCAATCCGCAGGTCTACCAGATCTTCGATCGCGGCCCATCCGGTCAGTTGAAGCCCAAGATCATACTGGCCCACTAACCCGAATTCACAAAACTCGGAAAAGGCGTCGGCATTCTGCCGGCGCTTTTTTCATGTCCGGAATCAGAAAGCCCGGCGCATGGCCGGGCTTTAAGCTGTTTGGTTCAGACTGGAACTTACTGACCCTGCTTTGCAGAGTTCTGCGCGTCTTCCAGCTTCTTGCGGGTCTCTTCCGCCTTGCGCTGCATGCCTTCTTCGAGACTGCGCTGGCTTTGAGCGATCTGTTCCTGCGGCATGGCCGGACCGTCGAAGATGCCGGTGAAGCCGGTCAGCGGAACCTTGATCGGGTTCGGAGCGCGGCGGAAGTTGATCGACGTGAAGACCACCTCGCCGCCCTTCTTGAGGCTGGCGATCATGGCGTCGGTCAGCGGCACTTCGGCGGTGCACTTGTCCGGAAGGCAAACGATGTAATCGAGCTTCTGGCCCTTGCCGCCGTCGATCTGCATGACGATGCCGGGCGGCACGAGGCGAGCGGTCGGTACCGAAACCTGCATGATCTTGCGGTTGACCTTGCCTTCGACCGTGATCAGGCCGACTGCGGTGATGAGCTGACCGTTCTGGGCGGCAATGATGTTCTGCACGACGCAGAGATCGCTGTCGTCCTGCTTGGTGCAGGTCTTGAACCAGCCGAGCGGCGGCGCACCCGGAGCGGCCGCGGCCGGAGCATCCTGGGCAAGGGCTGCAACCGGCAGCGCCATCGCGCCGGCCGAAAGAGCGAGAGCGGACATCGCCGTCCGCAGAACTTGGGTTGCCTTAAGCATCATAACGAGATCCGTCTCCTGAAATCCGCTGGGTACGGCAGACGCCGTCAACTCCCTCGGGGTGTCCAACTGCCTGTGACCTGTCGGTCAAATGAGGCAATTGAATGACCCGCCCGTGTGGCCAACCTGTTACATCGGGCAGACATCGATATCCAGTCCCTCTTTCGTATTTTTTGACAAGGAGTTAACGTCGGCGATCACTCTTTTGCACATGGCAGTGGTTGGTCGGCCTCATCGCATGCGCTATTTTGCAGGCGAATCAGCGAGGATTTCACCGCCATGGGTCCAATGCGACGCTTTCTTCCCCTCATCGCCGCGCTTCTCATCGGCACCCCGGCCCTTGCCGAGCCGGTCCACGGGATAGCCATGCACGGCAGTCCGGCGCTTGGCCCCGACTACAAACATTTCCCATACGTGAACCCGGACGTGAAGAAGGGCGGGCGAATAACCTATGGCGTCGTCGGCACGTTCGACAGCCTCAATCCGTTCATCCTGAAAAGCATGCGCACCTCGGCGCGCGGCATCTGGGACCCGGCCTTCGGCAATCTTATCTTCGAATCGCTCATGACGCGTTCCAGCGACGAGGCGTTCACGCTTTATGGGCTGCTGGCCGAGAGTGTCGAATGGAATGACGACCGGACCTTCATCCAGTTCAATCTCAATCCGAAGGCGAAATGGTCGGATGGCCAACCGGTTACCCCGGATGATGTGATCTTTTCGTTTGAACTGTTGCGCGACAAGGCCCGCATTCCGTTCTCGTCCCGATTGGCGCCCGTCGCGAAAATGGAGAAGGTCGGCGAGCTTGGCGTCCGTTTGACCTTCAACGAAAAGGCCGACCGGGAATTTCCGCTGATTCTCGCCACCGGCACCCCGATCCTGCCGAAACACGCGACCGATCCGGCCACCTTCGATCAGTCGACGCTGAAGCCGCCGGTCGGCTCCGGTCCTTACCGGATCAAATCCATTTCGCCCGGAGAACGCATCGTCTATGAACGGGATCCGGGTTACTGGGGCAAGGATATTCCGGCAAAGGTGGGTTTCGACAATTACGATCAGATCAGCGTCGAATATTTCCTACAGGACAACACGTTGTTCGAGGCCTTCAAGAAGGGCGCAATCGACATCTATCCCGACGGCAGTCCGACGCATTGGGCGCGGGCCTATGATTTTCCGGCGGTCCAGAATGGCGACGTGATCAAGGATGCGTTCAAGCCGCAGCTGCCGACCGGCATGCTGGGTTTCGTGTTCAACACGAGACGTTCGATCTTCGCCGACGTGAACGTGCGCGCCGGCCTGTCGCTCGCCTTCGATTTCGAGTGGGCCAACAGGAACCTTTTCGAAGGCGCCTATACCCGCACGGAAAGTTTTTGGCAGAATTCGCCCCTCTCCTCGCTCGGCAAGCCGGCGGACGAGCGGGAGCTTAAGATCCTCGGCGCCATTAAGGACAGGATAGAGCCGGCAGTGCTCGACGGCAGTTATCATCTGCCGAAGACAGACGCTTCCGGTGCGGACCGCAAGGTGTTGCGCGATGCGGTCGATCTTCTCAGGAAGGGCGGTTATGCGATCAAGAACGGCAGGATGACGGACGCTTCGGGCAGGCTGTTGACCTTCGAGGTCATGACCCAGACCCAGGACCAGGAAAAACTCGCGATAGCCTATCAGCGGACGCTGAAGATGATCGGCGTCGACATGTCGATCCGCACCGTCGACGATGCGCAGTACCAGGCCCGCTCCGGCAATTTCGACTATGACATGATCGTCAAATCCTATCCCGCATCACTGTCGCCCGGCATCGAACAAGTCGGGCGCTGGGGATCGGATTCCCGCAATCGCGACGGCAGCTTCAATTTTGCCGGTACTGCGGATCCCGATCTGGACAAGCTGATTGGGACCATGCTGGCCGTTCGCAGCAAGGAGGATTTCGAGGCCGCGGTGCGGGCTTACGACCGGATGCTGATTTCCGGTCACTATCTCGTTCCGCTCTATCATATCCCCGATCAGTGGGTGGCGCGTCGCAAGTATATCGGTTATCCGGGAAAACTCCCGCTCTATGGCTACCAGCTCAACACCTGGTGGGATAAACGGGCGCAATAATCCGGTCTCTTCCGGTTACCGAAGAAAGGACGCCGCCATGGAGCGCGTAACCATCGACATCGTTTCGGATATCGTCTGCCCCTGGTGTTACCTCGGCAAGGCAAGGATGGAACTGGCGGTCGCGGAGGTTCAGGACGAAATCGGCGTCGACATCAACTGGCGCCCTTATCGGCTCAACCCGGACCATCCGCCCGAGGGCGTCGACCATCAGGCCGACCTTGCCGCCAAGCTCGGCGGCAGGCAAGCCGTCGAACGCGCCCACGACACGCTGACGAAGCTCGGCGAAGAAGTCGGCATCACGTATGATTTCGAGGCGATCAAGATCGGTCCCAATACGCTCGATGCCCATCGCCTGCTGCATTGGGCGATCGTGGAAGACCGCCAGATTCAGGACAAGGTCGCGACCGCCCTGTTCAAGGCGAATTTCGAGGAGGGCCGCAATGTCGGCGACCACGCCGTGCTGGCCGATATCGCCGAAAAATCGGGCCTCGACCGCAAGGTCATCGAGAACCTTCTGGCAAGCGACGCCGACAAGGACACCGTTCTCGGGGAGATCGAGGCGGCCCAGAAGATGGGCGTGACCGGCGTGCCATTCTTCATCATCGACGGGCAATACGCGGTCAGCGGAGCGCAGACGCCGGATGTGTTTGCCAATGCGCTGCGAGAAATCGCCAAGCTGAAGGCGGAAGCCCGCAAGGGCATGATCTGAGAACGGACCGACCGCGTGCGTACCGACCAGAGCCTGAAGGGCGTTCTTCTCGCCTTCGCCTCGTTTGCCGCCTATTCCTGGAGCGATGCCAGCGTCAAGATGATCGATGGCGCGCTCACACCCTATGAAATGGGCTTTTTCGGCGCCGTCTTCATGCTCGCCGGTTTTCCCTATCTCATGAAACCAGGCGACAGTTGGCTTGACGTGGTGCGAAGCACCAATCGGCCTCTCTGGGTCCTGCGCTTCTTCTCCGCGGCCATCGGGACGATCGGCAGCGTCGCGGCCTTCACCTATCTGTCGATGGCGGAAGCCTTCGCGCTGATCTTCCTGCTGCCGTCCTTCGTGACGATCATGTCGGTGCTGTTCCTCAAGGAGACGGTCGGAATCCGGCGCTGGAGCGCCGTGATCATCGGCTTCGTCGGCGTTATGGTGATATTGCGCCCCGGTTTCCGCGAGCTTTCGATCGGGCATGTCGGCGCGGTGTTTGCCGGGCTTTCCGGAGCGATCTCGATCATCGTCTATCGCGCCATCGGACCGTCGGAAAAACACATCTCGCTCTACGGCGCCGGCGTGCTTGGCGTTCTCGTCATCCTCGGCGTACTGATGATCCCGGATTTCCATTGGCCGACACTGCAGCAATGGGCCATGCTCGCGGGCTATGGGCTGCTGGGAGCGCTGGCGACCGTCTGGCTGATGTATGCCGCCAACTATGCGCCCGCCGCCGTGATCGGGCCAACCCAATACAGCCAGATGCTCTGGGCCATCCTGTTCGGCTATCTTATCTTCGGCGACAGGGTCGACCTGCCGATGCTGATCGGCATCGTGCTGATCATCGGTTCCGGTCTCCTGACGCTCGCCCGCGAGCGGGCACGCGATGTGCGCCTGCCCGCATCCGTCGCGACGGATCAGCAAGCCGCCGTAGTCACCGTCCCCGACAGCAAATCCGATATGTAATTACGTTTTGGCCAATTCAGCGAACTGGGTCATCACCTGGGCCGCGGTCGTCAACCGCTTTTCCGGGGTCGGCAGGTCGCGGGTCAGGAACACGCTGTGGTCCGGGCGGATCTTTGCGAGCGTCCCCTGCTTGGCAATATAACCGACAAGGTTGGCCGGGTTCGGGAACTGCTTGTCGCGGAAGGTGACGACGATGCCCTTGGGGCCGGCATCGAGCTTCTCGACATTGGCCTTGCGGCAGAGCGACTTGATGTAGACGACCTTCAACAGGTTCTGCACTTCGGTCGGCATCGGGCCGAAACGATCGACCATTTCCGCGCCGAAACCGTCGATCTCCGACAGGTCCGTGACTTCGCCGAGACGGCGGTAGAGGCCCATGCGCAGATGCAGGTCGGGCACGTAGGTTTCCGGGATCATCACGGTGATGCCGACGGAAATCTGCGGCGACCAGCCGGTATCGGTGATCTCGTCGTCGCCCTTCACCTCAGCCACGGCTTCCTCCAGCATCTGCTGGTAGAGCTCGAAACCGACTTCCTTGATATGGCCGGACTGTTCCTCGCCCAAGAGGTTGCCAGCGCCGCGGATATCGAGGTCGTGGCTGGCGAGCTGGAAGCCGGCGCCGAGCGTATCGAGCGACTGCAGCACTTTCAGGCGACGCTCGGCGGTCGTCGTCAGCTGTTTGTTGACCGGCAGCGTGAACAACGCGAAGGCGCGCACCTTGGAACGGCCAACGCGGCCGCGGAGCTGGTAGAGCTGGGCCAGGCCGAACATGTCGGCACGATGGACGATCAGCGTATTGGCGGTCGGCACGTCGAGGCCGGATTCAACGATGGTCGTCGACAGAAGCACATCGTATTTGCCGTCGTAGAAGGCATTCATGATGTCTTCGAGTTCACCTGCCGCCATCTGGCCATGGGCAACCGCGACCTTCAGTTCCGGCACGTCCGACTGGAGGAAAGCCTGGATCTCCGGAAGGTCCGCAAGACGCGGGCAGACGTAGAAACTCTGGCCGCCGCGATAATGCTCGCGCATCAGCGTCTCGCGGATGACCAGCGGATCGAAGGGCGAGATGAAGGTGCGGACCGCCATGCGGTCGACCGGCGGCGTGGTGATCAGCGACAGTTCGCGAACGCCGGTCATGGCAAGCTGCAGCGTGCGCGGGATCGGCGTCGCCGAGAGCGTCAGGACGTGCACGTCGCTCTTCAGCTCCTTCAGCCGCTCCTTGTGCTTGACGCCGAAATGCTGCTCCTCGTCGATGATCAGCAGGCCGAGATTGGCGAACTGGATGCCGGCGCCGAGCAGCGCGTGGGTGCCGACGACGATATCGACCTTGCCATCGGCGAGGTCCTTCTTGGTCTGGGCGAGTTCCTTGGCGGGCACCAGCCGCGACGCCTGCTCGACCTTGATCGGCAGTCCGCGAAAACGCTCGCGAAACGTCTTGAAATGCTGGCGGGAGAGAAGCGTGGTCGGCACGACGACCGCGACCTGCGCGCCGTTCATGGCGGCGAAGAAAGCGGCACGCAACGCCACTTCCGTCTTGCCGAAACCGACGTCGCCGCAGACGAGGCGGTCCATGGGTCGGCCGGCACCGAGATCGTCGCGCACGGAATCGATCGCCGTCGCCTGGTCCTCGGTCTCGTCATAGGGGAAGCGGGCGGCGAATTCGTCGTAGAGCCCTTCCGGCGTGGTCAGAACCGGCGCGCGGCGGGTGATGCGGGTGGCGGCGATGCGGATCAGCGCGTCCGCCATATCGAGCAGGCGTTTCTTGAGCTTCGCCTTGCGGGCCTGCCAGGCGCCGCCGCCAAGCCTGTCGAGTTGGGCTTCCGCCGCGTCCGAGCCATAGCGCGACAGGAGATCGATATTCTCGACCGGCAGGAAGAGTTTTGCCTGGTCGGCATAGTGGAGCTCGAGGCAGGCACGCGGGGCGCCGGCGGCCTCGATTGTCACCAGGCCGACGAATTTACCGATGCCGTGCTCGGCATGGACGACCAGAGAACCTTCGTCGAGGCCGGCGACTTCGGTCAGGAAATTGGCGCCGCGCTTGCGGCGCTTGCCGCGGCGGACCATGCGGTCGCCAAGAATGTCCTGTTCGCCGATGACGACGATATTGCCCGTCTCGAAACCGGCTTCGAGGCTGAGAACGGCAGACGCAGCCTCGCCTTTTTCCAGCTTGTCGAGATCGGCAAGCTTGTCGATCTGGTTGATGCGCTTCAGCCCGCGCTCGTCGAGCACCTGCAGCAGCCGGTCTAGCGAGCCGGCGGACCAGCCGGTGACAAGAACCTTGGCGCCCTCGGCGCGCTTGTCGGCGATATGCTTGACGACGAGGTCGAAGACGTTGACGCGTTCGTCGCGATCTTTCTCCTCCGTCTGGTTCTTCGCCCAGCGTGGGCCGGCATGCGCATCCAAAGTCACCACCCGGCGACCTTCCGCATCCATCTCGTTGAACGGCGTCAGGCGCACCGCGTTGACCCCATCGAGTGCTGCGGCAAAAGCCTTGCTCTCGAGGTAGAGCTGACCCGGCGAAACCGGCTTGTAGGGCGCCGCTTGGGCGGCTGCACCCTTGCCCTGGGTGCCGCTGTCGCGCCGTGCCTCGTAATAGTCGAGCACCAGTTTCGAACGCTCGCCGGCCGCCTCGCGCGCCGTGTGGTCGGTGACGATCCGGAAACCCTTGAGGTAATCGAAGGCGGTTTCGAGACCATCGTAGAACAGCGGCAGCCAGTGTTCCATGCCGGGGTAACGCCGGCCTTCCGAGACCGCCTGATAAAGCGCGTCGTCGCGGGTCGCGGCGCCGAATAGCGACAGGTAGTTTTTGCGGAAACGGCTGATCGTGTCCGGCGTCAGCGTCACCTCGCTCATCGGATTGAGGTCGAGAGCCCGCGCCTGGCCGGTGGTACGCTGGCTCGCGGGATCGAACGAGCGGATCGATTCCAGCGTATCGCCGAAGAAGTCGAGGCGCACCGGCTCTTCCGTGCCCGGCACGAAGACATCGAGAATGCCGCCGCGCACGGCGAATTCGCCGACTTCGCGCACCGTCGCGACACGCTCGAACCCGTTGCGCTCCAGCCGCGCCGCGATGTCGTCCATGCGGATCTGGTTGCCGGGCTTGGCTGAGAAGGCCAGGCTCTCGATAATCTCGGCAGGAGCGATCTTCTGCAGCATTGCATTGACGGTGACGAGCACGATCGCCGCATGCGGCTTCTTGGCATGCGAGATCAGCCCCGACAGGGCCGCCAGTCTACGGGCGGAGACATCGGCGCTCGGAGAAACGCGGTCATAGGGAAGACAGTCCCAGGCCGGCAGTGTCAGGACCGGGATTTCCGGCGCCACGAAGGACAGCATCTGTTCCAGATCGAGCATGCGCTGGCCGTCCGAGAAGACATAGGCGACCGCCTGGCCGGCGCGGGCGAGCTCGGCCACGATCAGCGGCTCCATGCCCGGCGGCACATTGCCTATGGTCAGCGGGGTTTGCGCCGCGGCGATCTTCTTCGCGTCGAATCCGGGAATCATCGGGCCAGAATTCATATCTTGTGACCGAGCCTTGCTTCCAGGGAAGCCTTGGTGACGGGATCGAAATCCGGCGTATAGGCGGCGACGCGGGCGAAAAGCGGCGTCTTCATGTGCTCGGGCAAGGCTTGAGCACCGGTGATCCAGGCATGCAGGTCGTGGTCGTCCTCGCCCATGATCGCTTCGAATTCGTCGAGTTCCGCTTCCCCGAGCTTGCCGATCTCGGCTTCCGCAAAACTCCCGAGAACCAGGTCCATTTCCCGGATGCCGCGATGCCAGCAGCGATAGAGGATGCGCCGGCGGCGCGGGTCGAGATCCGCGCTGGTGCGGGATAGTCCTGTCATGGCCGTGTCCTTGTTTTGCCGGTTCATATAGGACGCTTTTCCGTCCTCGTCACCTTGCCAAATGGGCAAAATCCATCGCATTTTGCGCGCCATGCG
The DNA here is from genome assembly GCF_021391675.1 of Neorhizobium galegae. Lineage (NCBI taxonomy): Bacteria > Pseudomonadati > Pseudomonadota > Alphaproteobacteria > Hyphomicrobiales > Rhizobiaceae > Neorhizobium > Neorhizobium galegae. Next base: position 2,394,484 of record NZ_CP090095.1, read on the forward strand.
TCCCGCCATACTCGATCCGCTGTTCTCGCCCGTCGCCTCGCTTGCCGGTGTCGGGCCGAAGCTTGCCGAACTGATCGCCCGCGTCACCGGCCGTGACGATCCGGACGAATGCCGCGTCGTCGATCTGCTCTTCCACGCGCCCTCCTCGCTGATCGACCGGCGCACCCGGCCTGGCATCGCGCTGTCGCCACAGGGAGCGATCGTCACCATCGAAGGCCGGGTCGATCGGCATCAGCCGCCACCGCCCGGCAAGTCCAATATGCCCTACCGCGTATTCCTGCATGACGACACCGGGGAACTGGCACTCACCTTCTTCCGGGCCAAAGGCAACTGGCTGGAAAAATCGCTGCCGATCGACGAGATGGTCATGGTCAGCGGCAAGGTCGACTGGTTCAACGGCCGGCCCTCGATGGTGCATCCGGATTTCATCGTGAAAGCATCCGAAGCAGAAAGCCTGCCACTGGTGGAGCCGGTCTATCCGATGACGGCCGGCTTGATGCCAAAAGTATTGCGCAAGGCGATCGAGGGTGCCGTCGCCCGGCTGCCGGACCTGCCGGAATGGGCCGATGAGGCGCTGACCTTGCGCCAGGGGTTCCCATCCGTGGCGGAGGCCTTTCGCGGGCTGCACGATCCGCGCGACGCAGCGGATATCGATCCGCAATCCCCTGCCCGCCGCCGGCTCGCCTATGACGAGTTCCTCGCCGGCCAGGTCTCCCTGTCGCTGGTGCGCCAGAAGGTGCGCAAGGTTCCAGGCCAGCCGATCCGGGTGAAGGGCGAACTTGCCGCAAGGATCATCGCCGGTCTGCCCTTTTCGCTGACGCCGAGCCAGAAAGCGGCGGTCGAGGACATCATCAGGGACATGGCCGCCGAGGACCGCATGCTGCGGTTGCTGCAGGGCGATGTCGGGGCCGGCAAGACGCTGGTCGCACTGCTCGCCATATCCGCCGCTGTCGAGGCTGGCGGCCAGGCCGTGCTGATGGCGCCGACCGAAATCCTCGCCCGCCAGCATTTTGCGACGATCTCGAAGCTCACCGGTGCGGCAGGTGTGACCGTCGAGGTACTGACCGGCCGCACCAAGGGACGCGAGCGCGACCAGATCATCGAGCGGATTGCCTCGGGCGAAGCGCAGATCATCATCGGCACTCATGCGCTCTTTCAAGATGCGATCAACTATCACAATTTGATGCTCGCCGTGGTGGACGAACAGCACCGGTTCGGCGTGCATCAGCGCCTGCGGCTCACCGCCAAGGGCATTTCCCCGCACATGCTGGTGATGACCGCGACGCCCATTCCCCGCACGCTGGTGCTCGCGGCCTTCGGGGACATGGACGTCTCGAAGCTCACGGAAAAACCGGCCGGCCGCAAGCCGATCCAGACCGTCACCATCCCCACCGAGCGGATCGGCGACATCGTTGCCCGGCTCAGGGGCGCGATTGGTGAAGGAAAAAAAGCCTATTGGATCTGCCCGCTTGTCGAGGAATCGGATGTCTCCGACCTGATGTCCGCGGAGGAACGTTATGCGGTGCTCGCCAAGGAACTCGGCCGCGATGTCGGCCTGATCCATGGCCGCATGAGCGGGCCGGAAAAGGACGCTGTGATGGGCGCCTTCAAGACCGGCGAGATCCGGCTGCTGGTCGCGACCACCGTCGTCGAAGTCGGCGTCGACGTTCCGGATGCGACGATCATGGTGATCGAGCATGCGGAGCGGTTCGGGCTCGCCCAGCTGCATCAGCTGCGCGGCCGCGTCGGGCGCGGCGACGAGGCATCGACCTGCATCCTGCTCTACAAGGGGCCTTTGAGTGAGACCGGCCGGGCGCGGCTGTCGATCCTGCGCGACAGCGAGGACGGTTTTCTGATCGCTGAAGAAGATCTGAAATTGCGCGGCGAAGGCGAGCTGCTCGGTACCCGCCAGTCCGGCACGCCCGGTTTCCGGATCGCCAGCCTGGAGGCGCATGCGGACCTGCTGGAAATTGCCCGCAAGGACGCGGCCTATCTGCTGGAGCGGGATCCGGAGCTCACCAGCGAACGCGGCCAGAACATGCGCGTGCTGCTTTATCTGCACCGCCGCGACGAGGCGATCCGGTTCCTGAGAGCCGGGTAGATCAGGCCTGCATTTTCGGAGCCGGCAGGACGGCGGTCGGTGCGCCGGGGACGGGCTTGTAGTCCGGCGCGATCAACCCGCCCGATATCAAGAGTTTGGCGCCTTCTTCCGGTGTCATGTCGAGCATGACGATCTTGCTCTTCGGCACGAACATCAGGAAACCGGCGGTCGGAACCGGCGTCGGCGGCAAGAAGACGCCGACCATTTCATCGCCATCCACATTGAGCTTTGCGGCGATCTCTCCCTGCGCGTCGCCCGAAATGAACACCAGCGCCCACATGCCGGGGCTCGGAAACTCGATCAGCCCGCATCGCTTGAAGGAGGTCGACTGTTCCTTCAGCACAGTCTCGAAGATCTGTTTGATGCTCTTATAAATGCTGCGGATCAACGGCATGCGGTGCAGGATCGATTCGCCGAACTTGACGATCGAACGGCCGATCAGGTTCTTGCCGAGAAAGCCGATGATGGTGATGAACACCACTGCAATCAGCAGACCGGTGCCGGGAATGGTGATGTTGAAGTAATATTGAGGGTCGTAGCGCTGCGGAATATAGGGCGTGACCCAGCTATCCGCCCAGTCGATGAAGGTGAAGGTGAGCCAGATGGTGATGGCAAGCGGCGCGCAGATGATCAGGCCGGTTAGGAAGTTGTTCCTGAGGCGGCCGGCCAGCGATATTCGCTCTGGACTGTCGCTCATTCGGTTTCCCTGCATACCCTAAGCATTGCCGCAATCATTGATGCGACAATGCCGGATGCGATGTTGCGATGCAAGGAAAAGCCGGTGGATATCATTCCACCGTGACGGATTTCGCCAGATTGCGCGGCTGGTCGACATCGGTGCCCATGAACACCGCCGTATGATAGGCGAGAAGCTGGATCGGCAGCGAGAAGATCATCGGCGCGATGATCTCGTCGACATTCGGCAGCGCGATTGTCGCCATGGTCGGCAGCTTGGACGCCGCAGCGCCCTTCTCGTCGGTGATGAAGATGATCTTGCCGCCGCGCGCCGCCACTTCCTGCATGTTGGAAACGGTCTTTTCGAAGAAGCGATCATGCGGCGCGATGACGATCACCGGCATGTGCTCGTCGATCAGCGCGATCGGGCCATGCTTCAGTTCGCCTGCGGCATAACCTTCCGCGTGGATATAGGATATTTCCTTGAGCTTCAGCGCGCCTTCCATGGCGAGCGGAAAACTGGTGCCACGGCCGAGATAAAGCACGTCCTTGAAGCGCGACAGCTCGCGCGCCAGCGCCTCGATCTGCGGCTGGATATCGTTCAGCACCCGGCTCATGATCCGCGGCATTTCGGCAAGGTGCTTCACCATCGCCTTCTCGTCGCCCGCCGTCACCGTGCCGCGGGCGCGGCCGGCACCGATCGCGAGCGCGGCGAGGACCGCAAGCTGGCAGGTAAAGGCCTTGGTGGAGGCGACGCCGATTTCCGGGCCAGCCAGGATCGGAAAGATCGCATCCGATTCGCGGGCAATGGTCGATTCCTTGACGTTGACCACCGCGCCGATCTTGAGGCCGTTGTCCTTGCAGTAACGCAGCGAGGCGAGCGTATCGGCGGTTTCGCCCGACTGGGAAATGAACAGCGCCGCCTGGGACGGCGACAGCGGCAGTTCGCGATAGCGGAATTCGGAGGCGACGTCGATTTCGACGGGCAGGCGCGCATAACGCTCGAACCAGTATTTGCCGATCAGGCCGGACAGGTATGCCGTGCCGCAGGCGGCGATCGCCAGACCCGTCACCTTGCCGAAATCGATCGCCGTATCGTTCGCCTTCACCGTATGGGCGGCGAAATCGATATAGTGGCTGAGCGCATGGGAGATGATCTCCGGCTGTTCGTAGATCTCCTTCTCCATGAAATGGCGGTGGTTGCCCTTGTCGACCATGAAGGCCGATGCCTGGGAAATCTGGCTCTGCCGCTTCACCGGCCTGCCGTCGTAGTCGATGATCTCGGCGCCCTTGTGGGTCATGACGGCGCAGTCGCCGTCGACCAGATAGGTGATCTCGTTGGTGAACGGCGACAGCGCGATCGCATCGGACCCCAGGAACATTTCGCCGCGGCCATGGCCGATCGCCAGCGGTGGTCCGAAACGGGCGGCCATGATCGTGCCCGGATCGTCCTCGAACATCACCACCAGCGCATAGGCGCCGGAAACCCGGTTCAGGGTCGCCAGCATGGCGGCACGGTGGTCCAGTCCCTGGCGGGTGTATTTGGCGAGCAGGTGTGCAACGACTTCCGTATCGGTCTGGCTTTCGAAGACCGCGCCTTCGGCCAGCAGCTCGTCCTTCAGCTCGGAAAAATTCTCGATGATGCCGTTATGGACGACGGCGACGCCATCGACGAAATGCGGATGGGCATTGGTCTCGTTCGGGACGCCGTGGGTCGCCCAGCGGGTGTGGGCGATGCCGATCGTACCGGGCAGCGGCTCGGCGTCGAGCCTCTTTTCGAGATTGAAGAGCTTGCCTTCGGCGCGGCGGCGATCCATGCGGCCCTCGTGGACCGTCGCGACGCCGGCGGAATCATAACCGCGGTATTCGAGCCTTCGCAACGCATCGACCAGACGCGCCGCCACCGGCGAATTTCCGACGATCCCGACAATTCCGCACATGAACGACCCTTTCCGCTTCGTGGAACCCGCGCGAACTCCTAGCCGATTGCTGGTTTTGCGCAATCGGCCCGCCGGTCACTTTCGATGTCGGAAAGTAACGCGCAAATGTTAATGGCCGGGTTACTTCTGCGCCTTCTTGGCCGCCTTGAAGGCAAGCGCCCGCTCGCGGAGGATTTTCGCACGCTCCGGCTTCACTTCCTGGCGGGCACGGCCGAGGGCCAGCGCATCGGCCGGCACGTTTTCGGTGATGACGCTTCCCGAGGCGACATAAGCGCCGTCGCCGATCGAGACGGGTGCGACGAGCGACGAGTTCGATCCGACAAAGGCGTTGGCACCGATCCGCGTCTCGTGCTTGTTGACGCCGTCATAGTTGCAGGTGATCGTGCCCGCGCCGATATTGGAATGGGAGCCGACAAAGGCGTCGCCGATATAAGTCAGGTGGTTGACCTTGGCGCCCTCGTCGATCCTGGCATTCTTGACCTCGCAGAAATTGCCGACCTTGGAGCCTACGGCGAGATCAGCACCGGGGCGGAGCCGCGCGAAAGGCCCGACCGTCGCGCCGCCGCTGACATGGGCGCCCTCGATATGGGAAAAGGCGTGGATCACTGCCCCGCTGTCGATCCTGACGCCCGGACCGAAGACAACGTTCGGCTCGATCAGCGCGTCCTGGCCGATCTGCGTATCATAGGAAAGGAAGACGGTTTCCGGCGCGATCATGCTGACGCCCGAAATCATCAGCTGATGGCGGCGGCGTTCCTGCCAGAGCTTTTCAAGCATGGCGAGCTCGGCGCGGTTGTTGCAGCCGGCGACTTCCGTTTCCGGCGCATCGACCGCCACGACCTTGCCGCCGGCGGCACGGGCGATCTCGACGATGTCCGTCAGATAATATTCGCCCTTCGCGTTCTGATTGGTGATGCTCTCCAGCAGCGACAGCGCCTTGCGGCCGTTGATCGCCATCAGCCCGCTATTGCACCAGGTGACCTTGCGCTCTTCGTCCGTCGCATCCTTGTCTTCGCGGATGGCGATCAGCTCGCCATTTTCCACCAGCAGCCGGCCATAACCGGTCGGTTTGTCGGTGTGAAAACCGATCACTACGACATCAGCTCCGGCGGCCAGCTTTTCTCGCGCCTCGGCGAAGGGAGCGGAGGTCACCAGGGGCACGTCGCCATAGGCGACCAGGATGTCGTCGTAACCGCGGGCGATGGCTTGTTTCGCCGTCAGGACCGCATGGCCCGTGCCGCGACGCTCGGTCTGCAGGAAGGCCTCAACCGCAACACCCTCGACCGCGCCGGCCTTGGCAACCCCGTCCGCATCGCGGCCGACCACCAGCGCTGCTTCCGTCACGCCCGTCGATGCTACCGCCGCCATCACATGGGCGATCATCGGCCGGCCGGCAATCGGATGCAGCACTTTCGACATCGACGATTTCATGCGCGTGCTGTCGCCGGCGGCGAGGATGACGGCAAGGCAGGAACGGCTCATGGGGGTTTCTCCTTCTCAGGCATTTTGCCGCTTCATAACAGCAAGATGATTGAAGTGCGATAAACGCCTTATGTCTGGCCGCAACAAAAAGGGGGCCGAACCGCCTGCGCTGGAATTTGACCGAATCATTGGAACAGATGCGGCCGCTTACGGGATATGCCGGGAGGACGGTCTTGGTCAGGTCTGGTTGTTGCCGGGTCTTATCGGGAATGTCGGGCTGCCATATCGAAACCCCTTTTCACATCAAGCCAGTTCGCTCTCGTCGTATTTCACGCGCGCGGCCTTGACGGACGGATGATTGACTTCCGCCCATAGCAGCACCTTGGAAAGCGGCTCGAAGAGCGAGCGTCCGAGATCGGTCATCCGGTATTCGACGCTCGGTGGCTTGGTCGGAAACACTTCGCGTTCGATATAACCGTCGCGTTGCAGGTCGCGTAGCGTCTGGGTCAGCATCCGCTGCGAAATATCCGGCACCAGCCGGCGAAGCTCGCCGAAGCGATAGGGCTGGCGCGCCAAGGCCCCGAGGAGCAGCGTCGACCATTTGCCGGCGATCCGGTCGAGGACGTCCCGGACCGGGCAGTTATTCATGTCCCACCCGGACATATCGCATTCCTTGCCGTCCAGGACCGGCTTGCGGCTTGCATTGAGGGCCATGGAGTTGGTTCCCTTGAAGTAACGATCTCCCTCGAAACTGCCTCCTTTACAAATCGAAGTCAATTCTTATTCTAGTGCTAGTCTCTTTTTGAGACCAACATTCTTCGCCGCGCCTCAGGCCGGCCATTGCCAGGAAAGAAACCCGCATGACCAAACTTCTCGTCACCGGCGCCGCCGGCCATCTGGGCCGCGCAGTCCTGCGTCACCTGGTGGAGACATCCAAGGTCGCTGCCGCCGACATCGTCGCTGCCAGCCGTGATCCGAACAAGCTCGCCGACCTTGCCGCCAACGGTCTGGAAACCCGCGCGGCCGATTTCGACGACGAAGCCGGGCTCGCGAAGGCATTCACAGGCATCGACCGCGTGCTGATCATCTCCACCGACGAACTGGCAACGCCCGGCAAGCGCATCACGCAGCATAGGAACGCCGTTTCCGCCGCCAAGAAGGCCGGCGTGAAGCACATCGTCTACACGTCCATGCCGAACCCGGACAAGTCGCTGGTCACGTTCGCGCCGGACCATCTCGGCACCGAAGAGGCCATCAAGGCGAGCGGCGTCGCCTACACGATCCTGCGCAACTCCTGGTATCACGACAATTATCTGATGGGCATGCCGCACAATCTTCAGGTCGGCAAATGGTACACGTCCGTTGGTACGGGAAAGATCACCACGATCAGCCGCGACGACTGCGCCCGTGCCGCAGCCGCAGCCCTTGCCAATCCGCCGGCTGGCAGCCGCACCCTCGCACTCACCGGTTCGGAATCCCTGACGGCCGCAGAAATCGCCGCCCGCGCATCCGCCGCTGCCGGCAAGCCGCTGGATGTCGTTGATGTCACCGACGAGCAGCTGACCCAGGGCCTTACCGGCGCCGGCCTGCCTGCTTTCGTCGTGAATATGCTGGTCTCGGCGGATGCCAATATCCGCGCCGGCAATTTCGAACAGGTGACGAGCGACTATGAGACGCTGACCGGCCAGAAGCCGCAGACCCTCGCCGCCTATTTCGAGACCCAGAAGGCCGCCCTCGCCGCCTAGCCCCTCCCGGATTGCGGCTCTCCGAATTTCGCGATAATGAGATGAAGTTACCGAATTCCATCTCGTTTGGAGAAAAAATGCGCAAGATTGGCTTGATTGGCGGGATGAGTTTCGAAAGCACTGCCGTGTATTATCGGCTGATCAACGAGATGGTACGCGAACGCCTCGGTGGTTTTGCGTCGGCCGATCTCCTGCTCCATTCCGTCAACTTCGCCGAAATCGTCGACATGCAGAAGGCCGGCCGCTGGGATCTGGCGGCCGAGCACCTTGCCAAGAGCGCTCACGGACTGAGAGCCGCCGGCGCCGAATGCATTCTGATCTGCACCAACACCATGCATCTCGTCGCGCCGGAGGTGCAGGCTGCGGTCGACGTGCCCCTCATCCATGTCATCGACGAGACCGCCAGGGCGTTGACATCGAAAGGGCTGAACCGCCCGCTCCTGCTTGCGACCCGCTATACGATGGAGCACGGTTTCTATACCGAGCGCATGAAGATGCTCGGCATCGATGTCATGGTGCCGGACGCCGACGATCGCACCGATATCCATAACATCATCTTCAACGAACTCTGTGCCGGCACGGTTCTCGAAACCTCCCGCACCCGGGCCATCGCCATGATCGAAAAGGCGAAGGCTGAACGCGCCGACAGCATCATCCTCGGCTGCACGGAAATCTGCCTCCTCCTCGACCCCTCCGGCCTGCCGCTCCCTGGCGTCGATTCCACCGCCATCCACGCCACCGCCGCAGTCGATTTCGCACTCGGCCAGTCGCCGGCAAAACAGGCAGCAGCATAGGTTACTTGACTCAGTCCAATAAATATTGGACAGAATCTTCGCATAGGAGATTCTGCCGATGACCGATCCTGCCGTTCTCGACGCCGTCCGCGCCTTCAACCGTTTCTACACCAACAAGCTTGGCATTCTCGCCAAGGGCTATCTCGACACCGACTACACGCTGACCGAGGCGCGCATCCTTTACGAGATGGGCGCCCGCAAACGGGTTTCGGCGACCGAACTCAACCGCGATCTCGGCCTCGATCCCGCCTATCTCAGCCGGCTCCTCAAAAAATTCCGCGAGGCGGGCTTCATCGACAGCGAGCCGGATCCCGACGACAAACGCAGCCAAATCCTCATTGTCACCGACAAGGGACAAGCCGAATATGAGACGCTTGGCGAACGCTCCCGCCAGCAGATCGCCCAGGATCTCAGGGGGGTGGATGCGCTCGGCCATGAAAACCTGATCGGCTCGATGCGGGCGATCCGCACCATTCTCGATCCGCAATCGGCCGCCCCCTCCCCATCGGTCGTCATCCGTCCGCACCGGATCGGCGACATGGGCTGGCTCATCGAAGCCCAGGCGGTCGCTTATGCGCGGGAATACGGCTGGAACGACAAGTTCGAAGGGCTGGTCGCCGAGGTCGCCGGCAAGTTCATCGCCAACTTCAACCCCGAACGCGAACGCTGCTGGATCGCCGAACGCGACGGCAAACGTGTCGGTTCGGTGATCGTGGCGGATGGCAGCGGCGACACCGCCAAGCTGCGCCTCCTCTATCTCGCCCCCGCCGCCCGCGGCCTCGGTCTCGGACGGACGCTGGTCGAGCAATGCATCAAGTTCTCGACGCTCGCCGGTTATAAAAAGCTGTCGCTCTGGACCAACGATTGCCTTACGGCCGCGATCCGCATCTACGAGACGACGGGCTTCAGACTCATAGCGGAGGAAAGGCACAACCTGTTCGGGCCGGAATGCAACGGCCAGACCTGGGAGCTGGAGCTCTGCGAGGCGAAGCTTTCGTCGTCGAACTAGACCGCCTGGCCGCAGGCGCGGCGGAAGCGGCGCACGGTTTCCGCGATGCCGTATTCGAGCGCATCCGCCGTCAGGCCATGGCCGATCGAGACTTCTGCCATCTTCGGAATGCGCTTCACCAATGCCGGCAGGTTGGCGACCGTCAGGTCGTGGCCGCCGTTGACGCCGAGCCCTTCGGCAAATGCCGCGTCCGCCGTTTGCCCCAGCTTTTCCAGGATCTCGGCTCCGCGCTCCGGATTGTCGAAACAGCCGCCATAGGGACCGGTATAGAGTTCGATACGATCGGCGCCCGTCGCCCTTGCGAGCTTTACCGCCTCGACATCGCCGTCGCCATCGGCAAACAGCGACACCCGCATGCCGCCCTTCTTGAGCCGCGTCACGATCGGCTTCAGCATCTCGTGCGTGGCACGGAAATCGAACCCGTGGTCGGATGTCGCCTGGGTCGGATCGTCCGGCACCAAGGTCACCTGCTCCGGCTGGGTCGCCTCGCAGAGCGCCAGGAAATCCTCACTCGGGTATCCCTCGATATTGAACTCGGCCGCTGGAAACTCGTCGTCGATCAGCGCCCGAAGAACGGGCAGGTCGGTGAAGCGGATATGGCGCTGGTCCGGGCGCGGATGCACCGTCAGGCCGGCCGCCCCCGCCTCGAGCGCGATGCGCCCCAGCCCCTCGACGCTCGGCCAGGGAAGATCGCGGCGGTTGCGCAGCATGGCGACGGCATTGAGGTTCACGGAAAGTTTGGTCGGCATGGCAATACCCGGTCTTTGAGAAATCGATCCGCTTTTAGGCCATGCGCCTTCGCAATGCCACCGGGTTTGGGAAAATGCACTTATAAAGAGTTTTGATGGACGAGAATTCACGAGGCAACCGGGGCTACCATTTCCTAAAGTTTTAGCTAATCTACATCCAACAGAGTTCGCTGAGCAGGCCAAAAGGCGGCGGAATACGGTTTGAACAGCGAATTCTGCCATCCATTTTAATCGGGTCCGCATTCTCAGTACCGAGGTTCCATCCAGGAGGTTCGACGCAAAGTCGCAACCTGTAGATGCATATCTGACCACGACGCCAAAACGCAGGCGCAAGGAACTCGATGCAGAGCGATATCATGCAGGCCATGACCGACGGTGCGCCCCCTGCGGGAGCAGCCCGCAATTTCCCTTATCTCCCCCAGGTCTCACTCCCTTTTGAAATGCCCAGCCAGCCAGTGGCGATCGCCGAAATGGCGGACCTCTTCGGCGTCACCCATCGCACCCTTCACTTCTACGAGGAAAAGGGCCTGATCACCGCTCGCCGCTCCGGCAGCATGCGGGTCTATGACAGGGTTCAGATCCACCGGATGGCGGTCATCAATGCCTGTCGCGAGATCGGCATTCCGGTTGCTGTCATCCAGGAACTGATGGAAGAGCTTGCCGGCGCGACCTCGGAGGCGGACGCGGACGAGATGTTCCACGACATGCTGGCGCGGCGCAAACGGGAGCTCACCGCCGACATTTCCCACATCCGCCGGCAGATGCAGCAGATCGAAAGCCTGCTGGTCGCCGAGGAGGAAAATCAGGCGCTTGTCACCCCCAAGCCCATGTCCCTGGTCCTGAGCGACATCGAGAAACGGTGTCTGGGGCTGATGGCCGAGGGTTATTCGGCGCCGCGGCTTGCCCGCGCGCTCAACCTCGAATTCGAGGACCTGCGCCGGATGGAGGATGACATCATCCAGAAATTCCAGGCCACCAACCGCTTTCAGGCCGTCGCCAAGGCGATGCTGCTCGGTTTCGTGCCGAACTGATCGGCCGGCGATCTTTCAGCGCACGCCAGCCTTCTCAGCGGACAATCGTCAGAGTCTCGGCCGCGCGCGTGATCGCGGTATAAAGCCAGCGCTCGCGGCTGTCACGAAACGCCCAGCTTTCATCGAACAGCACGACATTGTTCCACTGCGAACCCTGCGCTTTATGCACGGTCAGCGCATAGCCGTAATCGAATTCGTCATAGCGCTTGCGGGTCGTCCAAGGAATTTCGCCTTCCTGTTCTTCGAATGCCTGTTTCAGAAGCTTGATCTTGGCAGCCCCGCGATCCATGTCGTCGTCTTCCGGCCGGATCATCAGGTTGATGCCGGGTTTGACCGTCTCGCGCGACGAACTCATCACCTGCCAGAGCGAACCGTTGAGCAGGCCCTTGGCCGGATCGTTGCGCAGGCAGACCAGCTTGTCGCCGGATTGCGGATAGTCGGCGGTGAACCCTTTCAGTTCCCGGAGCCGCTGATTGTAGCGCTTGCGGGTCTTGTTGGTACCGACCAGAACCTGGTCCGCCTCCATCACCAAAGGTTGCGTCACCTCGTTGCGGGAAATCACTTTCGCCGTGCCGTAGTCGCCGTACATGATCTCCTTGCCCTCGCGCACGTTCATCGCGAGCTGGATGATCGGGTTGTCGCGCGCCTGGCGGTGGATATCCGTCAGCAGGTAATCCGGGTCCTGTTCGGTGAAGAAGCCTCCGCCGGTCACCGGCGGCAGCTGACCGGGATCGCCGAGCACCAGGATCGGCGTGCCGAAGCTCATCAGGTCCTTGCCGAGCGCCTCGTCCACCATCGAGCATTCGTCGATGATGATCAGCGCCGCCTTGGCGACCGGGCTCTGGCGGTTGATCGAGAACATCGGCGCGATCGAAGTTTTCCCGGCATCGTCCTCGACCGCTTCCTCGCCGCGCGGCCTGTAGATCAGCGAGTGGATGGTTTTCGCGTTCCTCGCCCCACGCGAGCGAAGAACCTGCGCCGCCTTGCCGGTAAAGGCCGCAAACAGCACCTCGCCATCGACATTTTCGGCGAAATGTTTGGCAAGCGTGGTCTTGCCGGTGCCCGCATAACCGAACAGCCGAAAGACCTGGCTGCGGCCCTCTTTCAGCCATTGTGAAACGGCCTTGAGGGCCTCGTCCTGTTGCGGTGCAAATTGCATGGCAGGACTTGGCAGGATTCTGCAGCCAAGCGCAACCGAAAAAGAACGAAAGATGAATCAAAGGCCGGGATGAGCGCCGTTGCCGGTCTTCGGAGGACGGGCGACACCTTTCCTCCGTCTATGCGGTGGGGAGCGATTGCCGCTGTTCCGTTTCCATCATCGCCCCCTATGATCGCGGCATGAAGATCCTGATTCTCGGCGCAACCGGTTTTATCGGCTCGGCGATCCTGCAAAGGCTTGCCGCCGAGGGCCATCGGATAACCGGGCTCGGGCGAGACCCGGACAAGGCCCGCCTGAAATGGCCCACGGCCGAGTGGATAAAGGCCGATCTCGCGCAACTGACTGCCGCCGACTGGGGTCCGCTGATCGAGGACCAGGATGTCGTCGTCAATTGTGCCGGCGCGCTGCAGGACGGTCTTTCCGATGATCTTGCGGCCACCCAGGAAAAGGCGATGCTGTCGCTCTACGAAGCGGCGCAGGCGCTCGGCGGCAGACGTATCGTGCAGATCTCCGCCCGCACGGATGGCGCAGCCGCCGACCTGCCGTTCCTCGCCACCAAACGCCGCGCCGACGAAGCGCTTGCGGCAAGCGGCCTCCCCTTCGTCATTCTGCGGCCGGCGCTTGTCATCGGCCGCAATGCCCATGGCGGCGCAGCGCTTCTCCGGGCGCTCGCGAGCCTTCCCGGCCTGCTGCCGCTCATCCATGCGGAAAGTCCGGTCGAAACCGTCTCGCTCGACGATGTCGCCGCCGCCGTTTCTCTTGCGGTCGACGGCGCCATCCCGACCGGCAGCGATCTCGATCTCGCCGCCGACAAGACCCTGAACTTGTCTGACCTCGTGAAGCTTCACCGCACCTGGCTTGGCCTGCCCGCCGCCACCGCCATTGCATTGCCAGCAGCGCTTGCGAAACCCGTCACCTGGGCCGCCGACATCGCCGGACGACTCGGCTGGCGTTCGCCGCTTCGCTCGACGGCGATGACGGTAATGTCGGAAGGCGTCAGGAGCCTGAGGCCGAAACCGGCCGGCCTCGTCCTGGCAGATGCTGCAGAGACCCTCGCCGCCCATCCGAGCGGCGTCCAGGACCTCTGGTTCGCGCGGCTCTATCTCCTGAAACCCGCAATCATTCTGACGCTCTCGCTGTTCTGGCTGTTGTCCGGCCTCATCCCGCTCCTCGACCTGAGCGCCGCGGCAGCCCAATTTCCGCCCGTCGTGCCGGGCTCCTTCGCCATGGCGATAACGGTCGCGACATGTCTCCTCGACATCCTGCTCGGGTCTGCCGTCCTCGTCCGCCCCCATGCCCGCAAGGCGATGCTCGGGATGATCCTTACCAGCCTCGCCTACCTGGCCGGCGGCACGCTCCTCGCGCCGCAGCTCTGGCTCGATCCGCTTGGGGTCCTCGTGAAAGTCCTGCCGTCGGTCGCACTCACCCTCGTCTCCCTCGCCATTCTGGACGAACGCTGATGGATGCCGAAAGCCTGTTGCGGCTCCTGCATGTCGTCGGCGCCACGGTGCTGCTCGGAACCGGCGCCGGCATCGCCTTTTTCATGGTCGTCGCCCGGCGGACGGAAGATCCGAAGCTGATCGCCCATACCGCCGGCACGGTCGTGCTTGCCGATACCGTCTTCACCGCCACCGCCGTTTTCCTGCAGCCGATCACCGGCTACCTGCTGGCGAGAAGCATCGGCTGGTCGCTGACGGATGGCTGGATCGCCTTGTCGCTCATTCTCTACGTGGTGACAGGACTGTTCTGGCTGCCGGTCGTGTGGATCCAGATCCGGCTGCGCGATATCGCCCGCATCGCCTGCGAAGACTCCGCGCCGCTGCCGCCAGAATGGTACCGGCTCTACAGGATCTGGTTTGCCTGCGGCTTCCCGGCCTTCTTCGCGGTCATCGCCATCTTCTGGCTAATGCTGACCAAGCCGGATATCCCGCTGTTCTGAACCCTCAGTGCTGCCGCTCGACCAGCTTCGCCAGCTGCTCGATCACCGTGCCCCAACCGTCGAAAAAGCCCAGTTCGTCATGCATCTTACGGTCCTCCGGGCTCTTGTGCATGACATGCGCCAGATATTCTGTGCCCTGCGGATGATCCTTGAAGGTGATGATCGCTGTCATAAACGGCTGTTCGGCCGGCCGCCAGCCGCCTGTCAGCGCATTGGTGAAGACGATCCTCTCCTGGTTGTCGGCGGCCAGAAAGCAGGCACTGAGATGCGGACCGAAATCGCCGCCGTTCTCGCTCATCTGCGTCTCGAAAGCCCCGCCCGGGCGAATGTCCATCGCCGCGACCCTGCAGAGCGCCGGCGCCGGGATCCACCACTGCTCGAAACTCGCCTTGTCCGTCCAGGCATTCCACACAGCCGAGCGCGGCGCCTTGATCAACCGCGAAATGGTGAGGTCGAGATCCGGATTGAACGTCTGCGTCATCTGCCTGTCTCCTGTTTCTGTTCGTGCCGAAGGAATTCCTGTTTCGCCAGAACCAATTGCTCCAGCCTGTCAGTACGGGCTTCCCAGATCGCCCGCTGTTCGGAAAGCCAGTTCTCCAGCATCGCGAACCGTGCCCGCTCCAGCGTGCATGTCCGCACGCGGCCCTGCTTCTGCGTCCGGATCAGGCCGCTCTCCTCCAGGAAACGCACATGTTTCATGAACGAGGGCAGCGCCATGTCGAACGGTTCCGCGAGATCGCTGATGCTGGCCGATCCGTGACCGAGCCGCGCCAGAACCGCCCGCCGGGTCGGATCTGCAAGCGCCTGGAACAGGCCGTCGAGTTCGCTTGAATAGTTTTCCATAGGGCTAAGTATCAAATCAAAATACTTAGCTCAACAGCTAAGTATGATTTTCTCGAAAAAATCTTCGGCATCGACGGAATAAATCCGCCACGCCCGGTGTCTTGACTTCGGTGGCCGATGTGAGGCCGCCATCAACCAGGGAGACGATCCATGAAAACCTTCATCCTCGTGCCTTTCGCACTTGCAGCGCTGACCTCGGTCGCCTTTGCCGCCGGCCCGTTCAAGACCGTCAAGACCTCGACCAAGGGCGAAGTCCTCGTCGGCGAAAAGGGCATGACGCTCTATACCTTCAAGAACGACAAGGCCGGCACCTCCAACTGCTACGACAAATGCGCCGCCAACTGGCCGCCGGTCATGGCCGCTTCCGATGCGAAGGCCGATGGTGCATACTCCATCGTGACCCGCAAGGACGGGGCCAAGCAGTGGGCGAAGGATGGCATGCCGCTCTATTACTGGGTCAAGGACACCAAGGAAGGCGACACCACCGGTGACGGCGTGAACGGCGTGTGGGATGTCGCAAAACCCTGATCAATCCACGTCCGGAACGGCGCGTGAGGCACAGGCTCCCGCGCCGCTTTCCTTCGAGGCGCAGATCCTCGCCCTCCTGCCCTCGCTCAGGCGCTATTCGCGCAGCCTGACGCGCTCGGACACGGAGAGCGAGGACCTGTTGCAGGATTGCGTCGAAAAGGCGCTGGTCAGCCGTGGCCAATGGCGCGGCGCGAATTTCAAATCCTGGACCTACAGGATCATGACCAATCTTCACCTCAACGCGCGCCGGTCGATCGCGCGACGCCCTTCTGTCGGCATAGAGGAGGCGGAGACCTTGGCTGCAAGCACGGTTGTCGACGATCCGCTGGAAAAGAACCGGCTCGTGCAGGCGCTGGAGACGCTGCCGAAGGAGGCACGCGCGGTGCTGATGCTGGTCGTCGTCGAAGGTTACGCCTATCAGGAAGTCGCCGAGATGCTGGACATACCGGTCGGCACGGTGATGTCGCGCCTGTCTCGGGCGCGCCAGGCCTTGCGGGAAAAAATGCGGGAGGAAAACGTCATACCATTGCGGAGACCAAGATGACCGAAGCCAGATCCGTAACCGAAGCGGAACTGCACGCCTATGCCGACGGCTTCCTGGACGAGGCCGACCGCGCCCGTGTGCAGGATTTTCTGGCCGGAAACCCGGACGCCGCACAGATGGTGGCCGACTGGCAGGAGCAGAACGACGAACTGCGCGCCGCCTTCGCCGGTCACGAACGATCGAAACCCACCGATATCCAGCTTCTCACCGGCGGTTTGACGCGCACCAACACACGGCCGTACCGCCGCTTCGCGCTGGCAGCAGCCGCCGTTGTTATCTTCGCAGCCGGCGCGCTCGGCGGCCATTATGGCCCGCTGCTGTTCGAACGCCCGGATATCCAGCTCGCCTATACCGAAATCCTGCCCCGCGAGGCCCGCAACGCCTTCCTCGTTTATGCGAGCGAAGTACGCCACCCGGTCGAAGTCTTCGCCAACGAGGAGACGCATCTCGCCAACTGGCTCGGCAAGCGGCTGTCGATCGCCAATCTCAAGGTTCCGAACCTTCAATCGATGGGCTTCAAGTTGGTCGGCGGCCGCCTCCTGCCGGTCGGCGGTAAGCCCGGCGCCCTGTTCATGTACGAGGACCAGACGGGCCAGCGCCTGACCGTGCTCGTCGGCCGCAACAAGGAAAACCGCACCACCAGTTTTCGGTTCGCCTCCGCCAACACCGTCGAGACCTTTTACTGGATCGACGGCGAGCTCGGATACGCCGTCACCGGCGAAATCTCCCGCGACATGCTGCGCCGGGTCGCAGAGGAATGTTACCGGCAGTTTCCGAGCTGATCTTCAGCGCAGCGGATCGTTGGCAAGCTCGATCGACCGGCCGTGCGGCGTTGCCTCGGCGGCCCGCTGCCAGCTCTGCTGCAGCTTCAGGATCGTCTCACCGTCGGCGATGCCCTTGCCGACGAGCAGGCCGGAAAGCGCCGCCACCCAGCAGTCGAAATAGTCGCTGCCATCCTCCGCCCGGCCGGGCTTGTGAACCTCGCCCGAAAGGGCCTCGGCCCATTCGCTCCAGCTGAACAGCCCGCGCTCGTGCAGATGCACGGTCATCGCGAAGGCTTCCGCCGCCCAGGGCTCCGGAAACACCGGATCACCCTCCGGTGACGTCGGCAATCCGGGCGACTGCACCAAAGCCGACGGCATTTCACACGCGCTCAAGATAGCTCTCCCAGGCATCGATCGAAACCGTCAGCGTCGGATCGGCGCCCTCGCCCCAGATCTCGGCGCCGTCGAACACGACCGTATAGACCCATTGCGGGTTCTCGCCCTTGCCGTGCGCGTTGTCGTCCGGAAACACGTAGGAGCCCTGCACGGCCTCGACCACACCGGTCTTGGCGCGGGCATAACGCGGCAGCCGTGTATGGGTCTCAGGGTTGAAGTTGCGCGTCCGCACCCGGTCTCCCGGTTGAAAACTCGGTTCGCTTTCGACAGGCCGATCGCAGGGCCCGCCCTTGGCAAGCACGCCCGGCACCATGTCCGCCTTCAGGATGCGCTTCGGCACCGCCGGCTCCATCTGCTTGTGGCCCGCATCGATTTCCGCCCTGGTCGCAAAGCCGTGGCGTTCGAGCAGCACTTCCAGCGCCCGTGTCCAGATCTCGTAATAACTCGCACCAAGATACGCCGCCGGCGGAATGTTTTCGCGCGCATGCCGGCTTTCGTCGATCGTCCAGCCACCGAGAGCACCGCCGGACAACGTCAGCCCCAGCGCCCGCTTCTCCCACTCAGCATGAAAATACGGCTCGTCCTTTTCCGGCGCCACCGGCCCGAAGCCCATCTGGCCGCCGAGATCATGAGGCCCGTTCATGGCCGCGGCCCCGCAATCGCCGTGCCGATCATCGCGTCGCGGCTCACGAGGTCGGCAAGCGCCTCCTCGCCGAAACCTTCTGTGCCTTCCGGCCTTTCGGGGATGACCAGATAGCGCAATTCGGCGGTCGAATCCCAGACGCGGATCTTCTTGGTATCCGGCAGGCTCAGGCCGAACTCGGCAAGCACGCCGCGCGGATCGAGGACCGCGCGCGAGCGATAGGCCGGTGCCTTGTACCAGACCGGCGGCAGGCCGAGTACCGCCCAGGGGTAACAGGAGCATAGCGTGCAGACGACCAGATTATGGGTATCGGGCGTGTTGAACACCACCCGCATATGCTCGCCCTGCCGGCCCGTATAACCGAGGCTCGCGATCGCCGCGGTCGCATCGGTTCTCAGCCATTCGGCGAAATCCGGATCGCTCCAGGCTTTGGCGACCACCCGGGCGCCGTTGCGGGGGCCGATCTTCGTCTCATAGGTCTCGACGATCGCATCGATCGCCTTCGGATCGATCAACCCCTTTTCGGTCAGCACGGTTTCGAGCGCTTTTACGCGCGCCTGCATGTCGCTGTAGCGGTTGTCGTGATCGTGGTCATGGCCGTGCTGGTGGTCATGCCCATGGTCGTGATCGTGGTGATGATGTGTAGACATGGTTGTCTCCCTCACTTCAACATCGGCCAGAGGCTTGCGACAAGCAAGAGCGCCATGGTGATGTTGAACCATTTCAGCCGCGCCGGCACCGACAACCATTCGCGCAACGCCGAACCGAAGCCGGCCCAGGTCGAAACGCTCGGCACGTTGACGGCGGCGAACGCCAGACCCACGAGCATAACGGTCGGCAGGTAATATTCCGGGTTCGTATAGGTCGCCATGGCCGTGACCGCCATGACCCAGGCCTTCGGATTGACCCATTGAAAGGCCGCCGCGCCAATAAATGTCATCGGCTGCGCTCCGGTCTTGCCGTCCGACAGGCTGCGCGACGTGCCGATCTTCCAGGCGACCCAGAGCAGATAGGCGCCGCCGGCGAATTTGAGTGCCGTATAGACGACCGGCACCGAATGCAGCAGTGCGCCGAGGCCGAGGCCGACCGCGATCAGCAGCGACAGAAAACCGGCGCCGATGCCGAGCATATGGGGAATGGTCCGCGTAAAGCCGAAGTTCACGCCCGACGCGAACAGCATCATGTTGTTCGGCCCCGGCGTGATCGAAGTCGTGAAGGCGAACAGGACGAGGGCCAGAAAGGTTTCCAGCGACATATTTTCTCCTAGCGCCAATCCGCCCCGGCTGTCTCGGCCATCTCGTTTCGCGGATGGCCTGTCTTTTCGTGATAAGATCGTTGGACATGATCTTCAAGCGGAACTTGGCAGCTTCAATCGAAGCCATATCTGAGTAGGATGGACTTCTCCAGACGCGACAGATCGAGGCCCGCTATGTCCGATATCCCGACAGTCACCCTGCCCTCCGGCATTTCGGTCCCGGCTCTCGGCCTCGGCACCTGGCAGATGGGCGAGGACGGCCGCAAGGCCGCGGTAGAGATCGAGAGCCTGAAGCGCGGCCTCGATCTCGGCATGACGCTGATCGACACGGCGGAAATGTATGGCGAGGGCGGCGCCGAAAAAATCACCGCGGAAGCGATCGCCGGCCGCCGGGATCAGGTGTTTCTCGTCAGCAAGGTCTATCCCTGGAATGCCAGCCGCAAGGGTGTCGTCGAGGCCTGCGAGCGCAGCCTCGACCGGCTGAAGACCGACCGCCTCGACCTCTATCTCCTGCATTGGCGCGGCGAACATCCGCTGACTGAGACCGTCGCCGGCTTCGAGGAGCTGTGCCGGGCCGGCAAGATCGGCGCCTGGGGAGTCTCCAATTTCGATCTCGACGACATGCAGGAACTGATGGAGGTGCCGGATGGCGGAAACTGCGCCGCCAACCAGGTCCTCTACAATCTCTCCCGCCGCGGCATCGAATACGATCTTCTGCCCTGGTGCCAGGAGCGCGGCATTCCGGTCATGGCCTATTCGCCGATCGAACAGGGTCGGCTTGCCAGAAGCGGCGAACTGATCCGCATCGCCAAGGCCTATCAGGCGACGCCGGCACAGGTGGCGCTCGCCTTTCTGCTGGAGCGCGACGGCGTCATCGCCATCCCGAAATCCGCCAATCCTGACCGCGTCGCGGAAAATTCCGAGGCGGTCGATCTGGATCTCAGCGAGGCGGACTGGACGGCGCTCGACACCGCCTTCCCGCCGCCGTCGCGCAAGGCGCCGCTTGAGATGATCTAGTCGAGATCGGGCGTCCGGCGCTTCGCCGTCAGCGTGCCGAATGCCGGCAAGATATCGATCTCCGCCAGACCCGTTACATCCCCTGCGGACCGCGGTTCATCGCCGCGATCCCGGTGCGGCACACCTCAACCAGCCCGAGCGGCTTCATGATCGCCACGAACTGGTCGATCTTCGAGGATTTCCCGGTGATTTCCAGGATGAAATGCTCGACCGTCGCGTCCACCACCTTGGCGTGGAAGGCATCCGCGAGCCGCAGCGTCTCGGCGCGGTGGTCGCCCTGGCCAACAACCTTGACCAGCGCCACCTCACGCTCGATCGGCCGTTCCTGGCCGAGCACGTGGGCGCGAACCGTCAGGTCGACGACCCGGTGCACCGGTACGATGCGTTCGAGCTGTGCCTTGATCTGTTCGAGCACCGTCGGCGTGCCGCGCGTCACGATGGTAATGCGGGATAGGTGAGCTTCGTGTTCCGTTTCCGAAACCGTCAGGCTCTCGATATTGTAGCCGCGACCGGAAAACAGGCCGATCACCCGGGCGAGCACGCCGGGTTCGTTGGCGACGAGAACCGAAAGCGTATGGCTTTCGGCCTTCGCCGTCTCAGGCGCGATGAAATAGGCAGAGCCGGTCGGTTGATGATGCGCATTCATGATCTTAGGTCCATTTCCTCAGAATTTTGTTGAAGGATGTGCCGCCCGTCTCAGACGAGCTGGCGACCTTTGGCATCGATGGCATTGGCAACCGCTTCGTCGGTGGCTTCGTCCGGCAGCAGCATCTCGTTATGCGCCTTGCCTGAGGGGATCATCGGGAAGCAGTTGGCGAGATTGGCGACGCGGCAATCGAAGATCACCGGCTTCTTGACCGCGATCATCTCCTCGATCTTGCCGTCGAGCTCCTTCGGATCGTCGCAATACATGCCGACGGCGCCATACGCTTCCGCCAGCTTCACGAAATCCGGCATCGCTTCCGTATAGGAGTTCGACAGGCGGTTGCCGTGCAACAGCTGCTGCCACTGGCGGACCATGCCCATGTACTGATTGTTCAGGATGAAGATCTTGACCGGCAGGTTATGCTGGATGGCGCAGGACATTTCCTGGATGCACATCTGGATCGAGGCGTCGCCGGCAACGTCGATGACGAGGGCGTCCGGATGCGCGACCTGAACGCCGATCGCCGCCGGCAGGCCGTAGCCCATGGTGCCGAGGCCACCCGACGTCATCCAGCGGTTCGGTTCCTCGAACTCGAGGAACTGCGCCGCCCACATCTGGTGCTGGCCGACCTCCGTGGTGATGTAGGTATCGTGTCCCCTGGTCGCCTCGAACAGACGCTGCAGCGCATACTGTGGCATGATGACGTCGTTGGAATGCTTGTAGGAAAAGCTCTTGCGAGCCCGCCAGCGGTTGATCTGGCTCCACCATTCCTCGGTCTGCGCCTTGGCCGGCTTTTTCGGCAGCGCACGCCACAGGCGGACCATGTCTTCGAGAACGCTGCCGACATCACCGAGGATCGGGATGTCCACATGCACGTTCTTGTTGATCGAGGACGGGTCGATATCGATATGGACCTTGCGCGAATTCGGTGAGAAGGCGTTGAGGCGGCCGGTAATGCGGTCGTCGAAACGGGCGCCGATGCAGACCATGACGTCGCAGTCGTGCATCGCCATGTTCGCCTCGTAGGAGCCGTGCATGCCGAGCATGCCGAGCCAGTTCTTGCCCGACGCCGGATAGGTGCCGAGGCCCATCAGCGTCGAGGTGATCGGGAAATTGGTGAGCTCGACCAGCTCGCGCAGCAGCCGCGAGGCTTCCGGGCCGGAATTGACGACGCCGCCGCCGGTATAGAAGACCGGCCGGCGCGCCGAGGCCATCAGCTCGATGGCCGCCTGGATGGCGTTGATGTCGCCCTGGGTGCGCGGCTGATAGCTGGTGTTCTGGGCGATCTCAGGCTTCGGCGTATAGGTGCCGGTGGCAAACTGGATGTCCTTCGGGATGTCGACGACGACCGGACCCGGCCGGCCGGTCTGGGCGATGCGGAAGGCCTCGTGGATGACGCCGGCGAGCGCGTTGACGTCCTTGACCAGCCAGTTGTGCTTGGTGCAGGGCCGGGTAATGCCGACGGTATCGCATTCCTGGAAGGCATCCGAGCCGATCAGCGTCGTCGGAACCTGGCCGGACAGGCAGACCAGCGGGACCGAATCCATCAGCGCATCCTGCAGCGGGGTGACGGCATTGGTGGCGCCTGGACCGGACGTCACCAGCATCACGCCGACCTTGCCGGTGGAGCGGGCATAGCCTTCGGCCGCATGGCCGGCGCCCTGCTCGTGGCGCACGAGAATGTGCTTGATGTCGTCCTGCTGGAAGATCTCGTCATAGATCGGCAGGACGGCGCCGCCCGGATATCCGAAGATATGCTCGACGCCATTGTCCTTCAGAGCCTTCAGGACAATCTCCGCGCCAGTCATCTGGTTATCTGGCATCTGGTTATCTGGCATCTGATTGTTCGTATCCGTCATTGTCTTGGTCCATTCGCTGCTGGATTTTTACCGGCGGCTCCTCCGAGCCGGATTGAAGGCATAAAAAAAGGCCCCCTTGAGGAGCCTGTCTTTCCGCGCATGGGTGGCTGTCGCCGGATGGTTACACCATCCTGCCCATGCGCGTTCCCACCACAATAAGAGCGATCGAAATCTTCATGGCGCGAAGTGTTAGCCAGATAAATGTCGCTCGTCAACGTGGGCATGCACCAAAAATCCTCATCTGTCTGATTTTGCTGCTCCGTTTCCACGCATTCAGCCGCGCGCTTTCCTACACGAGTTGTTAAGGCCGGCACAATATAGTCCTCCTGCTTGGAGAGTAGCGACCCGACGGACGAGCCGCAACCTGATCCGCCACCCCCAATGATAGGGGCCAGAGTTTGTTAAACAACGATCTGCACCGTTCCGCGTCTGCAGGAGAGCAGGATCGTCGCGACGTCCAGAAGCCCGGCAACCGCATGCTTGGGCGCGTCGTCGCCTGCAACGGCTCGCATGCCACCATTTCCGCCGTTGCCGAACACGGCGAGACCGATCTTACCGAGCTCTGGTCCGTCGGCCGGCTGATCTCCATCAGCGTCGGCGAAAACCGTGTCGTGGCACTTGCCTATGCGATGCAGACCGGCGGCAAGGAATGGAGTGAAAACGGCAATACCGGTTTCCACATCGAGGCCGAACTGCTCGGCGAGGTGCGCAAGGGCCCCGATGGTCGCGACGAGTTCACTGGCGGCATCTCCTGTTATCCCTATCTCGGCGCCGTGGCGCACCGCATTCGTGCCGCCGACCTTTCCCGCATTTATGATACCGGCAAGAACGAGACCTGCGTGGTCGGCAAGCTGACCCAGGACGACACAATCGACGCGACGATCCATATTCCGTCGATGCTGTCGAAACACTTTGCCATCGTCGGCTCGACAGGCGTCGGCAAATCGACTGCCGTCTCCCTGCTCCTCCACAAGGCGATCGAGACCGACCCGAAGCTGCGCGTCCTCATTCTGGATCCGCACAACGAATTTGCCGCAGCCTTTCCCGATCACGCGGTCGTCATCGATACCGAAACGCTCGACCTGCCCTTCTGGCTGATGCGGCTCGAAGAGTTTTCCGAAGTGGTTTTTCGCGGTCGTCCGGCCGTGGCGGAAGAACTGGACATCCTGCGCGACCTCATCCCGGAGGCGAAACGCGCCTTCCGCGGCAATGAAACGTCGCTGATGCGCCGCTCGACCGAAAAGAGCTCGGTCACCGCCGACACGCCGGTTCCATACCGCATGGCGGACCTTCTGGCGCTGATCGACGAACGTATCGGCCGCCTGGAAGGCCGCGGCGAAAAACCGTTCCTGCGGTCGCTCAAGATGCGCATCCTGTCGGCGATCAACGATCCGCGCTATCACTTCATGTTCTCCAACAATACGATCAATGACACGATCATGGAGACGATCGCCTATATCTTCCGGATTCCAGGTGGAGACCGGCCGATCTCGACCTTCCAGCTCGCCGGCATCCCATCGGAAGTCGTCAATTCCATCGCCTCGGTCCTCTGCCGCATGGCGTTCGAGCTTGCGCTCTGGAGCAATGGCGCCGTCCACATGCTCGTCGTCTGCGAAGAAGCGCACCGCTATGTGCCGGCCGACCGGGAACTCGGTTTCTTCCCGACAAGGCAGGCCATCTCGCGGATCGCCAAGGAAGGCCGCAAATACGGCGTCTCGCTCGGCGTCATCACCCAGCGCCCGGGCGAACTCGACCAGACGATCCTGTCGCAATGTTCGACGGTGTTCGCGATGCGACTGTCCAACGACCGCGACCAGGAAATCATCAAGTCGGCGATCCCGAATTCGTCGATCTCGACGACCAGCTTTCTGTCGTCGATCGGCAATGGCGAAGCGATCGCCTTCGGCGAGGCGATTTCCGTGCCGATGCGCATGCGGTTTGCCCGCGTCGAGGAAAAATACCTGCCCAAGGCCAACGGCGTCGCCGACAAAGGCACGGAGGATACGCCGGATACGGTCGATCTGCGCACCGTGATCGCCCGCATGCGCGCCGTCAGCGGCCCGGATATTTCCGCCTTCCAGCAAAGCTATGCCACGACGACGGCGCCCTTCCCGGAAGGCGCTCCCGATGCCGAGCAGGACGCGGATGACGATTTCCCACCGGCAGGCGAAGCCGAACTCGATCGCTGGAACCGGGAGATCCGCTCGACGGGCCATGTGACGGTCAATCCGACACCGCCCATGGCAGGCAACCCGCAGCTGGAACCCTACCGGCCGGAAATGCTGCCGCGCGCGGCCGCGCCGGAACAACCCTCGGCGCCGCGCCCCGACCGTTTCGCAGAACTGCGCCGCGAACGTCCGCCTGAGCCTTCGTCCTACCAGCCCGCGCCTCCGGCGTTCCAGCGTCCACCTGCGCCCGAAGGCGCGCCGCGCCCGAACCCGCTGCTCCGGCGCGAAGGATCGCTGCGCGAGAGCCTGCTGAAAAAACCGCTGAGCAGCCTTTACGACAAGGATTGAGCAGGCCTCAGGCCAGCCGCTCCCAGCTTTCGTCCATCTGGTTGCGAAACCAGGTCATCTGCCGCTTGGCATATTGGCGGGTCAATGCCGAGCCGCGTTCGATAACCTCTTCCCGGCTCATGCGGTTTTCCCGCATCTCGGCGATCTGCGCCACACCGATCGCCTTCATGACAGGCAGGTCGGGTGCGGGACCGAGCGCCAGCAGCGCCCTCACCTCATCCACGGCGCCACTCTCCAGCATCGTCTCGAAACGGCGGTCGATCCGTTCGTGCAGCAGCTTTCTGTCCGGCAGGACGACAAGCTTCTTCGCCCTCGAAGGATCGATCACCATCGGCCCCTGCCTGCCCTGAAACTCGGCGATGGAGCGACCGGTCTCCGCCAGGACCTCCAGCGCTCTCACGATCCGCTGCCCGTCCTTCGGCTCCAGGCTCGCCGCCACCGCCGCATCGCGTGCCGAAAGCTCCGCATGCAGCGCCTCCGGTCCTTCCTCCTTGAGACGCAGCCGAACCTCGCAGCGGATCTCCTGCGAGATTTCCGGCATATCGGACAGGCCGCCGGTCAGCGCCTTGAAATAAAGCCCGGTGCCGCCGACGAAGACCGGCAGCCGGCCCTCGCGCGCCAGTTCCGGCAGAAGCGCCGCCACGTCGCGCAGCCACTCGCCGGTCGAATAGGCGCGCGTCGCCGGCACATGCCCGTAGAGCAGGTGCGGCACGCCGTCCATCTCGTCCTCGGCCGGTCGCGCCGTCAGGACCCGCAGCGTGTCGTAGACCTGCATGCTGTCGGCATTGATCACCACGCCGTTTGTCTCGCGCGCCAGGCGCAATGCAAGCGCCGACTTGCCGCTGGCCGTCGGCCCGGTTATCAGGATCGCATCAAAATTCTCGATAAGGTCGCTCATATGGCTTTCGTTGCCACGCTCATTGCCCATCCGTCAAACCCAGTTCTCACGCAAAAGCTCGGAGAACAAGCGGCGGAGGCAGTGAAAGCCTCGGGCCTCTACTGGCTGGGGGATGGGATCGCCTGCGATATCGCGCTGCGCGACGGCTCCGATATCGAAGCGGTCGAGGCCGATCTGAGGGCCGTCATCGGTAGCGCCCCGATCGATCTCGTCATTCAGGACGCGGATAGGCGCCGGAAAAAATTCCTGATAGCCGATATGGATTCGACCATGATCGGCCAGGAATGCATCGACGAGCTTGCCGATGTCGTCGGGCTGAAGGACAAGGTCGCGACGATCACCGCCCGCGCCATGAACGGCGAGATCGCCTTCGAACCCGCCCTTCGCGAACGCGTCGCACTCTTGAAAGGCCTGCCGATCACCGTCGTCGATGACGTCATCGCCAAGCGCATCACGCTGACATCGGGCGGACCGGAACTGATCGCCACCATGAAGGCCAGGGGGCATTACGCCGCCCTCGTATCCGGCGGCTTCACCGTCTTCACCAGCCGCATCGCCGCAACCCTAGGTTTCGACGAAAACCGCGCCAACATCCTCCTCGAAAATGATGGCATCCTCACCGGCGAAGTCGCCGAACCCATTCTCGGCAAACAGGCCAAGGTGGACGCGCTTCTCGCCATCACCGAAAAACTCGGCATTTCGCCGGAAGACACGATCGCCGTCGGCGACGGCGCCAACGATCTCGGCATGCTCGGCGTCGCCGGCTCCGGCGTCGCCCTGCACGCCAAACCGACCGTCGCCGCCCAGGCCAAGATGCGCATCGACCACGGCGACCTGACCGCCCTCCTCTACATCCAGGGCTATCGCAAGACGGATTTCGTGACGGCCTGATTGCAACCCTTGCGATTGACGGATTGCCGCTCGCATCGCATCATACGCATTGAAGATCATTGCAAAAATGGTATATTCAATGCATTGGAAGATGGAGTTTTTGAACGATCGCGTCAGGATCGAACTCGAGGCGTTTCCCACCGATATTGTTGCCAGCTTTCTTCGCATCGTAAAGCTGATCGAGCTGGAAGGACCCGCCAAGGTACACGAACCCTATGTGAAGCACCTTGAGGGGCCGATCTGGGAAATGCGGATGCGCGGTCGCGACGGAATAGCCCGGGCAGCTTATGTGACGGCCTCAGGTCATCGGATCGTGGTTTTGCATGTCTTCCGGAAGAAGACGCAGAAAACGCCCAGACGCGACATCGAGATTGCACTGAGACGGGCAAAGGATGTGAGATGACCAAGAAAAGCCTTCTGGTAAGCGAAGCCGCCAAGGAATGGTTCAAAGACCCTGAGTTTGTCGCAGCCTATGATGCGCTCGAAGAGGAATTCGCTCTCGCGGAAGCCCTGATCAAGGCCCGCGCGCAGGCTTCCATGACGCAGGAAGACGTCGCCAAGGCCATGGGCACGACGCAGGCCGCCATCGCGCGGCTGGAAAGCGGCCGTTCCATGCCCTCCACGCGCACCCTTCAACGTTTTGCCGATGCCACCGGCACCAAACTGCGCATCAGCTTCGAGAAGCCGAAATCCTCCTCGCCGGCATCGTAAAACAATGCTCTATACCGTACCCCCACGGATCATCCTCGAAACCGAACGCCTGCGCCTCAGAAGCTGGATCGACAGCGATCGCGATCTCTTCCGCGAGATCAATTCCGACCCGAAGGTGATGGAATTTTTCCCGTTCCGCCGCACTTACGAGGAGGCCGACACCTTTCTCGCAAAGCTCAACGATGCGATCACCGAAACCGGGCTCGGCTTTTACGCGCTGGAACTGAAGGAAACGCAGGAGCCCATGGGTTTCTGCGGCCTGTCGCTCGCCAACATGCCGGATACCTTTCCGCTGGAAACGGTGGAGGTCGGCTGGCGGCTGGCGACCCGGTTCTGGGGAAACGGCTATGTCACGGAGGCAGCCCGCGCGCTGCTCGACTTCGCCTTCGGCGAAAAGCACCTCGATGCAGTCGTGTCTTTCGCGGTCGGTGAAAACAGGCGATCGACCGCCGTGATGAAGCGGCTCGGCCTGCATCGGATCACCGGCATGGATTTCGATCACCCGCGGGTGCCGGATACGCACCCGCATCTGAAACCGCATGTGGTCTATGCGATCACCCGCGATGAATGGCAGCGCCAGAGAGCGGTCGCGGGACGCACCCGCTGACCGCCCCCTGCCCTTGAGCTTACTCCAGCGGCAGCGCCACGAAACGCAGGTTTCCGGAAGGATCCGAGACCATCACATGCGCGTTGCGGCGGCCTTCTGACTTCAGGACGGCGATCCGCTTGACGACGTCGGCCGGGCTTTCGACGAAATCCTGGGCCACCTCGACCACCACTTCGCCGACCTTCAGCCCCTTCTGCGCGGCGGGCGAATTCGGCGCAACGGCGGTGATCAGCACCCCCTCGACGCTTTCGACAATGCTGAAACTCTTGCGGCGGTCCTCGTCCAGCACGGCGAGCGTCATGCCGAAGGCTGCGGCGGGGTCCTGGCTGAGCTCGCCCTTCTGGTCGCCGGGCGCATTGTTGTTCGGCGTCTTGTTCTCACCCTGGCCTTCCGGCAGGGCCGGCTGGTCGTCTTCCTCCTCCGGATCGGCGCTATCCTCCAGGCGACCGAGCGTTACCTTGACGGTCTGCTGCTTGCCGTCGCGCAGGATCACCACGTCGACTTCCTTGTTGACCGGGCTTTCCGCAACGATGCGCGGCAGGTCGCGCATCTCGTTGACGGACTGGCCGTCGAAGGTGAGGATCACGTCGCCGGCCTTGATCTCGCCGTTCTTGATCGGCCCGCCATTGACGACGCCGGATACCAGCGCGCCGCGCGCCCGGTCGAGGCCGAGGCTTGCCGCCACGTCGTCGGTGACCGGCTGGATGCGCACGCCGAGCCAGCCGCGGCGCGTCTCGCCGAATTCGGTGAGCTGGTGCACGACGTTTTCAGCGAGCTCCGTCGGTACGGCGAAACCGATACCGATCGAACCGCCCGACGGCGAAATGATCGCGGTATTGATGCCGATCACCTCGCCGCGCATGTTGAACAGCGGGCCACCGGAATTGCCCTTGTTGATCGCCGCATCCGTCTGGATGAAGTTGTCATAGGGGCCGGCGTTGATGTTGCGGCCGCGGGCCGAGATGATGCCCAACGTCACGGATCCGCCGAGGCCGAACGGGTTGCCGATCGCCATCACCCAGTCGCCGATCCGCATGCGGCGGGAATCGCCGAAGCGCACGGCCTTGAGCGGCGCCTTGGGCTCGACCTTCAGGACCGACAGGTCGGTCTTGGTGTCGGTGCCGACCAGCTTGGCCTTGAGCTTCGAGCCGTTCGGGAAAATCACCTCGATGTCGTCGGCGCCTTCGATGACGTGGTTGTTGGTGACCACGTAGCCGGAGGGATCGATCACGAAGCCGGAGCCGAGCGAAGAAACCTTCTGGTTGCCGTTCTGGCTGCCCTGGCCATCGAAGAAGTCCTCGAAAAACTCCTGGAATGGCGAGCCTTCCTGGATCTGCGGCTGCGGGCCGGCTCCCTGGTCCTTGACGCTCTGGGAGGTGGAGATGTTGACGACGGCATCGAGCAGGCCCTCGGCGAGATCGGCGATCGATCCCGGGCCGCCGCCTGCCATGGGCCCCGGAGCCGGAGGCGGATTGATGGTCGGAGACGGTGTCGGCGGAGCGGGCAGCATGGCTCCCGGAGAACCGGCGGCTGGCGGATTGGCGTTCTGCCCCGGAGCGGCAGGCACCGCGGTCTGGGCAATCGCCTGCAAGGGCGCCGCCAGCAGGGCAAACGTTGCCGCAAGCGTGACGGTGAGCTTGAAGGTCGATCGAACCGAATGAGCCATCTGGCATCCTCGCTGTTGGATTGTCCGCATCACCCCGGAAAAGCGGTACTCGACCCGGGCCGGCCATAGGAGCCTTTGAATCGGGCGGAGTTTCGGCAGAGCATAAGGCGGAATGACGACGGTGGAAATTACCTTTTCGTGAGGATTGCACCCTCTGCCGATCACGCCTGTGGATGGTCTTGTCATGAAAGGGGCGGCTTTGCGCCGCCCCAAGCTTCTCGGATCAGTTCGCCGGCGCTGCAGGTGCAGCAGGCGGTGCCGGCGGAACAGGCGCCTGGATCGGCGCAAGCGCTTGGCCGGCGGACGAGTTGAAGAACCGGAAGAACTCCGAATCCGGCGACAGCACCAGCGTCGTGCCGTTGTCGGCAAGTGCCGCCACATAGGCACGCATCGTGCGGTAGAACTCGAAGAAGGCCGGATCACGCTGGAAGGCCTCGCCGAAGATCTTGTTGCGTTCGGCGTCGCCCCGACCGCGCAGGATTTCCGCATCCCGCTGCGCTTCGGAGACGAACTCGACGACCTGACGGTCGGCAATCGCCCGCCGGCGCTGGCCCTGCTCGTTACCGCGGGCGCGGATCAGTTCTGCCTCGGCAAGACGCTCGGCCTTCATGCGCTGGAAGGTCTGCTGCGAGACTTCCTGGGTGAGGTCGGTGCGGCGGATACGGACGTCGCGAATGGCGAGCCCGAGGGTTTCCGCAGCCGCGGTGAGGTCCGCGCGAACCTCCTGCATCATCGAGGAGCGCTCGTTGGAGAGAGCCGCATCGAAATTACGCAAACCATAGACGCGGCGCAGCGCCGCATCGAGACGGGTGCGAAGCCGCGATTCGGCCGATTCGCGGTCGCCCGACACCGTTTCCCGGAAGAGGCGCGGATCGGTGATCGAGTAGACCACGAAAGCGTCGACTTCATAGAAGGCGCCGCCGCGCACCTGGACGCGGATATTGTCGAGATCGAAGCGCAATGCCCGGTCCTCGACATACTGGACGCGATCGGCGTCCATGAATGCGAAGGGCAGCTTGAAATAGATGCCCGGCTCGCGCTTGACGTCCTGGATCTCGCCGAAGCGGACGACGATCGCCTGTTCGCGCTCGTTGACCACGAAAACCGACGAATAGATGAGCACGAGGAGAACGGCGAGGCCGATCAGGAATGCGGGGAGTCGATTGGAGTTCATCGTGTGCCTCCCTGGTTCGTCTGCGGCTTGATCATCTCGTTGAGCGGCAGGTAGGGGACCACGCCGTCCTTGTTGTCCAGAATGATCTTGCGGGAGTTCTTCAGCACCGTTTCCATGGTTTCGAGGAAGATGCGCCGGCGCGTCACTTCAGGCGCGTTGGCATATTCGTTATAGATCGAGACGAAGCGCTGCGCCTCGCCCTGCGCTTCGTTGACGACCCTGTCCTTGTAGGCGGATGCCTCTTCACGGACCTGGGCTGCCTGGCCGCGGGCCTGGCCGAGCTTCTGGTTGGCATACTGGTTCGCCTCTTCGACGAAACGGTCCTCGTCCTGTTCGGCACGCTGCACTTCTTCGAAGGCGTCGGCCACTTCACGCGGCGGCGCTGCATCCTCGATCGGCACGGCATTGATGGAAAGGCCGGAGCCGTAGGTGTCCATCGTGCCCTGGATGATGTTGCGCACCTCGGTCGAGATCCCCTCGCGGTTGTCGCGGAAAATGTCCTGCGCCGGGCGCCGGCCGACGACTTCGCGCATGGCACTTTCGGAAACCTGCTGCAGCGTCGCGGCCGGGCCTTCGAGGTTGAAGAGATAGGCCTTCGGATCGGTCACGGTGAACAGAACCGAGAACTGAACGTTGACGATGTTCTGGTCGCCGGTCAGCATCCAGCCGGCATTCGAGCTTGAGCCCCGAGCAGCGCCGATATTCTGCTGCTGTTCGGTGACCTTGACGATCTCGACGGATTCGAACGGCCAGAAATGGAAATGCAGGCCCGGCATGGAAATTTCGTCCTTCGGGCGGCCGAAACGCAGTTCCACCCCGCGCTCGTCCGGCTGGACCGTGTAGACGGACTGGAAGGCGAGGAAGGCAATGATCACGATGAGAACGATCGCGAAGGCGCCGCCGTTGAAGCCGCCGGGCATCACGCTGCGCAGCCGGTCCTGACTGCGCCTTATGATGTCTTCGAGGTCGGGCGGACCGCCGCTCCCCCCGCCGCCGCGTGGGCGGTTCGGTCCCTGTCCCCAGGGCCCTTGATTATTACCGCCACCGCCGCCCCAAGGACCGCCGCCGCCACCATTCTGATTGCTCCAGGGCATCAAAACCTCTTTGTTCGTATTCGCTCCCAAACCGCGACCCTGCCGTGCGGCAGCCGTCTGGCTATTGCCCGTTATAGGTATGAGCTGACCTGCTTTCAACGCAGGTTCAATAACTTCCCGTTCAACGGTAACGAAATGTTTCAGTTTGTCGCGGTTCGGCGGGTATAAGTGGCGAAACGGGTCGGATAACTGTCCTTCTCGCCCACCGGAAGGGCAACCTCCTCGATCTTCTCGAACACCGACGGATCAATGGCGGGAAAGAACGTATCGCCGTCGGAAATATCGGTCTCGACATGGGTAACGCGCAGCATGTCTGCGGTCTTGATCGCCTGGGCGTAAATCTCACCGCCGCCGAGCACATAAACCTCGTCGGCTCCGGCCTCCTCGGCCCTATGGCCGGCAATCTTCAATGCCTCTTCGAGGGATGCTGCCACATCGACGCCCTCGTAGTGGAAATCCGGATTGCGCGTGACGACCACATGCGGCCGACCAGGAAGAGGCCTGCCGCCGAAACTGTCGAAGGTCTTGCGCCCGACGATGACCGGCTTGCCCAAGGTCAGCGCCTTGAACCGCTTGAGATCGGTCGAAAGCCTCCAGGGCATGTCGCCATCCCGGCCGATGACGCCGTTCTGCGAGACCGCGGCGATGATGACGAGGCGAGGCTTGCTCACACCGCCACCGCCGCCTTGATATGCGGATCGGCCTCATACCCCTCCAGCGCGAAATCCTCGAAGCGGAAGGAGAAGATGTCCTTTACCGCAGGATTGATGCGCATGGCGGGCAGCGCTTTCGGAGTGCGGGTCAACTGCAGCTTCGCCTGCTCGAAGTGATCCGAGTAGATATGCGTGTCGCCGAGCGTATGGACGAAGTCGCCGGGTTTCAGGCCGGTGACCTGGGCGACCATCATCGTCAGCAGGGCGTAGGACGCGATGTTGAACGGCACGCCGAGAAAGACGTCGGCGGAGCGCTGGTAGAGCTGGCAGGAGAGCTTGCCGTCGGCGATATAGAACTGGAACAGGCAATGGCAGGCCGGCAGCGCCATGTCGTCGAGCTGGCCGACGTTCCAGGCCGAAACGATATGCCGCCGCGAATTGGGGTTGACCTTGAGGCCCTCGATCAATTGCGAAATCTGGTCGACATGGCTGCCGTCGGGAGCGGGCCAGGAACGCCACTGATAACCGTAGACCGGGCCAAGCTCGCCCTTCTCGTCGGCCCATTCATCCCAGATCGAAACGCCGTTCTCCTTGAGGTAGGCGATATTGGTGTCGCCCTTCAGGAACCACAGCAGCTCGTGGATGATCGATCTCAAGTGCAGCTTCTTGGTCGTGAGGACCGGAAACCCTTCGCCGAGATCGAAGCGCATCTGGTAGCCGAAGACCGAGCGCGTGCCCTTGCCGGTCCGGTCGCCCCGGTCGGTGCCGGTTTCCATCACATGCCGGAGAAGATCGAGATATTGTTTCATGGGTCAGGCCGCCGGTTCCATCGTCACGGAATCATATAATAGCACAGGACGGCCCGACCAATCTCGTTTGACGGCTTTCCCCTGTTTTAGCGGTGCGGATCAGTCGGAGACGTATTTCCGCCAGTTGTGATTTTCGGAGAAACCCAGCACGTCGCGGATCTTGCGGTTACTGATCGGCGCCTCGAACTCGCCGATCTCGCCGACGATAGGCGTTCCGGGCGCCCAGCGATCGAGGAAGGGACGGGTCTGCTCCCGGGCGGTTATCGTGTCGTTGACC
This sequence comes from Neorhizobium galegae, assembly GCF_021391675.1. Classification (NCBI taxonomy): domain Bacteria; kingdom Pseudomonadati; phylum Pseudomonadota; class Alphaproteobacteria; order Hyphomicrobiales; family Rhizobiaceae; genus Neorhizobium; species Neorhizobium galegae. The sequence goes on from NZ_CP090095.1 coordinate 2,428,839, forward strand.
GCGTTGAAGACCTGGAACCCGAGCCCGTCCTTTTCGACGCAGAGATGGACGATCTGGCCGAGATCGCGGGCATCGATATAGCTCCAGGCATTGCGTTTGCGCGACGGCGGGTCGGCGAGGAAAGCGGGGAAGCGGCTGTAATCCTCCGGCGAGATCACGTTGCCGATCCGAAGCGCATAGATATCGGCGCCGAAACGCATGGAAAAGGCGCGCGCCGTCTTCTCGTTGACCACTTTCGACAGGCCGTAGCTATCCATCGGGTCGACATCGTAATCTTCGGTGAGAGGAAACGAATGATAGTCCTTGTCGCCCTCGGCGAAACAGACCCCATAGGTCGTCTCACTGGATGCGATGATCACCTTGGCGATGCCGAGCTTCATCGCCGCCTCGATGACATTGTAGGTGGAGATCGTGTTGGCCGAGAATGTCGCGTTGTCGGGGCGCATCAGGATGCGCGGCACGGCGGCGAAATGCACCACCGCATCGACGGGCGCCGGCCCCGTGCCGCTCTCCAGCCCCTGGAAGCCGAAATGCATCGAGAGCGCGTTGAAGGTCTCGCCGCCGTCCCTCAGATCGGTAATCAGCGTGTTGACGCCGGGACAATCGAGCGGCACAAGGTCGAGGTTGAAGACCTCATGCCCTTGGCCCAGAAGATATGGCACGACATGCCGTCCGGCCTTGCCGCTGCCGCCGGTGAATACGATCCGTTTGCCCATGACGCCGTCTCAATCCCATCCGGGCCCTGCCCTGCCTTTTCGAGACCGGCATCGCCGGCCGGAAATGACATTCCCGGTCGATGATGAAGCACGACACCGCCTGCCCGTCAACGTCGATCCACGCAAAAGCAGAATGCCTGAAACGCGGCTTCAATCGCTTGACCCTCCAAGGCCGGAAACTTGTAGCGTCCGCTCCATCTCGTGACTTCGCGTGGAGATGGCGAATGGGCGGTCGCGAGGGAAATCGTCTCCGCGCCAGAAAAATCGCTTGACCTTCCCAGTGTGGGAAGCCGCAAGCCATCGACAAAGCGGGCGATTGCCTCAGCGCTACGATTGCAGCAGGTCACCCTTCCTGCCTTCGTGGCGTTGTTGCGATGCCACACAAACGACGTGAAGCGGTGGTCTGAGAAGGCGTCGATTGACAAGCTCGAAGGCACTGGCAATCCTCATAGGCATGAGCGGGATGTATCGAATCACATCTAGAGCGATGGCACTGATGTTCAGACTGGTGATGATCTTGTCACTGGCTGGCTACAGCTTTTCTGCCGTCAGCGCTGCGATGCATCCCGAGAGCGCCGCCCAGGTCTCCCAGATCGAAGACGGTCACGCCTCTCACCATGGCGACGACCGCCTTGCGATGGCCGATGCCGATCATCACGGCAACCAGCACGACCACGGCAGTCCGGAAAAGTCCAAGAGCTCCTGCTGCACGGATTATTGCGGCGTTGCGGCCATCACCTGCCCCGGCTCCTCGTTGAGCCATCCGCGCGTGGTCTCCATTCGCGAGTTCATCGACGACACCGATACTGCCGGTCAGAATCCGAGCCTCCATCGTCCACCTAACATCTGAGAACTAGCACCCGCAGGGCGGGTCTTGCTGTGCCTGTGCGCGAGCGAGCGCCATGGCGCAATTGCGATCATATTCTCGGATTTTCACCATGAAACATTTGTTCCTGGTGGTTGCTCTTCCGCTTTTTGCCAGCGGATGTGCATCCACATTGCCTGAAGTCGTGGCTTCGACCGACCACCCTGACACCGTGCCCGACGTCAGGCCCCTTCGGTACCGGAGCCCGATTGACGGCTACACCCATCGCATGCCCGTTGATCCGAAGCCCTGGCGCGGTCTCAACGACGCCCAGGCTCCGAAAAAAGGATGAGCGCGATGATAACACGTCACATCAGGCTCGTGTCCGCCGTCGTGCTTCCCCTCGCCGCCGCCGGCTGCGTGACAACGGACTATTCGGCCAAGGATGCCGGTTTCGCGACCGCGTCGTCGAAAAGCAGCGAGGCAACCGGCAAACAGACCGTTTGGGTGCAAAACCGAGAGCAGGCTCAGGCAGTCCGCGACCGCGTGAAGGCGCTGATGGTCAGGAAGACCGTCGACGTGGAGACCGCCGTCCAGGTCGCTCTCCTGAACAACAAGGGCCTCCAGGCCTCCTATGCCGATCTCGGAGAGAGTGCCGCGGACGCATGGCAGACGCAGCTTTCGGTTTTTCCGACCTTCTCCGTCGGTCTGACCGGGATAGCTACTCCCGGACTTGAGGCCTATCGTGTTCTTGAAGGTGCTGTCGCGGCCAATATCCTGGCGCTGGCGACATACGACAAGAACATCAAGCTGGCCGATACACGGTTCCGTCAGGCCCAGCTCAACGCGGCCATCGCCACGATCTCTCTCGCTGCCGAAACGAGACGAGCCTGGATCAACGCCGTGGCGGCGTGGGAAAACGTCGCCTACCTCAACCAGGCCAAGGCAGCCGCCGACGCTGCGTCCGAACTCGCCAAGAAGATCGGCGAAGCCGGATCGATGCCGAAGGCAGACCAGGCACGTGAACACGTCTTTTATGCGGAGCTGACCGGCGAGACTGCCAAGGCAAGGCTCGAGGCAAAGCTTGCCAAGGAGGAGCTGGTCAGGCTGATGGGCCTCTCCGGTTCCGACATCGACTTCCAGATTCCGAACCGTCTCCCCTCACTGCCGAAGGCATTGATCAAGCGCGACGACATCGAGGCCGAGTCGATTCACAGGCGCATGGATCTGCAGGTCGCCCGCCTGGAGCTTCAGGCGACCGCTCAGTCCTACAAGCTCGAAGATGTCACCCGCATCGTCACCGACATCGAACTGGTCGGCACTTACGAAAAGGAACGCGAGCGCGAGGACGGCAAGATCCTCTCGGACGTGTCGAAGACCGCGTCGCTGGAGTTCAGGATCCCGATCTTCGATTCCGGCCAGGCGCGTCTGCGAAAGGGTGAGCTCGCCTACATGCGGGCCGCCAACCAGCTGGCGGAACTTGCGGTCAACGCCCGTTCGCAAGCCCGCTCCGCCTACCTCGCCTACAGGTCGAACTACGACATCGCGAGGCATTACCGGAACAACGTCCTGCCGTTGCGCAACGCGATCGAGCAGCAGTCCCTCCTCACCTACAACGGCATGATCACCAGCACCTTCGAACTGATCGCCGATACCCGCGAGAAGATCGATTCCACCATCCTCGCCGTCAAAGCCAAGCGCGACTTCTGGCTCGCCGAGGCGAACCTCGCTCCTGTCATCTATGGCGGAGCCACGGGTTCTGCTGCGGCAGAGACAGAAGTCGCATCGGCCGAAGAAGCCGAGGCAGGCGGACACTGAGAAAGGAAAACGAGAATGTTCAGTAGAAGACAATTGCTGGGAGCAGGTGCCGCCGGAGCCGCCCTCGTCTCCTCCCAGTCGTGGAGCCAGACCACCAACATGGGTCTGCCGGAGGCGGCCGTCATGGATTCCGCCGCGACCCAGACGCCCGTTCGGCCATCTGTCGGCCCAGACTACAACCCGGTCGTGACGCTCAACGGCTGGACCCTGCCCTTCCGGATGAACAACGGCGTCAAGGAGTTCCACCTCGTCGCCGAACCTGTCGAGCGCGAGATGGCCGAAGGCATGACGGCCTACCTCTGGGGCTATAACGGCCAGTCGCCAGGTCCGACGATCGAAGCCGTGGAAGGCGACCGCGTCCGTATCTTCGTGACAAACAAGCTGCCCGAGCACACCACCGTCCACTGGCACGGCATGATCCTGCCGTCGGGGATGGACGGCGTGGGCGGCCTTTCGCAGCCGCACATCCCCGTCGGCAAGACCTTCGTCTACGAGTTCGACCTCGTGAAGTCCGGCACCTTCATGTACCACCCGCATTCGGACGAGATGGTCCAGATGGCGATGGGCATGATGGGCTTCTTCGTCGTCCATCCCAAGGACCCGAAGTTCATGCCGGTGGACCGCGACTTCGTTTTCCTGCTCAGCGCCTATGACATCGATCCCGGCACCTACGTGCCGCGCGTCATGGAGATGACCGACTTCAATCTCTGGACCTGGAACAGCCGGGTCTTCCCGGGCATCGATCCGCTGGTGGTCTCGAAGAACGACAAGGTCCGCGTCCGCGTCGGTAACCTGACGATGACCAACCATCCGATCCACATGCATGGCTACGATTTCGAGGTGACATGCACCGACGGCGGCTGGGTCCGGCCAGAGGCACGCTGGCCGGAGGTCAGCATCGACATTCCCGTCGGCGCGATGCGGGCCTACGAGTTCGACGCAAAGCATGTCGGCGACTGGGCGATCCATTGCCACAAGTCGCATCACACGATGAACGCGATGGGCCACGACATCCCGACCTTCATCGGCGTCGACAAGAAGGAAGTCACCAAGAAGATCAGGCAGATCCGTCCCGAATACATGCCGATGGGTACGGCCGGCATGGCGGATATGGGCGAGATGTCCATGGAAATACCGGAAAACACCGTTCCCATGATGACGGGGTGGGGACCCCACGGCCCCATCGAGATGGGCGGCATGTTTTCGGTGGTGAAGGTCCGCGAGGGCATCTCGGCGGGCGATTACACCGATCCGGGTTGGTACGAAAACCCGCCCGGCACACAGGCCTGGGAGTGGACGGGAAGCCTTCCCGACGCGACCAAGGCCAAAGACGCAAAGACGCAGCCGCCGTCGAAACATTCGAACCACGGCTGATTGAAACACTCCCAACAATCAAAGGACATGATCATGAAAACTGCAATCCTCGGCCTCCTCCTGGCCACCCTCGCGACGCCGGTTCTGGCATCGGGCAGCCACGCGGGCGGCCACGGCGAAGCCATGGCCGTTGGCGAACCCGGCGACAAGTCGAAGGTCAGCCAGACCATCCGCGTCAGCATGAAGGAGACGCCGGACGGCAAGATGGTCTTCACTCCGAACGACTTCAAGGTTCGCAAGGGCCAGACCATCCGCTTCACCATCAGGAACGAAGGCGAGCTCGACCACGAGTTCGTCCTCGACCAGGAGGCCAAGGTGATGGAGCACAAGGCGGTCATGGAGAAGTTTCCGGACATGGAGCATGACGATCCGAACGCGATCCGCCTGAAGCCCGGCAAATCCGGCGATATCGTCTGGAAATTCACCAATGACGGCGTCTTCAAGATCGCCTGCCTCGTTCCCGGCCACTACGACGCCGGAATGCACGGCGACGTGGCTGTAGCCAACAAGTAGGTCAGAGGGAAGGAAGTAGAGCATGAAAACCGTTTTCAAACTTACCGTCATCGCAGCGCTCGGCCTGACATCCGCCAGCGGTGCGTTCGCTCAGGAATTCACCAAGGCCACCGTCAAGAAGGTCGATACGAAGGCCAAGAAGGTCACGCTCGTCCACGAGGAGCTGAAGGGTCTCGAAATGCCCGCCATGACCATGGTCTTTCAGGTCGGCGACGACGCGTTGCTGACCAAGCTGAAGGAGGGCGCAAAGGTGCAGTTCGTCGCTGAACGCGTCAACGGCAAGCTGACGGTCACGCAGGTAAAGTGATCATCACGCCGCGCTTCCCTACGGAGGCGCGGCCTTACCTCTCGGCAAGCCATCTGAAACCACGGCGCCTTGGTGCGATCGATTGCACGGGTCAAATCCCGCTTGAATAACCGCAAATAGCCGACCGAGGCTCGATTCCTCCAGGCCAACGGCAAAAATCGTCGTAACGATCGGATTATCGAAGGCTTTCACGCCGGCCACCCCTTTTCACCGGCGGGCGATGCGCCTATATCAACGTTGCCGGACTTCGGTACGGCTATGGCAATAAACGGCCGGTGTAATAAACCTATTGGACCCGGGGGCGATAGGTGAGCATGCCCCCCGAGTGAGTCCACACGACCTTGGCACTCCCTCTCGTAATCAGGCTGAAGCTGCGCGCTTCCAAATTGCGCTGTAGCTGCTTCAGCCTGATGTGGCACAACGCTTTGGACCCAGCCTTTGGCTGGGCCTTCTCAATCCGAAAATATGCAGTGGCTAATCGGATGAACGCTCGAAAGCGCGTTCTAATAGAACCCCGGCTACGCGTTTTTTTGGCTCGTCTAGCAGAACCACACCTGCCTTCTTCAGAGCGATTGCGATCTTCTCGAACTCTTCTGTAGGTATGGTTTGAGTTTTGCCGCTCGCAAACCGACTGATAAGGCTTTGCGTGACCGCCGCCTGCGAGGCCAAGTCTGCCTGGAGTAGACCAGCAAGTGCCCGACCAGCTCGTAGGTACCCTCTGGGAACTAAAACGTCTACCTTCTCGGTATCCCACAGAATTCCGGGCCCGTGCTCGGAGGTCGCCTCAGCGAACTTGATTCCTGCCCTTTCGAAGTATCGCCTCAGCTTAACAGCCTGCGGTCGGATAGCTCGTCGATATTTTCCCGCCTCGACCCTGAAGACCACATTACGGTCGACGTCTGCATGAGCAGAAACGTCCGCTTGCCCTAAGCCAAGCAAGGACCGAGCAGCACGAAAACTTCCTGCGTGAAAATCCATAGAATGGGACAGAAGACCCTACTGCAAAAATGTCAACATTATGCGCTGATGATGCGCTTATTACGCACAGTATGCAGTTTGTTGACATTGCATGCAGACTCATGGTTCTTCTTTGCTCAAGGAAACCTCCACGAATCGGAGTTCACATTGAGAAAATCCCTCGCCTACCATCGTCGAAGCTGGATGTGGTTCTGCTCAACATCGATGACCAAAGTTCAGGGTTGTCTCAAATCACTTCGACCTGGAATTCCGGCGTCGTCGCCAGCCGAGGCTGACGGTGAGCCCAACCAAAAACACCGCGACGGAGCTGTTTATGAAATTTAATGATCTGGTTAGTGTCGCTCCTGAAACCCAGCTACCTGAACTTGTTGCGCGACTACGCGACCTTGCTACCGCGCTTGAAGATTTCGTTCGTTTTGGTCCGGCCGCAATAGAAACCGACGTGACAATTTCCGACTGGGTCGCTGCGAAGCGAGCGGTTCCGGTTCTTGTTGGAAAGATGAACGGACATCCCAACATCAAAGATGGGAAAGTGGGAGCAACGACAGAACTGTTCTATGTGGACCAAAGCGCGGGTCTCGCTCGGACCTTCAATCGCTGGTACAAGCTCGACCCAGCGCTTTCGTTGTCGGGAAACCTCCAATGAAACCTGCCGCACCTGATAGACGCTTGAAGAGGGCACTGGAAAACCTTGCGCGGTCAAAAACCAAACTTGCCGAGGCCCTTTCCAAAACTCCTGTGCCGTTCAACCGAAAGGCCGCACTCGATTGTCTAGCCACTAGCCCTCGGCTGTTTATCGCCTATTGCGCGCTGGTACATTTGCTCAAAATCGAGCGCGATTTCTTCGCTGCTGAGACTTATGTCCTCGTCGTGCGGATACCACGCGTCTGGTCATTGGACGACTACGAGTATCTATCGGAAATCTGCTTTGGCCCATTGAACGGGCAGCCAAACCTTGTCCTGAACGTAGTTTGTCACTCGCCGCGCGGAAAAAAGGGGCATTGGGATTTTCAGCCACAGAAACAGTTAGGCTTCCGGAAGGTAGTTGTGTTCGTACATGACGGCGGTGAGCTTCACCCCGAGTTCGCGGCAGCCGCAGACAGGATTGTCGATCTGGAGGTGTCCAATCGGCACTTCGATGGCCTTTCGCGTTTGCTGCGAACCGGCCCGCATACCAGCGAAGATGTATCGTTCCTGCTCAAGCAGAACGCTCCTTTCATTGACGCGGTCTACCGCAAGGCCCGGCCTGCTGCTCCCGCTCTTCAACGGGTTCGGCAGATAGCTTCAAGAGCAAAATATGCCCGCCCTCCACTTCCTCTTATGTCATTCGGCGAGGCAGGTAGCTGGGGACTCAGACTGAAAGCCGACCTTGCCGCGTGGCGCAAAGGAATTCTCTCCTGGAGTGAGGTCGACAAAGGAGTTCTTTTATACGGACCACCAGGCGTAGGTAAGACAAGCTTCGCCACGGCTCTCGCTGCGGAGTGTGATTCAACCCTCATCGCAGCGTCCTTGGCAAAATGGCAGTCGCATGGGCATCTCGGTGATCTCCTGAAGGCTATGTACGCCGACTTTGCCGAGGCAAAAGAGAAAGCACCCTCAATTTTTTTAATCGACGAATTCGATGGGTTCGGCGACCGCGCAAAGTTGAGCGGCGACAACGCGCAGTATGTCCTTGAAGTTATTAATGCAGCGCTTGAAGCTATTGACGGCACATCGGGACATGAGGGCGTTGTCATCATGGGTGCAACCAATCTTCCCGAGAGGATCGACCCTGCTTTCCTACGAGCCGGACGACTCGAAAAGCACATCCTTATAAGTAAGCCGGACCGCTTAACGCGCGCGAACATTTTGAGGTATTATCTCCCCGAAATCGCTGACGAACCGAATCTCGCTGAGATCGCGGGACGTCTCCCTGGTCGTACCGGCGCAGACCTTGAATACATCGCGCGCCGCGCACGACAAAAAGCCCGCTTGGACGGTCGATCTCTAAAAATATCGGACGTATCTGAGCAACTGCCGCAGGAACTTCCGCTCTCGCATGACGACGACTGGCGCGTGTGCCTACACGAAGCAGGCCATGCGATCCTAACCAAGCTCTTCAATGTCGGCGTCGTCGAATCCGTCGAGGTCTTCGATCTCGATCATCGCGATGAAGACGGCCAAGACTCACATGGTCGAACCACGATATCACTCCCGAGGCTATCAATCCGGACAGAGAACTCCTTTCGCGCAGACATAGCGATGCAGCTTGGTGGTATGGTTGCAGAAGAATTGGTTCTTGGGGACCGTTCGACCACAGCGGGAGGAACATCGGGTAGTGATTTAGCGGACGCGACTAATCTCGCGGTGAAAATGGTTTCAATGTATGGCATGGGCAATTCGCTGCACATTTTTTCAAAGCCGATTATCGATTCCGGTGAGCCGAACTTGCTCATCCGCCTTCCAGGACTTCGTTTCGAAGTAGATCGTATCCTAAAAACCGAATTCGACCGGGCAAAAGCAGCGCTTGAATTAAACCGAGACGCAGTTGTTCATCTCGCGACTGTATTGAAATCTGAACGGAAAATTTCGGGCGACCGCCTAACGGCATTGCTATGCTCTTTGATCAACGGCAGATCGACAACGGATACGAGCCTCGTGGCCGCTAGGTTTCAGAACGGGGTAAACGCGACCGGCCCAGACGAAGCTCTGCCGTAGTCGCGAGCGAACGCCCCTAGAGTACCGGAAAGCCTTAGAGCGCAGTATGCATTCATCAAAGCCGCGACCTGGGCCGACGACATCAAGGGCCTCGTTGAGGGCTACACCAACAATGGCGACAAGGCGACGAACCCGGACGCCGGTCGCAACGTCGGTTACTATGACCATTACTCTCACGGGTATTCGACACCGTACGGCGCGATCTTCGACGGCCTGACAAATGCGGAGACCAAACTGCCAGAGGCCGACATGACCCTCGCGGCCGAAGCTGACCCATCGAAGTGGTTCGAAGAGAGCCAAAAGGTTGCCATCGATTTCGTGTATGCGGAACCCGTGAAATCTGGAACGGCACCGTATCAACTGGATCGAACCTACGAGACGAATGCTTTGGCGACATCGAGAACCCAGGCGGCATTGGCTGGCGCACGACTGGCAAACCTGATCACTGCGGCGCTGAAATAGGATGAAAAAAAGCAAACGACGGTGACCGCCTCATGCGGCCTGGAGAACTTCCATCTGGAGGGCCGATTCGAGAGCGATCTGGTCTTTGCGTCCGCCACTTTCTTCAAATGCGAAGTGACGAGCGGCTGCTTCACTGACAAAGATGCCTCCGACCAGGCCCAGTCGGTCGTTCACGATCCAGGCCCCGCGTGGGCCAGACTTGATCATGAATCTTGGGCCGACAGACTCGCTGCTTGCGCTGCGTTGGAGAGGTTCGCCGCTATCAGTTACGTTGCCAGCTTCGGGCATTTCGAGTTCCTCGTTTGATCGCGCGACAGTGCGCACCTGATAATCTGGGACAGAGGACATGTGCATTTCCATGTGGCCGCCCCGGAAAGAAATATGAAAGTCGTATGTTATGCCGCGACCCGCTCTCGGCTCTCGCTCCGAGCGAACGGGGCAAACGCATGCCTCACGCGGATCGTCGTCGATCAGGATCGGAATGCTGACGGCCGCCGAGATTTGGCGGAAGTGGTCTATGACGCCCTTTAGCGGCGGCTTCGAATAGTACGGCACGGTGATCAGCAGCGCATCTGCGCCGAGTTCCGCCGCGCGGTGGGACTGCTCGATGGTGGTACGCGTGCAATTCGTACCGGCAGCAGCAATGATGCTGAGATGTGGCTTGGCGCGTGTGACACAGGACCACAAGATCGCGTCTCGCTCCCCCTGGCTCAAGGCGAAACCCTCGCCGACAGCGTCACAGACTATGATGCCATCCATCCCGCCGACGATCTGGCGATCAACAGCACTCTCCAGAGCTTGGAAATCGATTCCGTTCTCCGAGAACGGCGTGAGCAAAGGCGTGTAGGCCTGGCGCGGGGCAGTATGGAAGGGTGTCATGGACTCCGTTCTCCTATGGATGAACCTAAGCTGGTCCATCAGGCGTAGGATTGCGATGTGGGAAGCGAGGCTGTCACATCTAGATTCCATAGTCGTTTTGATTGCATCCCTTACCGCGATGCACCATATACCCGACCAATTCCACAAGGCCGAGCGCCTGGAGAACCTATGACAGCATCGCACGACGCCCCGGCCGCTGTACCTGATACTCGCAAATTTCTGGCCCTCTTGATCGGCTCGGTCGGGGTCGTCTACGGCGATATCGGTACCAGTCCCCTCTACGCTTTTCGTGAGGCGTTGCGTCCGTTTTCGGCCGACGGGGTTCATCAGCAGGAAGTGGTCGGCCTTATCTCGTTGATGATCTGGACGCTGACGATCATCGTCACTTTCAAGTACGTGCTCTTCCTCCTGCGTGCTGACAACGACGGCGAAGGCGGAACCCTTTCTCTGCTGGCGCTGCTGATGAAGAAAACCGGGTCTTACATGCCGGTGCTATTCTTCGCGGGCCTGATCGGCGCAGCGCTCTTCATCGGCGACGCCATGATCACACCCGCCTTGTCGGTTATGTCGGCGCTGGAAGGCATGAAACTGGTCACGCCCGCCTTCTCTGGCTATGTCCTGCCTCTATCGGCGGCGATCATGGTTGGACTTTTCGCGGTCCAATCGAAAGGGACTGAAGCCGTCGCCAAGTTCTTTGGCCCGATCACTGTCGTCTGGTTTCTGGCTATGGCCTGGGGCGGTCTGATCCACATCGGCGACGACTGGGCGATCCTTGAAGCCCTCAATCCGATCAATGCCTTCTGGTTCATCACCCACGCCGGGTTCGCCGGATTGATCGTTCTTGGCGCGGTATTCCTCACGGTAACCGGCGCTGAGGCGCTTTATGCGGACCTTGGTCATTTCGGTCGGAAGCCGATCAGTGTGGCCTGGTTCATCCTGGTGTTTCCGGCGCTGGCTCTCAATTACCTGGGTCAGGGAGCGCTCGTCCTGAGCGATCCGTCAGCTATCGAGAATCCCTTCTACTTGCTCTATCCTGAATGGGCGCTGCTTCCGATGGTCATCCTGGCGACCATGGCGACGATCATCGCCAGCCAGGCCGTGATCACCGGGGCCTTTTCGCTTGCCAGGCAGGCCGTTCACCTTGGCTTCCTGCCGCGCTTGATGATCAAGTTCACATCAGAAACCAACACCGGGCAGATTTATGTTCCGGCCGTGAACATGATCCTTTTCATCGGCGTCATTGTCCTGATCTTCGCGTTCGGCGATTCCGAGTCGCTCGCGACGGCCTATGGCATCTCGGTGACGGGTGCCATGGTCGTGACAACGCTCATGGCGTTTCAGTTCCTCCGAGCGGTTTGGGGCTACTCCGCAATCACGGCTGCCCTGTTGCTTGCCCCGCTCTTTGTCATCGAGTCGATCTTCCTCGCCGCTAACATGCTCAAGGTCCATGACGGCGGCTGGGTCCCGCTTGCGCTGGCGGGCGTCATCATTCTCGTGATGTGGACCTGGACCAAGGGTTCAAAATATCTGCGGGAAAAAATCGCCAAGAACGACATTCCGCTGGAAACGTTCATCAAGTCGCTAGAGGGCTCGGTCGAGCGGGAATCCAATAGCGCCCCGGTCGTTGTTCCAGGAACCGCAGTTTTCCTGACCAGCGTCCCAGACAAGACCCCGGGCGTCTTGCTCCATAATCTGAAACATAACCACGTCCTTCACGAACAGAATGTCATCCTGACCATTTGGACGCAGGACAAGCCATATGTCCCGGCGGACGACCGGGTAACGATGACGAAACTATCGAAGCATTTCGTCCGGTTGGACATCAATTTTGGGTTCATGGACGAACCCAACGTGACCAAGGCACTTACGCTCTGCAAGAAAAAGGGCTTCAAGTTCGAAATCATGCAGACCTCGTTCTATCTCGGCCGCCGCAACCTGATTGCGACCCCGAACACGGGTCTGCCGCGCTGGCAGGAAAATCTCTATATCGCGCTCGCCGATTTCGGCATCGATCCTTCCGCCTATTTCAAGCTGCCTCCGAACAGAGTGGTGGAACTCGGAGAGCAAGTCGCGATTTAAACACGGCTCGCTCCCTCTAGGCTGCTCTAACTCTGATCCGGTGAAGAAAACCAATGACCGTCGTCGCATCGTATATCTACCGCAGTGGCAAACGCGCGGAGGAAGTTCCGCTTGTCCAGCATCCCATGGAGCCGAAGGATGGCGAATTTGTCTGGATCGGCCTGACAGAGCCGACAGTCGAGGAGATGGATTGCCTCAAAGCAATGTTCGGACTGCATCCGCTCGCGGTCGAGGACGCTCTGAACGGCAAGCAGGTGCCCAAAGTCGAAATCTTCGGCGAGCAACTCTTTGTCATCGTTAAGACAGCTCACCTTGAAGGCGACAAGATCGCCTACGGCGAAACCTGCATTTTCGTCGGAAAGCATCACCTGATTTCAGTGAGACACGGCTCGGCGAGGTCGCATAAACAGCTGCGCGAGCAACTGGAACACTCGCCCAAGCTCCTCGATCACGGACCCGATTACGTCCTGCACGGCATCATCGACTTCATTGTCGATGCCTACCTGCCAATGGTCGAGGAAATGGAAGACAAGGTGCTCGAACTTGAAAAGCACGTCCTCATATCGTTTTTGGAGCGGGAGCAGATCAGGCGCATTTTCCGGATGCGGCGGCAACTCATCAAGTTCCAGCGCGTGCTTGGCCCAATGTCTGAGGTTGTAGGAAAGCTGACGAACCTCGATCTTCCCTGCGTCGATGACAACGCCAAGCCATTTTTTCGCGATGTGCTCGATCACGTCCGTCGCGTCGAGAACGTTGTCGGCGGTTTGAGAGAAGTGATGACGTCTGTGTTCGAAGCGTCGAACTTGCTGGAGCAACAGCGGCAGGGAGCAATCACCAGGCAGCTGGCTGCGTGGGCTGCTATCCTGGCGGTGCCCACGGCCATCGCCGGAATCTACGGCATGAATTTCGAACATATGCCCGAATTGAAGTCCGAGTATGGATACTACGTCGTGCTTGCTGTGATCGCTGGCCTCTGCGGAGTGCTCTATTACCGTTTCAGAAAAACCGGCTGGCTGTAAAAAGCTGCAGCATCGAAATTTGATGCGAAATCCCATCGGTTGCGTTCATCATCTCGAACAATCTGAGCAGCGATCAATATTTCGGACGTCCAGTGTGGGAACAAAATGTAAGATGGCCCTTATATTCGCCGTTGAAGGGGGCCGGAATGATGCGCTCATCCCGGCCGCTAGCTGGCCTTCACAGCTAGCTGGCAGCCTCACTGCCACTTGCTGTTGCGACTATCCGCCGCCCTTCATGACAGCTTCGTCCCGGTAGTCCCATTTCGGCCCCAACGATATATGAGTACACATCTATCGACGTGGTGAGGTACAATGGCAGTCCTAACAGATATTCTCGTTGCTCCCGCAACCGATGCGCCTGCTATCATCTCTGAATGGCCAAACTCAAAGAGGTGGCCTTCGCTTCAAACTACAGGGCTGGACTGGCTTGTTCTCGCGGACCTCGCGGAAGCGTTGGGCCAAGCAGCGCTCGCGCGATCCATCGAAAACCTTGAGGCATCCTCATCTGCCGACGAAACAGAGGGGCCTTGGGTGTATGTCCTTCCAACGGAGCTTCGCGATCACATTGCCAGTATTGCATCTAGTGACCTCAGCACCGTCGCTGAAGCGTGGTCCGACAAGGAAGAGGCAAAGGCAAGGGGACTTACGGCCCAGGATGCGCAACGCCTCTTGCTGGAAATCCAGCCACTCGCGGTATCGGCACGCGATGGAAAAAAGCCGATGCTCCTTTGGGTTTCTATGTGAAAGGTTTCACCTCAATATGGCGCGGCCGAGGCGGCACCCGAGCGCAAAGTGCGCCGACACTTGAGTAGTGAAGGCGGTGACCCCGCTACCGGCCGAAGCCGGTTTTCACCGTCGCGGCGAGATTGACAGCAAGGGAGCGGGGCCTATCTCAGAACGAGGAGGTGAGCCATGTATGCACTTATCTTGCGGCATCTACTTGGATTGGCCGTTGTGTCCAGTCCTTTTTGGGGCGCTGGACTTCTATGCGCCTGGATCATCAAGGATCGCAAAAGCCATAAAGGCCGCCGCACCAGTGGCAGTGCCACGGCACTGTATGTCATGACGAACAGGCGGTGAGCCTCCGCCAGGAAGTGGGCTTTGGAGCTGTGACGCCTTCGGCCCCGAAGCGTACCGATTGAACCGGTGGCTACAGCGCTGGGTCTGATCGCTGCCGGAACGGCAAAACGCTACTTCGATGAAAAAGCCGCAATGGTCGCCTCGCACGACTCCCTGAACCGTCTGCTCGACCCTTCAGGCCCACTTGTCTGGACGCTGACGCGAGCGCCTTCAAGCAGAAGGGATAACGTGTCCGCCAGCAGTTGGGGGTTCGACGAACCTGCAGCCTCGCACACCGCCGCGAGTCGGTTGCGCTGGGAATTCTTGAATTCCTGAACAACCGCGTGGGCTGGGTGATCGCTGTCACGAAGCTCGACGGCAGCGTTCGCCAGATCGCAACCGCCGGGTTCCTGTTCCAGACGGTCCACCTGGAACTCGACCCATCGCTTCAACTGCGCGGCAGCGTCTCCTGAGAAATCTCTCTCCAGCTCGTCCCAGATGGCCCCCGCCCGTTGCGTCACCTGGCGCAGAGTTGCGCAAAGAAGCTCGTCCTTTGATCCGAATTTTCGGTAGAGCGTCATCTTGTTCGTCTGCGCCGCCTCGGCAATCGCGTCGACGCCAATCCCGCGAATCCCGAACTTTCGAAAAAGGTCCGCCGCTGAGGACACGATGCGCTCACGGGGAGGAATGGCCGTCCGTGAAGAAACTTCGGCAGCTTTATCTGGAAATTCCGAACTTGACATGGGTGTGACCGGTCGGTAACGTTAATCTGTTGCTTACCGGTAACACCCCTCAGTAACTCAGTCAAGGATCGCGAGAGGATTGGAAATGGCACGACATGACGATCTGACGCTCAACGAAATCCTCTCTGACCCGATGATCCTACTGTTGGCTCACGCGGACGGGTGGTCGAAGGCTGAGTTTCGAGACGAGATGATCTGGGCATCACAAGAGCTGAAGCGTGGGCCAAGCGACCTCTATGCCACGGTAGCCCGAGCTTCGCCGCGAAACGGCCCTCTCCTTGAGGCAGCGTGCTGCGCCATTTAGCTCCTTTTTAGCGCAGCCCTGAACTCATGTCCGGATTTGCCAACCTTCAGATGGAGGTTGTGCCTGGAATTCCGATGGTGGCAATGATCGGAGTGTCATGTCACGTGAATTCCCAGGGAAGGATATGATCAAGCCTGTCGGCCTATAGCTGACGCAATGGCCGGTTAGGGCGATTGATGCTAAAGGGGAAAAGCCGCCCATCCACCCGCCTGAGTTCGATGCACCTCACCCCGACGCTACGACGACTTCTTGATCAAGGCTATGAAGCCTTCGCTCACTATCGCAGGCCAACGGCCCTTGAAACCTCGCCGCTACGCAATCCGGAGAAGCTACTGAAGCGCCTGACGTCCAAGCCATTGAGGCTTCTGGAAGTTGAGGACGTACAGGAATACGCTGCGGCTGCACTGACGACGGTAGGGTCTGTTGACGATTATAAGCATTTCCTTCCACGCCTGCTGGACCTTTCAGTGGATTCTGCTGTCGTTGAGCCTGAAGTCATCGCTCTGAAGCTGAAGGCGGCAGACTGGCTGGGCTGGCCGCAGAACCAGAAGCATGTCGTCGAACAAATCTTTGCAGAAGCGTGTGGACATGCGTTCAGGCAACACCCGGACAAACATTTTGCGAATAAGTGGCTTGTCAGCCTCGCGATACTGAACGTTGACCTCAATAAAATCCTCATCGAGATTGAAACGTCAAACAACGACTTCTGCGCCCTACAACTTGCACACCTGATACTTTCCGAACTCCCCTTCGCGAGCGACCCTTTCGAGCGAGGCTATTGGATGGAGGTATCCGACAATACTCTCCAGGAAACGAGGACCTGGCTGCTCAGTCAGGAGATACGCAGGTTACTCCTAAGCGTGCGATGGCGGATAGGATCAAAGGACGTTAGCCTCCTCGATAGGGCCTTGGCGAAACAAGAACAACTCGTCCGCCACCGTCACCAATGATGGTAGCGGGGATAACTGCTGTTTGCGCTACTTCCCAGCCAGCTCGGACTAAAGCTATCGTTCATACTATGCGGCAGAATATATCGGTGTGGGCAAAGACATGGATAGAGAAAAAAACGAAATCTGCGACACAATCGGCATCAGCTTTACGCAAGACCGGCACGGCTGGAGTGACCTTCTCGTCATCCAAGGCGGAACATCCTTCAGTCTCCAGATCAGCGACGTGTTCAGCGACGGCCCGCTGGGACTTCTCAGGCTTTGTGACGCCATCCTGACCAATCGACCAGAAAGCGTCGATTTCCTTGATGAGCCTGGTGGGCATCGCTTGACCATCTATCCCGACCCAGGGCAGCAGCATGTCATGACTCTAGAAATCAGAGCGCTTGCAACCTCGGACAAAACAGAGGCGACGCCGGTGTTCTCGACGCGTTCGAAACGCAAACAGTTGCTGACATTGCTGATGGCGGAACTCTGGAAACTACATCACTTTCACGCGGAACCGTCCTTCCAACGCGGCAGGTCAGGTTTTGCTCATGCTGACACTCTATTAGAGTTGAATCGCATGTGGGATGCTGATCAACGCATGGGGCCGTCAATCCTGAAGTAGTTCAATTACCCTTCAACCTTCTCGCTTCTCGACGGCGATGGGGCGCGAAGCGGCCTTAGCTTCTCCGATATCTGGACGCTCACAGGCCGCTACCGCTAAGCTAGCGAGACGACCTCACGTTCTATCGACCAATCGGTGGCAATGAATTCCAGCGTTTCATCCCGAAAGTAGAATAGGAAATGGCGGGCTCCCTCAGGGTCAACGTTCATGACCTCCCAGTCGACACAGCCTCCTAGCTTTTCTTCCCCAACGATCTCATAGAATTCTCCCCATTTTGGTGCTTGTTTGGAGTATCGACCTTTGCCAGAGAACCATGCATGATCGTTTGTCGCATCCCAATTCCATCGGCTACAGTTCGTGAAGCGAATTGTTGCTGCCTCTCTGGAAGAGGATTTCGGTCGCTCGGGATTCAGCAAGAACCATAGTTCGGCAGTGCTGCCGCTGAACTTGACGTCCACTGAAGGGGCATTTGGCGCTGCCTCCCAATCTTCATTGAGTTGAATGAAAGTGAGTTTATTCATTGCGGTCCTGATTTAGCATGCCTTTCGATAGTACCAGGGTATAGGAGCAGGGAAAACCTGCCACAGCTCATATCGGCCGTGATGCAGTTGCGCTGGCTGCCTCGACCGAAGGATTGCGGCTACCGGCCTAAAGCCGCCATGCGTGAACGGATGGAAGTGAAGACAATGGATACGTTGAGCCCAGTTGAAAAACAGCGGCTGTTGGAAATCCTCGCTACGGCACGAGCAGAGGATTGGGAAAGATTTGTGTTCCTCACAGACCAGCCGTTTTCTAATACTGCGTCTATGAAAGAACAGTTCGAGGATACGTCGCGTTTGATGAAGGGCATTAGTGGGCAGATGCGACCAGACGTGGTCGTGAAAGTCCACGAAGACGGAAGCCGATTGATCTTTGCTAAGATCGCTTTAGATGACCCCGCCGATAATCCCATTCTCCTAACGCTCCACAGCACTTCTGAACGCGCAGATGCCTTCATCAGTATTTGGACTTTCTATCAGGAAATGACCTTCGGCTAGTGACCCAGGAGGAACGGAGTCGTCGATGGGTAGACCTCACCAGCCTTGCACGCCGGTGGCGCAACGCGGGCAGTTAGGCGTACCACTTGAAACAGCCATCAATTGGATCCAGCATGACCGAGCCCGTGATCGTCTATCACCCGTTTGCCTTCGATTTAAGGATCGGAGCGACTTCAGCGGACATTCATCGTCTTGAGATGAAGTTTGAAGAGGTCGGCGCTAACAAGCTGGCGGCATACGTTTCCGTTGCGGGACGGCCCGGATTTGTCAGAATTGCCTTTCCTCATGTCGATATTTTTCGCGTCATAGATGAGATGCATCTCACGCTCGAAGAAAACGCCAAACTAACGGTCGGCCACGTCTCCAACCACTTCGCGTACCGGATCGAAGGCAGCCCTTTTTGGGCACCTCAGCGAGAGGTTTTCGAAGCTGTGTTGCCCGGATCAGCACATTATCGCTTTGTCACCGGGGGCAGTTGCCTCGATGCCATATCTCGCGACCAACCTGAGATTTCCTGGGTGCTTGCCGTCCAAGACTAGTGGCAAGCATGTCCGGTGTCGACCGGGAGCGGACTTCCTGTTCCACCCCAAAGACGCTACTTCAATTGTCAATCGGCTCGGAATGTTGACCCCTTATCGGCGTCCAATCTTCACCCCCCTGTAGCCGATCAGCGCTTGGCCTGCCCGGCGCTGGCCGGGGTTGCAGAGGGTAGGCCAAGTGCGGGTGACGGGTATCTTCGGCTTTAGCTTTGAGAGCGGTTCTTGAAGCGCCAGGATTCGTTTCCGGTCTCGACGATCTCGCAATGATGGGTCAGGCGGTCGAGGAGCGCCGTCGTCATCTTGGCATCGCCGAACACTGACGGCCATTCACCGAAGGCGAGGTTCGTCGTGACGATGATCGAGGTGCGCTCGTATAGCCTGCTGATCAGGTGGAACAGGAGCTGACCTCCGGCCTGGGCGAAGGGCAGATAGCCGAGTTCATCGAGGATGATGAAGTCGAGGCGATTGAGATAGTCCGCTGTTCGTCCCTGCTTTCCGCTGCGTGTTTCTGTTTCCAGGCGGTTGACCAGATCGACGACATTGAAGAAACGGCCGCGCGTTCCGTTGCGGATCAAGGCACGGGCAATCGCGATGGCCAGGTGGCTCTTTCCTGTTCCCGTGCCGCCGACGAGAACGATGTTACGTTGGTCGGCGACGAAGGTGCCTGCGGCCAGCTCCCGCACCAACGGTTCATTCACAGGGGTATCGGCGAAGTCGAAGTCGTCGATATCCTTGGCAAGTGGCAGCTTGGCTATGCTGAGCTGGTAGCGAATGGAGCGTGCTTGCTTCTCGGCGATCTCCGACTGCAGCAGGTCACCGACAATGCGCGGCGGCTCATGTTGCCGTTTGATGCCATTGCCCATGACCTCATCATAAGCGCTGCGCATTCCGTAGAGCTTCAACGTGCTCATCAGTTCGAGAACCTGTGTGCGTTCCATCAGCTTGCCCTCCTGAGCCTGTCATAGCGTGCGCAATCGGCGACCGGTTCATGGGTCAGGCGCAGCGCATCCGGGGTTTGCAGGGTTGCGGCCGGAGCCGGATCACGACTGCGGGCCAGAATGTTGATGATCACCGAAGCAGAGCCGACGCCGTGATCCAGCGCCTCTTGGCAGGCAGCATCGACAGCCACCAGACCATCGGTCGGAACGCATGCAAGGATGGTGACCATTTGCCGATCACCGTCATGGACGCCCTTCAATCGCTTGCGGACTTTCTCCATCGCCGCTGGCAACGCCCAGTCCCTGAACGGTGCGCCATTACGAAGAGCTCCGGGTTTGCGGGCCAGAACAGGCACATAATGCCAAGGATTGTAGGTTGTCTCGCCCCGGCCAAAGCAACGCTGATGCTCTCCGACATTCACCCCGTCCTGCCGGATGACGATCCGGTCGGCATAGGCATGAACCTCGACAGGGCGGCCGACCGCCGTTGAGAGCACGGAGTATTTGTTGTTGTCGAAACGAACCGTGCAGGTCTTCGACACCGAGGCCGGGACGCTGTGGAAGCCGTCGAACGGCCCGACGTAATGCACGAGGCTGCCGCGTTCCTCCTCGAACACCTGCCAGATCATTCGCTCGGTCTGCTCGGGATGGCGGTGCGCCTTGGCGTAAGCGATACATTTGTCGAGCAGCCAGACATTCAGCTCCTCCAGGCTTTTGACTCGGAGGCGCGGCGTGAAGAAGCGCTCTCGAACCAAGCCAACCTGGTTCTCGACCTGTCCCTTCTCCCAGCCGGATGCAGGCGTACAGGCGACCGGCTGGACGAGATAGTGGCTGCACATCTGCAGGAAACGGCGGTTATATTGCCGCTCCTTGCCGACGAACACAGTCTCCACCGCGGTTTTCATGTTGTCGTAGATGCCGCGCGTGCAGGTGCCTCGGAAAAAGTCGAAGGCCTTGTCGTGCGCATCGAACACCATCTCCTGGCTCTCGCGCATATAGGCTCGGGCAAACATCATCCGGCTGTGGCAGAGCCGGACATGAGCGACCTTCACAGTCGTCGTCACCCCGTTGATCAGAATGATCTCGTGACTCCAGTCGAACTGGTAGGCCTCGCCTGGCGCGTAATAGAGCGGAACATAGGCCTCGGCTGTGACAGCTCCCCGGCTCCTCGACCAGCCTTTTGCATAGCGTCGGATCGCATCGTAGCCGCCGTCATAACCAAGACCCCGAAGCTCCTCGTAAATCCGGATCAGAGTAAGCTGCTCCCGAGAAGGCTTGCCCTCGTTGGCGGCCAGAAAGCGTTCGATCTCAGCCTTCCACATGCCGGTTTTTGGTAATGGTTGCCGTTCTCGCTCATAAGAGAAGTCGGTCTCATTGGACCGCAATATCTTGCGGACCGTGTTGCGCGACACATGCAGTTCCCGGACGATCTTCTTCACCGACCAGCCCTGCACATGGAAGGCTCGACGAACACGCGCAATCGTATCCACTCGCTTCAACTCCCCCTCCATCCGTCGTCAAAAAACGGATGGTCAGACGAAACATGAAGGGGGTCAAAATTGGACGCCGATCACCCCGCCACAGGGGTCAATATTCCACGCCGAAACACATTTTGGACCGGGTCAGCGCCTGGCCCGGACTCCGGCCCCTGCTTGATGAAGCCCTCAATGCGAATGAGACCCTGAAGCTATGGTTCGCCGAAAAGCAGTAAAGACAGGCATTCCGGACGCACTGAAGCAAGACGCCGCCAATCGCACGGCCGAGGCGTTGGTGAAGCTCGATCAGGCAAAGCGGGCAATAGAAAAGGATATAATCGCAGGCGTCCTTAAGCCGGAAGCTGTTACTCTTAAGATGCTCTTGGAGGATAGAGCGGGATTAAATCACCGCTTTCTCGATAGCGAGGCACATCGACAGCGGAAAAAGGAAGTCATAGATTGGCGAGCAAACCTGGGGATGTTGATCCCTTCTACCCCACCTTCCCAAGAGGCAATTATCGACGGTTTAAACAGTGAGATTGCCGATTATCAGGAACGCTTAGAGAAAATGGGAGATCGGGTTCATTTCTACGCGTCACGTATCCGTGAACTGCAACGGACGATCCGCGAGCTGCGCAAGAAGTCTTTGGAAACCGTTGTCTACATCAACAGAGATCAAAAAGCCCCCCAGAAATCTCCTTGAAAACGATCCGCCCGTAGCCTATCTATAAAGTGCTCCGCAAGGAGAAATGGTGCTAAACCTTTTGTGCAATAGGCATACAGGACGGGGCTTCGACGCCCCCGCCTCCACCAACCAACTCGATGGTCGTTTCATCGGTGAATGGGGGCGACATGGGATCGACTGGTGTTGAAAGACAAAAGCTGTGCTCGGCATGATACCACCGTTATCGGGTCAAAAAGTGTAGTTGCAAACGACAACAACGCTAAGGGTTATGCTCTCGCTGCCTAATGGCGGTGCGGGAAATCCGACCTAAGTCCTTATTGTTAGCGCTCTAAGGCGGGGTTCGGAGGTACCTGGCAACAGAAACCTCCACCTTCTCTAAAGCCTTTTTAGTCAACTCAATGCGTCGACATACGCAACGACTAACCTACTGATTTCGCATGCTCGGTTTGTGAACTCACTTGTTCATGCTCACCTATGTCTTCAGTACCCGGCGCCTCCACCAAAAACCGGTCGGTCGCATGGAAACCTTGCGGACCGGCTTTTGATGGGGGCGAAATAGGATCGACAAGGGCTTAAAGATCGAACTTTTGCTCGGCATGATACCACCGTTATCGGGTCAAAAAGTGTAGTTGCAAACGACAACAACGCTAAGGGTTATGCTCTCGCTGCCTAATGGCGGTGCGGGAAATCCGAACTAAGTCCTTAGAGGTAGCACTTTAAGGCGGGGTCCGAAGGCACCTGGCAACAGAAGCCTTCACCTTCGCTCCCCAGTCGAATACTATGGAACTGACTCGGATGCTCGTCGGGGCTTCCCCGCGCCGGGCCGGCATGGCATAACGCGTCTGACTAAAAGACGAGAGAATGGAAAGACAGGACCGTATGGGGCAGGACCACATCCGTTACGATATTCTGGCGCAGGACGCGTTGCGCGGCGTCATCCGTAAGGTTTTGACCGAGGTTGCGGCCACGGGCCGTCTGCCGGGTGACCATCATTTCTTCATCACCTTCCTGACCGGCGCCCCGGGCGTGCGCATCTCGCAACACCTCAAGGCGAAATATGCGGAACAGATGACCATCGTCGTCCAGCACCAGTTTTGGGACCTCAAGGTCTCCGATACCCAGTTCGAAGTGGGCCTTTCCTTCTCCGACACGCCGGAACGCCTAGTCGTCCCCTTCAACGCCATTCGCGGTTTCTACGATCCCTCGGTGAATTTCGAGCTTGAATTCGAAGTGCCGCTCGCCGACGAGGACGAGAACACCACCGCCGAAATCACGGCCATCCCCGTAGAAGCCATTTCAAAGTCCACCGACACCGAAGCCAAGCCCGGCGAAGAGAAGAAGCCCGGCTCCGTCATCTCGCTCGATTCCTTCCGCAAGAAGCAGTAAGCGCCGGGAGGCGCGTCAGCCATGAGCGCCGAAATCGTCAACCTTCGCCAGTTCCGCAAAGCCAAGGAACGGCTCGAAAAGGAAAGGGAGGCGGAACAGAACCGCCTCACCTTCGGCCGTACCAAGGCCGAAAAATCGCTGACCAAGGCACGCAACGACAAGGCGGAGAAGGGGCTCGACCAGGGCCACCTGGAAAAGCCCGGCAAGGACGACTGACTTTCCGTCCGGTGCATATTAACGATCCGCTAACCAGACTTGAGCCGGTCGGCTTGACGCCGGAAGTACCACAGTCTGAATAAGCGAGCTTGTTCCGAAGGTCCGGAGAGTTTCGTGATCCGCAAACATTCCGCGACCCTTCACGGTCATCGCACCAGTTTTTCCCTCGAGGACGAGTTCTGGGTCGAATTGAAGGCGATCGCTGCAAAACGCGATATCAGCCTGGCAACCCTGATCGCCGAGATCGACGATCAAAGGGACGCCGCCAGCAATCTCTCGTCGGCGTTGCGCGTCCATGTGCTGACGTGGGTCAAGTCTTCAACGAACGGAAACTGACACCTCCGTGGGGCAGCTACTGCTGCACCCCTGGCAGGCTCGGCATATTGGAAATGCCGGGGGAGGGAAAATTCTGGCGGATCGCGCCGTCGGTCGGCGGCACGATGAGCTGCGGCGGCTGGCTGATCTGACGCTGACGCACCTCTTCCGCCGCACGCGCCGCCGCCTCCACCGCCTGACGCTGGCGTTCCGCCTCGGCTGCCTGCTGGCGGGCGCGCTCTTCGGCCGCCGCCTTGTCGCGGGCCGCCTGCCGCTCGATCGCCTGGAAATTATAGAGCGCCACCTCGCGGCGAAGACGCTGCTTTTCGAGCACGCTCGCCTGCAGCGTCTCGACACGCCGCCGCTGCTGCTCGAAGGCGCGCTGCGACAGGAAATTCGTCATCGCCGCGATATCGATCCGCTTGGTGGGTGCGGCGAGATCCCCCGAATACTCGAGGCGGATGGTCGGATCGCCGCCGGCCAGCGCTTCCTCGCCGGCATCGTAGGTGACCGCCAGATTTGCGCTCAGACTGTCATCCAGCAGATCGAAGCGCCCCTCGCCCGACAGCTTCGTGGTGCCGACGCCGGCTGCGACATTCTGCGCCCGTGCTTCGCCGGCCGTGATCGTCACGGGGATGGTCACGTTGCCGACCACCGCATTTCCCTGATGCAGCAAGCCGGTTGCGATCGGCCGGACCCTCGCCTCCGTCACCTCGCCGCCAAGCTTGTCGACCCCGGCCATCAAGGGCTTCATCGCATCGAGATTGATGCCGGCGACGCTCAGGCCCTTCAGCCGTAATTCGGCCGAACCGCTCGTTGCACCGAGGAGATCGGCCAAGGTCTTGCCGGTCGATTCGGCGGACATGCTGAAATCCAGCTTGCCGCTGGCGACCGGCTTGCCGCCGGCCTTCCAGACGAGCGGCGCGAGGTCGGCGTTCTCAGCCGAAATCCGGGCCTGCAGAAGTCCTGTTCCGTCACCGTTCGACATCAGCAGCCGGCCGGCGAGCCGGCCGCCCTGCCAGTTGCCCGCACCGTTCTCGATGGTGATACCGCCGCTGCGATGGGTGACCCTGGCTGCAAAATCATCGATATTGCCGAAAACGCCGGCATCGAACCTTCGCGCCTTGACGTCGAGAGCGACATCCGCGCCCGAGAAGATCGGCCGGGCAAAGGGCTTGGAGGAAAACGCCCCGCTCTGTGGATCGCTGACCGGCCCGTAGATCGCCTCCCCGAGCCAGGCAAGATCGAGGCTGTCGACGCTGAGCGAGCCGGTGGCCGGCATGCCCGGCGCCTTGCGGTCGATGGCGATGTCGCCGCTGATCGCATTGCCGTCCGCCGCACCTTTAAGGGCGGCGATTTTCATCGCCTCCGGCGTCATGCTGAAATCCGCGTCGAGCGTGACCGGCATGCCGGTGCCGAACTGCGGCAGGCCGATGCCGTTCATCAGCAGATAAGGTTCCAGATTCGCGCTTCTGAGCGTGACGTGACCGCTCCCCTCGCCAAAGCCCTCACTGCCGACCCGGATATCGCCGTTGATGTCCAGCGAGGTCTTTTCGGTCGTGAACGTCAGCGCAGCCTTTGCGGCAGCATCCGGACCCTGGTGGACGTTGAGCAGCAGTTCACCCGCGCCGTCCCCCTCGAAAGGCAGGGGATCGAGACCGGCCTGCCCCAGGAGAACCATCGGATCGGGATTGTCGAGCGACGCAAGGAGCGTCATGTCGATGCCGGCCGTCAGGTCGAAGAGGCCTGGAAGCTTCAGGGCGGCATTGACCGCGCTGCCGTTGGTCTTGCCCTTGAGGACGACCTCCACGCCGTTCAGGTCGCCGCCGACGGTCAGGCTGGCGCCGAGATCGGTGTTGGCGAACCAGGCGCCGTTTGCAGCAAGCCGGGCCAAAGCCGGATGCGCAGGCAGCCGATCGCGCAGCATGGTCAGGAAAGCCGTCGGATCGGCGGAACGGAAGGTGAGGCTGCCATTGCCCGAATAGGCCAGCAGCGAGCCTTCTATGCGACCTCGTGCCGAAACCGTGGCACCTTCGACATTGCCGATCGTCAGGCGCTCCAGCGATAGCGCGCCGCCGGCCAGGGTGAAGGCTGTGTCGACATTGTTGGCGGCAACCCCGAAGGCGGTGAACCGGTCGGCCTTCAGCGTCGCGGCAACCCGATGGTCGAGCACGTCCTGGCCCGCATCGTCGCCCGTCATCAGCGAGGCGAGCGCCCGCATGGCATCGATATCGATCTCGTTGCCGGCAAGGCTCATCGAAAGATTGGGCGTCTGCCCCTGTGCGGACTGGCGCTCGAGACGGCCCTTGAGCGTCGCCGGACCGACCGCCAGTTCGAGGTTGTCGAACCTCTGCAGGTCCGGCGTCAGGTTGACCTTTGCCGAAAATCCGGCGGAGCGGAGCTGGCGCAGCTCGGGCGCCACCCGGCCCGAAAGCCAGTCGGAAAGTCCGGACGGCTGGCTGGAGGCGACCAGCATGTCGCCGACGAAGGACGTCCGGTCGCGAAGCACGAGGCTGCCCTTGGCCTCCAGCTGCGTGCGGCCCGGCAGGGTGGCCACCACGTTGTCGACCGTCCAGCCACGCCCGGCAGGCCGTATGTCGAGCCTGATATCGCGTATTGTCGTGTCGTTGGCGACGATCGCCGGCAGCCTGAGGCTGGCGCGGCCGGGCACCTGCGGAATGGGGATGGAAGCGGCCAGCCGGATGAAATTGTTGATGCGGCGCTGCGCCGAAGCGGCGGCATCGCGGCCGGTCTTGGCCCGCGCCCCCTCGCCCAGCCGATTGACGTCGATCTGCTGGCCGTCGGCTGTCAGCAGGAATTCAGGCTTGTCGCCGGTATCGAGCGTCGCTTCGCCGGTCACCACGTAAGGGTTGTCGGTCGCCCCGACTTCCAGCCGGTATTGCGGAACGCGAATGCGTTCGTTGGTGACCTCGAACCCTCCCTTGAGGCGCGGCCCGGGCGGCGGCGGCGTCACCGGCTCGGTCTCGTCTTCCTCCTGCAGGAAGTCGAACGTGAAGTTGCCGTTATAGGCCGGCTTGTTGTCGGCGACGGTAAGCTCGCCGTCGAGATTGATCTCGACGGGATGCGCATCCGGCCAGAGCCTGAGGCGCATCGGCACACGCTTGCCCTCGGCATCCGCCGTGCCGCTCGCCAGGTTGAACCGGGTCTCATAGCCATCGAGCGCCGCATTGCCTTCGCCGCGCCAGGGACCGCGCAGCGAACCGGCGGAAAAATCGCCCGCGAGGCCGGTGATCTGCCGCGACTGCCCGGACTGTTCGTCGATCAGGTTGATCTCGCCGCCGGTGATATGCACATCCTCGATGACCACCGTGCGGGCCGGGATCGCGGCACGGCTGCCGCGCATCCAGTCGAGCGAGCCATCCTTCAACAGCCGGATCCGGGCCTTCGGTTCCTCGATGCGCATGTCGAAGATGCGCGCCTCGCCCGAGAGGAAGGGCGCCAACTCCATATCCATCGAAAACCGCGCTACCTGTACCAGCGGTTGGCCATCCGTATCGGCCCCCACCCGTACGTCATGCAGCGTGACTGAGGGAAACGGCAGTATACGTGCATCGACGTTGCCGTGGACGGTAACCTTCTTGCCGAGGATGCGGCTTGCCTGTTCCTCGAAGCTGACGCGCAGGCTCGACCAGTCGACGAAGAAAGGCGCGAGCAGCGCTGTAAACAGCGCCACCACCACCAATCCGCCGAATGCCAACAGGATGCGTCCGAACACGGTATCCGTCTCCCTGATCTTGCCTAAGAGACTAGTTCCATTGGGTTCACAGGCAAGTCAAGCTTGCAGGAGCATCTCATTCGGCAATCCTGAAGATCTTGCCCGGATTGAAGATATTATCCGGATCGAGGCCCTGCTTGATGGTCCGCATCAGGCCAACCGCACCGCCGAGCTCCTCTTCCAGGAACGACATCTTTCCCTGGCCGACGCCGTGTTCGCCGGTGCAGGTGCCGTCCATGGCAAGCGCCCGGTGATTGAGGCGGGCGATGAACGCCTCGACCTTGTCGACCGAGGCCGGGTCCTTGCCGTCGAAAAGCACCAGGACGTGGAAATTGCCGTCGCCCGCATGGCCGACGATCGGCGCCAGCAACCCCTGTTCCGCAATATCGGCCTGGGTCTCGGCGACGCATTCGGCAAGCTGCGAGATCGGCACGCAGACGTCGGTCGACAGGCCGTCGAGCTCCGGCGCCAGCGCCCGGCTTGCCCAATAGGCGTTGTGGCGCGCGTTCCAGAGCTTTGCCCGCTCCTCGGCATTGGCCGTCCACAGGAAGTCGTCGCCGCCGCATTCCGTGGCGATCTCGGCAAACTGCGCCGACTGCAGCGCCACCGTTTCCTCGGTGCCGTGGAATTCCAGGAACAGCGTCGGCTTTTCCGGATAGGAGAGTTTCGAATAGGCATTGCAGGCCCGCATCTGCACGTCGTCCAGCAGCTCGATGCGGGCGACCGGGATGCCCATCTGGATGGTCATGATCACGGCATCGCAGGCGGCTTTCACGCTCGGGAAAGCGCAGACGCCGCCGCCGATCTTTTCCGGAATGCCCTGCAGCTTCAACGTCACCGAGGTGATGACGCCGAGCGTGCCTTCCGAACCGACGAAGAGACGGGTCAGATCGTAGCCGGCCGACGACTTCCGGGCCCGCTGCGCGGTGCGGATCTCCTCGCCGTCGGCGGTGACGACGGTGAGCGACAGGACATTGTCCTTCATCGTTCCGTAGCGCACCGCGTTGGTGCCGGAGGCGCGGGTCGCGGTCATGCCGCCGACCGAGGCGTTGGCGCCGGGATCGATCGGGAAGAACAGGCCGGTGTCGCGAAGCTCGCGGTTCAGTTCCTCCCGGGTGATGCCTGGCTCCACGGTTACGTCGAGATCGGCCGGGCTGACCCGAAGCACCTTGTTCATGCGGCTGAAATCGATCGAGATGCCGCCGGACGGCGCATTCACCTGACCTTCGAGCGAAGAGCCGACGCCGAAGGGCACGACCGGCACGCGATGCTCGGCGCAGGCCTTGACCACGGCTTTGACGTCACCGGCGCTTTCAACGAAGACGACGCCATCCGGCAATTGCGCCGGCAGATAGGTCGTCGTGTGGGCATGCTGCTCGCGAAACGACTGGCCGGTCTGAAAACGCTCTCCGAAGGATTGCTTGAGGATGCCGAGGACCGTCGATATGCCCTCTTCGTTGCGAAGACCCGCCTTCACATCCTTGACCGCCATGACCACTCTCCTCGTGTCTTTTCAAGGGATTGGTTAGGCGAAGGGTCGGGTTTTGTCCAGACGGAACAGCGGTGATCCAACCAGGCAGAGTCCAGCCTTGGCGATCCCCGGTTTCTTTTCGTCATCCTCGGGCGAGCAGAGCGGGACCCGAGGATCGGACGGGGCGCTGAAAGCGGCCTCGTAAGGTAAGTAATAAGTGACACCTCTCAGCGCCCCGTTCGGCGGTTTATGCCCGCGACTTCGGTCCCTCTGCCGTGGCTCTTCCGGACGGTGTTCGTATGACCCAGGGCGCCCCATCCGATTCTGATCGGCAAGGCATCCATGGATCTCCGCCGGTTTCTCCGATGGTATCGGTCGGACTTTGAAAAATCCGGCGACACCATCCGGTCAGCCACCATGTGTGCCGCACAGGCACGTCCGGCGCGCGCTTTCGGGCTTCAAGAGACGAAGGCTCGGTCCGTTTTCCTTCATCTCTCCCCGTTGTCGCCGGAGGGAGACCATTTTCCGCGAACCCCGAATGGCAGGACCTACGTCGTTTCCTGCCACCCGGCGCCGGTCCCGCCTCGCCGGCACGCCTGCCGGTGTATCCGCGACGGGACGAGGGGATTGTAGGCACGGGCCGGGAGGGCGGGGATGAGAGGGGTAGAAAATTAAATTAAATCGTTGAGCCGACAGGCGGGTAAAGCTTGGGACATCCCCGCAACGGCGCTTCCCGACGAACCCGAAATGAGGATGCCGGACGCGAAACCTGAGGCCGAAACTAGCCCGCTATGGCCACGCTCAGCCTCTGCTGTACCTGATCGACATTGCCGCGGACATAGACAGCCGTGGGCTTGCCGCCGGTGCTGGCGAGCGCAAGAGCGACGATGGTGACTTCCTCTTCGAAAGTCGTGACGTAAAGCACCTGCGCGGGATTGATGTATACCGATTGGTTATGAGTATTCTTGAAGCCGATCAGCGCCATACGTCTCTCCTTCTGCTGCGTGGCGGGATATGCCATGCCATGCACAAGGTTGCCGCAAGTTTAACGGGCCCGGGTCATGACCGTTATGATCACAAGAAGTCTCGAAACCGACCACCGCAGCGAGATGTCGACGATGAGCCTCCCGTGTTGGTAAGTCCTTGCGCCCCCGGCAGGGCGAGTTTCCAGGAGCCGAGCGCGAATCGCCGGCAAGGCCTTCGCGCCACGGAGAGTTTTTTTGTCCCGGCGCAAAATAGTTCACCTGCAAGTCACCAATCGATGCGCTAGAACAGGTTCTGCCTTCATCAAGTTTCAGGAGATCAGCGATGGCGACAATTGCAATCATCGGCGCGGGTGCGATGGGCAGCGGGATCGGCCGGCAGTTGGCGGACGGCGGCGCCAAGATCCTGACCTATCTGGACGGCCGCTCGCCCGAGAGCCACGACCGGGCCAGAGCCGCCGGAATGGAGCCCGCCCCGCTTGAAGACATCGTCGGGGCGGAGATCGTTCTGTCGATCGTCCCGCCCGGCCAGGCGATCGGCGTTGCGGAACGTCTGTCCGCTGCGATCGGAGAGCGCCCGACCCCGGTGACATTCATCGATTGCAACGCGATCTCGCCCGACACGATGCGTGAGGTTGCAGCCGTTTTCAGGCCCGGCCAGGCGAATGTGCTGGACGGCTCGATCATCGGCCTGCCGCCGCAGCCGGGAAAAGCCGGACCAAAACTCTATATCAGCGGGGACGAGGCGAACAGAAGCGCCGTTCTCGCCGCGCACGGGCTTCACGTCCGCTGGATCGAAGGGGCCGTCGGCGCAGCCTCGGCGCTGAAGATGTGTTATGCGGGCATCAACAAGGGCGTCACCGGGCTCGGCACCGCCATGCTTCTCGCCGCCATCGGATCGGGTGCCGACCAGAGCCTCAGACGGGAGATGGCCGAAAGCAATCCCGACCTCGACCGGAAACTCTTAAGTGCCATTCCGGACATGTATGCGAAAGCCTATCGCTGGGTGGCGGAGATGGAGGAGATCGCCGCATTCCTCGGCGAAGACGATCCGGCCTCGCTGATCTTCAAGGGAATGGCGGGATTGTTTCAGAAGATGGCCGACGACCGGGCCGGCGGCGGCGCGCTTGCCGGCCAGCTCAACGACCTGCTCGGCCGGTAGGTCGTCAAAAATCTCGACGCTATCTTGTCTGTCCTCGGATCAGGTCCGGGGACAGCGGCTATGGAAGGGACAGGTCTCTTCTCCCCGCCCATTACTCGGCGGCGAGCAGCTGTTCCTCTTTTTCCTTCTCGTTGTCCTGCTTCTCTTGCCCGCGGCGCGAGGCATGCGCCAGTTCCTCATGGAACCGCGCTTCCTCGTGCATATGCGGCTTGGCGAAGCCGGCAATCAGAAGATAGGCGACCGGGGTGATGAACAGCGTCACGATGACCGCAAAGCCGAGGCCGCCGACGATGACCCAGCCGAGCGCGATACGGGCTTCCGCACCCGCGCCCTGGGCCAGCAGCAGCGGTACGCCGCCGATGACGGTGGCGATCATCGTCATCATCACCGGGCGCAGACGAAGCGCGCAAGCGGTTTCGATCGCCTCGCGCACGCTGGTGCCGCGGTCCCGGAGCTGATTGGCGAATTCAACGATCAGGATGCCGTTCTTCGCCATGACGCCGACGAGCAGCACGAGGCCGATCTGGCTGTAGACGTTGAGGCTCGATCCGGTCAGCACCAGTGCGATGGCGGCGCAGGCAAGACCGAGCGGCACGGTCGACATGATGATGATCGACGACAGCACGCTTTCGAACTGCGCCGCCAGCACCAGGAAGATGATCGCGATCGCAAAACCGAAGGTCATCAGCATGGCGTTGGAGTTTTCGCCGAGCGTCTTCGCCTCCGCCATCGGAACCAGGCGGACGCCCGCCGGCAGGAACGGCTGGGCGATCGCGGAGACTTCCCTGACCGCATCGCCGAGCGCCACGCCGTCGCGCAGGTTCGACGAGATGGACACCGAGGCGAGCTGTTCCTCGCGGTTGAGCTGTGGCGCCACCGCGCCTTCCTTCAAGGTCGCGATCGTCGACATCGGCACGATCTTGCCGTCGCCGGTCTTGAGGAAGATGTTCTCGAGATCGGTCGGATCGTCGATCGGACGGGTGGTCGAGGTCAGCTTGACCGGCAGCGCGTCGCCGTTGACGAAGACGTCGACGACCGAACGGCCCTCGAGCAGCGACTGCATGGCGGTCGACAGGCCGGTAATGTCGATGCCGAGGTCGGAGGCCCGCTCGCGGTCGATCGCCACCGAAAGCTGCGCCTGGGTCGGCTCGTTGGTGAGACGCGGCGTATCGAAGAACCGGGCGCCCTCGCTTTCCATATGCGACACGAGCTTCAGGGCCGTCGAGGTCAGCACGTCGTAGTCGTTGCCGACCAGGGCCATCTGCAGGCCGTTGCCGGCGCCGCGGATCTTCAGGCTGTTCGCCTGCATGGTGAAGCCGCGCAGGGCCGGAACCCTCAGCGCCGCGGCGTTGACGTCGGCGGCGATCTGGTCCTGCGTGCGGCTGCGCTCGCCCCAGGGCGCCAGCGTCAGAACCATGAAGCCGCTATTGGTGTTGCTGCCGAAACCCGAGATCGAGAAGACGTTGGTGATCTCGCCGGAATCTCGCAGCGACTTCAGGTTCTCTTCGACACGCTGCATCTGATCGCGGGTATAATCGAGGCTGACGCCCTGCGGCGTCGTCAGGCGCAGCATGATCGTGGCGCGGTCTTCGCGCGGCGTCAGCTCGCTCTTGACCAGGCCGAAGACATTGTAGGCGGCAATCGAGAAGACCACCGACACGACGATGACGACCAGCGGCGCATTGAGGCAGAACCTCAGCGACGACGCATAGACCCTGGCGAACCCGTTGCCGAAGGCGCCGAGGAGACCGTGGTCCTCCTTCATCGGTTTGGTCAGCATGCGCGACGCGAGCATCGGGCAGAGCGTCAGGGCGGTGACCGACGACAGGGCCACCGAGAAGGCGAGCACGAAGCCGAATTCCTTGAACAGGCCGCCGATCTGGCCCGGCAGGAAGGACAGCGGAATGAAGACGGCGGCAAGCGTCGCCGTGGTCGCGATGACGGCGAAGAACACTTCCTGGGTGCCGAGCACGGCGGCGGCGCGCGGCCCCATGCCTTCCGCTCGTCGCCGGACGATGTTTTCGAGCACGACGATCGCGTCGTCGACCACGAGGCCGGTCGCCAGGACGATGGCGAGCAGGGTCAGGATGTTGATCGAGAAGCCGACGAGGTAGATCGCCACCAGCGTGCCGATCAGCGCCACCGGCATGGTGATCGCCGGGATCAGCGTGGCGCGCCAGTCGCGCAGGAAGAGATAGATGACCACGACGACGACAGCGGCCGAGAGCATCAACGCGATCTCGACCTCGTGCAGCGCGCCCTGGATGAAGATCGCGTCGTCGCCGGTGATGGCGATGCGGGTGCCTTCCGGCAGGGCCTTCTGCATCTCCGCGACGGCCGCCTTGACGCCTTCGGAAATGTTGAGCGTGTTCGACTGCGCCTGGCGGATGATGCCGAGGCCGACGCCCTGCACGCCGTTGGCGCGCAGCACGGTGGTGCCGTCATCCGGACCGAGTGCCACGGTCGCCACGTCGCGGACGCGGACATTCGGGCCGATCAGGACGTTTTCGAAATCCTGGGGCGTGGTGAGGTTGGCGGTGGCGCGGACGACGATATCCTGGGTCGTGCTCTTCAGCGAGCCGGCCGGAACGTCGAGCGCCGCGCTCGACAGCGCCTTGGAGACGTCGGCGACGGTCAGGCCGCGGCCGGCCAGGGCGGCCTGGTTCACATCGACGCGAAAAACCTTGTCCTGGTCGCCATAGAGCTCGACGTCGGCCACGCCTTCGACGGCGGCGAGCCGGTCGACGACCTCGTTGTTGACGAGCTGGGTGAGGTCTTCCATCGACATGTTCGACGATGTGACCGCAAGGCGCATGATGGCGTCGGAATCGGCATCCGCCTTGACGATGCGCGGCTCGTCGGCATCGTCCGGCAGCTGGTTGACGACACGGCCGACCGCATCGCGCACGTCGTTTGCGGCCTCCGACAGATCGACGCTGTCGGAAAACTCCATCGTCACGCGGCTGGAGCCGAACTGCGACTGCGACGACAGAGCCTTGAGGCCGGAGACGCGCGCGACGGCGCCTTCGATGACCTGGGTGACCTCCTGGTCCATCGTCTGCGGCGAGGCGCCGTCGTAATTGGTACGCACCGTGATGACGGGCTGGTCGACGTCGGGAAGTTCTCGCACCTCGACGCCGGCGAGGGCCGCAAGGCCCGCAACGACCAGCAGCGTGTTCAGAACCGCGGCAAGGATCGGCCGGCGGACGAAGAGGGCGGTAAAGCTCTGCGCGGATTTCTCCGCCTCGGCCTTCCCTTCGTCGTCATGGCCAACGCCTGGGAGTTCGATCTTCATTGGCGCGCCACCTCAGCCGTTTCCGGCGCGCCCAAGATCCGGACCGCCGCCCCTTCCCTCACACGCTGCAGACCTTCGGTCACGATCCTGTCGCCCTCTTTGAGCTCGGCGCCCACGAGGACTGCATCGGGATTGCGCTGGACGACGCGCACCCGGGTCTTGACGGACTTGTTTTCCCTGACCTGCCAGACATACGAACCTTCGCCGTCCCACTGGATGGCCAGCGGATCGACCGCCGGATATCTTTCGCCGGCAAAGCGCATGCCGACGTTGAAGGCCATGCCGGCGCGCAGCACGTCGCCAGGATTTTCAACCCGTGCACGGATGCGCATCGTGCGGCTTGCCGGATCGACGCGGTTGTCGATCGCCTCGACCTTGCCGGAAAAGACCTGGCCCGGACGGGCAATCGAACTCGCCTCGACCGCCTGGCCCGGCTGGATCGCAACCGCGAAACGCTCCGGCGCCCAGAAGTCGACCAGAATTGCCGAGCGGTCGTCGATCGTCACGACATTGGTCTGGGTGGTGACGTTGTCGCCGATATTGACCGCGACGATGCCGGCAATTCCGTCGATCGGGGCGACGATATCGCGGCGCCTGAGATTGAGTTCGGCGGTGGAGAGTGCGAGCTTTGCGGCCTGTTCGGCAATCTGCGCATCGAAAACGTCGAGGCGCGAGAACGACTGCAGGTTCTTGTAGGAGGCGGATTTTTCCTGGGCGCTGGCCAGCGCCACCCGCGCCTTGTCGCGCTCGATCGTCTGCTCTTCGTCATCGAGGCGGGCGAGAACCTGGCCCTTGGTGACCTTCTGGCCCGACGTCACCATGATCTCGTTGACGGTACCGGAAGCCTGCGGCATGACGACGACCGACTGGATGGCCTCGCCGCTGCCGATTGCCGAGAGGCGGTCGTTGACGGTGCCGATCACGACCGGCTGGGCGACGATGAGCGTCGCCCGGTTGCCGCCTTGGCCGCCACCCTGGCCGCCTGCCCCGCGCTGCCCATTCTGCGCGGCTCCCTGTGCTCCGCCCTCGCCCTGCGGACGCGCCGCAGCATTGCCGTTGGCACCACCCGCTGGAGCAGGTGCTGGCTGGGCTGCGGTTCTCGGAATGACGGCGGCGATCACTTCACCGGGAACGCCCATCTTGGTCAGGGTTCCGCCGGCGCTCGGCACCAGGTAGACCCACAGGCCGAGCGCTCCGGCCAGGACTACGATACAGAGCAGAAGCTGTTTCCAAATCCGCATTCAATTCTCCAATGGCGGCACCAGGAGGCCATATTGCCCGGGAGTATCCTTTTTTGCGGGTGCTCACGCAATGGGTGTTCGGCAACCTTACAAAAATGTAACCTCACGAAATTTCACGCATATGTTAGATCGGAGGCATACATATACTCCTAAAATCGCCTCTTTCGCAGTGGGCAACCGGCGGCCTCTTCACAATTTGGCCTTGCCTTGTGTGAACAGTCGGAATGAAAGCAGAACATTTTCTGGTCTTTCAGGTCCGAATCACTACATTGGCCGCATGACGAATAGTTTCGACGACATTCCGTTCTTCGACGAAGAACCGCAGCAGGCGCAGCGCAAGGCCCCCGCCCTGGCGCAGCCGGCCGGAAACGGCGGCCTCGGCATCGCCGCGCGCGCCATGGCGGCCCGCGACCAGCACCGGGCGCCCGACTACCTCGCAGGCCTCAACCCGGAACAGCGCGAAGCGGTCGAGACGCTCGACGGCCCTGTCCTCGTGCTCGCGGGCGCGGGCACGGGCAAGACGCGGGTGCTGACCACCCGCATCGCCCACATCCTCGCAACCGGCCGGGCCTTCCCTTCGCAGATCCTTGCCGTCACCTTCACCAACAAGGCGGCGCGCGAGATGAAGGAACGCGTCGGCGTTCTGGTCGGCGGCGCGGTCGAGGGCATGCCGTGGATGGGCACCTTCCACTCGATCGGCGTAAAACTGCTGCGCCGCCATGCGGAACTTGCGGGCCTTCGCTCCGACTTCACCATCCTCGACACCGACGACGTGGTGCGGCTGATCAAGCAGCTGATCCAGGCCGAAGGGCTCGACGACAAGCGCTGGCCGGCAAAACAGTTCGCCGGAATGATCGACACCTGGAAGAACAAGGGCCTGACCCCGCCCGACATCGCCGAGGGCGACGCCCGCGCGTTTGCCAATGGCAAGGGCCGCGAACTCTACGCCGCCTACCAGGCGCGGCTGCGCACCCTGAACGCCTGCGATTTCGGCGATCTTCTGCTGCACCCGATCGCGATCTTCCGCAAGAACCCCGACCTCTTGAAGGAATATCACGGAAAATTCCGCTATATCCTGGTCGACGAGTATCAGGACACCAACACCGCCCAATATATGTGGCTGCGGCTGCTCGCCCAGCGGCCGAAGGACATTCCCCAGAACGTCTGCTGCGTCGGCGACGACGACCAGTCGATCTACGGCTGGCGCGGCGCCGAAGTCGACAACATCCTGCGTTTCGAAAAGGATTTTCCGGGCGCCAAGGTGATCAAGCTCGAGCGCAACTACCGCTCCACCGAACACATCCTCGGCGCCGCCGGCCACCTGATCGCCCATAACGAGGGCCGGCTTGGCAAGACGCTGTTCACCGACCGCTCCGATCCCGACGACGAAAAGGTGGTGGTGCATGCCGCCTGGGATTCGGAAGAGGAAGCGCGCGCCGTCGGCGAGGAGATCGAGAACCTCCAGCGGGGCAAACACAAGCTCAACGACATGGCGATCCTCGTGCGCGCCTCCTTCCAGATGCGCGAGTTCGAAGACCGGTTCGTGACATTGGGCCTCAACTATCGCGTCATCGGCGGCCCGCGCTTCTACGAGCGGCTCGAGATCCGCGATGCCATGGCCTATTTCCGCATGGTCTGCCAGCCCTCCGACGACCTCGCCTTCGAGCGGATCATCAACACCCCGAAGCGCGGCCTCGGCGACACGACCGTGCGCTACCTGCACGACTATGCCCGCGCCCGCGACATCCCGATGCTGCAGGCCGCCGCCGACCTCATCGAGACGGACGAGATGAAGCCGAAGGCGCGCAAGGCGCTGTTCGACGTGGTGACCGACTTCCGCCGCTGGCAGGGCCTGCTCGAAAACATGGCTCACACCACGCTTGCCGAGCAGATCCTCGATGAGAGCGGCTATACCGCCATGTGGCAGAACGACAAATCGGCGGAAGCGCCGGGACGGCTGGAAAACCTCAAGGAACTGGTCCGTTCCATGGAAGCCTTCGAGAGCATGCGCGGCTTCCTCGAACACGTCTCGCTCGTCATGGATGCCGAGAACAACGAAAACCTCGATGCCGTCTCGATCATGACGCTGCATTCGGCCAAGGGCCTGGAATTCGACACCGTCTTCCTGCCCGGCTGGGAGGAAGGCCTGTTTCCGCACCAGCGGGCGCTCGACGAGGGCGGCCGCTCGGGCCTGGAGGAAGAACGCCGCCTCGCCTATGTCGGCCTGACGCGTGCAAAACACCGCTGCCATATCTGGTTCGTCTCGAACCGCCGCATTCACGGCCTCTGGCAATCGACCATGCCGTCGCGCTTCCTCGACGAACTGCCGGCAGCCCATGTGGACGTCGCGGCCTCAGACAGCAATTACGGCGGTTATGGCGGGCGCGGCGGTTACGGCCAGTCGCGTTTCGACAAGGCCGAGCCCTTCGCCAACAATTATTCCACACCCGGCTGGAAACGCGCCCAGGCCAACAAGACCGACGCCACCCGCGACAACTGGGGCACCCGCTCCGGCCACGCCGTGGAACGCATCGGCTACGGCGAAAGCGGCCCGCGCACCCGGACGATAGATGGTGAACTGGTGGCCAAATCCGTCGCCAACACGCCATCGCAGTTCTCGGTCGGCGACCGGGTGTTCCACGTCAAGTTCGGTAACGGCAATATTTCGGCGATCGAGGGCAACAAGCTGACGATCGAGTTCGATCGGGCCGGGCAGAAGCGGGTGCTTGAGGGGTTTGTGGAGCGGATTTAGATTGCCTTACAATAATTTAAAGAATTAATATACTCGCATGGGTAGTGATTTGCGGGGGATTCGGTGGCGTTAGAATTTACTCTGTCATTTGAAGGAGCATCTGCGGACAATAACTTGCTCGACTTTTACGACGCCGCAGCCGCCTTCTCCGCATTTCAACGAACGCTTGCACTTACCGCTCATCTTGTAATCAATGGCGAGATAATAACTCAAGCTCCTTCATTAAAGGGAGCCCAGATACTCTCTTATCCTGTTGAGCAAGGAAGCTGGAAAGCAGTCGCTGTTGTTGCGGGAACGCTTTTACTATCCGGAGGCGTGGCATCTAGAGATTCTGTACTCGGCCATATTTTTACTTCTACGTATGACTATGTATTAAATGAAGCACTCGGTTTTCATGTTGATTTCGATAAAACACTTGGCGAGCAATTAGAGGAATATCGCCGACAAACAGATGTGGTTCCTAAAAGTCTCGACGAAGGGAAGTTACAAGCTTTAATCGAAAAAAACGAAAATTCACTAAAAGATCTGCATAGACCAATATCCCAATCTAGAACTGCCGAAACCGCAAATATCGGGCAGAGCAATAACGGCAGAATAGTCAAAAAGACAGGACCAACTCTTGATTTCGATACATACGAATATATAAATGTGACGCGCTTATCGGATAGCCAGATATATCGAGCGGGGAAAGTATCAAGTTACAACACAAATACTTTCAAAGGTCGCATATATATAGAATCCGAGGGAAGACCGATACCTTTTACTATAGCGGATTCTGCAAGAAACCCTAGAAACATATCCAAAATTGTTCGCAGCCTTTCTTCAAACGCAATAGACAG
Source organism: Neorhizobium galegae (assembly GCF_021391675.1). Lineage (NCBI taxonomy): Bacteria > Pseudomonadati > Pseudomonadota > Alphaproteobacteria > Hyphomicrobiales > Rhizobiaceae > Neorhizobium > Neorhizobium galegae. The sequence goes on from NZ_CP090095.1 coordinate 2,468,219, forward strand.
ATTTGATGCACAGGCAGAAATAGAGTTTGAAGCGCTTACGTTTGAAAGCAAAAACGGTCGCTTAAAGAGCTACTTGATCATCAATATAAAATAAAACTCAACGACTTGCACTTGCCATTCCTCCCCACCTCCAGCTACCCGAGCCGCAACAGAATTTTGCAATCCAAGGGAGGAATTCATGAAGGCGATTGTCACGGCCCCTGGCGGCCTCGATGCCATCAAGCTCGTCGATCTGCCGGATCCCGGCAAACCGGGACGTGGCGAGATCCGGGTGGCGCTGCATGCGAGTTCGATCAATTTCCATGACTTGAGCGTTGCAAGCGGCAGGACGCCGACCGATGGGCGGGTGCTGATGGCGGATGGGGCCGGCGTGGTCGAGGAGGTCGGCGAAGGAGTGAGCGAGTTCAAGCCGGGGGACCATGTTGTCTCCTGCTTCTTTCCGGACTGGCAGGACGGTCCGCCGCTGGCGGGCGGTTTTTCGCGCACGCCGGGCGATGGCATCGATGGGTTTGCGACCGAATATGCGGTGCGGCCGGCGGCGGCCTTCACGCTCGCTCCAACAGGGTTCAGCCACGTGGAAGCGGCGACGATCACCACGGCCGGCCTGACAGCCTGGCGGGCGCTTGTCGAGCTCGGCAGGCTGAAGGCCGGCGAGACGGTGCTGGCGCTCGGCACGGGCGGCGTGTCGATCTATGCGCTGCAGATCGCCAAGGCGATGGGCGCACGGGTGGCGATCACCTCCTCATCGGACGACAAGCTGGAGCGTGCCAGAAAACTCGGGGCCGAATTTACGGTCAACTACAAGGACCATGCCGACTGGGGCAAGCAGGTTTTCGACTGGACCGGCGGCCGCGGCGTCGACCATGTGGTGGAAGTCGGCGGTCCGGCGACGCTCGGACAGTCCATCCAGGCGGTGAAGATGGGCGGCCATATCGCCATGATCGGCGTGCTGACCGGCCCGCGCGGCGAGGTGCCGACGGCGGCGCTGATGGGCAAGCAGGCGGTGTTGTCCGGCATTCTGGTCGGCAGCCGCCGGCAGCAGCAGGATTTTGTCCGGGCGCTCGATACGGGACTTGTCCGGCCGGTGATCGACAAGGTGTTTCCGCTCGAAAATCTCGCCGACGCCTTTCGCTACGAGATGAGCGGCAGCCATTTCGGCAAGATCGGCATCGAGTGGTGATCGGTCGGGCGGAGGTTTTCCTTGCGGAGAGCCCCTGCCCCGGCTACCTCGGGACCGGACCAAGCGATCAGGGAGCGGCTCCATGTTTCTCACCAATCAGGATGTCATCGAGCTCACCGCCTGGCGGCGCAAGCTGCATGCCATGCCGGAGATTTCCAGCGAGGAGATCGCGACGGCCGCCGAGGTGCAAGGGTTCCTCGCCGATACGGTGCCCGACCGGGTTGTGACAGGCCTTGGGGGCACCGGCGTCGCGGTCGTCTACGACAGCGGGCTTCCCGGTCCGACCGTCCTGTTTCGCGCCGAGCTGGATGCGCTGCCGATCGAGGAAGTCGGCTCGCCGGACCATCGCTCGAAAATCTCCGGCAAGGGCCATATGTGCGGGCACGACGGCCATATGGCCATGCTCGCGGCGCTTGGACGGCAGTTCGGCCGCGAAAGGCCGAAGCGCGGCCGCGTCATCCTGCTTTTTCAGCCGGCGGAAGAGACGGGCGCCGGCGCCGCGGCGGTCGTCGCCGACGAGAAATTCAAGGAGCTGGTGCCGGATTACAGTTTTTCGCTGCACAACATGCCGGGCCTGCCGCTCGGCCATGCCTGGCTGAAGGACGGGATCGTCAACTGCGCCTCGCGCGGCCTGCGGATCGCGCTGACCGGGCGCACGGCGCATGCCTCCATGCCGGAGACGGGCGTCTCGCCGGTACCGGCGGTCGCAACGCTGATGCCGGCGCTGACCGCTCTCAGCCGGGGCTCGATCGCAACCGGCGACATGGTGCTGGCAACGGTGACGCATGCCTCGATCGGCGAACCCGCATTCGGCATCGCCCCTGGCCATGCCGAAGTCTGGGTGACGCTGCGCACGATGACCGACAGCCAGATGGAAGCACTGACGACCAGGGCCGAGGGCCTGGTCCGCGAGATCGCGGCAGCTGGCAATCTCCGATGCGAGATGGATTATCACGACATCTTCGGCCATTGCGAAAACCATGCGGAAGCCGCCGAGATGCTGCGGGCGGCGATGGACGCCGAAGGCGTTCCCCACGATGTCGGCGACGCGATGCGCGGCTCGGAGGATTTCGGACGGTTCGCGACAGTCTCGAAATCGGCAATGTTCTTCCTCGGCGCCGGCGAAGACATGCCGAACCTGCACAATCCGAACTACGATTTCCCCGATGACCTGATCCCGATCGGCACGAAGATCTTCATGCGGGTGGCGCGGGATATTCTCGGCTGATGTCCTGAACGGATGACGCCTTCATGCGGCGTCACCATCATCCAGCCCCGATCACGCGTCGCTGTTGCCGAACAGCTTGGCCATGAAGCCGCCATCGGTGCCCCGCCCGGGGCGCTTGCCGTCCCATTTGGGAACGATCACCATATGGGTGATGTCGCCGCGCTGGAAAGCCTTCAGGAACTTGTCGTAATCGGCGAAGGCGACGCAGCCGTGCGAGTCGCCGCGCACCCGGAGCAGGAAGCTGTGGGCAAGCAGGCCGGTGCGGCCCTGCGGCGCCTTGCCATCGACCGGCGTCAGGCGGATCGCTGCGACGCCGTGGAACAGCTTTTCGCGCATCGACAGCTTATATGTGCCGGGCGGCGTCGGGCCACGCATCGTCACATGGGTGTATTTCGGGTTGTCGCGCATTTTGCCGATGCCGGAATGCGCTTCGAGCTTGGAGCCGTTCGGCATATAGACCATGCCGCCGGAAATATCGTAGACGGCCACTTTCGTGCCGATGCCGGGCCAGGCCGGCGCGGATTGCGACGGGCGGGTCGGCTCCTCGCGCATCGGATTGTCGGGCTTGGCAAAGGCGAGCGCGGTCGGCTTGTCGTCGCCGTCATCAGTCTTGGCGGGCTTTTGCGGCGCGACAGCGGCGATGGCCGCAAGGGCTGCCGGCTTGGTGGGTTTGTCGGCGGCGGACCCCGGACGGATCACCGGCAGCGGAACGGCCTTCGGCAGATGATAGGAAGGTGCCGCGGGAACGGCCTCCTCGACCACCGCGACCTCGCTCTCCTCGGCACCGCCCTCTTCCAGGGCGGTTTCTTCAAGCGCGGCCATCTCGACCGGCTTCATGTCCTTGAGCCCGGCAACGGTGGTGACCGTCTCGGCATCCTGGATCATGTCCGGCAAGGTGCCGCTCGCCGAGCGCGGCGCCACGACCACAAGGCTTTCCATCGCAGGGCCGAGCACCGCGCGAATGGCATTGGCGTCCGGACGGGCTTTTTCGAGTGCGGCGAACCGCTGTTCGTGTTCCTGATGCCGGGCGGCCTTGGCCATCGCCACGGTCAGCACCCGGCTGACGTTCGAAAGATCCGGCTTGCGGGCTTCAAGGGCGGCCACATCGGCGCCAGCCAGGCGATTGCCCTTGGGTTCGGCGGAGGAGCTGCCCGGCAGGCGGGAGAATTTCGAAACGTCGATCTCGCGTTCACGCGTTGTGGCAGCGGGAACGGCAAGAGCGATCGGCTTTGCCAACGCCGTCTCGAACTTCACATCGGAAGCCGACTTCACAGCGGTCGCCATGGTAACCATCGACGCACCCATCAGGGCGGCGACCGTCAGGCCGAAACCGACCGTGACATTGACCAGGAGAGAGCGGGATTTTTTGCGGCGCTGCGGAGCTTTGCCTGCCTGCCTGCCATTTACCGACGTCTGGACCGAACGCGCCATCACTCGTTACCCGAACCGTTACTCACACCGACGGGGCTCGCTTCCGCGAGACCGCCAACACAACCCTGACGAGCACTGAGCAAACGAAGATTTTGCTCACTGCCGCCTATCGACTGCATGTGAGGATGAACGATTATGGTAACCAATGTCTTTACGTCGCCCCGATTTGGTTTCGGTGGTGCACATAAAAGCGCATGCCGTCGGAAGTTTAACCGAATTGCGGCAACAGGGTGTCCGCCCCGTGCACAATTGAGGCTAGTCAAGCCAACGACCGTTGCTGTTTAGCCACAAAATCCAAGTCTTTCAAGGCTTGTCAGAATTTTTATACCATTTCCCTCTCCGCGCGCCGCCGGCCCTCGGACACATATTCCGACAGCAGCGCCGTGGCGACGTCCATGACCGCCCGGACCCGAGGTGTATACCGAAGCCTTTCAGAGTGGTCGGACAGGTCTCTGCAGCAGGCGAAATCCTGGGTCGAAAACAGGAGATCAGATCCTTGTGGCCGGTCGCCACGAACTCGAAAACAGCCCAATCCCGAGCTCGCGGTGAATGCTCGACAGCGTTGTAGAGACTGAGTTCCGCCGCACCACGATGGCCCTCTCGGGCGAGTTTTCCGAACCCGCAAAACGGCCGGATGATCCGGGATGGATGGGGATCGACAGAATCGCTCCGACTGCTGCATTGCAAAACATATCGGCCTTGATCCTGCCGTCCGCCCTTGGCATCCTCCGATAATCCAGGATTCGGAGGATGACCGATGAAAGCGCTGCTCCTGATCGACATCCAGAACGGTTTTTGCCCGGGCGGCAACCTGCCCGTGGCTCACGGCGACGAGATCGTGCCGGTCGCAAACCAGTTGATCGAAGGCGGCGGTTACGATGTCATCGTCGCCTCGCAGGACTGGCACCCGGAAAACCATGGAAGCTTTGCCTCCCGGCATCCGGGCAGGAAGCCGTTCGAGATGGGCGAGTTGTCCGGCCAGCCGCAGGTCATGTGGCCGGACCATTGCGTGCAGGGCACGCCGGATGCGGAGTTCCACCCGGACCTCAACGTCGAGGCCATCGACTATATCCAGCAGAAGGGCGAGAACCCCGCTGTCGACAGCTATTCCGCCTTCCGCGACAACGACCAGGCCGCAGTAACGGGCCTTGCGGGCTATCTGAGAGCGCAGCAGGTGACCGAGCTCGATCTTTGCGGGCTCGCGACCGACTATTGCGTGAAATTTTCCGCTCTCGACGCCGTGGAAATGCTGCCGGGCGTAAAAGTGCGCTTCATCGAGGATGCAAGCCGTGGCATCGATCCGGAAGGCGTGAAAAGCGCCATCGCCGAGATGAGAGCAAAAGGCGTCGGCATCGTTTCGAGCAGGGACATCCTCGCCGACTGATCGCCGGCACCGGGGCCGCCGGAGTTCCATAGTTCAGCGGAATCGATCGTTCCATCAGCCCAATTGAATTGCGCGAGGTCCCGCAGGGCTCTAAAGCCGGTGCGAAAAGGATTTCGTCGATGAATCGCAGCGAATTCAACCAGGGTCTGAAGGGCGGCCTCATCATCGCCCTTTCCTCGGCTCCGTTCGCGGTGCTGTTCGGCGCCGTGGCAAGCGACAATGGCCTCTCGGTCATGGAAGCTGGCCTGATGAGCGCGACCGTCTATGCCGGCGCCAGCCAGCTCGTTGGCATCGAACTTTTTGGCCACCAGGTGGCGCCGTGGCTGATCGTGCTCTCCGTCTTCGCCGTGAATTTCCGCCATATCCTCTATTCGGCTGCACTGACCCGGTACATTGCCCATTTCACGCCGGTCCAGAAATTCTTCACCTTCTTCGTGCTGACCGACCCGCAATTCGCCGAGGCCGTGAAACGCGGCGAAAGCGGCCGGGGCGTCGGTTTCCCCTGGTATATCGGCTTCGGCGCCGCGATCTATTTCCCCTGGCTGTTTTTCAGTGTCGTCGGCGCGTTTTTCGGGCGGATGATGGGCGATCCGCGTGCGCTTGCGATCGACGTGCTGCTGCCGGTCTATTTCCTCGGGCTGGTGATCGGCTTTCGCCGTAAGCCGGGCTTTTATCCGGTGGTGGTGGCGAGCGCTCTCGGCTCCGTGCTCGGCTATCATTTCGTCGGGTCGCCCTGGCATGTCAGCATCGGCGCTGCGGTCGGGGTCGTCGTCGCAGCTTTCCTGCCGCTGTCCACTGAATCCGTGCCGGCAAACACCGCCACCGAGATGGAGAGCTGACATGACCGACCTCATCTCCGTGGATATGGCTCTGCTGATACTGGCCGCAGCGGCCGCGACATTCCTCACCCGCATCGGCGGTTATGTGCTGATCACCCGAATGACGACGATCCCGCCGCGCATGGAACAGGCCCTCAACGCCGTGCCGGCAGCGGTTCTGACGACGCTCGTCGCCCCCGCCTTCTTCAACGGCGGCTGGGACGTCAAGATCGCCATGCTGGCGGCACTCGTGGTTGGTGTCCGATATCCGGGCCTCTTGCTTCTCGGCGCCGGCTGGGCGGCAGCGATGATCTGCCGGCACCTCCTGGGCTTCTGACGAAAGGCGCCCGGCTTCAGGAAAGCGGCTCCGTCGCCTTCACCAGCCAGGTCTTGACCGCGTCGTCCTCGATCAGCGGCAGCAGCTTTTCGCGAACGGCGGCATGGTAGCCGTTCAGCCAGCCGAGTTCCTCGGCGGTCATCAGGTCAGGCAGCACGAGACGGCGGTCGATCGGGCACCAGGTCAGCGTCTCGAAGGCGAGCATCGGCTGGTCGCCGCCGTCGATCTCTTCCGCTCCGGTCACATAAATCAGGTTTTCGATGCGGATGCCGAAGGAGCCGGGACGGTAATAACCGGGCTCGTTCGAAAGGATCATGCCGGGCAGCAGTTCCTGGGTCGCCAGCCGCGAGATCCGCTGCGGCCCCTCATGCACGGAGAGATACGAACCAACGCCGTGGCCGGTGCCATGCGCATAATCGCCGCCGGCCTTCCACAGCGCGATTCGGGCGAGCGGATCGAGATCGCAGCCGCGCGTGCCCTTGGGGAAACGCGCCGTGCTGATGCCGATCATGCCCTTCAGCACCAGCGTGAAGAAACGCTTGTGCTCTTCCGGAACAGAGCCGACCGCCACCGTGCGGGTGATGTCGGTCGTGCCGTTGACATATTGCGCGCCCGAATCGACCAGGAAAAGCTCGCCGGCTTCAAGCTTGCGGTTGGTCTCTGTCGTCACCCGGTAGTGGATGACCGCGCCGTGTTCGCCGGCGCCGGAGATCGTGTCGAAGGAAATGTCCTTCAGCGGGTTCTGCATGTTCTGTCCGACGCGGGCGCGGGTCGCCTCCAGCGCCTTGACCGCGTCGATCTCGGTGATCGTGCCGGGCGCCTGGGCGTCGAGCCAGCAGAGATATTCGACCATTGCGGCGCCATCCTGCAGATGCGCCTTGGCCGAACCTTCGAGCTCCTCGCGGTTCTTGCAGGCGCGCGGCAGTTTTGCCGGATCGGAAGCCTCGACCACGTCGCCTCCGGCGGCCGTGATCGCCTTGGTGAGCGCCAGCGGCGTCAGGTCGGGGTCGATGAGGATCTTTGCGCCGTCCGCCGAGACGGCCGCAAGCCGCGCGAGGAATTCCGAAGGCGGGCGCTGGACGGCGATCTGGGCGAGATAGGCGGCCTGTTCGATGCCGGTCTTCATCTGGTCGAGAAAAATCTCGGCCTTGCCCTCGGCCGGGATGATGGCGCGCGACAACGGATAGGGCGTATGCGGCACGTCATCGCCGCGGATGTTGAAGATCCAGGCGACCGATGTCGGGTCGGCGATGACCACTGCGGCAGCGCCCTTCTCCTTCACTTGGCTCGCAATCGCCGCAATCTTTTCGCTCGCCAGGGTGCCGGCATGCTCCTGTTTCTGAATCGAGACGGCGCCGAGCGGCTCGGCGGGTCGATCGGCCCAGATCGCGTCGAGCGGATTGGCGTCGAGCAGCACCAGCGAACCGCCGACCTCGGCAAGTGCCTTTTCGAGCCGGCGTACTTCCGCCCCCGCATGCAGCCACGGATCGATGCCGAGCCGGAAACCTTTTGCGCCGTGGCGCGGCAGCCAGACATGCGGCGGCTCGTTGACGAGATCGCCGGCGGTGAAGACCGAGCCATCCACCTGTTCGGCAAGCTGGGTGACGTAACGTCCATCGACGAAAACGATAGCCTCACGTTGCGTGACGAGCGCCATGCCGGCCGATCCGGTGAAGCCGGTGAGCCAGGACAGGCGTTCGGCCGAGGCGGGCACGTATTCGCCCTGGTACTCGTCGGCACGGGGCACGAGAAAACCGTCAATGCCGAGATCGGCGAATTTCGCCCTGAGCGCGCTGACGCGATCGCGGCCGAACTGCGGGGCGGACTTCACTTCGAAGGACTGGAACATGAGGTTGTTTTTCCGGGCTGCCTGATTCCGAGAGGTCGGACTATGTTAGCCGATCTTCGACAGACATTGCCAGACGGGCCGGATGACCGGCGATTGTGCATCTGCTCAACAGGTCTGGCGCGGATCTGATCATCCTATGCAGAAAACGCATACCACCAATGAGAGAAGCCCTCTCACTGTGCAGTGCAGCAATCGCTATATTCACATCATCGAACGGGCGCCGAACAAGGCCCGTATCAAAAGGATCGCTTCCATGGCCAACTCTTTCTTCCGCAATGCCTTCAACCGCGTGGTCGAAGCTCGCGAGCGTCAGGTTGCCCGTTACGTCAACGGCGCCTTGCTGAGCCTCGACGACGAAACGCTGAAGGGCCTCGGCACCAGCCGCGAAGAACTGCGCCGCAAGGGCGCCCAAAGCTACGTATTCTAAGCTACGTATTCCTGATCATACGGCCGGCGCGGGCTCTCCTCCCTCACCCGCCCCGGCTTTCAGGATACGAGGCCCGCTCGAGCAGATCCTCCCTCACGCTCGCGGGTAGGTCAGTCTCAGAACTGATCGCAAGGCGGCACCACTGGTGTCGCCTTTTTGCTGTCTGCACCAAAAGCCATGCAAAGAGCTCAATGCTGCGTTGCAAAACAGATCACCGATGGCGCAGATGGATCGTCACCCAGCCATTGCGCCATATGGTGCGGACATGGGCGAGATGGACGCCGCTATAGGCGGCCAGCACCTTCCAGCGCTGTCCGGCCAGGATACCCGACAGGATCACCGAACCGCCAGGCGCCAGATGTGCTGTCAGCTGCGGCGCCATCTTCATCAGCGGCCGCGCGAGAATGTTGGCGATGATCAGGTCGAACGGCCCCTCCCGATCGAACGCGGGCGAATGAAATCCCGGCGCCGTCTCCAGGCGGATGCCGGTGGCGATGCCGTTGCGACGGACATTCTCCCGCGCCACGCGCACGGCGACCGGGTCGATGTCGGTCGCGAGCACCGGAATATTGCGCAGCTTGCGCACGGCGATCGCCAGCACGCCGCTTCCGGTTCCGAGATCGAGCGCGTTGCGGACGGTTCTTGCGCGCATCACGTCCTCGATCACCTCGAGGCATCCGGCGGTAGTGCCGTGGTGGCCGGTGCCGAAGGCCTGGCCCGCATCGATCTCGATGGCGATGTCGTTGACCTTCACCTTGTCGCGGTCATGCGAGCCGTGGACGATGAACCGCCCGGCCCTCACCGGCTTCAGCCCCTCCAGCGACTTCGCGATCCAGTCGATATCCGGAATGATTTCCCTTTGAATTTCCAGAGCGGGAAAGGCTTTGGCGAGACCTTCGGCGATGCGCTGGCGCACGATCTCCTCGTCATCCGCCATCATGTAGACGGAGGCTTCCCAGATGTCCTTTTTCTCGTCCACCTCGGTGGTGGCGATGGCAAAGTCCTCTTCGCCGAAAACCTCCGACAGGATATCGAGGATCTCGGCCGCACCTTTTTCGGTGGACGTGACGTAAAGGCGGATTTCGCTCAAGGAAACAGTCTCTCAGCTATTGATCGGTGGCGGAGAGGATTGCCACAGAAGCCCTGTCGGCTTCAACGTCAAACGTATCAGCCCTTGATCAGATTTTCGAGCTTCTTGACCGCGACGTCGGGGTTTTCGCCGTACGCAATGGTGCCGGCGAAGCGTCCGCCATCGTCGAGCAGGAACACCGAGGCCGTGTGATCCATGGTGTAGTCGCCGTTCGGATCCTTCTCGTCGACCGGCACTTTCTTGAAATAGACCTTGAAACCCTTGGCCATCTCCTGGACCTTGGCCGGCGGACCGGAAATGCCCTTCACCCGGTCGGTGACATTGGAGACGTACTGGCCGAGCAGTTCGGGACTGTCGCGCTCCGGATCGATGCTGACGAAATAGCCGTTGAGTTTGGTGCCGTCCGGATCGACCTTGTGCAGCCAACCGTTGAGCTCGAAAAGCGTCGTGGGGCAGACTTCCGGGCAATGGGTGAAGCCGAAAAACAGCGCCGTCGGCTTGTCCTGGAAGGCCTTTTCGGTGATCGGTTGGCCGTTCTGGGCGACGAGCTGGAACGGTACCCCGAACGGCCCCTCGGCAAGCTGCTGTTTCGAACGCGTCAATGTCAGCGTCAGCGCCACCAGCACGCCCGCCAACGCAACGACGGCGATCCACAGAACAATTCGGAAGCTCTTCATCAGTATCTCTTCAGCTCAGGCCCAGTTGACGGAGCGATAGACCCGAGCCGGCGGGGGCGCAATTCAAGAAGTCGTTTTCGAAAGACATCGCGCTGATTTGTCTCAACGACAAGGCAGCGGTCAGAAACACCACGAAAGACCGGTTTCATCGAGCGTCAGCAGGATGGAAGAGCCGAACCGGAGCCAGCCGTAAAAGGCGATGCCGCCGAGCCCGAGCAAGAGCAGGCTTACAGCGGTGATCAGCGGCAGGCGGTAACCGTCGAGGGTGCTATCCATGATGTTCAATCTACAACCTTTTCCGGCTTCTTGGAAGGCGGCACAACCTCCAAACAAGCTTAGCGTAAGATTAATACCTGTCTGAGATCTTATGAAGGCGAAGGTGGTTCACGAATCGTTGCGGCAAATGGAAGTGAGATGCGACACGCATCGCACTGAGGGCCGCGATATCGTGAGGACCCCAAAGACATGACGTCGCCGATATCGGCTCGCTCCCTGTTTCCATCTCTATCCGAAGGCCTGCCGGACCTGTCCGGCGCCGGGAGAATTTCAACAGCATGACGGCAAAACCCATTCGCAAGACGCTATCGGTCAATCACCGGCTATGGACGCTGGCAGGATCCGCCTTTGCCGGTATCGGCGCCATGCTGCTTGTCGGCTGGTACGAGGGCCGCCAGGTCAACGAAGCGCTGCAGCGCGCCACCGAGATTCGGGAGCATGTGGATACCGTCAACGGCATGCGCATCGCCAACCTGGAACTCGTCCTGGCAGCGATGGACACGATCGTCGACCGCGACGACAAACGCGTCGATCCCGCCCGGCTGAAGGCGATGGCGGACTCCATCGACAAGTTGAAAAGCTCCTCGGGCGACCTGAAGAAACTCGCGGCCGACATCGGCAATCCGGGCCTCGTGGCAGGTTTTGAAACGGATCTCTCGGCTGTTTCGACAGCGATCCAGACCGATCTCAGAAAAATGGTCGAAACCGGCGCGCCCGACGACGCCTATGACAAGATCGACGACGTCATCGACGGCGCTGGCGAACGGCTTGGCACAACGCTTGAGGCCGCAGCCGTCGCAGGCGAAAAGATTGTCAGAAGCGGCGTCGGGGAAGCGAACACGCTTTCCTCGAACGCGCTTTATGTGCAGCTTGGCTGCGGCCTGATCGCACTGGTCGTCATGGCAATCCTGCAGAGCGTTCATGGCGGCGCCATCCGGCGCGGCATCGACGGGGTCCGCGCCAGCATGCAGCGGATCATCGGTGGCGACTACAAGACCGCCGTGCCCGGCATCGACCGCGGCGACGAGATCGGCGAGATGGCGCGCGCCACCGATATCTTCCGGCTTGCGGCCGTCGAGCGCCAGACCCTGGAGATCAGCCTGAACGACGAACGCCGCCGGAACGAGACCCAACGGCAGGCGAGCGAATCGGAACAGAAGGCTGAAGCCCAGGCGCTCCACTTCGCCGTCGATTCGCTTGCGAGCGCGCTCAACCGTCTCTCCGAGGGCGACCTCGCAGCCGCCCTCGATCGTCCCTTCCGGGCAGATCTCGAGCGCCTGCGCACCGATTTCAACCGGGTTGTCGAACGTCTGCGCCACATCATGACCGAGGTCGCCAACAGCTCCAGCTCCATCGGCGCCAACGCCAACCAGATGCGCTCCGCTGCCAACGACCTGGCGAAAAGGACCGAGAAGCAGGCGGCCTCGCTCGAGGAAACATCGGCAGCGCTCGAAGAAATCACGGCGACCGTGCGCAACGCCACCAGCCGCGCCGAAGAGGCGACGCAGATGGTAAGCGACGCCAAGGACTATACCGAAAAGTCCTCCGGCGTGGTTCGCGATGCCACAGCGGCCATGGGGCGGATCGAGGACGCGACCGCCGAAATCGGCAAGATCATCAACGTCATCGACGAAATCGCCTTCCAGACCAACTTGCTGGCACTCAACGCCGGGGTCGAGGCGGCCCGCGCCGGCGAGGCCGGCAAGGGTTTTGCCGTCGTCGCCCAGGAAGTACGCGAGCTCGCCGGGCGCGCCGCTGGTGCGGCCAAGGACATCAAGGCACTGGTCACCCGTTCGAACCACGAGGTCAAGACCGGCGTAGACCTGGTGAAGGCGACGGGCGACGCCCTGACCCGGATCGGCGACGACGTGCTGAAAATCAACGACCACGTTCACGCGATCTTCACTTCTGCGCGCGAACAATCAACCGGACTAAACGAAATCAATACCTCGATCGGCCAGATGGACCAAGCAACGCAACAGAATGCCGCGATGGTGGAGCAGAGCACTGCTGCCAGCCATTCGCTGGCCAGCGACGCCGAAAACCTCAACCAGCTGATCAGCCAGTTCCAGATCCGTGGAGGCAATGGCCCGCGCGCCGTCGAGGTCGCGAGCGCTTCCACACCAGCCAAACCCTCCCCCGCCCTGAACTTGATGAACAAGCTCGCGGGAGCCTTCAGCAACAGTCCCGCCTCCGCCAAGCCGAAGGCCGTGGGATCCTCAGACAAATGGGAAGAGTTCTGACATGAGCAATGCCATCAAGCAGTCCGGCGCCTACCTCGAAATCGTCTCCTTCCATCTCGGCGACCAGGAATTCTGCATCGACATCATGGCGATCCGCGAAATCCGCGGCTGGGCGCCGGTGACCCCGATGCCGCACACGCCGCCTTACGTGCTCGGCCTCATCAACCTGCGCGGCGCGGTGATCCCGGTCATCGACATGGCCTGCCGCCTCGGTATGAAGATGACCGAACCGTCGGAACGCTCCGCGATCATCGTCACCGACATCGCCGGCAAGCTGGTCGGCCTGCTGGTCGAACAGGTATCCGACATGATGACCATCCGTGGCGAAGACCTGCAGCCGGCACCGGAAATCATCCCGGAAGCGCAGCGCGCCTTCTGCCGTGGCATCGTGGCGCTGGAAAAGACCATGGTCTGCTTCCTCAACCTCGACACCGTCATCGCCGACGAACTCGCACGCGAAGCCGCGTAAATTTCGCAGCGCAAAAAAGTCCGAAAATATGACCTGATCTTCCGTCACACGCAAATGTGACGGAAGATTAACGCATTGTAATTATTGCTTATTTGTAACAATTTTGGGCGGAACCGATAGTCGGGCTCCGCAGTTCTTCCGTCGCAAACGCCAACCGAACCGCTTCCTGAACGCCTCGGCTGGTTTACCCAAGATAGGAGAATGACCATGAACAAGGCTTTTGCTCTCGCAGTCCTGATGTCCGCCGCCACGATGGGAACCGCCGCCTATGCCCGCGATATGGGCATGACGGCCAAGCCCGCCGGCGACGTCGCCATCGTCTATACCGATCCCGAAATCGACAACAGCGCCAAACGGCTCGACGTGCCGGACAGCATCATTCATCCAAGCCAGGCAATGGTGCAGAAGGCACAGGCCGAGGTGAAGGCCGATCGCGCGTTGCGGGCCGATCTTCTGAGCCAGAACGTCGAACTCAACAACGTCGTGGCGATCGACACCGCCGCCGACGGCAGCCGGATCGTCTACGTCCGCTGATTCGCCCCGCCATTACCGACGGATTTCAAAACCGGGTTCGCTTGCCGAGCCCGGTTTTGTCGTTTTGCCGGCGATCCTGTTGACCTCAGCCACACCGCATGACTGTATTCGTCGGAAGGATGCAGCACAGCTTGTGTCCTTCACGCTTTGGGAGGAGCACGATTGAGCGACAGCGTTGACGCCATTGTGGTGGGCGCAGGCCTGGCAGGCCTCGTGGCCGCGACGGAACTTGCCGATGCCGGCCGCTCCGTCATCATCCTCGACCAGGAACCGGAACAGAACCTCGGCGGCCAGGCCTTCTGGTCGCTCGGCGGGCTGTTCCTCGTCGATTCTCCCGAACAGCGCCGGATGGGCATCCGCGATTGCCTCGATCTCGCCTGGCAGGACTGGCTGGGCACCGCCGGTTTCGACCGCGAGGAAGACCACTGGCCGCGCCTGTGGGCGCAAGCTTATGTGGCCTTCGCCGCCGGCGAGAAACGCTCCTGGCTGCGGCAAATGGGTCACCGCATCTTCCCCATCGTCGGCTGGGCGGAACGCGGCGGCGGCTCGGCGACCTCGCACGGCAATTCCGTGCCGCGGTTCCACACCACCTGGGGCACCGGCCCCGGCGTCGTCGAGCCCTTCGAGCGGCGGGCGCGAGAGGCGGAGAAGAGCGGAAAAATCCGCTTCCTCTGGCGGCGCCGCGTCGACAATCTGGTGAAGACCGGAAAGGCCGTGACTGGCGTTGCAGGCACAATCCTCAAGGCGAGCACGGCTGAACGTGGCGAAGATACATCGAGGACACCGGCCGGTGACTTCGAGCTCAACGCGCCGATTGTCATCGTCGCCTCGGGCGGCATCGGCGGCAATCCGGACCTCGTGCGGCAGATGTGGCCGGAACGGCTCGGGCGACCGCCGGGCTTCATGGTGTCGGGCGTGCCAAAACACGTGGACGGACGGATGATCGGCATCACGCGCGCTGCCGGCGGACAGGTGATCAACCGCGACCGCATGTGGCACTATACCGAGGGCCTGCGGAACTGGAACCCGATCTGGGAGAACCATGGCATCCGGATCCTGCCCGGCCCCTCCTCGCTCTGGTTCGACGCGACGGGCAAGCGCCTGCCCGCCCCCTTCTATCCCGGCTACGATACGCTCGGCACCCTGCAGCACATCATGGCGACCGGTCATGACTACAGCTGGTTCGTGCTGAACCAGAGCATCATCCGCAAGGAATTCGCGCTCTCCGGCTCGGAACAGAACCCGGACCTCACCGGCCGCGACTGGAAGCTGACGGCGAAACGGGCGATCGGCAAAAAGGCGACGGGGCCGGTGGAGGCCTTCAAGGAACATGGCGAGGATTTTGTGGTCGCCGAGAGCCTTGGCGAGCTGGTGGCCGGCATGAACCGACTTGTCGGCAGCAATCTCCTGGACCTCGCCGATATCGAGCGCGAAATTGTCGCCCGCGACGGACAGGTGGCCAATCCCTTTGCCAAGGACGCGCAGATCATGGGCATCCACAATGCCCGCCGCTCGCTTGGCGAAAAGCTGGTGCGGACCGCAAAACCGCACCGCATTCTCGATCCGGCGCACGGGCCGCTGATCGCGGTGAGGCTGAATATCCTGACACGCAAGACACTGGGAGGGATCGAAACGGACCTCTCGGCCCGCGTGCTGGGCGAGAACGGAGAAGCGATCCCAGGGCTCTATGCCGCAGGGGAGGCCGCCGGTTTCGGCGGTGGCGGCATGCACGGCTATCGGGCACTCGAAGGCACCTTTCTCGGCGGCTGCCTGTTTTCCGGCCGCAATGCCGGCCGGGCGGCGGCGGCCGCCCTCGGCTGAGCCCGATTACGGCTTGGGCTTGCCGTTCTTCCAGGTGACGTTCTGGTTATAGAGCGGGATGGTCGAGATCGCCATTTTTGCCGAACCGTCGGTGAGTTCGCGGGTGTGGACGAGATAGATCAGCGTATCGTTGGCCTTGTCGTAGATGCGGTTGACGACCAGCGACTTCCAGATCAGCGACATGCCCTCGCGAAACACCTCGTCGCCATCCTTGGAGAGATTGATATTGCCGACCTCGATCGGGCCGGTCTGGCGGCAGGCGATCGAATTGTTGGACGGATCCTCGAACCAGTTGCCGTTCTTCAACCGGTCGATGATGCCGCGCTCGAAATAGGTGACGTGGCAGGTGACGCCCTTCACCTGCGGATCGGCGACCGCCTCGACGATGATGTCGTTGCCGATCCAGTCGACGCCGACTTCGCCGACCACTTCGGCAGAAGCGGGCGCGGAGAGCATTCCGAGCGAAAAGGCTGCGGCAGATGCAAGGCAGGCAAGGCGGCTCATTGGTTGCGTCATGGGGACTTCAGCTCCGGTAAACGATCCGTGATCTGAGATAAGGATTGCCGGGGCGGAAACAAGCGGATGCTTCGGAACTCTTATTTGAGCCGGCAGGTGCAGGGCGCGTAACCGCCGGAAAACAATCGCCCGACCTTCATGCCGATCATCGCCGGAATGTCGCGGACATGCGGCACTTCCAGAGACTTGGCGATCGCGATCGTCGCCCGCGCGCAGACGGCCGCGTCTTCCGCCGCATTGTGATGCGCGAAGCGAAGGCCGAGATGCTGGGCAAGGACGTTGAGCTTGTGCGAGCCGAGATGCGGCCAGACCTTCTGCGACATCTTTACGCTGCAGAGATAGGAGAGCTCCGGATAGCTCTGCCGATAGGCATCGAGACAGGCCCGCCAGACGCTGAAATCGAAGGCGGCATTGTGGGCGATCATCGTGGCGCCGCGAAAATCGTCGGCGAACTCTTCCATCACTTCCGGAAACTCGCCGGCATCCTCGACATGTTCCGGCCGGATGCCGTGGATCGCCACGTTGAAGGAGGAAAACCGCATGTCCTTTGGGCGGATCATCCGTTCCTCCACCCGCACCACCTCGTCGCCCTCCAGCCAGGCAAGCCCGACCGAACAGGCACTGCCGCGCTGTTCGTTGGCGGTTTCGAAATCGATGGCGATGGTTTTCAAGGGCGAGTTCCGGATGAAGGTCGGAGAACTTCTACAGGCGGGAATTCGATTCGGCAAAGACGGCCAGCGCTTTTACCCCTCTTGACGCATCGGCGCTTGTCTGAGAGCTTGGCCGCCATGACCCGTTTCGCCGCCCACATGCATCTTACCGTGACCATTCATCCCGCAGGGTGCGTGGCGGTCTTGGCGCGTTAGCCGGTCATCCGTCCACCAACCCTGCCGAAATATGGCAGGGTTCGGTGTTTCCGCTCTGCCTCGGCGAAGACCAAGGAGAGCAAGCATGACAGAGTTCGATATCCCACCACCGCTGGACCCCGATGCGCGATGGCCCGAAGGCCTGTCGATCCGCGCACGCACGCCGGCGGACGCGCCTGATATCACCGCCTTGCACAATATGCCCGGCTACCGCCGGGGCACCCTCAGAACGCCGCACCACAGCCCGGAGGAAATCCGCAAGGGCATCGAGAACCAGTCCGCCAATTTCATCTCGCTGGTCGCGGTCCTAAAGGACAGGATCGTCGGCGATGTGGGTATGACCCGCTATGCAAATCGCCGGGCACATGCCGGAAGTATCGGCATGGGCGTCCACGACGCCTATATTGGCCGCGGGATCGGCCGCGCCCTGATCGGCGAAATCCTCGCCATCGCCGACCGATGGCTGGACCTGAAGCGCGTCGAACTGACGGTCTATACCGACAATGAGGCGGCGCTGGCGCTCTACCGGAAATTCGGCTTCGAGGTGGAAGGCCATCTCAAACAATTCGCCTTCCGCAACGGCGAATATGTCGATGCCTATTCGATGGCGCGGCTCAGGGCGTGACCTTCATCACCCGATGAAGGCCCTCACGCGATAAAAGCAAGCCATTCGTCCTCGTCCATCACCTGGACGCCGAGTTCCCTCGCCTTGTCGAGCTTGGAGCCGGCGCCCGGGCCGGCGACCACATAGTCGGTCTTCTTGGAGACCGACCCGGCCACCTTGGCGCCAAGGCTCTCCGCCCTCGCCTTGGCCTCGTCGCGGGTAAATTTTTCGAGCGAGCCGGTGAAGACGACCGTCTTGCCGGCGATCGGGCTGTTCGAGGCGACCGGCTGTTCGGCCTCCTGCGGCGTCACCTCTTCGCGAAGCCGTGTAATGACCTCGACATTGCGCGGCTCCTTGAAGAACTCGACGATGGCGCGCGCCATCACCTCGCCGATGCCCTCGATATTGTTCAAGTCGTCCCAGGCGTCGCCGGAAAGTTCGGCTGCGTCATCCATGGCCTTCGCAAAGGCCTCATAGGTCCCGTAGGCGCGGGCGAGCAGCTTGGCGGTGGTCTCACCCACATGGCGGATGCCGAGCGCGTAGATGAAACGGTGGAGTGCGATCTCGCGCCGCTCGTCGATCGCGTCGAACAGTTTCTTGACGCTGACCTTGCCGAAGCCCTCGATATTTTCGAGCTTGGTAAGCGTCGAGGCCTCCTGCCGCCGCTTCAGCGTAAAGATATCCGGCGCGGTGCGGATCTTCAGCGCGTCGTCTTCCGCCTCGAAGAAGAAGTCGATCTGTTTCGAGCCGAGGCCTTCGATATCGAAGGCATTGCGGGAGACAAAATGTTTCAGGTGCTCGGTCGCCTGCGCCCGGCAGACGAAACCGCCGGTGCAGCGAGTGACCGAATCGAGCTTGCGGGTCTTTTCGTTGCGCTCCCGCACCGCATGACTGCCGCAGACCGGGCATTTCTTCGGGAATTCGTAAGGCACGGCTTCCGAAGGCCGTTTCTCCATCACCACGTCGAGCACCTGCGGGATGACATCCCCCGCCCGCTGCACGATGACGGTATCGCCGACCCGGATATCGTGATCCGGCTCGCGGATCGGCTCGCCGGAATTGCCCAAGCCCTTGATGTAATCCTCGTTATGCAGCGTCGCATTGGTAACCACTACGCCACCGACGGTGACCGGCGTCAGCCGCGCAACCGGCGTCAGCGCGCCGGTGCGGCCAACCTGGATGTCGATCCTCTCCACATGGGTGAAAGCCTGCTCCGCCGGGAATTTATGGGCCGTCGCCCAGCGCGGCGAACGGGAACGGAAACCGAGCCTGGCCTGCAGGTCGAGCCTGTCCACCTTGTAGACGACGCCGTCGATCTCGTAGTCGAGATCCGGGCGCTTGAGGCCGATATCCTGGTAATGCGCGATGATGTCCTCGACGGCGTGCAGGCGCTTCATCAGCGGATTGACCGGAAAACCCCATTCTCTGAACTTCTCGACCATGCCCATCTGGGTGTCGGCCGGCATTTCCGACATTTCGCCCCAGGCATAGGCGAAGAATTTCAGGTTGCGGCTGGCGGTCACCTTGGCGTCGAGCTGGCGCAGCGAGCCGGCCGCCGTGTTGCGCGGGTTGACATAGGTCTGTTTGCCCTCGGCCGCCATCTGCTCGTTGAGCGCCAGGAAATCGCTCTTGCGCATATAAACCTCGCCGCGCACCTCGACGACGTCAGGCACGCCGGCCGGCAGGCGATTGGGGATTTCCTTGATGGTCTTGATGTTCTCGGTGACGTTCTCGCCGGTCGTGCCGTCGCCGCGGGTCGCGGCATTCACCAGCCGGCCGTTCTCGTAGCGGATCGACATGGAAAGCCCGTCGATCTTCGGCTCGGCGGTAAACGCGATCGAACCGTCCGGAAGCTGGCCGAGGAAGCGGTAGACGGAGGACACGAAGTCCCGCACGTCATCGTCCGAGAACGTGTTGTCGAGCGACAGCATCGGTCGCGAATGGGTGATCGAGGCGAATGTCGGGAGCGGCGCGGCGCCGACGCGGATGGACGGGCTGTCGGCACGGATCAGCTGCGAGAACCGCTTCTCGATCGCATCGTTGCGCCGTTTCAGCGCGTCGTAATCCGCATCCGAAATCTGCGGCGCGTCGTGGCCGTGATAAAGCTCGTCGTTGCGGGCAATCTCCGCCGCCAGATAGGCCAGTTCGGCTGCGGCCTGTTCTTCGGTCAGGTTTTCGACGGGCGTCTGTTCGGCGGGCATGCGGGTCTACTCCTCGGATAGCGAGGAGTCGTTTTGTAGAGCAAATTTTAGCGATGGGAAGGGTGGAGGACGAGTGATACGGATGGGATAGGCGGGAGAGGTTGCCCAGCGTAACTGCTAACCGTTCCCAGCCAGCAACCTTTTCGCAGCCGCCCTCGCCTCGTCGGTTACCGATGCGCCGGCGAGCATGCGGGCGATCTCTTCGGTGCGGTGTTCCGGCTCCATGGTGGCGACGCGGGTGGCGATCTTGTCGGTGCCCTCGCCGGCCGGCCCCTTGGAGATCAGCAGATGGGTGGCGGCCCGGGCGGCCACCTGCGGCGCGTGGGTGACGGAAAGCACCTGCACCTTGTCGGACAGACGTTTCAACCGCTGGCCGATCGCATCGGCGACCGCACCGCCGACGCCGGTGTCGATTTCGTCGAAGACCAGCGTCGGAGCCGAGCCGCGGTCGGCGAGCGCCACCTTGAGCGCCAAGAGGAAACGCGACAGCTCGCCGCCCGAAGCGACCTTCATGATCGGGCCGGGACGCGTGCCGGGATTGGTCTGGACGTGGAACTCCACGGTATCGATGCCTTCGGCACTTGCCGCTTCTGGATCGCTCGCCACATCGACCATGAAACGGGCGCGCTCGAGCTTCAGCGCCGGGAGCTCGGCCATGACAGCCGCGGCCAGCGATTCGGCGCCATGCCGGCGTTTTTCGGACAGGATGCCGGCTGCCTGATCGTAGGCGACCTTGGCGGCGGCCGTCAGCTTTTCCAGCTCGCCGAGCTTTTCCTCGCCGGCATCGAGGTCGGCAAGGTCCGATATCATCTTTTCGGCAAGCGCCGGCAGGTCGGCGACCGGGATCGAATATTTACGACCGGCGGCGCGCAGGGCAAACAGCCGCTCCTCGACCCGCTCCAGTTCGCGCGGGTCGAATTCGGTCCGCCGCAGCGCCGCCTCGACTTCCATCTGGGCATTGGAGAGATAGTTGAGCGCCTGGTCGAGAAGCTCGACGGTCTCTTCGAGCAGGCCGGGCGCCTCGTGGCTCTTGCGCTCGAGGCGCCGCACCAGCGAGGCGATCAGCGGCACGGGCGACGAGTTGCCATTGAGGAATTCGGAAGCCTCGGAAATGTCGCCGGCGATGCGCTCGGATTTCTGCATCCGCGAGCGCTGCTCGGCGAGCTCGTCCTCCTCGCCGTCGCGCGGTGAGAGCGCTTCGAGCTCTTCCACCGAGGCACGGATATAATCGGCTTCGCGCGCCGCGGCCTCCACCTTGGCGCGATGGGTTTTGAAGGCCCGTTCCGCGTCCCTCCAGGAGCGATAAAGGCCGGAAAGCTGCAGCACCTCGTCGCCCAAGCCCGTGAAGGCGTCGAGCAGCGTGCGGTGGGCGTTGGTATCGATCAGCGCCCGGTCGTCGTGCTGTCCGTGGATTTCGACCAGAAGCTGGCCCGCCTGGCGCATCAGCTGCACGCTGACCGGCTGGTCGTTGATGGATGCGCGGGTGCGCCCGTCGGCCGACTGGATGCGGCGGAAGATCAGGTCGCCGTCGTCGTCGATGCCGTTATCGCGCAGGAGTTTTCGGGCGCCGTGGCTGCCGGACACATCGAAGACGGCCGTCACCTGGCCCTTGTCTTCCCCATGGCGCACCAGGTCGCCGTCGCCGCGGCCGCCGAGCGCCAGCGAAAGACTGTCGAGCAGGATCGATTTGCCGGCGCCGGTTTCGCCGGTCAACACCGAAAGGCCGGTCTCGAAGGCAAGGTCCAGCCGCTCGATCAGAACGATATCGCGGATCGACAACTGGATCAGCATGTCTCAGACCTTATGCGCCGATCAGCTTGGCCCCGGCGCGGGAAATCCACGAGCCGCGATTTTCGCGGGGCTCGACGCCGTTGCCCTTCAGCAGCTTGAAGGAATCGGCATACCACTGGCTGTCGGGATAATTGCGCCCGAGGACAGCGGCAGCGGTCTGCGCCTCCTCCGTGATGCCCATCGCATAATAGGCTTCGGTCAGACGCGCCAGCGCCTCTTCCACCTGATTGGTGTTCGGATACTGTTCGACCACGTTGCGGAAGCGCCGGATCGCGGCAAGATATTCCTTGCGCTCCAGATAGTACCGGCCGATCTGCATTTCCTTGCCGGCGAGCTGGTCGCGCGCAAAGCGGATCTTCGCCTGGGCATCCTCGACATATTCCGAGGTCGGATAATTGGTTACGACCTTGTTCATCGCATCGATGGTGCGCACCGCAGCGCGCTGGTCCTGGGTCACGTCGGCGATCTGCTTGGAGTAAGCGAGGCCGACGAGATACTGGACATAGGCCGAATCCTGCGATTGCGGATACTGGCTCATGTAGCGGTTGCCGGTGGCCACCGCCTCGTCGTTGCGGCCGAGCCGGTACTTGGTGAATGTGCTCATGACGAGCGCCTTGCGGCCCCATTCGGTGAACGGATTCTGGCGGTCGATCGAATCGAACTTGCGGCCCGCTTCGGCAAGGTTGCCGGCCTTCATGTTGGCGAGACCCTGGTTGTAGAGCGTCTCCGGCGCATCCGTTTCGAGACCGAGCTTGGTGATGTCGATATCGGGATCCGACTGGCAGGCGGTCATGCCAAAGCCGGCGCCGGCCAGCACCAGCGACATAAGCGCTACTCTTGCCGTCTTACGCATTCCAACAGACCTTACATGGTTCATTCGAGAATTCCTGATCGTCCCGCGCCTGAAAAGCCCGCTGCCCAAGCAGGCCGTTCTAGCCATAAAAGCAAAGGGAGAGCAACGCAATGCTGTGGCATTAATGCATTTTTGTGGCACGTCGCCGCAATATACGGCATTTCAAGGTTAAATCGGAACCTGTCTCCCAAAAAGAAAAAGGCCGCTTCCGGAGAAGCGGCCGAGTCGACTGGGTCAACTTTATCAGGCAAACCAGGACGCGAGTTCCGGCACGTTGACCGGTACGAACTCCCCTGCCCGCACGCGGGCCGCGCGCGACGACGGAGCCTCGACAACCTCATAAGCCGTCGGGTCGCTCATCAGC
Source organism: Neorhizobium galegae (assembly GCF_021391675.1). Lineage (NCBI taxonomy): Bacteria > Pseudomonadati > Pseudomonadota > Alphaproteobacteria > Hyphomicrobiales > Rhizobiaceae > Neorhizobium > Neorhizobium galegae. The sequence continues at coordinate 2,491,178 of NZ_CP090095.1, forward strand.
GCCTTCAGCGCATTGGCATTCATCTTGTGGCCGCCGCGATAGGAGCGGTAGCAGCCGATGAACTGGGCGCCGGCAAGCGCCAGGTCGCCGACGGCATCGAGCGTCTTGTGGCGGACGAATTCATCCTTGTAACGAAGGCCCTCGACATTGACGATCGTGTCGTCGTCGGAGATGACCACCGAATTTTCGAGAGAGGAACCGAGCGCGTAGCCGGCAGCCCAGAGACGCTCCACGTCGCGCATGAAGCCGAATGTGCGGGCGCGGGAGAGTTCCTGCTTGAAGGTCGCAGCGGTCAGGTCGCCCTTCCAGCTCTGGCGGCCGATCAGCGGCGAAGAGAAGTCGATTTCCACCTCGAAGCGCGTGCCGTCATAGGGCCGGAATTCCGACCAGGACGCACCGGCGTCGATGCGGACCGGCTTCAGGACGCGGATATAGCGGCGCTTGATGCCGAGATTGACGATACCGGCCTGCTCGATCGCTTCGATGAAAGGAAGGGAGCTGCCGTCCATGATCGGCATCTCGCCGCTGTCGACTTCGACCATGAGGTTGTCGACGCCGAGCGCGTAAATCGCGGCCATCACATGTTCGATCGTCGCGACGGAACGGGAAAGCGACGTGCCGAGAACGGTGCAGAGATCGGTATTGCCGACCTGGGAGGAAACGGCCCGATATTCGACCGAGCTGCCGTCGTCCAGAAGACGCGTGAAGATTACGCCGGTGCCGGCTTCGGCAGGCTGAAAAGTGAGGCTGACGGGAGCTCCGGAATGAACGCCAATGCCCTTCAGGGTTACCGGGGAGGCGATGGTGGTCTGGAAACCGAACAGTCCGATAGTCATTCCTGCTGCCTTCTTTTCGCCGGATCCGTAAAGAAAATGGATCCGAAATTCTTGAGCGCCACCGGACCGATCACCTGAATCGGTCGATCCCTTTTGGCGTCCCTTAGCATCCTTCATACGCAGCCGTTTGGCACAATCCAAATCACTGTTCATTTCGGATTGTTACGTTGTTAACTCTGCGTCTTGATTGACAAAACGAGCGAAGGCCCGGACGCGTGATCCGGGCCTTCTTCACGTTTCGTGACCGTCTTTAACTCAAGTAGAAATCAGTTCGATTGACGGCGCAGGAAGGCCGGAATTTCGAGCTGGTCTTCCTCGTGATGGGCCTGCGGAACCGCACGTCCATGATCGTCGAGATTGCCGCGGCGCGGCGCATAGAGGCTGGCTTCGGCCGACAGCGGACGACGTTGCTGCGGGGCCGGAGCCGGTGCTGCCGGCTCGATGTGAGCAGGCTCTTCCTCTTCGCGGCGGCCGAGCGAATTGGTGATCCGCTTCAGGAGACCCATCGGACCGCGCTCTTCCTGTACATGCTGTACCGGCTGGGCGCGGCGATCCATCTCGGCCTTCACGACCGGCGGGAAATCCTCGACCTTCGGCATGCGAACCGGTTCAACCACCTGCGACATCGGCTCGCGATAGACCGGCTGTGCCGCACGCGGAGCCGGCTGGCTCATCACCGGAGCGGGCTGCGGCTGCACGTGATGCTGAACCGGGGCCGGCTGCGGCGCGGGCGCCGGACGGCTCATGACCGGGGCTTGAGCTTCGACCGGAGCAGCACCGAAGATGCGGCTCTGCGGACGGAACTCTTCCTGCTGATGCATGACCGGCTGCGGAGCGACCGGCTGTGGTGCCGGGGCCGCATGCTGGTGCTGCGGTTCAGCGATCGCGAGTTCGCGTTCCATTTCGGCTTCCGCCATGCGGATCGTCTCGGCGATCGGGTCGACGAACGGCTTCGGAGCCGGGGCTGCCTGCATGACCGGAGCCGGCTGAGCGGCAACCGGCGCCGGAGCAATCGCTGCCGACGGGCGGATGATCGGCTTTGAAGCGGCGCGGATTTCGGCGGCACGGATGTCGACGGCGCCGGCGGCACGATCGATGCCGGTCGCCACGACCGATACGCGGATCAGGCCTTCGAGCGCTTCGTCGAAGGTGGCGCCGAGGATGATGTTCGCATCCGGATCGACTTCCTCGCGGATACGGGTCGCGGCTTCATCGACTTCGAACAGCGTCAGGTCGCGGCCGCCGGTGATCGAGATCAGGAGGCCTTGAGCGCCCTTCATCGAGGTCTCGTCGAGCAGCGGGTTGGCGATGGCGGCTTCTGCGGCCTGCATGGCGCGGCCGGGGCCGGATGCTTCGCCGGTACCCATCATCGCGCGGCCCATCTCGCGCATCACCGAGCGGACGTCGGCGAAGTCGAGGTTGATCAGGCCTTCCTTGACCATCAGGTCGGTAATGCAGGCGACGCCCGAATAGAGAACCTGGTCGGCCATCGCAAACGCGTCGGCAAAGGTCGTCTTGTCGTTGGCGATGCGGAAGAGGTTCTGGTTCGGGATGACGATCAGCGTGTCGACCGACTTCTGCAGTTCCTGGATGCCGGATTCGGCAAGGCGCATGCGGCGCTGGCCTTCGAAGTGAAACGGCTTGGTGACGACGCCGACTGTCAGGATGCCCTTGGAGCGGGCAGCCTGCGCGACGACCGGCGCGGCACCCGTGCCGGTGCCGCCGCCCATGCCGGCGGTGACGAAGCACATGTGCGTGCCGTGCAGGTGATCGACGATCTCGTCGAGGCATTCTTCCGCGGCGGCGCGGCCGACTTCCGGCTGCGAACCGGCGCCGAGGCCTTCGGTGACCCGGGCACCCATCTGGATGATCCGCTCGGCCTTGGTCATGGTCAGCGCCTGGGCATCGGTATTGGCAACGACGAAGTCGACGCCCTCGAGGCCGGCAGTGATCATGTTGTTGACGGCGTTACCGCCGCCGCCGCCGACGCCGAACACGGTAATCCGCGGCTTCAATTCGGTGATATCAGGCTTTTGCAGCTTGATGGTCATTGCACCAGTTCCTTCTTTTGCTGGCCGCATCGCCGCCGGCCAATTCATTGCAACTCTTCTCCGATGCGCGGGCCGAAGCCCCTCGCATCAAAAACTTTCCTTCAACCACTGGCCCACGCGGGCCAGCCTGCCATTGCCGCTTCCCAGCGTGGCCATCAGGCCGCTCTGCGAAGCGTGTGTTTCGAGATCCGCGACCTGCGGATAGATCATCAGTCCGACTGCCGTCGAAAAGGCCGGTCCCTTGGCTGCCGTCGGCAGGCCGGAGACGCCCATCGGGCGGCCGATGCGGACATTGCGCGCCAGGATGCGGCGCGCCGTTTCCGAAAGGCCGGTAAGCTGGCTGGCACCACCCGTCAGCACGACGCGCTTGCCGACGATCGGGCTGAAACCCGACTTCTGGATGCGGTCGCGGATGAGTTCGAGCGTCTCTTCGATGCGCGCCTGCACGATGCGGGTGACCAGCGAGCGCGGCACCTGGGTCGGCTGATCGCGATCGTCCTCGCCGATCGGCGGAACGGAGATCACATCTCGCTCGTCGCCACCGTTGGCGAGCGCCGAACCGTGCACGACCTTCATGCGCTCGGCATCCTCGATGCGGGTCGAAAGCCCGCGAGCAAGGTCGGTCGTCACGTGATGACCGCCAAGGCTGATGGCATCCGTATGGACCAGCTTGCCCTCGGCAAAGACCGAGATCGTCGTCGTGCCGCCGCCCATGTCGATCGCGGCGCAGCCGAGCTCGACTTCGTCGTCGACGAGGGCAGCAAGGCCGCTCGCATAGGGCGTCGCGACCATGCCTTCGACCGACAGATGGGCACGGTTGACGCAGAGTTCGAGGTTCTTCAGCGTGGCGCGCTCGGCGGCCACGACGTGCATGTCGACGCCGAGCGTATCGCCGAACATCGCCAGCGGATCGCGGATGCCGCGTTCGCCGTCGAGCGAGAAGCCGGTCGGAAGTGAGTGCAGGATGGCACGATCCTGGCGCAACGACTGCTGGCTTGCCGCGATCAGAACCTTCTTGAGATCAGCCTCTTCCACTTCCTGGCCGCCGAGATCGATCGTCGCGGTATAGACGTCGCTGGTGATGCGGCCGGCGGAGACATTGACGATCAGGCTGTCGACGGTAAGCCCCGCCATACGCTCGGCGGCATCGACCGCGAGACGGACGACGCTTTCTGCGGCATCGAGATCGCCGATCACGCCGGACTTCACACCGCGCGAGCGCTGGTGGCCGATGCCGATGATTTCGATATTGTGGGTGCGGCCAGGCAGAACCTGGCTTTCCTGCCGCGGCGTCAGCCGGGCGATCATGCAGACCACCTTGGTAGAGCCGATATCGAGGACCGAAACGACGTGACTACGCTTGGAAGACAGCGGCTTCATGCGCGGCAGACCGAAATGGGAGGAACCGAATACGCTCAAGACTGCTCTCCCAGTTTCTTCAGGGCCTTCGTCCGCGCATCCAGCGCCTCTCTGCGGCGATCCAAGGCACCGGGAGTAAGCTGGATGGTGGTGCGATCCTCAAGCCTCAGATCGACGGCGGCGACATCGCGCTCCAGCAAACCCTGCTCCTTTTCGAGCCGTGCGAGCACGCGGAGCGCCTTGGCGACGTTGGCTTCCGGCAGCTTCAGCACGACGCCGTTGTCGAGATGCAGATCCCAGCGGCGACCGGCAATGCGAACATAGGCCTTCACACGATTTTTCAGCTCCGGCCAGCCGGCCATGGCGTCTTCGAAGGAGGCGGCGGCCGTCTCGGCATCGCGGCCGACAAACAGCGGCAGCGAGGCGAACTTGTTGTCACGCAGCGGCGCGATCACGCTGCCGTTCTTTTCGATCAGCGACAGCTCGGCGCCGTGCTGCCAGATGCCGAAGGCCTGACGTTCCTTCAGCATCACCTCGATCGTCTTCGGATAGATCTTGCGGACTTCCGCATACTGGACCCAGGGAAGCGCCGAGAGCTTGCGGCGGGCGGAATCGATGTCGAGAGCGACGAGCGAGGTCGTGCCGTCGAGGCCGAGAAGCTGCAGGATGTCGATTTCGGAAGTCTGGTCATTGCCCGAGACGCGCACATCCTCGATCGCAAAGCCGACAGCCGCCGTAGTCGCCTGCGCGACCGCCTGACCATGACCGCCGAGCGACATGCCGTAAAGACCGACTGCGGCAAAAAAGCCGAGAGCGGAAAGCGTTCCGGTATGGGGCGGGATATGGATGCGGCCGGTGGCGAGGCTGGCGCAGAAACGGAACACCCGGCGAAGCGGGCGCGGAAGAACCCGGCGCTCTTCGGCACCGAGATAATGAGCCTGAGAACGGCCTCGCGGTCCACCCGCTTTTCTGCCGATCAACGCAAACACGTAGCGTCCTCCACCATCCAACGGACGAGTTCACCAAATGAGTGACCGGCATGGCCGGCCATTTCGGGCACCAGCGATGTCGGGGTCATGCCCGGCTGCGTGTTGATTTCCAGCCAGATAACCTCGCCGTTCTCGGAGAAGCGGTCGTCGTAGCGAAAGTCGGAGCGACTGACGCCACGGCAGCCCATCGCCTGATGCGCCTTGAGCGCTAGTGTTTGAATCTTTTGGTAAATATTCGGTGAAATTTGTGCCGGGATGACGTGTTTCGAACCACCATCCGCGTATTTCGCATCGTAATCGTAAAAGGCGTGACTGAGAGGCACCACTTCGGTGACGCCAAGCGCCACGTCGCCCATGACGCCGCAGGTGAGTTCGCGGCCATAGATATAGCGTTCGACCAGAACACGATCGCCGTAACGCCACTCGGACGATCCAATGATCTGCGGCGGATGCGACTGATTTTCCTGGACGATCACGACGCCGAAGGACGAGCCTTCGCGTACCGGCTTCACCACATAGGGCAGCTTTATCGGATGGGCGTTACCGATATCGAAGCGACTCATGACCTTGGCTTCGGCGACGGGGATGCCGGATGCCTTGGCGACGTGCTTGGCCTGATGTTTATCCATGGCGAGCGCCGAGGCAAGCACGCCGGAATGGGTATAGGGAATCTCGAGGTATTCGAGGATGCCCTGGATCGTTCCGTCCTCACCGAAAGGTCCGTGCAATGCATTGAAGGCAACGTCCGGCTGAAGCTCCGAGAGAACGGCCGCAACATCCCGGCCGACATCGACGCGGGTGACGCGATAGCCTTCACCTTCCAGAGCATCCGCGCAGGCAGCGCCCGAGGACAGGCTGACAGGCCGCTCGGAGGAAAATCCTCCCATCAAAACAGCCACGTGCTTGTCGCTCATCAATCACTCCCGCCAAAAAGGACTACACTCTCTAGTACGGCGCTTGCGCCAACCTGTTCCCTGACGATTCTCGCCGGACGTTAGGCATGCCTGCATTAGTGCCCGAATATAGTTAACAAACCGTTTACCTTGATTAACCCGGGTAGCCAAAAGCATGAAAACAAAGGAAAAATCGAATCGCTGGAAGTTAACGCCCAGTTTGCGGCAACATTCGGAACAGCCACAAAAGGACGGTCGGGCCTCTCGAATCGGACGGCGATTCCTGAAAGTCCGAGACACAGAAAAGCCCGCGAAGCGTGCGGCTTCGCGGGCTCTTTTACCTCGGCGGAACGCGCCGTTCTTCTGAAAATCAGGCCGCGGCCCGCTCTTCCGAATCGTCCACCAGCTTCCAGGCCAGCGCGCCGAGGATGGCGCCTACGATCGGTGCCGCCCAGAAAAGCCAAAGCTGTGCGAGAGCCCAGTCCCCGACGATCAGCGCGACGCCGGTCGAACGTGCCGGGTTGACGGATGTGTTGGTGACCGGGATCGAGATCAGATGGATCAGCGTCAGCGCAAGGCCGATTGCAATCGGAGCAAACCCGGCCGGCGCCTTCGGCCCGGTCGCGCCGAGAATGATGAAGATGAAGAAACCGGTGAGAACCAGTTCTATCAAAAGCGCAGAGGTCAACGAATAACCGCCGGGCGAATGCTCGCCGTAGCCGTTGGACGCAAAGCCGCCGAGCTGGAAACCAGCCTTGCCGGAGGCGATGAGATAGAGAACCAGGGCCGCAACCACCGCTCCTACCACCTGAGCGATGACATAAGGCAGCAGGCTTGATGCCGGGAACCTGCCCGCCACCGTCAGTCCCACCGAGACCGCCGGATTGAAATGCCCGCCGGAAATACCGCCGACCGCATAAGCCATGGTGAGCACCGTCAGACCGAACGCGAGCGCAACGCCGACGAAGCCGATACCGAGATCCGGAAATGCAGCAGCCAGAACCGCGCTGCCGCATCCACCGAAGACAAGCCAGAAAGTGCCGAAAAACTCGGCCGCTAATTTTTTGAACATTGGATATCCCCCTGCTCGTGCCCCCGGCACCCTGCCGGTTCTTGGCACGAATCTCATTCAAGACCGCGTCATTATGCAATACACGCTCATGAATGCTCAATGAATAAGCACGTTCTGAAGAACACGTTCACACTAAGGCAGCGGCCCCGCCCCGGCTTATGAAACCAAGACGTGAGCAAACCGCCGTAAACTCCTGTTTTGCAGAAATTTTCTGCAAGGCAATCGAGATCACGCGTCAAAGGACGCTCACGCCTCAGCCTATCGGCCGGTCTCCCGTCATTCGCTCGTCATGCCCTGGAAGGGTCTCACCTCGCGGCCGGGCATGAAGATGCCGAGGCGCTTGATTTCCCATTCGAGCTTGATGCCGGAATGTTCGAAGACCCGCTGGCGAATGGTCTCGCCGAGATATTCGAGGTCGTAGCCGCTGGCATGGCCGATATTGATCATGAAGTTGCAATGGAGCGACGACATCTGTGCTCCGCCGCTGACCAGCCCGCGGCAGCCTGCCTCGTCGATCAGCTTCCACGCGGAATGGCCTTCCGGGTTCTTGAAGGTCGAACCGCCGGTCTTTTCCTTGATCGGCTGCACCGTCTCGCGATGCTGGCGCACCGCATCCATCTCGGCGCGAATCTTTGCCCGCTCCTCGGGATATCCTTCGAAGACCGCGTGGGTAAAGATCATCTCGGCCGGAACCGAGGAATGGCGATAGCTGTAGCCCATCTCGGCAGCCGAAAAGACATGCGTGCCGCCCTTGCGGTCGACGGCATGCACTTCGACGACGCGCCCGGACGTCTCGCCGCCATTGGCGCCAGCATTCATGCGCAGAGCTCCGCCGATCGAGCCCGGAATGCCGTAATAGAAGGCGAAACCGCCGATGCCGTTGTCCATCGCCATTGCGGCAATGTGCTTGTCGGGGCAGATCGCGCCGGCCTTGATACGGTTGTCGCCGACGAGATCGACGCCGCCGAAACCTTTGGCCGAGAGACGCAGAACGACGCCGGGAATGCCTCCGTCACGGACCAGCAGGTTCGAACCGACTCCCACCACCGTCAGCGGCACCTCTTCCGGCAGGATCTGCAGGAAGGCCACGAGGTCGTCGACGTCATGGGGCTGGAACATCAGTTCGGCGAGTCCGCCGGCCTGGAACCAGGTGACGCGATCCATCGGCGCGTCCGGCGTCAGCCTGCCGCGCAGTTTGTTGACGTCATCCCCCAACGACGCCAGAAGCTTTTCCCCATTCACCTGTTTCATTTCCTATCGTCCCGATACGCTTTCCAGTTCCTTCGGCAATGCCGCTGCCCACTGTGTGATATTGCCTGCCCCCAGAAGAACCACGAAATCACCCGGTTTCGCAATGCCCGATACAATCGAAGCGAGTTCCGTCGGCGATGCCATGTATCGTGCGTCGCGATGGCCGCCCGACCGGATGCGGGAAACCAGCGCTTCCGAATTGGCGCCTTCGATCGGTTCTTCGCCCGCGGCATAGACCGGCGCCAGGAGGATACTGTCGGCATCGTTGAAGCAGTTGGCGAAATCCTCGAACAGGCTCGACAGGCGCGTATAGCGATGCGGCTGGTGGACGGCGATGATGCGGCCCTGGCACGATTCGCGCGCTGCCCGCAGCACGGCCTTGATCTCCACCGGATGGTGGCCGTAGTCGTCGAAGATCGAAACGCCGTTCCAGGTGCCGGTCAAAGTGAAGCGTCGCTTGACGCCGCTGAAGTTGGCGAGCCCCTTGCGGATATCCTCTTCCGAAATGCCGAGCCGGTTGGCGACCGCGATCGCTGCAGTGGCGTTGGAAATGTTGTGGCGACCGGGCATCGGCAGCGCCAGGTCCTTGAACTGGAACACCCGGCCGGTGCGGCGACGGCGGATTTCCACGTCGAAGATCGACTTGGTGCCTTCCATGCGGACATTCGAGAAACGCGCATCCGCCTGCGGGTTCTCGCCATAGGTGACGATCTTGCGATCCTCGATGCGACTAACCAAAGCCTGCACTTCCGGATGATCGAGGCAGAGCACGCCGAACCCATAGAACGGCACGTTCTCGACGAACTGCCGGAAGGCGGCGCGCACCGCGTCGAAATTGCCGTAATGGTCGAGATGTTCGGGGTCGATATTGGTGACCACGGCAACGTCGGCAGGCAGCTTCAGGAAGGTGCCATCCGATTCGTCGGCCTCGACCACCATCCACTCGCCCTCGCCCATCCGCGCATTGGTGCCGTAGGCATTGATGATGCCGCCGTTGATGACGGTCGGATCAAGATTGCCGGCCTCCAGAAGCGTCGCGACCATGGAAGTCGTGGTGGTCTTGCCATGCGTGCCGCCGATGGCGATCGCATTGCGGAAGCGCATCAGCTCGGCGAGCATTTCGGCCCGGCGCACGATCGGCAGCGATTTTTCACGCGCCGCCATCAGCTCCGGATTGTTCTTCTTGATAGCCGTCGAGACGACAACCACCTCGGCATCACCGATGTTTTCGGCCTGATGCCCGACGAAGACCGGGATGCCCTTGTCGCGCAGGCGCTGGACATTGGCGCCGTCGGCCTGGTCGGATCCCTGGACCTTGTGACCGAGATTATGCAAGACCTCGGCGATACCGCTCATGCCGATACCGCCGATGCCGATGAAATGGACGAGCCCTATGGCCTTCGGCATCTTCATGCACGCACTCCCTTAAATTCCGAAATCGATTTCCGCTCCGCGATCGCCACGACCAGGTCCGCAAGCAGGCCGGTCGCATTCGGCCGTCCGGCGGACTTGGCCGCAGCCGCCATTCTTTCAAGCTTGTCCGGATCCTTCATCGCGCCCGAAATGATCGAGGCAAGCTTATCCGGCGAAAGCTCCGATTGCTGCACGACCTTGGCGCCACCGGTCGCCACCAGCGCCTCGGCATTGGCGGCCTGGTCGTGATCCAGAGCATGCGGGTAAGGCACGAGAATGGCCGGCCGGCCAATCACCGCAATTTCCGACACCGTCGAGGCGCCGGAGCGGCAGATGACCAGATGCGCGGAGGCAAGCCGCTCGGCCATGTCCGAGAAGAACGACGAAATATCGGCGGGTGCCTTGAGCTTTGCAAAGCAGGAGCTGACGCGATCCTTGTCTTCCGGACGCGCCTGCTGGGTAACGACGACGCGATCACGCTCGGCCTGGTCGAGCAGGCTGAGCGCCGTCGGCACGGCCGAGGAGAAGAACTGCGCGCCCTGGCTGCCGCCGAACACGACCAGCCGGAACGGATCGTCGCCGCGAGAGGCGACATAGGGAATATTGGAGGCCGCAAGCACGGCCGGACGCACCGGATTGCCGGTCGTGACGGTCTTGTCCGCATAGGGACCGCTGCCCTCCGGCAGGAAACCGCCGGCGATCGCCTGGACCTTGGCGGCCAGCGCTTTGTTGGCGCGGCCCATCACGGCGTTCTGTTCATGGATCATCGTCGGCACGCCCATGGCCGTCGAGGCCATCAGCGGCGGCACGGTCGGGTAACCGCCGAAGCCGACAACGGCGAGCGGCTTCAGCCGGCTGATCAGTCGGCGGGCGGCCCGCAGGCCCGTCCACAGCTTCCAGCCGGTGCGGGCGAGCGCGATCGGGTTCTTCGATCCGAACGTGGCAGATGGAACGACATGGATTTCGTCGGCCGGAAACGTGCCGGCATAACGCTCGGCCCGGCTGTCGGTGACGAGATGCACGGAATAACCGCGCTCCCTCAGTTCGTGTCCCAGCGCTTCCGCCGGAAACACATGACCGCCGGTTCCCCCGGCGGCTAGCAATATGATGCCCTTGGTCATTGGACTTTTACTCCGCGGGTACGCCCTGGGCGACCCGGAACAGGCTCCGCTCTTGCGCTCGCTTCTCCGGACGATGGCGGGTGAGCGCCAGGATGAAGCCGGCAGTGATGCCGATCGCGATCATCGAGGAGCCGCCATAGGAGATCAAGGGGAGCGTCATGCCCTTGGCCGGCATGAGTTCGAGATTGACGCCGATATTGATGAGCGACTGCATGCCGATCTGCAGGACGAGGCCTGCGACCGCAAACCGGTTGAAGTCGTTGCGCTCCTTGAAGGCGTGGTTCAGGCCGCGCAGCACGATGAAGGCGAAGATCGCCACCAGTGCCATACAAAAGATAATGCCGAATTCTTCGGCTGCAACAGAGAACACGAAGTCCGTGTGGCTGTCCGGCAGAATGCGCTTGACGATTCCCTCGCCTGGCCCCTGCCCGAACCAGCCGCCCTGCAGGATCGCTTCGTGCGCGGTCTCGATCTGGAAGCGGTCGCCCTCGCCGGTCAGGAACTTGTCGAAGCGGGCGGTGACGTGCGGCAGCATGTAATAGGCGGTGACGATGCCGCCGGCGCCAACGCCGCCGAGCAGCACGATCCACAGCCAGGGCATGCCGGCCATGAAGAACATCCCGCCCCAGACGACGCTGGTCAAAATGGTCTGGCCAAGGTCGGGCTGTGCGACGAGCAGTGCCGCGACGATGCCGAACAGGATGATGGCGAAGAGATTGCCGGGGATTTCCGGCTGCCGCGCGTGCTCGGCAAACAGCCAGGCGCAGACGACGACGAAGGCCGGCTTCATGAATTCCGACGGCTGGATCGAAAACATGCCGACGCCGATCCAGCGCCGCGATCCCTTGACCTCGACGCCGAAGAACAGCGCCAGCACCATCAGCGCCAGCGAGATGATCAAAAGGACGATCGCGGTCCGCCGCACCTGCCGCGGCGTCAGGAAGGACAGGCCGATCATCACCACCAGCGACGGCAGCAGGAACAGCGCGTGACGCTCGACGAAGTGGAAACTGTTGAGGCCGATACGTTCGGCGACCGCCGGCGACGCCGCGAAGGAGAGCATGAAGCCGACACCCATCAGCAGCACGAAGGCAACGAGGAAGAAACGGTCGATCGTCCAGAACCAGTCTGCGAGCGGCCCACGGTCTGCGCGGCTTACCATCTGTCGTTCCCCTTTTCCGTCTCGGTCAACCCAGGTTGATCAACATCGTGACGCCGTCGAGGCCCGCGACATGGCCGACAAAGGCATCGCCGCGAACCTCGAAATTCTTGAACTGATCGAAGCTGGCGCAGGCCGGCGACAACATCACCGCGGACGGTGTCGTATCGGCGCTCGCATCCGCCGCGGCGTGCGCGACCGCCTTTTCGAGCGTGCCCGAAATCTCGTAGGGCACCGCCTCGCCAAGCGTCGCCGCGAATGCCGGTGCGGCTTCTCCGATCAGATAGGCCTTGACGATACGCGGGAAGAGTGGAGCGAGGCTGACTATGCCGCCCTCCTTCGGCAGGCCGCCGGCAATCCAGTAGATCCGCTCGTAGCTGGAGAGCGCCGGCGCTGCCGCATCCGCATTGGTCGCCTTCGAATCGTTGACAAACACCACCTGGCCCCGGCGGCCGACCGGCTGCATCCGATGCTTCAGGCCAGGGAAGGATCTCAGTCCCGCACGGATCTCGTCCTTCGACACGCCGACCGCAAGGCAGGCGGCGATTGCCGCCGCAGCGTTCTGGGCGTTGTGGCTGCCCTTGAGGGTCTCAATACCGTCGAGATCGACGAGCAGCGACGTCGCGCCGCCATGCGCCTCGATGATCCGGCTGCCTTCGGCATAAAGACCGTCGGCAACCACGACCCGCTTGGAAATCCGCTTGACCGCGACGCCGGCCCGTTCGACGCGGTCGGCGATGAGGGCGCAGAACGAATCGTCGACGCCGATCACGGCCGTCCGGCTGCCGGCAACGAGGCGTTCCTTGACGTCGGCGTAGTGCTGCATGGTGCCGTGCCGGTCGAGATGGTCGGGCGTCAGGTTGAGCAGGATGCCGGCGGTCGGATTGAGCGTCGGCGCCAGATCGATCTGGTAGGACGAGCATTCGACGACGAAATAGCGCTCGGCCTTCGGCGGATCGAGCGTCAGGATCGCGGTGCCGATATTGCCGCCGAGCTGGGTGTCGCGGCCGCTCGACTTCAGGATATGGGCGATCAGCGCCGTGGTCGTCGATTTGCCGTTGGTGCCGGTAATCGCGATGAACGGGCAATCCGGCGCATGCGCCCGGCGCTCGCGCACGAAAAGCTCGACGTCGCCGATGATCTCGACGCCGGCAGACCGGGCGAGATCGACGCTCCAATGCGGCTTCGGATGGGTGAGCGGCACGCCCGGCGACAGCACGAAGGCGGCCTGTGCCGACCAGTCGATAGCGCGCAGGTCGGCGGTCGCGATGCCCTCGGCCGTAGCCTTGGCGACGCTGTCGGGATTGTCGTCCCAGGCGACCACCTTCGCGCCGCCGGCAACCAAGGCCTTGGCCGTCGCCAGCCCCGAGCCGCCGAGGCCGAACAGCGTGACCGGCTTGTCCTTGAATGTGGTGACCGCGATCATCGCCGTGTCACCGCAGCTTGAGCGTCGAAAGGCCGAGCATGGCAAGGCCGACGGCGATGATCCAGAAGCGGATCACCACCTGGCTTTCCGTCCAGCCGAGTTTTTCGAAATGGTGGTGGATCGGCGCCATCAGGAAGACGCGCCGGCCGGTCATCTTGAAGAATCCGACCTGGATGATCACCGACAGCGTCTCCATCACGAACAGGCCGCCGACGATCGCCATGACGATCTCGTGCTTGGTGGCGACGGCGACCGAGCCGATCAGGCCGCCGAGCGCCAGCGATCCCGTATCGCCCATGAAGATGGCGGCAGGCGGCGCGTTGAACCAGAGGAAGCCGAGGCCGGCGCCGATCACCGCTCCGAGAATGACGGCAAGCTCGCCGGTGCCGGGGACGAAATTGATCTGCAGGTATCCCGCAAATACCGCGTTGCCGGCGAGATAGGCGATGACGCCGAAAGAGGCTGCGGCGATCATGACCGGTACGATCGCCAGCCCGTCTAGGCCGTCCGTCAGGTTCACGGCATTGCCGGCCGCCACGATGACGAAACCGCCGAACAGGACGAAGAAGATGCCGAGATTGATGAACAGGTCCTTGAAGAACGGGAAGGCGACCGAGGTGCCGAGCGTCGGATTGCTCGACTGGCCGGTCGCGAGCGCCACCCGCATCATGAAGAAGACCGCAATGCCCGCGATCACGAACTCGATGCCGAGACGCGCCTTGCCGGAAAATCCCTTGTCGGTCTGTTTGGTGACTTTCAGATAGTCGTCATAGAAACCGATCGCGCCGAAACCGAGCGTGACGAGCAGGGTCGCGACGACGTAGACGTTCGAAAGGTCGGCCCAGAGCAGCGACCCGCCGACGATGCCGGCAAGAATCATCAGACCGCCCATGGTCGGCGTACCCGCCTTCTTGAAATGGGTCTGCGGCCCGTCGGCGCGGATCGGCTGTCCCTTGCCCTGGCGCAGGCGGAGCGACGCGATGATCATCGGCCCGAACAGGAAGACGATCAGCGCAGACGTAAAGAGCGCAGCGCCCGTCCTGAAGGTGATGTACCGGAACAGGTTGAAAAATTGGACTTTATCCGCCAGTTCCACAAGCCAGATCAGCATTCAGCGCCCTTTCTAGAAGCCGCGTCTTAATTAGTGGCGTTCCGTGTCGGAGAATGCCGGGTAGTTGTCAATAAGCGCGGCCACGATCTTGCCGAAACCGAGGCCGAGCGAAGATTTCACCATCACCACGTCGCCCGGCATCACCGAGCGCACGACGAAATCGGCGAGATCCGCAGTCTTTTCGTAATATTGCACGTCGACGCTGTCGGGCAGCGCGTCGCGCAAAGCCGTCATTTCCGCACCCGCCAGCCAGACATGTTCGATGCCGGCGGCAAGCAGCGGACCCGCCAGTTCCTCATGCACCTTGGCGGAGAATTCGCCCATTTCCAGCATGTCGCCGAGAACGGCAATGCGCCGGCCCGTCAGTTCAGGTACCGAGGATGCCAGAAGCGCGATCGCCGCCCGCATCGAGGCCGGGTTGGCGTTGTAGCTCTCGTCGATCAGCGTCAGATGGCCTTCGCCGATGCCGAGGCGGTGGCGTTCGCCCCTGCCCTTGACCGGCTTCAGCGCCGCGAGCGCTTCCATGGCGCCGGCCATGTCCGCGCCGACCAGCAGGCAGGCACCGAGAACCGCCATGGCGTTTTCGGCAATGTGCCGGCCCGGCGCACCGATATGGACTTCCGACGTCTCGCCGTTCAGCACGGCCCAGACGACCGAGTTTTCCCCGTTGCCCTCGAAATCCGCCAGCCGGAAATCCGCCTTGGCATGCTGGCCGAAGGTGTGGATGTGCGAGACACCCGCCTCCTGCGCCTTTTTCTGCAGAAAACCGAACTGCTTGATGTCGCGATTGAGGATCGCCGAACCGCCGGGCTCCAGACCTTCGAAGATCTCGGCCTTGGCGGCGGCAATCTCCTCGAGGTTCTTGAAATGGCCAAGATGCGCGGCGGCGATCGTGGTGATCATCGCCACATGCGGACGCACCATCTTCACCAGCGGGCGGATCTCGTCGGGATGGTTCATGCCGATCTCGAAGACGCCGAAATCCGAATCCGCCGGCATGCGGGCAAGCGTCAGCGGCACGCCCCAGTGATTGTTGAAGGAGGCGACGGCGGCATGCACCTTGCCGGAGGGCGCCAGCGCATGGCGCAGCATCTCCTTGGTGGTCGTCTTGCCGACCGAACCGGTGATGGCGACGATCCGCGCCCGGCTGCGCGCCCGCGCCGCAAGCGCCAGCTTTCCGAGCGCCGCAAGCACGTCTTCGACAACGATCATCGGCACGCTCAACTTGCCGAGCGCCGGCAATTTCGATTCGTTGACGACGATCAGCGTCGCCCCGTTGGCGACAGCGAGGCTCGCATAGTCATGACCGTCGACGCGGTCGCCCCTGATGGCGAAGAAAGCCTCGTCCTGGCCGATGGAGCGGCTGTCGATCGAGATTCCGGTGATACCCGCCGGAAGCGCACCGATCGGCCGGCCGCCCATGGCAGACGTCAGATCCTCGGAGGTCCATAGCCAGTTCACGATTTCAGCTCCTCCAGCGCCTTGCGGACTTCGACGTGATCGGAAAACGGCAGGACCGTCGTGCCGATCGTCTGGCCTTCCTCGTGGCCCTTGCCCGCGACGATCAACGTATCACCTGCCCGCAGCATGTTGACTGCCTCGCGGATCGCATTGGCCCGATCGCCGATCTCGATTGCACCCGGAGCCGCCGCCATGATCTCGGAACGGATCACCTCGGGAACCTCGGAACGCGGATTATCGTCGGTGACGATGACGATATCGGCAAGCCTTGTCGCCACATCGCCCATGATCGGCCGCTTGCCCTTGTCGCGGTCGCCACCGCAGCCGAACACCACGATGACGCGGCCGGTCGTGAACGGGCGCACGGAGGTCAGCACGTTCTCCAGCGCGTCCGGCTTGTGGGCGTAATCCACATAGGCGAGCGCCCCGTCTTTTGACTGGCCGACCAGTTCGAGACGACCCGAGGCGCCGACCAGCTTTTCGAGCGCGGCCATGGCCACGGCGGCCGGAACCCCGGTCGACATGGCAAGCCCCGCCGCGACCAGCGCGTTCGACACCTGGAAATCGCCGGCAAGCGGAATATCGACTTCGAAAATCTGGTCGCCGATATGGATCTCGGCCATCTGCTTATGACGGAAGTGCTCGACGCGCTTGAGGCACAGATAATCGCCCCTTCGGCCGACCGTGCGGACATCAAGGTCGGCAACCGTCGCCACCCGCATCGCCTCTTCCGACCAGGCGTCGTCGGCGAAGATGATGGCCGGTGCGCCTTTCGGCATCAGCGTATCGAAAAGCCGCATCTTGGCGGCCATGTAGTTCTCGATCGTCGGATGATAGTCCATGTGGTCGCGGCCGAGATTGGTGAAGCCGGCAGCCACAAGACGCACGCCGTCGAGCCGGCTCTGGTCGAGGCCGTGGCTGGAAGCTTCCATGGCGGCATGGGTGACGCCTTCGGCAGCCAGTTCCGCCAGCAGCTGCTGCAGTTCGACCGGATCCGGCGTGGTCAGCGTTCCGTAGTCGTTGCGGGTCGGGGAGACGACGCCGGTCGTGCCGATCTGCGCCGCGGCATGGCCGGCATGCGCCCAGATCTGGCGGGTGAACGAGGCGACGGAGGTCTTGCCGGCGGTGCCCGTGACGGCAACCATGGTTTCCGGCTGCGCGCCGTAGAAACGGGCGGCGGCAAGCGCCAGCAGCCGGCGCGGGTTGGAAACGGAAAGAACTGGAATGCCTGTATCAGCCGTGTGGCCCGCAATCGCCGCGATCGCGCCGCGGGCGGCCGCATCGCCGAGATAGCCCGAACCGTCCGCCTTGGTGCCTGCGAGCGCCGCAAACAGCATGCCGGGTTTTACCTTGCGGCTGTCGGAGGTAAGACCGGTCACCTCGAGATCGCCGGCCGGCCCGGCCATCAGGTCGGCTATTTCGGGGAAATCCCGTCCGGCGAGTTCTCGCAATTTCATTGGCTGATGTTCCATTCTGAGCGTCGTCCCCTCGAATCGTGCGCTCAAGTTGTTATCGCTCAATAAGACACAAGCAGGGCAGAACCGTCATTGCCGAATTTCGGCTTTACACCGAGAATGGGCGCGGCGCGGGTGATGATCTCCTTGACCATCGGCGCGGCAGAAGTTGCGGCAAGCGCTGCGCCGTTGCCCTTGTCGGTCTTGGGCTCGTCGCAGAACGTCAGCACGACATATTGCGGATTGTCCATCGGGAAGGCCGCGAGGAAGGCGTTGAAGTTCTTGTCATGGGCGTAGCGCCCGTTGACGACCTTGTCCGCCGTCCCCGTCTTGCCGCCGACGTTGAAGCCCGCGACGCGCGCATTCCTGCCGGATCCGTTGGCGCCGTTCCATTCGAACAGGAAGCGCATGTCCTTGCTGGTCGAGGGCTTGAGCACCTGGGTAGCGACCTTGTCGGCTTCTGCCCGGTTGCGCGGCAGGAAGGTCGGCGGGATGTATTTTCCGCCGTTGACGAGCGCCGCACCGGCAACCGCCGTCTGCAACGGCGTCGTCGAGACACCGTGGCCGAAGGAAATGGTGACCGAATTGATCTTCTTCCATTCGCGCGGCTGGCTCGGAGAGGCGACTTCAGGAAGCTCCGTACGCATTTTCGTCAGCAGGCCGAGCTTGGTCAGGAAATCCTTGTGGCCTTCGATGCCGACCGTATCGGCGATCTTGGCGGTGCCTATGTTGGACGAATACTGAAAGATTTCCGGAACGCTCAACATGCGCCCCTTGCCGTGGAAGTCCTTGATGGTGAAGCCGCCGATGCGGATCGGGAAACGCGCGTCGAACATGCTCTGAAGGCTCACCTTGCCGGAATCGAGACCCATGGCAATGGTGAAGGACTTGAAGGTCGAGCCCATTTCGAACGTACCGTTCGACATGCGGTTGAACCATCCCTCCTCGCCGCCTTCGGCCGGATTGTTGGGATCGAAATCGGGCGCGGACGCCATGGCGACGATCTCGCCGGTATGGACGTCGAGAACGACCGCTCCGGCGCCGATCGAGCGGTACTTCGTGATCGCCTCGGACACGACGTCGCGGACGATCGACTGGACCCGCAGGTCGATGGACAGCTTGACCGGCTCCAGCGGCTGGCTGGAAGTCATGCCGACGGCCGCGAGATCGGCAAGGCCCTGGTTGTCGACGTAACGTTCCATGCCGGCGACGCCACGGTTGTCGATATTGACGTAGCCGACGACATGCGCGGCGGTCGGGCCGCCCGGATAGAAACGGCGCTTCTCGGGCCGGAAACCGATGCCCGGAATGCCGAGCGCCAGGATCTGGCTCTGCTGCTTTGGCGTCAACTGGCGGCGCAGCCACTGGAAACGCGAGTTCGAGGTCAGCTTCGAATAGGTGCCCTTGATGTCGAGGTCGTTCAGAACCGTCGAAAGCTTCTCGATCACCTCGTCGGCGTCGATGATCTTGTTGGGCTCGGCAAACAGCGAAACGGTGCGGATGTCGGTCGCCAGAACCGCCCCGTTGCGGTCGACGAGGTCGGGGCGCGACGCCAGAAGGCGGTCCGCCGGCAGGATGCTCGACGTCGTCAGCGGCTGCGCGACGCCATATTGCATCAGCCGGCCGCCGACGACGCAGTAGAAGACCGTGAAACCGGCGATCAGCAGGCCGACGCGGTTTTTCGCCTGGGCGGACTTGCGCTTGCGGGTCCCCTCGAAGGAGGCCTTCTCGGAGCCGCGACCACGGCTGTCGGACGAAAAATGCGCGCGGCTTTTGACGATCATGATGCGGGACAGGAAAGACATCAGCGTTTCACCGATCCTGTGGAAATGACTTCGATGGGACCGCGCCGCTGTGGCACGGGAATTTTGGCGGCGGGCTTGGCCTTGGCGGCCGCAACCCCCTTCAGCGCGGCGGCAACCTCGCTGTTCTTGCCGGCGATGATGTCCTCGATGGTGGTCTCCGGCTGCGGAAGCCGGGCCTTGGGCATCGGCAGTTCCTTCGGCATCGCAAGCTGCGTCGTCTCCGTGGGAGCCAGTGCCAACTCGGAACTGTAGACGTTGATCAACCGGTGCAGACGGTTCGGCTGGGTCAGCAGAGCCCAGTCCGCCTTCAGGAGATCGATCGTGTCCTTCTCCAGCTTGATTTCCGACTCCAGCCGGTGAACTTCGCTGAGTTTTTCATCGGCGCGGTGCTTGATCGAATAGGTGACGACGGCCGCTGCCGTCATCACGCCGATCAAAACAAGATCGAAGCTACGCAGCATGTATCAGGCTCCCATCTTTGCGAGGCTGGCGAGATCGGGCAGATCGAAAATCGACATGTCGGCCGACCTCGGCGGGGCTTCCGTCCGCACTCCGGCGCGAAGCTTGGCGGAACGGGCGCGCGGATTGAGTTCCGCCTCCTCGTCGCTCGCCGAGATCATCGTTTTGCCGAGCGGTTCGAAGATCGCGGGCTTGGCCACGACCATCGGCAGGTGGCGCGAGCCGGAAGCCTTGCCGGAACGATCGGCGAAGAACTGCTTGACGATCCGGTCTTCGAGCGAATGGAAGGTGACGACGACCAGCCGCCCGCCCGGCTTCAAGGCCCGCTCGGCGGCAAACAGCGCCTGGGCTAGTTCGCCAAGCTCGTCATTGACGAAGACCCTGAGCGCCTGGAAGACGCGGGTCGCGGGATGGATCTTGTCCTTGGCCTTGCGCGGATTGACCGTCTCGATGAGGTTTGCGAGTTCGCGCGTGGTGGTGAATGGCTCGGTGAGGCGCCGCTTCTCGATGGCGCGGGCGATGCGGCCCGACTGCTTTTCCTCGCCGAGGAAACCGAAGATGCGGGTGAGATCGCCGACCTTGGCGCGATTGACGACATCGGCCGCCGACACGCCGCTCGAAGACATGCGCATGTCGAGCGGACCGTTGCGCTGGAATGAGAAGCCGCGGTCGGCCTCGTCGATCTGCATGGAGGAGACGCCGATATCGAGCACGACGCCATCAAGCCCGCCTTCCGGCGCGTGATCGGCAAGTTCGGAGAACTGTGACTGAATGAGGTGGAGACGGCCTTTATGGGCATCGACCATCGCCTTGCCGGCGGCAATCGCATTCGGGTCGCGATCGAGCGCAATCACTTCGGCATCCGCCGCAAGGATCGCGGCTGTATAACCGCCCGCCCCGAACGTACCGTCGAGAATGACCTTGCCGGCCCGGGGATCGAGCGCCTCGAGGACTTCCTTCAGAAGAACCGGAATGTGACGAACCGGTCCGCCTTCGGGCTCGGTTGTTCCGTCGCCTGGATTCGCCGCCATTCCGTTCCCCTGTCTTACGCGGGACGCGAACCGAAGCGCCCCTCTCTCGCCGCCGCCTGCGCCTCGTGAAACGCCTGCGGCTGCCAAAGTTGAAAATGATCCGAGCGCCCAACGAAGGTGACGTCCGAGCTGATTCCCGTGAAGTCGCGGATGAAATCCGTGACCATCAGCCGGCCCTCCGCATCGAGCCTCATGAAGACGCCGCCACCGTGAACAAGCAGCGACATCCGGTTCGCTTCCGGCGAAAACGGATCGACGGAGGAGATCTGCCGCTCGTAACGATCGAGCAGATCCGGCCCGCCGACGCTGATCGCCGGATAGGTGAAATCCTGGAGGCAATAAAGCTCCTGGATCCCGCGCTCCGAAAGGACCGAACGAAAACTCGCCGGAACGGAGACCCGCCCCTTCGCATCGATCCTGTTCGTCGCATTCGACAGGAAGCGGCTCATCACGCCAAACATCCGCCCCGTTATGGTTCCAGACGGAAGCCCGTCCACCGATAAGCACCACACCAAACACAGCTTCGCCGTCCGGATGGGCGGATATCCGCCCGGCCGCAGGACGACCGAAATTCTGGGATTGACGGGCGCTCATTCGCCCTTGTGAAGTGCGATTTTGGGATACCATGGGACCATATGGGCGTCAATGGGAGAAGCCCCGCTAGCCACTCCCAAGCAGGATTTATTTATAAGCTGTTAAGTTTAACAAAGCGTTATTAGAGGAAGCGAAGAAACCGCCTTGGCAGTGTCCGGCAAGTCGATTTGGGACACCCAGTAAGCTTCGGAAAATAAAAAAGCTTTCACAATTACTCATATAAAAGACAAGGCCTGAAACGAGCCTCCTGCGACGCCTGCCTCGTATCTGGCAGGCGTACACAGAATCGCGAGGAAGGGAAGATAAACGCCAGTTGGCCTGTAAGCCGGGTTCTGTAAGGCCCCGGTGCAAGCACCGGAACGCGGCAGCCATTCATCTGGGACGATATTTGCATATCGCCTCACGCAACCCACCCGGATGACTGGCCCGGAAACAGGCTGTAGCCACGCTTTCACGCGGCCCGCGTCATCCCTATTCGGTCTTGCTCCCGGTGGGGTTTACCTTGCCGCCGCTGTTACCAGAAGCGCGGTGGGCTCTTACCCCACCCTTTCACCCTTACCCCGCCAGCTCTGCCGCTTTGTCGAAAGCGGTACAGCAAGCGGGGCGGTTTCCTTTCTGTGGCACTTTCCCTAGGGTCACCCCCGCCGGACGTTATCCGGCACCGTGTTTCCGTGGAGCCCGGACTTTCCTCACCTTACCGCCTTTCGGCATTGGTAAAGCGCGGCTGCCCGGCCAACTGGCAGGCGGTCCATAAACGAGATGCCGAGCGAAAGCCATAGGCGAGAAGTAATCAGGCCGGAGATAATCGGCTTAGAGATAATCCGCCCGGAAATCGGTCGAATAGGCTTCGTCCCGGATTTTCCCATGGAAGATCAGTTCGGCGCCGAGCCGGCCGATCTCGTCGGAACTTTTGGCCGCCGCCCCGCAACCGCCGCTGAGGATACCGATTCGGTCGGCATCGGTCATGGCAATCGCCGGATATCCGGTCGGCGTGAACGAGGTGACGCAGGCCGCCATCGACGACCGGGAAAGATCGAGCTCCGGCACTAGCCGCGTCATGATCTCGGCAAGCCGCGCCCTGGTGCTTTCCCGCCCGCCCGAGCGGAACCAGGCGCGAATGTCCGGCTCGGTGGGGAGCCGCAGATCGTCCGGATCGCCGCCGATCTTCAGATAGATCCTGCCATCGGGATACCGCACCGGCGGCAGGAGATAGATGCCGTCCTCGCCCTCGCGCCATTTCCAGATCAGCGAAGGCACCCTGCCCCAGATGTCCATGGCGGCTTCGTCGACCTCGAAGAAGGCGACGGTGCGGGCATAGACGCTCAGGTCGAGGCGCGCGCCGAGCAGCCGTTCGTTGATCGAGAAACCTCCGGCTGCGACCAGCACTTTTTCGGCAAGATAGCTGTTGCCCTCGCTGGTCGTGACGGTGACCTGATCGCCGTCCTGGCGCACCGAGGAAACCGTTTCCGGAATGATTGCCGTGCCCTGGCGTTCGGCGATGAGAGCCTGGGCCTTCACCAGCCGGCGCGGATTGATGTGCCCGGCGTTCCTGGGCTCCCAGACACCCTCGCTCTCATGCGGGAACGAGAATAAACCGAACCGGTCGGCAAGATCGAGATCCGACAGCGTCTCGGTCGAAACGCCGAGCCTGTCTGCCGCGTCGAGGACGTTTGCGACATAGGAAGGTCCCTCGCCCCGCTTCGGCCCGACCAGCAGGCAGCCCGATTCGGTATAGAAATCCACGCCGCTTTCGCGAGCGATCTCGCCGTAGCGCTCGATCGAACGGTTGGCGAGGCGCGCCCACACGGGATCGGGATCGATCGTCCGGGTGATGCGCGCCTCGTCGTAGTGACTGGCAAAGACGCCGTCATGGCGCCCATAGTCCGCCGGCTCACCGGGACCGACCAACGCAATACCGTCGGTCCATTTCGAGAGGTAGCGAGCCGCCGCAGCGCCCATCATGCCCCTCCCGATCACGATAAATCTGAACCGTTCCGTCATGCCCTCGCCTTTCGATTCCACCGGCCGAAATGTCTTCTGTCAGAAGCACTTCTAGCCGTTTTCGGAATCAAAATGCCACAGGCGAAAGCGACGCAGTCTGTTCGGCCGTCTGCTCGGCGGTCTCGATCACAGCCTGCACCCGGGTGCAATAGCGCTTGGAAACCGGGTTCATGCGCTTGGCGCCGTGGCCGGCATTGTATTTGAGGATGGTGCCGCAGATCTTGCCGCCGCCGAGTTCATGCGCGCCGGCCAGGTATTTCATACCGTAGCGGATGTTCGTCTCCGGATCGTAGAGGCCGTAGTCCGGCCCGCGGTAACCCATCAGCCTTGCCGTCGCCGGCTTGATCTGCATCAGCCCGATCTCGCCGGCACTGCCCTTGACGGTCGGGCGGAAATTGCTCTCGATCCGCACCACCGCCAGCGCAAGCTCTTCCGGAACGTCGTATTCGTCCGCATATTTCGCGATCAGCTGGGTATAGTGAAGCTGCCGAACCAGACGCCTGGCTTCGTCGGTGGGCGCGGCAAAACCGGTTTCGCGCGTTTCCCATGGAATGATGAGCGGCTTGGTATAGACATTGACGCTGCTATCTTCAGCGCGCACGAGTTCGGTTCCCGCGACCAGCATGGCAAGGCCCGCCGCGGCAGCAACAATCATTGTATTCATGTAGGTGAAGTGTCTCCGGACCAACAGGAACCGCGGGCGTTGTTACGCAAATACCCACTCATCGCGGCGCCGGATTGACGGCGCGATGTTTCACGAATCCTGGTCGTTTATCTTTGCAACCCCCGTCCACATGGCGGCTGCCGTTAGCGGGTCCTTTAGACCGGGCTAATAAGGAGATGATGTGGCACGGCGGATTTTTGGGGTTTGCTCAGGCCCAAACGGCCCGGCGCGATGCAAGCACTAATTGAATTTCGGCAAGGATTTGAGCAGCCGATGAAGCGTGTCGATCGTCGAGAAATCGGCAATCCCATCGACGAGCTGCGGCCGGAAATGGCGCTGGAAGGCTTCGACCACGCCCTTCGTGCGTTCGCAGAAATTCCCCGTGATTTCAATTCCGTAGCCATAGAGCGACAGCATCGACTGCAATGCCTCGATGGGCTGGCCGCTCTCCCCGAACTGGAAAAAACGCCCACCGCTGATTTGCGCTGGATCGATCCAATGACCGACTCCGCCAAGGTGCAATTTCTCCCAGGGGAAATTTTCCCCCGGATCGACCTTGCGGATCGGGGCGACATCCGAGTGCCCGAGCACCCTTTCCGGTCCGACTTGCCACCTTTCGCCACAATTGCGACACAGTTCGACGACCGCTGCGATCTGTACCGCAGGGTATTCGGGCAGGCCCCCGGGATGGCCCGGATTGGCGATCTCGATGCCGATCGAACAGGAATTGATGTCGGTCTCGCCGGCCCAGGAGCTTTTGCCGGCATGCCAGGCACGGCGTTCTTCCGGCACGAGCTGCACCACGCTCCCGTCTTCATGGACGAAATAATGGCTGGAGACCTGGCTCTCCTCGTTGCAAAGCCAGGAGAGCGCCTGAGCGCCGCTCGGCATGCCCGTATAGTGCAGGATGATCATGTCGGGCCTGCGCCCGCCGACACGTTCACCATGGTTGGGAGAAGGCCTTACCGTCGCGCCGGCATAATCGGCGTTGAACGGCGTCATGCAGCGCGGCGCTCTTTCTCGATCGCCGAATATGCGGCGTTGAGCGCGGCCATGCGTTCATTGGCGGCGGCATGCAGCGAAGCCGGAACGCCGCGGGCGATCAACCGGTCCGGATGATGCTCGGAAACCAGCGAGCGGTACTGCTTGCGGATCTTGGCGAAATCGTCTTCCGGCGAAACGCCGAGCACCAGATAGGGATCCCGGCCGTCGAGATGCACGTGCCGCGCCATGATGCGGCGGAAATGCCCCTCGTCGATGCGGAATATCTCGGCGATGCGCGACAGGAACGCCAGCTCCGCCTCATGCACAAGGCCGTCCGCCTTGGCGATATGGAACAGGCCGTCGACGACGTTTTCCAGCATCGGGCAGTTTTCAGCCTTGCCCGCACCGGGGCTGCACAAGCCGGCGAGCTTCGTCGCATAGGCTTCGTAGCCCGCGACATCCAGGCGCGCGAGGTTATAGAGGCGCGCGACGTTGCGGGCTTCCTCGTCGGGAAAATCGAATATCTGCTGAAAGGCCTTGACCTCGGCCTCGCTGACGATACCGTCGGCCTTCGCCATCTTGGCCGACAGCGCGATGATGGCAACCGAGAAAGACACCTGCCGGCGTGTTTCCGGATCACCCTCGAAGGTCGTGCGGATCGCCTCGATGACACGGCCGAGCGCGTTCCCGGCCGCGTCGCCCATGGCGCCGAGAAGCCGTTCCCAAAGGGAGGAAAAGTGAAGGCAGGCAAAATCCCAGATCATGAGCGCAGTGGACCAGATTATAATTGGGATTGCAAGGCGACCTACGGTCCGTCTTAGATTAAACTATGTTCATGTTTTCCGAACAATCACCGGCGCTCACAGACAGGTGACCTTGCACTTCGGGACAATTGCGCCCCCCCGAAACTCCTTTTCCACAGGCGGGACCGAGGGGCCGCGGCAGTTGAACCGATTATATTAGGCTCTCCTGCGCCGAGAAGTCGAAGCTGCGGTTTTTCTTGAGAAATTCACTTTACAGGGGCTTGTCTCTGTCGCATCCATTCCAGCGGTTTTGAACTGTACGCGAGCAGCGCGTCAAGGAGGATCGATGGCCAAACAGAAAGTAGCAATGCTGACCGCAGGAGGCCTCGCGCCTTGCCTGTCTTCCGCCGTCGGCGGCCTGATCGAGCGCTACAACGACGTCGCGCCCGACATCGAACTGGTCGCCTACCGCTCCGGTTATCAGGGCGTTCTCCTCGGCGACCGCATCGAAATCACCGAGGACATGCGCGAAAAGGCCCATCTGCTGCACCGCTACGGCGGCTCGCCGATCGGTAACAGCCGCGTCAAGCTCACCAATGCCGCAGACTGCGTCAAGCGCGGCCTCGTCAAGGAAGGTGAGAACCCGCTTCGCGTTGCAGCCGACCGGTTGGCGGCCGATGGGATCACCATCCTCCACACGATCGGCGGCGACGACACCAACACGACAGCGGCCGACCTAGCCGCCTATCTCGGCGCCAACGGCTACGATCTCACCGTCGTCGGCCTGCCGAAGACTGTCGACAACGACATCGTGCCGATCCGCCAGTCGCTCGGCGCCTGGACGGCTGCCGAAGTCGGGGCCACTTTCTTCGACAACGTTTCCAACGAGCAGAGTGCCGCTCCTCGCACATTTGTGATTCACGAAGTGATGGGACGTCACTGCGGCTGGCTTACCGCCGCGACCGCACGGGCCTATATTCAGAAGACCAAGGGCAATGAATATGTCGAGGGCTTCATGATGAACAGCGCGATGAAGAACATCGACGGCGTCTACCTGCCCGAGATGGCCTTCGACCTCGACAAGGAGGCCGCACGCCTCAGGGACGTCATGGACAAGCGCGGCTTCGTGACCTTGTTCGTCTCGGAAGGTGCCGGCCTCGATACGATCGTCGCCGAGCGGGAAGCCGCAGGCGAATCGATCAAGCGCGACGCGTTCGGCCATGTTAAGATCGACACGATCAATGTCGGCGGCTGGTTCCAGAAGCAGTTCGCGGCGCTGATCGGCGCGGATCGCTCGATGGTGCAGAAATCCGGCTATTTCGCCCGTTCGGCGCCGGCAAACGGCGACGACCTGCGCCTCATCCAGGGCATGGTGGATCTCGCCGTCGAAAGCGCGCTGAACAAGGTTTCGGGCGTCACCGGCCACGACGAGGAACAGAACGGAAAACTGCGCACGATCGAATTTCCCAGAATCAAGGGTGGAAAACATTTCGATCTGACGGCAAAATGGTTCGGCGAAGTGATGGATCATATCGGCCAGCCCTTCGAAGCGGCTTGAGACAGGAAATTAGCGGGCGCCGTTCATGGGCGTCCGGGAGGAAATGGAATGACGGCTGACATCTGGTTCGCTTTTGCTGCGACCGCGATATTTCTCGCCCTCCTTCCAAGCCCCCTTGCTTGCCTCACCGCCAGCTTCTCGCTCCAGCGCGGTCGCCGCACGGCGATCGCCACGGTTCCGGGGCTTGCCGTCGGAATGTCGGCGGCCCTGATCGTGGCGATGATCCCCATGGCCCTGATCGCCGTCTATCTTCCCAAGTTCATCGACGTGATCTCCTGGGCAGGGCTCGGTTATCTGATGCTCTATGTGATCTGGTCATATCAGGACCCGCGAATCTCCGGCCCGATGGCCGACAACGACAATCTTCCCGAATGTCGGGCAGCGCGAATCTTCGGATGCCTGTTCGGCAAATCCGCCTTCCGGGCGCGTTATGCCGTCGTCCTTGCAGCCGTGCTCGCCCAGTTCGTCGATCCCGACCGCTCCCTCCTGCCCCAGCTTCTCGAAATGCAGGCGACCTTCCTTGTCTGCGCCGCGTTTGGAGCCGGAATTCACGTGCTTTTCCCGCGCCGCGTGCTCCCACCGCCGGCGGCGGCCCGCCAACCTCAACTCCGCCTCACGCAAGCCCCAGACCCGCTTCATTTCGCGGCGCGCGGTCACAGCCGGCTATCGCCGGATCGCCGCCTGACGTTCTCCGTCTTGCCGGACGCCGCCCCATAGGTTAATGAAAACACTCTTTTGGTGGCGTTTGGGCGGACTGGGGTAACCATTTTTTCATGAAAGCGACCCAATGGCGATAATCCGATTCCTCGGCCGCGGGACGGCTGTGGCTTGCGCCGTTTCTTCGGTTCTCGCCGGATGTTCGAGCGTCGAACGCGAGCAGAAGCTTGCAGCGACACAGACGGTTGTCCCGACCAGCGGCCAGGCAACCGGACCCGTCCAGACGGCCTCCGCGGATGGCCAGACGACCATCCAGTACAAATCCGATCTCCCCGTAAACGGGCAGGCCCAGACCGCAGGCCAGATGACACCTCCGGGAGTTCAGGTCGCCTCGGTCGCCCAGACGGTGGGCACGCAGCCGACCGTGGCGCTCGCCAAGACCGCAAGACTTCCCGTTCCGGTGCCGGTCTACGCCGATGCGATGTCCGTTCAGTCCGCCGCAATGGCATCGCCCACCATGGCGCCGCTCGTCGCTTTCGCGCCCGGCCCGGCGATGATGTCGCCGCCCGTTGCTCCGACCACCTCGACAATTCTCGCTTCGGCCCAGCCGGCGAGCCTTGCCACGCCGAAGGGCGGACGCCTCGTGTCGCCTCCGATCGCACCAGCGGTCAGCGAAGGCAAGATCCAGCCGGCGGCAGCTTCGGCGATCGCGCTGGACGAACGGGAACTGACACCGGACATGGTCGCGCTGCAGACCGTCGTGCCGACCCCGCGCCCGGACACTGCGACGCTCGCCTATGCGGCGCAGCCGAGAGCCGTTGCCGCCTTGTCCGCCGTGGAATTCCCGCCGGCTCCCGGCGAACCGATGCCGTCCACGGCCACCGGTGCGCCGCCCGAATTGAGCAAGCTCATCAAGCGTTATGCCGGCATGTACGGCGTGCCGGAATCGCTGGTGCACCGCGTCGTGCATCGGGAAAGCAAGTACGATCCCAAGGCCTATCACAAGAACGGCTATTGGGGCCTCATGCAGATCAAGTATTCGACCGCCAAGTCCATGGGCTACGAAGGCCCGCCGGCCGGCCTGCTCGACGCCGAGACGAACCTCAAATACGCGATCAAATATCTGCGCGGCGCCTGGCTCGTCGCCGACAACAGAAACGACAATGCCATCAAGCTCTATGCGCGCGGCTATTATTACGACGCCAAACGCAAGAACATGCTGGACGTCCTGGAGAAATAGCCGGGCCGAAATGCCTTGACTGAAAAAGTTCAGCGGCGCCTCAGGGCGCCGTTGTTGCTTTCACGACCTCGGCGACCAGCCGCTTCGGATCGTAGCGGTTCCAGCTCGGCGTCAGTCCGAGTCTCACCACCACGAGATCGAGGGACGGGATGACCGTGATGGTCTGCCCGTCATGCCCCTGCAGGAAAAACGTATCCGCCGGCATGCCCGGATCGTCCTTGCCCGGCAGCCAGGTCTGCATCTTCGAATAACGCCCGCCCGACGTTGCGTTGGCCTGGTGCATCAGGGCGACGAAACCTTCCGGAAGGATCCGGTTGCCGCTCCAGACGCCGTCACGGGCAAGCAGGAGCCCCATCCGGGCCCAGTCCCGCGCGGTCGCATACATATACGAGCTGCCGACGAACGTGCCGGCCGCATCGGCCTCCATGACGGCGCTTTCCATGCCGAGCGGGCCGAACAACGCGTTGCGGGGATAGGACAGCGCCGCGGCTCTGTCGCCGATCCGGTCCATCCAGATCTTCGAGAGCATCACGGCCGTGCCGGAAGAATAGCCGAACCGCGTGCCGGGGTCGGCCTCCAGCGGCTGATCGGCCGCGAAATTCGCCATGTCCGGTTCGAGATAGAGCATGCGGGTGACATCGGCGACCGTGCCGTAATTCTCGTTGAAGGCAAGTCCGCTTTCCATGGCGGCGAGGTCGGCAATCCGGATATCGCCGCGCTGGTTGCCCTGCCATTGCGGGAACAGGCCTCTGTCGTCCAGCGAGAGCTTTCCGTCTCGAATGAGCGTCCCGAGGATCGCGACGTTCACGGTCTTGGTCATCGACCAGCCGAGCAGCGGCATATCCTTGGAAAAACCGGTCGAATAGGTCTCGCCGACAATCCGTCCCCGCTTGACCACGACCACCGCCCGAAGGCCCGGACCGGCAAGACCGGCATCTGAAAGAAGCCGCACAACCGACGGATCGGATTCGACTTTTCCGCCTTCCGGCCAAAGCACGGACGGATCGAGTGACGTAACGGCAGGCACCGGAACGCCGACAACAGCGGCCGGCGTGCCATCGGGGACGACGGCGCAGCCGAGCCCTTCGCGATAGACCGCGTCGTTGCCGGCAAAAATGCCGAGCAGCGCTGCATGAACACGCTTTTCCGTTCGATCGACGGAGACCCGCATCAATCTCAGAAGTGGATGACCCGGAGCCTGCACATCGACGGCGAGGACCTCGCTGCTGTCGCGGCCGGCAAGGAAGACGTTCGAGCAGACCATCTTGGCCGAATAGCCGCTGCCGACCCTCAGCAGTTCCGGCGGGGAGGTATAGAGCCAGATCCCGAGCCCGATCAGGCCGACGACGATGACGCCGCAGAGGATTTTTACGAACCGCACCAACAACCGCATGCCTGCCTCCATTTCACGGCCGCATGCAATCAGGATTCTCGACGCCAAGGAAGGGGCGTTCGGCCGCCTGGGGCCTATTGCAAGACTAGACACAGGCCTCGTCATCAATCTGTAGCATGACGGGTTTACACGCGCTGAAACTCTGGACAAGGCGGGACTCGACCATGGCGGATATTGCACAGGAAGCCGGTTTTCGGAAAAACCAGAAGCTCAAGGACGCGCTTCTGCAGCATAAAGCACTGTCTCGGCAGGGTTTTTCAGAAAGGCTTTTCGGCCTGCTGTTCTCCGGTCTCGTCTATCCGCAGATCTGGGAAGACCCGGAAGTCGACATGACCGCCATGGAGCTTTCCGGCGAGCATTCGATCGTCACCATCGGCTCCGGCGGCTGCAACATGCTGGCCTACTTGTCCCGTTCGCCGAAGAAGATCGATGTGGTCGACTTGAACCCGCATCACGTCGCGCTGAACCGCCTGAAGCTCGCCGCCTTCCGCCATCTGCCGGGCCACGGCGATGTCGTGCGCCATTTCGGCATGGACGGCATCCGCACCAACAGCAAGAGCTACGACGCCTTCATCGCCCCGAACCTCGATACAGCGACCCGCGCCTACTGGGACAAGCGCTCGCTCGCTGGCCGCCGCCGGATCGAAGTGTTCGACCGCAATATCTACAAGACCGGCCTGCTCGGCCGCTTCATCGGCGCCGGCCACCTGATCGCCCGCCTGCACGGCATCAATCTGACCGAAATGGCCAATGCCAAGTCGCTGCGCGAACAGCGCCAGTTCTTCGACGGCAGCATTGCTCCGCTGTTCGACAAGCCGCTGATCCGCTGGATCACCAGCCGCAAGAGCTCGCTGTTCGGCCTCGGCATCCCGCCGCAGCAATATGACGAGCTGGCAAGCCTCGCTTCCGACGGCTCGATCGCCCCGGTCCTGCGCCAGCGCCTTGAAAAGCTCGCCTGCCACTTCCCGCTGCGCGACAACTATTTCGCCTGGCAGGCCTTCGTGCGCCGTTATCCGAAGCCGGAGGAAGGCACGCTACCGACCTACCTCAAGGCCGAAAACTACCGCGCCATCCGCGACAGTGCCGAGAGCGTCACGGTCCATCATGCCAGCTTCACCGAGCTTCTGGCCCAGAAGGCAGCCGGTTCGGTCGATCGTTACGTCCTGCTCGATGCGCAGGATTGGATGAACGACGAGCAGCTCAACGACGTCTGGTCGGAAATCACCCGCACGGCCGCCCCCGGCGCCCGCGTGATCTTCCGCACCGCCGCCGAAAAGAGCGTGCTCGACGGTCGCCTCTCGCCGGCCCTGCTCGATCAGTGGTCCTATCTGGAAGAGCGCTCCAACGAGCTCAACCTCGAGGATCGCTCGGCGATCTACGGCGGTTTCCACATCTATGTGAAAAAAGCCTGATGACGACGGATATGGCGAGCAGCCCCCTGTCGAATGGCCACGCCGAGCGCATGGACCGGATGTACCGGTATCAGCGCCATATCTACGACATCACCCGCAAATATTACCTGTTCGGCCGCGACCGGGCGATTGCGGGATTGAATCTCCCGCCGAATGCCTCGCTGCTCGAAGTCGGCTGCGGCACGGGCCGCAACCTCGCGCTTGCCCACCGGCAATATCCGGCGGCCAGGCTCTACGGCCTCGATATCTCCGCCGAGATGCTGGAAAGCGCCCGGGCCAATTTTCGCGGCAAGCCGATCATCCCGGAATTTCGCGTCGCCGATGCCACCAATTTCAAAGCGGAAGAGTTCGGTGCGACCGGCTTCGATCGCATTCTGATTTCCTACGCCCTGTCGATGATTCCCGACTGGGAAAAGGCGATCGATGCCGCGCTTGCGGCTTTGGCGCCGCAGGGCTCCCTCCATATCGTCGATTTCGGCCAGCAGGAACGGCTGCCGGGCTGGTTCGGACGGTTCCTGAAGGCCTGGCTCATGCGTTTCCACGTCACGCCGCGGCCAGACCTGCACGAAGTGCTGGAAAGCAAGCTTGCCGCCGCCAATGCCGACATGATCTTCGAGGAAATCGGCCGGGGTTACGCCTGGCATGCTGTCATCCGTCGCCGCGGCTGAAGCGTTGGGCTCCGGCATCTCCGGCGTGAAATCCTCTTGCCCTAACCGATTTTTTACGACGTTATGGTGAATATGGAGTTCATGCCTCCCTGTGTTGCGTCGAACGGGGCAAGAGGCTTCCACGTCGACACTACACGGGATGTTCATGCCTCGGCTCCTTCTGGCCCTCCTTGCCACCGCGCTCCTTGCCACGGGATGCACATCCTCAAGCTATGACCTGATGGAAACGTCATCGGTCAAGAAGATGCGGTTCAAGGACAGTGACCCGCAGGATTTCGGTAAAACTCACCCTGGGCTCCACGAGGTCCACGGCATTGACGTCTCCAAGTGGAACGGCACCGATATCGACTGGCCCGCCGTGAAAAAATCCGGCATCGCCTTCGTCTTCATCAAGGCGACGGAAGGCAAGGATCGCATCGATTCGACCTTCGAGCTGAACTGGCGAGGCGCTGCATCGGCCGGCATTCCTTATGCGCCCTATCATTTCTATTATTTCTGCTCGACGGCCGACGAACAGGCCGATTGGTTCATCAACAACGTGCCCAAGGACGCGGTGAAGCTGCCGCCGGTGCTCGACATGGAATGGAACCACTCCTCGCCGACCTGCAAGACCCGCCCCGATCCAGAGACCGTGCGCGCATCCATGCAGCGCTTCATGGACCGCGTCGAGGCCTATTACGGCAAGCGGCCGATCATCTATACGTCGGTGGATTTCCACCGGGACAATCTGGTCGGCGCCTTCAGCAACTACCACTTCTGGCTCCGCGCCGTCGCGCAGCATCCGACCAAGATCTACCCGGATCGCCGCTGGGCTTTCTGGCAGTATACCTCGACGGGCGTCGTGCCGGGCATCAAGGGCGAGATGGATATCAACGTCTTTGCGGGCACCTCCAAGAACTGGCACAACTGGGTTGCGGCAGTCTCAAAGTAAACCCCACCCACCTGGCAAATAGGTATCTGGCAATGTGTGAGCGGTTGCGATAAAAACTGCGCCAACACGGCTGCCGTCCACGTTTCGGTCACAAAATTTTCCGAGATCGGACGGCGCTTACTCAGATTCTAGGAACGCCGAATGTCCGCTCGCTTTGCCCGCCGCCTCGCCCTTGCCTCCGTCATCACCAGTTGCCTTGCCTCCACCGCCCTCGCCCAGGCCTCGGCTCCCGCCTGCGGCGGCGATCTCGGCGCCTTCCTCGACGGCGTCAAGGCGGAAGCCATTTCCAAGGGCGCGGCGGCAGGTGCGGCGGATGAAGCGCTCGCCGGCGCCCAGATCGATCAGAAAGTTCTGTCCCGCGACCGGGCTCAGGGCGTCTTCCGCCAGACCTTCCTCGAATTTTCGCAGCGCACCGTCAGCCAGGCGCGCCTCGACATCGGCCGCCAGAAAATCAAGCAGTATGCGGAGGTCTTCGCCCGCGCGGAAAAGGAATTTGGCGTGGCGCCCGGCGTCATCACCGCCTTCTGGGGGATGGAGACCGATTTCGGCGCCGTGCAGGGCGATTTCAACACCCGTAATGCACTGGTGACACTCTCGCACGACTGCCGCCGCCCGCAGCTTTTCCGCCCGCAGCTGATCGCCCTGATCGAGATGGTCCAGCACGGCGACCTCAATCCTTCCACCAACACGGGCGCATGGGCCGGCGAGATCGGTCAGGTGCAGATGCTCCCCGAGGATATTATCGCGCACGGCGTCGATGGTGACGGCGATGGCCATATCAACGTCAAGACCAGTTCCCCCGACGCTATCCTCACGGCCGCAAAATTCATCCAGAGCATGGGCTTCAAGCCTGGCCAGCCGTGGATCCAGGAAGTGACGCTGCCGGAGAACCTCCCCTGGGACAGGTCCGGCCTCGGCAACGAGATCCCGGCCAGCGAATGGTTCAAGCTGGGTGTCACCCCGCGCGACGGCGTGACCAACTTCGGCAACCTGCCCGCGGCCCTCATCCTTCCGCAGGGTCGCAAGGGGCCGGCCTTCCTGACCTATCCGAACTTCAACATCTATCTGGAATGGAACCAGTCGTTCATCTACACGACCTCGGCCGCCTATTTCGCAACCCGGCTTTCGGGTGCTCCGACCTATCTGAAGGGCACGCCGGACCAGGGCCTGGACGACACCGGCATGAAGGCGCTGCAGACCAAGCTGGAAGCGCTCGGCCACAATATCGGCAAGGTCGATGGCATCCTGGGGTCGGGCACGCGCCAGGCCGTCCAGAAGGAACAGGCCCGCCTTGGCCAGCCGGCCGACGGCTGGCCGACCCTGACCCTGCTCTCCGCGCTCTGAAATACATGTCGCCGCCCGACCGAAATCGGGTGGCGACTCGCGGATCATAGGATTATTCCCCTGACCTTGACCGCGAGGGGGATTTTGCATGACAACCGCCGCCATTCCGAAGCCCAGCGCCACCGCCTGGGCCCTGATCCTGCTGCTCGGGCTGATCTGGGGCGGATCCTTCTTCTTTGCGCGCGTCGCAGTCGTGGAAGTGCCGCCCTTCACCCTCGTCTTCCTGCGCCTGTTCCTGGCAGCAGCGGCGCTGCACATCTATCTGCGCGGCAGGTTCGGGCTCTACGCGACGCTTAGAACCCACTGGCGGTCCTTCCTCGTCATGGGCTTCATCAACAACGCCCTTCCCCATACGCTGATCTTCTTCGGCCAGACCGAGATCGGCGCCGGTCTCGCCTCGATCCTCAACGCGACCACGCCGATCTGGACGGTGCTGATCGCCAATCGCTGGACGGCCGACGAAAAACTGACACCCGCAAAAATCGCGGGCTGCCTTGCGGGTCTTGCCGGGACGGCCGTGCTGATCGGTCCGGGCGTCACGGCGGCCGCGCCGCTCTGGGCGCTGATCCTGCCGATCCTTGCGGCAATCTCCTACGGAGTGGCCGGCACCTACGGCAAACGTTTCCGCGGGCTGCCCGCGCCGGTCAGTGCCACCGGACAACTCACGGCCTCCAGCCTGATGATGCTGCCCGTATCGCTGCTCGCCGACCAGCCCTGGGCGCTGCCCGCCCCGTCGACGCACGCCGTCCTTGCAATCCTCGCCCTGGCGCTCCTGTCGACCGCCTTCGCCTATCTCCTCTATTTTCGGATCCTTGGGATGGCCGGCGCAACGAATGCCTCTCTGGTGACGCTCGTCGTCCCCCCGAGCGCGATCCTTCTCGGCGCGCTTTTTCTGGGCGAAAGATTGGAGGCAACCGACCTCGTCGGCATGCTGCTGATCGGTTTCGGCCTGGTCCTGCTCGACGGAAGGCTCCTTCGCAGGCGCAGCAATTCGCCGTCCAGCGCGTCGTAACGGGTCGAAACCATCACGGAATATGTCAGAAGTTAACAGCCGTACACGGCTTTTTAACTCTACGGAAATTAAGATTAACGGATGATTTACACCGAGTAATCAATAGCTTACGCGATTACCGCCGAGGCGAACCGGACAAATCTGCGGCACTGCAGCACAGAAACACGCTTCCCAACCGGCACAAAACCGACATAAAGTCTGCCCGTCAACGCAAGGAGGCAGACATGGGACGTACATACTCTCTCAATGTCTTGGTAGTCGGTGCAGCGTTTGTGTTTGTGGCATCCATGCTCTTCATTTGAGCGCCACCAGTTCCACTACCAGTTCAAGATATCGCATCCACGACCGTTTGATAATCAGCACTTCCGGTGAAAACGCATGCTCCTTTCGTAGGAGCATGCGTTTTTTTCAACGCGCTCAGGCGGCGGCAGTACGCGGGGTGCGGATCTGCCGACGGCCAAGCCGCTGCAGGACAGCGGATACGAGCGGCGCACGGTTCATCGTGTAGATGTGGAAGTCGCCAAGGCCGCGGCGGATCAGATCCTCGATCTGTTCGGCGGCAATGTCGGCAGCCACGCTGGCGCGATCCTCGGGCTTGTCGTCCAATCCTTCGAAACGGGCATCCAGGAAAGACGGAACCGAGGAACCGCAGCGGCCGGCGAAACGCTTGAGCTGGGTCAGGTTCTGGATCGGCATGATGCCCGGCACGATCGGGATGGCGATGCCGGCGGCCCGGACCTTTTCGAGGTAACGTTCAAAGATGTCGTTGTCGAAGAAGAACTGGGTGAGCGCCCGGGCAGCACCTGCATCCACCTTGCGCTTCAGCATCTCGATGTCTGCGGCGAGATCCGCACTTTCCGGATGCTTTTCGGGATAGGCGGAGACGGAAATGTCGAAACCGCCGAGTTCGGTCAGGCCGCGCACCAGATCTGCCGCGTTGGCATAACCCTGCGGATGCGGACGATACTCGGTGCCGATACCGCTCGCCGGATCACCGCGCAGGGCGACGATATGGCGGATGCCGGCGGCGCGGTAATCGGCAACGACCGAATGGGTCTCTTCGCGCGTGGCATCGACGCAGGTCAGGTGTGCGGCGGTCGCAAGCGAGGTCTCGCCGACCAGGCGGCGCACCGTGTTGATCGTCGGCGCCTTGGTCGAACCGCCCGCACCATAGGTGACCGAGACGAACCTCGGATCCCAGAGCGCCAGTTCATCGACCGTATCCCAGAGCTGGCCCTCCATCTCCTCCGACTTCGGCGGGAAGAATTCGAAGGAAACGCTGAAAGTTTCGCTATCGGCGGTCATTGGTTCAGCTCCCTTAAAGGACGGTTTGCGATTGGGCAGATGCATGATGGGCGGCGATCAGCAGGCGGCGATCACGGGCAAGCCAGACGGTGGCCGTCAGGCCGCCTTCCTTGCCGGAACCAAGATCGATCGCCTGCTCGACTTCGAGGCCCACCTTCTCGAGCCATTCCGCCATCACCTGATGGGAGAAGCCGAGACGCACATGGGCATGCTCGTTGCGCAGGTATTCGAGCGTATGGGGTGCGAGATCGACGATCAGCAGGCGGCCGCCCGGACGCAGCACGCGGGCTGCCTCGGCGATCGCCAGTTCAGGCTGGTCGAGGAAGTGCAGCACCTGGTGGACGGTGATCAGGTCGAAATCCTGGCCTTCGAGCGGCAGGTTGAGAATGTCGCCATGGCGGACCGACGCCTTCACGATGCCGGCCTTGTCGAGGTTGGAGCGGGCGACCGAAAGCATGTCGCGGCTCGCGTCGATGCCGACGGCGCGACGGTAGATGTTGGACAGAAGCTGCAGAATCCAGCCGGTGCCGGTGCCGAGATCGAGGAGCGCATCGACGGGCGCCGGGCCGATCAGTTTGAGCAGCGCCGATTCGACGGCCGCGTCGCTGATATGCAGGCGGCGAAGCTCGTCCCATTCGGAAGCGTTGCGGCTGAAATACGCCTGGGCGCGTTCGGCATGCTGGCGCTTGACCATCGTCAGCCGCTCGCTGTCGCGAAGCAGCACCGGGTCTTCCTCGGAAGCAGCGGCAAGCAGCGTCCTGATCAGCGTTGCCGCCTTGCCTTCCTGCCTCAGCCGGAAATAGGCCCAGGCGCCTTCCTGATAGCGATCGATCAGCGCCTCTTCGGCAAGCAGCTTCAAATGCCGAGAAATGCGCGGCTGCGACTGGCCCAGGATTTCGGTAAGATCGGTGACGGTGAGATCCCCGGCAGCGAGAAGCGCAAGCAGGCGGAAGCGGGTCGGCTCGCCGGCTGTTTTCAGTACGTCTACCAGGGTGTCGAGCGCCAATCCCATTCAGCCGCATCCTTACGCAATCAAGATATAAAGATATGTTTATATGGTTTTGCCATTCTATGCAAGCGGCAACTGATGAATCCGACGAGGTCGCCTGAAACGCAGAAGGCGGCCGAAGCCGCCCTCTTTAAGTTTTGTTGGTGCCAGGAAGATCAGAATTCTTCCCACTCGTCGGCGGATTGCGCGAGGGCCGTATTTCCACGGGAAACCGGAGCGCGCGCCGGCGCCGGACGGCTTGGTGCAGCAGCGACCGGGCGCGATGCCGGAGCTGCCGGCGCGCGCATGCGGCTTGCCGTCTCGCGAAGCTGGCCCGAGGCGCTGCCACCGAGCTGGAAGTGCGAGAGGAGATCGCTGAGCTTGCCGCTCTCCTGGGCAAGGCCGGCGCCTGCGGCGTTCATCTCTTCGACCATGGCGGCATTCTGCTGGGTCGACTGGTCCATGTGGTTGACGGCGGTGTTGACCTGCGCAAGGCCGACCGACTGTTCCTGTGCCGCGATTGCGATCGCATCCATGTGACCATTGACGGTCTGAACCAGTTGCTCGATGACGCTGAGCCCCTCGCCGGTCTCGCTGACGAGCTTGACGCCTTCGCTGACCGCAACCGCCGAGTTGGAGATCAGCGACTTGATTTCCTTGGCGGCGTTTGCCGAGCGCTGGGCGAGTTCGCGGACCTCCTGTGCGACGACCGCAAAACCCTTGCCGGCTTCGCCGGCACGCGCCGCTTCCACGCCGGCGTTCAGCGCCAGCAGGTTGGTCTGGAAGGCGATCTCGTCGATCACGCCGATGATCTGGCCGATCTGCTGCGACGACTTCTCGATCCGTTCCATGGCAGAAACCGCGTTGCGGACGACCTGGCCCGAATGGTCCGCGCGGGTCCGTGCGTCGCGGACGACGTCGCGAGCCTCGCCGGTGCGCTTCGAGGTCGAAACGACGTTGGCGGTGATCTCCTCGAGTGCTGCTGCTGTTTCTTCCAGCGAAGCAGCCTGCTGCTCGGTGCGCTTCGACAGGTTGTCGGAGGCGTCGGAGATTTCCTTCGAGCCGCTGGTGACGGTGGAAACCGAATTGCCGACGCTGAGCAGCGCGTCGCGCAGCTGGCGGACCGAGGTATTGAAGTCGTGGCGCAGTCCTTCGAACTGCGGCGCAAGCGCTTCATTGACTTCGCAAAGCATGTCGCCGGCGGCAAGCCGCCGCAGGTTTGCGGCAAGGGCGCCTGTCGCCTGGGAGAGGCGTGCTTCCGCTTCCGCCTCCGTCTGCTGCTGCAGTTCGAGACGCTCGGCCTCCGAGCGGCGGCGCGTGCTTTCGGCCTCGGATTCGAGCTGGCGGTTGCGAATGGCGGCCTGGCGAAAAATCTCGACCGAGCGCGCCATCTCGCCGATGCCGTCCTTGCGGTCCGCGTAAGGGATCGCGTCATCCGTATTGCCCGAAGCGAGGCTTGCCATGCGATCGCCGATCTTGCGGATCGAGCCCGACAGGCTACGGGCGATGAGAACGCTGAGCGCGATGACCGCGACAATGAAGAACCCGAGCGATGCGAACATCACTTGCAGGCTGGATGCGGCCGAGGACGATTTATCATCACCAAGGTTCTTGATGTCGGCGGCCGCCTGATCGATCAAGGCGCCGGTGTATTCGCGACGCTTGTTCATCGCATTGGTCCAGGTGTCGAAATCGCCAGGAGCCGGCGTATAGCCCTTGTACGTTTCGATACCCTTCAGCGTGTTCGCAATCAGCACGCCGTCGGCGGTCTGCCAATAGGCGTCGAACTTCGCGACGACGTCCGGAGACGAAAGATTGCGAAACGGCTTTTCGAAGATGCGGGTCTGCTGACGGCCCTGCATGTAGCGCGCGACTTCTTCGGGGGCGAGCGTGCCGTTCTTGCTATACTGCTGACCCATGCGGTTGATGATCGCGTAGCCGTTGTTCACCTGAACCAGCGACTGATAACCGTCGAGATAACGCGCCAGTTCGCGGTCTTCCGTGAGGCTCGCAACGCGGCCGATAATGTCCAGGCCCCGCTCGGAGACCGGGCTTACATATTGCGCCGAGAGAAGCTGATTGGTGTCGCCGCCATCGATCTTGGCGCGATATTCACCCATGCGCGCATAACGTTCCTCCAGCGACCTGGCGAGGTCACGCAGGCCCGGCTCGCTATAGCCATTCGCGTCGATCTGCTTGTGGAGTTCGACGACCTTCCTCTGCGCGGCGTCCAGCTTGCTCCGCGCGTCGGGGCGTTGCGCCGGCGCCACTGAGCTTTCCAGCGGAATGGCATTCATGAGATCGCCCGCGGCCAGCGCGAGCCTTTCAAGCACGACCGCACGATTCAATTCGCGGTACTGGGCATAGGCATCCAGGCTCGAAAGCGCACCCAGCGTAATGACAGCCAGAAGCGGAATGGACGCGAGAAGCGTCAAAGACATACGGAAAGGCAAGCGCTCGATGAGACGCAGCATAAATAAACCCTCGAAATGGCCCCGTCGTCATGACAGCGTATAAGGCCCGCAAATCATGGACCTTCCCCGAGGGCGAAATTGCGCCGCAATCTTTGCAATTGTCTTGATTAGCTCACACAAGAAATCCCCCTAAATTTGGGGGTGCGAGATTTAGCATTTATTAACCTGCCCAGAATGCAAAACCCCGGCAAAGCCGGGGTTCTAACTTAGACAAAGCTAAAAGATATTAACGAGTCAGGCGCTTGTGGGCCTGGCTGCCCGGGTTGAGGGCGTCGGGGCCGAGGCGGCGGACCTTGTCCTGTTCATAGTCCTCGAAATTGCCTTCGAACCACTCCACATGGCCGTCGCCTTCGAAGGCGAGAATATGCGTCGCCAGGCGGTCGAGGAACATGCGATCATGGCTGATGATGATCGCGCAGCCGGCAAAGTTTTCCAGCGCGCTTTCGAGCGCACCCAGCGTTTCCGTATCGAGGTCGTTGGTCGGTTCGTCGAGGAGCAGAACGTTGCCGCCG
Organism: Neorhizobium galegae; assembly: GCF_021391675.1. NCBI lineage: Bacteria > Pseudomonadati > Pseudomonadota > Alphaproteobacteria > Hyphomicrobiales > Rhizobiaceae > Neorhizobium > Neorhizobium galegae. The sequence continues at coordinate 2,532,549 of NZ_CP090095.1, forward strand.
GCCTTCAGCATCTTGGCAAGGTGAACGCGGTTGCGCTGGCCGCCCGAGAGATTGCCGACCTTCTGCTGCTGGTCGCCGCCCTTGAAGTTGAACGCACCGCAATAGGCGCGGGAGTTCATGTCGAACTTGCCGAGCTTGATGATTTCGGCGCCGCCAGAGATTTCCTCCCAGACGGTCTTGTCGGCAGCAAGCGCATCGCGGCTCTGATCGACATAACCGAGATGGACCGTCTCACCGATACGGACCGTGCCGGCATCCGGCGTTTCCTGGCCGGTGATCATCCGGAACAACGTGGTCTTGCCGGCGCCGTTCGGGCCGATGATGCCGACGATGCCGCCCGGCGGCAGCTTGATCGACAGGTCGTTGATCAGCGTGCGGCCCTCGAAGCCCTTGGTGATGCCTTCCATCTCGATGACCACCTGGCCGAGACGCTCGCTGACCGGGATGATGATCTGCGCGTCGCCGGGACGCTGCTTGTCGGCGGCCTCCACCAGCTGTTCGTAGGACTTGATGCGGGCCTTGGATTTTGCCTGACGCGCCTTCGGGCTGGAAGCGATCCATTCCTGTTCGCGGCTGATCGCCTTCTGGCGGCCTGCCTCTTCCCGGTTTTCCTGCTGCATGCGCTTGGCCTTGGCAAGCAGGTAGGCCGAGTAATTGCCTTCGTAAGGAATGCCGCGGCCGCGGTCGAGTTCGAGGATCCAGCCGGTGACGTTGTCCAGGAAGTAGCGATCGTGGGTGATCATCATCACGGCGCCCGGATAATCGCGCAGATGCTTTTCGAGCCAGGCGATGGTCTCGGCGTCCAGGTGGTTGGTCGGTTCGTCGAGCAGCAGCAGGTCTGGCTGCGACAGCAGGAGACGGCAGAGAGCGACGCGGCGGCGCTCACCGCCCGACAGGCTGGTGACTTCCGAATCGCGCGGCGGGCAGCGCAGCGCCTCCATGGCCATCTCGACCTGGCTTTCCAGATCCCAGAGGTTCTGGCTGTCGATGACGTCCTGAAGCTTGGCGCCCTCGTCCGCTGTCTCGTCGGAATAGTTCATCATCAGTTCGTTGTACCGGTCGAGGACGGCCGTCTTCTTGGCGACGCCTTCCATGACGTTCTCGAAAACGGTCTTGGACGCATCGAGATGCGGCTCCTGCTCCAGGTAACCGACGGTCGCGCCTTCTGCGAGCCAGGCTTCGCCGGTATATTCCTTGTCCTGCCCGGCGATGATGCGCAGCACGGTCGACTTACCGGCGCCGTTCGGGCCGAGGATACCGATCTTGGCATCGGGGTAGAAAGACAGATTGACGTTCTCAAGGATTTTCTTGGCGCCGTAGGACTTGTTGAGTCCCGACATGTGATAGATGAACTGACGTGCCATGGATAAAAGTGCTCCGGGGGGATTTCGGTTTGCCGCTATGTAGGCGAATTGGGAGCCGGGAGCAATGCGCGAACGGTCGAGGGAGCGAGGATGTTCGACGAAACGAGGCGGTTCTCGAGCCCGACGGGCGCGAACCTTGCCTATCATTACCAACCGGCGACTGAGCCGGCCAACGCCATCCTGCTGATCTCACACGGGCTTGCCGAGCATTCCAGGCGTTATAAGGCTTTTGCCGAGACGATGGCCGGGCACGGCTTCCATGTCTACGCCTTCGACCATCGCGGCCACGGCGAGACGACGGCGCCGGACGCGCCGATCGGCCGTTTTGCCAGGTACGACGGCGTCGATCTGGTGCTGGAGGACGTCAAGGCCATGCGTGACATGGCAACTAGTGCCCATCCCGGCCTGCCGGTGCTGCTCTTCGGCCATTCCATGGGCGGCCTGATCGCGCTCAACGCCTCCGTCGATCATCCCGAAAGCTTCGATGCGGTTGCGGTCTGGAATTCCAACTTCCATCCCGGCCTCGCGGGCCGCGCCGCCCAGGTGATCCTGCGCATCGAAAAAGCCTTGAAAGGCTCCGACGTGCCGAGCGGGCTTCTGCCGAAACTCACGTTTGGCGCCTGGGGGAAATCGATTGCCGGTCACCGCACGGAATTCGATTGGCTGAGCCACGACCCGGAAATCGTCGACGCCTATATCGCCGATCCGCTCTGCGGCTTCGACGCCAGCGTCTCGCTGTGGCTCGACCTCTTCGAACTCACCTTCCGTGCTCCGAAGATGACCGATCGGCTGGCGAAAACCCTGCCGATCCACCTGATCGGCGGTGCGGAAGACCCGGCAACCAATGGCGGCCGCGAAATCCTGTGGCTCTCGGAGCATTTCAAGCGCAGCGGCTTTTCGAATGTCACAACCAAGATCTGGCCCGGCACGCGCCACGAAACGCTGAACGATACGGTGCGGGCACGCGCCACCGCCGAGTTCGCCGCCTGGGCCAGAGCCGCCCTGCCCGTCCCGGCGCCGGCGATCTGAATCGGCAGTCACTATCAAACGGCCCTTCATATCAAACGGCCCTGCATATCAAACGGAATGAGTTCATGACATTTAATCAAGTGCTTCCGGGGCCGGTCCCGGCTATAGGAAATTCATGAATTCGTCGCCCGCAAGCCTTGCCGCATCAGCCCCGAACCGGATCGTCAACGGTATGGGTCTGATGCTGATCGCCATGCTGATCGCCCCTTTTATCGACATCTTTTCCAAGCTTGCGACCGATACCGCGTCGCCCACCTTCATCACCGCCGCCCGCTTCGTCTTCCAGGCGCTCTGCATGCTGCCGATCGTGCTGTGGAACGGTTACTGGCGGGCATTTTCCTGGCGGCTCAGCGTCTTCCATGCGATCCGCGCGACCCTCATCACGGTCTCGATGGTCTGCTTCGTGGCGACCCTGGCGGTCATGGAAGTGGCCGATGCAATCGCCATCTTCTTCGTCGAACCGATCATCCTCACCGTGCTTTCCAGCATCTTCCTCAAGGAGATCATCGGCTGGCGGCGTTATACCGCCTGCGCGGCCGGCTTCGTGGGCGCCATGATCGTCATCCGCCCGAGCTTCCAGGAGATCGGCTTCGTGGCGCTGCTGCCGATCGTCACCGCCTTCTGCGTGGCGATCTTCGCGATCCTGACGCGGGCGCTGGCGCATCGCGAAGACCCGTGGTCGATGCAGTTCCAGATGGCGCTCTGGGGAATTCCGATCTCCGCCATTCTGCTCTTTGTCGGCGATAGGACCGGTATCGCCTTCCTGGCACCCTCCATACCGGACTGGACGACACTGCTGTGGCTCGCGGGCGTCGGCGCTTTCGCAGCGCTGTCGGGCATCCTTGCCGTCTATGCCTATCGGGCCGCGCCGGCATCCGTGATTGCACCGCTGCAATATTTCGAGATCGTCTCGGCGACGCTGTTCGGCTGGCTGGTTTTCGGGGACTTCCCCGATCCGGTCAAATGGCTCGGCATTTCGATCATCATCGGCTCCGGCCTCTACATCATCTGGCGCGAACGCCGCGTAGCCTCCATGAAGCCGGTAACCAGCACCGCCAAGTCAACCGTGACCCCGTGACATGACCCAGACACCCAAAAAACCGCCGCTTACCGGCATCCGCGTCATCGAGCTCGCCCGCGTGCTTGCCGGTCCCTGGGCAGGCCAGATGCTGGCCGACATGGGCGCCGACGTCATCAAGGTGGAAAACCCCGACGGCGGCGACGACACCCGCGCCTGGGGGCCGCCCTTCGTCGAGGGCAAGGACGGCGAGAACCTGTCCGCCGCCTATTACCACGCCACCAATCGCGGCAAGCGCTCGATCGCCGTCGACCTGAAGACCGAGGAAGGCCAGGACATCGTCCGCCGGCTGGCAGCGACCGCCGACGTGCTGATCGAGAACTTCAAGCTCGGCGGCCTCGTCAAATACGGCCTCGACTACGAGAGCCTGAAAAAGATCAATCCCAAGCTGATCTATTGCTCGATCACCGGTTTCGGCCAGAACGGCCCCTACGCCAATCTCGCCGGCTACGACTATATCGTCCAGGGCATGTCGGGCTTCATGTCGATCACCGGCGAGCCCGACGCCCAGCCGATGAAGGCGGGCGTCGCGATCGCCGACATCTTCACCGGCATCTACGCGGTGACCGCCATCCAGGGCGCGCTGATCCATGCGATGAAGACCGGCGAAGGCCAGCATGTCGACATGGCACTGCTCGACGTTCAGGCCGGCATCCTCGCCAACCAGAACATGAATTACCTGGTTTCCGGCGAGGCGCCGGTGCGGCTCGGCAATGCCCATCCGAACATCAGCCCCTATGAGGTCGTGCCGACCGAAGACGGTCACCTGATCCTCGCGGTCGGCAATGACGGCCAGTTCCGCCGGTTGTGCCGCATCCTCGGCATCGACGGGATGGCCGACGACGAGCGTTTCGCCACCAACAAGGCGCGCGTCGCCAACCGCGTCGAAGTGCGCCGGCTGATCCTGGCGCAGACATCGAAATGGAAGAAGGCCGAGCTGCTCGCCGCTTGCGGCGACAATGCCGTGCCGGCAGGGCCGATCAATTCGATCGCCGAAATGTTCGACGACCCGCAGGTCAAGGAGCGCGGGCTCCGAATCGACCTCGAAGCGGCCGACGGCACGGTCATTCCGGGCGTGCGCAGCCCGATCGTGCTGTCGGAAACGCCGCTTGTCTATCACCGGCCGAGCCCGGCGCTTGGCGAACATACCGCAGACGTGCTGGCGCAACTCGATCAAATCGAAAAAGAGGGGAGAGAAAAAAAATGAACACCGTCATGAAGACCGGAGGGCAGCTCATCGTCGAGGCGCTGAAGGCGAACGGCGTCAAGCGCATCTCCTGCGTTCCGGGCGAGAGCTATCTCGCCGTGCTCGACGCGCTGTATGAAAGCGGCATCGAGGTGCTCGTCTGCCGCCAGGAAGGCGGTGCCGCGATGATGGCCGACAGCTGGGGTCGTTTGACCGGCGAACCGGGCATCTGCATGGTGACCCGCGGTCCCGGCGCCACCAATGCCTCCGCCGGCCTGCATATCGCCAAACAGGATTCGATCCCGATGATCCTCTTCGTCGGCCAGATCGCCCGCGAGATGAAGGAGCGCGAAGCCTTCCAGGAAGTCGAATACCGTCGCGCCTTCACCGAATTCGCCAAATGGGTCGGCGAGATCGACGATGCCCGCCGCATTCCCGAATTCGTCACCCGCGCCTTTGCGGTCGCCACCTCGGGCCGCCCCGGTCCGGTCGTGCTGACGCTGCCGGAAGACATGCTGGTCGAAGAGGTCGAGGCAGTCGACGCGCGCGCCTACATGCCGGTCGAAAGCCATCCCGGCAAAAGCCAGATCGCCGCATTCGAAACCATGCTCAGGAACGCCGAGCGTCCGATGTTCATCCTCGGCGGCACCCGCTGGAGCGAGCAGGCGGTTGCGGACTTCGCGGATTTCGCCAGCCGCTTCAAGGTGCCCGTAGGCTGCTCCTTCCGCCGCCAGATGCTGTTCGATCACCTGCATCCCTCCTATGCCGGCGATGTCGGCATCGGCATCAACCCGGTGCTCGCCAAGGCGGTGAAAGAGGCGGATCTGCTGGTCCTGCTCGGCAGCCGCATGTCGGAAATGCCCTCCTCCAGCTACACGCTGATCGATATCCCCTATCCGAAGCAGAAGCTCGTCCATGTCTTCCCCGATCCGGAGGAACTCGGCCGCATGTACCGGCCGGATCTGGCGATCTGCGCCGCTCCGGCGGAATTCGTCGCCGCGCTGAAGGATCTCGAACCGCCGGCCGCCCCGATCTGGGCCGAACGGAAATCGGCGCTGCACGACGCCTATCTGAAATGGTCGACACCGCCCGAAACCGGCCCCGGCGCCGTGCATATGGGTCCGATCATGCAATGGATCGAGGAAAACACGCCCGATACCGCGATCTTCACCAATGGCGCCGGCAATTACGCCACCTGGCTGCATCGCTTCCACCGCTTCCGGAAATACAACACCCAGTCCGCCCCGACCTCCGGTTCGATGGGCTACGGCCTGCCGGCCGCGGTTGCTGCAAAACAGCTGTTTCCGGAGCGCGAAGTCGTCTGCTTTGCCGGCGACGGCTGCTTCATGATGCACGGTCAGGAGTTCATCACCGCCGTCCGCTATGGACTGCCGATCATCACCGTGCTCGTCAACAACGGCATCTACGGCACGATCCGCATGCACCAGGAGCGGGAATATCCGGGCCGCGTCAGCGCCACCGACCTCGTCAACCCGGATTTCGTCGCCTATGCCAAGGCTTTTGGCGGGCACGGCGAACTGGTCGAGAAGACGGAGGAGTTCGGTCCGGCCTATGAGCGGGCGCGAGCAAGCGGCAAGCCTTCGATCATCGAGGTCCGGCTCGACCCGGAAGCGATCACGCCGACGCGGACACTGACCCAGATCCGCGAAAAGGCATGAAACAGAAAAAGCCGGCCTATCAGAGCGATAGGCCGGCTTTTTGATTCGGATCGGCAGCGATCAGATCGCAGCCGTGACGATGAACTCGACCTTGTATTTCGGCGCAGCGAGCTTGGCTTCGCTGGTGGCGCGGGCCGGCGGGTTGGCCGGGTCGATCCAGCCTTCCCAGACGGCATTCATTTCGCCGAAATAGGCGATGTCCGAGAGGTAGATGATCGTCTGCAGGATCTTCGACTTGTCGGAACCGACGGCTGCCAGCAGGCGGTCGACTTCGGCGAGCGCGTCCTTGCACTGGTCGGTGACACTCTCACCTTCGCCGACCTGGCCGGCCAGATAGACGGTGTTGCCGTGGACGACGGCGCCGCTCATGCGGGCGGCCGGCTCGATACGCTGGATGCTCATGGAATTCTCCTCAAAAAAATTGAGCTTCGGGAAAAGACCCCGCGCGAAAAAACACGAGGCCGCGGAAAATCTTCAGCCGCGCAGATGCTGGCTCTTTTCGTAGATCGCCGTCGAACGGGCGCCGGACCGGCAGAAGCCGAGCATCGGGCGCGGGAATTCGTCCAGCGCATCGACCATCGCGTTGATGCCCTGTTCGTCGACGCCCATGCGTCCGACCGGGATGTGGCGGATGTCGAGGCCGAGTTCCTGAGCGCGGGCCTCGATCTCGGCAAAGTGCGGCTGGCCCGGCTCTTCGTCGTCCGGACGATGGCAGACGACCGACTTGAACCCCATGGCCTTGACCTGGTCGAGATCCTCGACGGTGATCTGGCCGGTGACGGAATACTCGTCGTTGATCTGGCGGATATCCATGGCTTGAGCCCTCCGTTCCGATTGAGGCGCCAGCATTACGACGGTGCCGCCCGGGCGTCAATCGGGCGACGGTCGCCGGACGGCAGGTCTCAGACGAAACAGAAGCGCAGGCCGTATTCGACGCTTTCGCCGGGTTTGACGAAGCCGAGTTCTCCGTTTGCCGCCAGTTCCTGGCGGCTTGCCAGGCGATGTGAAACCGGCTCTATCCCAAGCACATGCGCCGGCGCCTTCTGGTTCCGCCAGACCTGCAGATGCGCAAGCGTATCGGTCCTGAACTTCACCTTCAGCGTCAGTCCGCCGATCGCTGCGATCGGACCGAGCGCAATCTCGGCCCACTGCTCGCCCTCGGGCGCCGCCGGGACGCAGAATATGCCGCCGGTCTCGCCTCCAAAGGTCCAGGGGAAGCCACCGTTGTCGAGCATCGCGCCACTCAGCCGGACCCGGTCGTCGAACAGCCAGGCGCCGATATTCATGTGGTACATATGCACCCGCGCGAACGGCTTCGAGCCGGTATTGGTGACCTTGTCCGACAGGCTCACCTCGCCCGTCGCCCCGTCGATCCGCCAGTGGCGTTCGAGGAAGGCCGTCTCACCGGTCGCAAGGGTCAGCGGCACGCGGGCACGGCACTCCGCATCCGGCCCTTGCGCATCCCAGAACAGGATTTCGGCGGGGTGGGAAGAGAAGGATCCGTGCAGCGGATATTTCCGGCCGTCGGAGGCGCCTTCGATCGCCTCCGGATGACGGATATGATCCGGCCCGCAGGTGAAGAGAAAGCCTTCGAGCGAGTGATCGATTCGCGGATCTCCGTCGTCCGGAATGGCACGGCCCGGAGCAAGGTCCACATCGCCGATGAAACAGCCTCCGATATCGAGAACGGAGCTCTCGTCGAGGAAAATCCTCGGTCCGTTAGCGGCGGAAAAAGCCTTCATAATCATTCCCTTCACGGTTTCGTCAAAACTTCTAACCGATCGTGACGTGAATTTAACGGTGTGTTCATGACGAATTCACTTTTTCCACACTACGGTCAAATTTAACTTGTCTGTGGCGACAGGCGAACGGGCGGGAACCAATGTCCGATTTCCCGATTACGTTTAAGTAGGAAACAAGGAAGTCGGTGACATCGTGAAGCGGCTATTTTTTGCATGCGCAAGTCTGGTGATCTTGACCGCGGCACAGGGAATTCCCTCCGCCGAGGCGCAGAACCGCTACGGCCGCTATCCCTCGGAAACAATGCTCGTCGCTCCTGACGGCTCGATCCTGGACTACGTGCCCGACCGCGGCGACGTCATCATCAGCCGTGACGGCATGGGGCGCCGCGTCCTCATCGACCATTTCGGCAATGTCGTCGCAACCGAGGTCCGCCAGGAAACTTATCGCCCCAACCGGACGCAGGAATATCCGCCCGTGCCGGGCGGTTACCGGTCTCTGCGCGATTCGGGCGGCTATCAGCAGGGTGCGGGCGGTTATCGCGATTACCGCGAATACCGGCCGGGCGAACCCGGGGCCGTTACCGGCGGGATCCCGGGGCAAGGCTCGGTCAGCCGCATGCCGCTGGATGATCAGGCCCTTCCCGGCGCCGACACCGGCTATCCGCAGGAAGCCTCGATCGAACCGGACCAGCGGCCGGCGGAAACGCTTCTGCCGCAGAAACCGATCATCACCGTCACCAAGAAACCGCAGGCCCAGATCGCGGCACTTCAGGTTTTCCTGGACCGTGAAGGCATCTCGCCCGGCGTCATCGACGGCCATCTCGGCGACAACGTCAACAAGGCGATCGCCGCCTGGCAGGAAATGACCGGCGAGACGCTCGATCCGAACAATTCCGAGGACATCCTGCAGCGGCTGACCTATTCGGGCGGCCTGCCCATCATCGATTATACGATCACGCCGGCCGATGCCGCCGGTCCCTATGTCGCGTCGATCCCGGAAGACTACGCGCATAAATCGCAGCTTCCGGCGATGTCCTATATGTCCGTGACCGAAAAGCTCGCCGAGCAGTTCCACATGGACGAAGGTTATCTCAAGGCGCTCAATCCCGGTGTCGATTTCACCATCCCCGGCTCGACCATCAAGGTCATCAATCCCGGCCAGCCGAAGGCCGGTCAGGTCACCCGCATTCTCGCCGACAAAGCCAGGAAACAAGTCTTCGCTTACGGCGCGGACGGGCGCCTGATCGCCGCCTATCCGGCCACCATCGGCTCGACCGATACGCCTTCACCGACCGGAACCCATACGGTCGAACGCATAGCGCTCGATCCCGGTTACACCTACAATCCGAAAATCAATTTCAAGCAGGGCAATAACGACCAGATCCTGCAGATCCCGCCGGGTCCGAACGGCCCGGTCGGTACGGTCTGGATTGCGCTCTCGAAGCCCACCTACGGCATCCACGGCACGCCGGAACCCTCCAAGATCGGCAAGACCAACAGCCACGGCTGCGTCCGCCTGACCAACTGGGATGCAAGAGAACTCGCCAAGATGGTCAAGCCCGGCACGACGGTCGAGTTCACCGAGTAAGATCCCGGAACAACACATCAGCCGTCGGCACCCGCTGCCGACGGCTTTTTGTTTGCCTGACAATCTGGCTTCGGGCAAAAGAGGTCCTGGTTTTTTCCGAAAGACATGTGCATCGGCGGTGGATGGAATGGACTTCCCAACGAGACTGAAGGGCGCGCTGTCTCTCCTCTTCGGACGCGGAGACGACGGCGCTGTCTGCTCCTTTTGCGGTGAGAACCGCCGCACTGTCGAGATGATCATTGCGGGTCCGGCGGCCACGGCGATCTGCAATCGTTGCATATTCGTCTGCAACCAGGTCATGCTTGAAAATTCCGGCCCGCCCGGTTTCCGTCGCCATGCCGAAAAAGATCATGAGAAGTCGATCGCAATACCGCTCGCCCATGACGAAGTCCTGCTGGGCGCTCCCGAACGTATCGCGCTCGGGCAAATGCTGCACGCCCTCGTCGCGTCGCTTCCCCAATGCAGACTGATCGGCTGGAGCTATATGCACTCAGAGGATCGGTTCGACCTGCTGACGATCGAGATCCTGACGACATCCGGAATGCCGCCGAATGAAATCAGCAGCCTCGCCCAGCAGAACTGGCGTCAGATGCGCGACCGTTTCGTCGCCGCGCGCAATGTCCCGGCCAATCAGGAAGAGCCCGACCTCATCGCGATTGCAGCCGCAGCCACCCAGGCGGCCGGTGCATATGCAAAGGCGGTCGGCTCTTTCGAACCGACCGCCTCCTAGCAAAATCCTGGGATCAATAGAACTCGGGCCGTATCAGGCGGCGTAGCGGCCCAATCCGAAGAGGCGCGACGCCACCGACCGGGTGATCTTGACGGGCATGAGACGCATGACTTCCTGTGCGTAGGACCGGGCGTTTTCCTTCGCCTTGTCGAGATTGCTGACCTTGGCCTGATCGAGCGTGTGGAGCGTGCCGCCGGTCTCGAAGAGCTCCTTGAAGGCGATTCGTTCGCCGATCGGCGTATCGAGGACATGCACGCCGCGGGCTGCCAGAAGCCCTTTGATGGTCAGCAGCGCCTTCGTGGTAACCATGGACGTCACCCGCGTCAGCACCACCGAATGCGGGATCACCAGACCGGCCTTCTCCTTCATGTAGGACAGCAGGTCGAGGATCTGCGCCGCCCCCTTCGCGTCCATGGCCGAACCCTGGACGGGGATCATCACGTGATCGGAAAGGCCGATCGCCGTGGTGACCAGCGCATCACGGGCGCCGGCGAGGTCAATAATGAAATAGTCGGTGCGCGATGCCATTTCCCGGAGATGACATTGCAGCGATGCGAGTGTGACTTCCGATACCACGTCGATGTTGCGCACCGCGCCGGAGGTCTCGAACCATTGGCTGATCCAGCGCTGCGGATCGGCATCGATGACGGTGACGCGAAAACCCTGATGGGCAAGTTCGGTGGCGAGCAGGAGCGCAGCGGTCGTTTTTCCGGCTCCACCCTTGGCATTGGCAAAGGAAATTACTGGCATTTTCGGTCCTCGAACAAGTCTTGAGCCACATCGCTCACGAGGACACCGGGAAGCATGGTGTCATGGGCACATCCTTTCCAAACATGGTTAACGAATTGCAAATTTAACCACCATTAATATCACTCAGGAGATTTAGCTTTTGGCTCTAAAACGCCGAAAAGCCCGGAGGTTTGGGCCTCCGGGCTTGATTGACGCCGATGCTCCGGGGTCTGGAAGTCTTAAAAGCAGGCGAGGAAAAGCGCCTTGGTATTCTCCATCGTCATGGTGACGGGGTTGCCGCCGCAACTCGGGTCCTCCATCGCCATGGCCGTCAGCTCATCGATTCGGTCGGGCTTGATTCCCATCGCCGTGAGATTTTCGGGTACGCCGAGTTCCGAACGCAACGACAGGACATAACCGTAGAACCCGTCGAACCCTCCGGCGATGCCGAGATAGGCCGCGGCGCGGGCGATCTTCTCCTCGATCGCCGGACGGTTGAAGCGCAGCACCGGCGGCATGACGACCGCGTTGGTCATGCCGTGATGGGTGTTGTAGACCGCCCCGATCGGATGCGACAGCGAATGGATGGCGCCGAGCCCCTTCTGGAAGGCGACCGCCCCCATGGCCGCGGCCGACATCATGTTGGTGCGCGCTTCGAGATCCGCGCCGTCCTTGTAGGCGCGCGGCAGGAATTCCTTGACCAGCCGCATGCCTTCGAGCGCGATCCCGCCGGACATCGGATGGTAGAAGGGCGACGAATAGGCTTCCAGGCAATGGGCAAACGCGTCCATACCGGTGCCGACGGTGATCACCTTCGGCATGCCCATCGTCAGTTCCGGATCGCAGATGACGACGCCCGGCAGCAGTTTCGGATGGAAGATGATCTTCTTCACATGGGTGACGGAATTGGTGAGCACCCCTGCCCGGCCGACTTCCGAACCGGTGCCGGCCGTGGTCGGCACGGCGACGATCGGCGCGATCTTCGAAGCATCGGCGCGGGTCCACCAGTCGCCGATATCCTCGAAATCCCAGACCGGCCGCGTCTGGCCAGCCATGAAGGCAATCAGCTTGCCGAGATCGAGGCCCGAACCGCCGCCGAAGGCGACGACGCCATCATGGCCACCGTCATTGTAGGCCTTGATGCCGGCTTCGAGGTTGTTCTCGTTCGGGTTCGGATCGACGTCGGCAAAGATCGCACGGCCGAGGCCCGCTTCTTCGAGCACGTCGAGCGCGTGGCCGGTGATCGCCATCGAGGCAAGTCCCCGGTCGGTGACCAGAAGCGGCTTGCTGAGGCCGAGCGTCTTGCAGGCGTCCGCCAGTTCCTTGATGCGTCCGCGGCCCAGCTTGACGGCGGTCGGATAGCTCCAGTTCGCGACGATATTCATTTCGTGACCTTCTTGAGATGGTAGGATTTCGGGCGGGTCAGGTTGTGGAAACCGAGGACGGAGAGCGAACCGCCTCGCCCGGTTTCCTTGACGCCGGTCCAGACGAGCGCCGGATCGAGATAGTCGGCGCGGTTCATGAACACCGTGCCGGTTTCGAGCTGGCTGCCGATCCGGTTGGCGCGATCGACATCCGGCGTCCACAGCGACGCCGTCAGCCCGTAGCGGCTGTCGTTCATGTAGCCGATCGCCTCGTCGTCGGTCTTCACCTTCATGATACCGACGGCCGGGCCAAAAGTCTCCTCACGCATGATCTCCATGGAATGATCGACGTCAACCAATACCTGCGGCGCAAGATAAGCGCCGCCGTCATCGGCCGGAAAGAGCTTCGGATCGACCAGCGCCTTGGCACCGCTTGCGACCGCGTCGGCGATCTGCTGGCGCACCACCCTGGCGAAACGCTTGTTGGCCATCGGCCCGAGCGTCGTTTCCTTGTCGAGCGGATTGCCGAGCTTGTAATTCGACACCCAGGCGACCGACTTCTCGACGAAGGCGTCGTAGAGCGATTCGTGCACGTAGATGCGCTCGATGCCGCAGCAGCACTGGCCGGAATTGTAGGTCGCGCCGTCCATCAGCGTATCGACGGCGGCCTCAAGATCGGCGTCCTCCATCACGTAGCCGGGGTCCTTGCCGCCGAGTTCGAGGCCGATGCCGGTGAAGGTGCCCGCGGCGGCGCGTTCGATCGAACGTCCGCCTTCGACAGAGCCCGTGAAATTGATGAAGTTGAACAGCCCTTCGGAAATCAGCTTGGCTGACGTCGCGTGGTCGAGGAAGACATTCTGGAAGGCGTCTTCCGGAACGCCGGCCTCGACGAAGGCGCGCACCATCCGCTCGCCGACCAGCAGCGTCTGGGACGCGTGCTTGATGACGACCGCATTGCCGGCCATCAGCGCCGGCGCGACCGTGTTGATGGCCGTCATATAGGGGTAGTTCCACGGCGCGATGACGAACACGACCCCATGCGGCTCCCGTTCGATGCGACGTTCGAACGTGGCGCTGTCCTCGACGCGCAGCGGAGCGAGCGCATCGGCAGCGATCGACGCGACGTAATTGGAGCGCTCGTTGAACCCCTTGAACTCGCCGCCGTAGCGCACCGGCCGGCCCATCATCCACGCAAGCTCGGGCACCACTTCCTCGACCATCTCGTTGAGACGCGCGACGCCCTTGAGCACGAGCTGGACACGCTCCTCGAGCGGCCGTTTCGCCCAGGATTTCTGCGCATGCCGAGCGCGGCCGACGGCTTCCGCAGCGGCCTCCGGCGACAGGGCAGGACGTTCGGCATAGACCGAGCCGTCCACCGGCGAGATACATTGGATCATTGTCATTGATACATACTCCAGAAATTCAACAGGCCCGAAGGCTTAACAGGCAAGGGTGCGAACATGGCCGGCATCGCCATAGGCAAGGATTGCGCGATCGCGCGTGATGATTGTCAGGTCGTTTTCGCGGGCGGTAGCGATCAGAATGCGGTCCGTGGGGTCGTTATGGATGGGTTGCGGGAGGAAGGAAGCCTCCACTAAAGCCGATTGGGATATATCCATAATATCAGCGCCAATCATCCCGCGCGCGTCGTTAAACCAGGCCGCTGCATTTTTAGCTGTCGGCAATCGACCTTTGCTGACCAACATCCCGATCTCCCATGCCGACATCGACGAAATAACCAAAGCTCCACTCCGTGCGCGATTCTCGCTGAGAACCGTATTGGCGTCCCGACCGAGCGGAGCACCGTTCGCAAGCCAAATGACGGCGCAGGTGTCCAATAGATATCGATCAGTCATCCTCGTAGACTTTACCCCAATCGGGATCGACAGGCGCTGTAAGGTCAAGATCCGGAGGGATCGTCATCGTACCCTTCATGCAACCGTAGGCGGGATGCAATTCTATCAGGGTGCCGTCATCCTTTTCCATCCAGCGCTTGCCATCCTTGTAGATGATGTCGGCTTCCGTAAACATCTTCACGGGACGTTCGGGCGGCGGCAGCCGGAGCTCATAGGCCGCCTGTTTACGCTCCGACAAGCCTCCCATGTCGCCACGTCGATGAGCTGCAACCTCATTGAGATCCAGCCCGAGAAAGGCCGAAATCCGGTCCTGCTCTTCCGCGCTCATCTTCCGCTCGCCGTTCAGCATGCGCGAGACCGCGCTGGGATCGAGCTCCATGAAGCGCGCCATATCCCGCAACGAACTGCCTTTCTCAGCCAGCTTTTCATAAAACCAGGCGCTGTCGATCGTTCCCATGACCGTCTCCGGATTGCCGTCATCGCAACCATAGCATGATGCGATAAAGACAAAAATCGCAATATGGTTGTTGCGATTATCTCAAGCCCTCTCGAAGCCACGTGCCACTTCCCAGTCCGTCACACGGCGATCGTATTCCTCCTGCTCCCATTGGCCGGCGCGGACATAGTGGTCGATGACGTCGTTGCCGAAGGCCGAGCGCAGCAGTTCCGATCCGTTCATCAGATCGATCGCATCGCGCAACGTTTTCGGGATTTCGCGAATGCCATTGCCGCCATAGGCATCGCCGACGAAGGCCGGCTCCAGCGCCATCTTCTTCTCGATGCCGTCGATTCCGGCAGCGATCAGCGCCGCCATGGCGAGATAGGGGTTGAGATCGGAACCGCCGACACGGCATTCGATACGGATCCCCTTGGTCGCCTCGCCGCAGAGACGGTAGCCGGCGGTGCGGTTGTCCTTCGACCAGACGGCCTTGGTCGGCGCGAACGTACCGGCCATGAAACGCTTGTAGGAATTGATGTAGGGCGCCAGGAAATAGGTGATCTCGCCGGCATGGCTAAGCAGCCCGGCGATATAATGTTTCATCAGTTCCGACATGCCGTGCTCGCCGTCCTTGTCGAAGAACAGCGGCGTCTTGCCGTCGGCGCTCCACAGGGACTGGTGGATGTGCGACGAGCTGCCGGCGGCCGAATAGTTCCACTTGGCGAGGAAGGTGATCGCCTTGCCCTTGCCCCAGGCGATCTCCTTGGCCGCATTCTTGATGATCACGTGCCGGTCGGCCATGGTCAGCGCATCGGCGTAACGAACGTTGATTTCCTCCTGGCCGGCCGAGGCCTCGCCCTTGGAGTTCTCGACCGGAATGCCGGCCCCCTGCAGCCCGGTGCGGATCGCCCGCATCACCTCCTCTTCCTTGGTGGTCTGGAAGATGTGGTAATCCTCGTTATAGCCGCTCGCCAGCTTGAGGTTGCGGTAGCCGCTTTCGCGGGCCTGATCGTAGGTCTGGTCGAACAGGAAAAATTCGAGTTCTGTCGCCATGAAGGCGGACATGCCCATCGCTTCCAACCGCTTCACCTGGGCCTTCAGGATGGCGCGCGGCGAATGCGGCACTTCGGCATGGGTGTGATGGTCGAGCACGTCGCAGAGGACCAGCGCCGTGCCTTCGAGCCAAGGGAGTTTGCGCAGCGTCGCAAGGTCCGGCTTCATCGTATAGTCGCCGTAGCCCTGTTCCCAGCTGGTCGCCTTGTAGCCTGAGATGGTCTCCATCTCGATATCGGTCGCAAGCAGGTAGTTGCAGCTATGCGTTTCCTGATAGGCGCTCTCGACGAAATATTCCGCCTGGAACCGCTTGCCCATCAGACGGCCCTGCATGTCCACCTGGGCGGCGATGATCGTATCGATGCGGCCGTCGGCAACATCGCGTTTCAGATCGTCGAAGGAGTAAATCGGGGTCATGCCTCACATCCGTTTCAAAAGGGTGAACCGCCACAACCTCTCGAGTGTCGTGGCGGCGGGATCATAGGGGCGTTAAGCCCGGTCGCGCTTACTTTTCTCCGACAGCCGCTTCCGCAGCAGCGATCTCGGCCTGCCGCTTGGCGATGGCCTCGCCGATCGGCGGTCCCATGAAGCGCCGGTTCTCGAAGGCGAACCAGACGATCCCGGTCAGCACCAGGAAGCCGACGGTAATTTCGAGCGCCCAGTCGTTCGGCGGCTGGATGCCGATGAAGAAGATGACGATCATCGAGATGATCGCCAGGACGGCGATCAGCCTGTAGGCCGGAATACCCATGTTCCAGGGTCCCATGTTCGGCCATTTCGCCGTGCCGATCGTGAACAGCCCGAGCGCGATCGGCAGGGCGAAGGACAGGAACAGGAAGATGACAGTGCAGGACACGACGATCGAATAGGCCGGCGTGCCGGCAATGGTGATCGCCGAGGTAAACCAGACGAACAGGACGGCGAGGATGGAGCCGGTCCAGATCGCCGCGACGGGCGAACGGTATTTCGGGCTGACCTTGGCGAGCACCGACGACGCAGGCAGGCCCTTGTCGCGCGAGAAGGCGAAGATCATCCGCGATAGCGAGGTGACGGTAGCCAGTCCGCAAAGCAGCTGCGAGATGAAGATCAGGAAATACAGGATGCTCTTCACGGTCGGGTTCATCTGCGCGTCCATCGCCCAGAAGAACACGTTCCAGCCCTGCTTGGCCGCATCGTCCATGTTGGGTATCATCAGTACGAAGGAGCACAGCATGATGTAGCCGAACACAGCGGACCATACGACGGCCGAGACCATGCCGCGCGGCACGGATTCCGCCGCCTTGACGGTTTCCTCGGATGTATGGGCCGAGGCGTCATAACCGGTGATCGTGTAGATCGGCAGGAGCAGGCCGAGAAGGAATGCCATCACGCCGGAAACGCTATTCGGCCAGACGAGCGCCGCCCCCTCCGTGCCGGTATAGTTGGCGAAGGTGAAGAGCCGCGCGAAATCGAAGCCGGGGGCTGCGATAAGGCATGCGATCGTCAGGAGGATCGCGGTCGCGAAGATCAGATAGCCGGAAAAGTCGGTGAGTTTCGCGGTCAGACCTATGCCGAAATGATTGATGCCGGCCTGCAGCCCGGTGATGATGGCAACGAAAACCACGCGGTGTGTCAGCGTATCCTCGATGCCGAAAGTCGGGCCGAAGGCGCCGAAGAAGAAATAGAACGTCCCGACATTGATGGCGCCGAGAACGGTGACGAGGCCGAGCAGGTTAAGCCAGGCGGAAAGCCAGCCGGTAAAGCGGTTGCCGAGGATCGATCCCCAGTGATAGAGGCCGCCCGCCGTCGGATAGGCCGAGCCGATCTGCGCCAGCCCGAGCGCGAAGATGCCGGAAATCAGGCAGCCGAGCGGCCAGCCGATGCCGATCGCCGCGCCGCCGGCGCCGGCAGTCGCCTGGCCCAGCGAGTTGATGCCGCCGGAGAGAATGCAAATGATGGAAAAGGAAATAGCAAAGTTTGAAAACGAGCTCATGCGGCGCTCGAGTTCCTGCGCATAGCCCATGGAATGCAGGATATGGGTATCCTGCTTTTTGTCGCCTTCGGTATATTCGGACATGACTTCCCCCTGTTGGCAGAAAGACCGCGCCATCGCGGCCATCCGGTTTGTCCTTCCCGCGGCGATCGACCGCAGGCATGCGAGCTGCTGCTCCCCGGGTCTTATCCTTGGATGTCTGCGAGGCTTTCCCGCAGCAATCCTGTCAAGAAATCGGCCACGACCCCCTGGCCGGTTTCGTCTGTTATGAGATCGTTCCTGATTTCGATCATGACATTGAGAAGCCCCGCCGGCAGGGCGTGGACTTCCAGTGTATGTGTCACGCCGTCCGCCGGCCCGTAAGGCTCGTTGCGCTCGACGCGGTAGAGATGCGTGTCGGATGCGGCCTGCAGCATCCGATCGGCAAGCCGGCTGTCGGTATCGTGAAGCACGCCGATCTCGACCGGGCGTTGCTTGCCGAAATAGACCGGCGTAAAGCTGTGAATGGTGACGAGCACCGTCTGAAGTCCCCGTGCCCGCCGCGCCGCGATCTCCTCGCGGATGCGGCCGTGGAACGGCAGGTAGAGTGCCGTGGTCCGACGCGATTTCTCTGCCTCGGACAGGTTTTCGTTGCCGGGAATCCGGAAGATCTCGGACACGTCGCGGATGGCGGCGGGCGAATCCGGCGGCCGGTTGCAGTCGTAGATGAGCCGCGAAAACCGCTGGTGGATCAGCGTCGCGTCGAGGCTCTTCGACATCAGCCGGGAAACGGCAAGCGCTCCCGGATCCCAGGCGATATGCGAGGCGAGCGCATCCGCGGAAAGCCCGAGATCGCCATAGCGTTCCGGCAGGCGCCGCGAGGCATGCTCGCAGACGAGAAGCACCTCTCCCCGGCCGCCGGCATTGTCCACGGCAACGGGCCCGCCATCCGCCTCCGAGAAGAATTCCGACTGGACCAGCATGAACGCGTTCCGGGAAAAATCGTTTAAATTGGATTAAGAAGAGAATTCTTCACTTTCCGGCTGCCGTCAACGTGATTCTGAAAATTTCTCTTCAAAGGCACCGTTGACTTCTCTGCAGAAACGATTGTTAATCCTTCGACAACCGGCGAAGACCGGAGGGAACAGCTTTAGTGCCACCAACTGCACGCACCGTATCGGATGTCATTCGTGTTCGTTACGACAGCCTGACGCGCGCGGAAAAACAGTTGGCGGACAGCCTATTGGAGAACTATCCGGTGTCAGGGCTCGGCAGCATCACTGTGATCGCGGAGAACGCGGGCGTTTCGACGCCGACGGTCGCGCGCATGGTGCAGAAGCTCGGCTACAAGGGCTACCCGGAATTCCAGTCGCATCTCCACCAGGAACTCGAGGCAACGCTCTCCAACCCGATCGCCAAGCACGACCGCTGGGCGTCCAATGCGCCGGGCACACATATCCTCAACCGTTTCGCCGACGCGATCACCGCCAATCTGCGCGATACGCTTTCAGCTCTCGACACTCCGACCTTTGAAGGGGCCGCCGCACTTCTGCGTGATCGCAACCGGGGCATCTACTTCGTCGGCGGCCGCATCACCGGGGCGCTGGCCGAGTATTTCTTCACCCACATGCAGGTCATCCGACCGAAGACGACCCTGATCTCCACCAATTCCAGTTCCTGGCCGCAGCATGTTCTCAACATGAGCGCCGGCGACGTCCTGGTGATCTTCGATATCCGCCGCTACGAGCAGGAGATGGCGACGCTGGCAGAGGCCGCAAGGGCCAACGGCGTCGTCATCATCTTGTTGACCGACGTCTGGGCCTCGCCTGTTGCCAAACATGCGCAGCATACGTTCAAGGTGCGGATCGAGGCACCGTCGGCCTGGGACAGCTCCGTCATTACTCTCTTCGTCGTCGAGGCGCTGATCGAAGCGGTCCAGAGCGCGACATGGGAGGAGACCCGCGAACGCATGAACTCTCTGGAAGGCCTGTTCGAGCGGACGATGCTGTTCCGCCGGCCGGGCCGCCAGAGCCGTCCCGACTGATTGTCGGGGCCAAGAAATATGCCGGCAATCCGCGAGTTTCATGAGCAAATGCTCATCCTCCGGGCTGTCACATACGATACATGAACTGGCTCTACGAGTCGCGCCGAAACGATCCGGACCACACGATCTGAACCCTAGGAGGATACCTTGCTCAACAAGACCCAACGTCTTCTTTCCCTGACGACCGCCATCGTCATCGCCTCCACCGCCATCGCAGCCGCCGAGCCGAGCGCCGAGCTGATCGCAGCCGCCAAGAAGGAAGGCACGCTGACCACGATCGCCCTGCCCCATAGCTGGTGCGGTTACGGCGACGTCATCGCCGGCTTCAAGGCAAAATACGGCCTCGAGGTCAACGAACTGAACCCGGATGCCGGTTCGGGCGACGAAATCGAAGCGATCAAGGCCAACAAGGGCAACAAGGGGCCGCAGGCCCCCGACGTCATCGACGTCGGCCTGTCGTTCGGTCCGTCCGCCAAGGCCGACGGCCTGATCCAGCCCTACAAGGTCTCCACCTGGGATTCGATCCCTGCCGATGCCAAGGATGCAGACGGTTACTGGTACGGCGACTATTACGGCGTTCTGGCCTTCCTGGTGAACAAGGACCTCGTCAAGACGTCGCCGAAGGACTGGTCCGACCTCCTGAAGTCCGACTATGCCAATGCCGTCGCGCTTGCCGGCGATCCGCGCAGCGCCAACCAGGCCGTCCAGGGCGTCTTCGCTGCCGGCCTCTCCGGCGCCAAGGGAGACTCTGCCAAGGCCGGCGACGAAGGCCTGAAGTTCTTCGCGGACCTCAACAAGAAGGGCAACTTCGTTCCGGTGACCGGCAAGGCCGCGCCGTTCGCGCAGGGCACCACGCCGATCATCATCGCCTGGGACTATAATGCCCTGTCCTGGGGCCAAAGCCTGAAGGGCAACCCTCCCTTCGAGGTCGTGGTTCCGGCAAGCGGCGTTGTCGCAGGTGTCTATGTCCAGGCGATCTCCGCCTTCGCTCCGCATCCGAACGCTGCGAAGCTGTGGATGGAATACCTCTATTCCGACGAAGGTCAGCTCGGTTGGCTGAAGGGATATTGCCACCCGATCCGCTTCAACGATCTTGCCAAGAACAACAAGATCCCGAAGAACCTACTCGACGCCCTGCCTCCGGCAGCGGCCTATGAGAAGGCCGTATTCCCGACGCTCGCCCAGCAGGCCGCCGCCAAGGAAACCATTACCAAGAAATGGGATAGCGTCGTCGGCGCCAACGTCGCAAAGTAATCGGAACAAGACTGAGCTCCCGCGCCCCCGGCGCGCGAGCTTTCCCGTTTCCCCTGGATGGCCAGCATTCATGACCACCGCTTCCACGTCATTCATCGATCGCCGGACAGTCATGGACTGGCTCGGCATCGTGCCGTTCATGGTATTCGCGCTCGCCTTCCTGATTGTTCCGACGCTCTATCTGATCGTCGGCGCCTTCTTCAATCCGGCCGGCGAATTCACGTTTCAGAATATTGTCGATCTCTTTTCGCCTTCCATCCTGAGCGCCTATTGGATCAGTATCCGGGTCTCCGTCGCCTCGGCGCTGGGTGGCGCATTGATCGGCTTTTTCCTCGCCTGGGCGGTCGTGCTCGGCGGCGTGCCGTCCTGGATCCGCTCCAGCCTGCTGACCTTTTCGGGCGTTGCCTCGAACTTCGCCGGCGTGCCGCTCGCCTTCGCCTTCCTGGCGACACTTGGCCGGACCGGGTTGGTCACGATCTTCATGCGGGACTGGTTCGGCTTCAATCTCTATTCGACCGGCTTCAACCTTCTCTCCTTCTTCGGCCTGACGATCACCTACATGTTCTTCCAGATCCCGCTGATGGTGCTGATCCTGACACCGGCGCTGGACGGGTTGAAGAAGGAGTGGCGCGAGGCATCCGAAATCCTTGGCGCATCCACGTGGCAATACTGGCGCATGGTCGTGCTGCCTATCCTCTGGCCGAGCCTGATGGGCGCCACGCTCCTCCTTTTCGCCAACGCCTTCGGCGCGATTGCGACCGCCTTTGCGCTGACCGGTGCCTCGCTCAACATCGTGCCGATCCTGCTCTACGCCCAGATCCGCGGCGACGTGCTGCATAACCCGAATCTCGGCTATGCCCTGGCCCTCGGCATGATCGTCATCACCGGCATTTCCAACATCCTCTACATCTGGCTGCGCAGCCGCGCCGAACGGTGGCAGAAATGAAGGCTCACAAGATCTTCGCCTGGATCGCGATCGCCATCGGCGCCATCTATTTCTTCGTGCCGCTGATCGGCACGTTCGAGTTCTCGCTGCGCATGCGGCGCGGCGTCTATTCCTTCGATGCCTACCAGTCGGTGTTTACGGACGCTCAGTTCCGCGCCACCTTCGGCTTCTCGATGCTGATGGCGCTGGTGACGATCGTCGTCGGCATGCTGCTCATCGTGCCGACCGCCTATTGGGTCCGGCTGCGCCTGCCGCAGATGCGGCCGGTCATCGAATTCATCACGCTCCTGCCGCTCGTCATTCCGGCAATCGTCATCGTGTTCGGTTACCTGCGCCTCTACAATTCCTCGTCCTGGATCCCGTTCACCGGCTCGACGCAGGGCACGAACATCCTGCTGACCTTTTCCTACGTGACCCTGGCGCTTCCCTACATGTACCGCTCGGTCGATACGGCGATGCGGACCATCGATGTGCGGACGCTGACGGAGGCTGCCGAAATTCTCGGCGCCAAGTGGCCGACGATCATGTTCCGCTGCATTTTCCCGAACGTCATGTCGGGCGTGCTCTCGGGCGCCTTCATCACGTTTGCGATCGTCATGGGCGAATTCACCATGGCGGCCCTTCTCAACCGTCCGGCCTTCGGCCCCTATCTCCAGCTCGTCGGCGCCAACAAGGCTTACGAACCTTCGGCGCTCGCCGTCATCGCATTTGCGATCACCTGGCTCTCGATGGGTCTGATCCAGCTCGTTTCCCGCTTCGGCAAATTGTCGCCGTCCAGGCCTTAAGGAATTTTGATGTCGTTCCTCGTTCTCGAAAGTATCAAGAAGAGTTTCGGCCAGACGCAGGTCGTCAAGGACTTCAACATGTCCATCGAGAAGGGCGAGTTCGTCTCCTTTCTCGGGCCGTCGGGCTGCGGCAAGACGACCGTGCTGCGCATGATCGCCGGGTTCGAAGCCCCAAGCGACGGCGCGATCTCGATAAACGGCCGGAACCAGAACGCGCTGAAGACCAACCAGCGCAATATCGGCATGGTCTTCCAGGCCTATGCGCTGTTTCCGAACATGAACGTCTTCGACAACGTCGCCTTCGGCTTGAAGGTGGCGGGCAAGTCCAAGACGGAGATCGAAACGCGCGTCAAGGAAATGCTAAATCTGATCAGCCTCGACCATCTGGCCGACCGCTACCCCTACCAGATGTCCGGCGGCCAGCAGCAGCGCGTGGCGCTCGCCCGTGCGCTTGCGCCAAAGCCGCAGGTCCTGCTGCTCGACGAGCCGCTGTCGGCGCTCGATGCAAAGATCCGCGTGTCATTGCGCGAAGAGATCCGTGAAATCCAGCGCCGGCTCGGCATCACCACCGTCTTCGTGACGCACGACCAGGAAGAGGCCCTGTCGATCTCCGACCGCGTCGTGGTCATGAATGCCGGCCGCGCCGACCAGATCGGCACGCCGTCGGAAATCTACAATCGTCCGACCACCCGTTTCGTCGCCTCCTTCGTCGGCACGCTCAACATCATCGAGGCGACCGTCGTCGATCCGGCGGCCAACACCGTCAAGGTCGGCGAAAACACCATCAGGCTGAGGGAATCGATCGGCGCGCTGAAGGGCGGCGACAAGCTCTCGATCGCGCTGCGCCCGGAAGCCGGTTCGCTCCTGGAAAATGCCAAGGGCGATACGGCGCTGACCGGCCAGGTCCTCTCCTCGCATTTTCTGGGGTCAGTCATCCGCACCAAGCTCGATGTCGGAGGAAACCAGATTTCCTTCGACATGTTCAATTCCCCGGATGCGGTCCTGCCGCAGTCGGGCGAAACCCTGACGCTGCGCTTCAACGCCCACGACTTCCTGATCATTCGCGACTGATCGCAAACGGAAAACGGCATCCTCGCGGATGCCGTTTTGCATTTGAGCAATCTCAGGCGGTCCTTCCTCAGGCCGCGTCGTCTACCGCATCCCGGTCGGACGCCGGCACGTAGTTGAGGACCGGGCCAAGCCAGCGCTCGATCTCCTCGATCGACATGCCCTTGCGCTTGGCATAGTCTTCGACCTGATCGCGCTCGACCTTCGCAACCCCGAAATAGTACGAGGCCGGATGGCCGATATAGAGGCCTGAGACCGACGAGCCGGGCCACATCGCATAGCTTTCCGTCAGGATGACGCCGGTTGCCTCTTCCGCATCGAGCAGCCGGAACAGCGTCGCCTTTTCCGTATGGTCGGGCTGGGCCGGATAACCCGGCGCCGGGCGGATACCGCCGTAACCCTCGGTGATCAGTTCTTCCGTGGAAAAATTCTCATCCGGCGCATAACCCCAGAATTCCTTGCGGACCCGCTCGTGCATGCATTCGGCAAAGGCTTCGGCAAAGCGGTCGGCCAGCGCCTTAACGAGGATCGACGAATAATCGTCGTTCGCCCGTTCGAAACGTTCGGCGATCGCCACTTCCTCGATGCCCGCCGTGACGACGAAACCGCCGAGATAGTCGTCGAGACCCGTCGCGACCGGTGCGACGAAATCCGACAGCGCCACGTTCGGGCGGCCATCCCGCTTCGAAAGCTGCTGGCGCAACGTGAAGAAGGTCGCCAGTTCCTCGTTGCGGCTCTCGTCCGTGTAGACGCGGATATCGTCACCGACGGCATTGGCCGGCCAGAAGCCGATCACCGCCCGCGGCCGGAACCACTTTTCCGCAATGATCTTGTCGAGCATCGCCTGCGCATCGGCGTAAAGCTGGCGCGCCGCCTCGCCCTGCTTCTCGTCCTGGAGGATCGCCGGGAACCGCCCCTTCATCTCCCAGGTCTGGAAGAACGGCGTCCAGTCGATATATTTTGCCAGTTCCGCCAGGTCATAGGTTTCGAACACTTTTGTGCCGGTGAACTGCGGCTTCTTGGGCTGGTAGGACGACCAGTCGACCTTCTCGGCATTGGCGCGCGCACGCGCGATCGGCAGGCGGGTCTTTTCCGCTTCCGAGCGGGCATGGGCCGCAGCCACCTTGGCATATTCCGCCTGCACCGTGCTGATGTAGCTCGGCTTTCCGTCTTCGGACAGAAGCGCGGACACGACGCCGACCGCGCGGCTGGCATCGGTCACGTAGATGGCCTGGCCGCGATCATAACGCGGATGGATCTTCACCGCCGTATGGACACGGCTGGTCGTCGCGCCGCCGATCAGCAGCGGAATGTCGAAACCCTGGCGCTCCATCTCGGACGCCACATGCACCATCTCGTCGAGCGACGGGGTGATCAGGCCGGAAAGCCCGATAATGTCGACCTTCTCGGCAATCGCCGTCTCCAGGATCTTGGTCGCCGGCACCATCACGCCGAGATCGATGATCTCGTAATTGTTGCAGGCAAGCACGACGCCGACGATGTTCTTGCCGATGTCGTGAACGTCGCCCTTGACGGTCGCCATCAGCACCTTGCCGGCGGACTTCTTCTGGTCGCCGCCGTTGAGGCGCTTCTCTTCTTCCATATAGGGCAGAAGCACGGCGACGGCCTGCTTCATCACGCGGGCGGATTTCACCACCTGCGGCAGGAACATTTTTCCCGAACCGAACAGGTCGCCGACCACGTTCATGCCGGCCATCAGCGGGCCCTCGATCACATGCAGAGGCCGTTCCGCATTCTGGCGCGCCTCCTCGGTATCGCCCTCGATGAACTCGTTGATGCCGTTGACGAGCGCATGCGAAAGGCGCTTCTCCACCGGCCATTCGCGCCAGGCGAGGTCTCTCTCCTTGGCTTCCTTGGCCCCGGTCCCGCGATAGCGTTCGGCGATGTCGAGCATCCGTTCCGTCGCATCGTCGCGGCGGTTGAGCACGACGTCCTCGCAGGCCTCGCGCAGGTCCGGATCGATGTTCTCGTAGATCGCCAGCTGGCCGGCATTGACGATGCCCATGTCCATGCCCGCCTGGATGGCGTGGTAGAGGAACACCGCATGCATCGCCTCACGCACCGGCTCGTTGCCGCGGAACGAGAAGGACAGGTTCGAGACGCCGCCCGAGACATGCACCAGCGGCATGCGCTCGCGGATCGTCTTCGTCGCCTGGATGAAGGCGAGCCCGTAGCCGTTATGCTCCTCGATACCCGTCGCGACCGCAAAGATGTTCGGGTCGAAGATGATGTCTTCCGGCGGGAAATCCGCCTCTTCGGTCAGGAGCTTGTAGGCGCGTTCGCAGATCGCCACCTTGCGCTCATAGGTATCGGCCTGCCCCTGTTCGTCGAAGGCCATGACCACGACGGCGGCGCCATAATTGCGCAGCAGCTTGGCCTGGGCGATGAATTTCTCCTCGCCCTCCTTCATCGAGATCGAGTTGACGACCGGCTTGCCCTGCACGCATTTCAGGCCCGCTTCCATGATCTCGAACTTCGACGAGTCGAGCATGATCGGCACCCGGGCGATATCCGGCTCGGCGGCGATCAGGTTGACGAATTCGACCATCGCCCGCTGCGAGTCGATCAGGCCCTCGTCCATGTTGATGTCGATGATCGAGGCACCGTTTTCAACCTGCTCGCGGGCGACCACGAGAGCCGCGGTAAAATCGCCGGCGGTGATCAGCTTGCGGAATTTCGCCGAGCCGGTGACGTTGGTGCGCTCGCCGACATTGACGAACGGGATGTCCTTGGTGAACTCGAAGGGCTCCAGGCCCGCAAGCGACATGAACGGCCGATGTTCCGGCACTTCGCGCGGCTTGTGCGGCGCGACCGCTTCGGCAATCGCGCGGATATGCTCCGGCGTCGATCCGCAGCAGCCGCCGACGACGTTGACGAGGCCTTCCGCCGCAAACCCTTCGATCTGGCGGGCCATGTCTTCCGGCGATTCGTCGTAACCGCCGAACGAATTCGGCAGGCCGGCATTCGGATAGGCGGAGATGAACGTGTCGGCGACGCCCGAGAGTTCCTGCAGGTGCGGCCGCATCGCATCGGCGCCGAGCGCGCAGTTGAGGCCGACCGTGAAAGGCTTCGAATGACGGATGGAGGACCAGAAGGCCGACGGCGTCTGGCCGGACAGCGTGCGGCCGGAAAGGTCGGTGATCGTGCCGGAGATCATCACCGGCAGGCGGATACCCTTCGCCTCGAAACGCTCCGCGCAGGCGAAGATCGCCGCCTTGGCGTTCAGCGTATCGAAGATCGTCTCGATCAGGATGATATCGGCGCCGCCGTCGATCAGGCCGTCGAGCTGTTCGCCGTAAGCGAAACGCAGATCGTCGAATGTCACCGCCCGGTAACCGGGATTGTTGACGTCGGGCGAAATCGAGGCGGTGCGGTTGGTCGGGCCGATGGCGCCGGCGACGAACCGGCGGCGGCCGTCTTCCTTCTGTGCCCTCAGCGCCGCCCGCCGTGCCAGCCGCGCGCCGTCACGGTTCAGGTCGTAGACCGCGTTCTCCATCTGATAGTCGGCCTGGGCGATGCGGGTCGACGAGAACGTATTCGTCTCGATGATGTCGGCGCCGGCCTTGGCATAGCGGTAATGGATTTCCTCGACCGCCTGGGGCTGCGAGAGAATCAGGAGGTCGTTGTTGCCCTGCTGATGGCAGGCGCATCCGGCAAATCGCTCGCCGCGGAAATGGCCTTCGTCAAAACCCAGGCCCTGGATTTCGGTGCCCATCGCACCGTCGAGGATGAGGATGCGCTCACGAGCCGCGGCCTTGAGTGCCGAGAGAATCTCCGCGCCATCGCGAGCGGCGGCTTCGGGACCAAAGAGTTCGTCGAACATGGCACTGCCCTTCATCATTTCCGGATACATCAATAACCGCATAAAGATATGTTTATGTCAATATATAACCGGCGTGTCGTGCGATATAGAATAGTCGATGACATGAAACCGGCCGGGCGTTATAGGCGTTCTGATCACAATGCCCCCGCCATAGCGATTCCGAGGTTTTCATGAGCGACACCGGTCAGACAGAAGCCAAGTGGGCGAGCCTTCCCTATCATCGTCGCTGGCTCCTGAACGAGGCCGACGAGCTCTTCAATTTTTTCCAGTACCGGGCGATGAACCCAAAGGGCGGTTTCTTCGATCTCGACGACCAGGGCTTGGCCCTCGGCGGCGCCAATCCGACTCGCGGCATCCATGCCTCGGCGCGTATGGTCCATTGTTTCTCGATCGGCTACCTGCTCGGCCGGCCCGGCGCCGGTGATATCATCGACCACGGCATGCGCGCGCTCTGGGAGAGCCATCGCGATAGCGAATATGGCGGTTATTTCTGGCAGGTCAACGATGACGGCGCTGCCGATTCCGCCAAGCAGGGTTACGGCCACGCCTTCGTGCTGCTCGCCGCCTCTTCGGCAAAGGTCGCCGGCCACCCTCTCGCCGATCGGATGCTTGCCGACATAAGCGAGGTTCTGGAAACCAGGTTCTGGGAACCGCACCACGGTGCGATCGCGGAAGAATTCAACCGCGACTGGTCGCCGATCGATGGCGGCAGCTATCGCGGCCAGAACTCCAACATGCACCTCACCGAAGCGCTGATGGCCGCTTTCGAAGCGACCGGCGAGAAGGTCTATCTCGACAAGGCGGAAAGCATCGCCGACCTCGTTATCCGCCGCTCCGCCGGCAGCGTTGGTTTCCGCGTTGCCGAACATTTCGATCCCGAATGGACGATCGACAAGGACTATTACCATCCCGACGAGATGTTCCGCCCGGCCGGCACCACGCCCGGCCACTGGCTGGAATGGTCGCGCCTGCTGCTGCAGCTCTGGGCACTCGGGGGCAAAAAGCACGGCTGGATGCCGGATGCGGCGAAATCGCTGTTCGTCCAGTCCATGTCACTGGGCTGGGACAAGGAGAAGGGCGGCTTCTTCTATACGCTCGACTGGAGCGACAAACCCGCCAAGACCAACAAGCTCTGGTGGCCGATGTGCGAGGCAGCCGGTGCCGCCCACTTCCTCAACGAGCACCTGCCGGCCGACGATTTCTACGAGGACAGCTACCGGCGGATCTGGGGTACGATCGCCAACCGTTTCATAGACCACAGACACGGCGGCTGGCACGAGGAACTGACCGAGGATCTCGTCCCGGCCCACACCCTCTTCCCCGGCAAGGGCGATATCTACCACGCCCTGCAGGCCTGCCTCATTCCGCTCTTCCCGGCAAACGGCAGCCTGACGAAGGTCATCGTCGAGGCCGAAGGGCGTATCTGAAGTTTTCGCGAAACCGCGCGATCGGGCTCTGCGTCGGCCTCGGCATGTGGATCGTTGCCGTGACGGCGACCGGTGCCGGCATCGTCATCCTCTGGCTGCTGCGCAAGACCGAAGTGGCGGCGGGCATGAAAGACGAATAGCGGCAGGGCATCGGAGATAATACGGATCAGCCGCCCGACCGCGGCGTCACCATTGCCCGGATACGGCTCGTCAGCAGTTCGTAGTCATAAGGCTTGGTAATCAGCGCGGTATTGCCGAGCGTCTCCGATCCCGGCACGTTGCGGTCGCCGGTCGCGAAGATCACCGGCAGATCGGCCAGCGTTTCGCGCAATTTCAAGGAGAGCTGCAATCCGCTCATTTCCGGCAGATGGACGTCTGTGACGAGAATGTCGATCGGATCGCTGCCGGCCGCGGCAAGTGCTTCGGCAGCCGATCCGGCCTCGATCACGGTCATGCCCGCATCCTGCAGAAAATCGGCTGTCGAGATGCGGATCAGCGCCTCGTCCTCCACCAGCAGAACGGAGATCGGCAGATCCGGCGCCGACGGTTGCTCGACGGCAGGTTTGGCCGAAGCTGCCTCAGCCAAACCCGCCTCTGAAGGGCTTTCCGGCAAGCGAGGCTGTGGAGCCTGCCGATTCTGATCGATCACCTGGCGGATTTTTCGGGCGAGCGTCTCCCGTGTATAGGGCTTGCTCAAGAGATTGACGCCCGGGTCGAGCCGCCCGCCATGGACGATCGAATTCTCGGTGTAGCCCGAGGTGAACAGCACGCCGAGATGCGGCAGTCGCTCCTTGGCCCTCTTGGCGAGATCGCGGCTCTTCAGCCGACCGGGCATCACCACGTCCGTGAACAGGCAGTCGATCGGCACGCCGCTTTCGATGATCGCAAGCCCGCTGTCCGCATCCTTGGCTCGCAGGACCCGGTATCCCAGTTCGGCAAGCAGGCTGACCGTGATTTCCCGCACCGCTTCGTCGTCCTCGACGACCAGGATCGTCTCGTTTCCGCCGAGGGCAGCCCCACCGGCATTTTCGGCGACCACATCCTCGTCCTCCATCGATCGCGGAAGATAGATCCGCACGGTGGTGCCGTTTTCCGGCTCGCTGTAGATTCGGATATGGCCGCCGGACTGTTTGACGAAACCGTAGACCATCGACAGGCCGAGCCCTGTCCCCTTGCCTTCCGGCTTGGTGGTGAAGAAGGGGTCGAAGACCTTGCCGAGAATGTCGGCCGTCATGCCCGTACCGGTATCGGTGACCGCGAGCATAACGTATTGGCCGGCCTCGATGTCGAACGTGTGGCTCGCATATTCGTCGTCGAGATAGGCATTGCCGAGTTCGATCGTCAGCTTGCCCTGCCCGTTCATCGCATCGCGTGCGTTGATCGCGAGGTTGAGGAGCGCATTCTCGACATTGCTCGGATCGACCAGCGTGTTCCACAGCCCGCCGCCGACGATCGTGTCGATCTCGATCGCCTCTCCCAGGCTGCGCCTCAGGAGATGATCCATCTCGCGGATCAGGCGGCTCAGATTGATCACCTTCGGCGAAAGCGGCTGGCGGCGGCCGAAGGCGAGAAGCTGCGAGGCAAGCCGAGCGCCGCGCGAAGCCCCTGCAAGCGCGCTGTTCAACCGCCTTTCGGCAACTTCGTTGCCCGCGAATTCCCGGCCGAGAAGCTGAAGATTGCCGGTGATCACCTGCAGGAGATTGTTGAAATCATGGGCGATGCCGCCGGCGAGATTGCCGATCGCCTCCATCTTCTGGCTCTGGCGAAGCACTTCCTGCGTCCGCTCGAGCTCGATCGTTCTTTCCTCGACGCGGTGGCCGAGGGTTTCCGCGAGGCTTGAAAGCTCCGATTCTGTCTTCTTCTGCTCGTCGATATCGGTATTGGTGGCAACCCAGAGGGTGATCTCGCCCTCGGCATTCTTGATCGGCACCGCACGGCTGATGAACCAGCGATAGACGCCGTCGTGGCGCCGAAGGCGGATTTCCGTCTCCAGCCGGCTTCCGGTGCGCAAGGCCTCGTCCCAGGCGGCGGCAATCCGGGGCGAATCATCCGGATGGAGCATCTCGGAGCGCCGCTCCCTGTCGAAATAGAATGACTCAAGGCCGCTATAGGTGAAGATCTGGTCGTTGCACCATTGCATCCGGCCCTCCGGCGTCGCCGTCCACACATGTGTCGGCAAGGACTGGGCAAGCGTCCTGAAACGGTCCTCGTTTTCGCGGGCCGCCTCCTGTGCACGGCGAAGCTCCGTAACGTCCTGGCCCTGCACGAAAATGCCGCTGACCATCCCGTCGTGATCGCGGATCGGCTGATAGACGAAATCGAGAAAGCGTTCTTCCGGCTCAGCGCTTTCGGGGGACTGGAAAACGACCCGCGCGCCATAAGCGCTATAGGGCGTGCCGGTCCGGTAGACCTCGTCAAGCAGTTCGTAGACACCCTGGCTGGCGACATCCGGCAGAGCCTCGCGTACCGTCTTGCCGATCAGGTCCTCGCGGCCGACGATCGTCCGGTACGACCTGTTGACGATCGAAAAAACATGCTCCGGGCCGCGCAGCACGGCCATGAAGCCGGGCGCCTGCTCGAACAGCATGCGCAGATATTCCCGCTCCTCGCCGAGAGCGGCATTCTGCCCCTGGACCGCATCGGCCCGGCGCATCAGATCCGTATGCACCCTGAGGGCGCCGTCGCCCGCGGACCGGCTGCGCAGCAGGTGAAGCTCGGTCACGTCCACCGTATGCTGCAGGATGAAGATCAGCCGTCCCGCCTCGTCCTTGATCGGCGTATGGGTTGCGCTCCAGTAACGATCCTCGAGCTCTCCATCGGGACCTGGGATCGGATAGGGGATGAGCGGCAGATGATCCACCTCAGCGGTGGAAAGGACCCTGGCGAAGGACTGGCGCAACAGCCGGCCCGGGACAGAATCCGGTTCGCTTGGAAACGCGTCGAACATGGTGCGGCCGACAAGCTCTTCACGGCTGCGCCCCGTCACCGTCAGATAAGCGTCGTTCATTCCGACAAGCCGCAATTCCCGGTCGAGTATGACATAGGGATTGGGTGAGAGATTGAACAACTGATTCAGATCGATTGCGGAAAGCTCCGTCAGTCTGAACATGCGCCGTCCCTGATGCCAATGCATCACAGGTTATAGGGTTTCCGCCATTATTGACAATTGAAATCAGGAGGGCTCGGGAAATCTCCCACGGGATTATCGCGATACGCTAAAAGACATCTAACGCCCCGATTTTGCTCCCGGTTCCGGTACCGACCTGTGCGGGATCAGGCCGGATTACTTGATCCGGATCCGCTGCTTTTCCACCGGTTGGACGAAAAGCTGGGCAACCTCGTCGGCCGGCATCGCCTTGCCGTAACGATAGCCCTGCCCGGCCTCGCAGCCCATCAGGCGAAGCGCCGCCTCCTGCTCCTCGGTCTCGATGCCTTCGGCAATCGTCTTCAACCCCAGTTCCCTGCTGAGCGCGATCAGCGCGCGGGTAATGGCGGCATCGCGCGGCTTGGTCAGGAGATCGCGCACGAACCCCATGTCGATCTTGAGCGTCGTCAGCGGATAGCGCTGCAGCGAACCGAGCGAAGCGTAGCCCGTGCCGAAATCGTCGAAGGCGATGCCGACGCCGAGTTCGCGCAGCGCCTGGATCGATTCGAGCGACTGGTCGTCGTCGTTGAGCGTGACCGTTTCGGTGATCTCGATCTCCAGGAAATGCGGATCGAGCGCGTAGCGTGCGATCAGGTCGACGACGCTGCGCGCCAGATCACCGGCCCGGACCTGCGCCGGAAACAGGTTGATGCCCATCTTGATCGGCGGATACCCGGCCGCATCCCAGGCGGCCATCTGGCGGCCCGCCTGGTCGAGCACCCAGAAGCCCACGTCGAGCGCGATCGAACTCTGCTCCAGAGCCGGGAGAAAGGCGGCCGGCGACAGGAGCCCGCGCTCCGGATGCTGCCAGCGGATGAGCGCCTCGACGCCGAATACCTCGCCGGTATCGAGCGTCACCTGCGGCTGGTAGTGCAGCACCAGCTCGTTCTTGTCCAGCGCCCGCAGCAATTCGTCCCGCAGCATTCGCTTTGCCAGGGTCTCGTTGCGCATCGACTGTTCGAACATGCGCACGACCCGGCCGCCGGCCTGCTTGGCCCGGTAGAGCGCGAAGTCGGCACTGGCGATGAGCTCCTCGGAATCGGAACCATGGTTGGGCGCAAGCGAAAAGCCG
This sequence comes from Neorhizobium galegae, assembly GCF_021391675.1. Lineage (NCBI taxonomy): Bacteria > Pseudomonadati > Pseudomonadota > Alphaproteobacteria > Hyphomicrobiales > Rhizobiaceae > Neorhizobium > Neorhizobium galegae. Next base: position 2,565,922 of record NZ_CP090095.1, read on the forward strand.
ACGCTCGCCCCGATGCGGAACGTATGCCCGGCAACCTCGAACGGTATCTTGAAAGCCTCGATGACCGCATTTGCAGTTTTCTGAGCGACGAGAGGGTCCCCGGTTCCGGGAATGAGAATAGCAAACTCGTCGCCGCCGAACCGGGAGACCGTGACGTTGCGGTCGAGGACGGCCGGCAATCTGACACCGATCGCCTGCAGCAGGGAATCGCCGATGCCGTGCCCCAGGCGATCGTTGACGTCCTTGAACCCGTCGAGATCGAAGAGCAGCACGGCAAGCGGCCGCTTGCGCGCCAGTTCCTCGCGCAGAAGGTCCTCGAAACGGTGTCGATTGCACAAGCCGGTGAGCGTATCCTGGCTTGCCAGCCTCAGGAGCCGGACGTCGCGGTCGCGGCGTTCGGATATGTCCTTGATGATGGCGCCCACGCCGACGCCGCGCTGATCGTGCCAGATCGAAAGCGCCATCTCGACCGGAAACTCCGAGCCATCCTTGCGGCATGCCGAAATCTCGACGGTCTTGCCCTTGAGCATGGAACTGCCGCCCGCGGCCACGCGCGCGAGACCGGCGTTGTGAGCGGCGCGGAAACGTTCGGGCACGATCAGGTCGAGCGAGCCGCCGACCATCTCCTCCCGGCTGAAGCCGAACATATCGAGCGCCGCCTGGTTGACGAACTCGACCCGGCCGGTGGGATCGACGGTGATCAGCGAGAGATCGGTGGCATCCGCAAAGTTGGCAGCCGTCGCCTGCGGTATGCCCTCGCGACGCAATTCCATGTGCTCCATGACCATGGCGGCAAGGCCGGCGAGCGTTCGCCTTTCCCGCTCGGAGAAACTTTCTCGCACATGCGTATCGGCGATGCACAGCGCTCCGAGCCGGAAACCGTCCGGCGAGATCAGCGGCGCGCCGGCATAAAACCGGATGAATGGTTCGCCGGAGACGATTGGCAGGCCGGAGAACCGCGCATCCAGTCGCGCATCGGAGACGACAAGGACATCGTCCGTGCGGATCGTGTGATCACAAAAGGTTTCGGATCGGTGGGTCTCCTCGATATCGAGACCCGAACAGGCCTTGAACCACTGCCGATCTTCTTCGATCAGCGTCACGAAAGCCATACGCGTGGAAAAAAGCTCGGAGGCAAAACGGCAGATTCGGTCGAAACGGTTTTCAGGCCCCGAGCCCGCGATTCGGTAGTTCGCCAGAGCGTCGAGCCGTCTGCGCTCTGCAATATCGATGCTGTCGGCGTAAGACATCTCTGCTCCAGAGGAGGGCGGTAGTAGCACTACCATAGAAATCCATCCATTAGAGAAAGCATAACGGGGCGCCCCCAAGAAATGAATGGTGTTTGGGAGGGGGCTCACCCGTTTAGCGGGATGGAAGAGAGCTTTCTCGACTTAAAATGAAAAACCTCCCGGATTTAGACCCGGAAGGCTGCTTCGGTAAGGCACAATGTCCCGAAATGGATCATCCTATCGGGGAAGATAGTAACGGCCGCGCTCGTCGCGCTCCAGCCCCTTGCAGCGGAAGGTGTCGAGTTCGCGGACAACCTCGCGGCCATCGCGGCTGCCGACGGCGGCCATCAACTCCTCGAAATGTTTGGCGCCATCCTTCAAAGCCGCTTCGAGCGAGGGAAAACGCTTGCCGGGATAGGATGGAGCCTGCGGCGTGACGAGCTCCCAGCTCTGGGCATGCTGCATCGGCCAGGTCAGGTCGTAGCCAGCCTTGGCGCCGGAGCGGGAACCATGAAGCGACGGATCGAGCGGCGACAGCCGAACGCCGGTCGCGATCACCAGATCCCGGTCGGCCTGGAAGCGAGTACCGAACGCCCATTCCATCTGGCTGTCGTCGAAGATGTCGATATCCGGATCGACGACGAAGACGTTCTTGACGCCGACGGCGCCGAGAACCGCATAGAGTGCCGAACGGGCCTCGCCCGGATAGGTCTGGCGGATGGAGAAGCGCATGCTCATCGAGCCGCCGGCGGCGACCGGCGCGTAGACGGCGACCGGCTGGCGCACCACATCGCGGAGCGTCTTCCAGACGTTCATCTCCATGCGCAGCGCTTCGAGGTTGGAGGTATCGGTGAAGTCCATGCGATTGCCGCTGATGGTCGCGGTCTGGAACAGCGCATCCCTGCGGTGAGTGATGGCCGTGACATGGAAGACCGGATTGGTCTTCACGACGCCGTAATAGCCGAGATATTCGCCGTAGGGCCCTTCCTTCTCCACGTAACCGCGCTCGTCGAAATAGCCTTCGATGACCATTTCCGCGTCGGCCGGAACCATGATGTCGTTGGTGACGCATTTGACGACCGGCAGCGGCGCCCCGCGCAGGGAGGAGATCAGCTCCAGTTCGTCGACCGGCTCCTTCATGGTGGCCGACACCATGTCGATCGGATGGCAGCCGACCACATAGGCAACGTTCAGCCGCTCGCCCCGCTCGGAAGCGGCCATGTACATGACGCGCAGGTCGCTCGGCGCAATCAGGTCGACGCCCGCTTCCTTTGGGCCGCGCAGCATCAGCCGGCGCATGCCGCAATTGTAGCGGCCGTCCTTCGGGTCGATCGTATAGTCGATCGTAGCGGAAATGTAGGGCGCGCCATCGAGCGCGTGCTGCACGTGGACCGGCAGCTTGAGGAGGTCGGCGTCAGTGCCGGAGAGCACGACCTGCTGCACGGGCGCTTCGTCACCGGAAAGCTTCACCAGTTCCGGCTTCAGCGACAGGCGGCGGCGCATTTCCAGCGCCACGTCGCCGGCGGGCACGCCGAAAGCCTTTGCGAGACGCGAACGGCTGCCGACCACGTTGCCGATCAGCTGCTGGCCTTCCGGACCTGCATTTTTGAACCAGACGGCCTTTGGGTTGTTCTGCAGGATCGCCGCGACATCGGCCAGATCGACCTTCTCCTCGCGAATCTCGAGCTCGTCGGCGCTCAGGCTCTCGACGAAATTCTTCAACCGGAAACGGTCGAGATCAAGCGCGGCGGCGGATTGGGTTGTCGTATTGGCGGTCATTCTTCCTCTCCCGAAAACGCGTTCTGCGTAGGACAGTTTTTAGCCAGAACAGTTGATTAAATCAAATATAATTATACAATGTTGTATCAGGTCGCATCGGGGAGGTGTGATCGGCCAGCGTTCGAAGCCGCCCGCACGTCGGCATAAATAAACGCGCAAAAGTATATGCTTTTTAAGCTACAACCGCTTCCGCCGTTGGACGCCGCATCGGCGCGCATGCTAGAACGGTTTCAGGGATAGGCTGTCAGGTTTCAAATGCACAAAGGAATGGCGTTCCTCCTCCAGACGATCGGATTCGGTTAGGCATCATGGCTTCCAAGACGATCGCCGAAAAGAAGGATGACTATATTCAGTCTTTCTTGAGCCGTCGGTTTTCCCCCGCCGAGGTTTATGTCATTGCGACCGTCGGCGTGCTGATCGCGTTCGGGCTGCGCATTTCGCTGCATGGCGTCCTCGACGAAAGGGCACCTTTCACGTTCTTCATTCCGCCGATCCTGGTCGCCGCCCTTATCGGTGGCCTGCGGGCCTCGCTTTTCGCGGTGGCCCTTTCCGTTCTGGCAGGCTACATCATCAAGGAGTTGACGCCGCGGGGAGCCGTTTTTTCGGAAATGGCCATGCTCAGCTTCATTGGCGTGGTGATCGCGCTGCTCGGCGAAATCCTTCACTCCGCCCGCAAGGCGATCGGAAAAGCCCAGGCGAGGGCCGATTCCCGCGAAGCCCATCTTCGCTCCGTCCTCGACACCGTTCTCGATGCCAGCATCGTCAGCACAAGGGACGGGACGATCGTCTCCTTCAACGCCGCCGCAATCCGCCAGTTCGGCTACAGCGAAGAAGAGGTTGTCGGCCAGAACCTGCGCATGCTGATGCCGGAACCCTACCACCGCGAACACGACGGTTATATGGAAAGGTATCTGAGGACCGGCGAGAAGCGGATCATCGGCATGGACCGCGTGGTCGTCGGGCGGCGCAAGGACGGTTCGACCTTCCCGATGAAGCTTGCTGTCGGCGAGACCCATACCGGCGGGGAAACATTCTTCACCGGCTTCGTGCGCGACCTGACCGAACGCGAGGAATCGGCCGCACGCCTGCAGGAGATCCAGGGAGAGCTCGCACGGCTCGCCCGCCTCAACGAAATGGGTGAAATGGCATCCACCCTCGCCCACGAACTGAACCAGCCCCTCTCGGCGATCGCCAACTATGTGCATGGTTGCGCACGCCTTCTGCGCGACATGGACGAAGCCGTCGCGGTGCGCATGCGCGAAGCGCTGGAAGAAACGGCGCATCAGTCACTGAGGGCAGGCCAGATCATCAAGCACCTCCGGGAATTCGTGACCAAGGGCGAGACTGAAAAGGCGCCGGAGAACATCCGGCGCCTGGTGGAGGAAGCCGGCGCCCTGGCGCTGGTCGGCTCGCGCGAAAAAGGTGTCCGGGCGATTTTCGAGTTCGCGCAAGGACCGGAAATGGTCACCGTCGACCGCATTCAGGTCCAGCAGGTGCTCACCAACCTGATGCGCAACGCCATCGAGGCGATGCGCGACAGCCAGCGGCGGGAACTGGTCATCCGCACCCTCCAGGAGGACGAAGACATGATCCAGGTGATCGTCCAGGATACCGGCCCCGGCATTCCCGAAGAGATCGCCGATCAGCTTTTCAAACCCTTCGTCACCACCAAGGCCGGCGGCATGGGAATAGGGCTTTCGATCTCCAAGCGCATCGTCGAAGCGCATGGCGGCGAGATGACGGTGACACGCAATGCGGCCGGAGGAGCGACGTTCCGTTTCACACTCCCGATCGACAAGGAGGAACGCGAGAATGCAGACGGGTGACTACACGATCCATATCGTCGACGACGAGGAGCCGGTCAGAAAGTCCCTTGCCTTCATGCTGACCATGAACGGCTTCGCCGTGCGCATGCATGAAACCGCCTCGTCCTTCCTGCAGTTCGCGCCGAGCGTGCGAAACGGCGTTTTGGTCACCGACCTCAGGATGCCGGACATGACCGGCGTCGAACTGATCCGCAAGCTGACAACCAGCCGGACCGGCATTCCTTCGATCGTCATCACCGGCCATGGCGACGTGCCGATGGCGGTGGAGGCGATGAAGGCAGGCGCTGTCGACTTCATCGAAAAACCGTTCGGCGACACGGTCATCATCGAAGCGATCCAGCGGGCCGCCGAGCTGCTGTCGGATAAAATGCTCGATACGGACGACCTTGCCGAGGTTCAAACGCGGCTTGAAAGCCTGAGCGACCGGGAGAGGCAGGTGCTGGCGGCCGTGGTTGCGGGTCTGCCGAACAAGTCGATCGCCTACGATCTAGACATCAGCCCCCGCACCGTCGAGGTGCATCGCGCCAACGTCATGGCCAAGATGAAGGCGAAAAGCCTGCCGCAACTCGTTCGCATGGCGATCGCCGCCGGTTTCGGCCCCCATTGAACGGCGGAAAAATATTGGAATTTCTTGATCTATCGCAAAGCGCTACTCCCCACGCAGGCCCTAGATATCTGATTTGAGCGGCTCTCCGGCTGCCCCCACCCGCGCGGGAAGTTTGGTGTTATCACAAGCGAGAAGCATAGTCGTCATCGCGCCCGATCTCGGTCTCAGGCAGTCGCTGACATTCGCACTCGAGGTAGAGGGCTACCGGGTCGAGGCGCATGAATCCTGGCGCAAGAGCACCGTCATACTGGGTCCGACGCTGTGCATGATCATCGACGACCAGGTATTGCGCTCTTCGAGCGATATCCTGCAGCGCCTGCTCCAGTCGGGTCAGGCAGTGATCCTGCTCACCGACGGTATGTCTCCACCCATCGAAGGCGAACTCGGCCGGATCCTGAGCCTTGCCAAGCCGTTCAACGGCGCCGATCTCCTGGGTCTCGTCAAGAACCTTGCGCTCACGGCCTGAGCCGGCTCGAAGCTGTCCTCCCTCCCGCCCCTACGTATATCCCCCTAGTGATACAACCCAATTTTTCCCCTGCACGTCTTCTGTCATCTTGACACTACAGCAAGGGGAGACCTGAAGATGCACACCGCAGCCGCTCATGCCACGAAGTTGCAGCTCACCAAGAGCCAGATCGTGATCGCACCCCAGACGGCGGGTCTCTTCCGGGCCAATTCTGTGACGACCTTCAATGCCGGCGCCGAAATCTACGCCCCCGGCGACAAGGCAGGTACATTCTATCACGTCGAATTCGGTGCCGTGCGGATTCACCGCCTGTTGTCGGACGGAAGGAGGCAGGTCATCGCCTTCCATCTGGCCGGAGAAACTTTCGGGTTCGAGGCTGACCGGACCCACAGCTTCTTCGCCGAAGCCATCGCTCCGACCGGGCTGCGCGCCATCAGCCGCGCCGCCAACGACCAGGCCTTGCCGGAACTGCTTTCTCTGGCGCTGCGCGGCATGCTGCGCGCCCAGGAACATATCATGATGATCGGCCGCCAGACGGCGGTGGAACGTATCGCCGGCTTCCTCGTCGACATGGCGGAACGCCAGGGCGGGCTCGAATATTTCGACATACCCATGACCCGGCTTGATATAGCCGACTATTTAGGCCTGACGATCGAAACGGTGTCGCGCGTTTTCGCAAAACTCCGTGCGGCCGGCCTTATCACACTGCGGAGCATTCGTTGCATCGAGATCAAGAAGCACGAAGCACTCCGCAGCCTCTGCGCATGACAGTGAATGACAGTGCATAGCAGTGCATGAGCGGACGATGGCGGTCGTCCGCTGACCATGGAAGTGCCTATCTCCTCTATTCGTAACATCCTCCCTAACTGCCGAGCGGCAGGTCGTCGTCCCCCGGCGGCCTGTCGCAAAGTCGTGCCTGCCGACCGGCAGACACCTGAGCATCAGTCCCGCGCCACTTCCAGTTCATCGAGCAAACCGCGCATCTGCCGGACGATCTCGCTGCTCGTCTCGTGGGAAACAGGCGCCTGGAAACCGAAGGCAATGGCGCGCTCATCCTTGCCTTCGACGGGCCGGCGGCAGGAGCTGTGGACCTCGTGCACCCCGGTTTCGCGCACCACCCGTTCGACGGTCACGAGGTTGATGCCACCGCCGGGCATGATCGACACTCTGTCCCCCGCCCGCTCCACCAGCATCTTCAACATCTCGGTCCCCTCCGGCCCACTGACCTTGAGGCCGGAGCTCAGGATGCGTTCGACGCCGAGCGAGACCGCCTGTTCCAGGGCTTCAAACGGATCAGGCACAAGATCGAAGGCGCGGTGAAGCGTCACCCCGAGGCCTTGTGAATGCGCCATCAGCCGCTTGAGCAAGCCCATGTCGAGCGTCATGTTCGGTCGGCTCGCGCCGATCACCACGCCTGCGAGGCCCGCCGCCCGCACCGCATCGATATCGGCCATCATCGCCGCCTCGTTGTCGGCGGCGTAGACGAAGCTGCCGGCGCGGGGCCGGATGATCGCATAGACCGGGATCGGGGCCTTGGCGGCAAGCGCGATCATGCCCGGCGGCGGCGTCAGCCCGCCGACATCGAGTGCCGCGCAGAGTTCGATGCGGTTTGCGCCACCGGCGATGGCGGCCGCCAAACCTTCGGGACTATCGACGCAGACTTCGAGCAGGATGGACAGGATCAGTCTCCTTGATGACCGGCACTCTTGTAATAGCGGGCGCCCCTGAAAGGCACTTTAATGATCTTGAACGGCACTTTCGCGACCGTGGACGGCGCTTTGATGGCCGAGCACGGCGGCACCGACCAGCCCGCCATCCTCCTGCCGCAGCGCCGGTGTCACCAGCGGGTGATCGAAGCGGTTGAGGATGCGCTTGCGTACCGCCCGGTCCAGCGCATCGATGAGCGGCGTGACCGAGGCGAGCCCGCCGCCGACCGGCACGATCGAGGCGCCGGTGACATTGACCGACAGGGCCAGCGGATCGGCGATCAGTTCGAGATAGACGGCGACGGTCCTTGCAGCCCTCGCCTCGTCGACCTGCCAATCCTCGAGTATCCGATAGCTTGTCTCTTCGCAGCCATGCAGGAAATGATGCAGCCGTTCGATGCCGCGCGCTCCGCCGATTGTATCGACACAGCCCGACTGGCCGCAGCCACAGGAAAAACGCGGGATATGGAGCGTCTCGCCATCGAGCTCGACACTGGTGTTGAGGATCGGTCCGTGGCCCCACTCGCCGGTGACGCCGCCTGCCCCGCGCACCAGCCGGCCATCGATTGCGAGGCCCCCGCCTATGCCGGTGCCCATGATGGCGCAGAAGACCACCGAATGACCGCGCCCGACGCCCTCGTTGGCTTCGGCAAGCGTCAGGCAGTCCGCGTCATTGGCAGCCAGTACCGGCCGCCCCAGGATCGCCGAAAGCTCGTCGCCAATCCGCCGTCCGGTGATGCAGGGAATATTGGCCGAGGTGGCGATGCCGTTTCTGGGATCGATGAGGCCGGCGATCGACAGCGCCAACGGCGAAGCCGGATCCCCCGCATGCGCATTGCGCTGGATCAGCGCTGAAAGCGACGCGCCAAGCTCGTGCCAGTCCGCGGCCGGCGTCGCTACCTTTTCGAGCGGCACCAGCGCGCCGGGTGCCGGCGAGACCGCGAATTTCATGAACGACCCACCGATATCGACGCAGAAGACCGGCTTTGCCGGTCCCACGCTGCCAGGTGCTGGCTGGCCCGTCGTGCGGGGTGTGGCGGCGATGCTCATTTGCGCGGATCCAGAAGATCGCGAAGGCCGTCGCCGAGGATGTTGAAGCCGAGCACGGTGATCATGATCGCCAGGCCCGGAAACAGCGACATCCAGATGTTGAGGCCGAGATAGTTGCGGCCGTCGCTCATCATCGCGCCCCATTCGGGCAGCGGCGGCTGGGCGCCGAGGCCGAGGAACGACAGGCTCGCGGCCGACAGGATGACGGTGCCGGCGGTCAGCGTCGACTGCACGATGATCGGCCCGATCGCGTTGCGCAGGATATAGTGGCTCATGATGCGGCGGCGCGAAATGCCGAGCGAGACGGCAGCTTCGACATAGTCCATGCCCTTCAGGCCGAGGGTCAGGTTGCGGCTTAGGCGGGCGTAGACCGGCACCGAGAAAATGGCAATGGCGATCAGGAGGTTGATCAGGCTGGAGCCGAGCACGCTGACGATCAGGATGGCGAGCACGATGCCGGGAAAGGCAAACAGGATGTCCATCGTCCACATGATCGCCTGATCGACGTAGCGGCCGCTCATGCCCGACAGGATGCCGAGCGGCACGCCGACCAGCACCGCCAGCCCGACGGCCAGGACCACTTCAGCCAAGGAAATGCGGGCTCCGAAAATGACGCGGGCAAAAATATCGCGGCCGTTGTCGTCGGTGCCGAACGGATGCGCGAGCGACGGCGGCTCCATGGTCGCCAAAAGGTCCTGCACGTAAGGGTCGGCCGGCGCGATCAGCGGTGCGAAGATCGCGGCAGCCAGGATAATGCCGATCAGGAAGCCGCCGATGGTGATGCTGCGATGGGTCGCCATCCAGCGCAGTCCCCGGTAGACCGCAGGCCGGCGCGACGCGATATCGGTGTCAACAGATGCCATCAGTCGAACCTTATCTTCGGGTTGAGGAAGGCGATCAGCATTTCCGCCAGAAAATTGATGATGACCACGCCGGTGACGGCGACGAGCGTCACGCCCTGGATGACCGGATAGTCGCGGTAACGCACCGCATCGACAAGGAAACGTCCGATGCCCGGCCAGTTGAAGACGGATTCGGTCACGACCGCGCCACCCATCAGGCTGCCGAAATTCAAGCCGACGATGGTGATGATCGGCAGCAGCGCATTGCGCAGCGCATGGCTCCAGTAGATGTTCCTCGGCAGGACGCCCTTGGCGTAAGCCGTGCGGATATAGTCCTGGCTCATCACCTCGATCATGCTGGAACGGGTCATGCGGGCGATGACCGCGGTCGGCAGCACCGCCAGCGTGATCGACGGCAGGATGAAGCTCTTCCAGGACGCGGCGCCGAGCAGCGGCAGCCAGCCGAGCTGCACGGAAAACGTATTCATCGCCATCAGCGCCAGCCAGAAATTGGCGATCGAGGCCCCGGCAATCGCAAGAATCATCACGATTTGGTCCGGCCAGCCATGCCGGTAGATCGCCGCGATCATCCCGGCCGGTACACCGATGCCGATGGCGATCAGATAGGCGGTAATCGCGAGCCCGATCGTGAACGGCAGGCGCTCGGCGATCTCGTCGACGACCGGCAGCTTCGACTTAATCGAGGTGCCGAGATCGCCCCTCACCGCCCCATAGGCAAACGAGGCATATTGCGCCGGCAGGCTGCGGTCGAGGCCGAGCCGAACGGTCATGTTGTCGACCGCCTCCTGCGTCGCCTCGGGTCCGGCCATCAGCCGCGCCGGATCACCCGGCAGCGCACGGATCGCCACGAAGACCAGCAGCGACACGCCGATGAGGATCAGCGGCAGAGCCAGCAATTTCTTGAGGATATAGGCTTTCATGCGCCTGTCCTGGAGCCCGGTTCCCGGCCCCATGTTTCATAAAAGGAAACGGCGGACGGTTTTCCCCATCCGCCGCACTGTTGATATTACTTCTTGGCGTCCTTGACGACGATCAGGCCACCCGGAATGACCCACGCACCCTTGACGCTGGCGCGCGTCGCAAACAGGTCCTGCTTGGTATAGAGCAGAACATGCGGCGCCTGCTCGTTCACTTGTCTCTGGGCATCGACATAGATCGCGTTGCGCGCCTTTTCGTCGAGCGTCGAGGCGGCCTTGTCGATCAACTCGTCAAGCTTGGCATCTGAGAAGAAACCGAGGTTCGCACCGGCGGGCGACGCGCTCTTCGTGTAGTAGAGCGGGCGGAACTGCAGGTCGGCGCCGTTTACGCCCGACGACCAGGAGGCGATCGACGAACCGATATTGTCCTTCTCCTTGCCGGCCGGATCCTGGAAGGCCGCCTTCGACCAGACGCCACCTTCCATCTTGCGCACGTCCAGCTTCACGCCGGCCTTGGCCCACATCGCCTGCAGCAGTTCCCCGATCCGCGACTCCTGCTCCTGCACGATGGTCGACATCGCGAACCCGTCCGGATAACCGGCTTCCTTCAGGAGCTGCTTGGCCTTCTCGACATTGTACGGATAGGGATTGAGCGTCTTGTCGTAGCCGGGCGTGACCGGTGCGAGCGGCGAATTCGCCGGCGTCGCATAGCCGTTCATGAACGCCTTGACGATGCCGTCGCGGTCGGTCGCATAGTTCAGCGCCTGGCGGACGCGCACGTCGTCAAGCGGCTTCAGCTTGGTGTTGAGCGACACCCAGAACACGGCCGAACCGTCGGTCGTCGAAAGCTTCATCTCCGGGTTTGCCTTGACCTGTGCGGCAAACGCGGCCGGGAACGGGTTGATGACGTCGGCATCGCCCGTCTGCAGCGCCATGTTCATGACCGAAGGCTCGGCTGTCCAGGTCCACTTGATCAGGTCTTCGCCCTTCGGCGCGCCGCCCCACCAGTCGGTGTTCTTGGCCTGGATTACGTATTCGCCGGACTTGTATTCCTGCAGCTTGTAGGGGCCGGTACCGACCGCCTTCGAACCGACCGTGCCGGCGGCATCCGCGGTCGGGCTGACCATCAGGCAGGGGCCGGTCGTCAGAAGCGCGAGGAAGGCCGGGTACTGGGTCTTCAGCTTGAACTGCACGGTCGTCGGGTCGACGGCGGTGACGCCTTCGAGGAAGGTGCGCAACCGGCCGCTGGCGGCAAGGCCGCGCTTGGTATCGAGATGACGGGCGAAATTCTTGACCACGGCATCGGCATCGAAGGCGGTGCCGTCGTGGAACTTGACGCCCGGACGCAGCTTGAAGGTCCAGACGAGGCCGGAAGCATCTGCCGACCATTCGGTGGCGAGCGCCGGCTTCAGCGACAGATCGGGATCGCGCTTGACGAGGCCTTCATACATCGGATCGAGCAGGGCTGCCGTATAGGTCGCGGTCTGGTCGCCCGGATCCATGGAGCGCGGGGCTTCGGTCTGCATCACGTTGAGCGTCGCGGCACTGGCCGCGACTGGAAACACGAGGCTGCCGGCAACCGCGCAGGCAAGCGCAAAATGACGGCTTTTCAGGAACATGGTCATGGTTGTTCACCCTTGGTTTTGTTGACATGAGGGCGGACGTTGCCGCCTTAGATCATTTTTATAATTTATTGGCGTTGATTTGTTCATTTTCTAAACTTAGTGTCAAGCCACATTCACCAGCAGAAAACAGCCGCCTTGAACGCTCTTCTCACCTCCTCCCAGCGCCAGCTCGTGCGCGTCATCAGCGAGTCCGGTCCGCTCAGCCGGACCGAGATGGCGAACCTGCTGGGCCTGAGCAAGGCGGCGATGAGCGGCATTGCCCGCGACCTGATCGACCTCGGCGTGCTGCACGAAACCGAGACGGTCTATGGCCAGGGTCGCCCGTCGGTGCGGCTCGACCTGCACCCCGAATGCGCCTTCTTCGTCGGCATCTCGCTGCTCGAAGATCCGGCGCCGATGATCCTCTGCGACCTCAACGGCAAGATCATCGCCCGCCAGTCGATGCCGCTGTCGCGCGATCCGCAGGTCATCGCCGAGGCGATCACCGAGGGCCTGCCGAGCCTGCTCAAAGCCCATCCGGAGGCGATGGAAAAACTGTCCGGCATCGGCGTGGCACTCTCCGGGTTCGTCGATGAGACCCAGTCGAACTGCGTCCAGTCGACGCTGCTCAACTGGCAGGACGTGCCGCTGGCAAAAATCATCCGCGAACGCTCCGGCGTCGAGACCTTCATCGAGAACGACGCGAAGGCGGTCGCCGTCAGCGAAAAACTGTTCGGCAGCGCCCGCGAGATCCAGAGTTTCAGCGTCGTCTCTTTGGGCGACGGAATCGGCTGCGCCCATTTCATCGACGGCAAGCTCTATCGCGGCAATCACGGCGGCGCCGGGGAAATTGCCCATTGCACCATCGAGCCCGGCGGCTCCCCCTGCCGCTGCGGCAAGCGCGGCTGCCTCGACACGGTCTCCTCGATGAAGGCGATCAAGGAAATGTCGCGCGCCGAAGGGCTCGAATGCGTCTCGCTTTCCGACATCGAGAACGAGGCCTCGACCGGCAATGCCGCCGCGATCCGCATCCTGCACCGCGCCGGCTCGGGGCTGGGACTGGCGATCGCCAACCTCATCCAGATCAACGACCCCGGCCTGATCCTGATCACCCATGTCGAAGGCTCGTTCGACGGCCTGTTCGGTACGGTGGTCAACCAGGCAATCGAAACCAACGTGCTGCCGCGTTACGCCGGCCAGACGCCGATCCGCATCAAGCGCGTCGATGGCGATGTCTGGGCGCGGGGTGCGGCGAGCATCGCAGCCCATAATTTCCTGATCGGCCCCAACTCCAACTGAGGTTTCTCCATGCGTATCGCTGTCGGCGGCATCCATATCGAATGCAGCACCTACAATCCGGTCCTCAACGAGGAGAAGGATTTTCGCGTCGTGCGCGGCGAGGAGCTGACCGCGGCCCCCTATTTCGCCTTCCTCAAGGATTACGACGCCGAATTTCTGCCGACCATCCACTGCCGCGCCATTGCCGGCGGCCCGGTCTCCCGCTCCACCTATGAGCGCTTCAAGGCCGAATTCCTCGATCGCCTGAAGCCGTTGTTGCCGCTCGACGGTCTCTATCTCGCCATGCACGGCGCCATGTATGTGCAGGGCATGGAAGATGCCGAGGGCGACTGGATCACCGCCGCCCGCGATCTGGTCGGCCCGGACTGCACGGTCTCGGCCAGCTACGACCTGCATGGCAATGTCAGCCAGCGGATCATCGATGCGCTCGACATGTATTCCACCTACCGCACCGCGCCGCATATCGATGTCGAGGAGACCATGCGCCGCTCGGTGAAAATGTTGGTCGAAAGCCTGAAGACCGGCGTCAAGCCCGTCCTGCTCTGGGCGCCGATCCCGGTCGTGCTGCCCGGCGAGCGCACCTCGACGGTCGATGAGCCCGCAAAAAGCCTCTACGAGATGATGCCGGAAATCGACGCGATGGACGGCGTCTGGGATGCCTCGCTGATGGTCGGCTACGTCTGGGCCGACGAACCGCGCGGCACCGCCGCCGCGATCATGACCGGCACCGACCGCGCCGTCCTTGAGCGCGAAGCCAAGCGCGTCGCCAAAGCCTATTGGGATGCCCGAGAAAAATTCGTGTTCGGCTGCGAAACCGGCTCGATCCAGGAATGCGTCGACAAGGCGATCGCCACCAAGACCGCTCCGGTCGTGCTCGCCGAATCCGGCGACAACCCGACCGGCGGCGGCGTCGGCGACCGCGCCGAGGTGCTGGCCGACCTGATCGCCAAAGGCGCCACCGGCGTCGTCTTCGCCGGCATCGCCGACAAGGCGGCGGCGGAAGCGTGTTATGCCGCCGGCGTCGGCGCCGAGCTCGACCTCACGATCGGAGCCTCGCTCGATATGATGGGCAGCAAGCCGGTCCAGGCAAAAGTGAAGGTGCAGTTCCTCCACGAGACCGCAGACCTTGCCGACCGGCAGGCGGTCGTTGCCATCGGCGGCATGGAACTGGTCCTCTCGGCCAAGCGCCGCCCCTATCACTACATCGCCGACTTCACCCGGTTGGGCCTCGACCCGAATGGCGCAAAGATCATCGTCGTGAAATCGGGCTATCTGTCCCCGGAACTGGCGCCGATCGCCAACCCGAACCTGATGGCCCTGTCGCCGGGCGTCGTCGACCAGTTCGTCGAACGCCTGGAGCGCCACCGTAAGCTGAAGCCGACCTATCCCTTCGACAAGGGTTTTAGCTATGAGCCGCAGGTATTTGTCTCGGCGCGGTCCGCGGGTCGGTGACTTCCGAAAGGAACGACGCCTAAGCGGGGACATTTTTGGCCTATCGGAAAATTTAGCGGTCGAGCTTTCAAACACTTACCCGCTTTCGCTTCCCCGCTTGTCCCCGTCTCCAGACGACGCCGCATAATCTCCCCGTCATCGGATGGGAAACCGGGTTCGCGAACCGGCCGCATCATCCGGCTCGCAAGGTCCGGTTTCCGGTGACGGTCGAGGAAGCGGTCTAAGGGGCCTGACAATCCCCGGAAACGCAAAAACGGCCGGGGCAGGCGGAAAGCCTGAATACCCACCACCCAAAAATACCCCGCCTGCCCTATTCCCGCAAAACGGAACCGCCGGATTTTTCATCCGCGCGGCCAAAAGTGCTGTTTGGAAAACAGGATCGAGAAGGCCGGCCGACAATTATTCCCCGGCAGTCGCAAACACCGCACTGGCGTCGCTGACGATCGCCACATGCGAATAGGCCGCCTGCCCCGCAGCCGCCGCATCGGCGCGGATGATGGCGGTGACGATCTGGTCGTGTTCCTCATAGGATTTCGCAAGGCGCCCCGGCAGGCGGAACTGTGCGCGGCGGAAAGGGGCGAGCCGCGCCCGCGTCTGCGTCACCATCTCGAAGACGTGGTCGTTATGGGCGCCGCGATAAAGCCTTGTGTGGAATTCGGTATTGTGCGCAGCATAGTCTTCTTCGGCACCGGCATGCACCAGCCGCATCGAACCGCGATGTTCGAGCTCCAGCGCCCGCCGCTCGTCGACCGTCATCCGCTCGGCCGATAACCGGGCGCAAATACCTTCGAGCTCGGCCATCGCCTCGAACATCGAGTGCAGATAGGTCCCGGTCACGTTGGTGACGACGGCGCTGCGGTTCGGCTCGCGCCCGACTAGGCCCATGGCCCCAAGTTCGCGCAGAGCCTCGCGCACCGGCGTGCGGGACACTTCGAAGCGCGAAGCGAGCGTGATCTCGTCGAGCTTCTCGCCCGGCAGGATGGCGCCCGTGACGATCATGTCGGCAATCGCCCGCACCATCTGCTCGACGGTGGTTCCGGTACGGATGACTTCTCTGCGCCTGACCTGCTTCACGGGACGATTCTACTCATGCTTACAACCTGCATACAGATGCCGTTCCGGACTCGATAAGTCAAATGACACCGGCAAGACATTGGTAATTTTCGGCTTTCGGACGCTGAAAATCGGCACCGGCAATTGCCGTATTGCTCTGCCTGCCGGATTGCTGAACAAATAATATCTCTTGATTATTTCTTAAGCGAAAAGGCGATGAATCTGTATGCACTTTTCATTTCGCATTTTTTTGGCCTGTAAAGTTTTAACGCAATAACAATGGCTTGAAGTCTGGCACGCACATTGCATGCACTTTCATGTACCCGTTCGAAACCGGCCCAGCGCCGCAAGGAGCATTCCGATGACCAAACTCCTTCCCATGAACCGCCGCAATTTTCTCCAGGCTTCCGTTGCCGGCCTGGCGGCCGGGGCCGCTCCCGGCCTGATCGGCTCGCCGGCCATGGCGCAGACCGCGCTCACCGTCGGCTTCATCTATGTCGGCCCCAAGGACGACTACGGTTACAACCAGGCGCATGCCGAGGGTGCGGCCGTCATCAAGAAGATGCCGGGCATCACGCTCGTCGAAGAGGAAAACGTTCCGGAAACCGTCGACGTCCAGAAGACCATGGAATCGATGATCAACCTCGACGGCGCCACCCTGCTCTTCCCGACCTCCTTCGGTTACTTCGACCCCCATATGCTGGCCATGGCCGCGAAATATCCGAAAGTGCAGTTCCGCCATTGCGGCGGCCTGTGGACCGAGGGCAAGAACCCGATGAATACCGGCTCCTATTTCGGCTATATCGGTCAGGGCCAGTATCTGAACGGCATTGCCGCCGGTTATGCGTCGAAGAGCAAGAAGATCGGCTTCGTCGCCGCCAAGCCCATCCCGCAGGTCGTCCAGAACATCAATTCCTTCCTGCTCGGCGCCCGCTCGGTCGATCCGACCATCACCTGCCAGGTGATCTTCACCGGGGAATGGTCGCTCGCCGTCAAGGAAGCCGAAGCCACCAACGCGCTGGTCGACCAGGGCGCCGACGTCATCACCTGCCATGTGGACAGCCCGAAGGTGGTCGTCGAGACAGCCGCCCGCCGCGGCGCCTTCGTCTGCGGTTACCACGCCAACCAGAGCGCGCTCGCCAAGGACAAGTACCTGACCGGCGCCGAATGGGCATGGGGCAATGTCTATACGAACTTCATCAAGGCGGCCCAGAACGGCGGCAAGCTCGGCAATTTTGTCCGCGGCGGCCTGAAGGACGGCTTCGTCAAGATGAGCCCGCTCGGACCCGCCGTGTCCGCCGAGGGGCGCAAGAAGTTCGAGGCGACGCTCGCCGAGATCATGTCCGGCAAGTTCTCGGTCTTCAAGGGGCCGATCAAGGACAACAAGGGCAATGTCGTCGTCACCGCCGGCAAGTCGTTTGCCGAGGATGCGATCGAACTCGAAAGCATGGGTTACCTGGTCGAGGGCGTCGTCGGGTCGACGTCCTGACCTGATGTCCTGACCTTACGTCCCTAACCTCACGTCAAGGGGGAGAAGCGCCATGACGGCCGAAGCGAACGACCCGAGACTATCCATCGCGGCGGGGGGCAATGCGTCCTTCCGCCCCCTCCTCGAATGGCTGGCGCGGCGGGCGGAACCCGTGGCGATCGGGCTCGTGGCGATCCTGATCGGCCTGGCGCTTTTCTCCCTCTTCATCCTGGCGATCGGCAAGTCACCGGTCACCCTCTTCCAGCTCATGTACACGGGCGGGTTCGGAAGCTGGTTTTCGATCCAGAACAGCCTTTCCCGCGCCGCCCCCCTGTTACTGACCGCACTCTGCGTCGCGCTGCCGGCCCGGCTCGGTCTCGTCATCATCGGTGCGGAGGGCGCGGTCGTGCTCGGCGGCGTCGCGGCGGCGGCCAGCGCCATGCCCTTCGTCGGCATCGTGCCGCCGATCGTGCTGTTCATCTTCATGGGTTTCGCCGCCATGGTCGTCGGCGGCATCTGGATCGGCTTTGCCGGTTTCCTGCGCCACTATCGCGGCGTCAACGAAACGATCTCCTCGCTGCTTCTGGCCTATATCGCCATCGCCCTGATGAACCAGTTCGTCGAAGGGCTGCTGCGTGACCCGGCCAGTCTGAACAAGCCCTCCACCAAACCCCTGCCGAAGGAATACATGCTCGGCCAGATCCCCGGCATGGACGTCCACTGGGGCCTGGTCATCGGCGTCGTCGCCTGCATCCTCTCCTGGGTGCTGATCGAGATCACCAGCTTCGGTTTTGCCGCCCGCATCGCCGGCGGCAATGTCCGCGCCGCACAGATCCAGGGCCTGCCAGTCGGCAAGCTGATCGTCGGCTTCACCGCGATTGCCGGCGGCTTTGCCGGTCTCGCGGGCATGATCGAGGTCGCGGCGGTCCAAGGCAGCGCCAACGCCTCGCTCGCCGCCGGTTACGGTTACACCGGCATCCTCGTCGCCTTCCTGGCGCGGCACAATCCGCTGGCGATCATTCCGGTCGCCATCCTGCTCGGCGGCATCTCCGCTTCGGGCGGCCTGATCCAGCGGCGCATGGGCTTGCCGGATGCGACCGTCCTGGTGCTGCAGGGCACGCTCTTCATCGTCATCCTGTTCTGCGAGACCTTTTACGGCCGCTTCAAGATCTTCAATCCCGACCTCTGGAAAAGGAGCCACTGATGGAAGACACAGGTATCGGCCTCTGGGGCGTGCCGCTGGCGATCTTCGCAGGCGCCATCCGCGTCTCCACCCCCTTCATCTTCGTCTCGCTCGGCGAGACGATCACAGAACGCTCCGGCCGCATCAATCTCGGGCTCGAAGGCACGCTCGTGTTCGGCGCCATGACGGCTTACGCGGTGGCGGTGATGACCGGTTCGCCGACATTGGGCGTGCTGGCGGCGATGGCGACCGGCGCCATGTTCGGCACGATCCACGGCTGGATATGCAAATGGCCCAAGGTCAACGATATCGCCATCGGCATCGCCATGATGCAGTTCGGCCTGGGCTTGGCCTTCTTCCTCGGCAAATCCTTCATCCAGCCGGTGGCGCCGAAACTGCCCTCCATCCCGCTCGGCGGCTGGTCGGCGGTGCCGCAGGTTCAGGCGGCGCTCAATATCAACGTGCTGTTCTTCATCGGCGCGGCCCTCGCCCTCTTCCTCTGGTGGGCGTTCAAGAACACCCGCATCGGCCTCATCCTGCGTGTCGTTGGCGACAGCACCGATGCCGCCCGCGCCATGGGCATCAGCCCGGACCGCGTCCGGCTTCTGGCGACGGCCGCCGGCGGCTCGCTGGCCGCGATCGGCGGTGCCTATCTGTCGCTCTTTTATCCGGGCTCCTGGAACGAAGGCATTTCCTCCGGCCAAGGCCTGATGGCCGTAGCGCTGGTCATCTTCGCCCGCTGGAACCCGATCGGCTGTTTCCTGGCCGCCCTGCTCTTCGGCGGTGCCGGCGCACTCGGCCCTGCCCTGCAATCGGTCGGCGTCACGCAGGGTTATTACCTGTTCTACGCGGCACCCTACGTGCTCACCCTCATCATCCTGATCGCGACCTCGTCGCCCACCCGCTCGCTTGCCGGTGCGCCAGGCGCGTTGTCGCTGACGAAATAAGGGAGATCGGTCATGAACGGATTGGGCGGCCTCAACAAATCGGAGCACGGCGTCGGTATCGGCCTCGTCCAGCTCCAGCTTCCGGTGACGGTCACAAGGGCGGATCTCGCCCGGCAGACGCAGGTGATCGTCGATCTCGTCGCCAAGGCCCGGCGCAACCAGCCGGGCATGGATCTCGTGGTCTTCCCCGAATATGCGCTGCACGGGCTTTCGATGGACATCAATCCGGAGATCATGTGCACGCTCGACGGCCCGGAAGTCGCGGCCTTCAGACGCGCCTGCAGGGACAACGCGATCTGGGGTTGCTTCTCGATCATGGAGCTGAACCCGGGCGCCATGCCCTACAATTCCGGCATCGTCATCGACGATGCCGGCGACCTGAAGCTCTATTACCGCAAGATGCACCCCTGGGTGCCCGTGGAACCCTGGGAGCCGGGCGATTTCGGCATTCCGGTGATCGACGGACCGAAAGGCGCCAAGCTCGCCCTGATCATCTGCCATGACGGCATGTTTCCTGAAATGGCCCGCGAATGCGCCTACAAGGGCGCCGAGATCATGATCCGCACGGCGGGTTACACCGCGCCGATCCGCGAAAGCTGGAAATTCACCAACCAGTCGAACGCCTTCTGCAACCTGATGGTGACGGCGAGCGTCTGCATGTGCGGCTCGGACGGCACGTTCGATTCGATGGGAGAAGGCATGGTCTGCAATTTCGACGGCACGATCATCGCCCATGGCACGTCCGGCCGCGTCAACGAGATCATCACCGCCGAAGTGCGACCCGACCTCGTGCGCGAGGCGCGGGTCGGCTGGGGCGTCGAGAACAACATCTACCAGTTCGGCCATCGCGGTTACGTCGCGGTATCCGGCGGCGCCGGCGATGCGCCCTACACCTACATGCACGACCTGATTGCCGGGAAATACAAGCTGCCCTGGGAGGACGCGGTGAAGGTCACCGACGGCACCTCCTGCGGCTTCGACAAACCCGTGCGGCTCTATGGCGAGACTTTCAAGCTGGCTGGCGAATAGGAGAGACAATGATGGACGCGATGGTTGAAACCAAAGGGCATTATATCGACGCCGATCCCTATGCCTGGCCCTATAACGGCGATTTGAGACCCGAAAACACCGCCCTCATCATCATCGACATGCAGACCGATTTCTGCGGCAAGGGCGGGTATGTCGACCACATGGGTTACGACCTGTCGCTGGTGCAGGCGCCGATCGAGCCGATCAAGACAGTGCTCGCCGCCATGCGCGCAAAAGGCTACCACATCATCCACACCCGCGAAGGCCACCGCCCGGACCTCGCCGACCTGCCCGCCAACAAGCGCTGGCGCTCGCAGCGCATCGGCGCCGGCATCGGCGATCCCGGCCCCTGCGGCCGCATCCTGACGAGGGGCGAGCCCGGCTGGGACATCATCCCGGAACTCTACCCGATTGAAGGCGAAGTGATCATCGACAAGCCGGGCAAGGGCTCGTTCTGCGCCACCGATCTCGAACTCATCCTCAACCAGAAGCGCATCGAGAACCTCATCCTCACCGGCATCACCACCGATGTCTGCGTCTCGACGACGATGCGCGAGGCGAACGACCGCGGCTTCGAATGCCTGATGCTGGAAGACTGCTGCGGCGCCACCGACTACGGCAACCACCTCGCCGCCATCAAGATGGTCAAGATGCAGGGCGGCGTCTTCGGCTCCGTCTCCAATTCCTTGAACCTCGTGAGCCAGCTGCCATGAACAACGTCGTCCGCGATACTCCGCTCCCCAAGGCCGGCAAGGCGGTCGGCATCGAAACGCTCGGCATGACCATGCGCTTCGGCTCCTTCACCGCGCTCGACAATGTCTCGATCAGCGTGCCCGCCGGCTCGTTCCACGCGCTGCTCGGCGAAAACGGCGCCGGCAAGTCGACGCTCGTGAAATGCATCATGGGTTTCTACCACGCCACATCCGGCTCGCTCTCGGTCGACGGCCGCGAAGTCTCGGTCGCCTCGCCCAAGGATGCAGCCACCTATGGGCTCGGCATGGTCTACCAGCATTTCACGCTCGTCCCCTCGCTGACCGGGGCCGAAAACCTGGTGATCAGCCGCACCTCCGTGCCCTCGGTGATCAACTGGGCGAAGGAGCGCAAGGATCTTGCCGCCTTCATGGAGCGCATGCCCTTCCAGATCCCGCTCGAACGGCCGGTCAGCGAACTGGCGGCCGGCGAGAAGCAGAAGCTGGAAATCGTCAAGCAGCTTTATCTCGGCCGCTCCTTCCTCGTGCTCGACGAACCGACCTCGGTGCTGACGCCGGCCGAGGCCGACGAAATGCTCGGTATCGTGCGCGGCATGACCGAACGCGGCGAACTGACCGTGCTGATGATCAGCCACAAGTTCCACGAGGTGACGAAGTTTGCCGATGCCGTCTCGATCCTGCGGCGCGGCAAGCTGGTCGGCACCGGCAAGGTGGACGAGCTTTCCACCGCCGACATGGCGGGGATGATGATCGGCGACGTCAAGCTCGCCGAACTGGACAGCCGCCTGCCCGTGCCGGAGGCGGCGAAATCGGTGCTGAAGGTCGAGCAGGTCAAGGCGCCGGACCGCTCCGGCCTGAAGACGATCGAGATCGACAACCTGACGGTCCGTTCCGGCGAGATCGTCGGCATTGCCGGCATTTCCGGCAACGGCCAGAAGGAGCTCACCGAAATCCTCGCTGGCCAGCGCCCGACTGACAGGGGCACCGTGACCGTCAACGGCGAGGCCTATGGCGCGACCCGGCCCGAGACCCGCAAGAACAATGTCCGTTTCATCCCCGAAGAACCGCTGCAAAACGCCTGTGCGCCAAAAATGACGGTCAGCGAAAACCTCGCCTTCCGCACCTTCGACCTGAAGGGTGACGGCAAGGATGCGATCTGGCTGAACAAGGGCGAGATGAAGAAACGCGCTTCATCGCTGATCTCGGACTTCAAGGTGAAGACCGCCTCGTCCTCCTCACCGATCGCCGCTCTATCAGGCGGCAACGTGCAGCGCGCGGTGCTCGCCCGAGAACTGACCGGCGACGTGGACCTGCTGATCGTCTCCAACCCCTGTTTCGGCCTCGATTTTTCTGCCGTCGCGGAAATCCGCGCCCGCATCATGAGGGCCCGCAATTCAGGCACCGCCGTGCTGCTGCTCTCCGAAGACCTCGACGAGCTTCTGGAAATGTCGGACCGCATCATGGTGATCTCGGAGGGCAAGCTGGTCTACGAAACTCCGATCCGCGCCGCCGATATCGGCGTGATCGGCGCCCATATGGCGGGACATCACTGATGGGTCAGATCAAGGCAGAACCTTTCGCCTTTCCGGCCAAACCCGCGGCGCTTGCGCTTATTGTCATCGACATGCAGCGCGATTTCGCTGAGCCCGGCGGTTTTGGCGCAAGCCTCGGCAACGATGTTGGGCGCATCACCAAAATCGTGCCGGACGTCAAACGTCTCATCCAGGGTTTTCGCGATGCCGGCCTGCCGGTCATCCACACGATGGAATGCCATAAGCCCGATCTCTCCGACCTGCCGCCCGCCAAGCGCAACCGCGGCAACCCGTCCTTGAGGATTGGCGATCTCGGCCCCATGGGTCGGGTGTTGATATCCGGCGAACCCGGCACGGCGATCATTTCCGAACTTGCGCCGATCGACGGCGAGGTGGTGATCGAAAAGCCCGGCAAAGGCGCCTTTTATGCCACCGAACTCGGTGAGGTGCTGAAGGCGAAAGGCATCAGCCAGCTCGTCTTTGCCGGCGTCACGACGGAAGTCTGCGTCCAGACGACGATGCGCGAGGCGAACGATCGCGGTTACGAATGCCTGCTCGCCGAAGAGGCGACCGAGAGCTATTTTCCCGAGTTCAAGGCGGCCGCCGTCGCCATGATCCGCGCCCAGGGCGCGATCGTCGGCTGGACCGCCCATGTGGACGACATTCTGGAAGGGATCGCGCCAAAGGGGATGACCAATGCCTGAATCAACCCGCGAACTTCTGACGCTAGGCGGCTGGAAAGATTTGAAATTCGAGCCTTTCCGCGACGAGGTCACGATCCACTGGATCCGCCCCTTCGAGGGCGACCAGCCGGGCGTCGCGCTCTTGAAATACGAGGCCGGCGCCGGCGTTCCCCGCCATCGCCATGAGGGCCTCGAAACCATCCTTGTGCTCGAAGGCGTGCAATCCGACGAGGCCGGCGACTACGGCCGCGGCAGCTATATCGTCAATGCGCCCGGCACCGAACACTCCGTCTGGAGCGATACCGGCTGCGTCGTACTGATCCAGTGGGACCGGCCGGTGACAATACTGGAAGAGGAAATGGCATGATTGCGACACCAGCCTTCGATATCGCCTCGCTTCACGCGTTCTACCGGGGTGGCGGCGGTGTCGCGCAGATCGTCGAAGCGGTTTTCACGCGCATCGCCGAGATCGGCGATCCCGGCATCTTCATCCATCTGGCCGACAGGCAGGCCGTACTGGCAGAAGCCGCCAAACTCGGCGCCTTCGATCCCGAAAAACCGCTGTTCGGCATACCCTTTGCCGTGAAGGACAATATCGACGTCGCCGGCATGCCGACCACCGCCGCCTGCCCGGACTATGCCTATCTGCCCGAGAAGGATGCGACCGTGGTCGGCCTGCTCAAGGCAGCCGGCGCCTTTGTCATCGGCAAGACCAATCTCGACCAGTTCGCGACCGGCCTTGTCGGGGTGCGCTCGCCCTATCCGATCCCAAGAAATGCCATCGATCCGAAACTCGTGCCCGGCGGCTCCTCGTCCGGCTCGGCGGTCGCGACCGCGCAAGGCATCGTCAGCTTCGCGCTTGGCACCGATACCGCCGGCTCCGGCCGCATCCCGGCCGGCCTCAACAATATCGTCGGACTGAAGCCGAGCGTCGGCGCGTTGTCGACCAGCGGCGTGGTCCCCGCCTGCCGCACGCTCGACTGCGTCTCGATCTTCGCGCTGACCACGGACGACGCGTGGAAGGTCTTCTCCGTCGCCGCGAAATACGACGAGACGGACGCCTATTCGAAGGTCGTGCCGGCCACCGGCTTCGGCTCGGCGCGGCCGGTGCTGACGATCGGCGTGCCCGCCAAGGCGGACCTGCAATTCTTCGGCGATACTGTCATGGAGGCAGCCTATGGCGATGCCGTATCGATGCTTGCAAGGCTCGGACATCGCATCGTCGAAGTGCCCTTTGGCGCGTTCTACAAGGTTGCCAACCTTCTCTACGAAGGCGCCTGGGTGGCCGAGCGTTATGCGGCGGTAAAGCCATTCTTCGACACCAGGGAGGAAAGCTTCCACCCGGTAACGCGAAAAATCTATGGCGGCGCCAAATCGCTCTCCGCAGCCGACGCCTTCAAGGGCCTCTATGCGCTGCAGGCGCTGAAGAAGGTGCTGGCGCCGCTGATCGCCTCCGTCGATCTCTTCTGCGTGCCGACCGCCCCGACCCACTATACGCGCGCCGATCTGGATGCGGAGCCGATCCGGGAAAACTCGCGACTCGGCACCTACACGAATTTCGTCAACTTGGCTGACATGTGCGGCATCGCCGTGCCGACCGGTACTCGCGCAGACGGCCTGCCGGCCAGCGTCACGCTGCTCGCCCCCTTCGGCCACGACGGCCTCACCGCGTCACTGGCCCGTGACCTTCACCAGGCAAGCGGCCTCACCCTCGGCGCCACCAGCTGGCCGCTCCCGGCCCCATCGGAACCGCCTGCGGCCATTGCCGGCGATGCCCTGATCGACATCGTCGTGGTCGGCGCCCACCTTTCCGGCATGCCGCTCAACCATCAGCTTACCGATCTCGACGGCACTTTCTCCCGCGTCGCGAAAACCTCCGCCGCCTACAAGCTTTACGCGCTTGCCGGCACCGTGCCGCCGAAACCCGGCATGGTCCGCGTCGCCGAAGGCGAAGGCGGCGAGATCGAGGTGGAGGTCTGGAAGCTGACGCCGGCGGCCTTCGGTCTGTTCGTCGCGGCTATCCCGCCGCCGCTCGGCATCGGCACCGTTACCCTGTCGGACGGCACCTCGGCCAAGGGGTTCCTCGCCGAACCCTTCGCGCTTCAGGGCGCGCTCGACATCACCGCCTATGGCGGCTGGCGGGCCTATCTCAGGGAGTATGCATCGCTGCCGCGGGTCGGCAACGTCGGCTGATCTACTGCGCCCTGCCCACGCGGGCACGAAAATCCGGAAAAGATGCGCATGTGCGGGAACGCCTTCCCACGCCGCCCGTTCGAATGAAGCGCCAGTCAGGCGCTGGAGGAGAAATCATGGGTATCGAACAGGCACCGACCGAAAAGGGCAAGGAATCCGCGCGCGGTCTGAAGCAGAGCACCCGCAAGGAAGAGAAGAAGGTCGAAGCTCAAAAAGGATCGGACCTCGCCAAGGGCGCCGACCGTTTCGAAGAAAGGTCGAAGAGTTCGGACGGCAAGAGCGCGGGCGCCAAGCAGAGGTAGGGTGTAAATCGCCCTGCTCTTTACATCGACCAGGTCTCGCTGATGCGGCGGATGCATTGCAGCAGATTGACCGTCGTCGGCGTCATCAGGCCCTTCTTGCGGCGGTAGACGCGGAACGTCCGCTGCCAGTCGAGTTCGGGCACGTTGACGCGTGCCATGTCGCCCCGTTCCACCTCCTCGCGCACCAGGGGCAGCGGCATCCAGCAGAACATCGCTTCCGAGAGAACCGCGGCTTTCAGAACCGGCACCGAGCGGGAGACGATCGACGGCGCGTTCGGCTCCAGCGCATTGTCGTGGAACCGCCGCTGCCACTCCCTGACGGTCGGTGTGCCCGGTGGAGGCATGGCCCAGTCGAAGCCCGCCGCCTCGGCAAGCGCTACATGCTCTCGCCTGATGATCGGATGATCGGCCCTCGCAAAGACCGACACGGTGTCGTGCATGATATCAGGCGTCGCCATGATGATGTCGTCGTCGAGATAAGGCTCCGGTGAAATCGCGATATCGATCGTTCCGCCCTTCAGCCCTTCCAGCACCCGGTCCTCAAGATCCTCGATGACCTGGTACTGCACTTCCGGATGCTGTTTGCGCATCTCGCCGATCACGGCGATGATGAAGCCGCCGACGACGCTCGCGACCCCGCCGATCCGCACCACGCCGCGGCTGGCACCGCGCATCTGCTGGATCACGTCGGTCGCATTGCCGATCTCGGAAACGACCAGTTTGGCATAGGGAAGCAGGGCATCTCCGAACACGGTCGGCACCACCCCGCGCGTCGTGCGCTCGAAGAGAGGAACGCCGTAGCTGTCCTCCAGCCGCTTCAGCATGCGTGTGATCGCCGGCTGGGTCATGTTCAACGCGGTCGCTGCCGCGCCGAGGCTGCCGCGCCGCGCGCATTCGAGAACGATTTGAGCCGATCGCACATCCAAAGTCATGCCTTGATGTAATGGATTATTGGAAATTCTTCAATTCCAAGAGAGGGCGCTATCTGCGACACTTCCCACGAAAAGATACGCGCTCAGGGTGGGAACCCTGAAGGCCGGGAGGAGGCCTCGAAGCTATGAACAAGATGTCGCTGGATTTCCTGTCCGGCAGCACGAAGCTGCGTGGACAGACGGTAAGCGAGGCCGTTTTCGACTTTCTGAGGCAGAAGGGCATCGACCGCATTTTCGGCAATCCGGGCTCGACCGAACTGCCGATGTTCGTCAATGTGCCGGAAGACTTTTCCTATGTGCTCGGCCTGCAGGAATCGATCGTCGTCGCCATGGCAGACGCCTATGCGCAGACGACCCGCAAGCCGGCCTTCGTCAACCTGCATTCGGCCGCCGGCCTCGGCCATGCGCTCGGCAATATCTACACGGCCTATCGCAACCGCGCGCCGCTGATCATCACCACGGGACAGCAGAGCCGCGAGCTGCTGCCCCACGATCCGTTCCTGTTTGCCGAAAGCCCGACGGAATTTCCGAAGCCCTATGTGAAATGGGCCTGCGAACCGGCCCGCGCCGAAGACGTGCCGGCAGCGATTGCCCGCGCCTACTATATGGCGATGCAGGCGCCCCGCGGCCCGGTCATGGTCTCGGTCCCCTTGAGCGACTGGCAGGCACAGGCAGCCCCGATCGCCATCCGCGACGTGGAAACGGTGATCAGTGCGCCGGCCTCGGCGATCGACGATCTTGCCCGCCGGCTGAACGATGCCCGCGAGCCGGTGCTGGTCGTCGGACCGGGCGTCGATATCGACAATGCCTGGGATGCGACGGTGCGGCTGGCGGAAATCCTGCAGGCGAAGGTGTGGGTAAGCCCGCTTTCGTCGCGCTGCAGTTTTCCGGAACGCCATCCGCTTTTTGCCGGTTTCCTGCCGGCCTTCCAGCCGAAGCTCGCGAACTGCCTGCATGGCGCCGATCTCGTTCTGGTGCTCGGCGCGCCGGCCTTCACCTATCATTTCGCCGGCTCCGGCCCGGATATCCCGGCAGGTGCGGAACTGTGGCTGATCACCGACGACCCGGCCCAGGCGGCAAGCGCCATCGTCGGCAACGCCATGGTCTCGAACCTGCGCGCCGCCACCGAAAGCCTCGTCTACCGCCTGCGCTGCCGCCCGCAGCGCACCGGCGGCCCGGCCCGCACCATTCCGCGCCTGAAGCAGCCGAAGGGCATCACCCAGGAATTCTTCTACCAGACGCTGGCCGACGTCCGCTCGCCGGACAGCATCGTCTTCGAGGAAGCCCCAAGCGGCCGTGACGCGCTGCACGACTTCTTCCCGATCGAACGGCCTGGCGGCTTTTTCGCCACCGCCAGCGGCGGGCTCGGCTATGCCCTGCCCGGCTCGGTGGGCGCCGCCCTGACCAGGCCGGAACAGCCGGTCATCGCCGTCATCGGCGACGGATCGAGCCTCTATTCCATCCAGTCGATCTGGTCTGCCGTCGAATACGATGCCGATCTCATGATCGTCATCCTCAACAACGGCGGCTACAAGGTGCTGAAGGCGATTGCCGAGCGGAGCGGCTCCGGCCGTATCGACGGCGTCGATATCGGCCACATGGATTTCGTGAAAATCGCCGAGGCGCAGGGCTGCAAGGCCGTTCGCTGCGAAAAGGGCGATGAACTGTCGTCATGCCTGCGGGACCTTCTGAAAATGAAGGGGCCGCGGCTTTTGGAAATCATACTATCCGAGGAGGAGACTGAAATGAATGTCGCGGTCAGAAACGAACAGATCCTGAAAACCCCCGAAAAATTCTTCATCGGCGGTGAATGGGTCGCCCCGCTCGGCACCAACAAGCTCGACGTCATCTCGCCGGTGACCGAAGAAGTGCTGATGAGCTATCCGGAAGCCAGCAACGCCGATATCGACAAGGCCGTTGCCGCCGCCCGCGACGCCTTCGACAACGGCCCCTGGCCGCGCATGACCTTCAAGGAGCGCGCCGGCTATCTGCGCAAGATCGCCGACCTGCTGACCGCCCGCCTCGACGAGATCGCCAATGCCTGGACGACCCAGGTCGGCGCGCCGATCTTCCTGACCAAGAAGCTGGTCGGCCAGAACCCCGGCCTCTACAACTACTATGCCGGCCTGATCGAGAACGACGAGTTCGTCGATCAGCGCAAGCGTGCCGATGGCGGCGAAGTCCGCGTCGTGCGCGAGCCGGTCGGCGTCTGCGCCGCGATCACCCCGTGGAACGCGCCGATGGTGCTCCTGAACTACAAGGTCTCGGCAGCGCTTGCCGCCGGCTGCACGATTGTCGCCAAGCCCTCGCCGGAAACCCCGCTGGACGCCTATCTGCTCGCCGAATGCATCGAGCAGGCTGGTATCCCCAAGGGCGTCTTCAACCTCGTTCCGGCCGGCCGCGAAGGCGGCGATTATCTCGTGCGCCACACGGGCATCGACAAGGTCTCCTTCACCGGCTCGACCATCGCCGGCAAGGTGATCGCCGCAGCCTGCGCCGATCGGCTCGCCCGCGTCAGCCTGGAACTCGGCGGCAAGTCCGCAGCCGTGCTTCTCGATGACGCCGACTTCACCAAGGCGCTGCCCGCCCTGATGGTCTATTCCATGCCGATCACCGGGCAGGTCTGCTTCTCGCTGACCCGCATCCTGGTACCGGAGTCCCGCAGCCAAGAATTCATCGACCTCTATGTGGGCGCGGTGAAGAACATCAAGGTCGGCGATCCGGCTGATCCAACCACCCAGATGGGCCCGCTCACCATGGCCCGCCAGCTTGCCCGCGTCGAAGGTTACATCGCCGCCGGCCGCGCAGGCGGTGCGACGGTTGCCTGCGGCGGCGGGCGCCCGAAGGGCCTCGACCGTGGCTACTTCATCGAGCCGACCGTCTTCACCGACGTGACGATGGACATGAAGATCGCCCAGGAGGAAATCTTCGGACCGGTCGTGTCGATCATCAGCTACAAGGACGATGACGAAGCGGCGAAGATCGCCAACGACAGCACCTACGGCCTGTCCGGCGCGGTGTTCACCTCCGATCCGGAGCGTGGTTATGCCTTTGCCCGCCGCATGCGCACCGGCAGCGTCACCGTCAACGGCATGATCGTCGACATCCACCATCCGTTCGGCGGCTTCAAGCAGTCCGGCATCGGCCGCGAGGGCGGTCCCGAAGGTCTCGAAAACTATTTCGAGGTCAAGACGATTCACATGGCCTGAAGGCCAGCCGGCTTCATAAGCGACAAAAAGGCCGCCGGATCATCAATCCGGCGGCCTTTCCATTTCTCGGTGGACTGGTGGATCAGAGCACTTCGAAAACGCTGATACGCACGGCGCTTGCCAAGCGCTCCCCGCTGCCGATGAAAATCGTATGGTTCAGCCAGGCATAGCGCGGATCGCCGGTCTGCAGACGCGGCGTGGTGCGCATGTAATAGAGCGCCGGATCGACCGTCTCGCCGGCCGCCAGCCGCGCCAGCACGTCTGCCGGCCCGTGACGGAAACCGAAATTGCGGATGTCGATCATCGCCCCGTCATGGGTTTCGATCACGTAGCGCGTATCGAGTTCCGCGTACCGGCATCATAGACGCTCTGCCAGTCCGCGCCGAGATTGAGGACGCGCCCCGAAAGGCGTTCCCCTTCCACCACGCCGCCGATGATCGGGATGATCCGCCAGCGGCCGCCCGGGCCGCCTCCCTTCTCGATCGGCGCGCCGAGTTCGGCGCGGATTTCGCAAAGCTGCCTGAGGCTCGGTGCGATCATGTGCGTTATCTCATCGTTTGCGGCAGCCAGAGCGAGATCACCGGGAACGCCACCAGCAGGAAAAGCCGGATGATATCGTTGAGAATGAAAGGCATGACGCCGCCGTAGATCGTGGTGATCTTCACGTCCTTCGCAATCGAATTGATGACGAAGACATTGATGCCGACGGGCGGCATGATCATGCCGAGCTGGCAGGCGACGACGATGATGATGCCGAACCAGACCGGGTCGAAGCCAAGATGGCTGATGACCGGGAACACGATCGGCACGAGCAGGATGATCATCGCCATCTCGTCCATCAAAGCCCCCGCGATCAGGAAAATGACCAGGATCAGCGTCAATGTTCCGTATGGTCCGAGATCCATTCCGACCAGCATTGCCGTCAGCTTCTGCGGCGACTGGGTGATCGCCAGGAAATAGCCGAACAGGATGGCGCCGATCAGCACGCTGAACAGCGAAACCGACGTCCGGAGCGACTCCACGAGGCTCGCCATGATGGACCGATAGTTCAGCCGGCCGCGCAGCAGGCCGATGACCATGGTCATCAAGGCCCCGACCGCCGCCGCTTCCGTCGCGGTGGCGATACCGAGATAGATTACCCCGATGACGGAAATGAAAAGAAGCATGACGGCCCAGACGTCCCGAAGCGATGCGAGAGCCTCCCTCAGCTCGAACGGCTTTCCGGGCGGCAACCGCTTGCCGTGGGCGATCAGCACGGTCGCCATGTACATGAAGGTCGCCATGATGCCGGGGATGATGCCGGCCATCAGCAGCTGCGCGACATCCGTCTCCGTCAGAAAGGCGTAGACGACCATGATCACCGAAGGCGGGATCAGAATACCGAGTGTGCCGCCTGCGGCGATAACGCCGGTCGAGGTGGCATCGGCGTATTTCGCCTTGCGCATCTCGGGCAGCGCGATGCGGGTCATTGTCGCGGCGGTCGCAATCGAACTGCCGCAGATCGCCGCAAATCCGGCACAGGCGCCGATCGTGGAGAGCGCGAGCCCTCCCCGGAACTGTCCGAGCCAGGCATTCCCCGTCCTGAACAGTTCCCGCGACATGCCGGAATTGGTGGCAAAGGCCCCCATCAGGATGAAGAACGGCACGAGCGTCAGGTTGAAGTCGGTAATCACGCGGATCGGCGATGTCGTCAGCAGGTTGAGCGCCGGCGACATGCCGCGCATGGCGGCAAAGCCGAATATGCCGACCAGCCCCATCGAAACGCCAAGCGGAACGCGCAGGCCCATGAGCACGAACATGGCGACAAAGCCGCCGATAGCGACGAGATCAGCAGTATTCATACGCCATGGCCCTCAAGCGGATCGATATCTTCAGGTTCGCGCCGAACGAAAGGCGAGATCGCGGTGGTGACGACGGCCGATGCGCAGCCGAGCCAGATCAGTCCGATCAATGGCCAGACGGGGATGCGCAGATCGAACGTCGCTTCATTGCTCCGATAGGCGCTGGCGAGGCGGAAGAACATCATGTAGGCAAGCATGGCCGTGAAGGCGAGGAGCAGCGCCCAGGCGATGAAATTGAGGACGCGGCGCCCCCGCGGCCCCATCGGCTCGTAGAGCAGGTCGACCGCGATATGCCCGCCGCGATAACCGAGCGACGCGAGACCCCACATGATGCAGGCGCCGATCAGATAGCGCGAAATATCGAAGGAGTCTGGGATCGGCCACGCCAGGACATAGCGGCCAACGGTGGAAGCGACGATCAGGATGGTACACAGCCCCAGCAGGATGCCTGCCACAAGATCGACCACGTCGCTGAAGCGTTCCAGATAGCGGTTCATGGACAGCACTCGATGAACAGATGGAAAAGGGCGGGCGCCGCGACAGCACCCGCCTGCGAATGGTCCCGCACGCGCTATTTCACGTCGGCGCCGTATTTCTTGAGTGTCTCTTGCAGGCTCGCCCAGGCCGCCTTCGCGTCTATGCCGGCCTTGGTGGCTGCAGTCTCCCATTCGCCCTGCAGCGAACCTGTCGCCTTTTTCCAGAGGCCTACTTCATCCGGGGTCGGCTTGTAGAGGGTGTGGCCGCCCGCATCGATCATCTTCTTGCGCCCGGCCGCTTCCGCATCGGCCCATTTGCTGGCCATCTTCTCGGCCCATTCGGGCGTGCAGTGATCGTCGATCACCTTGCGGTCGGCGGCGGAAAGCCCGTCGATCTTGGCCTTGTTCATCACGAAGGCAAAGGTCGTCGCGTAGAACGGCAGGTCGAGATGATGCTTGGTCACGTCCTGCAGACCGAACGTATAGATCGAGTTCCAGGGCGAGGCAGTCATGTCGGCACCTCCCTTGGAGATCAGTTCGCGCATTTCGCCCGCCGGCACCTGCACCGATGCGGCGCCGAGCGAACTCACCATGCGGGCCATGGTCGCGTGCGCCGGGCGGATGTTCTTGCCCTTCAGGTCGGCAGGAACCTGGATCGGTCCCTTGACGCCGTGCAGCGTTCCCGGGTCATGCAGATGCACCATGCAGACGTAGACGTCCTTCATTTCCTTCTGGGCGTACTGCCCGTACCATTCGTCGATCGCCCGCGACCCGCCCTTGGCATTGGCGATCAGGAAGGGAATTTCGCCCGCCGCGATGATCGGGAAGCGCCCCGGCTGATAGCCCGGATTGATGAAGCCGATATCGACGATGCCGTCGCGCGCCATGTCGTAATGATCGGGTGCGGCGCCGAGCTGAGAGGCGGGGTATATGGTGATGTTGATGCGCCCGCCGGACGCTTCTTTGATCGATTTCGCCCAAGGCTCCATCCCGCCCGGCTGCAGCGCATGAGTGGCGGGGACCCAGTGCGACAATGTCAGTTCCACGTCGGCGGCGTGGGCGGGTGCAGTCAGCGCCGCGAGGCAGGCCGAAGCGAGCAATGCCTTCAGTTTCATGTGTTTCTCCTCCCTTTGAGATCAGAGGCCGGCGGGGCTCCCTCCCCGCTCCGGCCGGCGAATATCGCGGTCAACCCACCAGGAGAGTTCAAGTCCCGGGCAGATCGCCGAAGTCGTTGGAAATTCCGTGGAGAGACGCAATTGCGGCGCCCATAAAAACGGCCGGCGAAAGATGCGCCGAAAGGTCGGCGGCGACGCGGCCGGACATCATCTCCGCAGCCGGAACCGAACCCGCCATGTCTGTGGCAGATGCAACTGTCCCGGCCAGTTGTGTATACATTGATTTCCTCCCATGCCCGGTCTCCCGAGGTGACGCCGTCCTCCCGACATCGCCTAACCGAACATTCGAATTTCAACACATCCAGGCTGAAACGACAAGCTTCCATTTCGTTTTGGGATACAAAAAGTCAGGGCTCCTGAGATTTTTCCGATAGGCACTTCAACCGCGGTTCAAACCGTCTAGAATGTCGCGGCAGCACTTCATGCATACACGGCAGGATGAATGCGGCAACAAGGCGGGGCTGGGAGACGCTGATCTTAAGGAGGGAATGTTCGGCCGGGAGAAACTGCCGGCCGATCGGTTGGGATACGGTAGCGGCGTCCAAAACCGTTCGCGGAAACGCCGGGACGCGCCAAGATTTCCGGCCCTGGTTGCTTTGGATCCGCAAGCCGGATCGAGCCCTGGGCACGATTATTTCAAGTCATCATTGCGGCATCAGGGAGGAAAAAATGGAAGATCTCGTCACGCCGGTCGGTCAGGCGATTGCGAAACTCAAAGGCATTCTCGGCGACAGGCTGGTGACCTCGGCTTCCGTTCGAGAGCATCACAGCCACGATACGTCGCGGCTCACCCCTCACCTGCCCGATGCCGTCGCCTTTCCGCGCATCGAAGAAGAGGTCCAGGCGATCGTTTCTGCCTGTGCTGCGCATGGCGTACCGGTCGTGCCGTTTGGTGCGGGGTCCTCGATGGAAGGCCATACGATCCCGATCCGCGGCGGCATCTCGCTCGATACCCGCGAGATGAACAGGATACTCGAGATCCGGCCCGAGGACCTGCTGGCCGTCGTCCAGCCCGGCGTCACCCGCAAGCAGCTCAATGTGGAGTTGCGCGAAACCGGCCTGATGTTCTCGGTGGACCCCGGCGCCGATGCCTCGATCGGCGGCATGGCCTCGACCCGCGGCAGCGGCACCACTTCGGTGCGCTACGGCACGATGCGAGAAAACGTGCTGGCTCTCCGGGTGGTGACACCCGACGGCGAGGCCATCCAGACTGGATCGCGGGCCAGAAAATCCTCGTCCGGCTACGACCTGACGCATCTCTTCGTCGGCTCCGAAGGCACGCTCGGCGTCATCACCGAATTGACCGTCCGCCTGCATCCGATCCCGGAGGCCGTTTCATCCGCCATCTGCTCCTTCCCGACGGTCGCCAATGCCGTCGAAGCGGTGATCGAGGCGGTGCAATACGGCATCCCGGTCGCCCGCGTCGAATTCCTGGACGAGGTGGCGATCGCCTCGACCAACAATTATTCGAAGCTCGGCCTGCCGGTCGCCCCCACCCTGTTCTTCGAGTTCCACGGCACCGAGGCCTGGGTGAAGGAACAGGCGCGGCTTGTCGAGGAGATCACCAAGGGCCATGACGCGATCTCCTTCCGCTGGACCGCGGATGCGGACGAGCGCGCCAAACTCTGGCAGGCCCGCCACGATCTCTACTGGGCGACCAAGGCGATTATTCCCGGCTTTGAGCTCTATACCGGCGATATCTGCGTGCCGATCTCGCGGCTTGCCGAAAGCATCGTCGCGGCGCGCGCCGATATCGATGCCTCGTCGCTGACAGGCCAGATCATCGGCCATGTCGGCGACGGCAATTTCCACACCGCCTACCTGATCGACCCGAACAATCCGGACCACCTGAGGCAAGCCGACGAGATGGCCGACCGGGTCGTCGAACGCGCACTCGCCGTCGGCGGCACGGCGAGCGGCGAACACGGCATCGGCATCGCCAAGCTCAAGTTCATGCGCAAGGAACACGGCAAGGCGGTGGATGTGATGAAGAAGATCAAGGCCGCGCTCGATCCGCTGGGGATCATGAACCCGGGCAAGATGGGTGACGCTGGCTGAGGCGCGACGGCCGGCCGGCAGAACGCTCCAGTGGAGCATTCTGAGCGTCGAACGCCCTGGGCCTAGCAACGGGCCGATAAACTAACGGGGGGACATCCCCCGTACCCCAAAACTCATGTGGGGCTTCGCGTTGAAGATGCCGCCGATCCAGATTGGTTCAATTTCCGCAAGCGGCATTGCGAGCAGTTTCGTTGGCGATGTAGGCGGGATCATAATCATCGAAGCAACGGCTGACGCGGTCATTCAATTGCCAACCCCACACCCCGAAAGCAACCGCCACAAGCAACAGAACCACCAGTACGCGCCGTCCGCTAAGGCTCTGCATCGTCGCCGTTTCTTCCAACCACATCTGGCAAAAGCGTTAGCAAACAGCCGACTTTTGAGCAAGGTGACGGAGGCTATCGTTGACAGCTATTGGCAAGGCGTGCCCCCTCACAGATTCCGCTGGGGCTTTGCCGCCTCGCGTTCTGATCCCGAAACGAGCGAGGTCTTGGAAGAAAAGGTCGTTAGCAACGGCTATGTCATCATCACGAACGGACGCTGCTATGTGAAACCGGTCCAATTCATAGGCAAGGCGCACATGATCGCGGTTGCGTGGTCGAAAGTGGAGACCGGCAATGACCGAAGCTCTTGTAGGCACTTTCTCGACTCGCGGGGAACCGTCACGCAGACGGCGTATCATCGCTAGTCGGCCATGAGGATCAAACCGCCGTCGTCAACAGATGCCACCATCTAATGACCGCAGCACGTCAGGCACCACGCCCCAGCATCAACCGCCACCTCCACCAACCAAAAACGGCGCCCGAAGGCGCCGTTCTCATGTCATATCCTGGGAGGATATCAGACCTTCTTGGTGCGCCAGCTTTCGGCATAATTTTCGCGGGCTTCGGCCGCATAGGGGGTGGGCGAGACGCGGACGCGGATCTCGGCCTGTTTGTGGCCCTTTTCGATCGACGTCTTGCCGGTGCCGCCGTTCGGTTCGCCCCAGATCAGCGTCAGAACGTCGCCTTCCTGGACGTCGGCATCGACGATGCCGAGCGACAGCATGCAGCGTTCGTTGTAGCTGTAGCCGTTGAACATCGACATGCCGACCACCTTGTCGCCATGCATGATCTTGTCGGCGCTCGAAGACGCATAGTTCGGCTGCGGCAGGTCGATCCACTTGTAGGCTTCGCCGCCCGGCACGAAGTTCGAGGCGATGACCTTCATCACGTCTTCCGCGTTCCACTCGAAGGTGACCTTCTTGCGCTGCGGCTGCGACTTCATCTTTTCCAGCGCCTCGCGGCCGACGAAATCGTGGTCGAACTTGATGTAGATGCCGTAACCGAGCTCGTACGGGTTGACGTAGTAGTCTTCGATATTGTCGGAGACGAGGCTGCCGCCGATCGAGCCCGTCGCCTCATAGCTGTCTTCCGTCAGCCAGTCGCGATAACCTTGCAGTTCGGCGGCGGTGTAGATGCCCGGCAGCGGCGACGGAATCCAGCCCGATTCCAGCGTGTTGGTGGAATAGGCGCGCGCACCGACGAGATAGAGGTCGACGCCGGCGTCCTTGGCGGCCTTGACGATGATCTCGCGGACTTCGTCCTTCTCGGCATAAGGTCCCCAGACTTCGAGACCCGGAGCGCCGGCCATGCCGTGGCGCAGGGCCTGGACCTTCTTGGAGCCGATATTGATCCAGTCGACATGGAAGAACTTGATGTCGGGGATCGGGCCGCCATTCATCTTCTCAAAGATCTTCGGAGCATCCGGCCCCTGGATCTGGAAGCGGTAGTGAACGCGATCGACTTGCTTGCCGTCCGGGCGCGAAGGCGAACGCGGGTCGTGGGTGAGCTTGACGTCATGCTTGCCGAGCGAAGCGTTGTAGCGCAGCCAGTTGGCGGTCGGCGCACGGCCGACGAGCACGAATTTGTCATCACGCTCGCGGAAGATGATCATATCGCCGATGACGTGTCCGGCAGGCGTCACCGGAACGTAATGCTTGGCGCGATCGACGCCGAAATTGGCAAAGCTGTTGATCGCCAAGCTTTCCAGGAACTTGGCCGCATCCGGACCTTCGACGATCAGCTCGTCCATGTGGTGCGACTGATCGAACAGCACGGCCGAATGGCGCCATGCCATCTGCTCGGTGCGCCAGTTCGAAAACTCCGGCGCGACGACCGGATAGATATACATGCCGATGCGCGAATTGCGCAGCATCTCGACAGTATTGCCCTTCTCTTTCAGGATCTGGGTGAGATTCTTAGCCATTTGCCTACCTTCCCTCGGTTGCTCTCTCCTGCAAGTCGCCCCCCGGAAACCGGTTCGGGATACGATATGCATCGTCTCAAGATTCTCATGCAAATGAGGGCCAGCGGTCTCCTCCCGCCATCTCCTCTTAACAACCCGGTTCTCGAACCTCGCCTCAACGGCTTTGCGGAAATCGAGGCCTCCTCCCGGGACGAAGTAATTCATAGAGCAATCGATTTTGGGATACAATACCCATATTGGGTCGATCGACGAAAAGCACCGCAACAGCCCATTAGAATTGCGCTGTTTCTATAATATATTGGTGATAATTGATGCAGTGCGGAAAAACCAACGAGATCCGGATTATCGCCCTTCAACGGGGGATTTGGCAATTTGGGATCCCAAATTGGAATTCCCTACCGCCGGGACGTAGGTCCTAGTCTTCGTTTTCATCCTGCATCATGCCGTTGATATGGCCCGCCGGACTGTCGAGGTCGAAGATCGGCAGGATGCGCGAGCCGTCGATCGCGAAAAGCCCCTTGCTGATGCCGAGGCTGATCTTCACGCCTTCCCCATGCTCGCGAAAAAGGCTTTCGGCACGGGCACCGTCGCGGGCGATCAGCGCCGAGACCATGTGATGGTGCTGCCAGTGCGCGTAATGCAGATGCTGCGCCCGCTCCTTGCGCGTGATGTTGTCGAAGCGGATCGAATCCGGCGCGCCGAACGGCACGCGGTCGAACAGGCTGGTGAGCTGATGCAGCAGGTTTCCGCCGGCAGCCTCGATGATCAGCGTGTGGAAACGCAGGTTCATCACCGCATAACGCTCCTCGTTGACGGGGTCGTCGATGCCGCCGTTCTCGAAGATGTCGTCACCTTCCCGCAGGCAATCCTTGAGCTCCGCCACCAGCGTCGGCGACGGGCCTTCGCTGGCGATCTTCTTGGCCGCATAACCCTCGATCATCGAGCGCAGTTCGATCGCCTCGATCACGTCGGCCACCTTGTAGGCCCGGACACGGTAACCACGGGCACCAACCCGCTGCAGGACGCCCTCTTCGACGAGTACCGCCAGCGCATGCCGGATCGGCGTGCGCGACACGCCGAGCGCCTCGGCAAGCCCGGATTCGGACAGTTTCTTGCGCGGGTCGATCGTGCCGTCGCTCGCCCAGGTCCTCAGCTTGTCGATCACGTGCTGCTGGCGGGTCTCCTGCTTCTCAGGCCCGGGAGGATTCTGAGTTCGGGTACCTGTGGTCATGCTTGGGCCTCACCTGCGCCATATCGAAATGCAGATCGCGGCGAACGAGAAACGCCCGACGGGAACACCACTTCAATATTGAATATCTGCGACAAAACGCAAGTTTTCCATATCTGTGGCCAGCCGAAACGATCAGTTCCGCACGGCCCAGGCAGCCTCCACGGGTGCGGCAACCGTGACCGGACGGCCGATATCGACGTTCGAAAGCGACGAGGCCTCGACATGCAGGGTCTGCGCCGGGGTCTTGACCATGATCGAGCGGTGCGAGCCGCGGAAGATCGCCTGCGAAACCTCGCCCGACCAGGAGAGATCGCCGTTCACCTGGCCCGCATCGCGGACATGCAGGTTCTCGGGGCGAACCATGACGGTGACATCCGCTCCCTTCGGCATTTCCGTCGCCGCATGACAGTCGCCGGACCAGCCCTGGCCTTCGACCGAGAGCTTGAAATATTGCCCGCCATTCGGACGGCAGTCCTTGACCGTGGCGTTCAAAAGGTTGGGCGTTCCGAAGAAGGCGGCGACCTGCCGGTTTTCCGGCCGGCGGTAGATCTCTTCCGGCGCGCCGACCTGCAGGATCTTGCCGCCATGCATGACGACCACCCGGTCGGACAGCGCCATGGCTTCCGCCTGGTCGTGGGTGACGTAGAGCGCGGTAATCTTCAGCCGCTGCTGCAGCGCGCGAAAATCGTCGCCCATCTGGGTGCGCAGGCGCGCATCGAGGTTGGAAAGCGGTTCGTCGAGCAGCAACACTTCCGGCTCGAACACCAGCGCACGGGCGATCGCGACGCGCTGCTGCTGGCCACCGGACAGTGCCGGCGACGGACGTTCGGCATATTGCTCCATCTCGACGAGACGCAGCGCGTTCATGACGCGATCCCGGACTTCCGTGTCGGGACGGCGGCGGATGCGCAAGGGGTAGGCGACATTGTCGAACACCGTCATATGCGGCCAGATCGCGTAGGACTGGAAGACCATGCCGAGGCGGCGGCGTTCGGACGGCACGAAATAGCCCTTCTCCGAATCCGAGACGACATTGTCGCCGATCGAGATGCGGCCGCCGGTATTCTTCTCAAGCCCCGCCACCATGCGCAGCGTCGTCGTCTTGCCGCAGCCCGACGGCCCGAGCAGCGTGACGAATTCGCCGCTCTTGATCTTCAGGTTCACGTTGTCCACGGCGGTCACCGCACCATACATGCGGCTCACGTTTTCGAGCGTCACCGAAGCCATATTTCTCTTCCTTGTCGAACACGGATTGCAGGAATCCGCTTATTGAAAACTTGACGATATGCCGGCGGCGGCAAGCCGCCGTGCAGGCTCAGAGCTTGCTGATGCGTGATTTGATGAAGCCGAGCTGCACCCAGCGGAACACGATGACCAGGAGCATCATCATCAGGCCGATGACGCTCACCTGTTCGGCATTGCCGTTGGCCCAGAGCTTCATCAGCACGACGGCGAGCGTTTCCGAACCGACCGAATAGAGAAGGATCGACGCCGACAGCTCGCGCATGATGCCGAAGAAGGTCAGCACCCAGCCGACGGCAAAGGCCGGCCAGGCGAGCGCCACCATGATCCGCCACATGGTCTGGGCCCAGGTTGCGCCGTGGACGCGCGAACATTCTTCCAGATCATAGGAAAGCTGGTGATAGGCACCGGTCATCACCCGCACCGAGACCGGAGTGCCGAGCGCGATATAGGCAAGCAGCAGCGCCCAGATGGTGCCGTAGATCGGGATCGGTCCCGGCAGCATCGCAAACGCCCAGAGGAACCCGACGCCGAGCACCATGCCCGGCATCATCCACGGAAGCCAGGCCATGCTGTCGATCAGGTTGCGGCCGCGCCAGCGGGTGCGCACCGAGATGTAGGCGACGATCGCGCCGAGCGCCATGGTCGCGGTGGCGCCGAGCAGGCCGAGCACCATCGTGTTGCGGACCGCCCGCCAGAATTCGCTGTTGGCGAAGACGGCCCTGTAATGCTCCAGCGTCAGCATGTCGTAGGTGTAGAAGCCGAAGAAGCGGAAGAACGAGCCGAGCATCAGCTGCCCGATCGGCAGCACCACCGTGATGAAGAAGAACAGCACACAGAAGGCGAAGGTGACCCAGCGCCAGGGGCCGAGCTCCATGACGCTCGGGCGAAAACCCTTGCCCGTGACGGTCTGGAAACTTTTGCCGCGCAGCATCCACCACTGCCAGATGACGAGCAGGAACATCAGCCCCATGATCGCGAAGGAAAGCGACGTCGCGTACTGGTAGTCGGGCGTCGCGCGGTGGTTGATCGACTCGTAGATGTCGGTGGTGATCACCTTGATGCCTGCGGGCAGGCCGAAGAACAGCGCCGACTCGAAAGTCTCGATGCCCTTGATGAAGCTCAGCATGAACGAGCTGGTCAGCACCGGCAGCATCAGGAGCAGCGTGATCTTGCGAAAAGTCGTCCAGCGCGAGGCGCCGCACATGCGGCTCGATTCCTCGAGCGACGGGTCCATCGCCCGGAACGCGTCGACCATGAACAGGAACAGGAACGGGATCGAATACTGGCACATGTGCCAGATGACCCCACCATAGGAATAGATGTTGACGAGCGGATCTGTCGCGCCGGTTGCCCAGCGCCAGACCATGTTGATGACGCCCACCTGCGGGTTGGCAAGCATGCCCCAGGCCATGGCCGTCAGGATCGGCGGAATGAAGAAGGGCAGCGTGATCAGCACTTCCAGCGTGCCGCGGAACGGCGTGTCGGTGCGCGCGACGATCCAGGCGAGAAACACCGCGATCGTCAGCGACGGTATGGTCTTGGCAAGCGAAATGCCGATCGTGTTGGCCAGAACGATGAGGTTCTGGGTGGTCATGATCGACCGATAGCCGTTCAGATTGAACTCCCCGGCCATGCCGGGCGGCGTCGAATGCAGGCTGCCGTAGAGCAGCATGGCGAGCGGATAGATCGTCAGGAAGCCGAGGATCAGGATCAGCACCAGCATGCCGATCAGACGCCACAGCGAACCGCCGGAAAAGGCGCGCGTCAAGGCATTGCCGCCCAGCGTCGGCGCAGTTTCGGCGATATCGTCTAGGGGGCGATTGTGGATAATCGTCATGGATTCCTCGCGGCTCCATTTCATGGAAAAAGCAGCGCCGTCACGAGGGTTGCCCGTGGCGGCGCTGGCAGCATTACTTGAAGATGTCCTTCGACTTGGCCAGCATCTCGTTCTGGCGGGTCGTGTCCGTCGTGCCGTAGAGCTTGGCTTCGGAAATCGCCTTGACGTCTGCCGGCAGGCCTTCGGTCATACCGCTAAGGACAGGACCGTAGCCGAGACCCGCGTAGATTTTCTGCACGACCGGGCTCTGCATGAAATCGAGATAGAGCTTGGCGGCGTTCGGGTGCGGAGCCTTCTTGAGCATGACGTTGCCGTAGAGAACGTAAGGAACGCCCTCCTCGGGAA
The DNA here is from genome assembly GCF_021391675.1 of Neorhizobium galegae. Classification (NCBI taxonomy): domain Bacteria; kingdom Pseudomonadati; phylum Pseudomonadota; class Alphaproteobacteria; order Hyphomicrobiales; family Rhizobiaceae; genus Neorhizobium; species Neorhizobium galegae. The sequence goes on from NZ_CP090095.1 coordinate 2,608,416, forward strand.
TGATGAACTTGACCGGCAGCCCCTTCAGATCCGAGAAATCGGTCATGATCACCGGCATGTATATCGAATATTCGCCACGGGCCGTACGGCGCTGCGATTCGCGCTGGTCGCGAGTGAAGACGAGCTTCTGGCTTGCAACCTTTTTCACATAGTCTTCGCCGATCTTGTCATAGGTCGAGAAGAACCAGAGGTAACCGGCGCCGATTGCGCGCGGATCGTCGGAGAGGATCTTGCCCTGCCACTTGGGGTCGGCAATGTCCTTCCAGCTCTTCGGCTCGTCCGCAGGCTTCACGAGGCCGGTATTGATCATGATCCCGTAGGGAATGGTCATGACCGAGGCCATCGGCACCTTGAGCTTGAACTTGTCGCTGATCTTTTGCGAATTCGGGGTCACCGGCAGCGGATCGACGGACTTGTCCTCCTTGTCGTAGAGCATGGTCTGCCCTTCGCTGGTGAACATCACGTCGGCGGCGAACCGACCGGCGGCCTGTTCGACGCGGACGCGTTCGCGGATTTCGCTGGCGCGCGCTTCAAGCACTTCGACGGAAATTCCGTATTGCTTGGTGAAGGCCTCGGCGATCTGCTTGGTGCTCGGCTGGCCGACGAGCGCGGTATAGAGGACCAGCGTCCCCTCTTTCTTGCCTGCCTCGATCACCTTCTGCCACTCGGCGTCCTGCGCGAAGGCAGGCATGCCGGCCGCAGCCGAAATGGCAAGGCTGCCCGCAGCCGCCATGAAGAACCGGCGCGACCATTTTTGAATGGCCGAAGTCTTCTGAATGAACGAAGTCATGGATGTGTTTGTCGTCACGTGTCTCTCCTCCCTGGAACCGACGATCGAGCGTCGCGCCCGGGACCCGATCCCGGCACTCGACACTCAAAATTTCTGCGGCCACCGGCCGCGATCTCCCTTTTCACCGCAAGCGGTGCCGCTTTCCCGAACAGCTACTCAATCTCGACGGCTCACCGATCGCTCCGAAACGATCTGGCGCGCACCCTGCAATTGACAAGGTCCCTGATAAGCACCGCATGATGCGGAACATTTGGGCCTTCGGTTCGGACGGGATTGGCCTTGGCCAACTGCAAACTCCCTTTTTGAATTCCGATCTGCGCCGGCTCTCCCTGCCAGTCGCGGCGATGCCACCCGGCACCGGAACTCCCTCTTCTGTTAGATTGACCTTTTCCCGTGCAGGGGAAAAGCACCATTTTTTTACATTCACTTTTCTCGAAAATAGAAAGATGAATTGTGCTACCGTTTACGCGGAGGGCCGCTCGACAGGGCGGCATGGGAGACCTAAGACATTGGATACGCTTATCAATATCCGCACGTTTCTGGCGGTTGCCCGGTCCGGCAGCTTTTCGGCGGCAGGTCGTCACCTCGGCGTCGCACCCTCGGTCGTGACGAAACGCATCAGCCGGTTGGAGGACCAGATGCGGGTGAAACTCTTCATCCGCTCCACCCGTCAGATCATCCTGACGGAGGTCGGCGAGCGCTACCTGCCCCGCTACCAATCGCTGGTCAAGGAGATCGACGATGCCATCAGCGGAGCGGCCGCCGTCGCCCAGCGAATCGAAGGACACTTGAGGATCAAGGCGCCGACGACGGTGACGATCGCCTTCCTTGCCCGCATCCTCAGCGACTTCCAGCAGGAGAACCCGAACGTCACCATGGACCTTGCCCTGGTCGATCGTTCCGTCAATCCGGCGGAAGAGGGATATGACATCGCGCTCGGCGCCCTGCCCGCCTCCTATTCCAACGTCGTCGACGAACCGCTCTGCCCTTATCCGCGAAAACTCTGCGCCGCTCCTGACTATCTCGAAAACCGTGGACTGCCGAAACATCCGCGCGATCTGGTCAATCACATCTGCCTGACGTTTCACGCGACGGGTTCAACCTGGTCGTTTCGTAGCCCCGGCGGGCCGATCGATGTCGAGGTACGCTCCGCCTTCAGCGCCAATGATACCCAGATCCTGCACGACCTGGCGCTGCGGGGCCGTGGTGTCGCCATGGTGGCGAATTACGTGGCGGAAGAATCCATCCGGACGGGCAAGCTGATCGAGCTGCTGCCGGACTATCCCGTGGCGGAACTCTGGCTGAAGGCGCTCATCCCCCAGACCCAGGCACGCAAACCGACCGTGCGGGCGCTGATGGAATGGCTGCGCATCCATATGCACGCGGCTCTCGTTCCGGGTGATCGAGCAGCGTGAGCGCCGCGCCTTTGCCCGAGGAGAAAAGCTGAAAGCCGTTTGGCTTTCTCGAATCGAGAAAGCCGCTACGATGAAAAAGCATATTCTCTTGGCCCCCCGTGCCGCTTACCCTCCCAAATCGAGGAAACGCATCGCTGATGCGAGGGCGGTCGGCGTCTTGCGACGTAGCCCCCGGGAGTGAGGTTCAGGTCCGCCGCGAAACGAGCGGCCGGACTGACAGACAAGGGAGGTTTTAAGCGGTGGATACTGCTGTGACCCAGCAGCGCCCTGTGCTTTCGCAATTGGGCGCGATCGATTGTGACGTTCATCCGGACGCGCCGCTGCGCGAGGATCTTCTACCCTATTTCGACGAATACTGGCGCGAGATCGTCACGACGCGCGATGTCGACCGTCTGGAACTCACCAATTTCCCGACACGCACCAAGCCCTTCTTCCGGGAAGACTGGAAGGCGACGGAAGGCAAGGGCGTCGAAAAGCTCCGCAAGAACCTGCTTGATCCCTACGGCCTCAAATACGCAATCCTGAACTGCGTCACCGCCGTGCACGCGATCTACGATCCCTATCTCGCGACCGCCGTCTGCCGCGCCACCAACGACTGGCTGAAGGCGGAATGGCTCGACCGCGACCCGCGCCTGCGCGCTTCTCTCGTGCTGCCGATGCAGAACCCGGAAGCCGCCATCGAGGAGATCGAGCGCTTTGCCGATGACAAGCGTTTCGTGCAGGTGCTGACGCTCTGCATGGGCGAGATGCCGCTCGGCCGCCGCATCTACTGGCCGGTCTACGAAGCCGCACAGCGGCATGGCTTCGCGCTCGGCGTGCATGCCGGCAGCGCCTACCGCCACGCGCCGAGCCAGAGCGGTTTCCTCTCCTATCTCGCCGAGGACTACGCCCACCAGGTCCAGGGTTTTGCGGCCCAGGTCGGCAGTTTCGTCGCCGAAGGCGTGCTCGGCAAATTCCCGGACATGAAGATCGTGCTGATCGAATCCGGCGTCTCCTGGCTGCCCGGCCAGATGTGGCGGATGAGCAAGGACTGGCGCGGCGCCCGCATCGAGATCCCCTGGGTCAAGGAGCCGCCGTCGGCCCTCGTCCGCCGCCAGATCCGCATGACGACGCAGCCTTTCGACGCGCCGCGCGATCCGGCCGAACTGGAACGCATCATCGAGCATCTCGATTGCGACGACATGCTGCTCTTCTCGACCGACTATCCGCATGCGCAATTCGAAGGCGATGCGGCGATCCCCGCCGGTTTCCCGGAACGCCTGATCGACCGGCTGGTTCGGGACAATGCACTCGCCACCTATCCTCGACTGGAGGACTAAGCCATGAACCATGCCGTTCTGGACAAGGACACCAAAGCAGACGCCAAGCTCGGGATCGTCGATTGCGATATCCATCCGGCCTTCGGTTCGCCGGCCGAACTTGCGAAATTCCTGCCCGTTCGCTGGCGCGACCATCTGGCCGATTACGGCCAGCGCAGCGCCAACCCGGTCGTCGGAACCCTGCCCTATCCGCGCATGACCCCCGGCAACGGCATGCGCCGCGACGCCTGGCCGCCGAACGGCGGACCGCCGGCCTCCGACCTTGCCTTTCTGCAGGAACAGCTGCTCGACCCGCTCGGCATCGAATACGGCATCCTGCAGCCGCTGGCGGCCGGTTCGTCGACATTGAACCAGGAACTCGGCGCCGCCATGTGCGCCGCCGTCAACGACTGGCAGCTCGACAAATGGACAGGCCCAGACCCGCGCCTGAAAGCCTCCATCTCCGTCACCCAGGAAGACGTGCCGGCGGCTCTTGCCGAAATCGAGGCGCGCATCGGCGACAGGAGTTTCGCCCAGATCGCCATTCCGCCGCGCACCATCGAGCCGGCCGGCCGCCGGCGCTACTGGCCGATCTACGAGGCTGCCGAACATTACGACATGCCGATCGGCATGCATTCCGCCGCCTACGGCCAGCACGCCAATAGCGGCGCCGGCTGGCTGAACTTCTACATCGAGGAACACTATGCCTTCTCGCACAGCCTTCAGAGCGTCGTCACCAGCATGGTCTTCGAGGGCGTCTTCGAACGCTTCCCGAAGCTGAAACTGGTCGTCGTCGAGGGCGGCTTCGCCTGGGCGGCACCTCTGATGTGGCGGCTCGACAAGCAGTGGGAACGGATGCGCTCGGAGGTGCCGCATGTGAAGCGGCCGCCGTCGGACTATATCCGCGAAAACGTCTGGTTCACCACCCAGCCGATCGAGGAGCCGGAAAACAACCGCCACCTGCTCGATACGCTGCGCTGGGTCGGCACCGACCGGCTGATGTTTTCGACCGACTACCCGCACTGGGATTTCGACGACCCACGCTTCGCCTTCAAGGTGCCGCTGTCGCCGACGGAGCGCGCGCAGATTTTTCGCGATAACGCAAAGCGCGTCTACCGCCTGCCCTGAACATGGAAGGCAAAGCAGCAGATCTTCCGCAAATGCAGTCAACATCCATGGATTGAATAAAGAATGGCCCGTCATGTCATCGCCAAGGTCGAGGAAGTCGATATCGGCAAATCCAAGCTGGTGAAGGTCGCAGGCCGCGACATTGCCCTCTTCAACGTCAAGGGCGAGTTCTTCGCCATCGCCAACCGCTGCCCGCATGAAGGTGCCGATCTCTGCCGCGGCCAGGTGGTCGGGCTTGCCGAAGCCGACGAGCCCGGCAAGGTCCGCATGACCCGGCACGGGGAACTGATCCGCTGCCCCTGGCACGGCTGGGAGTTCGACATCCGCACCGGCAAATCCTGGTGCGACCCGGCGCGAACCCGCGTCAAAAGCTTCGACGTTTCCGTTGCCAGCGGTGGAGCGCTTGCGGAAGGCCCTTACCAGGCCGAAACCTTTCCGGTCTCCATCGATGAGGACTATGTCGTCGTCGAGATCTGAGGCCGTCTTCGAGGTTCGCCGATTCTGGACAAGGCCCGGTGCATCGCCATCCTCAGACAAACGTCGCCTACTGCTAGCCTTGCTCCTGCCGGCCTTTCCCCCAACACGCCGTCATCCTCGGGCTTGACCCGAGGATCCATGATGCTGGCGGTGCGGATGCTGGATCCTCGGGTCAAGCCCGAGGATGACGACCTACAGCGCGAGGCAGCGTCAGCCGTCCCAGCCCGGCGGATGATCCCACCGGGCCGTTTCTGCTCCCATCAGAGCATCTCCAGCGCCAGCGCGATGCCCTGGCCACCGCCGATGCAGAGCGTCACCACACCGCGCTTTAACCCGTCGCGCTGCATCGAATAAAGAAGCCGCGTGGTCAGGATCGCGCCCGTTGCGCCGATCGGATGGCCGTGCGCCACCGCCCCGCCTTCGACATTGGCGATATCCTCCGGCAGACCGAGTCCTTTAAGGACCGCGAGCGGCACCGCCGCATAGGCCTCGTTGATCTCGATCCGCTCGATATCGCCGATCGTCCAGCCGGCGCGCTCCAGCGCCTGGTTGACGGCCGGGATCGGTCCGAGCGCGAACATGCCGGGTTCGACCGCGGCGAAGCCATAGGATACCAGCCGCGCCATTGGCGCCAGGCCCTTCCATGTTCTCCATGCCACCGGCTACGGCTGCCCGGGCATGGCCGAGCCAGATATCCTTGGCCGCACTGGCGATCGCTTCGGCGCCCGAACCGCAGACGCGGTTGACCGTGACGGCCGGCACCGAGACCGGCAGGCCGCCATGGATCGCCGCCTGCCGCGCCGGGTTCATCCTGTTGCCGGCCTGGACGACATTGCCCATGGTGACCGAGGCCACCTCGGAAGCGGCAAGGCCGGAGCGCGCGATCGTCTCGCGGATCACCGCAGCACCGAGATCGACCGCCGGAATGCCGGCAAGCGAGCCGTTATATTTACCGATCGCGGTGCGGACCGGCTGGACGATGACGACTTCGGACATGGAATTCTCCCTAGTTTGCGTTTTCATCGAAGCGGCGCAGGATGACGCTGGCATTGACGCCGCCGAAACCGAAGCCGTTGGACAGCGCGTATTCGACCTCTGCGTGACGCGCCTGCGGGCCGATGAGGTCGAGTCCTTCGGCGAGCGGATCGGGATCTTCGAGATTGAGGGTCGGCGGCAATATGCCGTCGCGCAATGCGAGCGCGGTGATGATGGCTTCGAGCCCGCCGGCGGCACCAAGCAGATGGCCGGTCGCCGACTTGGTCGAGGAGATCGCCGGGCCGTTATTGGTGCCGAAAACCGATTTGATTGCCGCGAGCTCGCCCGCGTCACCCACCGGGGTCGATGTGGCATGCGCGTTGAGATAACCGATCGCTTCAGGTTGAAGGCCTGCCATCTGCAGCGCCCGCTGGACCGCCCTTTTTGCCCCGGAACCATCGGCCGGACCGGCGGTCAGATGATAGGCATCGGCGCTGGTGCCGTAACCGACCACCTCGACGAGCGGCGTCGCGCCGCGGGCCAGCGCATGTTCGAGCGTTTCGATGACGACGATGCCGGCGCCCTCGCCCATGACGAAACCGTCACGCGCCGCATCGAAAGGCCGCGACGCCTTCTCAGGCGTATCGTTGAAGGCGGTGGAAAGGCCGCGCGCCGCAGCAAACCCGCCAAGCGCCACGCGGTTGATGCAGGCCTCGGTGCCGCCGCAGAGCGCGACATCGACTTCGCCGCTCCTGATCATCCGCATGCCGTCGCCGATCGCCTGGACGCTTGCCGCGCAAGCTGTCACCGGCGCACCGATCGGGCCTTTGAAACCGTAGCGGATGGAGACATGGCCGGCGGCCAGATTGACGAGGAAGGACGGCACCGTGAAGGGCGACAGCCGGCCGGCGCCGCGCGCGTCCACCGTGCGCACCGCCTCGGCGATCGAATGGAACCCGCCGATTCCGGAGGCGATGATCGTCGCGGTGCGGTCCTGCTTGTCGTCGGTATCGGCGACCCAGCCGGACTGCTCCAGCGCCTGCCGCGAGGCTTCGAGCGCAAATGTGATGAAACGGTCCATCTTCTTGCGCTCCTTGTGCGGCACCGCAAGGTCGATATCGAAGCCGAACTCGTCCTCGTCGATGCCGGGCACGACGCCGCCCACCTTGGCGTCGATATCCGGCACCATTTCCTCGGGCAGCCGGCGCAGGCCGGAACGGCCCTCGATCAGGCGTTTCCAGGTGGCTTCCACGCCGCTGGCAAGCGGCGATACCATGCCCATGCCGGTGATCACTATTCTGTCGCTCGGTCTTGCCGGCATGTTTCACCTCGATTTAAATTTTGATCATCATTTATCTCCTTTAAATGACAATCGAAATATAAGAGTCAAGGTGTTCGAAGGAGAAGACGATGAAGGTGAGCCGCCAGGAGGCCGAGGAGAACCGCGCCCGCGTTGTGTTGAAGGCCGGCGAACTGTTCCGCGAATATGGCTTTGACGGCATCGGCATTGCCGACCTGATGAAGGCCGCAGGCCTGACGCATGGCGGATTTTACGGTCAGTTCAAATCCAAGGTGGATCTGGCGGCCGAGGCGTCGCGCCAGGCGCTGACGCTCAACATCGCCCTGTGGCGGGAGACGATCAACCGCACCCGTGACAAGGCCTTCAAGGCGATCACAGGCATGTATCTTTCCCGGCCGAATCTGCTCGTCAGGGCCAAGGGCTGCACTCTCGCCTCTCTTTGCGCCGACGCCTCCCGGCAGGGCGAAGGGGTGCAATCCGTGTTCGCCGAAGGCATCGAAAACCACCTCCAGCTGCTGCAGGAGGTCGTCGATGACGATGGCGATGAGGATCGGCGCCGCAAGTCGATCGTCATCCTGTCCCAGATGGTCGGAGGAATGACGCTCGCCCGCGCGGCCGGCGATACGCCGCTCGCGGAGGAGATCCTCGCCACCCTTCGCGACAAGCTGGAGACCCGCCACTAACCCTTTATGGCGCAAAGGAAATGCACCCATCGGCCGGTTGCGCCTCAGAATTTGTTCCCGAATGCCTCGTGACAAAATTTCCTGCCTGTGCGGCCGGCAATTTCGCTGGCAATATGCAGAAAATGGCTGGCTGCAGGAGAGAGCAATGACGATCGCCACCCTATCCCGACGGACACTTTTGCAGGCAGGCGGCGCACTGCTGGCCTCGACCGCGCTTCCGACCTTCGCCCTTGCCCAAGGCGCGCCCGCCGGCGGGCGGCTTATCGTCGCGGCGGACTCCGAGCCCAAAAACCTCAACCCTGCGATCGTCGCCTCCAACGGCGTGTTCTTCATCGCGAGCAAGGTGGTCGAACCGCTCGCCGAAGCCTCCTTCGACGGAAAGGACGGCCTGGCGCCGCGCCTCGCCACCTCCTGGGAAGGTTCTACCGACGGCAAGTCGGTCACCTTCAAGCTGCGCGAGGGCGTGAAATGGCATGACGGCAAGCCGTTCACCTCGGCCGACGTCGCCTATTCGGCACTCAACATCTGGAAGCCGCTGCAGAACCTCGGCCGCCTGGTCTTCGCAAACCTCGAAGCCGTCGACACGCCGGACGCAACGACCGCCGTCTTCAGGTTCTCCAAGCCGACGCCCTTGCAGCTGATCCGCAACGCCCTGCCGGTCGTCAGCAGCGTCGTGCCGAAACATCTTTATGAAGGCACGGACATCGCCACCAATCCGGCCAATGTGAAACTGGTCGGCACCGGCCCGTTCAAGCTCACAGAATACAAGCCGGGCGAATATTACCGCCTGACCAAGAACGCCGATTACTGGGGCAAGGGCGAACCGAAGCTCGACGAGATCATCTTCCGCGTCCTGCCGGACCGCGCCGGCGCCGGCGCGGCACTGGAAGCGGAAGAGATCCAGCTCGCGGCCTTCTCCGCCGTGCCGCTTACCGATCTCGCGCGCATCTCCAAGGTGCCGGGCATCAAGGTCATCTCCAAGGGCTACGAGGCGCTGACCTACCAGCTCGTGGTCGAGATCAACCACCGCCGCAAGGAGCTCGCCGACGTCAAGGTCCGACAGGCAATCGCCCACGCGATCGACAAGAAGTTCGTCGTCGACACGATCTTCTTGGGTTACGCCGCTGCCTCGACCGGTCCCGTGCCGAAGAACGCGCCGGAATTCTACGATGCCAGCGTGCCCACCTACGCTTTCGACACGGCCAAGGCGAACGCCCTGCTCGACGAGGCAGGCTACAAGAAGGGCGCGGGCGGCACCCGCTTCTCGCTGAAACTGCGCCCGGCGCCCTATTTCAACGAGACCAAGCAGTTCGGCGATTACCTGCGCCAGGCTCTTGCGGCAGTCGGCATCGACGCGCAACTGATCAACGCGGATTCGGCGGCCCACCAGAAGGCGGTCTACACGGATCACGATTTCGATCTCGCCATCGGGCCGCCGGTCTTCCGCGGCGACCCGGCGATCTCGACGACCATACTCGTCCGGTCCGGCATCCCGGCCGGTGTGCCCTTCTCCAACCAGGGCGGCTACGAGAACAAGGAGCTCGACGGCATCATCGCCAAGGCTGCGGAAACGGTCGATACCGCGGCCCGCACGGAGCTCTACAAGCAGTTCCAGAAGATCGTCGCCACCGACCTGCCGCTGATCAACGTCGCCGAATGGGGCTTCATCACGGTGGCGCGCGATACGGTGCAGAACGTCTCCAACAATCCGCGCTGGGCAGTCTCGAACTGGTCGGATACAGCGCTGAAATCGTGATAGGCTCCGCGCACTATCCGATTCAGAGGCGCTTTTTGGCGTGAACCGAGCCATTCGATTGATCCGACGTCGCGCGATCAGCAGTATTCCGGTGCTGCTGATCGTCGTTGTCCTCACCTTCCTCCTGCTCGAATCCGCCTCCGGCGATGCGGTGGATGCCTATCTCCTGTCGATCGGCGGCGGCGACGCGACCATCGCCCAGTCGCTGCGGCAAGCTTACGGGCTGGATCAGTCGATGCTCGCCCGGCTCTGGCTCTATTTCTCATCGCTGGCGACGTTCGATCTCGGCTGGTCGGTCGCCTTCGGCAGGCCGGTCCTCGACCTCATTTTTGAACGCCTTCCGAACACCCTACTGCTGATGGGCAGCGCCACCGCGCTCTCCTTCGGGTTGGGCTCCGCACTCGGGATCGTCGCCGGTGCAAAACCAGAAAGCATAATGGACAGAATGCTTTCGACAGGCTCCCTCATTCTTTACGCGATCCCGAGCTTCTGGCTCGGCCTGGTATTCAGCATCGTCTTTGCGGTGCAGCTCCGCTGGCTGCCGACCTCGGGCATCGAGACGATCGCCTCCGGCAAGGCGGGCCTTGCCCGCGCCATGGATATCGCCCGGCACCTCATCCTGCCGGTCGGCGCGCTGGCGCTGATCTACATGGCGCTGTTCCTGCGGGTGATGCGTGCCGGCATGGCCGAGGCCTGGACATTGGATTTCGTGCTTTTCGCCCGCTCCAAGGGGCTTTCCCGCACCCGCATCGTGCTGCGACATGTGGCGCGCAATGCGCTCCTGCCGCTCGTCACCATGCTCGGCCTGCAGTCGGCGGCCATGCTCGGCGGAAGCGTCGTCATCGAGAGCATTTTTGCCATTCCCGGTTTCGGCCGGTTGGCGCAGGAGGCTGTCAGCGGCCGCGATGCGCCGCTGCTGATGGGCATCATCGTCGTCAGCGCCGTGCTGGTCATCTGCGTCAATCTTCTCGTCGATCTCGTCTATGCAGCACTCGACCCCCGCGTCGGTGCCTCGGAGCCCAATTCATGAGAGGGCGTGCATGAGGCTCCTACGCGATCTCGTCCGGACGCCGGAAGGTGCGATCGGGTTCGGCATCCTGGCGGCTCTGGTACTCGTGGCATTGTTCGCGCCGATGCTGTCCGCCGGCGATCCGCTGCGCATCGCCGGCTGGGCGCTGCTGCCGCCGTTTACCGATCCCGCCTTTCCGCTCGGCACAGACCGGCTTGGCCGCGACGTGCTGGCCGGCATCCTCCACGGCACCCGAACTTCATTGGCGGTTGGCCTTGCCGCGGCCCTGGCGGCGATTGCCATTGGTCTCTGCGTCGGCCTGACGGCCGGTTTTGCCGGAGGGCTGGTGGACGAGGGGCTGATGCGCGTCGTCGATGCCTTCCAGATCGTCCCGAGCTTCCTGCTGGCGCTCGCCTTCGTCAGCGTCATCGGCGCCTCGGTGCCGGTCGTGGTGCTGGCGATTGCGCTCGGCGCCTGGGCCGATCCGGCACGGCTGACGCGGGCGCAGGTGCTTTCGATCCGCGAGCGGGATTATGTCGCCTCCGCCCGGGTGATCGGCATGCATCCGGCAGAAATCGCCCTCCGGGAAATCCTGCCCAACGCCCTGCCACCGGTGCTGGCGCTGTCAGCGATCATCGTCGCCGCCGCGATCCTCACCGAAGCCGCCCTTTCCTTCCTCGGTCTCGGAGATCCGAACGTCGTCACCTGGGGTTCGATGATCGCCGAGGGCCGCAACATCCTGCGCTCCTCGCCGTCGCTGTCGATCTTTCCGGGCATCGCGCTGGTGGTCACGGTGGTCGGCGTCTACCTCTTCAGCGAAGGCCTCACCAGGGCGCTTGGCGGCCGGAGGCTGGAGCCATGAGCACGCTTTGCGAGATCAGAAACCTCTCGGTCACCTATCGCGGCCAGACGCTGCCGGCGCTGAACCATATCGACCTCGACATCGTCGCTGGGGAGCGGCTGGCGATCATCGGCGAAAGCGGATCCGGGAAAAGCACGCTGGCGCGCGCGATGGCCGGCCTATTGCCGTCGGGTGCCCGGCTGGCAGGCGAGATGCGCTGGTCCTCCGGCCTGCCACCTTTGCCCGGCCGCGATCTCGGCTTCGTTTTTCAGGACCCGTCCTCCAGCCTGAACCCGGTGCTCAGCGTCGGCGAACAGGTGGCCGAAGGTGCCCGTCGGCATCTCCGCTTACCCTGGAGAGAGGCCTATGCCCATGCGCTAAAAATGCTGGAGCGCGTCCGCATTCCGGAGCCGGACAAGGCGATGAAAGCCTTTCCGCACCAGCTTTCCGGCGGCCAGCGGCAGCGCGTGGCGATTGCCGCCGCTCTTTCCGCGAGGCCCGGCATCCTGATCGCCGACGAGGCGACCAGTGCGCTCGACATGGTCGTGCAGGCCGAGATCGTCTCGCTCCTCGACGAACTGGTTCGCGAGGCCGGCATGACGCTGATCTTCATCACCCACGATATCGCATTGGCTTCTGGGTTTGCGAACCGGGTGGCAATCTTCACGGAGGGCAGGCTCGTTGAAGCCGGGCCTACCGGGAAGGTCCTCTCGTCCCCCAGAGAGGCCTACACGAAAACCCTGATCGCCAGCCACCGCGATCTCACGACGCCTCCGCTCATCCGGGAGGCCGCGCCGTGACGCTGCTCGCGATAGAAAATCTCTTGAAGCGTTTTTCGTCCGGCGGCCGTGAGGTTGCCGCGGTCAGCGATGTTTCACTGACGCTTGGCCTCGGCGAGACGCTCGGCCTCGTCGGCGCCTCGGGCAGCGGAAAATCCACCCTCGCCCGAATTTTGATGCGGCTGCTGCCGGCCGATTCCGGCTCTATCCGGTTCGAGGGCGACGACTGGCTCTCGCTGTCCGGCGCCAATCTCCGCCATCGCCGCGCCAGGATGCAGATGGTGTTTCAGGACGTGCTGGGCGCCTTCAACCCGCGCGCCACCGTTGCCTCGGTCCTGGATGATCCATTGCGTATCCACAACATCGTGCCGAAAGCCGAGCGAGCGAGGGAGATCGCAGCGCTTCTCGATCGCGTCGGCCTGCCCGCGAACTATGCCGAGCGCTCTATCCGCGACATTTCCGGCGGCCAGCGGCAGCGTATCGCCATTGCCCGCGCCATCGCCACGAAACCGTCGCTGATCGTGCTCGACGAGGCGGTGTCGGCGCTGGACGTCTCGATCCGCGGCAAGATTCTCGAACTGCTGGTCGAGTTGCAGGAGGAGCGCGGCATCAGCTATCTTTTCGTCTCGCATGATCTCGCCGTCCTGCGCGCCGTCTCACACCGGATCGCCGTCATGGATGCCGGGCGGCTGGTCGAGACCGGGCCGATGCAGCAGGTGATCGAAAACCCGCAATCGCCTGCGGCCAGGGCCCTGGTCAGTGCCGTACCGCGCCTTGTGACAGAACCAACGGAAGGACCCTCCCATGACGTTTGACCGCTGGAATCCGCTGAACGACGCTCCGTCCTTCCCCGCCGCGCGTTACGCCGTGATCGCCGACCGGATCGGCAAGATCCTGAAGACCCGCAACGATGTGCTGCTGATCCAGGCGGAGGCGGTCGTCGCGCTGGAAGCGGCCGCCCTCAGCCTCGCACGCCCCGGCCTGAAGGCGATCAATATCGTCACCAGCATGTATGGCGGATGGTTCGGCACCTGGCTCCGGCGTGGCGGCGCGGAGGTCGTCGATCTCGCCGCAGAGCCCGCCCGTCCGATCGGGCTGGAAGCGGTCGAGGCGACGCTGAATGCGCATCCGGACATCAAGGTCCTGGCCCTCGTCCATGCGGAATCGGCAAGCGGCATCCGCAACCCCTTGGAAGAGATCGTCGCGCTCGCCCGCTCCCGCGGCATCGTCACGGTGGTGGACGCGGTCGCCTCGATCGGCGGCCATGCGCTTAATATCGACGAACTCGGCATCGACATTGCCGTGATCGGCCCGCAGAAGGCGCTGGCGGGACCAGCCGGGGTTTCGGCGCTCTCCGTCAGCCCGGCCGCCTGGAAACTGATTTCTGAACAAGGGGCGCCAAGGGATTCCATTCTCTCGCTTATCGACCAGAAAGCCTGGCTCGAAACCGGCCGCGGCGCGCTATCCGGCACCACCGCACCGCTGGAATTTTTCGCGCTCGAAGCTGCCCTCGATCGCGTCGAGGCGGAGGGCATCGATGCGATCGTCGCCCGGCATGTCCGCGCCGCCCGCGCGACCCGCGCGGCTCTGGCCGCCATGGGTGGCGAACTCTGGATCGACGCCCTGCACGGCTCGAACCTGGTGACGACAGCCAGGCTTCCGGCCGGCGCCGATCCGGCCGCCCTGCTTTCCGTCGCCCCGCACGGCATCGAGCTTTCCGTCGGTGTCGGCCCCGGCGCGGAGCGGCTGATCCGGCTGAACCATACCGGCCAGCGTGCCCGCTTCGATATCGTCCTCGGCAACCTGACGGCCTATGGGATGGCGCTTCGGCGGCGGGGGTTCAAGGCAGACATATCCGCCGCCGTCGATGCCATCGCGCTGCATTACGGCGATTGATCAGAAGCCTTTTTCGATCAGCCAGTCGCGGGCGATCATCTCGTCTTCGCTTCCGATGCCATGATTGGCTTCGAGCTTTATGGCAGTGAGTTGCGCTCCCGCAACGCAAAGCCGGTCTTCGATCTCCTGGGCCAGCGAACCGTAAAAATCGTCGGTCGCGCTGAGCGACAGGACCTGGGTGCCGGAAAGATCGATGGCCGGTCGATCCTCCAGGCAGTTCATCGACCGCAGCAGCACCGCTTTGCGGATCAGGTCCGGATGAAGCTGCATCACCGCGCCGATCATGTTGCCGCCGTTGGACCAGCCGGCAAAGGCCGTCCGCGCCGGATCGACGCCATAGGCTGGACCGAGTTCCTCCACGAAGGCGACGAAGGCCTCCGCTTCCGAGACAATCTCCTTCTGATCGAACGTCGTCTCCGTGAAACGACGGAAATATCGCGGATGTCCCTCGTCCGTGGACCGCCCGCGCACCCCGATCAGCATGGCGTTCGGAGCCGCCTTGCGGCCGAAGGGCAGCATGGTCGTTTCATTGCCGCCGCTGCCATGCAACAACAGCAGCGTCGAACCGTCCCAGCTCTCCGGCATATGGATGCGGTGCACGAAAGGCAGGTCGCGATAGATGATGCGCTCCTCGCCGGGCAGGCCGAACTGCGGCAGCATGACCCGCAGGACGTCGTGGTCTTCCTTGAAATGCGCCGGGATAAACAGCTCGGACCCGAGCGTTTCAACCGGCTCGTCGTCCGTGAAGCCCGGCCCGTCCGTCGCTAGTTCGATCAGCGTACCGGACGGCTCCCGGACATAAAGCGAGTGGAAATAATGCCGGTCATGCATGTTCATCTCGCCGGCATCCTCCGCCAGCAATTTCGCATGCACCGCCTCGACCTCGGGCCGATCGACGGCGCGGAAAGCGATATGGTCGATCGTGCCGGCGCCGGGAGCGGCAGTCCAGAAACCGCCCGCATCGCGGACATCGACGATATCTCGCGCATCCGACACCAGCCGCTGGATATTGCCCTCTTTCGGCCCGAGCCCGAGGCCCATATGCCGCGTCAGAAACGCCGCCGTCTGCTCCGGCTTCTCGGCAAGGATCGTCGCGCCGTAGAGTTTTCGGATCGCATCCGCTTCGGTTATACCGCCGCCGCTCCACCAGACCCAAGGCGTCGTGTCCTCGACGCCGACGAGCTTGACGATGATGCCGTCGGGGTCGGTCAGCCGCAGCACCGGTTCGCCGAACTCCTGGGCCGGGCCGGAAAACTTGACGTTGAACTGCAGCGCCCGCGTCAGCCAGAAACCGATTGCCTCAGGCGCAATCGCAAAACTGATCTCGCTCGGCGCCCCATGTCCGACGCGCCCAAACGAGCCATCCTCCCAGGCAAGGAAGGTCACCAGCGAACCGGGCGTCGCCGCACCGTCTCCGTAAAACAGGTGAAGCTGGCGGGCGTCCTCGAAGCCCGCCGTCCTCTTGACGAGCCGCAGGCCGAGAAAGCCCGTGTAGAAATCGACATTCGCCTGGATCTTGCGGGTGATGGCGGTGATGTGATGCAGGCCGCTGGTCATGCGAAAGCCGAACCTCTTTCATGTGAGTTATGACGCGACGATATCAGGCTGGAACCGACGTTGCGATATGCACGGAGACAAAAGAAACCGCGGTCAACATCCTGATCGGCGTTTTCCCTCCCTCATCCGGGTGCTCAGGCATTGGAATACCGACAGGCTCGCTGCTGAAAATTCAGGCGCCACACAGGTCAAAAAATCACCACATGGGGCTCGGTTTTTGGTCCAAATCGGTTGACTGATTCAGCACCATTATGCAGGCTAGATCGAGGTCCCGAATCTTCATCTCATAATGGCCGTCTTTCCGGATATTTTTCCGGCTCTGTAATTCATTTTGGAATAAACCCGTGAGCAGCGATGCAACAGTTCGCGTCGCGAAGCCGTCGGCTTCGTTGGCGCTGGTAAATGCGGCAGGTTGGGGCAAAGGCTTCTCCATATTGACCCGCATTACCGTCATGGCCTTCCGTCATCCGTGGCAATCGAGCTTCGCGATCGGCGCAACCCTGATCGCCTCAGCCTTCCAGCTGATGATCCCGCGGCTGCTTGGCCAGGCGGTGGACCACACGCAGGTGGCGCTGACCGGCGGCGATGCCGGCCAGGCGGCCCAGGATGCGCTGTTGACGACAGCACTGCTCCTGCTCGGCGCCAGCGTGCTGCGCGGTATCTTCACCCTGTTCCAGAACTACTTCAGCGAGGCGGTCGGCCATCATATGGGCTACCGCCTCAGGCTTGCCTGCTACGAAAAGATCCAGCGGCTCTCCTTCAGCTTCCATGACAGCATGCATTCGGGCGACCTGATCACCGTCGGGCTTCTCGATCTCGAAGGCGTGCGCATGTATTTCTCCACCGCGCTGGTACGCATGGTTCTTTTGACCGTGCTGATCGGTATCGGAGCCTATCTTCTGCTGTCGACCGACGTGGTGCTCGGACTGCTGGCCTTGAGCTTCGTGCCCTTCGTCGGCTGGCGGTCGTCGGTGACGCAGCTGCGGCTGCGCGCCACCTGGCTCGACCTGCAGGAACGGCTCTCGGTGCTGACCCGTGTGATGGAAGAAAATCTCGGCGGCATCCGCGTCGTGCGCGCCTTCGCCGCCCAGGATCACGAACTCGACAAGTTCGAGACCGCATCGAAGAGCGCGCTGTCGCTCGCCCATCAGCGCGTCGGCATCCGGGTCGCCAATACCAGCGCCATGACGCTGTCCTTCTTCGCCGCCATGGGTCTGGTTCTCTGGGTCGGCGGCACCAAGGTGATGGCCGGTCAGATGACTGTCGGCACGCTCACCTCCTTCCTCACCTTCATGACCATCCTGCAGATGCCGGTGCGGCAGCTCGGCCTGATGGTCAACGCCTTTGCCCGCGCCTCCACCTGCGGTGCGCGCCTGTTCGAACTGCTCGACCTCGATATCGCCATCAAGGACGACAAGGACGCCAGGGCGCTGAAAGTCACCGACGGCACGCTGCGGTTCGAGAATGTCGATTTCGCCTATCCGGGCGCCGAGAAACACCAGGTCCTGACCGGCGTGTCCTTCGAGGCGAAGCGCGGCGAGACGATCGGCATCGTCGGGCCGCCCGGCAGCGGCAAATCCACCATGGCTCACCTGATCCCGCGTTTCTACGATGCGACGGGTGGCCGGATCACCATCGACGGCCAGGACATCCGCTGCGCCACGCTGCAATCGCTGCGCCGGTCGGTGGCCGTGGTTCAGCAGGACAGTTTCCTGTTCACGACGACGATCGAAAACAACATCGCCTATGGCGATCCGTGGGCGAAGGAAGGCCGCATCGAGCGCGCCAGCGAAAGCGCCCAGCTCCACAATTACGTGCTCGGCTTGCCGACCGGTTACGGCACGGTCGTCGGCGAACGCGGCGTATCGCTCTCCGGCGGCCAGCGGCAGCGCCTGTCGATCGCCCGCGCGCTGATGCTGCGCCCGGCGGTGATGGTGTTCGACGACTCGACCGCCGCGATCGATGCCGGCACCGAACAGCGCATTCGTAGCGCCATGCGTAGATACGCGGCCGATCGGGTGACGATCATCGTCGCCCATCGCCTGAGCTCGCTGATGCATGCCGACCGCATCCTGTTCATGGAAGAAGGCCGCATCGTCGAAAGTGGCACGCATGACGAGCTGCTTGCGCTCGGCGGCCGCTACAAGGCGCTTTACGATCTGCAGGTACGTCCGGGCGACGACGCGCTCAGCGCCTGAGGGAGGATTTATGGCCGAGGAACTGGAAACCGAACGCTCCGACGTTCGTGACGACGGAAGGCGCCCGCCCCGCGCGGTGGTCGGCTCTCACCGCATCGAAGAGGAAATCTTCGGCAAGGTCTTCGACGGCGATATCGTCAGGCGCATCTGGAGTTTCGTGCGGCCCTACCGCACCAAGATCTATTGGGCCGTGCTTGCGGTACTCTGTTTCACCGCGATGCAGCTCCTCATCCCGCTGATCATCCGTTACGCGATCGATCACGGCATGCAGGCGGGCAGCGACAGCCAGTCGGTGCTGATCTGGTCAATGGTCGCCTTCCTCGTGGCGATCATCATCAATTTCGGTGCCAGTTATGCGCAGGAGACGCTGGTCGGCGGTGTTGCCGAAGACGTGCTCTTCGATATCCGCAAGGCGATGTTCAGCCACCTGCAGCGCGTCTCGCTGTCCTGGATGGACAAGACGGAAGTCGGCCGCCTGATGTCGCGCCTGCAGGGCGACGTCAATTCCATGCAGGAATTCCTCGAAACCTCCGTCCTTTCGGTCGGCGACATCACGCTGCTGTTCGGCATCGTTTTCGTCATGCTGACGCTCGATTTCAAGCTCGGCCTCCTGACCCTCTGCGCGCTTCCTGTCCTCTTCGTCGTGCGCCTCTTCTGGCTGCCACGGGCGCGAAAATCCTTCATGGCCGCGCATGAAACCAACTCGATCGCCAATGGTGCGCTTGCCGAAGCCATCCACGGTGTGCGCGCCGTCCAGAGCATGGACCGCCAGAGCGTCAACTTCATGCTCTATGACGACAAGGCGCGCGCCAACCTCAACACCCATCTGAACGCGGCCAAATACGCCCAGGTGATGGTGCCGATCGTCGATTCGCTGACCGGCCTGGCGATGGCGCTGGTCGTCGTGGTCGGCGGCGCCCGCGTGCTCAACCAGGCGCTCGACGTCGGCGTCATGGTCGCCTTCCTGTTCTACATCCAGCGCTTCTTCGACCCGATCCGGTCGTTGACGCTGCAATATTCGGTCATGCAACGCGCCATGGCGTCCGGCCAGCGCCTGACCGAAGTGCTGGACGTGCCGGTGGACATCAAGGATGCGCCGAACGCCAAGGTCCTGACATCGGACATGGACGGCTCGGTCGAGTTCAAGGACGTGGTCTTCGGCTACAATCCCAAGCACCCTGTCCTGAAACATGTGAGCTTCAAGGTGAACCCGGGCGAAACGGTCGCGCTGGTCGGCCCCACGGGCTCGGGCAAGTCGAGCTGCATGTCGCTGATCCACCGTTTCTACGACGTGCAGCAGGGCCAGGTTCTGGTCGGCGGTCACGACGTGCGGGACCTGACGCAGGAATCGCTCGGCCGGCAGATCGCCATGGTGCTGCAGGAGCCGTTCCTGTTCACCGGAACGGTGTTCGAGAACATCCGATACCACAAGACGGATGCGACCCGGGAACAGGTGATCGAGGCGGCCAAGGCGGTCGGCGCCCACGACTTCATCATGCGCATGCCGGATGGTTACGAAAGCATCCTTGGCCAGCGCGGCGGCAATCTCTCGCTCGGCCAGCGCCAGCTCCTGAGCTTTGCCCGTGCCCTGGTGGCGGACGCGAAAATCCTGGTTCTCGACGAAGCGACCGCCAATATCGACAGCTATACGGAAATGCTGATCCAGAAGGCGCTGGTGAAGCTGCTCGAAGGCCGCACGGGGCTCGTCATCGCCCATCGCCTTGCTACCATCCGCGAAGCCGACCGCATCATCGTGCTGCAGAACGGCGAGCTGATCGAGAGCGGTAACCACCGCGAGCTGATGAAGAACAAGAAGCTTTATTCGAAGCTCTACAATCTCAACTACTCGTCCTTCGACGATATCCCTGAGGATGTCATCGAAGAGGCCGTGACCGAGCAGGCGACCTGAAGCCGGTCTGGACCGCTCCACCCATCCCCCCGGAGTCGTCGCGGTTTACAGGGCCAACGCAAAAAAGCCCGGAGGCGTCTGACGCATCCGGGCTTTCGAGTTTCATCTGGCAACCTTGAAGGAGGCGCGGGCCTCAGCGGCGCTGGTTGTAGACGTCGACGCAGACGGCGCCGAGCAGAACCAGGCCCTTGATCACCTGCTGGTAGTCGATGCCGATACCGAGGATCGACATGCCGTTGTTCATCACGCCCATCAGGAAGGCGCCGATGACCGCGCCCGTCACCTTGCCGACGCCGCCATAAGCGGATGCGCCGCCGATGAAGCAGGCCGCAATGACGTCCAGTTCGAAGCCGGTACCGGCCTTCGGCGTAGCGCTGTTCAGCCGTGCGGCGACGACGAGCCCGCCGAGAGCCGCAAGCACGCCCATGTTCACGAAGGTGAGGAACACCAGCCGCGTCGTCTTGATGCCGGAAAGCTCGGCTGCGCGGGCGTTGCCGCCGACCGCATAGATCTGCCTGCCGATCACCGTGCGGGTGGTGAGGAAGCTATAGGCGGCGATCAGCACCGCCATGATGATCAGCACGTTCGGCATGCCGCGATGCGACGAGATCAGGAAGGCGATGTAACCGACGCCGGCGAGGATCAGCAGGTTCTTGGCCACAAAGAAGCCGAACGGCTCCGTCTCGACGCCATGCGAGACGCGCCGCTTGCGGCTTGAGAAATTCTGCACGATGAGGATCACCGCAAGCACCAGCCCGAGCAGGAACGAGGTGATGTAGAGGCCGCCGGTCGACGAGATCAGCTCGACGACATAACCGGACGAGAGCTTCTGGAAAATCGGCGGGAAAGGCCCTATCGCCTGGCTGCCGAGGATGGCGATCATCAGTCCGCGGAAGACCAGCATGCCCGCCAGCGTCACGATGAAGGACGGTATCTTGAAATAGGCGACGAAATAGCCCTGGATCGCCCCGATCAAGCCGCCGACAGCAAGGCTGATGACGATGACGACGGCGAAATTGATACCCCACTGAACCATCAGCAACCCGGCAAAACCGCCGATGAAGCCCGCGACCGAACCGACCGACAGGTCGATATGACCGGTGACGATCACCATCAGCATGCCGAGCGCCATGATGACGATATAGGAGTTCTGCAACACGATGTTGGTGACGTTGAGCGGCTTCAGGAGCACGCCGTCGGTGGCGATCTGGAAGAAGATGACGATCACGACCAGCGAAATCAGCATGCCGAAATCGCGCAGATTGTCCTTCAGAAAACCGCCCACGCTCTGAGGCGCCGATATCGTTTCCTGCGGAGTACTCATTATTCTCTCCCTTTGCGCCGCATGATGGCGCGCATGATATTTTCCTGCGTGGCTTCCTCGCCGGCCACTTCGCCGACAAACGCACCTTCGTGCATCACCACGATACGGTCGCAAATGCCGATCAGCTCGGGCATTTCCGACGAGATGACGATCACCGCCTTACCCGCATCGGCGAGTTCGTTGATGATCGTATAGATTTCATATTTTGCACCGACATCGATGCCGCGCGTCGGCTCATCGAGAATGAGCACGTCAGGATCGGTGAACAGCCATTTCGACAATACCACTTTCTGCTGGTTGCCGCCGGACAGCTTGCCGGTTTCCTGATAGACGTTGTGGCTGCGGATGCGCATGCGTCCGCGAAATTCCTGCGCGATCTTCATCTCGGCGATGTCGTCGATCACGCCGCGCGAGGAAACGCCGCCGAGATGGGCGAGCGAGACGTTCTTGCGGATGTCTTCCTGCAGGATGAGGCCGAGCTGCTTGCGGTCTTCCGTCACATAGGCAAGGCCGGCCTTGATCGCCTTGTGGACGTCGGAAAGGTCGAGTTCCTTGCCATGCAGCTTGGCGGTGCCGGTGACGTGGCGCCCCCAGGACCGGCCGAACAGGCTCATGGCGAATTCGGTGCGCCCGGCACCCATCAGGCCGGAAATGCCCACGACCTCGCCGGCCCGCACCTTCAGCGAGACGTTCTTCACCACCTGCCGGTCCGAGTGCATCGGATGATATGCGGACCAGTTCTCGACTTCGAAGACGACGTCGCCGATCTTTGGATCACGCTTCGGATAGCGGCTCTCCAGGTCACGGTCGACCATGCGTCGTACGATCTCGTCTTCGTCGACGGGACCGGCATGGCAGTCCAGCGTGCCGACGGTGCGGCCGTCGCGCAGCACCGTGATGCGGTCGGCGACCTCGGAAATCTCGTTGAGCTTGTGCGAGATCATGATCGAGGTAATGCCGTTGCGGCGGAATTCCTTGAGCAGTTCCAAAAGCGCAGCACTGTCAGTCTCGTTGAGCGACGCGGTCGGCTCGTCGAGGATCAGCAACCGCACGTCCTTGGACAGCGCTTTGGCGATTTCGACCAGCTGCTGCTTGCCGACGCCGATATTGGTGATCAGCGTGTCCGGCTGTTCTGTAAGCCCCACCTTTGCAAGCAATGCCTGGGTGCGCTTGTGCCGTTCGCTTCGGTCGATCACCCCGCGGCTCGCCGGGGGATTGGTCAGGAAGATGTTTTCCGCGATCGACATCAACGGAATGAGTGCCAGTTCCTGGTGGATGATGATGATGCCGAGCTTTTCGGAATCGTTGATGTCGCGGAAATGCCGCTCCTCACCCCCGAAAAAGATGGAGCCCTCGTAGGAACCGTGCGGATAAACGCCGGAAAGCACTTTCATGAGGGTCGATTTGCCAGCGCCGTTTTCGCCGACGAGGGCATGAATCTCCCCCTCCTGAACGGCGAAGCTGACATCGGAAAGCGCCTTTACGGCGCCAAAGCTTTTCGAAATCGCCCGCATCTCGAGGATGGGTGGCTTTTCGGCAAGCGGAACGGGATCGAGCATGATCACTCCGAAAAAAGGGTCCGCGCGGCAGAATACCACCGCGCGGATTAAAAGGCTTACTTAAGCTGCGATTCTTTGTAGTAACCGCCATCCACCAGAACCTGCTTCCAGTTGGTCTTGTCAACCACGACCGGCTTCAGGAGGTATGACGGAACGACCTTCTTGCCGTTGTCATAGGTCTTGGTGTCGGTGACGGTCGGCTCCTTACCGCTCATCGCAGCATCGACCATGTCGACGGTGACCTTGGCAAGATCGCGCGTGTCCTTGAAGATCGTCGAATACTGCTCGCCGGCAATGATCGACTTGACGGACGGAACTTCAGCATCCTGGCCGGTAACGACCGGCATCGCCTGACCGCCCGAACCGTAACCGACGCCCTTCAGCGACGACAGAATACCGATCGAGATGCCGTCATAGGGAGACAGAACGCCGTCCAGCTTCTTGCCGGAATAGGTCGACGAGAGGATTGCGTCCATGCGGGACTGGGCGGTTGCCGGGTCCCAGCGCAGCGTCGCGACCTTGTCCATGCCGACCTGGCCGCTGCCAACCTTCAGCACGCCCTTGTCGATCAACGGCTGAAGCACGCTCATCGCGCCGTTGTAGAAGAAGAAGGCGTTGTTGTCGTCCGGCGAGCCGCCGAAGAGTTCGATGTTGAACGGACCCTTTTCGGTGTCGGCCTTGAGGCCCTTCACCAGCGAAGTGGCCTGCTGAACGCCGACCTGGAAATTGTCGAAGGTGGCGTAGTAGCTGACGTTCGGGGTATCGCGGATCAGACGGTCATAGGCGATGACCTTGATCTTCTGGTCGGCGGCCTGCTGCAGCACGTCGGAAAGCGTCGTGCCGTCGATCGAGGCGATGACGAGAACCTTGGCGCCCTTGGTGATCATGTTTTCGATCTGCGCGAGCTGGTTCGGGATATCGTCTTCAGCGTACTGAAGGTCGGTCTTGTAACCGCGCTCTTTCAGAACCTTGACCATGTTGTCGCCGTCCGCGATCCAGCGGGCGGAAGACTTGGTCGGCATGGCGACGCCGACGAGGCCCTTTTCCTGTGCGCTGACCGGAGCCGCAACGACCAGACCGGCCAACATGGCCGCGGTCGCGAGATATTTGAACATTCGCATGGATTACTCCTCCTTTGGAGCGGCTCCCTTCGAGCCGCCAATCTTGTCTAAGGGCGGCCTCCGCCACCCTGGGAACCGAAATGGTCAGTGATTGTCGCGCGGAATGCCGTTGGTCTGGGCAATCCGCTGGTATTTGACGGCCGGCTCCAGCACTGCGCCGGTTTCGAGCTGGCCGACATAGTTGCGCTGGATTTCCTGCCAGGGCGTCTGATGCTTCGGGTACTGGTAGCCCCCCGCCGCTTCGAGTGCCTTGCGACGCTCCGCCATCTCCTCGTCGGAGATCAGGATGTCCGCTGTGCCGCGGCCGACATCGATGCGCACGCGGTCGCCGGTCCGCAGGATGGCGAGACCGCCGCCAGCGGCTGCTTCCGGCGAGGCATTGAGGATCGAGGGGCTGCCCGAGGTTCCCGACTGGCGACCGTCGCCGATGCAGGCGAGCGACGAGATGCCCTGTTTCAGGAGATAATCCGGCGCCCGCATGTTGACGACTTCGGCAGCGCCCGGATACCCGATCGGGCCGGCGCCGCGCATGAACAGGACCGTATGCGCGTCGATTTCGAGCGACGGGTCGTCGATCCGGTGATGATAGTCTTCCGGCCCGTCGAACACGACCGCCCTGCCTTCGAAGGCTTCCGGATCGTTCGGGTTGGAGAGATAACGCTGACGGAATTCCGGCGAGATGACGCTGGTCTTCATGATCGCCGAAGAGAACAGGTTGCCGCGCAGCACCCGGAAGCCCGCATGGGCCTTCAAAGGCTCGTCGTAGCGGCGGATGACCTTCTCGTCCTCGATGATGGCGCCACGGCAGTTCTCGCCGATCGTCTTGCCGTTGACCGTCATGGCGTCCTCATGGATGAGGCCCTGAGTCATCAGCTGGTTGACGACGGCAGGAACACCGCCTGCATGATAATAGTCCTCGCCGAGATATTCGCCGGCCGGCTGCAGGTTGACGAGCAGCGGCACTTCCTCGCCATAGGTCTGCCAGTCGTCGACCGTGAGTTCGACGCCGATATGACGGGCAAGCGCGTTCAGATGGATCGGCGCATTTGTCGAGCCGCCGATCGCCGAATTGACGCGGATGGCGTTGATGAAGGCTTCCTTGGTCAGGATCTCGGAAGGCTTCAGGTCTTCCTTGACCATCTCGACGATGCGAAGGCCGGTCAGATAGGAAACCTCCTGCCGGTCGCGATAGGGCGCCGGGATCGCCGCCGAACCCGGAAGCTGCATGCCGAGCGCTTCGGCAAGCGAATTCATCGTCGTCGCCGTGCCCATCGTGTTGCAATAGCCGGTGGACGGTGCCGAGGAGGCAACGAGCTTGACGAAGCCCGCATAGTCGATCTCGCCCTTGGCCAGCAGCTCGCGGGCCTTCCAGACGATGGTGCCCGAGCCGGTGCGCTCGCCGCGGAACCAGCCGTTCAGCATCGGACCGACCGACAGCGCGATCGCCGGAATGTTGACGGTGGCCGCGGCCATCAGACAGGCCGGCGTGGTCTTGTCACAGCCGATCGTCAGCACGACGCCATCGAGCGGATAGCCGTAGAGCACTTCCACGAGGCCCAGATAGGCAAGGTTGCGGTCAAGGCCGGCGGTTGGACGCTTGCCCGTTTCCTGGATGGGGTGGACCGGGAATTCGATGGCGATGCCGCCTGCCTCGCGGATACCCTCGCGCAGACGATGCGCCAGTTCCAGATGATGCCGATTGCACGGCGAAAGATCGGAACCCGTCTGGGCGATGCCGATGATCGGCCGGTCGGACTGCAGTTCCGCCTGGCTGAGACCGAAATTCATGTAGCGCTCGAGATAGAGCGCCGTCATATCGACATTCGACGGGTTGTCGAACCACGCGCGAGAGCGGAGCTTGCGGACCTCCTGTCGGCGCTGGTCGGTTTCGGCGATCTCGTTCGAAGTTACGTTTTCCGAATTGGTCATCATCAGTCCTCAAATACGTCTGTTTGAATGCGCCGGCCCAGCATAAAGGCATCGGCGACATGCACCAGCGGCGAGAAATCGGTATCGCTGCGGCTTTCTGCCACCAGCGCCACGAAATCACGATAGAGATTGCGGTATTCCCTGTCTTCCTCGACGATCGCGCTTTTGCCATCGACGAAAAGGCGGCTGCCGCCCTGGGTCAGAACGATCGGACCCTCGTCGGTCTCGACTCGGATATCCCAGGTCTGCGGCCCGGTCTGACGCCAGTCGAACTCGGCCAGGACTGGAACGCCGCTGTCGGTCTCGAAAGAGAGGTTTGCCGCAATCGGCGCCGCCCGGTTGGCCGGGAAGGTCAGTTCGGAACGGGTAAGGTGAAAGCTTTCCGGCAGGATGCGCGTGACGATCGACAGCGCGTTGATGCCGGGGTCGAAGACGCCGAGGCCACCCGGCTCCCAGATCCAGGCCTGACCGGGATGCCAGTGGCGGACATCTTCCTTCCACTCGACCGTTACGCTGCGGATGTTCCGCTTTGCGAGCAGCGCCCGCGCCGGCTCGACGGCAGCGGCAGCCCGCGAATGCCAGGTCGAGAACAGCGAAACGCCCTTCGCCTTGGCGAGCTTTTCCAGCGCATAGACCTCAGAAAGCGTCGCGCCCGGCGGTTTTTCGAGCATCACATGCTTGCCGGCATCGAGCGCGGCCTTTGCCTGCTCGAAGCGCCCCACGGGCGGCGTACAGAGAGAGACCGCATCGAACTCGACGTCCGAGGCGAGCAGATCGCCGATCTCATGGAAACAGGCGATGTCGTCGAGCTTGGCGTGGCGGCTGGCGACGGCCACGAGTTCGATGCCGTCGGTTGCTTCGATCGCGCCGAGATGCTGATCCCTTGCGATCTTTCCAAGCCCGACGATGGCGACGCGAATGAGAGCCATGGCCGCCTCAGAGCTTCTTGATCGTCACGGGCGCATCCGCCGCGACAGTCAGCCGGTTGACGAGCGGCAGCTTGAAGGGGGCCGCGGAAATCTCGAAAACGTCGCCCGGCTCCGTCTTGATCCCCTCGGAGAACGACAGCGTCGCAGTTCCGAAGAAATGTACATGCAGATCGCCCGGCTGGCGGAAGATATCGTATTTGAAATTATGATGTTCGAGGTTGGCGATCGTGTGCGACATGTTCGCCTCGCCCGAGAGAAACGGCTTTTCGAAGATCACCTCGTCACCGCGCCGCACGCGTGATGTGCCTTCCACGTGGTCCGGCAGGTCGCCGACCAGAAGTTCCGCGCCGAGGGCCGCCTGGCGCAGCTTGGAATGGGCGAGCCAGAGATAGTTGCCCTTCTCGGTCACATGGTCGGAAAATTCGTTGGCGAGACAGAAGCCCAGCCGGAAGGGCGTGCCGTCCGGGCCGATCAGATAGATGCCCGCCAGTTCCGGCTCCTCGCCGCCATCGAGCGCGAAGGCCGGAGATACCAGATCGCTCCCGGTGGCGCGAAGCTGCGAGCCGTTGCCCTTGTAGAACCATTCCGGCTGCACGCCGGCCTCACCGGGTTTCGGCTTGCCGCCTTCGACGCCCATCAGGAACATGCGCATCGAATCGGTCGGCTTTTCCGTCGCCTGCGCCGCCTTGTGCATCTTGTCGCGACCATCGGCCGAGCCGAGATGCGTCAGACCGGTGCCGGCGACGATGAAATGCGCCGGGTCCGGATGGGTGATCGGCAGGCCAAGGCGCCCTTCGCCCGCGGCCTTTTCAAGATCGACGGCATCGCCGAGACCGGCGGCGTCGATCCGTTGAGCCAATGTCTGGCCGGCGGCAATCGCTTGGCAGGCGAGATCATAGGTGGACGAAACGCCGTTCACCGCACGGGCAGCACCTTCGCCATCCCACGCGACAACAATAGACGCACCAGCGCCATTCACGACCTGAAGAACCCGCAACATCGATTTCATCACCCAAATGCTTCCAATACCAACATGACGTCTCCTGCCGCCATGCCACTCCTCCCATCAGAACCATCCGGCCCGATGTAGTCATTAATACGACTATTGGATTGGCATCGGGCTTGTCAAGGAGGAGAAAAACCGCTTCCGGCAATCCCGATCTTTTTAAGAATGCTATTTATCCCAAGGATTCAATCGATTGTTGCCACCAAAAGCGGTGGGATACTGCCTTTCTCGCAATTTGTTCAAAAATAGCGCTTGAAAAAGTAATATTATATGCCAATCCTTGAGCCGTCAGTTCGCTTTATCATCTCTGGGAGGATTTAAGATGAAAAGAGCTCTCGCGGCAGCTGTAGCCGCTCTTACCCTATCGTTGGCATCCGGCGTTTCCGCCGCGTCCCTGACAGTCGGTTTCTCGCAGATCGGATCCGAATCCGGCTGGCGTGCCGCCGAAACCACGGTCACCAAGCAGGAGGCCGAAAAACGCGGCGTTACCCTGAAGTTTGCCGATGCGCAGCAGAAGCAGGAAAACCAGATCAAGGCGATCCGCGGCTTCATCGCCCAAAAGGTCGACGCGATCTTCATCGCACCGGTGGTCGCCACCGGCTGGGATGCGGTTCTCAAGGAAGCCAAGGAAGAGAAAATCCCGGTCATCCTGCTCGACCGCGACATCGACGCACCGAAGGACCTCTACCTGACGGCCGTCACCTCCGACCAGGTGTTCGAAGGCAAGGTCGCCGGCGACTGGCTGGTCAAGGAAATCGGCTCCAAGAACTGCAAGGTCGTGGAACTTCAGGGCACGACCGGCTCTTCGCCGGCCATCAACCGCAAGAAGGGCTTTGAACAGGCGATCACCGGGCATGCCAACATCAAGATCGCCCGCTCGCAGACCGGCGACTTCACCCGTACCAAGGGCAAGGAAGTCATGGAAAGCTTCATCAAGGCCGAAGGCGGCGGCAAGGACATCTGCGCGGTCTATGCCCATAACGACGACATGGCCGTCGGCGCCATCCAGGCGATCAAGGAAGCCGGCTTGAAGCCCGGTACCGACATCAAGGTCGTTTCGATCGACGCCGTGCCGGATATCTTCCAGGCGATGGCCAAGGGGGAAGCCAATGCGACGGTCGAGCTGACGCCGAATATGGCCGGCCCCGCCTTCGATGCCCTCAACGCCTATCTGAAGGACAAGAAGGCTCCGCCGAAGTGGATCCAGACGGAATCGAAGCTCTATACCGCCAAGGATGACCCGATGAAGGTCTACGAAGCCAAGAAGGGCCTCGGTTACTGACCTCCCGCCGCCCGGCTCCACCTCTTACCCCTAGAGCCGGGCGACTCCAGCAACCGGAGCGGTGCACCCTCGCCGCTCCGGTTCTTCGATAGACGCGGGACTTTAGGCATGTCGGATACGAATTCACTTCTGGAAGCCCGGGGCATCGGCAAGGCCTTCCTCGGCATCACGGCGCTCGACGCCGTCGATTTCACGCTGGAGCGCGGCGAGATCCATGCTCTTCTCGGCGAAAACGGCGCCGGCAAATCGACGTTGATCAAGATCCTGACCGGGGTCTACAGCCGCGATCACGGCACCATGCGCCTCGACGGCGCGGAAGTGACGCCGGCCAGCGTCGCGGAGGCGCAAGGCCTCGGCATCGGCACAGTCTACCAGGAGGTCAATCTCCTCGAAAACCTGACGGTCGCTGAAAACCTCTTCCTCGGCCGCCAGCCGCGCCGTTTCGGCCTGATCGACCGCCGCGAAATGCGCCGCCGCTCGAAGGCGCTTCTCGAACGCTACGGCCTCGACATCGATGTCGACGCCCTGCTCTCGTCCTATTCCGTTGCCGTCCGCCAGCTTGTCGCCATCGCCCGCGCCGTCGATCTGTCCGGCAAGGTTCTTGTGCTCGACGAGCCGACCGCCAGCCTGGACGCTCACGAGGTGGAGATGCTGTTTACGGTGCTGCGCCGGCTGCGCGAGGAAGGTCTCGGCATCATCATCATCACCCATTTTTTGAACCA
This sequence comes from Neorhizobium galegae, assembly GCF_021391675.1. Classification (NCBI taxonomy): domain Bacteria; kingdom Pseudomonadati; phylum Pseudomonadota; class Alphaproteobacteria; order Hyphomicrobiales; family Rhizobiaceae; genus Neorhizobium; species Neorhizobium galegae. Next base: position 2,638,299 of record NZ_CP090095.1, read on the forward strand.
GGTTTATGCGGTCGCCGACCGTGTCACGGTCTTGCGCAACGGCCGGCTTGTCGGCACCCGCAAGCTCGCCGAATTGCCGCGGCTGGAGCTGATCTCGATGATGCTCGGCCGCGAGCTGCAGCACATCACCCGCGAACATCAGGCGCAGGAAGAAACCATCGCCTCGACCGCCGAAGCGCCGATCCGCTTCTCGAGCTACGGCAAGCGCGGCAGCGTCGCGCCTTTCGATCTGGACATCCGCCCCGGCGAAGTGGTCGGCGTCGCGGGCCTGCTCGGCTCCGGCCGCACCGAGACCGCCTTCCTGCTCTTCGGCATCGACCGCGCCGACAGCGGCACGGCGACCATCGACAACCAGCAGGTCGCCCTCTCATCCCCGGAAGCGGCGATTGCCAGCGGCTTCGGCTTCTGCCCGGAGGAACGCAAGACGGACGGCATCATCGGCGATTTTTCCGTCGCCGATAATATCGCGCTCGCAGTCCAGGCCCGCCAGGGCTGGGCAAAGCCGCTTTCCTCGCGCGAAAAGGCCGCACTCGCCGAGGGGTTCATCAAGTCGCTGGATATCCGGCCGCCCGATCCCAACAGACAGATGAAATTCCTCTCCGGCGGCAATCAGCAGAAGGCGATCCTCGCCCGCTGGCTGGCGACCGAACCCCGTCTGCTGATATTGGACGAACCGACGCGCGGCATCGATATCGGCGCGCATGCGGAAATCCTGAAAATGATCGAAAAACTCTGCGCCGACGGCATGTCGCTGGTGGTGATCTCCTCGGAACTGGAGGAACTGACCGCCATCGCCCACCGTGTCATCGTGCTTTCCGACCGCAAGCATATCGCCGAACTCAAGGGCGATCAGGTGACCGCCGACAACATCATGCAGGCGATCGCAGCACCGGCCCGCACGGAGGCCGCATGACGAACCGCCTCACCCGCCGGCTGAAACGCCTGGCGCCCCAGATCATCGCGCTCACCGTCATCCTCGCCCTCATCACGGCGGTCGCGCCCGGCTTCCTCAACGTCTCGTTCCAGAACGGCCGGCTCTACGGCAGTTTGATCGATATCCTGGTGCGCGCCGCGCCGGTCGCGCTGCTGACGATCGGCATGACGCTGGTCATCGCCACCCGCGGCATCGATCTCTCGATCGGCGCGGTGATCGCCATCTGCGGGGCGGTTGCCGCGACGCTGATCGCACACGATTATCCGCTGCCGGTCGTGATCCTGATCTCGCTCGGCGTCGGCCTCCTCTGCGGCCTCTGGAACGGCGTGCTGGTCGCCCTCCTCGACATCCAGCCGATCATCGCCACCTTGATCCTGATGGTGGCCGGCCGCGGCATCGCCCAGCTCATCACCGAGGGCGTCATCCTCACCTTCAACAACGACAGCTTCGCGGCGCTTGGTTCCGGGTCCCTCGCAGGCATCCCGATCCCGATCCTCATCTGGATCTGCGCCGCCCTGATCATCGGCCTGCTGGTGCGCCGCTCGGCGCTCGGGTTCCTGATCGAGGCGACCGGCATCAACCGCCGCGCCGCGACGCTCGCCGGCGTACGCGCCCGTTTCCTGCTGTTCTTCGTCTATGCGATCTCCGGCCTCTGCGCCGCCATCGCCGGGCTGATCGTCACCGCCGATATCCGCGGGGCTGACGCCAACAACGCCGGCCTGTGGCTGGAGCTCGACGCCATCCTCGCCGTCGTCATCGGCGGCACCTCACTGAACGGCGGGCGTTTTTCCATCACCGCATCGCTGATCGGCGCGCTGATCATCCAGTCGATCAACACGGGCATCCTCGTCTCGGGTTTCCCGCCGGAATTCAACCTGATCATCAAGGCCGGGATCATCATCGTCGTCCTCACCCTGCAGTCGCCGGCGATCATGACGCTGTTCGGCTTCCTCAAGGCTTCGCGGCGCAAGGGCGAGACGGTATCCCGCGAGACACCCCATAAGGCGGAAGGAACGGTTCGATGATCCATACCCGCAACCTGCCCTTCGTCACTACGCTCGGCATCTTCGTCATCGCCTATGCCCTCTGCGTTCTGCAGTTCCCGAACATGCTGTCGATGCGCGTCATCGGCAACCTTCTGACCGACAACGCCTTTCTCGGCATCGCCGCGGTTGGCATGACCTTCGTCATCCTGTCGGGCGGCATCGATCTGTCGATCGGCTCGGTGATCGCCTTCACCAGCGTTTTCGTCGCCGTCCTGGTTGGCTCCCTCGGCGTCCACCCGCTCGTCGCCTTCGCCGCCGTGCTGGTCGTCTCGACCTTGTTCGGCAGCCTGATGGGAGCGATGATCCGCTATCTCGGCATACCGCCCTTCGTGGTGACGCTCGCTGGCATGTTTTTGGCCCGAGGGGCTGCCTACCTGATCTCGACGGAATCCGTGCCGATCTCACATGAGATGATCGACACGATCCAGGGCTTCTACTTCCGCTTCCCGGGCGGCGGCAGGCTGACCGCGCTTGCCATTCTGATGCTGCTGGTGTTCATCGTCGGAGCCTTCATCGCCGGCCGCACCCGCTTCGGCGCCAATGTCTATGCAATCGGCGGCAGTCAGCAATCGGCCGAGCTGATGGGGGTCCCGGTCGGCTCCACGACGGTCGGCATCTACGCGCTGTCCGGCTTCCTTTCCGGCCTCGCCGGCATTGCCTACACGCTCTACACCTCGTCGGGCTATTCGCTGGCGACGGTCGGCGTCGAACTCGACGCGATCGCGGCGGTCGTGATCGGCGGCACGCTTCTGACCGGCGGCGTCGGCCTGGTCGCGGGAACGTTCATCGGTATTTTGATCCAGGGTCTGATCCAGACCTACATTGTCTTCGACGGCACGCTGTCGTCCTGGTGGACGAAAATCGTCATCGGCATCCTGCTCTTCGTCTTCATTGTATTGCAGCGCGGAATCATCTGGTATTCAAACCGACGACTGGCCGAGGGACGGCTGAAGGAGATCTGAGTGGGACTTCTGGAAACGACGATCAGTGGGCGAAAGCGCCGCAGCAACCACGCGCATGTGGTGGCGGAGCTCGGCCGGGGGATCGTTTCCGGCAAGATCCCGGAAGGCTCCCTGCTGCCCGGCGACACCGAGCTTTCCGCCCGTTTCGGCGTGTCCCGCACGGTGTTGCGCGAATCCATGAAGACGCTCGCCGCCAAACGGCTGGTCGAAGCCAAGGCCAAGGTCGGCACCCGTGTGCTCGACAAGGCCAGCTGGAACTTCTTCGACTCGGACGTGCTCGGCTGGCGCTTCGAATCCGGGCTGGATTTCGAATTCATCGAGCATCTGGCGGAAATGCGCATGGCCTTGGAACCGGCAGCAGCAGCCGCAGCTGCGTTACGCGCATCCAGCGACGACATCGTCGCGCTCTACGCGATCGCCGCGAAATTCGATGATCTCTCCCATACGCCGGAAACCATCGCCAAGGTGGACCTCGAATTCCACCTCGCCATCGCCCGCATGTCGGGCAATCCGTTCATGCGCTCGGCGAGCGCGCTGATCGAGGCGGCGCTTGCCATTTCCTTCCAGCTCTCCTCGCCGGCTGCCTCGCCGGAAAAGATCGACGAGGTCGCCACCAACCACCTGAGAATCGCCCATGCCGTCGCCTCGCGTGATCCTGACAGGGCGATCTCCGCCATGCGGCATGTCATCGAGGTCGGCAAGATCCGCATTGCCAACTCGTTCGAAGTGACCTTGCCGGCCTGAGACGGGTTATCTCGCGTCGAGCGAGATCATCAGATTGGCGAGCAGGGCGGTGCGCGGCGCAACGCTGCTGACGAAGATATGCTCGCTGAACGTATGCGCGCCGGCACCGTCTGCACCCAGCCCGTCGAGCGTCGGCACGCCAAGCGCTGCCGTGAAATTGCCGTCCGAGCCCCCACCCGTCGTCATTCCTTCCAGCACGATGCCGAGACCGCCGGCGATCTCTGCGGCAACATCGAAAAGACGCCTGCCCTCTTCGGTCTGCGCGAACGGCGGACGGTTGATCTGGCCGTCGATTGCAAAGGTGATATCCGGATCGACGGGCTTCATCGCCTCGATCTTGCCGGTGATCTCGCTGGCGATCACATCGTCGGGAACACGAACGTCAACCTGCAGACGGCATTCCGCCGGCACGGTGTTGCGGCCCGTTCCACCCTGGATCGTCCCGACCGTGACCGTAACGCCGCGTTCGGTGTCGTTGAGCGCCTCAAGCTCCAGAACCAGCCGGGCGGCTGCGCGAATGGCACTGCGGCCATCCTGCGGCCTTGTACCGGCATGCGAGGCATGTCCCCGCACGGCGACATCGTACATGGCGACCCCTTTGCGGGCGACGACGACTTTGCCGCCATCGCGCGCGGGCTCCACTACCAGCGCATAACCTGCATTCTTCGCCGCCTCCTCCATGAAGGCGCGAGACGACAGGCTTCCCATCTCTTCGTCGGGCACGAAAATCAGGTCGATCGGCATCCTGCTGCCGTGCCTGACTGCGAGCTTCATCGCCTCGAGCGCCATCAGCGCGCCGGACTTCATGTCGTATATGCCGGGGCCATAGAGCTTGTCCCCCTCCTGACGCAGCGGCAGCTGGTTGTCGATTACGCCGACCGCATGCACGGTATCGAGATGCGCCAGTATCAGAACGGTCTTTTCGTTGCTGCCCTCCGGGCGCGGCGAGCGGATTGCCAGGATATCGCCGAAACCGAGCGTGCCCGGTACCCGCTCCGTCTCCAGCCCGGCCGCCTTGCCGATCGCCTCGACCCGATCCGCCAGTAGATTGACAGCCGCGGCATCAGGCGTCGGCGTCTCGATCTCGACCCACTGCTTCAACTCGTCGATAAGAGCCTTGTCGTCGATGTCTTTGGCGGAAATGGCAAGCGTCATGGCAATAACCTTGGGCGTTCTTCGGCGGGGATGATGCCGCAGAAGTGCGGCCCGGCCACTATAGTCGGCCAGGCCAGGATCGCCAGACCCACCGCCGAGATGAACGGCAAAAATCGCAGCACCCCAGATTGGCACCTCGATCGCGCGCCTGGGCGAGAACGGCGCTGCCGTGCGCGGCTTCGTGACACGAGCAGGGCCGGACGATTTTCAGTCAGACTGTCAGTGCCTCGAAATGCTGGAGCATGCGGGCCGCATCCGGCTCCCGGCCGGTGAACAGCTGAAAGGCACCGACTGCCTGGAAGACGGCCATGCCGCCGCCGTTCAGCACCTGGCAACCGCGCTGCCTGGCAACGCTCAGCAGCTCGGTTTCGAGGGGAAAATAGACGATCTCCGCTACCCAGTGATGCGGCCGGAGAAGTTCCGGCGGCAGCGGCAGGCCCGGATATTTCGCCATCCCGGTCGGCGTAGCGTGGATGATGCCCGAGACATCCTGCATCGCCGAAACGATATCGGAGGAGGCTCGTATCGACGCATCCGGAAAGATTGCCGACATCGTTTTCGCAAGCTGCTCGGCCCGGTCAGGCTCGCGATCGAACACCGTCAGTGCCTTGAGACCGAGGGACAGGATCGCGTAGGCCGTCGCAACGCCCGCGCCGCCGGCGCCGATCTGAACTGCTGCGCCCAGATCGGCGCCCGGCAGACCGCGCCGGAAACTTTCGGCGAAACCCCACCAGTCGGTATTGTGGCCAAAACGCTTTCCGTCCTTCAGCACCACGGTGTTGACGGCGCCAAGGGCCCTCGCCTCGTCGGAGAGTTCGTCGAGATAGGGAATGACCAGTTGCTTGCAGGGATGTGTGATGTTGAGGCCAATCAGCCCGCGTGCTTGCGCATCGTCCAGGAGTTCAGGCAGGCTGCTGGGCGTCAGGCCGAGCAGATTGAGATCGATCAGCTCATATTCGTATCGAAAGCCCTGAGCTGCGCCTTCCTTCATATGCATGGCCGGCGTCAGCGAGGCCTGGATGCCGGCGCCGATCAGCCCGGCCTTCAAGGGTTTCAGCAATGTCTCGGCCATGGGTGTCGCGCCTCGTTTCGGTGGAAGGGCCGGCCCGCCGGGAAGACGGGCCGGCGCGGATGTTACTTCTTGCGGACGGCGTCCAGTTCCTTGAAGAGCAGCGAAACGGTATCGGCACCCACATCAGCGCTGAACTTGTCGATCAGCGGCTTCACGGCATCGCGGATCTTCTGGGTTTCAGCAGGGTTGAGTTCGGTGACCTGCATGCCGGTCTTCTTGATCTCGTCGAGCGCCTTGGCATCCGCTTCGCGGGAAACCTTGCGCTGGAAGTCGCGGGCTTCGGTCGCTGCCGACTGCAGAATGCCCTTCTCCTCGTCGTTCAGGCCGTCCCAGAACTTCTTGCTGACCAGCACGATCTGCGGATTGTATTGGTGACGGGTGACCGTCAGGTACTTCTGAACTTCGTAGAACTTGGCATTGAGGATGTTCGCGAACGGGTTTTCCTGGCCGTCGACCGTTCCGGTTTCGAGCGCGGTGTAGAGTTCCGTGTAGGGCAGCGGCACCGCGTTGGCGCCGAGGCTGTTGAACAGCTCGATCGGGATCGGCGACTGCAGCGTGCGGATCTTCAGGCCCTTGATATCTTCGAGCTTGGTCACAGCGCGGCGGTTGTTGGTGAGGTTGCGGAAGCCGAGTTCCCAATAGGCGAGGCCGACGAGGCCGGTCGCCGGCAGCTTCTCGGAAAGGCTCTTGCCGAAGGCGCCGTCCATCACCTTGTCGGCTTCTTCCCCGCTGTTGAACAGGAACGGCAGGTCGACGGCGCCGAACGCCTTGACGTTGCTCGAGAGGATGCCGGCATTCAGCACCAGCATCTCGACCACGCCGCCCTGAAGAGCGGAAACGGTCTGCACGTCGCCGCCGAGCACGCCGCCCGGAAACAGCTTGACGTCGATCTTGCCGCCGCTCTTCGCCTTGACGATCTCGGCGAATTTTTCCATGCCGGTGACCTGCGGATGGCCTTTGTTGTTGGCGGCCGCGAACTTCAGCGTATGCGCGCGGACTTCGGCGGATGCCGTGCCGGCAAACAGCATCACCGGCAAGGCGATCCCGAGCGCCAGTTTCATCATCGTGTTGAACATGTTTTCCTCCCACTGATGGCCGGGGTCCCCCACGGCCGGTTGATATGCACTAGGTTGCAGAAGCTTCCCGGCCTCACCGCCCGAACCAGGCGACCGGCACGGTCACCAGTTGCGGGAAGAGGACGAGAAGGAAGAGAACGATCAGTTCGGCGATCAGGAAGGGCATCACGCCCTTCATCAGGTCTTCCATCGAAAGCTTGGAGACGCCGCAGATGACGTTAAGTACGGTACCCACCGGCGGCGTGATCAGGCCGATCGAGTTGTTGATGATGAAAAGCACGCCGAAATAGACCGGATCGATGCCCGCCTGCTTGATGATCGGCATCAGCACCGGCGTCATCACCAGAATGGTCGGCGTCATGTCCATCGCGGTACCGACCAGGACGATCAGCGCCATGATCGCGAGCAGCAGCAGCGTCTGGTTGTCCATCAGCGGCTCGAGCAGCGCGACGAGATCGCCGGGTACGTCGGCAACCGTGATCAGCCAGGCGGATACGGCAGCACAGGCGACCAGGAACATCACGACCGCGGTGATCTTTGCTGCTGCCACGAAGACGTTGAAGAGTTCGGACGGCGCAAGCTCGCGATAAACGACCATCGAGACGAACAGCGAATAGACGGCGGCGACGACGCCGGCTTCGGTCGGCGTGAACACGCCGAACTTCAGTCCGACGATGATGATCACCGGCAGCATCAGCGCCCAGATGCTGTCGACGAGCGCCTTGATGCGCACCTCGCGGCTCTGTCTCGGAGGCAGTTCGAACTGCTCCTTGCGGGCGACGATCAGCCAGGTGATGCAGAGCGCCAGTGCGATCAGCAGGCCGGGAACGATGCCGGCGAGGAAGAGCTTGGTAATCGAGACGCCGCCGATGACGCCATAGAGGATGAAGCCGATCGAAGGCGGGATGATCGGCCCGATGACCGAAGCCGATGCCAGCAGTCCGCCGGTCCGCGCTGGATCATGGCCCGACTTGATCATCATCGGGTAAAGAAGCGCGCCGAGCGCGGCGGCATCCGCCACCGCCGAACCCGAAAGGCTCGACAACACGCAGGCGGCGAAGATCGCCACGAAACCGAGACCGCCGCGCACGTGGCCGACCAGGGCCATGGCGAGATTGACGATACGCTTCGAAAGGCCGCCGGTATTCATCACCTCGCCGGCAAGCAGGAAGAAGGGAACGGCCATCAGCGGAAAGCTGTCGGCGCCGTTCAGCACGTTCTGCGCGACAATCTGGGCGTCGAAGATGTCCATGTACATCATCAGCGCCACGCCGCTGAGGATCAGCGCAAACGCGATCGGCACGCCGAGCGCCATGGGACCGAGAAGGGCGCCGAGGAAAATAGTGAGCGTCATCGGTCTCTCCTCAGGCCTTGGTGACGCCGGCAGCGACCGCGGCTTCCGGATGGTTGTCGAGGGCCACCTCCTCCTCGCTGTCGCGCACCAGTTGGGCAGTCGCGATATCGATGCGGCCGGTGGCCACCTGGAAGGCGTCCCAGAGGATGATGAGGAAGGTCGGAACCCCGAAGGCGAGGCCGGCGCCGTAGAACCAGCCCATCGAAATGCCGGTTGCGGGCATGGTGGCGGGCAGGTTGATCAGCGTCTGCGTCCAGCTTCCGCTGATCAACAGCCAGGTGGCGAGGAGCATGAGCCCCTGCCCCATCAGCACTGCGATCCTGGCACTTGTCGGCGGCAGCCGCTTCAGAAGCGAATCGACACCGAGGTGGCCGTGTTCACGCATCGCAACGACGCCACCGAGAAAGGTCAGCCAGATGAAGAAGACGCGCGACAGCTCTTCTGAAGCGGTGATCCCCTGATTGAAGGCATAACGCAGCACGACATTGCCGAAGACAAGCACCACCATGCCTGCCAGAAGCAGGGCGATGACGACCTTCAGCGCGAAGAAATAGAAATCGATTACTCGTGTCACTTCCGGTCCTCCCAAGGCTTCCGTCACCGGATATCGATAGTGGCCTCCGCTGATACGGCTGGCCAATCGGTCCTTTGACAAGATAACCTCCGCCGGGACCGCCTCCTCAGGGATCGACCGGCAATTCGGATAAAATGTACGAACTAGTGCGTATGTCAAGCACCATCTATTGAAAGCCTCACACAGGCCCATTATGACTTTGGAACAAATACGAAAATTCGATATGGACAATCGGTTGTCCACAAGGCCTGTTTCTGTGAGCATGGCGGACGAAACGGTGAAGGCGGATTCGGGGATGGCGGCGAAACGCGAAAACGGCAGGAAAAACGATCCGCAACGCACCCAGGAAGACATCCTGGATGTGGCGACGGAGGAGTTCACGACCCATGGCCTCGCCGGCGGCCGTGTCGACGCGATCGCGGAAAAAACCCGCACCTCGAAACGGATGATCTATTATTACTTCGGCAGCAAAGAGGGGCTCTACCTCGCCGTTCTCGAGCGAGCCTACCGCAAGATCCGCACGCTGGAAGAAGACCTGCAGCTTTCCAACCTGCCCCCGGAACAAGCGTTGCGGGTGCTGATCTCGACAACCTTCGAACATGACGAGGCCAATCCGGAATTCGTCCGGCTGGTCAGCATCGAGAACATCCACCACGCCGCACATATGCTGCGATCCGAGGCGATCCGCGACCTGAACGTCTCGGTCATCGAGACCATTGCGGCGATCCTTGATCGCGGCGTCGCGGCCGGTGTATTTGCCCGGAAAGCTGACCCGATCGACATTCACATGCTGATCAGTGCCTTCTGCTTCTTCCGCGTCTCCAACCGTTATACGTTCGGCACGATCTTCCGCCGCGACCTTTCGGAACCGGCGACCATGGAGCGCCACAAGGGCATGATCGCCGACGCGGTGATCAGCTACCTGAAGACCTAGCGAGCCGCCTTGTCTGAATGGGCATTGTCGGGATGGGCGTTGGCGAACGGTTTCAGTTCGGCGCAGCGGTCGGCGATCTCGACAAGTTTCGGGCAGGCAGAGAGATCGACGCTCCATCGCCGCGCGTTGTAGACCTGCGGCACGAGACAGATATCCGCCATCCCCGGCCGGTCGCCGTGACAGAATGTTCCGGTCGAAGGGGAATCGAGCAATACCTCGAAGGCGGCCAGCCCCTCGCCGATAAACTTCCGCATCCAGGCCACCCGGGTTTCGTCGCCGCCACCGGTCAGTGACATAACGTGACCCGTGACGTTGAGATTGCAGACCGGGTGGATTTCCATGGCGATGACATAAGAGAGCGCCCTCACCCGCTGACGACCGACGGAATCTCCCGGCAGAAAAGCCCCGCCGCGCGTCTCGTCGAGATATTCGATCACGGCGAGCGACTGGGTGAAGCTGTGCCCGTCGATTTCCAGCACCGGCACAAGCCCCTGAGGATTGCGCTGAAGATGCTCCGGCGACTTGTGCGCCTTGGCGAGCAGATCGACCGGCACCGACCGGAACGTCTCCGCAACCATGTTGAGGGCGATCCTCAACCGGTAGCTCGCCGAGGACCGCCAATAATCGTAGAGCACCGTATCGCTCATCAAGCCTTCTCGTATTTCGTCACGGTCTGCTCGATCGCGCCGAAGATCGAATGACCCTTGTCGTCCTTCATTTCTATCCGCACCGTATCTCCGAAGTGCAGGAATGGCGTTTTCGGCACGCCGAGATTGATCGTCTCGATGGTGCGGATTTCGGCAATGCAGGAATAGCCGGCCCCGCCATCGGCAACCGGCTTGCCGGGTCCGCCGTCGAGCTTGTTGGAGACTGTGCCCGAACCGATGATCGTGCCGGCGATCAGCGACCGCGTCTTCGCCGCATGGGCGATCAGTTGCGGGAAATCGAAGGTCATGTCGACGCCGGCATTGGCACGGCCGAAAGGCTTGCCGTTCAGATCGACCTTGAGCGGCAGGGAAAGCTTGCCTCCGTCCCAGGCCGAACCCAGCTCATCGGGCGTGACCGCGACCGGAGAAAAAGCGGAGGACGGTTTCGACTGGAAGAAGCCGAAACCCTTGGCGAGTTCGGATGGGATCAGCCCGCGCAAGGACACGTCGTTGACGAGAAGCACGAGACGGATCGCGTCGCGCGCCTCATCCACCGAAGCCCCCATCGGCACATCGCCGAGGATGACTGCGATCTCGCCTTCCATATCGGCGCCCCACGCTTCGTCGCCGAGCGGGATCGGATCGCGCGGTCCGAGAAAACTGTCGGAGCCGCCCTGATAGATCAGCGGATCGGTCCAGAAGCTTTCCGGCATATCGGCATTGCGCGCCCGGCGCACCAGCTCGACGTGATTGACGTAAGCCGACCCGTCCGCCCACTGGTAAGCACGCGGCAGCGGCGATGCCGCATCATGTTCATGGAAACGGATGGTCGGCTGCGCACCGGTCTCGATACCGTCCGCCACCCGTTCGAGCCGCGGACCGACATACGCCCAGTCGTCGAGCGCCGCCTGGAGGGTCCGGGCGATATGACCGACCTCCGAGCACTGGGTGAGGTCTTTCGAGACGACGACCAGGCGGCCGTCGCGGGTGGAGTCCTTCAGTGTCGCGAGCTTCATGAATGAGTGTTTCCCGTTTTATCGTTGGTATTACCCTCAGAATGTGAGGAGATCGCGCCAGAAGGCAACCGTAATGTAGCGCCGCCTCACTTGATCCCGGGCGTACCGTCGAACTTTCGCTCGAGACCTGACCAGCAATCCACGTAATCGTCCTGCAGCGTTTCCAGATCGGCCGCGAATTTGGTGAGCTGCTGCGGGAAACGGGTCTCGAACATGAAGGCCATGGTGTTGTCGAGCTTGACGGGCTTGAGCTCACCGTTTGAGGCCTTTTCGAAGCCCGTGAAGTCAGGCCCGTGCGGCAGCATCATGTTGTGCAGGCTCATGCCGCCCGGCACGAAACCCTCCTCCTTGGCGTCGTAGCGGCCTTCGATCAGGCCCATGAACTCGCTCATGATGTTGCGATGGTACCAGGGCGGCCGGAACGTGTGCTCCGCCACCAGCCAGCGCGGCGGGAAAATCACGAAATCCACATTCGCTGTACCCTCTTCTCCGGAGGGCGCGGTGAGAACCGTGAAGATCGACGGATCCGGATGGTCGAAGAGGATGGCACCGACCGGCGAGAAGGTGCGCAGGTCGTATTTGTACGGTGCGTAATTGCCGTGCCAGGCGACCACGTCGAGCGGCGAATGGCCGATCTCGGTCAGATGGAAGGAACCGCACCATTTCACCTGCACGCGGCAGGGCGTCTCCTTGTCCTCATAGGCCGCCACCGGCGTCTTGAAATCGCGCGGATTGGCAAGGCAGTTGGCGCCGATCGGGCCGCGATCCGGCAGCGTGAACTTGGCGCCGTAATTTTCGCAGATATACCCGCGCCAGACCTTTTCCTCGCCGAGCCGGGTCACCTTGAACATCGTGCCACGCGGGATGATGCAGATCTCCGAAGGTTCGAGGTCCATCTTGCCGAGTTCGGTGAAAACGCGGATCGCCCCCGTCTCCGGCACGATCATCATCTCGCCGTCGGCATTGAAGAAATAGTCGTCCACCATGTCGGTGTTGAAGACATAGACATGCGCCGCCATGCCCGATTGGGAGAGCGCATCGCCCGCCGTCGTCATCGTGCGGATGCCTTCGAGAAAGTTCAGCGTTTCCGTCGGCGCCGGCACCGGGCTCCAGCGAAGCTGACCGAGCGCCAGCGAATGTTCGGCGATGTGAGGTGCCGTCTTCCACAGCGGATAGTCGATCTTCCTGAACCGGCCGGTGTGGCGCACGCTCGGGCGGATACGATAGAGCCATGAACGCTCGTTGGTGCCGCGCGGCGCGGTGAACGGCGAGCCGGAGAGCTGTTCCGCATAAAGCCCGTAATTGCATTTCTGCGGGCTGTTCTGCGCCTGCGGCAGGGCGCCGGGCAGGCTCTCGGTTTCGAAATCATTGCCGAAGCCCGGCATATAGGCGAGCGTCTCGGCATTCGCCCCGGTAAACGCGGCGTTCGGATCGATCTTGTCCAGCATGGCTTGTTTCCTCCCATGATGACGATATGGTTGTAAACGTAACCATTATTTTTGTAACCATCAACGCCCGATCAACGTCATGACGACCGATAGTTTCGAACTCGAACAGTTTCTCCCCTACAGGCTCAACCGCGCCGCCGAATTCGTCGGCCTGCGTTTTTCCGCCCATTACAAGGCGAGATACGGCCTGACCCGGCCGGAATGGCGAACGCTTGCGGCGCTTGGCAGTTCGGGCCGCATGACCTCGAAAGCGGTCGGCGCGCATTCCTCCATGCACAAGACCAAGGTCAGCCGCGCCGTCTTCGCGCTCGAACAGCGCCGCTGGCTGAAGCGCAGCCAGGACGAAGCGGACCGCCGGGTCGAGCATCTGGAACTGACCGCCGCCGGGCAGCTGGCCTACCGGGAACTGATCGAGCTCGCCCGCCGCTATCAGGCCGAACTGGAGGCGGAAATCGGCGAGAGCGGCATCGAGGCTTTATCCACGGGCCTTGCGGCAATCGAGCCGGTCGTCCGCCGCTCGGGCAAGGGAACACTGCCGGAGCCGGACGACCTTTAAGCCTTGGCGGGCTTTTGAATCGGAATCCCACCAAAATCCTTCAACACGCTGAGAACGATCGATGTTTTGACATGTTGCACGCTCTCGTGCGGCAGCAGTATGTCATTGACGAAATGCGACAGCCCCGCGAGATCGCGCGTCACCACCTTCAGGTGATAGTCCATCTCGCCGGTCAGCGAGAAACACTCCAGCACTTCCGGCAGGTCCTCGACGAGGCGCGCGAAGCGCTTGGCGTTGTCCCGGTTATGGGTGGCGAGCGTCACGGCGATCACGACCAGCAGGTCGAGGCCGAGTTTCTGGCGGTTGAGATGGGCCCGGTAGGTCTGGATGAACCCCTCGCCTTCGAGCCGCGCTCGCCGGCGCGAACATTGCGACGGCGAAAGAGCGATGAGTTCCGATAATTCGTTATTGGTCAGCCGGCCGTCGATCTGCAGATGGCTCAGGATCTTCAGGTCATATCCGTCCAGCGCGTCCATCATGCATCCAATTCTTAAATCCCGCACAGTTCATGCATAAATCCAGCAGAACCTGGCAAAGATTGCAAGCACAATGCACCTCTCCTGCACCATCATGTCAGGTGACTATCAGGAGGAATTTTCCATGGGTCCTTTCCCGCACGACGCACCGGTTTCGCAGATCACCGCCGACAATCCGGCCGGCACCGACGGTTTCGAATTCGTCGAATTCGCCCATCCGGAACCGCAGAAGCTGGAAGAGCTGTTCACCCGCATGGGCTACAAGCCGGTGGCGAAGCACAGGACGAAGAACATCACCGTCTGGCGCCAGGGCGACATCAACTACATTATCAATGCCGAGCCGGGCAGCCATGCGATGGGCTTCGTCGACGAGCACGGCCCCTGCGCGCCGGCCATGGCCTGGCGCGTCGTCGACGCCAAACATGCCTTCGACCACGCGGTCGCCAAGGGTGCAACGCCCTATGAAGGCAAGGACAAGACACTCGACGTGCCGGCCATCCTCGGCATCGGCGGTTCGCTTCTCTATTTCATCGAGACCTATGGTGCAAAAGGCTCTGCCTACGAGACCGAATTCGAATGGCTCGGCGAAAAGAACCCGAAGCCAGAAGGTGTTGGTTTCTATTATCTCGACCACCTGACCCACAACGTCTATCGCGGCAACATGGACAAGTGGTGGGACTTCTACCGCGAACTCTTCAATTTCAAGCAGATCCACTTCTTCAACATCGACGGCCGCATCACCGGCCTGACGAGCCGGGCGATCACCTCCCCCTGCGGCAAGATCCGCATCCCGCTGAACGAGTCCAAGGACGAGACCAGCCAGATCGAGGAATTCCTGAAGAAGTACAAGGGCGAAGGCATCCAGCATATCGCGGTCGGCACCGACGGCATTTACGAAGCGACCGACAAGCTTGCCGACAACGGGCTGAAATTCATGCCCGGCCCGCCGGATACCTATTACGAAATGTCCGGTACCCGCGTGCACGGCCACGACGAGCCGATCGATCGGATGAAGAAGCACGGCATCCTGATCGACGGCGAAGGCGTGATCGATGGCGGCATGACCAAGATCCTGCTGCAGATCTTCTCGAAGACGGTGATCGGCCCGATCTTCTTCGAGTTCATCCAGCGCAAGGGCGACGAAGGATTTGGCGAGGGCAATTTCCGCGCACTCTTCGAATCCATCGAGGAAGACCAGATCCGCCGCGGCGTGTTGAAGCCGCAGCAAGCCGCCGAATAACAAGAACAGCTCCAGAGGGTAGAAAGCCCGGCGGTCGTTCCGCCGGGTTTTTCATGTCGAAAGCTCTGCCGGCTCAGGGCTTGATCGGGAAAACCTCGCCATGGGTGGCGACGTAGAATTCACCCTCCGGTGTCACCCAGCCACGGAACATGCCGTCCGTGTTGTAAGGCGCGGTAATCGAACCGTCGGCGCCGACCGCCACGAGGCCGGCCCCGATATTGTGCTGCTTCAGGTCTTCCTGGATGACCTTGGAGGCCGCCTTTTCAAGACTCTCTCCGAGATAGGAGACACGCGCGCCCACTTCATGGCCGACTGCATACCGCATGAAATATTCGCCCTTGCCGGTGCCGGAAACGGCGCAGGCGCCATCGCGCGCATAAGTGCCCGCGCCGATGATCGGCGTGTCGCCGATCCGGCCCTCCGGCTTGTTGTTGTAGCCGCCGGTCGAGGTGGCGGCCGCCAGATGCCCGGCGCTGTCAAGCGCCACGGCACCGACCGTGCCGTGCTTTTCAGATTCGCTGGCTTTCGCCGCCGTGCCGGCTGCCGCATGAGCCTTCATCGCCGCCAGCGCCCTGATGCGCCGCTCGGTGGTAAAATAGTCCGGCTCGACCATATCGAGCCCGGCCTCGCGGGCGAAATCGTCGGCCGCATCGCCGCCGAGCAGGATCGCGTCACCCTTTTCCATGATCTTGCGGGCCGCCTTGATCGGATTGCGGATACGCCGCACCAGCGTCACTGCGCCGGCTTCGAGCGTGCGGCCGTCCATGATCGAAGCGTCGAGCTCATGCTTGCCGTTGGTGTTGAGCGCCGCGCCGTAACCGGCGTTGAAATGCGGCGAGTCCTCCATGACAACCACGGCTGCCTGCACCGCGTCGAGCGCCGCTCCGCCTGTGGTCAGCACGTCCCAGCCGGCCTTCAGCGCCCGGCCGAGATCGACACGGGCGGCCGCCCACTCCTCATCGGTCAGGTCGAGCTTTGCCATGACGCCGCAGCCGCCATGGATCGCCAGCGCAATGTTTCCCATCGGTTGTTCTCCCGGTCTGAATTTGAAGTCTTTTAAGAAAAAAGGCCGGGCAAGATGCCCGGCCGGTTGCTCATGTGGTGGGAGGCCTTATTTCGCCGAACGGATGTTCATCGCCAAAGTATCCTCGTCGGAACGGGGAACGATGGTGATGCCCTTCTTCATGCCCCAGGCAGAAACCGTCGAGGCGATCGCCAGATAAGGCCGGTCGGTCGAAATCAGCGCATTGGCGTCCATCAGGAATTTTTCACGCTTCTTGGTGTCCATCTCGATCGCGGCGTCCTCGATCAGCTTGTCCATGGTCTTGTTGACATAGCCGCGCAGGTTGAAGGCACCGAGCTTGGTCGCCGGGTCGTTGCTGTGGGCGAGCGACGACAGCGTGTAGTTCGATTCACCCGTCAGCGTGCCCCAGCCCGACATGGTCATCGAGTAGTCGCCGCGGGTGTTGGCCGGGAAGAAGACGGCGCCCGGCTGGGAGTTCGCTTCCACCTGGATACCGACCGCGGTCAGCATCTGGGCAATCGTCGTGCCGACATCCTTGTCGCCCGGCAGGCGGTCGTTGGTGAAGGAGAAGGTCACCTTGAAGCCGTTCGGATAACCCGCTTCGGCAAGCAGCTTCTTGGCCTTTGCCGGATCCGCTTTCGTGGATTTGACCGCCGGGTTCCAGCCGAAGATGTTCGGCGTCACGAGCTGCGACTGGACCGCCCCCATGCCCTCCATGGCGATCTCGGTGATCGTTTCGCGGTCGATCGCCAGATCGAAGGCTTCGCGCACCTTGGGATCCTGGAAGGGGTTCTTCGGCAGCGGCGAACCGTCCTTGGCGCTGACCTGCGGCGGCTTCTCACGGAAATCGAAGGCGATGTTGAAGAGGTAGACGCTGTCCTGGCGCACGACGGTGAGCTTGGAGTCCTTCTCGAGCGTGGGCACGTCGGAGGCCGGAATGCGCGAGATCAGGTCGACTTGACCGGCCTTCAGCTGTGCGACGCGGGCCGCATCGTTGGGGATTTCCTTGCGGGTGACCTTGTCCCAGGGCTCCTTTGCGCCCCAGTAACCGTCGAACTTCTGCAGCACGAGCTGTTCCTTCGGCGTCCAGGAGGCGAACTTGTAGGGACCGGTGCCGATCGCCGCCTTGCCGGAATTGAAGCCTTCCGAGGCCTTGTCGGCGTTGGCGGAAAAGTCCTTGGCCGCCGTGTGCGACACGACGAACAGACGGATGAAATCGTTCGGCAGGTTCGGCGCCGCGCCATCGGTTTTGATGCGGATCGTCAAGGGATCGACGATCTCGATGCCGCGCACGCGGCGGACATAGATGGTAGTCGGGTTCGGGCCTGTGACCGCCGGGATGCGCTCGATCGAGAACTTGACGTCCTCGGCCGTGAAGTCGGAGCCGTCATGGAATTTGACGCCCGGACGGAGCTTGAACTCCCAGGTCGTATTGTCGATGGCCGTCCAGCTGGTCGCAAGACCTGGCTCGAGCTCGAGATTGTTGCCGGATTTCACGAGCGAGTCATAGATATGCTTGACCGCTTCGGCATGGGTGCCGGCCGCGGTGAAATGCGGATCGACCGACAGCGGGCCGGCGCGCACGCCGACGGTCAGGTCGGCGGCAAGTGCAGCACCCGAAACGCTGCCGAGCAGTACGACGGCGAGAGCCGCGGTGCGGAATGTCTTGAAAATCGTCATTCTTCGTTCTCCTCTATATTTATCATTGGGGGCCAGTTGGGTGAGTCCACGACGACCTTCGCCAGCAGCTCGGAGAGCATCAGCTTTTCGGCAGGCGTCAGCCCCGACAGCATGACCTTTTCGCGCTCCACCATCGGCTGCATGGCTTGGTCGACGATGCGTTTTCCTTCGTCGGTGATGTAAAGGACGAAGCTTCTGAGATCCGCCGCATCGACCTCGCGGCGGATGATGTTCTTGTCGATCAGCTTCTGGATCGCCCGGCTCATCGTATTCTTCGGAAAGCCCGAAGAGCTGCTGATCGTGCTTGCCGTCAGCCCGTCGGAAAGGCCGAGCGAATACAGGACCACGAATTCCGGCCGGGCGAGCCCGTACTCCTTCTCGATCCAGCGATAGATCGGCTCGTTGAATTGCAGCGCCAGGAAGTTGATGCGGAAGGAAAGCCAGCAGGGGTTCTGCCACAGCTTCACGGCCACCAGATCATCGACGCCATGACTGCCGGCCGCCACCTTGCCGCCCTGCCTGAGAAGCGCATCGAAGGATGAGATTTCCAATTGCAACGCCGTCAGCTCCCGCAGAAATCCCGCGCCGGATTTTGTTCCGTATGGAACTTGACGGTAGGTTATTTGGCTGTCAATCTCTTTTTTTTAGTTCCGTATGGAACTTTGCACTTGATCGGCGCAGCGCCTGTCAAGGCACATTTTTTGTGCGCAAATGCGAGATTTTGATCAATTTTTGCGCGGCGCGGATGCAGGTGGGAATTTATGAAGATCGCGGACATGAACTGGATGCAGGTGGCGGAACGAGCGACCGAGGATGACCGCTGCATACTGCCGATCGGCAGCGTCGAACAGCACGCCTATCTCAGCCTCGCGACCGACATGATCCTTGCCGAGAAGGTCTCGCTCGACGCGGCAGAGCCGCTCGGCATTCCGGTTTTCCCTGTCGTGCCCTACGGCCTCGCTTCGTCGTTTGCGACCTTCCCCGGCACGCTGACGCTGACGCTCTCCACCTATATCGGCGTGATCCGCGACCTGATGGACAGCATCCACCGTTCCGGCTTCCGCCGCATCCTGATCGTCAACGGCCATGGCGGCAATACGCCGGCAACCGCCGTCATTTCCGAATGGCTGAACGCCCATCCAGACGCCTCGGTGAAATTCCACGACTGGTGGCGGGCGCCCAAGACCTGGGCAAAGGTGCAGGACACCGATCCCGCCGCCTCGCACGCCTCCTGGATGGAAAATTTCCCCTGGACTCGCACTACAGACCAGCGCCAGCCGACGACTTCCAAGCCGAAGGTGGATTTCGCCGGCCTTGCCCGCGTCGATGCGGCCCGCAAGCGCGCACTGCTCGGCGACGGAAACTATCACGGCCTCTACCAGCGGCCCGACGAGGACATGCTGGCGATCTGGGAGGTGGCCGTCGCGGAAACCCGCGACCTTCTCGAAAACGACTGGCACTGACGGCCCGGTTTCCTTCGGGAGACCTGGGCACCACGAAACCCGCAGAAGACGGGTCTAGGGATAAGACGGGGAACATATGTTAGGTTTCATCTTGCAACGCCTGTGGCAGGCGGCGATCGTGGTGATGGCGATGTCGGCGCTGGTCTTCTGCGGCGTCTATGCCGTCGGCAATCCCATCGACGTGCTGATCTCTCCGGATGCGACGCAGGACATCCGTGCCGCGGTGATTGCCCAGTACGGGCTCGACCAGCCGCTCTGGCGACAATATTTCGCCTTCCTCGGCCGGATCGTCGAAGGCGATTTCGGCCGCTCCCTCGTCTATAGCATCCCGGTCAGCGAACTGATCCTCACCCGCCTGCCGGCCACCCTGGAACTGACGCTGGCAGCCGTTCTATTTGCCAGCCTCGTCGGCATCCCGATCGGCATGTATGCCGGCTACCGGCCCCACAGCCTGATTTCCCGCGCGATCATGGCGATTTCGATCCTCGGGTTTTCGGTGCCGACCTTCTGGTTCGGCCTGATGCTGATCATGGTGTTTGCCGTGCAATGCGGCTGCATGCCGGCCGGCGGACGCGGCGAGACGGTCAGCCTGTTCGGCGTCGATTTCAGCTTCCTCACCGGCGACGGGTTCGCGCATCTCGTGCTGCCGGCGCTGAACCTCGCACTCTTCAAGTTCTCGCTGATGATCCGGCTCGCCCGCGCCGGCACCCGCGAACTGATGCTGAGCGACACGGTGAAATTCGCCCGCGCCGCCGGCCTGTCGGAATTCACGGTGCTGAGCCGGCATGTGCTTCGGCTGATCTCCATCCCGCTCGTCACCGTCTTCGGCCTGGAACTGGGCTCGACGCTCGCCTTTGCGGTCGTCACCGAAACCATCTTTTCTTGGCCCGGTCTCGGCAAGCTGATCATCGACAGCATCACCTCGCTCGACCGGCCGGTCATGGTCGCCTACCTGATGCTCGTCGCCTTCCTGTTCATCGTCATCAACCTGATCGTCGATCTCACCTATGCGCTGCTCGATCCGCGCCTGCGAAAGGGACGTGCCTGATGCGCGATACTCTGCTTGGCCGTTTCCTAGAGGAATTCTTCCGCAACAAGGTCGCAACCGGTGCGGCGATCGTCGTTTTCCTGATCGTCCTGACCGCGATCATCGCGCCGCTGGTCACCCCACAGGACCCCTATGACCTGACCAGCCTGGTGCTGCGCGATGCGCGGCGCGCGCCGGGTTATGTCGGCACCGGCGGCTACACCCATTGGCTCGGCACGGACTCGCAAGGCCGCGACCTGCTGTCGGCGATCATCTATGGCCTGCGCATCTCGCTGCAGATGGGCGTGATTGCCGGCGGCATCGCCTTCGTCATCGGCGCGGTGGTCGGCTGCTCGGCGGCCTATATCGGCGGCCGTTTCGAAAGCCTCGCCATGCGCATCGTCGACCTGCAGCTTTCCTTCCCCGCGATCCTGCTCGCCTTCGTGATCGCTGCCCTTCTCGGGCAGGGCCGCTACCAGCTGATCATGGCGCTGATCTTCGCCCAATACGCCTATTTCGCCCGAACCGCCCATGGCGCGGCATCCGCCGAACGGCAGAAGGATTATGTCGAAGCGGCGCTCTCCATCCCGCTGTCGCCCTGGCGCGTGGTGCTGAAACACATCCTGCCCAACTCCCTGCCGCCGCTGATCGTCGTTGCGACGGTGCAGGTAGCGAGCGCCATTTCGCTGGAAGCCACCCTCTCCTTCCTGGGCGTCGGCCTGCCGCCGACCGAACCGTCGCTCGGCATGCTGATCGCCAACGGCTTCCAGTATCTGCTTTCCGGCCGCTACTGGATCTCGATCTATCCCGGCGTGGCGCTGATCCTGTTCATCGTCTCGCTCAATCTCGTCGGCGACCAGATCCGCGACCAGCTCAATCCGAGGCTCCGCCGATGACTGGCCCCCTTCTCGAAGTCACCAACCTCAAGACCTGGTTTCCGAGCGGCCGCGGCGAAATCAAGGCGGTCGACGGTGTCTCGTTTTCGCTGGCGCCAGGAGAAGTGCTCGGCCTCGTCGGCGAATCCGGTTCCGGCAAGTCGATCACCGGCTTCTCGATCATCGGCCTGATCGACGAGCCCGGCCGCATCGTCGAGGGTTCGATCAAGCTCGAAGGCCGCGAACTGATCGGCCTCTCCGCGCATGAACTGCGCGCCATCCGCGGCAAGACCATTTCGATGGTCTTCCAGGACCCGATGATGACGCTGAACCCGGTGCTGAGCATCGGCACCCAGATCAAGCTGGCCCTCGAAGCGCATGAGAACATCAGCGCCTCGGATGCCCGCGAAAGAGCGATCAAGGCGCTGGCCCAGGTCCGCATCGGCGAGCCGGAACGCAAGGTGGATTTCTTCCCGCATCAGTTCTCCGGCGGCATGCGCCAGCGCGTGGCGATCGCCATCGCACTTCTTCACCGGCCGAAACTGATCATCTGCGACGAGCCGACAACGGCGCTCGACGTGTCGATCCAGGCTGAAATCCTCGCCGAGATGAAGGAGCTGGTGGCCGAACTCGGCACCGCGCTGATCTGGATCAGCCACGACCTTGCCGTCGTCTCGTCGATCGCCGACCGCGTCGCGGTGATGAGGTCCGGCAATATCGTCGAGATCGGCCCGGCGCTCGGTGTGCTCACCCGCCCGCAGCACGACTACACCAAGGCGCTGCTCGACGCGCTGCCCTCGCGCGCCAAGCCCGGCCAATTGCTGCTGCGCGGCAGCGGCATCGCGGATGCGGCACCGCCGCCGCGCAAGTCGGCGACATTGAACCTGCCGCCGCTCGGCAGCCCCTATCTCGTCATCGACAATGCGATGAAACGCTTCAAAAAACCGGCGGGCCTGTTCAGGAACCTGGCGATCAAATCCGGCATTTCCCAGCCGCTGCCGGTGGTGCAGGCAGTCGACGGCGTCTCGATCACGCTGAAACGCGGCGAAGTGCTTGGCCTCGTCGGCGAGTCCGGCTCCGGAAAATCGACGCTCGGCCGCATGGCGGCCGGCATCACGATTCCCACCGCAGGTACGATCCGCCTCAACGGCAAGCCGGTGATGAGCGACGGCCGCAATGCGCGAAAAATCACCACCCGCATCCAGACGATCTTCCAGGATCCGTTCGCCTCGCTGAACGGCCGCATGCGGATCGGCGATATCATCGCCGAGGGTCCGCTGGCCCACAAGCTGGTGACCCGCGCCGAAGCCCCCGCCTATGTCAAAGACTGGCTGGCGGCAGTCGGGCTTGATCCCACCTTCGCCAACCGTTTCCCGCATCAATTCTCCGGCGGTCAGCGCCAGCGTATCGCGATTGCTCGCGCGCTCGCCATGCAGCCGGATGTGATTGTCTGCGATGAGCCGGTCGCCTCGCTCGACGTGTCGATCCAGGCGCAGATCATCAACCTGCTGATCCGCCTGCGCGCCGAACTTGACCTGTCGCTGATCTTCATCAGCCACGATCTGTCGGTGGTCCGGCATCTCTGCGACCGCGTCGCGATCATGTATCGGGGCAAGATCGTCGAGGAAGGCGTGGCATCGACGATCTACGCCGATCCTCAGCACGACTACACCAGGCGGCTGCTCGCAGCCGTGCCGGTCCTGCCTGAGGCGGCAGAATAACAAAAGGGAGAATGGGACATGGAACCCTGGGAATGGGACGAGGCCACCTGGCGCGGCAAGGTCAACAAGGTGCGAGCCGGCCGCTCGCTGAAGCCGAAGGCCTGGAAAGATGGCGCGCGCTGCGCGGTCGCACTTTCCTTCGACAGCGACCACGAGACCAACGAGCTTCGCGACGGCGGCGAATCGATCGGCCGCATGTCCCAGGGGCAATACGGCAACCGCATGGGGGTGCCGCGCATCCTCGAGACGCTGAAGAATGCCGATGTCCCGGCAACCTTCTTCGTGCCGGCCGTCGCAGCCCTCCTTTATCCGGACGAACAGCGGCGCGTCATCGCCGAAGGCCACGAGATCGGCCTGCATGGGTGGATCCACGAGGTGAACACCAAGGTTCCGGCCGACAAGGAGCGCGAACTGCATTTCCGCGCCGCCGATACGCTCGAAAAGATCACCGGCATCCGCCCGGTCGGCATGCGCACGCCCTCCTGGGACTTTTCCTACGAGACGCTGAAGATCGAGCGCGAACTCGGGCTGATCTACGATTCCTCGCTGATGGCCGATGACGACCCTTATGAACTGGTCGAGGACGGCGAGCCGACGGGCATGGTCGAACTGCCGGTAGAATGGATCCGCGACGACGCGGTCTATTTCAACATGAACCGGTTTACCGCGCTCCGCCCCTACACCCCGCCGACCTCCGTGCTCGATATCTTCAAGCGCGAATTCGACCGCGCCTATATCGAAGGCGGGCTGTTCCTTTTGACCATGCACCCGCATGTGTCCGGTTACCGCTCGCGCATATTCGTGCTGGAGGATCTGATCAGGCACATCCAGGGCCACGAGGGCGTCTGGTTCGCCACCCATGCGGATATTGCCCGATTTGCCAGAGACAATGGCGGGGTGTGAGCCCTCCAGCCCAGGCTGCGCTGGTTACCGATATCGGCGGTATTCAGTGCATGCGGTAGGCGCCTAGTTTTATCCCTTCCCCCGCCCCGGCGCGATGAAGGCTGCAATCGCCGTATCGTCGAACCCGGCCTCCTGCAGGAAGCGCCGGGCAAACTCGGCGGCAGAAGCTTTCATCGCGTCGTTCGGGCGGATCAGGTGGAAGGCGACGTGATGATCGATGGTCCTGTCGGACACGGCGACGACCCGGCCGGAGGCAAGCGCCGCGTCCGCAAGCGGCGGCCGGGCGAGCGCAATGCCGAGGCCATGCGCGCAGGCGTCGATTACCAGGTTATAATCCTCGAACCGCCGGTCCTGCCCGCGCGGCACGTAGTCGACACTCTCGACGGCCAGCCAGCGCCGCCAGGCCTCGATATTGGAATCGTGCAGGATCGGCAGTTCGAGCAGTGACTTCGCATCGGTGCGTCCGCTGAGACGTTCGGCAACCGCCGGAGCGGCGATCGGCACGAGTTTCTCCTGCCAGAGCGGGAGGCTGCGCACGCCGGCCCATGGCCCCTTGCCGCAACGGATCGCCAGGTCGATGCCCTCGCTGAAGTCCGCCAGCCGATGTTCCAGGATCACCTCCAAGTGGATATCGCTGGCCTCCAGCTTCGACAGGCGCGAGAACAGCCAGAGCGAGGCGACCGATGGCGTCACCGAAAGCCGGACGACCGTCTTGTTGCGGCGGGGCAGCCACCGCTCGTCCGTATCCCCGAGCAGAGCCAACGCTTCCTCCGCGCGGGCGAAAAAACGCGTACCTTCCGGAGTTAGCGTCACACCGCGAGCCTCGCGGGAGAAAAGCCGCACGCCCATCCAGCGTTCCAGCCGGGATATCTGCCGGGAGACCGCGCCATGGGTGACGCCGCCCTCTTCCGCCGCCGCGGAAAACGATCCGAGACGCGCGGCGCGGGCAAAGGTCTCAAGTGTATCAAGTGGTGGCAAAGTCTGCGAGCTGTGAACCATACGCACATATGATCATCGATTGCGTTGCTTTTCAAGCACGGATAAGAAGCGCTAAATCCTGACTTCCACGCTTCGAGGGAGAAAGAGATGAGCACGGTCGCCATGAATTCTGGAACAGACGATAGACACGGATTTGATGTGATCGCCTTCCTGGCGATCCTGGTGACCATCGTTTTCTGGGCCTCGTCCTTCGCCGTGATCCGCATCGCGCTCGGGCCGCTGACGCCGATCGAGCTCGCCACGGCACGTTATGTTCCGGCCGCCTTGATCGCGGTTTTCTATCTTGCCGCTGCCCGGCCAGCCCTTCCGGCCAAGGGCGATATCCTCCGCCTCGTCGTCGCGGCCGTGCTCTTCATCGCCGCCTATGCCGTTCTCCTCAACATGGGTGAGCGAACGGTGGCGGCGGGGCCGGCGAGCTTCATCATCAACACCATGCCGGTCTTCACCGCGCTCATCGCCATTTTCGCACTCGGCGAGCGGTTCGGCCGCTGGGGCTGGGTCGGAACGGCGATCTCCTTTGCCGGCGTGGCGCTGATCGCGGCCTCCGGCGAGGATGGCTTCGATCTCGATCCGAACGCGATCCTCATTCTCGGCGCCGCCCTCTGCTCGGCGATTGCAAGCGTGCTGCAGAAGCCGATCCTCGGCCGCATGCCGGCTTTGGCCGTCACCGCCTGGCTGATGCTGATCGGCTCCATTCCGCTGCTGCCGGCGGTTCCCTCCACCCTCCAGGCGCTTGCCGCCGCTCCGGCGGATGTCAACTGGGGCATCGCCTATCTGGTGCTCTTCCCAACCGCGATCGGCTACGTCACCTGGGCGATCGCCTTGAAGCGGCTGTCGGCAGCGCGGGCCGCCAATTTCCTCTACGGCGTACCCCCGACCGCGACCTTGATCGGCTTTCTCTGGCTCGGCGAAGTGCCGACCCTGATCGGCGCGATCGGCGGTGTCATGGCGATCGTCGGCGTGCTCGTCGTCAACGTGATGCGCAAGAGATAGTGCAGCCGTAGAGTTCATCAGGAAAAGCAATAGCTTCCAGCCAACTGATGAATCAATCTGTGCGGAGGTTATCTGCCGGCTCCGTTCACGAATTGCAGGATGAGCTGGTGGACATTGCCGCCTTCGCCCATCTCCATCCGATCGTAGTCGCTGCTGCGCTTCTGCTGCGCCTTCGAAATCTCGCCGAGTTTGGCGGTCAGTTCGGTCCTGATCTTTGCGCATTTCGGATCGTCGGCGACGCTGAGCCCCACGCTCACCCGCTCGATCTCCTTCACCATGTCGGTGATGATGACGCCGTGGACCAGTTCGTGCTTGTGGACGCCGGTAAAAAAGACATCCCATTTCCTCTTGAGCTCGGAGGAAAGCGCCGATGCGGGCTTGGGCAGCGTATAGGTGATG
This sequence comes from Neorhizobium galegae, assembly GCF_021391675.1. Lineage (NCBI taxonomy): Bacteria > Pseudomonadati > Pseudomonadota > Alphaproteobacteria > Hyphomicrobiales > Rhizobiaceae > Neorhizobium > Neorhizobium galegae. Next base: position 2,664,617 of record NZ_CP090095.1, read on the forward strand.
ATCAGTTTTGGCCGCGCCGAAACCAGCGTACAGGCGCCGTCCGGCTGCGGCCGGTAATCACGGGTCCAGGTCAGCTTGAAATTGGTATGGGCGATGGCGCGCACCTCCTTGCCGATCTTCGGGCCACGCTCGCCGATGGAAGCGTAGAGATCGACGCCGGAATCACCCGTGATAGAATAGGTCTGGATCTGCTCGACCGACTGCCACTCGCTCTGCGCCGACGCCTTCAGCGGCACCATCCCAAGGCAGAGCGCCGCACCGAGAATTCCTGCACCTATCCTCACTCTTTTCCTCCCAAACCCGTTGCTGCGGCGAAACTAGAGATGCCGCAGCGCCGTTTCAATTCATCAAGCGTGTCCGGTGAACGCTATCCCTCACAACTTTTGTTCCAGGCCCCTTGCCATATTTCCTTCAAAATGGATGATGACAGTTATGTGACATAGTCATTTTGATTGAGTGCGGGGAGTGTAGTGGGAGAAAAGCAAAAGGTTTACGAGGCGCTGGTCGACGGCGCGATGGATGGCCTCACGGACGACGCCTTGTTCAAATTCGTCAATAAACGCTGCCCGAAAACATCGAGCAGGAAGATCGTCCGGGCGGCGCTGCTCGGCCTCACCGATCCCCACCTGCGTGACCGGAACATCCTCGATACGATCTATGCGCTGGCCATCAAGCATCGCATGGACGAGTTTCGCGATGGCCAGGATGGCGAGGACGAAAGGGACACCTGGCCCGCGCCTTTCGCCCGCCCGCTCGACACGGAAACGGCTCGCCCGGATTTGGCCTAGGCGTTTTCCCGCACTGTCATCCACCCTACACAGAAGCGGTCTAGGCTGCCCTCATCGAGGGTGAGTTCATGCACGGCCGAACCAATCTCACAGCCATGAGGCTCATGGATGCCTGCGAGCATCTGCTTTGCGAAGCCGAGGCTCTGGAGGATCTGACCGCTCGGCGGATCGCCATCGAAGCGCATGCGACACCCTCCGCCATCAGCTACCATTTCGGCTCCCAGGAAGAACTGGTGGCAGCCGTCGCCGAGCGGGTCTACCGGCGGCTCAATGCCGAGCGGCTGAGCCTGCTGCGCAAAGCTGCAGACCGCCGGGCGCCGGATCCGCCCGATGTCGAGGAAGTCATCGCAGCACTGGTCGGCCCGTCGATCCGCTGGAGCCTCGACCCGACCTCCAGTTATCCGGTCCTGTCGCACTTCACGTCGATGGCGAAAACCCACCGGGAACGCGCGCCGCATTACCGCCGCATCATCGATAACGTCGAACATCACCGGGCTTTCGTCCCGCATCTGAAGCGGATCGCGCCGTGGCTCGATGAGGTCGATATCGGCTGGCGGCTCAATTGTGCGCTCGGCATCCGCTCCCAGGTCACCCGCTCGCGGTCACGTACGGAAGTGCTGACCAATTACGGCATCGACCTCGATGATCCGGAAATCGTCATCGCCCGCATGGTCGAGGTGATCGCGCCGATGTTCCGTCGCTGAGCCGGTTTCGAACGGCATTCGAAATCCGTCACTCCCTCGAAACAAACCCCTTCTAACGGTCCTCCTGACGAAACCGTCATCCATGGAGGCATCCGGTGCGACGCGAGACCACATTCATCCATCTGACCGACCTGCACATCGGCACCGCCGACGACAGCCATCTGCACAGCGACACGACCGAGACGCTGCACCAGGTGCTCGATCTCGTCGCGACCGTGACGCCGAAGCCGCAATTCGTCATCGCCAGCGGCGATCTCACCAACCGCGGCGATGCGGAAAGTTTTCGCCGGCTGAAGGAGATCATCGACGCCAGGATCGACGTGCCGGTCATCTACGCGCTCGGCAATCACGACACCCGTCCCGGCTTCTACGAGGGCATGGGCATCGAGGCGCATGATCCGGATGCGCCCTACGACCACGACACGATCATCGACGGCATCCACATCATCACCATCGACTCGACGACGCCGGGCCTGATCGGCGGCACGATCGATCCGGAACAGTTCGACTGGCTCGCCTCGACGCTCGACAGCCATCCCGACTTGCCGAAGCTGATCGTCGTCCACCACCCGCCGGCACTCGGCGAGGAAGCCGATGCCACCCACTGGCGAACGATCCATTTTCCGCAGTCGGAACGTTTTCGCGAGCTGCTGAAGGGCCGCAACATCATCGGCATCCTGAGCGGCCATATCCACCACGACCGCGTCTCCGTCTGGCACGGCATCCCGGTCGTGGTCGGCACCGGCCAGCATGCCGCCACCGACATCCTGCGCACCGATATCCTGCGCATGGTGCGCGGCGCCTCCTTCGGCATCGGCACCATCCGCCCGTCGGGCCTCACCATGGCCTTCGTGCCGCTGCCGTCCGACCGCGCCGAGCTCAACACCTATCCGCTCGAACTTCTGATGGCTCGGGCAATGCCCGTCGCCGCTGAATAACCCTCACCCGGAGACACGCAAAATGCTGCGCAGAACCACGCTCAAGCTGATGGCGACGCTCACTGCCGCCTCGATGTTGCCCCTTGGCCTGCCGCTCGGCGCGCTTGCCGAAATGCCGGCAACCATCGACAAGCCGGTGACGATCACCTTCTACAATTACAACCTCGCATCCGCGAGCGCTGGCGCCGACGCCACGAAAGAGTTGATCGCCGGCTTCGAGAAGAAATTCCCGAACGTGAAGGTCGAGACGGTCGCCGTTCCCTCGAACGAGATCATCAACCGCGTCCAGGCCGATATCGTCGCCGGCAAGCAGCCGGACGTCGCCCAGCTGACCTTCCGCGACCTGATCTTCATCGCGTCCGACCTCGGCGGCAATGCGCTCGAGGACATGGTGCGCCCGGCGGAACTGAAAGACCATCTCGCCGGCATGATCCCCAAGGGCCTCGAACTCGGCAAGGTCGAGGGCAAGACCTACGGTCTCGCCTATACCTTCTCGACGCCGGTCCTTTACTACAACGGCGACCTTTTCAAGCAGGCCGGCCTCGACCCGAACAACCCGCCCAAGACCTGGGCCGACGTCAACATCGCCGGCAAGGCGATCAAGGAAAAGACCGGCAAGAACGGCTTCTTCCCAGGCGCCTACGGCCCGACCGACGGCACTTTCGTCTATCAGGCGATCGTCATGTCGAACGGCGGCAAGGTGCGCGACGACAACAAGCTCACTTACGCGGACAAGAATGCCGCCGAAGCGGTCAAGATGCTGCGCGACATGGTCGACAGCGGTGCCCATGCCAAGATCGACCCGGCCAGCGGTTCGGACACCTTTGCCGCCGGCAATCTCGGCATGTTCGTCTATACGACCGCGGTGCTTGGCTCCTACAAGAAGGCCGCTCAAGGGAAATTCGACCTGCGCATCGCCCCAATGCCATCCTTCGGCGAAAAGCCGACCGCTCCGACCAATTCCGGCAGCGCCCTGTTCGTCTTCAGCAAGGATCCGGCCAAGCAGCGCGCGGCCTACGAGCTCCTCAAGTACCTGACGAGCAAAGAAGCCTACACGGTCATCACCAGCAAGATCGGCTACCTGCCGCTGCGCCTCGATATCGTCGACGACCCGAACTACCTCGGCCCCTGGGTCAAGGAAAACCCGATGTTCCGCGCCAACCTGGAACAGCTGAACCGCCTCACCGCCAACGTCGCCTTCCCTGGCCCGAACTATCGCCAGGTCGAGAAGATGATGATGGACTCGGTGCGTGAAGCCGTCTTCGGCAAGGGCGATCCGATCGCGACGCTGAAAGCCGCCCAGGACCAGGGCCAGGACCTGATGCCGTAACCATCACGAGGGGATGCCGGGCGGGTCTCGCTTTCCCGCCCGGCGTCATTGTCCCTTAGGGGTCCTTTCGGGGAAATTTCATGACCGATATCCAGGCCGATCTCGCAAGACCACTCACCCTTGCCCGGGTGCCCGCGGCTGCCCGCCAGCGTGGCACATTCACCGTGCAGCCCTGGCTCTATCTGGCACCGGCGCTGTGTCTCCTTATGATGTGGACCTATGTGCCGCTGGTCGAGGCCTTCCAGCTCTCCTTCTACCAGTGGAACATGCTGCCGACCGCGCCGCAGCGCTATGTGGGCCTGACCAACTACCAGCGCCTGTTCGCACTGCCCGAGATGCGCGCCGCCCTCTGGAACACGCTTTTCTACATTCTCGGCCTCTTCCCGATGTCGGTGATCATTCCGCTCTTCGTGGCGATCTGGACCCAGGACCTCGAAGGCCGAGCCCGCACGATCTACCGCGCGCTGATCTTCGTGCCGATGATCGTTGCGCCCGTCGTCGCGGCCATTCTCTGGCGCTGGCTGCTCAACGAGGATCAGGGGCTGATCACGCTCGGCCTGGAGACGGTCGGTCTCGGCCGCATCGGCTTTCTGACCGACCCGAAATACGCGCTTGCGACGCTGACCTGGATTACCGGCTGGAAACTGATCGGCTTTTCCACCCTGCTGTTTTCCGCCGCCAATGCCGGCATCAACCCCTCCTATATCGAAGCGGCGCGCATCGACGGCGCCAGCCGCTGGGGCATCATCCGCGATATAAGACTGCCGCTGCTGTCGCCGACCATCCTGCTTCTGTCGATGATGACGATCCTGTTCGGGGCGCAGTGGAGCTTTGCCTACATCAACGTGCTGACAAATGGCGGCCCGCTGAAATCGACCACCAACATCTTCTACCTGCTCTGGGAATACGGTTTCCAGACCATGTCCGCCGGCTGGAGCTCGGCGGCCGGCATGATCGCCTTTGCCGGTTTTGCGGTGATTGCAGCGGGCTGCATGTGGCTCACGAAAAGGTTCGCGGTCTATGACAATTGACGCTTCCCCTGATCTTGCCTCGCTTGCCTCCGCCGGTCCCAAATCCGGCGGTGTCCGCCGACTGGCGGTGCATGCGGTCATGATCGTCCTGTCCTTCCTGTCGATCTTTCCGATCTACTGGATGATCGTCACCTCGCTCCGGCCGGAGAACGAAATCTTCTCCACTTCGCTCTGGCCGTCCAACCCGTCGCTCGAAAACTATGTCTTCGTGCTGACCCGCATTCCGATGATCGGAATGCTGATCAACACCACGATCGTATCCGCAGCGACCGCCCTTCTGCAGGTCGTGACCGGCCTGTTTGCGGCCTATGCGCTGGTGCGCTGGCGCATGCGCCTTTCCGGCGTCATCCACGGGCTCATCGCGCTCTCCTGGCTGGTGCCCTTCCAGGTCACGATGATCCCTAACTACGTGCTCGCCTCGCGGCTCGGCCTCCTGGACACGCTGACCGGTCTCATCGTGCCCAATGCGGCGCATGCCTTTGCGATCCTGCTGCTCTACAACGCGATGCGCTCCTTCCCGACCGAGATCCTCGAAGCGGCGCGCATCGACGGCGCAAGAAGCTGGAAGATCCTCTGGCAGATCGTCGTGCCGAACATGGGCGCGCCGATCGCCTCCCTGTCGATCATCGCCTTCATCTCTGCCTGGAACGAATATTTCTGGCCGCTGCTCCTGTCGCGAAAGCCGGAAAACTCGGTCGTCCAGATCGGCCTGCAGATGTTCATGACCCAGGAGGGCAATCTCTGGGGGCCGCTGATGGCGGCCTCGGCACTCGCCAGCCTGCCGATCCTGATCATCTACCTGGTCCTGCAGCGCCACGTCATTGAATCCTTCATGAAATCCGGAATCCGCTGATATGCTGAGTTACGAACGCCTGATCGCGCTGGAAGGCGCCCATAATGTCCGCGATCTCGGCGGTTACAGAACGGCGAACGGCGGCTTGACCCGCTGGCGCTCGATCCTGCGCGGCGACGCATTGCACGCCTTGAGCGAGGCCGATATCGACACCTTGCTGGACAACGGACTGACCACCGTCATCGACCTGCGCAACGCCCACGAGATCGCCGCAGAAGCCAACCCGTTCGTGGGCCATGCCGAAGTGCGCTACCACAACACGCCGCTGTTTTCGGCACTGGCGCCGGTGGAGATGATGGCAAATGCCGCGGTGAGCTTCGACATGGGCGACCGTTACTGCCAGGCAATCGACGACTGCCAGCCGGCCATCGCCGAAGTCCTGAAAACCATCGCCGACGCGCCTGAAGGCGCCGTGCTCTTCCACTGCAGCGCCGGCAAGGACCGTACCGGGGTGATCTCGGCACTGCTGCTCGCCAACGCCGGTGTCGATGAGACGACCATTATCGAGGATTACGCCCTGACGGCGACGATCTCCGGCCCGCTGATCGCGAGGCTCAGGGATCGCGCGCTCGGCCGCGGCACGCCGGCAGCTCTCGTCGATATCGTTCTGGCCTCCGAACCGCGCAGCATGCGCCAGGCGCTCGACCATATCGGCAAGAACTACGGCAGCGTGCGGGACTACCTCGTCCGCCTCGGCCTCGACGAGCCGGCGATGGCACGGTTGAGAAGCCGTCTGTCCTAAGACGGGAAGGCACCCCGGCCGACAACCTCATCGGGCCGTCATGCGCCGTTATGCGGCCGGGCGGCAGGAACGAGAACTCGATCGACGATCCGAGAATCGAGGTCGTACACGGAGATCGGCGTATCCTTGCCGATCCGGGTCCCATCCAGCAGACGGATCAGGTCATCCGCGCCACCGACGGGCTGGCCGTCGATGGCCAGGATGAAATCGCCTTCCTTCAAGCCCGCCCTGTCAGCCGGGCTGCCCGCATCGATGCGGCGGATGCGCACCGTCGTTTCCTGCGACATCCCGGCCTTCACCGCGACGCGGCGCGGCAGCGCGGTCGTATCGACGACGATGCCAATGAAGGCGCGCCGCACATGACCGAAACGTAGGATCTCCGACACGACGAAATTGGCCGTGTTGGAAGCGACCGCAAAGGCGATGCCCTGCGCGCCGCGGATGACTGCGGTGTTGACGCCGACCACCTCGCCGGAGGCGGACACCAGCGGCCCACCGGAATTGCCCGGATTGAGCGCCGCATCGGTCTGCACGACGTCGTCGATCAGCCGGCCGGTGGAAGACCGCATCGAGCGGCCAAGCGCAGACACGACGCCCGATGTCACCGACCAGTCGAAGCCGAGCGGATTGCCGATCGCAATGGCGATATGGCCACGCCGCAATTTCTGGGAATCGCCGAGCCGTGCCCAGGCCTGCACGTCCATGTCGGCGCGCACCAGCGCAATATCGGTATCGGCGTCGCGGCCGAGCACGCTGCCCTGCCCGACCGCCCCGTTGGCGCTGCGGATACGCACAGTTTTGGCGTCGGAAACGACGTGGTGGTTGGTGATGATCAGGCCGTCCGGCGAAATCGCAAAGCCCGACCCGTGGCCGCCTTGGCCAGCAACGCCGCCGAGTCGCTCGATGCGGCTGACGGCAGGACCGACGCGGTCGACCGCGCCGGCAACCGTCTCCGAATAGGCGTCGAGAAGCGCGCCATCCTCGGGGACGGGAGGATTGATATCGATAAATCCCATCACAAGAACTCCGGAAAACACCTTCCTGGAAAGGGGAAGGTTGTAGAAGGAGCTGATGTGGTGGGCCTAAAAGGCGGAAACAAGAACCCGGCAAATGGCCGGCTCATTCCTCCGAGAAGATCGGGTCCTGGGTGAACATGCCGCCCTGGTAGACAGCGGCCGGGGACGTCGGTTCCGGACGCCCCTTGGCATCGAGCTCGGCACGGAAGCGTTCGGCATTGTCCTTGGGCTTCCAGCCGAGATAGGACGCGTGGGAATTGTCCCACCACTTGCTGTCATTGTCGGAAATGCCCCAGATGATCGGGCAGCCGAGCATGGGCGCGCGGAAGACGCAGTCGATCAGGGACGCAAAATCGTCATAGGACATCCAGCCGGACAGCATGCGGTGGTTGATCGGCTTTTCGAAGCAACTGCCGATCCTGACGAGCGCCGTCTCCTGGCCGAATTTCTCGAAATACATCCGCGCCAGAGCCTCGCCGAAGCATTTCGAAACGCCGTAGAGACCATCCGGCTTCATCGGAGCCTTGACGTCGATATGCTCGTCCTGGCGATAGAAACCGACGACATGGTTGGAGCTGGCGAACAGGATGCGCGGCTGGCCATGTGCGCGGGCCGCTTCGTAGAGATTGTAGAGGCCGAGCAGGTTGGCGTTGAGGATCTTCGAAAACTTGTCCTCGACCGAAACCCCGCCGAGATGCAGGATACCGTCGCAGCCTTCGACCAGCTTCATGACGGCGTCGGCATCGCCGAGGTCGCAGACGACCATTTCTTCATTGGGGCCGGCGGGGCCGAGATCGACGATATCGGAGAGGCGAAGCGTTTCGGCAAAACCGGCGAGACGCGAGCGCATGGCGCGTCCGAGGCCGCCGCCGGCACCGGTGATCAAAAGTCTTTTCAAGAAATCATCCTCCGAAAGCGGCGCATTGGCCGCGGCAATCCAGTGAAGGCCAGTCTGTCGGCCAACTTGTTCGTGACAAGCGTCGATACTTATCATACATGTTGATGAAACCTGGTCAATAAGTTGGAGCCCGTTTGGAGTGGCGCTCGACTTGACGTATTAGACGTATTAGTTGACGCGATATTGTGATGCGCCGCTGCGCAGGGAGGAACGAATGAGCGTTGAAACCAGACTCGATACCGGCAAGGGATCGAGGACGCTTGTTTCCCGCCTCGGAGAAACGCTGCGCCAGGCGATTGCGGCAGGCCAGTTTCCACCGGGCTCCCGCCTGCCGAGCGAAGCACAGCTGACCGAGGCGCATGGCGTCAGCCGCACTGTCGTGCGAGAGGCTATCGCATCGCTGCGCGCCGACCGGTTGGTGGAAGCGCGTCAGGGCGCCGGCGTCTTCGTGCTGGAGCCTTCGCGTAACGCGCAGCCGGTCATGCTCTCCCTCTCGAATATCGATCTCGCCCGCGTATCCTCGATGATCGAGCTCCTGGAGCTCCGAACCGCGGTGGAAGTCGAGGCTGCGGGGCTCGCCGCCCTTCGCCGCTCCCCCGCACAGGAAGAGGTCATTCTCGATCGTCATTATGCTGTCCGCGCCTGTCTCGAGGCCGCGAAACCGACCAGCGAGGCAGACTTTGCCCTGCATCTGGCTATCGCCGAGGCGACCAACAATCCCCGCTTCCGCGAATTCCTGACCATGATCGGCCGCAGCCTGATCCCGCGCGCAGCCCTGCGCCCGGACGATTCGGAGGCCGACCAGGCGACCTATATCAAGCTGCTCGATGAAGAGCACAACGCCATCGTCGTGGCGATTTCCGACGGCGACGAAGACCGCGCCCGCGATGCCATGCGCCGGCATCTTCGCGGTTCGCAGTTGCGCTATCGCACCCTGCTCCGGGAGCTCCGTGAATCTGTAAGATGACTTGTTGACACAAGTCAGCGCAACCTGTACGACAATTTTTGTCTGGAGGAGACGCTTACAAAGGAAATCCGCATGATGACGCCTGAAGAAATCAAGGTCGCACTTGGTGCCGGCCTGCTGTCCTTTCCCGTCACCCATTTCGACAAGGAAGGCCAGTTCCAGCCGGAAAGCTATCGCCGCCATGTGGAATGGCTGTCGGGCTTCGATGCACCGGTCCTGTTTGCCGCCGGCGGCACGGGCGAATTCTTCTCGCTGTCCCCCAATGAAGTTCCCGGCATTGTTTCCGCCGCCAAGGAAGCCGCAGGCAAGACCGCGATCGTCTCCGGCTGCGGTTTCGGCACCCATGTCGGCGTCGAAATGGCCCGCGCGGTCGAAAAGGCCGGCGCCGACGGCATCCTGCTGCTGCCGCATTACATGATCGATGCGCCGCAGGAAGGTCTTTACCAGCATGTGAAGCGCATCTGCCAGTCGGTTGGAATAGGCGTCATGGTCTATAACCGCGACAACTCGATCCTGTCGGTCGATACTCTGCAGCGCCTCTGCGACGAGTGCCCTAACCTGATCGGCTTCAAGGATGGCAGCGGCGATATCGGGCTTGTCCGGCAGATCACCGCCACCATGGGCGACCGGTTGATGTATCTCGGCGGGATGCCGACGGCCGAGCTCTTCGCCGAAGCCTATCTCGGCGCCGGCTTCACGACCTACTCGTCGGCGGTCTTCAACTTCGTGCCGGGCCTTGCGGTCGATTTCTACAAGTCGCTACGCGCCGGCAACCGTGCCCGCTGCGAGGAGATCCTCAAGGACTTCTTCTATCCCTTCATGGCGATCCGCAACCGCCGCAAGGGTTATGCCGTCTCGGCCATCAAGGCCGGCGTGCGCCTGCAGGGTTTCGACGCCGGCAAGGTGCGCCCGCCGCTCGACGACCTGACGGCGGAAGAAGAAGAGATGCTCCTGAAGCTCATCGGCCCCTGGAAGCGGTGATCTCATGAAGATCGCTTCCGTTCGCACCCATCTCCTCGAACACAGGCTCGACGTCGCCTTCGAAAGCGGCTCGATGCGCTTCGATCGCCGCGCCCATGTGCTCGTCGAGATCGAGTGCGATGACGGCACGATCGGCTGGGGCGAATGCCTCGGCCCGGCCCGGCCGAATGCCGCCGTGGTCGCGACCTATGCGAACTGGCTGATCGGCGAAAACCCGCTCGAAACCGAAAAGATCTGGGCGCGGCTCTATAACGCCCTGCGCGACCAGGGCCAGCGCGGCCTCGCCGTCACGGCACTGTCCGGCATCGATATCGCGCTCTGGGATATCAAGGGCAAACATTTCGGCGTGCCGGTCTCCATCCTGCTCGGCGGTCGGTTCCGCGAGAGCGTCAAGGCTTACGCCACCGGCAGCTTCAAGCGCGACGGCGTCGACCGCGTCGAGGACAATGCGACGGATGTCGCCCGCTATTGGGAACAGGGTTTTCACGCCAGCAAGATCAAGATCGGCTTTGGTGTCGAGGAAGATCTGCGCGTCATCCGCGCCGTGCGCGATGCCGTCGGCTCCGACATGCGCCTGATGGTCGATGCCAACCATGGTTATGACGCCATAGAGGCAATCAAATTCGGCCAGGCCGCTGCAGAACTCAACATCGACTGGTTCGAAGAACCGGTCGTGCCGGAACAGCTCGCCGCCTATCGCGAAGTCCGCGCCCGCCAGCCGATCCCGGTCGCCGGCGGCGAGACCTGGCATAGCCGCTGGGGCATGCGCGAGCCGGTGGAAACCCGCGCCGTCGATATCCTGCAGCCCGACCTTGCCGGCGTCGGCGGCTTTACCGAAGCCAAGCGCGTTGCCGACATGGCAGCCCTTCACGGCATCCGCGTCGTGCCGCATGTCTGGGGCACCGGTGTACATATCGCGGCGGCCCTGCAGTTCATGGCGGCGATGATCCCGAGCCCGGTTCGGGTCAACCCGATCGAACCGATCCTCGAATTCGACCGTACCCACAATCCGTTCCGTCAGGCGGTGATCAAAACCCCGATCGAACACGAGCGCGGCGTGGTGCAGATCCCGAACGGCCCCGGCCTTGGGATCGAGATCAACCGCGATGCGCTCAAAGAATTCCGCATGGGAGATATCTGATGCTCGTCCGCACCCTTTCCGGCACGCCGCCCAAGACCAAACTGCCCAAGGGCGCGATCGACACTCAGATGCATGCTTATCTGCCGGGCTTTCCATCGCTCCCCGGCGGTCCCGGGCTGCCGGCTGGAGATTTGCCGACACCCGCCCAGTATCTCCAGTTCATGCGCTGGATCGGCATCGATCGGGTGATCGTCACCCAGGGCAATGCCCAGCAGCGCGACAATTCCAATCTCAACGCCTGCCTTGCGGAATTCGGTTCGATCGCCCGCGGCGTCTGCGTGATCGACAGCACCACGTCGGAAGCCGAACTGGATAACCTCGTAGCAGCCGGCAATGTCGGCGCCCGCATCATGGACCTGCCGGGCGGCGCGGTGAACCTGTCGGAACTCGAAGCCGTCGACGCCAAGGCGGCCTCCCGCAACTGGATGGTCGCCGTCCAGTTCGACGGCAGCAACATTCTCGACCACGAAGAGCGCCTGAAGAACCTGAAGTCCCGCTGGGTCTTCGATCACCACGGCAAGTTTTTCGCCGGTGTCACGCCTGATAGCCCTCAGGTCGATGCCGTCAAGCGCCTCATCGACGGTGGAAAATGCTGGTTCAAGTTCGCCGGCGTCTACGAATCCTCGAAGGCCGGCGGCCCGGACTACGCCGATGTCGCCGCGGTCGCCCGGGAAATCGCCAGATACGCACCGGAACGCATCATCTGGGGCACCAACTGGCCGCATAACCTCGCCCGCGAACAGGCCGATTATCCGGATGACGCGGCGCTGACAGATACCGTGCTCGGCTGGCTCCCGGACGATGCGGCACGCGAGCTCGCACTCGTGAAAAATCCCGAAGAACTTTACGGCCTGCCCGCCCGATAAACGGCACGGGAGGCCTGAGGAAGACTGATAAATTCAACGACCGGGGCGTGGAGGCTCCGGCGCTCACACAGAGGAGGACAACATGAAACTCACGAAACTGCTCGGCCTTGCCTTCGGCCTCGCGCTCGGCGCGACGGCCGCCAATGCACAGGTTACCCTGCGTTCCGCCGACATCCATCCGGACGGTTATCCGACCGTCGATGCCGTCAAATACATGGGCGAACTGGTCTCCCAGCGCACCAACGGCCGCATCAAGATCCAGGTGATGAACAACTCGGTACTGGGCGGTGAAAAGGACACGATCGAGCAGACCCGTTTCGGCGTCATCGATATGAACCGTGTCAATGCTGCGCCGTTCAACAACCTCGTGCCGCAGACCACCGTTCTCGGCCTGCCCTTCCTGTTCCGCTCGACCGAGCACATGCACAAGGTCGTCGACGGCCCGATCGGCGACGAAATCCTGAAGGCCTTCGAACCGCATGGCCTGGTCGGCCTTGCCTATTACGATTCCGGCGCGCGCTCCTTCTACACCACCAAGAAGCCGATCACCAAGCTTGCCGACCTGAAGGGCATGAAGATCCGCGTCCAGCAGTCAGACCTCTGGATCGCCATGATGCAGGCCTTTGGCGCCAACCCGACGCCGATGCCGATGGGCGAAGTCTATTCCTCGCTCGAAACCGGCGTGGTCGACGGCGCGGAAAACAACTGGCCTTCCTATGAATCGGCACGCCACTATGAGATCGCCAAGAACTATACGCTGACCGAACATTCGCTGAACCCGGAAATCCTGGTCATGTCCAAGATCTCCTGGGACAAGCTGACCCCTGAAGACCAGAAGATCTTCCGCCAGGCCGCCAAGGATTCAGTCGTCAAGATGCGCGAACTCTGGACTGCCCGCGAAAAGTCCTCTGAAGCCAAGGTTCGTGCCGGTGGCGCCAACGTCATCAAGGTCAACAAGGACGAGTTCTCGGCCGTCATGAAGCCGGTCTACGACAAGTTCGTCACAGATCCGAAGCAGAAGGCCCTGCTGGAACAGATTCAGGCCGTCAAGTAAGCCTACCGGAGACCGGCCCTCGCCAAGAGGGCCGGTTTTTTCTTGCATATCCGGCAGCCTTGCTGCTGCGAAGGGGACAGGATCATGAGAAACTTCATGCTGGCCATAAAGCCCTATCTGGGCGGGCTTAGCCGCATATCACTTTATATCTCCGGCATCGGCATGATCGCCATGACCCTCATCGTCGGCTGGCAGGTGTTCGGCCGTTATGTCCTCAACGACTCGCCGAGCTGGTCCGAGCCGCTGTCGCTCTATCTGATGTCCTGGTTCATCATGCTCGGAGCCGCCGTCGGCGTGCGTGAGAGCGTGCATCTCGGGCTCGATATCGTCCGCTACGTGATGCCACCGGCAATCCAGAAGGCGATGGACCTCCTGAGCCTGGGCCTGATCGTGCTCTTCGGTATCGGCATGGCATATTATTCGACGCTGCTGGCCATGGGTACCTGGTCGGCCACTATTCCCGTTCTCGGCTGGCCGGGCGGCACCGACTTCTTCCCGATGATCGTCGGCGGCGCGATGATCTCTCTTTTCGCTCTGGAGCGCTTCGTCGACGTCGCCATCGGCGAGGACGTTGCTGCCGACGTCCTCGTGCAGGAGGCTGCGTAATGGCCTACGCGATTCTTTTCGGTTCCTTTACCTTCCTCATGCTGGTCGGCATGCCGATCGCCTTCTGCCTCGGCATAGCATCCTTCGCGACGGTCCTCTACATGGGCCTGCCGCCGATCGTCGTCTTCCAGCAGCTGAACTCCGGCATGAACGTCTTCGCCATGATGGCGATCCCGTTCTTCATCTTCGCCGGCGACCTGATGGTGCGCGGCGGCATCGCGCAGAGGCTGATCCGCTTTGCCGCCGGCCTTGTCGGCCACATGCGCGGTGGTCTCGGCCAGGTCAACGTCGTCGCCTCGACGCTGTTCGGCGGCATTTCCGGTTCGGCCGTAGCGGACGCGTCGGCCGTTGGCGGCTTGATGATCCCGCAGATGGCTGCGCGCGGTTATGACAGGGACTATGCAGTCAACGTGACGGCCAACGCCGCCATCATCGCGCTGATGATCCCACCCTCGCACAACATGATCCTCTATTCGATCGCAGCCGGCGGCAACGTCTCCGTCGCCGACCTCTTCACCGCCGGCATCGTTCCCGGCCTGTTGCTGGCCGGGGCGCTGATGGTCACTGCCTGGTGGGTTGCCGTCAAACGCGGTTACCCGGCCGACCCCTTCCCGGGCTTTGCCCGCGTCGGTTATTACTTTCTGGCCTCGCTGCCGGGCATCCTGCTGATCGCCATCATCTTCGGCGGCGTCCGCTCCGGCGTGTTCACGGCCACGGAAAGTTCCTGCATTGCCGTCATCTATGCCTTCCTTGTCGCCATGCTCGTTTATCGCGAACTGAACTGGGACGGTTTCGTCGAGGCCGTCATGGGCGCCGTGCGCACCACCGCGATGGTACTGCTGGTCATCGGCACCGCAGCCGCGTTCGGCTGGCTGATGGCATTCCTGCAGGTCCAGACGCTGATCATCGCGGCAATCAGCGCGGTTTCGGACAATCCGATCATCGTGCTCCTGATGATCAACGTCATCCTGCTGGTGCTCGGCACGTTCATGGACATGGCGCCGATGGTCATCATCTCGACGCCGATCCTGCTCCCGGTCGTCAAGGCCTTCGGCATCGATCCGGTCCATTTCGGCGTCATCATGATCCTCAATGCCGGCATCGGCCTCAACACGCCGCCGGTCGGAACCGTGCTCTTCGTCAGTTGCGCGGTCGGCGGCATCACGATACGTGAAGCGATGCGCACGATCTGGCCTTTCTTCGGAGCCAGCATCGCAGTATTGCTGCTCGTGACTTACATCCCTGCCCTGTCGCTCTGGCTGCCAAGCATTTTCAGGTAAGCGACTGAACAAGCTCTATCTGACGGTCCCGCCCCCATGGCGGGGCCTTTCACATGAAAGGAGAGGTCCATGACCATCTACCAGAACCTGATCGCCGGCGAATGGGTCGGCTCGGAAGCTTCCAAGAACATCAACCCGTCCGATACCAACGATGTCGTGGGCATGTATGCCCAGGGCAGCGCCGACGACGCCAAACAGGCAATCGCTGCCGCCAAGGCCGCTTTCCCCGCCTGGTCGCGCTCCGGCATCCTGGAGCGTCACGCAATTCTTCGGAAAGCTTCCGACGAGATTCTCGCCCGCAAGGAAGAACTCGGCGCACTTCTCGCCCGCGAGGAAGGCAAGATCCTTCCCGAAGCGATCGGCGAAGTCACCCGCGCCGCCCAGATCTTCGATTTCTTCGCCGGCGAAGCACTGCGCCTGACCGGCGAACTGGTGCCGTCGGCCCGCCCGAATATCGGCGTCGAGATCACCCGCGAACCGCTCGGCGTCATCGGCATCATCACACCGTGGAATTTCCCGATCGCCATCCCCGCATGGAAGATCGCGCCGGCGCTCTGCTACGGCAATACCGTCGTCTTCAAGCCTGCCGATCTCGTACCTGGCTGTGGCTGGGCGATCGTCGACATCCTCCACCGCGCCGGCCTGCCCAAGGGCGTCCTGAACCTCGTCATGGGCCGCGGCTCGGTCGTCGGCCAGGCCATGCTCGACAGCCCGGATCTCGCCGGCATCACCTTCACCGGCTCCACCGGCACCGGCAAGCGCGTCGCGCTCGCCTCGATCGAGCATAACCGCAAGTTCCAGCTGGAAATGGGCGGCAAGAACCCGATGATCGTCCTCGACGACGCGGACCTCAACGTCGCCGTCGAAGCCGCTGCCAATTCCGGTTTCTTCTCGACCGGCCAGCGTTGCACCGCTTCGTCCCGCCTGATCGTGACCGAAGGCATCCACGACAAGTTCGTCGCAGCACTCACCGAGAAGCTGAAGACGCTCAACGTCGACAACGCCATGAAGGCCGGCAGCCATATCGGCCCGGTCGTCGACGACAAGCAGCTGAAGCAGGACACCGACTATATCGAGATCGGCAAAAACGAAGGCGCCAAGCTCGCCTTCGGCGGCGAACTCGTGAAGCGCGACACGCCCGGCTTCTACCTCCAGCCGACGCTGTTCACCGAAGCGACCAACCAGATGCGCATCTCCCGCGAGGAGATTTTTGGCCCGGTCGCATCGGTCATCCGGGTGAAGAACTACGAGGAAGCGCTGGCAACCGCCAACGACACGCCCTTCGGCCTGTCGGCGGGCATCGCCACCACCAGCCTCAAGCATGCGACGCATTTCAAGCGCAACTCCGAGGCAGGCATGGTGATGGTCAACCTGCCGACCGCCGGCGTCGATTTCCACGTGCCGTTCGGCGGCCGCAAGGCCTCGTCCTTCGGCCCGCGCGAACAGGGCAAGTATGCCGCCGAGTTCTTCACCGTGGTGAAGACCGCCTACACGCTGGCCTAACAAAAAAAGGCGCTGCCATTTTGAGATGGCAGCGCCTTCAATTCGTGAATTAAGACGGCTTATTCAGCGGCAGCAACGCTGGCGCGCTTCGGCAGCTTCCAGTTCGGGCGCGGGAAATGGCATGTATAGCCATTCGGATAGCGCTCCAGGTAATCCTGATGCTCCGGTTCGGCCTGCCAGAAATCGCCGACCGGCTCCACTTCCGTCACCACCTTGCCCGACCATAACCCCGATGCGTTGACATCGGCGATCGTATCTTCGGCGACGCGCTTCTGTTCATCGCTCTCGTAATAGATCGCCGAACGATAGCTCATGCCTATATCGTTGCCCTGGCGGTTCTTGGTCGACGGATCGTGGATCTGGAAGAAGAATTCCAGAATATCGCGATAGCTGGTCTTGGCCGGATCGAAGATGATCTCGATCGCTTCGGCATGGGTGCCGTGATTGCGGTAGGTCGCGTTCGGCACATCGCCGCCGCTATAGCCGACGCGGGTCGAAACCACGCCGGGCAGGCGCCGGATCAGGTCCTGCATGCCCCAGAAACAACCACCGGCCAGAACGGCCCGTTCGGTAGACGTCGTCATGCTTTCCTCCTTCGGTTTTGGATTTGCACCTAAAATGGCGATCCGACGGAAGAAATTCAATCCATCGTCACCACTCAGCCGACTGCTGCCTCGACGATCGGACGCACCGCCTCTTCCAGGCTCTTCGGCGTCGTGCCGGTGACGATGACACCGAGCAGCGGCGCCGCGATGCCGGCTGTCTTCAACCTTGCCATATCGTCGGCCACGAAACGCTTCTGGCTCGGCGCGATGACCGGAATACCGGCCTTCGAGGTGATTTCCCTGTAGCGGCCAAGGTCGGCCTCGTTGAGCGCTTTGCCGTAATCGGCAAACGACGCGACGGATGCCTCCATCATGGCGCCGGGAATGGCGACGATGGTCTTCAGATCCTCGTCCGTGCTTTTCTCGCCGAGCGCCGGGATCGGGCGGAGCTTCGACTGCAGCAGATGCGGCTGAAGATGGTCGACATAAACGTTGAAACCCTCAAAACCCAACTCGGCCAAGGCATCGAGTTCCTCCGGCGTCGGCACCGTCTCCTGGCCGGCCATCACCAGCAGCGGCACCCCGAGCGGCGCCAGTTTCTCGAAAAACGGCCGCTCCTCGGGAAAACTGCCGAATGTGGTGCCGGTGGCGCGATGATAGGCGTTGAGATGCACCTTGATGGCAAAGGCCCCTGCCCCGATCGCCGCCTTGGCAAGGTCGAGGTCGTGCCGCCCAAGCGAGACGATGACCGGGAATTCGCCGCCACGCAGCGCCTTGCTGAGCTTGGTTTCAGGATAATTCGGCATCACCGGCCTCAGTTCAAACGCTGGCCGCCATCGGCGGCGAAGAGATGGATATTGCCGAGCTCCGGCCGCACGCGGATGGTCGCTCCCGGCGACAACGAAACCCGTTCGCGAAACACGCCGGTGGCAAGCGTTTCGCCGAGCTTCATTGTCACCTGCGTCTCCGACCCCATCGGCTCGACAAGGATGATTTCCGCCGGCACCCCGCTCTCGTCCAGGGCAAAGTGCTCCGGCCGAATGCCGTAGACCGCCTTTCGGTCCTTGTGCCCATGCGCGGCCTCGGGCAGAGGCAGCAGAATTCCGGGCGCTGTGAAACCTTCGGGCGTGATCGTGCCGGTGAGGAAATTCATCGACGGCGAGCCGATGAAGCCCGCCACGAACTGGTTGGCCGGCCGGTCGTAGAGGTCGAGCGGTGCGCCAATCTGCTCGACCCGGCCGCCGTTCAGCACGACGATCTTGTCGGCCATCGTCATCGCCTCGACCTGGTCATGCGTCACATAAATGGTGGTGGTCTTCAGCCTCTGGTGCAGGCTTTTGATCTCGCCGCGCATGACGACGCGCAGTTTCGCGTCAAGATTGGAAAGCGGCTCATCGAACAGGAACACCTTGGGATCGCGCACGATCGCCCGCCCCATCGCGACGCGCTGGCGCTGGCCGCCGGACAATTGGCGCGGATAACGGTCGAGCAGCGGCGCGAGGCCAAGGATGTCGGCGGCCCATTTGACCCGCTCGGCGATCTCCGCCTTGCTGCCGCCGCGATGCTCCAGCGAGAAGCCCATGTTGGTCGCAACAGTCATATGCGGATAGAGCGCATAATTCTGGAAGACCATGGCAATGTCGCGATCCTTCGGATCAAGGTCGTTGACCACCCGGCCGCCGATTCTCACGTCACCGCCGGTGATCGTCTCCAGCCCCGCGACCATCCTGAGCAGGGTGGACTTGCCGCAGCCGGACGGGCCGACCAGCACAACGAATTCGCCGTCAGTGATGCCAAGGTCGATGCCGTGGATGATATCGACGGCGCCATAACTCTTGCGGACATTGGAAAGGGTAACTTCAGCCATCAATCAGATTTCCGGTTCTTCAGCCCTTGAGGCCGGTATGCGCGAGCCCTTCGACGAATTGCTTCTGCGCGATGATGAAGACGATGAGAACGGGCAGCGCCGTCGGCGTCGCGGCGGCGAGCTGGATGTTCCACATCGGCCCGCCATAGGCGTCGGTATATTGGGTCAGCGCCTGCGGCAGCGTGAATTTGTCCGCACTCGACAGGAACACGATCGGCTCCAGATAGAGGTTCCAGGAATGCAGGAAGGTGAAGATCGCGACCGACGCGAGCGCCGGCCTTGCAAGCGGCAAGGCGATCTTGCGAAAAATCTTGAAACGCCCGAGGCCATCGACACGCGCCGCCTCTTCGAGTTCGACAGGCAGTGCAATAAAGAACTGCCGCATCACGAATGTCGCGAACACGCTCGGGGCGCCGAAGATCGGCACCAGGATCAGTGGCCAATGGGTGTTGACCATGCCGGCCTTCAGGAACATCTGGAAGAGCGGCACGATAGTCACTTCCGACGGGATCAAGAGCCCGAGCAGCACGACCATGAAAATGGCGTTGGCAAAGGGGAATTTGATCCGCGCAAAGGCGTATCCGGCCATGGAGGAGACGACCATCGTGCCGATCGTCACCAGCGCCGCGATATAGGCAGAATTCCAATACTGCTTCACGAAGGGCTGCAGTTCGAAAACCTTGGAATAGGTCGTCCAGTCATAGCTTTCCGGAAGGAGCTGCGGCGGAAAAGCGAAGATGTCGCTGATCGGCTTGACCGACGACGTGACCATCCACCAGGTCGGAAAGACGAAGGGGATCAGGAGAACACAGAGCAGGCCGTAGAGAAAGACTTGTCTGCGCGGGGAGAGCTCAGCTTTCATAAAAGACGATCCTCTTGCGCATCTGCCACTGGGCGAAAGTCAGCACCGCAACGATCACGAACAGCATGATCGACAGCGTCGAGCCGTAGCCGAAGAAATGGAACTGGAAGGCCTGCTGGTAGAGATAGTAGACCAGCACCGTGGTCGTGAGACCCGGCCCGCCCTGGGTCAGCACGGCGATCTGCGCAAACACCTGCAGCGACCCGACGATGGTGATGATCGAGGTCAAGAGGATGGTCGGGCTGATCAGCGGCAGGGTGATGCGGCGGAACTGCTTGAAGCGCGGCGCACCGTCGATGCGGGCCGCCTCGTAGAGTTCGTTCGGCACGCCCTGGAGGGCGGCGAGGAACAGGATCATGTTGAGGCCGACATTCTTGAAGACCTGCACAATGATGACCGAGATCATCGCGGTCACCGGTTCGCGCAGCCAGTTCGGGCCCTCGATGCCGAAGACGAGCAGCACACCGTTGATGCCGCCGTTCTTTTGCAGCAGGAAACCCCAGACGATCGTCCATGCGACCAGCGACACTACGACCGGCGAGAAGAACAGCGTGCGGAAGATGGTGATGCCGGCGAGCTTCTGGTTGAGCAGCACCGCAAGCAGCAGCGCCAGGCTCAGGTTGAAGATCACCAGCCCGGCAGAAAAGATCGCCGTCGCCCCGAGCACCGAGGGCAAGCTCGTGTCTTCGAGAAGCATCTGGTAGTTCGTGAGGCCGGTATAGGTGAAGGTATTGGCGAGCACGTTCCACTCGTGCAGCGAATACCAGAAGACGAGGCAGAGCGGGATCAGCACGAAAAGGGTGATCCCGATCAGTTGCGGGGCGATGAAAAGAAAGCCGGCGAGGCTGTCGCGCCGCGCGATCGTCCAGAACGACGATGAAGAGCGGCCTTCCGGACGGGCGGTTTGCTGTGCGACAGCCATCGGTTCTTCCTCAGCGCTTCAGAAGCGGGCCGATCTGGCCGCAGATCTGCTGGAGGGCAGTCGGGATATTCGCATCCGGGCGCCAGACGGCATCGAGGCCGGAACGAACCGCCTGCTGGATCTGCGCAAAGCCCGTATGGCCCGGAATGACCTTGCCGGTGGCAATGCCGGAGATCACGACCTTGTCGATCTGTTCCTGGCTCAGCAGCGGATTGGTCTTCTTCAGGACTTCGGCGTTCAGCAGCGACTTGCGGGCCGACGGGAAGAACTGGCTGAGCTTGGCCGAGTTTTCCGGGTTCGTCATATAGGCGACGAATTCGGCAGCCGTCTTGGCGTGTCTGCCCGCCTGCATGACGCCGACGCCGGCCTGGCCGATCAGCGCATAGTTGCCGGCCGGGCCCTTCGGCAGCGGCACCAGATCCCAGGCGAAAGGCTTGTCCTTCGGCAACAGCGAGGCGCGGCTGATCTGCGTGATCGTCATCGCCGCATTGCCGGCGAAGAAGTCGACGCTTTCGCCGGGACCCGGCATCGCCTTGTTCTTGAAGACGGCATCGTGAATGAAGGTGAGCGCATCGACCATCGGCTTTTCGGTCATCGTGCAGGTCTTGCCGTCGGCGCTCCATGGCGAGGCGCCCCAGCCGTTCCAGACGGAGGCAAGATTCTGCCAGATCTGGTAATTGAAGTCGCGAACGATCAGGCCGCCCTTGCCGGTCTTGCCGACGGTGGATGCGGTGGCGATGGCGTTATCCCAGGTCCACTGGCCGGCTGCGATCATTTCCGCCGGCGTCTTGGCGCCGGAGGCCTTGATGAGGTCGTTATTGACGAACATCGCAAACGGCGAGGTCGAGAACGGATAGGCGAACAGCTTGCCGTCCTTGGTCCAGCGCTCGGCAGCCGTCGCGCTCAGCTCCTCCGCGTTATAGCCCTTGGTGGCCTTGAGCGTATCCGTCAGCGGATAAAGCGCGCCGGAATTGACGAAGTCATAGGCGGCGGTCTCAAAAATCCAGGCCATGTCGGGCGCGTTGCCGCCGGCGATCTGGGTCGTCAGCGCCGTCGTATAGGTATCGAACGGCAGCGACTCGTAGGTCACCGTCACGTTCGGATGGTCTTTCTTAAAGCCGGCGGCGATGTCGCCGAACAGCTTCAGATGCGCCTCGTTGGCGCTCCAGATGGTCATGCGCAGGTTGACCGCGTCCTGCGCGTTGGCGATGCCGCTCCAGCAGAGTGGCACGGCCACGGCCAATGCCGCGACCGCAGATTTCAAAGTCCGATGATAGTTCATTCCCGTTCCTCCTCCAAAGATTGGTTTGATAGACAGCTCCCGGCCGTCCTAGTAAGCGGCGACGTCCGGCCAGCGCATTTCAATGCCTTCACGGGCAAGCTCTCTCTGGAAATTCTGGAGCTTCTCGTCGTTTTCCTGGACCTGATGCGGCGTAAGATTTTTGTCGAGGCAATGGGCGGCGAGCATGCCGGCGACTTCGCCGATGTTCCATTCGACCGGGTGGAGCCGATAGCAGCCATTGGTGATGTGGGTCGTGCCGATGTTCTTGCCGGCCGGAATGAGGTTCTTCACCCGCTCAGGCAGAAGCGCGCCGAGCGGGATCTCGAACGGGCAGGACGGCACGTCGATATAGTTGTCGCCGCCGGTCGAGGGATGCAGATCGATCCGGTACATGCCGATGCCGATGCTGTCGCGGTAGTTGACCGCGCCCTTCTCGCCGCGCACCGAATAGGAGAGGTCCTGCTCGACGATGCGGGTGACCGGCTTGATGCGACGGCTCTCGCGGATATAGGGGGCCATGGCGAGCCCATGCTCGGTGCCGGTAATGTCGCCGCGCAGGCGAAGCCCCGGAAAGCCCTGGCCGCCATCGACGCGCGGCGCCTCCGTCTGCAGCCAGTAGAACAGCGAGTAAGAGAGGTCGGCTGCCGATTTAAGCTGTTTCGCCTTGTCCTCTTCGGAAAGGTCGATGATCGTGCCTTCCATGTAGTCGATCATCGGCCAGTTCACGAGGCAGATGTCGGAAGCGTAAGCGCCGGGCACGAAGTTGTTGCGCGCCGCGATGCGGCGGAAGATCCACAGGTTCTCGTCTCCACCGCCCTTGCGCTGGTCGGCATCGACGGCAAGCGGATCGTCATTCGGATTGGGCGTGAACGAGCGGGTGGTGAAATCCAGCGTGCGCGGATGCGGCGCGGTGAAGCCGAGCAGCGGGCCGCCCCAGAAATGCGGCTGGTACTTGCGCCAGTAGTCGTAATTCTCCGGCTTGTCGATCGTCTGGTCGCCATCGACGTGATCGATCGCAAAGCAGATCGACACGGCCTGGACATTGTCCGGCTGCGCTTCAGACGGCGCACTCGGCTCGCCGGTGTCGGACTGGGCCTCGAAGCCCTTCACATATTCGGTGCCGGTCATCGGCAGCAGATCGCCGAGCTCGGTCGCATCAAGGATATAGGCGGCAGAAATGGTAATCTCGCGGCCGGTATCGCGATGGCGGACGGTCACGGAGCGGACCGTATCGCCTTCGACGTCGGCTGCCACGGGACGATAGGGCTGCAGCACCTTCAGCTTACCGGCGCCGCGATAAGGCATCAGCATCGCTTCCATGACGGCAAGGCTGACGCGCGGTTCGGCGCAGATGCGGCTGACCCAGCCCGCACCCGGATTGAGGTCGCCCCAGGCACGCGCGCCCTCGGTCAGCGGATAATGATCGCGGTAATATTGGCGGATACCGTTGCGCAGCTTCCGGTAGGAACGGGTAATTCCGAACTGCTCGACCCAGGTATGTTCGTCCGAGGGCACCGCCTGGCTGGTCAGCTGGCCGCCGATCCAGTCGAATTCCTCGGTCATGATGACGCTGCGGCCTGCCCGGCATGCGCCGAGTGCTGCCGCAACACCGCCAAGACCACCGCCTACCACCAGAATATCCGTATGCATCTCTGTCACGTTGATCATGTCCGTCTTTTTGCGGGTCCAAGGGTTTCCCCCTCGACCGGTTCACAGGTCAGAAGAATTTGGCCGCCGGCATCGCCGCTCTCGATGCGGCGCACCAGCATGGCAGTCGCCTGCCGGCCCATCTCCTCGCGGGGGATGTCGAAAGAGGTGAACTGCATGTGGCTGCGTTCGGCGCGGATATGGCTGCCGAGCACGACGGCGGAAAAATCACCGGGAATGGACAGGCCGTGCGCGCGGGCGGCCGCCTCGACGCGCACCGCATCGGCGAGTTCGACGAAGAAGGCGGCAGTCGCACCGCTGCCTAAAAGAGCATCCAGTATCTCGTCTGCCGCGCATCCCACCGTTTCGACATGCAGGACTAGCTCGAGACCGTTACCGAGAGCACCGTCGAAGCCCGACCACCGATCGGCAGTTGATTCCGCCGGTCCCGGCGGGCCGATATAGGCAAGCTTCGAATGCCCGAGCGCCCTCGCCTTCTCGACCAGCGCCCGCGTGCCGTTCGCATAGTCTCCGCCGACATAAGGAACCGGCCCGCCGGCATCCTCGCGTCGGCCGATCGCCACGAACGGATAATCGCCGGATACCAGTCGCGTCAGCTCCACACGGTCGAATTCGCGGCCGAGCACGAGGCAGCCATCGGCGATCCTCAAGCGATTGCCA
Source organism: Neorhizobium galegae (assembly GCF_021391675.1). NCBI lineage: Bacteria > Pseudomonadati > Pseudomonadota > Alphaproteobacteria > Hyphomicrobiales > Rhizobiaceae > Neorhizobium > Neorhizobium galegae. The sequence continues at coordinate 2,689,121 of NZ_CP090095.1, forward strand.
TCGGCAAAGATTTTTCGATCCTGCCCGACGCCAGCCCCGGTCAAAA